>CAVROW010000009.1:0-306709 GCA_963722995.1 uncultured Solirubrobacterales bacterium | reverse complement strand
CGATCAGTAGGCGGATTGCAACAGCGACAGCATCGTGCCCGCCGTTTGGGAGCCGATCGGCGATCCGCTCGAGTCGGCGAAGCCGATCTCCAGGTGGGGACCGGTGGAGATCCCGACGATCCCGGGGCCGATCGAGCTCATGACCTGGCCGGCGGAGACGTGGGTGCCGACCGGGAGCTGGTTCTCCGGTCCGGCGTGACCGTAGTAGACGTAGTCGTAGCCGTCGAGGGAGCCGTCGCAGTGCAGGACCGGCGCCCACGGGCCGAAGCCGCCGATCCCGTGGAGGACGATGGTGCCCGAGCAGACGGCGTACTCGGGCGTGTTGCCGGGCGCGGAGATGTCGACGCCCTGATCGGGGGACCATTCGCTGGGCGGCGCGGCGGCGCTCTTGGGCAGCGGGAACACGAAGCCGCTGGCGCCCGTCGACGGTGGCGCGCTGCTCCCGCCACCGCCGGACGATCCCGACCCCCCTCCCGAAGACGCCCCGGCGCTCGCGGGAGCGGGAGCCGAAGCGCGCGGCGGCGGCGGCCGCCTGCGCCGCCTGGAGCTGCGACAGCTGGTTCTGCAGATCGGCGACGTGCCCGCGGGCGTCGGCGAGCTGGCTGCTCGTCGAGTCCCGCTGTCGCGCCACAGCGATCTGCTGCCGGACGAGCCCGATCTTGGCTGCGGTCAGCTCACCCCGCTGCGCGCGGACCTGGTTGGTCAGGTTCTGCTCGCGCACCTCGAGCGCGCCGAGTCGGACGGCCTGGCCGGCGACGGCCCGCCGGGCGGAGCGGACCTCGACGATGATGTGAACGTCCTGCTTCTGTATCCGCTCGGCGAAATCGACGCGCTCGAGCAGGTCCTGGAAACCGTTCGACTCGAGCACGACGGTCACGAGGTCGGGACTGTCGCCCTCGTAGCTGTTGATCAACTGGGCCGACAGCGTCCGCTCGGCCCGCGTCTCGAACGCCTCGAGCCGCTTCAGCCGCACACGAGCGGCCTGAAGCTGCTGTCGCGTGCTCGCCAGCTGCTGAAGCCGGACGTCGAGCGTGTGCTGGATGGCCGCGATCTGGTCCTCGAGGCTCGCGATGCTCGAGTTCAGCCGGCTCAGCCGGCCCGACGCCGCGCCGACCGCGCCGGCGAGGCTCTGGACCTGACCCTGGCCGGCGCTGATCTGCTGCTGAAGCTGACCGACGGTGGCCGCGCGCGCACGAGAGTGCGGGATGAGCGACAGCGCGACGGCACCCGCCACGAGGGCGGCGCAGATGGCGTGCGGATATCTCCTCGGCGACGCGGGCATAGGTGTTGGCGCGGCCCAGCCCCTGGCTGAGAAGGCCGCTTCGGCTGCGCCCGGGGGAAGAGGGCGCCGAGCGGCGCGAGACGGTAACACGCGGGTCGCTCCCGGAGGATGCGTCAGCGCTGCTTGCAAGAAAACCTGCACACGGCAGGAATTCGCCCAGCCGCCGCGATGGGTGGCGGCCCGTTGGCGACGGGGCCGGGGCGGCACGCCCCCACGACCGGGCGTCACTCGGAGCGAGACACCTCGGCCACCTGCAGATCGCGCGGTGCGCCGTGCGCCTTCAGCCGCCTGATCCGGCCGGAGCGGACGCTGCCGGCATCGATGCGGTCGAGGATCGCCTTCGAGGCCAGGACTTGATCGGGCTTGGCGGCGTCCGCCACGCGCGCCGCGACGTTCACGTCGACGCCGAGGTAGTCCCCGCCGAGCTTCCGCGGACGACCCCAGTGAACGCCCGCGCGCATCCGCGGCCGGTAGCCGTCGAGCTCGATCTGCTGCACCCCCTCCTGGGCGTCGAGCGCGGCGTCGACCGCCTGCTCCGCGCGCAGGAAGGTCGCCATCACACCATCGCCGAGGCGCTTGACGATCCTGCCCTCGTGGGCGACCACCGCCCGCTCGACCGCCGTCCCCACCTCGCGCAGCAGCTCGAGCGCCGCGGCATCACCGGCCTCGAGCGCCCACGACGAGAATCCGACGAGGTCGGTGAACACGAGCGCCATCTCGAGGTCGCCGCGCCCCCGCCCGGTCGCCTCCGAGAGCGACTGCCACAGCTGGAGCCCGGCCAGGCCGACCTCCTTGGAGAGGCTCTCGCGGTCGGGCCGGAGCGAGGACACCCCGCGGGCGAGCACCTGCACCGGAGTCCGGCCCGCCGTGGAGAGCGGGTCCCCGAACTTCTCATCCCCCGGCAGCCTGCGCCGCAGCCGCCGAGCCGCCGCGAGCAGGGTCGGCTGGCTGTCCAGGCGCTCCGCGGCGCGGCGCAGGCGCGCGATCCGCTCGCCATCCGCATCGGGCTCCCGCGCCAGCTCATCGATCACCTCGTCCAGCTGCCGCTCGTCGCCGCTCATCGCGGGCGAGGATAGTGCCGGTGAGGCGCGCGGATCTGGTGCGGGCTTATCCGCCGGAGACCGGCGCCACCGGCGTGCACACCGTCGGATAGTTCGCGCTCGGATCCAGCGCGTTCAGCACGTCGGTATCGGCGATGTGGTCGTAGGGCATCGAGAGATGCTCGCCCTGGTCAAGCGCACATTGATTTTGGAGCGTGATGTTGGTCACCTCCGTATTGGGCGCCGGGATCAGGAACGCGCTCGTGTACGGCGTCACGACCTCGTCGTTGCGCGACTCGATCACCGTGTACTTGATGCCCGGGTAGGTCTCGACCGGCGTGTTCAGGCTGGTGATGAACGGCGAGCCGGCCTCCTGCTCCTGGCAGGCGGGGCAGTCCGCCAGGACGAGGCTGCTGGCGCCGGGGAAGTAGCTCGCGAGCGTGAACAGGCCGTCAGCGTCGTCCCGTGGTTGGACGGCGCCAGGCCCACCAGCGCGTTCACGTACTTGGCCCCGCCGTGCTTGATGTAGTAGCGCGGCATCATCCCGCCCTGCGAGTGGCCGACGATGTCGACCTTGCTGGCGCCGGTCTCGCCAGCACCGTCTGCACGAACGGCGGCCGAGCTCGTTCACCGCCGAGTGCTCGATGTAGCCGGTCCCGTACACGCCGAAGGCGCCGCTCCCGTTGTAGGAGCCGTAGTTGAGGGCGAACACGCAGTAGCCGTTGTCGTAGAGCAGCGGCGAGAGGGCCTGCCAGCTGTCCGACATGTCCTCGAACGTGCCGTGGACGAGGATCACGGGGTACGGATGCGCGGAGGAGGGCTTGCACGGCAGGTTGGCGCCGGGTGGGCTCGCGGTCGAGCTCACGTGCGAGTAGCCGTAGATGCCGTTGTAGATCACGGGCAGCGGCGTGGTCGCCGGAGCGGCCGCCAGGGCCGGGCTCGCAAACAGGGCAACGCGCCAACATCGAGATGCCTGTCGCGACGAGCAGACGAGCGCGCATTACTGATCCTCCTCCCGCGGTTTGAATATCCGGCGGACTTATACGCGAAAGCGCGCGCGCGTGAGCCGGTCCGGCGCCGGGGCGTTCACGTTTTGGTGCACATCGGCCGTGCCCGCCGGTATAAGGTTGGCTTCCGATGGGCGGGACTATGGGTGACCTGCGCGACCCCGAGGAAGCCGAGCGCCTCGAGGCGCTTGCCCCGGAGGCGTTTCATACCCGCCGGGACTTCCTCCAGCGCACCGCGGTCGCCGCCGGCCTGGCCGCCGGCATGGGGCTGATGCTCGATCCCGACACGGTGGTGGCGGAGGCGGCGCGGCGGCAGCGGGCGGCGGCGATCCCCTCGCCGCGCAACCTCCCGATCGACACGTTCGTCGTGCTGATGATGGAGAACCGCTCCTTCGACCACTACCTGGGCTGGCTGCCCGGCGCGGACGGGCGCCAGGCCGGCCTGCGCTTCACCGACGGCCAGGGCCGGACGCTACGCCACCCACCGGCTGGCCGACAACTACCAGGGCTGCGGCTTCCTCGACCCCGACCACTCCTGGCAGGGCGGCCGGACCGAGCTCGACGGCGGGCGTATGGACGGATTCCTGCGCGCGCAGAGCGACGTCTTCTCGATCGGCTACTACGAAGAGGCCGACCTCCCGTTCACGCCGCACGTGGCGACAGCGTTCACCGCCTTCGACCGGTTCTTCTGCTCGCTGCTGTCCTCGACCTATCCCAACCGCGAGTACATGCACGCGGCGCAGTCCTACGGGATGATCGACAACTCGATCCCCGCCGGGCTCGGGCGGACAGATGGGCTTCCCCGACACGACGATCTTCGCGGCGCTGTCGAACGCGGGCGTCTCCAACCGCTACTTCTACACCGACATCCCGGTGTCGGCCCTGTGGGGGCAGCCGGGGCTGGCACGCTCGAGCCAGGTCCAGACCTACTACGAGCAGGCGGCGAACGGGACGCTGCCCGCGCTGTCGTTCGTAGATCCCGCCTTCAACGGAGAGGACCAGGGCACCTCCGGAGATGAGCATCCGCACGGCGACGTGCGCGTCGGTCAGGCGTTCATCGCCGACGTCGTGCACGCGTTCATGGAGTCGCCGCAGTGGAAGCGCGGCGCCCTGTTCATCGTCTACGACGAGTGGGGCGGCTTCTTCGACCACGTGGTGCCGCCGCGAGTTCCGGATCTGCGGACCAGCACGAACCTCAACAGCGACTTCGGCCAGATGGGCTTCCGCATCCCCGCCGTCGTCGTCTCGCCGTACGCGCGCCGCGGGTACGTCGATCACTCGATCTACGGGTTCGAGTCGATCCTGAAGATGATCCGCTACCGCTACGGGATCCCGCCGCTGACCCCGCGGGACCTGTACGCGAACAACATCGCCGCCGCGTTCGACTTCGAGTCGAAGCCTAAGCTCGAGCCGCCGGCGCTGCCCCACCCCGCCCACGTGATCTCGATGGAGTGCAGCGGCAGCCTCCCCGTCGACTCTGGGGGCAACGCCGGGCTCGATGACGGCTCGCTGCTCGGCTCGCCCCCCGGCACCATCCCCTCGCTTCCGTCGCTACCGGCCAAGGACAGCACGCCGGAGCGCCCGAAGCCGCACGACCTCGACAGGCTCCTCACGACCGGCTACCTCGAGCGTCTGCACTTCCGCTACCGCAAGGCCACGCCGGCGACGATGTACCGCCACCCGTCGAAGCTGGGCATGCGTGCATAGGCGCGCCGGGCTGGTGGTGGCGCTGCTCGCCGCGTTGGGCGGCGCGTCCGCGTCGGCGTCGGCGTCGGCGTCGGCGGACAGCTTCACACCCGTGCAGATGACGATCGCGATCGCCCCGGTCGCTCGCCTGCATGCCCCGCTCCCGATCACGGTCACAGTCAACGCCGACCCGAGCGTGCTCGACAACGCCACCGCGCCGCTGCGGATCCGCGCCAAGCTCGCGAGCGAGTGCGGCGGAAGCTTCGCCACCACGCCCGGCGACGTGCTGATCGACCAGCGGCTGAACCCCCAGCCGTCGACGGGCCACGCTTACCACGCCGTCGCCCACGGCGCGGGCAGGCCGAGCGCCTACGGCGATTACGTCGTGTGCGCCTACCTCGAGGAGGAGGGGGACAACCGGATGTTCGCCAACGACACCGCTAACCCGCCGCTTCTCACCGTCTCACGCGCGTGCACGAGCCGAGCCGCTCGCTACGACGCCGCACACTCGGCGCTGCTCAGGGCGGAGCGCCGGCTTCGGCGGACGCGCGGCCACGCGGCGCGCGCGCGGGCGCGGCGACTGGTCGCGCAGCGGACGCGGACCGCGAACGCCGATCGGCGCAGCGCACGGGCGGCGTGCGGCCCGGGCGTGGCGCTGTGAGCCGCCGGCTGCGGACAGGGCTCGTCGCTCTCGGCTTCGCGATCGCGCTGTGCGCGGCGCCGGCGAGCGCCCAGGCGGCGCTGCCTCCGATCGGCCACGTATTCGTGATCGTGCTCGAGAACGAATCGGCGTCGACGACGTTCGGGCCGGGGTCGCCGGCGCCTTACCTCTCGCAGACGCTCCGCCCTCAGGGGGCCTACCTGCCCCAGTACTACGCCACCGGCCATCAGAGCAACGACAACTACATCTCGATGATCAGCGGCCAGGCGCCCAACGGCGAGAACCAGGCCGACTGCCAGAACTTCGACAACCTGGAGCCGGGGACGATCGGCAGCTACGGCCAGGCGGCGGGCGAGGGATGCATCTACCCCGCGAGCGTGCAGAACATCGGCAATCAGCTGCTGGGCGCCGGCCTCACCTGGCGCGACTACAACGAGAGCATGGGCAACACACCCAGCCGCGAGGCCGCGGAGTGCGGCCATCCCGGCGTGAACATGACCGACGGCACGCAGAAGGCGACCGCCGCCGATTCGTACGCCACCCGCCACAACCCGTTCGTCTACTTCCACTCGATCATCGACGACACGACGCTGTGCGACACGCACGTGGTCAACCTCAGCCTGCTGCCGAAGGATCTCTCCTCCGCGGCCGACACCCCCAACTACGTGTTCATCACCCCGGACCTGTGCGACGACGGTCACGACTCGCCGTGTGCCGACGGCCGGACCGGAGGCCTCGCCCAGGCCGACCAGTTCCTGCGCCAGTGGGTTCCGCAGATCACGAGCTCGCCGGCGTTCAAGCAGCAGAACGGCCTCCTGATCATCACCTTCGACGAGTCGGATACCAGCGACACGAGCTCGTGCTGCGGCGAGATCCCGGGGCCGGGTAGCCCCGAGCCGGGCGACACCGGCCCCGGCGGCGGCGACATCGGCGCGGTGCTGCTCTCGCCCTGCATCGCCCCTGGGACCGTGTCGCAGCAGCCCTACAACCACTACACGATGCTGCGCAGCGTCGAGGATCTGTTCGGGCTCGCGCACCTGGGCTACGCGCAACTGCCGGGCGAGACCTCGTTCGGGTCTGACGTCTTCACGCGCGCGTGCGGGGCCGCAGCGCCCCGGGCGCGCGTGAGAGCGCCGGCGATCGCCTCGAGCGCCGGACCGCTGCCGCGGATCCCGGTGAGCTGGAGCACCAGCGGCAGCGGTGCGCGGTTCGACGTCCAGGTCCGGAGGACGAGCGGACGGCGCGCCACCGCATGGCGCGCGCTGCTGTCCGCGACGACGCGCCGATCGCTGCGCTTTGCCGGCGCGCTCGGGAGCACATACCAGTTCCGGGTGCAGGCGGTGGCGCCATCGGGCCTGGGTGGCGCCTGGACGAGCGCGACGACGGTGGTTCCGAGCGCGGCCCGGCCGCGGGGCGCGAAGTTCTCGGCGGGGTGGCGCCTCACGCGGATGCGCTCGGCCTGGAACCGGCACGCCGTCGTCACCTCAACCGCCGGCGCGAGCTTCACCCTGCGGTTCGTCGGTGGCGCGCTCGCGATCATCGGCGAGCGCTGGCCGCACGGCGGCCGGATCCGCGTGACGATCGACGGCCGCTCGCGAACGATCACCCTGCACGCCAGGCGCCGGCGCGACCGGCAGGTGCTCTACCGGGCAAACCTCCGCCCCGGGCGCCACCGGATCACGATCCGGGTCCTGCGCGGGACGGTGGCGCTGGAGGGGCTGGCGATCACCAACCGGCGCCGCTGAGGCGGGCAGTGGCGGGAGCAGGATTCGAACCTGCGAAGGACTGAGCCACGCGGTTTACAGCCGCGCCCCTTTGACCGCTCGGGAATCCCGCCGGGGGTGGGGATCTTAACGCGGAGACGCCGGGGGAACGCTTATCCGCCCCTTACGGGGGAGCGGCCGACCAGGCTCCACCTCATACTCGGAATACTTGGGTCCGCCCAGGAGAATGCCGGTGCCACCGCCGAGCGCCGCGGCCGGTATGTACCACCGGCGCCCGTCCCCGACGTGAACGAACACCGCGTCGCAGCGAGAGCGGTCTAGCAGCTTCACAACACCATTCCAGCTCTGGTTGCCGCCGCGAGTGCAGAGAGCGACCTCCCAGCGACGGTTGCGCCACCGAGTCGAAGTCTTCACCTGAACGCGCACGAGAAGCTCACCGAAGACCGCAACGAAATCGCAGTCAGGGTGCTCGAACAACGGCTGATAGAGCGCATCGGCGTGGTAGCCAAGCCACTCGATCGCCGACAGCTCACCCAGGTTGCCCTGCGCCCGAGGGGTCCATTTCTTTCCCATGCTCCGGAGACTACGCCCGCCTCCGGACGGAAAAGCCCTGGAAACTGTGACAAAAGTGTTACGAAAAGAGCCGGCGCCGGGCCTACGACGCGTCGCGCAGCCGCTGCGCCTCGGGCAGCGCCTCGAGCTTCTTCAGCGTGTGGTTCTCGATCTGCCGGATCCGCTCGCGCGTGACGTTGAACGCCCGCCCGACCTCCTCGAGCGTGAAGGGCCGCTCGCCGGTCAACCCGAAGCGCATCTCGATCACCTCGCGCTCGCGCTGGGGCAGGGCCGCCAGCGCGCGTCGCAGGTTCTCGCGCCGCAGCCGCTCGGCCGCGAGCTCGAAGGGCGACTCCGCGGTCTGGTCCTCGACGAAGTCGCCAAGCTCGGACTCCTCCTCCTCGCCGATCGGCTTCTCGAGCGAGATCGGCTGCTGGGCCATCTGCAGCACATCGCGGACCTCGCGGACGGTCGTCTCGAGCTCGATCGCGATCTCCTCGGACGTGGGCTCGCGCCCGAGCTGCTGGACCAGCTGCCGTTCGACGTGCACGACCTTGTTGAGCTTCTCGACCATGTGCACGGGGATGCGGATCGTCCGCCCCTTGTCGGCGATCGCGCGTGTCACCGCCTGGCGGATCCACCACGTGGCGTAGGTGGAGAACTTGTAGCCGCGCCGGTAGTCGAACTTCTCGACCGCGCGGATCAGGCCCATCGATCCTTCCTGGATCAGATCCAGGAACGTCAAGCCACGCCCCAGATACGACTTGGCGATAGACACGACGAGCCGAAGATTCGCCTCGATCATCTGCTGCTTGGCATCCATGTCCCCGCGCTCGATCCGGCGCGCCAGCACGACCTCCTGCTCGGCGGTCAGCAGATCGACTCGCCCGATCGACCTCAGATACAGCCGCAGCGAATCCAGCGACGGCTCGACGGTCAGGTCGACCTGGACCTTCTTGCGCGCGTCGGGTGTCGGAGCCCGCGCCTGCTCGGCGGCCGCCTCGACGTTGCCGCCGTCGGACTTCGCGAGGCGGCCGTCCGCCTCGACGACCTCGATGCCCTGGTCGTCCAGGTACGCGTGCAGCTCCTGGACCTGCTCCTTCGTGACCTCCGCCTCCTCCAGGCAGGTGGCGATCCGGTCGAAGGTCAGAAATCCACGCTCCTGACCCTCCGTGATGAGCGGTCTCAGCTCATCGAGCTCCATGATCGGAGCTTCGTCACTCAACAGAACAATCGGCGCTTCGCTCACGGCCCCTGAGCTCCTCCGTACGTTTTGCAATCACCCCGACGAGAGCGACCGCCTCTCAAGTCCCCCAATCGATTGTGCGAAGTGATACCACATTCGGGGCCGATGTCCAATTCGCCTAAGAGCGCATTTACGAATCGGTCGTCGCCGGAGGCCTCCTTCCCCGCGGCCCGGGACGCCACCGCGGCCCGGCCCGGCACGCACCGCGGCGCCGGCGCGGCACGCCACCGGGGCCGCCGGCGCGGCCGCTCTACTCTTATGTCCCATGACCGCGAACCGCTCCGAGTCTCCGTGGATCACCGATGTCCAGGCGCAGGCGCCGGCGGTGCAGCTCGGCCTCTCCCGCGTCGGCGTCACCGGCGTCGAGAAGGTGATCCGCATGCGCCACGACGGCCTCGAACAGCTGTTCTCGGCCCGCTTCGAGTGCGTGGTCGACCTCGGCGGATCCCAGAAGGGCGCGCACATGTCGCGCTTCGAGGAGGTGGTCAACGAGGCGATCGGCCAGGTCGTCCTCGGCGAGTCGACGTTCAAGGCCGAGACGCTGGCCGAGCACATCGCGCAGCTCGTCCGTGATCGCCAGCAGGCCCGCCGCGCCGAGGTGACGGTGGAGGCGCGCTTCCCCGAGCACAAGCCGGCACCCGTCTCGGGCACGCAGACCCAGGAGCTCTACACGCTGCATGGCTCCGCGGTCACCTCCGAGCTCGGAACGCGCCGGCTGATCGGCGTGACCGCCCAGGGCATCACCGCCTGCCCGTGCGCCCAGCAGCTGGTGGCGGCCCAGGCCCGCGAGCGCCTCACCGCCGACGGCTTCGACGAGGACGAGATCGAGCGGATCCTCGACGCTGTCCCGGTCGCCACGCACAACCAGCGCGGGCTGGGGACGCTGCACATCGGATGCACCGAGCGCTGCGAGGACGACATCGACGCGCGCACGCTGCTCGACATCGTCGAGCGCTCCATGTCCTCGGAGATCTACGAGCTGATGAAGCGATCCGACGAGGCCCACGTGGTCGAGAAGGCCCACCGCCGCCCCCGCTTCGTCGAGGACTGCGTGCGCGAGATGATCCGCGGCGTCGTCGACACGTTCCCCGCCCTGGCCGACGCGGCGTTCGTCTCAGCGCGGCAGGTGAACCTGGAGACGATCCACCAGCACAACGTGGTGGCCGAGCGCTACGGGACGCTTGGCGAGATCCGGACCGAGCTCGCCGAAAGCGAGGCCGCCCCCACGCACACGAGCCTCCGGGCCTGGCTCGACGCCGCCGCCCGCTAACTCGCGGCCGTCTCGGATTCCCGAGCGGCGCCGGCCGCGAACCCCCGCCGCACGCCGAAGAAGTAGTCCGCGCCCGACAGGATCGTGACCAGCACGGTGGCGTAGACGATCAACGTCACCCACAGGGGCCGCGTCCCCTCGTGCACCGTGATCAGCGCCAGCACCATCACGACCTGGACCGCCGTCTTCACCTTGCCCAGCGAGCTGGCCGAGATGACCACGCCCTGCTGGGTCCCGACCGCCACGCGCAGCACCGTGACCGCGAACTCGCGCGCGATGATCACCATCGCCACCCACGCTTCGAGCCGGCCCAGCGACACGAGCGCGATCAGCGCGGCCACGATCAGGAGCTTGTCCGCGATCGGGTCCATCAGCTTCCCGAACGTGGTCACCGAGCCGCGTGCGCGCGCCAGCCAGCCGTCGATGGCATCGGTCACCGACGCCACCGCGAACACGACCGCCGCGAGCAGGTCACCCCCGCCCGTCTTCTCGAGCAGCGCCACGACGAGCACGGGCACGAGCAGCATCCGCACCACGGTGAGGACGTTCGGGACGTTGAGCGGAACCATGAGCGGCCCGTACGCTAGCGGCTGCGCTGCGGCGCGTCAGCCTCGAGCTCAGGCGTTCGCGTCGGAGTGCTGATCGGTGTCCCCGGCCTCGGAGTCATCCTCGGTGGGAGCGGCGGGGAGGCTCTCGGCGTCATCGGTTCCGGCGCCGCCCTCGGCCCCGGGCTCCTCGCCGGCGTTCTCGGCCGGCTTGTTCTGTTCGGCATCGCGGGAGGCTTCCACGCCATGCAGCTACCCCCGGCGGGCGCCGACTAACGTCCCGGTCATGCGCGCCGCCGTGCTCGAGCGTCCCGGTCGCCCGCTCCAGCCGACCACCCTCCCGGACCCCCGTCCCCAGCCCGGACAGCTGCGCCTCACGGTCGCCGCCTGCGGCGTATGCCGCACCGACCTGCACCTCCGCGACGGCGAGATCGACACGCCAAAGCTCCCACTCGTGCCGGGCCACCAGATCGTCGGCCGCACCGAGGACGGCCGGCGCGTGGGCGTGCCCTGGCTGGGCTGGACCGACGGCACCTGCCACTACTGCCGCACCGGACGGGAGAACCTGTGCGTGAGCGCCCGCTTCACCGGCCGCGACATCGACGGCGGCTACGCCGAATACACCGTCGCCGACGAGCGCTTCTGCCTCGAGCTCCCCGACGAGCTCTCCGACGAGCAAGCCGCGCCGCTCTTGTGCGGCGGGCTGATCGGCTACCGCGCGCTGCGGTTCACGCACGACGCCCACCGCCTCGGCCTGTACGGCTTCGGCTCCGCCGCCCACATGATCTGCCAGCTCGCGGTCCACCAGGGCCGCGACGTCTTCGCCTTCACCCGCTCCGGTGACGCGCGCACCCAGGAATTCGCGCGCAGCCTCGGCGCCACCTACGCCGGCGACAGCGACAAGCCCCCACCCGAGCCCCTCGACGCGGCGATCATCTTCGCCCCCGCCGGCGGCCTCGTCCCCCAGGCGCTGAAAGCCCTCGCCCCCGGCGGCACCCTGATAACCGCCGGCATCCACATGAGCGACATCCCGGCCTTCCCCTACGAGCTCCTCTGGCACGAGCGCACGCTGCAATCGGTCGCCAACCTGACGCGCCAGGACGCCGCCGAGTTCCTCGCCCTCGCGCCCCGGGTCCCGATCAGGACCAGCGTCACCACCTACGCCCTCGACGACGCCGAGCAGGCCCTCGCCGACCTCCGCGCCGGCGCCTTCGAGGGGGCCGCGGTGATCGTCCCCGGAAGCGCTCGCTAGGGTTAGCCCCATGCCCCTCATTCCGATGGTGATCGAGCGGACCGCGCGCGGCGAGCGCGAGTTCGACATCTACAGCCGCCTGCTCAACGAGCGCATCGTGTTCCTCGGGACGCCCGTCGACGACACTGTGGCGAACCTGATCGTGGCCCAGCTCCTGCACCTGGAGTCCCAGGACCCGGACAAGGACATCTCGATCTACATCAACAGCCCGGGCGGATCGATCTACTCGGGGCTGGCGATCTACGACACGATGCAGTTCATCAAGCCCGACATCCAGACGATCTGCGTCGGCGTCGCGATGTCGATGGGCTCGCTGCTGCTGACGGGCGGGGCCAAGGGCAAGCGGTTCTCGCTCCCCAACAGCCGGATCCTGATCCACCAGCCGTCGGCCGGCTTCGAGGGGCAGTCGACCGACATCGAGATTCACGCGCGCGAGATCCTCAACATCCGCAACCGGATCGATGAGATCTACGCCGAGCACACCGGCCAGCCGCTCGAGCAGGTGCACAGCGACATGGAGCGCGACCGGTTCTTCAAGGCCGATGAGGCAGTCGAGTACGGGCTGATCGACCGCGTGATCGAACACCACTAAGAAGGAGGTATCGGCGATGCCGATGGCCGAGCGCACAGCGACAACCGGGTGGGACGGGGACCTCGCCCACGGCAACGGGACGGTGAGCGCGGGCAGCGGCGCGCTGGGCGATCTCCCGGTGACCTGGGCCTCGCGCACCGAGCGCTCGAACGGCAAGACGAGCCCCGAGGAGCTCGTCGCCGCGGCGCACGCCTCGTGCTTCTCGATGGCGCTGGCCCACGGGCTGACCCAGGCCGGCAACCCGCCCGATCACCTCGACGTGAGCGCCAAGGTCACGCTCGATCAGCGTGAGGGCGCGCCCACCGTGACGAGCTCGGAGCTCACCGTCCACGGGCGCGTGCCCGGGATCGACCGCGCCGGGTTCGAGCAGGCGGCCAACGACGCCGGGCAGAACTGCCCGATCTCACGCGCGCTTCAGGGCGTCGAGATCAGCGTGCACGCGACCCTGGACTAGTTTCATGGGCCGGGCGCTGCGCGCCCGTCATCCCTGGGGCCGTTCCGCGCCGCGTCCGTGCGGCGCGGGCCCAGCCTCGAGCTACGTCGCCGGCGCCCGCCGCAGCCGCCCCGACCCCTGCCCGCGCGTCTCCTCGGGCTCGGGCGCGATCGGCCGCAGGAAGGCCCACGCGATCATGAACACCGCGAACACGAGGATCCCGATCCCGGACCACAGGTCGATGTTGATGTTGTCGGCCTTGTGCTTGACCGTGTGCGACCCGACGAGGCCGAGCACGAGCAGGATCACGCCGTAGATCGCGAACAGCCCGCCGATCAACCGGCGGATGTCGAACATGTTGGCCTTGCGTGCGGCCTCGGCCTCTTCTTCGTCGCTGATGGGGGGTGGTTGTTCGGCCATGGCTTTCAGATGAACAGGATGTTGAGGACGATCAGGATCACGATCGCGACGCCGCCGAGCAGGTGGGGCGAGCGCCACCACAGGCGATCGCGCGGATCGGCGTTGACCTCGCGCTCCTCCTTGCGGGTCGTGCCCCAGACGAGGCCGCGCAGCGACTCCTCGGACTTCGGCTCGGTGAACAGCGACACCACGACCAGCACCAGGCCGCCGACCAGGAAGGCGATGATCGCCTGCCAGAAGCTCGCGCTCAGCGCTGAGCCGAAGTGGAAGACCGCGTGGTAGGCGTTCAGCCGGTTGGTCGCGTACGCCGCCGCCGTCCCCGCGACCAGGCTCCAGAAGCCGCCCCACGCGCTCGCCCGCTTCCAGAACATCGCGATGATGAACGTGGCGAACAGGGGCGCGTTGAAGATCGAGAACAGCGTCTGGATGTAGTTCATGATGTTCGAGAAGCCCTTGGCGATGAACGCCGTGGCCACCGAGATCAGGATCCCGCCGATCGTGATCAGCCGCCCGGTGCGCAGGTAGAACTCGGGCGGGCGGTCCTTGAGCCAGTAGGACTGGATCAGGTCGTAGGTGACCACGGTGTTGAACGCGGTGACGTTGGCGGCCACGCCGGCCATGAACGCGGCGAGCATCCCGGTCACGGCGAGCCCCAGCATCCCCTCGGGGAGGAAGTTCCCGATCAGGTGGGGGATCGCCGTGTTGTACTGGGTGCTGAGCGCGGTGCCGTGGCCGAGGCCGGGCACGGTGAGCACCGCGATCAGCCCGGGCAGGATGATGATCGCCGGCAGGAAGATCTTGGGGTAGGCGCCGATCAGCGGCGTGCGCCGCGCCGCCGACAGGTTGCGCGCCGACAGCGCGCGCTGGACCTCGGCGAAGTTCGTCGTCCAGTAGCCGAAGCTGAGCACGAACCCGAGCCCGAACACGACGCCGATCCAGTTGGCCATCAGCGGGTTGGTCACGTGCCCGGGGGCGAGGCCCCTCCAGGCGTGCAGGCCCGCCTTCCCGAGCGGCTTGAACGCCTCCACCTTGCGCTTGAGCCCGTCGATCCCCCCTACCTTCACGAACGCGACGATCGTCAGCGGCAGCAGGCTGGCCACGATCACGAAGAACTGGAGCACCTCGTTGTAGATGGCCGAGGTGAGCCCACCCAGCGTGATGTAGGTGAGCACGATCGCCGCCGCGACGAGGATCGCCGTCGTGATCGACCACCCGAGCATCAGGTTGATGATCAGCGCCAGCGCGAACAGGTTCACGCCCCCGATCAGCACCGTCGCCACCGCGAACGTGGCCGCGTTGAACGCGTGCGCCGGCTCGCCGAAGCGCAGGCGCAGGTACTCGGGGACCGAGCGCACCTTCGCCCCGTAGTAGAAGGGCATCATCACGATGCCGAGGAAGATCATCGCCGGCACCGCGCCGATCCAGTAGTAGTGCAGAGCGGCGATGCCGTACTGCGCGCCGTTGGCGGCCTGGCCGAGGATCTCGAGCGCGCCCAGGTTGGCGGCGATGAAGGCCAGCCCGGTGATCCACGCCGGCAGCGAACGGCCGGAGAGGAAGAAGTCGAGGTCGGTCTTGATCGTCAGCCGCGCGGCGAAGCCGATACCGAGGACCACGGCGAAGTAGATCCCGAGGATCACATAGTCGATCGTCGACGGGTGCAGCCTCAGCACCGGCCCAACCTCCTCATGGCAAGCGGTCTACCCGCTCGGGCGCGATTTAGGCCACGCGGTGCTCGATCGAGCCGAGGCGCTCGATCTCGATGCGAATGTGGTCGCCCTCGCTCAGGAACTGGGGCGGGTCCATGTACACGCCGACGCCGCTCGGGGTGCCGGTGAGGATCAAATCGCCGGGGCGCAGCGTGCACGTCTCCGAGATGAACTTGACCACGTGCTCGCACCCGAAGATCAGGTCCGAGGTGCGGCTGTCCTGGCGAAGCTCGCCGTTGACCCAGGTGCGCAGGCGCAGGTTCTCGGGCTCCGGGACCTCGTCGGCCGTCGTGACCCACGGGCCGAACGGGCAGAACGTGTCCGCCCCCTTGGCCCGCGTCCATTGGGGCTCGCGGCGCTGGAGGTCGCGCGCAGTGACGTCGTCCGCGACGCAGTAACCGGCGATCTGCCCGTTCGCCCCCATCACGATCACGAGCTCGCCCTCGTAGTCGAGGCGGCGCACGACCGACGGGCGGTGGATCGGACCGCCGGGCGGCGCCACCGCGCCGCGCACCTTCACGAACACGATCGGCGTCTCGGGCTTCTCCGCGCCCTGCTCCTCGGCGTGCTGGGCGTAGTTGAGGCCGATCGCGTAGATCGCCGTCGGCTCGGGCACGGGCGCCAGCAGCTCGACCTCCGACAGCGCCCAGCTGTCATCGGAGCGCTCAGGCGAGCGGCCGGCGAGGACGTCGACTACGGTCGCGCCGCCGGCGAAGGCAACGACGCGCTCGCCGCCGTCGGTGACCTCGCCCGCGAGCGGCTCCTCGCGGCCGGGCGCGCGAAACGTCGCGAGCTTCATCGCCGGGGAGCGTATAGATCAGGCGCCGACGGCAGCCCGCTCCTTCGCCGCGACGTGGGTCACGGGCAGACCGAGGGCGCGCGACTTGCTGATCAGGTCGAGCTTCAGCCAGCGGGAGACCCCGAGCGGAAGCGTCGAGATGATGATCTCGTCGTAGCTCCCCGCGTTGACCGCATCATGGATCGCCATCAGCGGCTCGGCGTCGCCGATGCTGCCGGCGACCTCGCTGCCGGCGGCCTCGCTCAGCTTGGGCAGTGCGTCTTCGAGCACCTCCTTGGCTTCGCTCTCCCCGGCCTCGTGCGGATCCACCGCCCGGTGCAGTCCGTGGGGCTGACGCGGGACCACGAGGTGGAACCTCGCCGAGCCTCTGGCAGCACGCTCCCGCACGGCTTCGAGTAGTCCGGGGGTCGCCGCCGTCTGGTGGGCGACGACGAGGACGTTGGCAGGCTCTGGCATCTGCTGACCTCCCATGAAATTGCGGGTCCGGCGAGTATCCCACCGGGGTTCGGTGGCGGCAAGGCGGGTCGGTGGCGCCGGGACCGCGGATAACGTCGCTTTCGGCGCGGCGATCTCGCCGAAGTCGCACTTATCCGCGCCCAGCGCGGCGAACGTCGACCTCGACGAAGCGAACGCGTCGAGAGGAACGTTCTCCGCGCCGGCGCGCCCGGCCGACGCCGAGGCTGAGTCAGACGCGCCGCCAGCGCCGGCGCGCCCGGCCGACGCGAGGCTAGATCAGACGCGCCGCCAGCGCCCGCGCGCCCATGTGCGCCACCGCCTGAATCGAGATCTGCGGGTTGACGCCGGACGCGGTCGGGAAGGCCGAGCCGTCGAACACGTACAGGTCGCGGGCCTCCCAGGTCTGTCCGGTGGGATCGCAGGCGGAGATCGAGGCGAAGCCGCCCATCCGGGCCGAGGCCATGATGTGGAAGGAGCCGAGCGTGACCTGGCCGGCGCCGTATCCGGCGCTGTCGGCGTCGGCCATGAAGCGCTCGCGCGTGCCGCCGGCGCCCGGGTCGTATCCGACCCACTTCGCATGGGAGGAGAAGATCCGCCGCGCGCCCGCGGCCTCGTGGATCTGGGCCGCCCCCTCGAGCCCGACCCGCAGGTGCTCGCGGTCGAAGTCCGACAGCGCGTAGCGGGGGATCGGCTCGCCGTCGCGCCCCACGCGCACCTCGCCACCGTCGCGGTCGCGGAGCAGCGCCCCGATCGGCACCGTGCTCGACATGCCCTCCATCAGCCCGAAGTGCTCGCGCGCGCCGCGCCACGGGCTGAACGGGATGAACAGGTGGGGGTGCTCGGCCGCCGTCTCGTACTTGAGGCCGTAGCCGTCGGTCAGATTTCGGTGCTGGTCTGAGTAGAGGGCCTGCATCACGCCCTCCCATGGCTTCAGCTCCTCGTCGTAGACCCCGAACACGACGGCGACCGGATGGAGCTTCAGGTGGCGCCCGATGTTCGGATTCGAGAGCCCCGAGCGCTTGAGGAGCGCCGGCGTGTGAATCGCCCCGCACGCCGCGATCACCGCCCGCGCCCGGATCTTCACCGAGTGCCCGTCCGCGGTGCGTCCCTCGACGCCTCGGGCGGCGCCACCGGACACGAGCACGCGCGCGACGCGCGTGCCCACGACGAGCCGCGTGCCGGCGGCGTGCGCGTCGGCCAGCCAGGTCTTGACCACCGACTGCTTGGCCCCCACCCGGCAGCCGAACGGGCAGTAGCCGCACTCGACCCCCTGCGCGCACCCGCGCACGCCGCGGGGCATGGCGTCCACATGCCACCCGAGCCCGACGCATCCCTTCCTGGAGTTTGCGCTCGCGCGTGGAGGGCTGGTTGTGCTCCTGGTTGACGCCGAGGCGCTCCCACACCGCGTCGAGCGAAGCGGAGTAGTCGTCTGACTCGAACGCCGGCACCCCGTAGCCGGCCCACTCCGTGCGCACCTCGTCCGGGGTGCGAAACGAGGTCGAGTAGTTGACCACCGTGCCGCCGCCGAGGCACGAGCCGGCGAGCAGCGCCACGCTCTGGTCGTGGGTGGCGGTGGGCGCGCCCATGTAGAAGCGGGTGATCGCGTCGAGCTCTGAGCCCTGGAAGTCCACGTCGTCGTAGTAGTCGCCCGACTCGAGGACGATCACGTCGAGGCCGGCGCCGGCGAGCACGCCCGCCGCCGCGCCACCGCCGGCGCCCGAGCCGACGATCACCACGTCGCAGTCGAGCTCGGTGTCGGCGCTCACGCGCGTCACCGACAGCGCCTTGGGGGGAGCGTCGAGGCGCGGGCCGAGCGGGCCGGGGTAGCCGATCGCCTCCCAGGCCGGGCTGCGGAGCATGTAGTAGAAGAGCAGCGCCGCCTTGCGCAGGGCCTGGAACACGGCGCGCTGCCGGACCAGCGGCGAGTCCGCCCAGCGCAGCAGCATGCGCTCGCGCTCCTCCGGCGCGAGTGCGCTGAACCGGCGCAGGCCGGCGCCGGCGGCGACGCCGAACCCCGGGGCGTCCCACAGCGAGAGCAGGGCCGCGAGCTGCTGGCGCTCGGAGCGCCGCGGGTTGCGCGCCACCGCCTCCACGACCGCGTCGGGGACGCCCAGCTCCGAGGCCCGAGGCAGCCCGTCGCCCGAGGGGCAGAAGGCGTCGCAGATCTCCGACAGCGCGCGGTACTGGCGTGAGACGAGGCGTCCGGCCATGGTCAGCCCAGACGGTACTCGCCGCGGGCCACGACCACGGCGCTTCCACCCACGACCACCCGCTCGACGCGCTCGGCCGTTCCCTCCACGCGCGCTCGGAGCAGCGACGGCCGGGCGATCTCCTCCCCCTGGCTGATCTCGATCTCCTGGCCGAACTCGATCCGTCCGTGCCGGGCCAGGTGGAGCGCCAGCGGGCCGGCCGCCGATCCGGTGGCCGGATCCTCGGGCACACCCACGCCCGGGCCGAACATCCGCGTCTTGACGCGCCGCTCCCCGACCTGGGCGAAGCAGCTCACGCCCACCGGGTGCTCGGCCAGCGCCGCCATGTCGGGGCGGACCGCGACCACCGCCTCCTCGGACTCCAGGGCCACGTACACGTGGGTCGGCCCGTTCGTGTAGGCGTCGATCGGCAGCTCGGAGCGCTCCACGCGGAGCGCGGAGAGCAGCTCATCCGCGCGCGAGTACGGCTCCACCGAGGGGAGCGGCTGGTCCATCTCGCCGTAGACGATCTCCTCACCGTCGCGCCGGAGCACGACCGGGACGACGCCGGCGGCGGTGGCCAGCCGCACGACGGCGTCGCCGGTGCGCCCGCCGAGCAGGAACGCCGTGCCCAGCACGGGATGGCCGGCGAACGGCAGCTCGAGCGCCGGCGTGAAGATCCGCACCGCGGCGTCGGCGTCCCCGGCCCCGTCCGGATCGAGCAGGAACACCGTCTCGGACAGGTTGAGCTCGCGCGCCGTGCGCTGCATGGCCTCGGTGGCGAGGCCGGCGCCGTCGTCGAAGACCGCCACCGGGTTGCCCTCCAGGGGCGTGTCGGTGAATACGTCGAGGATCGTGTAGGGGTGCATCGGCTACTCCTCGTCTGCCATGGCCAGGAGGGTCGTCACGGTAGTCCAGTTTCGCGCCGTGGCCACCACCCCGAGCGACTTGTCGGCGGTGCGCGCCCACAGCTTGGAGCGGGCGATGCCCTCCGGGTGCCAGGTGTAGAGCTCGCGGCCGGCGATCACCAGGCGCTCGGGCTCGACGCGCAGCGACTCGAGCCGCGTGGCGGCCTCCGCGGGGAGCTCGGACTCCAGGAACGTGACCTGATAGCGCTTGGGGTTCTCGGCCACGTCGCCCAGCGGGTTCAGCGCCACCACGGCGGCCAGCTCGTCCCGGGTCCGGACGACGACGGGCACCTCGAAGCCGAAGTGCTCGGCGATGAGCCCCTCGATCCGCCGCGCCACCGACCTCGGGCGAGCCGCCGCCCGAGAGCACGACGTTGCCCGACTGGACGTAGGTGCGGACGTCCTCGAAGCCCGCGCCGGCAAGGGCTCGCGGAGCGCGGCATCGGCACTCGCTTGGTTGCGGCCCGATGTTGATCCCGCGCAAGAGCGCCACAACCCTCGTAAACCCAGCCATTTCAGGCCCTCGTTGCGGGGAACTACGCAGTCGTGCTGTGGCATCGCACGGAAGTCTCCTTGAAGTAATCGGCCGATGTCTCCCATGCCGAAGCGAGTTCGGCGAATTTTTTCCCTCGAAGGAGACCACCCGAATGCCAAGCGCCAAGGACAAAGGCCGTTTGTCGGCCGAGCAGACGCTGAGCCTGTGGAAGTCCTATAAGGAGACGGGCGATCAGCGCGTGCGCGACCGCCTCGTCCTGACGTTTGCGCCGATGGTCAAGTACATCGTCTACAAGAAGGTCAAGGAGATCCCGGCCCGCTGCGAGGTCGACGACTTCATCTCCTGCGGCCTCGAGGCGCTGATCAAGTCGATCGACCGCTATGACCCGGAGAAGGGGGCCACGCTCGAGCAGTTCGCGTGGACGCGGATCCACGGCGCCGTGCTCGACGAGCTGCGCCGCAACGACTGGGCGCCGCGCTCCCTGCGCCGCTGGGATCGCGACATCAGCAAGGCCCGCGAGCAGTTCGTCGGCCTCTACGGCCGCCCGCCGAGCAACGGCGAGCTCGGGGACGCGCTCGGAATCTCGAGCGATGAGCTCCGCACCCGCCAGGACGAGATCTCCCGCTCGCACGTCGGCTCGCTCAACGCGCTGGTGCTCTCCGACGACGACACCACGATCGAGCGGATCGACACGCTCGAGTCCGACGACCGCGACACCGATCCCGAGTCCTCGGCCATGCGCGAGGCGGCCAAGGAGCGCTTCCGCGCCGCCTTCGACCGCCTGCCGCCGCGCGATCGCAAGGTGGCGGTGCTCCTCTACGTCTACAACCTGACCCTGCGCGAGATCGGCGACATCCTCGGCGTCACCGAGAGCCGGGTGTGCCAGATCCACGGGCAGATCACCAAGAAGCTCCGCATGGAGCTGGATGTGGATGAGTCGCTGTTCAGCGAAGTAGCGTAGGAAGGGTCACGTGGATTCGGGCATCCTTGCCCGAATCCCGAGATGACGGCTGATACGCCTTCCTCCGGCGGCGGGCCTCGCATCGCGATCCTTCGGATCGCTCGCGAGGCGGGGCTAGGAAGTGCGACCGGGAAGCTTCGGCAGCTCGAAGCTCGAGGCCTCGGCCGCGGCCTGATTCTCGCGCTTGACCTCGAGCCAGATCTCCTCGCGGTAGATCGGCAGCGAGCGGGGGGCGTCGATGCCGATGCGCACGGTCTGGCCGCGGACCTCCATCACCTCGATGACGACGTCGTCACCGAGCATGATCCGCTCGCCGGCGCGGCGGCTGATCCTCAGCATGAGGGGTCGCCCCCGTGGGTGGGGGCCTGGAGTGCGAGTGTGTCCGCCGGAGCTACCACTAGTTGGCGGCCGATTCGCGTTCGGTGTCGAGACCCGCGAACAGCGGCGCGCGCAGCTGGCACCCCGGTGCCTGATTGATGACCTGATAGGCCTTGCCGGGCCCGGATCAGGATCGGCGCCTTGAGATTGGCCGTGAACTCCTCCAGCACGTTCGAGGCACGCACGGTGACGTACACGTCGACGCCGGTCGAGTCGTCGAAGCCCAGCCGCTCAGCCTCGTCCTCCGACCACTCCACCTCGTAGTCGGCGAAGAACTGGTGCGGGTTGGTCACCGGCAGCGCGAGCGCCGGGTCCTCGAGCGACTGGAGCCACAGGAACGGGGTGTCGGGATCGCGCGCGATCAGCGCGTAGCGTGAGCCCCCGAGGCCGATCAGGCCCTCGGGGAACTCGATGACCGTGTCAGGGTCGATCTGCACGCGCCCGAAGCGCGAGCTTTCGATCTCGAGCGTCATGGTCTCGTGCGGCGAACTCTAGTGGGTGGGCCGGAAGCCCCCGGCTACTGGAGGAAGTTCAGCAGCGAGGTCTGCACGATCTTGGCGCCGGCTTGCAGCGCGGCCTGGAGCGCCGCCTGCTGGGTCGAGAAGTTGATCTCGGTCTGCGCCATGTCGGCGTCCTCGGTGTTGGAGAGGACCTGCGTGTCGTTGAGCTGGAGCGACGAGAGGCGCGAGGAGGCCATCGAGAGCTGGTCGGTGACCGCGCCCACGTTCGCCTCCATCTGGGTCAGCGTGCCGAAGTTGCCCTGTCCAGGTTCGTGAGGTCCGTGCCCGCTCAGCGCGGCCGAGTTGCCCGACTGCAGGTCCGAGGCGATCGTGCGCAGCGTGTCGAGCAGCTTGCCGTCGCCCGACCCCTGCCGCTGCCCAGCACCTGCGAGATGTCGGTGTTGACCTGGACGCTGGAGCCGGGGCCGATCGGCGCGGTGACCGCGCCCGTGCCGCCCTGATAGGCGTCGTTGGAGCCCGACTGGTAGGGCGCGGTCTGCGTGCTCGTGCCCGAGAAGATGTACTGGCCGTTGTACTGCGTGTTGGCGGTCTGCTTGATCGAGTCGATCAGCTGGTTGACCTCGGTCGCCGATGGCCTGATCGTCGCTGGTGTTGCTGGCGCCGCCGGACGCCTCGGTCACGAGCTCGCGGACGCGCTGGACCATGCTGTCGACCTGCGAGAGCGAGGTCGAGGCCGCCTGGGTCCACGCCGTACCGTCGTTGACGTTGTTGTTGTAGGCTGTCGAGCTGCGTCAGCTGGCCGTTGCATCGCCAGCGTCAGGCTCGTGCCGTACGGATCGTCGGAGGGCTGGTTGATCTTCTTGCCCGACGAGAGCTCCTGCTGGGTGTGTCTCAACCTGGTCCATGGATCTGGGTGATCGTTGGCCAGCGTCATCTGCGCCGTCATCTGGTTGGTGATGCGGCCGATCATCAGACGCCGCCCCGACCTGGGTGATCAGCGTGTTGAGCGTGGCGTCGATCGCGTTCATCACCCGCGCCGAGGCCTGGTAGGCCTGCTGGTAGGTGATCAGGTTGGTCATCTCCTCATCGAGCGAGACGCCGTCGACGCTCTGGCGCTGGTTCGAGACCGCGGTCAGCACCGACTGCGCGGTCTGCTGGGCGTTCTGGGCCGACTGCACGTCGCCGCCCACCTGCGAGACGAACGCGTCGTAGGACTGGTCGGCGGTGCCGCCGCCGAGCGAGGCGGCCGCGGTGGCCTCGGCGGCCGTGTAGGGCGGGCTGGTGTTGCTCACCGTCACGGCCGAGTTGACCGCGATCGTGGCCGCCGTCGTGCCGGTCGAGACGAAGAAGGGGGGCGCGCTGGAGCCGCTGGGATCCGCGCCGGCGATCGCGCTGTTGACCGTGCTCACGAGGTTCGCCGCCACGCCGTCGAGCGTCGGTCTGGTAGCTCTTCGAGCTGGCCCGCCCCGGTGCTCGAGTCGTACAGGCCGAGCAGCGCGCCGAGCTTGCCGCTCGAGCCGCTCAGGTTCGAGTCGGTCACGTTCTGGCTCAGGTTCACCGTGGTGCCGTCGACCAGCGGCGTCGAGTCGGCGACCCCGCGCCCGGCCGCCACCGCGGCGTTGCCGAAGCTGACGTTGACCATCCCGTTGGGCTGGGTGCTGACGTTGACGTTGGAGTACTGCGAGAGGTCGTCGATCAGGTTGTCGCGCTGGTCGAGCAGGTCGTTCGGCGTCACCCCGCCCGTCTGGGCCTGGGCGATCTGCGTGTTGAGCTGGGCGATCTGGGTCGCGTCGGTGGCCACCGGCCCGGTGGCCGAGGTGAGCTGGGTGAACTGCTGGCCGACCTGCGACTGAAGCGTGGTGATCTGGCCGCTCAGCGTGTTCAGCGACTGCGCCACCGCCTTGCCCTGGTCGACCACCGTCTGCTGGGCGGCCGTGTTGTTGGGCGCGGTGGACAGCGCGTTCCACGAGCTCCAGAACTTGCCCAGCGTGGCCGAGAGACCGCTGTCGGTGGGCTCGTTCAGCGCCGCCTGGGCCTGGCCCAGGATCGTCGACTGCTGCCCGGCGGCCGCGGTGGCGCTGTTCTGCGTGCGGTACTGCACGTCGATGAACTGGTCGCGGACGCGGCTGATGTTGGTGATGTCGACGCCCGTGCCGAGCTGTACGCCGTTGCCGTAGACGTCCGAGACCGACGGGATCGTCATCGGATCCGACGTGGTCATGTCGACGCGCTGGCGGGTGTAGCCGGGCGTGTTGGCGTTGGAGATGTTCTGGCCGGTCGTGTCGATCGCGGCCTGGGCGGCCTCGAGGCCGCTCAGCGCGGTCTGCAGTCCGGTGAAGGCCGGGATCGTCACCGCTACACCGCCAGGTCCAGCATCCGGTGCCCGCCGGCGTTCGCCGCGCTCGAGGAGACACGGTCGCCGCCCGCGTCGTAGCCCTTCTCGCCGCCGATGCCCGCGAGCCGGAGCAGGTGGTCGAGGAACGCGAGCTCCTGGGACATCAGCGCGCGGTTGCAGTAGTGCTCGCGCTGGACGATCTCGAGCAGGCCGCGCAGCTCGGAGCTGGCCGCCCGCGCCCGCTCGGCCGTCGCCTCGTCCATCAGGCTCTCGAGCAGCGCCAGCGTGACCGAGGCGGCCGCCACGCCCAGGCGCGTTCCCGCCCGCCCGAGCAGCTCGGCGCGCTGGCCCTCGAGCACCTGGCGGCGCTGGAGCTCGGCCTGGAGCTCGCCGGTCAGCTCGACCACGCCGCGCACGTCGCGCCGGCGGATCGCCACGCCCTGCTCGAGCACGACCTGGAGCAGCCGCCGCGCAGCCACGAGCTGCTCGTCCAGGTGGACGAGAACCTCGCCGGCCAGGACCTCGTCGCCGGCCTCGCGGACGACCAGCACGGTGCTCATTTGCCCGCCGCCTTCGTCAGCCGCCTTGTGCCGGGTGACCGATCGCCGGGTCGAGCGCCTGCGCCAGCCGCGCCGCGACGCCGAGCCCGCCGGAGGACATGATGCCGGTGGTGAGCGCCTGCGGGATCATGCTCGAGAACGCGCTGGTCGACGGGTCGCCGCCGAGCATGCCGCCACTCGAGCTCGAGTCGCTGGAGTCATCCGAGGAGCCGTCCGAGCTCCCGTCGCTCGAGGTATCGCCGGAGCTCTGAACCGTCGAGGCGAGCTCCTGGCTGAGCTGGTTGACGAGGATGTCCTCGAACCCGAGCGCCTCCTCGTAGGCCTTCTTGGCCTCGGGGCCGCCCTTGCGGATGGCGGCCGGTTCGGTGGCCGGGTTGATCGGCGGCAGCGCGCTCGAGAGCTGCGAGGGATCGAAGGAGAGCGCGCTCATGGCTTGATCTCGTCGGCGATCTGGAGCATCTGGTTCTCGTTCTGGATCGCGCTCGAGTCCATCGCGTACGTACGCTGGGCGGTGACGATCTGGGACATCGCCTGGGCCATGTCGACGTTCGAGCCCTCGAGCGCGCCCTGCTGGAGCGTGGCGTTCGTGGCCGGCCGGATCGCGCCGCTGGCCGCGTTGGCGGTGAACAGGCTGTCGCCCACCGGGGTCAGGTTGTCGGGCGAGGGGACGGTGACGAGCGCGATCTTGCCGAGCCGCGTGCCGTTCGCGCTCACGGTACCGTCGGCGGCGATCTTGACCTCCGAGGGATCGACGCCCTTGGGGATCGTGATCGGGGGCTGGAGCGGCATGCCCTCCAGGTTGGTCAGCTGGCCGCCCGCGCCCATCTCGAGCGCGCCGTTGCGCGTGAGCCCGATCGTCCCGTCGGGGCGGCGCACCTCGAGGTAGCCCGGGCCCTGGATCGCGACGTCGAGCGAGCGGCCGGTCTGCTGGATCGGGCCCTGCGCTTGGCTGCGGCCGACGATCTGCGCCGCGGCGCCGGCGCCGGTGGGGACGTTGCCGGCGTAACCGCCGTTGGAGTAGAGCAGGTCGTGGAAGCCGACGATCGTGCTCTGGTAGCCGGGCGTGTCGACGTTCGACAGATCGTTGGAGATCGCGTCGAACTGCTGCTGCTGGGCCTCCATCCCGGAGGCCGCGGAGTACAGACCTTCGAGCATCAGCCACCTCCGAGCGCGGCAACGTTCTGCGCGCTCTCCTGCATCGTTCCGTCGATTGACTGAATCGCGTTCTCGCCCGACTGGTAGGTCCGCAGCGAGGTGATCATGTTGACCATCGTCTGGACCGGGTCGACCGATGACTGCTCGAGCTCGCCCTGGCGGACCGAGCCGGTGCCGCGTCCGGCCGGGGAGCCGGTGTAGTTGTTGTTGCCCACCTTCGTGACGACGCCCGAGAGGTTGAACACGCCGAGCGAGCTGGGCGCGACCGTGCCGGCCGAGCTGACCGCGATCGGCGCCCCGTTCTGGGAGAGGACCTGGTTGCCCTGAGCGTCGACGAGCAGCCCCTGGGCGCTGGACTGGAACTGGCCGTCGCGCGTGTACTGCACCCCCTGCGCGGTGCGCACGGCGAAGAAGCCGCTGCCCTGGATGCCGAAGTCGAGCGGCTGCCCGGTCTGCTGCAGCGGCTGCGGGGTCATGTCGACGATCGGGCGGCTGAGGCCGACGCCGGTCTGGATCGAGCCGATCGGCTGCCCGGTGGCGGTGTTGGCCAGGAGCAGCGACCCGAAGCTCTGCTGCTCGGAGGAATCTGTCTTGTAGCCCGGCGTCGAGGCGTTGGAGAGATCGTTGGCGAGCTGGTCCTGGCGAACCTGCTCGGCCTGCATCCCCGACGCTGCGATGTAGAGACCGACGTCCATACGGTCGCAGTGATCGCCTGTCGTGCATGATCCTTGAGCCATGGATCCGATCGCGCTGGACGTTCGTCTCATCAAGGCGGTGCTCGGCGCCGAGCTGCGGATCGTCCCGGGGCGCGCGATCATGGCCCGGGTGGCGAGCGCCGACGGGCAGGGGCGGGGCGTGATCACGATCGCCGGCGAGCCGCTCGAGGCCGAGCTGCCCGAGCACGTCCAGCCGGGCCAGGAGCTGAGGCTGGTGGTGCGCGAGGCCACCCCCGAGCGCGTCGTGCTCGGGCTGGCCGACCAGCCCGCGAGCGCCCAGGCACCCGCGATGCCGCTCCCCGGCGGGGGCCGGCTCCGCATCAACGAGGAGGAGTCCCAAAGCGCCCGCGGGGAGGCCGGCGCACGGCCCGGCACACATACCCTAGCCCTCAGATACGACGCCCCCGCGCTGGGCGCGGTCGACCTGCGCTTCGAGCTCGCGCCCGGAGCCCTGCGGGTGGCGGTGGCGCTCGCCCCGGGCCAGCCGCTGCGCGACGCCGCAGGCGCGCGCGGGCGAGCTGCAGGCCGCCCTGCAGGACGCGGTGGCGCAGCCCGTCTCCGTCGAGGTGCGCCCGCGCCACGACCCCCTCGATCTGTATGCCTGAGCCGCCGCCACCGCCGCCGCGCCACCGCCCTGCACTACGAGCCGGGCGCCCGGGCGCCGAGGATCACCGCCACCGGCTCCGGCCTGGTCGCCGAGCGGATCATCGCGGCCGCGCGCGAGGCGGGCGTGCCCGTGCGCGAGGATCCCGCCCTGGCCGAGGCGCTGGGCAAGCTCGAGCTCGGCCGCGACGTCCCGGAGGAGCTCTGGCGGGCCGCGGCCGAGGCGCTCGCGTGGGCCTACCGGCTCGACGCCGAGGCCGCTCGCAAATAGCGCTCAGGTTTCGCCGCGGCCTGCCGATCAAACCGAAGGCCTCCCCTCGGAAGGTTCCCTCGCATGGCACTCCGCCTGACTGGTACATCCATGGCTGCGCCCGCTTCCGCCCCCGGCACGACCGGTGGCCTGCCCGCGTCCGCCCCGGCTCTTCGCTCCCATCTCAAGGGCCAGACCGGCCTGCTGCTCGCGGCCGGCAAGCTCGACGGCTACCGCGAGCTGTTCACGCGCGTCGCCGAGCTCGACGATCCCCAGCTCGCCTACACCGGGACGCGTGATCCTGCTCGAGGAGGGCCTCGCCGCCGCCGGGCACGCGAGCTCCGCCTCGGCGGCCCTGGCGCTGTTCGTCGCGGTCGCCCAGGCCGGCCTCGACGTGCTCGAGCCCGAGCCGCGCGAGCCGGTGCTCCTCAACTACACGGCCGTCGCGCTGTATGAGCTCTGGAGCATCGAGGGCGCGCGCGCCCTGTTCGCCGCCGCGGGCCGGCTCGATCCCGACCTCGCCCACGTGCGCCGCAACCTCGCCGAGTGCAAGCGCCGCGCCCGCGAGCTCTCGCGCGGCCGGGCCCGGCGCCCGATGCATGCGGCGCTGCCGGCGCTGGCCGCCCGGGCCAAGCGCGTGGCCGCCCAGGCCCAGCCGGCCCAGGGACTCAAGCTCAGCCTGTGCATGATCGTGCGCGACGAGGAGGAGATGCTCCCGCGCTGCCTCGCCGCCGCGGCGCCCGCCGTCGACGAGATCGTGATCGTCGACACCGGCTCCACCGACCGGACGATCGAGATCGCGCGCTCGTTCGGGGCGCGGGTGATCGAGCGCGAGTGGACCGGCTCGTTCTCCGAGGCCCGCAACGTCTCCTTCGAGGCCGCCACCGGCGACTGGATCATCTACCTCGACGCCGACGAGGTGCTCGTGGCCGACGACGTGGAGCGGCTGCGCGCGCTCACCGGGCACGTGTGGCGCGAGGCCTTCTACCTGGTCGAGACGAGCTTCACCGGCCAGTCGGGCGACGGCATGGCGGTCACCCACAACGCCATGCGGGTGTTCCGCAACCGCCCGAGCTACCGCTTCGAGGGCCGGCTGCACGAGCAGATCGCCCATCAGCTTCCCACCTGCGCCCCCGGCCGGCTCGAGCGGACCCAGATCCGCGTCGAGCACTACGGCTACCTGGGTGCCGTCCGCGACGCCAAGGAGAAGTCGCGCCGCAACATCGAGCTGCTCCGCGCCCAGGCGGCCGAGGGCCCGGCCGACGCCTTCCTGCACTTCAACCTGGGCACCGAGTACCTGGCCGCCGGGCGACCCGGGCTCCGCGCTGACCGAGCTCGAGCGCGCCTGGAAGCTGATCCAGGAGGGGGGCGAGGAGTTCCGCGACTACACGCCCTCGCTGCTCGTGCGCCTGGCCGGCGCGCGGCGCACGTGCGGGCGCGCCGCAGGACGCGCTCGCGCTCGCCGACGAGGGCCTCGAGCTGTTCCCCGGCTTCACCGACCTGGTGTTCACGCAGGGACTGGCCTCGCTCGCGCTCGGCCGCGAGGACGAGGCGATCGCGGCCTGGGAGCGCTGCATCGAGATGGGCGACGGCCCCGCCCTGTACGGCTCCGCCGTCGGCTGGGGCACGTTCATGCCACGCGTCGTGCTGGCCGAGGTGTACGCCAAGCGCGGCGAGCTCGATCAGGTCCGCGACGCTGCTCGAATGGTGCATCCGCGAGCACCCGGAGTTCATCGGCGTCGTCGCGCCCTACGCCACCGTGCTGCTCCGGACGGGATCGCGCCCGAGGAGGTCGTCGGCCGAGATCGAGCGGCGCGCTGCCCCAGGCGACGGCCGGCGTCCGCTTCATGCTCGGCTCCGCGCTGTTCGGGGCCGGCGCGATGGACGGAGGCCGAGCGCCAGTACCGCGAGGTGCTGGCCAGCCGGCCGCACAACGCGCAGGCCCGGGCGCAGCTGGCCGAGACGCTGCTGCACCAGCAGCGCTACGCCGAGGCCGCCTGCCGAGGCCGCAGCAGATCGGCGAGGACGAGGCGTTCGCGGCGCTGGCCTGCCGCATGGAGCTGTGGGCGCGGATCGCCGGCGGCGATCTCGACGGCCGCTCGCGGCGTGGCTGACCGAGGCGACCGAGGCCGGCCTGTCGGCCTCGGAGCGCGCGGTGTTCCTCGGCTGGCTCGAGCTCGCCGAGCGGGCGGCGCCCCGGCGCCCCTCCCGGTGGCCGCGATCCCGCTGCTTGGCGTGATCCTGGACACGCTTCTGCGGGCCCACGACTTCGAGACCTTCGAGACTCGTCGCGCTGCTCCTGGGCTCCCAGCTTCCCCGCCGCGATCAGCGCGAGCTGCTCGCCACGATGTACCTCGAGCACGGCTTCCTCGCCTCGGCCGCGCAGGAGTGGATGGCCGTGTGCGAGTCCCAGCCCGATGCGCGCGCGTTCCACGGGCCTGGCCCAGGTCGCGCTGGCCAACGGCCAGCTCGAGGACGCAGCCGTGTTCGCCGGCGAGGCGGTCCGGCTCGACCCAGCCAACCGCGCGGCGCGCGAGCTCGCTCGATCAGGTGCGCGCGGCGGATCCCACCCCCGTATAGGAGGACCGGCCCGGGACAGCTCTCGAACAGGTCGACTCCCGGCGGAGCCGCGAACACGGACAAGCTAAGGAAATTGCCATTTGGGGCTCAAGTTCTCCGCGGTGCGATCGATTACCCGACCTGGACGGACACATATCCCTCCGTCCATAGGTAGGAACCGCCGCATCCAAGGAGGAATGCACCCATGAGCTTCGACATCACTTCGGTGGCCAGGACGGCTGCCGCAGTGCCCCCACCGGCGACCCAAGCCAAGAACGTGGTGGCCGCCGCGCCCGCTTCTTCAGCGGACTCGGTCACGGTGGACACGATCCCCGCGAGCCCGCCCCCTGAGGTTCACGAGGCCATGGCCGTCGCCGATCAGGCGTACAAGAACCTGAAGGCGAACGGCAGCGAGGTGACCTTCAAGGTCGACGAGGCGACCGGCAAGCTCGAGATCCAGGTCCACGACACGCACGGCAACGTGCTGTTCACCCTTCCTCCGCACAAGCTGCTGGACGTCGCCGAGGGGGGATCCCTGCAATAACGCCCTAGAGGTCGACACGCCATGTCAACGTCACCAGTCAGCTCGAGTACCTCCGCCACGAGCTCGAACCAGTACGCCACCGGCTCCACGCTGCAGTCGCTCGGAAGCGGTACGCCGCTCCAGGTCACCGGCCTGGCCTCGGGCCTGAACACCAACGCGATCGTCACCGCGTTGATGCAGGCCAGCACGCAGCAGGTCACCAACCTGACCAACCAGCAGAGCGCGCTCACCGCCAAGAACACCCAGCTGACCAACATCCAGACGGCGCTTCAGACCGTCGCCACTGACGCCATGGCGATGCTCGACCCGTCGCTGTACGCCCAGACCCAGACGGTCAGCTCGACCAACTCGACGCTGGTCGGCGCCACCGCCATCGGCAACACGGGCGCCGTCCAGGGCGGCTACCAGGTCGGCGTGACGCAGCTCGCCACCTCGGCCCAGCGGACGTTCTCGTTCACGAGCCCGACGGCGGCGGACACGGTGACGATCGACGGCCAGCAGATCTCGCTGGCCGCGGGCGCCTCGGCCAGGACCTCGTCAACGCGGTCAACTCCAACTCGAACCTCGACGTGTGGGCCACGGCCACCAACTCGGGCACCGTGGTGCTGTCCGAGCGCGCCACCGGCCAGCAGACCGGGAGCTACATCCAGGTCTCCGAGTCCCACGCCGAGTCGCTGACCGAGCAGACCTCGCTCGCGCAGGCCGGCCAGAACGCCCAGTACACGGTCAACGGGGTGGCCGGAACCTCGACCTCCAACACGGTGACCTCGGCGATCCCCGGCGTCTCGCTCAGCCTCAACGGACTGACCACGAGCAGCGGCACGGTGACGGTCGACGTGAGCGCCCCGGCCTCGAACACGCAGAACATCACAGAACGCGGTCCAGCAGTTCGTCAAGGACTACAACGCGCCATCACCCAGATCCAGACCCAGCTCGCCCAGCAGCCGTCGAGCACCGACCCCACCCAGGGCACCCTGTACGGCGACTCCGACCTGAACAACCTGCTCGCACCATGCGGACCGCGATGTACACGCCCGGGAGCGGCCTGCCCCAGGGCATGGCGAGCATGCTCGACATCGGCGTCAGCACCGGCGCCTCGACCGGCCAGGGGCCTCCCAGAGCACGCTGAGCGGCGACCTGACGCTTAACGCCACGACGCTGGCCTCCGCGCTCCAGAGCAACCCGTCCGGCGTGCGAAGCGTGATGAGCAGCTGGGCGAACTCGTTCTCGACCATCGTCAATGCCGAGCCGGCCCCGGCGGGGACATCTCGATCGCGCATCCAGGACGACGACGAGCAGAGCTCGGAGCTGGCCACGCAGATCAGCAACCTGCACGCTGCCAACACCCAGAAGCAGCACGCGCTCGTCCAGGAGTTCGCGAAGATGGAGGCGACGCTCTCCTCAGACCAGTCCACGAGCAGCTGGCTGACCAGCCAGATCAACGCGCTGCCGACGATCGCGTAGCGCCTCTGGACGCCCGTCGCCTCGGACGTTTGTTGTCCAGGCGCCGGCGCGGTCACGTGGTGCGCGATCCGCGGCCGAAGCTGGTCGTGTCTGCAATCCGAGGCGACGGTCGCCGTCGCCCCCGCGAAGGGAGACCCGAATGCTCGATTCCACCGCCACCCCGCCCGGCCTGGAGCGCCTGGAGGTCACCCCCCGCGACCTCGAGGGCGGGCGTCAGCTGCGTCGCGGTGGACGGCGAGGTCGACCTCGCCTCCGCGCCGACGCTGAAGGCCGCCCTGCTGGCCCGGATCGCAGCCGGGACGACGCGGATCGTGCTCGACCTCGCGGGCGTCACGCACATGGACTCGACCGGGCTGGGCGTGCTCGTCGGCGTCCAGCGCCGGCTCCCCGCAAGCGGCGCGATCGCCGTCGCCGGCGCGCGGCCCGGCGTGCAGTCGCTGTTCGAGCTGACCGGGCTCGACCGGACGTTCAAGCTGTTCCCCACGGTCGAGGCGGCAGCGGCCGAGCTGAGCGCGCCGGCGGCGCCGCGGCCCGGCCTCAGCCCCGACGCGGCGCTCGTGCTCGGCCTGGCCGCGACCGCGATCCCGTTTGCCGAGTCCCGCACGGCCGAGGCCGAGCGGTGGCTGCGCGTGCTCCGGCTGCACGGCGACGCCGGCCGCGAGCTGAGCGCCCTCGGGCTGGGCGAGGCGCCGCTGAGCGAGATCGCCGGTGCCGGCCAGGCCGAGGAGGGCGCCTGCGGCGCGGACGCGGTGACGCGCGTGATCGAGTCAGCGACGCGGCTCGCCGCGGAGCGCGGCGCGACCACGGTGGGCACAGGAGACCTGCTGGCGGGCGTGATGGTCGTCTACGGCGCCGACTTCGACCGCGTGCTCCAGGCTCACGGCTCGGACTGCTGCGAGCTGATCGCCCACCTCGACATGAACGGGTGGAAATTGGCTGGCGCCTGAGCGCCGCCCCCGCCGCTGGTCGGCCAGATGATCTCGGACACTCCGGCGAAGGCGATGATCCGCTCGACGCTCCGGCTCACGCGCGTCTCGACCTCGAACTCCCAGCCGGTGCGCCGCGCCCGCCTCAGCGCGGCGAGGATCGCGTCGAGGCCGCACAGGTCGATGAACCGCAGCTCGGAGAGATCCAGCCGGCTCGAGCTCGCGAGCGCTCCAGCCGGCCGAAGCGGCGCGAGAGCTCGCCGGCGACGGCGATATCGACCTCACCGAGCAGCGTCAGGCGCCGCACGCCATCGGCGTCGGTGCGCTCCCGGCATTGAAACCGGAGACCTTCGGCTCTGTTCTCCATTTGTCGCCACCCCCAGGCAGGGTCGGGTATGTCGCGTCCTGCCCCCTGCGGCTGTCGCGACCGCTACCGGCTCCTAAACGCCCGCGCGCTGCGAAACTTGCGGGAAAAATCGCGTCCAGAAGTCCGTCCAGGCGCGCTTCAAATTCGCTCCGGCGGGTCGATTACCCGGGCCAGCCAGGGACAGAGACGTCCCGCCCACCACCCCCCTCGTAGGAGATCCCCCGTCAATGTCGCCCGTCGCCGCCGCCCCGCAGGCCTACCGCGAGAGCTCCGTCCTGAGCGCGCCGCCGGAGGCCCTCGTCGTGATGCTCTACGACGGCGCCCTGCGGTTCCTCTTCCAGGCCGCCGTGCTGATGCGCGAGCAGCAGATCGAGCCCACGCACCGAAAGCTCCGGCGCGCCGAGGACATCATCCTCCACCTGCGCGACACGCTCGACATGGAGCAGGGCGAGATCGCCGACCGCCTGCACGCCATCTACATGTTCTGCCTGCGCCACCTGCGCCAGGCCCGGTTCGACCAGGACCCGGCCAAGGTCGAGCAGGTCCGCGAGCTCCTGTCGGAGCTGCGCGAGGCGTGGGCGACGATCAGCCAGCAATGACCCCCCCGAGGCCGCGCCCTACGAGACGCTGGCCCGGATCCTCGAGCGCGAGCTCGAGGTGCTGGGCTCGGGAGAGCTGGACGAGCTCGAGGCGCTGAACGCCGAGCGCGAGGCGCTGATCGAGGCGCTTGCCCCGGTGCCGCCGGCGTCGGCCCGCCCCGCGCTCGAGCGCGCGGCGCTGACGCACAAGCGGGTGCAGATCGAGATCGTCCGCCGGCGCGAGGCGATCGTGCTCGAGCTGGCGCAGCTCGAGCGGGTGCGCCGCGTCGCCGAGGGCTACGCGCCACCGCGGGCGCGCGCTCCGGCTTCCTCGCGAACGCCTGATCCTCAAGATTTCCTGCGTTTGCCGATCTGCCGGGCATGCGCCTGGTTTCGATCTCGAAGGTGCCGCTCGGCGCCAGGCTCGGGCGCGACATCCTCACCGGTCGCGCCGACGGCGCGCCGCTGCTGCGCGCCGGGGTGACGATCGACCAGCGCTACCTCGAGGCGCTCGCAAGACGGGCATCCACGCCGTCTACGTCGACGACGCCTTCAGCCAGGGAATCGCGCCCGAGCCGCTGGTCACCGAGGAGGTGCGCCTGGCCGCCACGCGCCAGGTGGCCGGCGCCTACGAGGGCGCCAAGCGCTCGCTCATGTCCGGCCGGCCGCTCGACAAGGCCACGACCGACGCGCTCACCGACGTCGTCTCGAAGATCCTGCGCGAGATCGAGAACTCCGGCTCGACCGCCCTCGTCCTCTCGGACCTCGCCTGCGCGGACGCCTACACCTTCCAGCACTCGATCGACGTCACCGCCCTCGGCCTGCTCATCGGCCAGCGCATGTTCACCGAGTACGGCTGGCTCGACTACCGAGGCGTCCGCCAGCACGTCCGGCGCGACGAGCGGCTCTCCCGCCTGGGCATGGGCCTGCTGCTGCACGACATCGGCAAGCTCGCCATCGGCTCCGAGATCGTGAACAAGCCGGGCAAGCTGTCCGAGGCCGAGTGGAAGCTGATGCGCACCCATCCCCGCCTGGGCGTCGAGCTCCTGCGCGACACGAGCGCCTGGTGCCCGCTGGTGCAGGCGATCGTCCTGCGCCACCACGAGCGCTGGGACGGGAGCGGCTATCCCGACGGCCGGCGCGAGAGCGAGATCCACGAGATGGCCCGGATCGCCGCCGTCGCCGACGTCTACGACGCGATCACCTCCGAGCGGCCCTACGCGCCGCCGGCGCCCGCCCACGTGGGCGTGCGCGCGATCCTCGACGGCGCCGGCACGCAGTTCGACCCGATGATCTGCGAGGTCTTTGCGCGCGTGGTGGCCCCGTTCCCGCCCGGCGTCGAGATCGAGCTCGCCGACGGCCGCCGCGGCTATGTGGTCAGCGTCCCCGACATCGCGCTCGACCGCCCGGTCGTGCGCCTCGAGCGACGGCCAGGAGGTCTCGCTGCTCGACGACCCCAGCCTGCAGATCGCCGGCTGGGAGGACATGTCGCGCGCCCTTCCGCGGCCGCCGCGGCCTAGGCGGGCCGGCTCAAGGGCCGCCGTCCGGCGCCGATCTAGAGGATGTCCCCTCCCTCAAAGGACTCCCCCCGATGAACTTCTTCATGTCCTCCCTGCGCCGGCAGCTGATCGGCGCGTTCACCGTGGTCACGCTGATCTTCCTGGTCGCGCTCCCGATCGGATACACCGCGCTGCCCAGCGGCTCGTCCGCTCGGACGCTGATGCTGGTACTGGCGATCGCTTCGCTGTGCTGGCCGGCGTCATCGCTTTCCTGATCGCCCGCGACGTCTCGGCCGGACGAGAAGCTCCTGGAGGGGATCAGAGCCTCTACTCGGTCTGCCTGGCCGGGCTCAGCGACGGCCTCGAGGCGATCGCGCGGGGCGACCTCACCGTCGACGTCCAGCCCGACACCGAGCCGATCGCCACGACCCCGCGCCGACGAGCTCGGCCAGCTCACGCGGACCTTCAACGCGATGGTCGCGACGGCCCACGGCAGCCTGGCGGCTACAACACGACGCGCGGCAAGGTGGCCGAGATGCTCCAGGCCATCAGCCGCACCTCCGAGCACATCGCCTCGGCCTCCCAGCAGATGGCGAGCACCTCCGAGGAGGCCGGCCGCGCGGTCGGCGAGATCGCCCAGGCGGTCACCTCGGTCGCCGAGGGCGCCGAGGACCAGGTCCGCTCGATCGCCGAGGCTCGCCACGTGAGCGACGAGGTCGCGGCGGTGACCCAGGCTCCTCCGAGGGGCCGAGCAGACCGCCGAGGCCGCTGCCCAGGCGCGCGACCTGGCCGAGGAGGGCGCCCAGGCGGTCTCCCACGCCACCGAGGCGATGAACGCCGTGCGCGCGTCGAGCGCCGAGGCCAGCTCCGCGATCCGCTCGCTCGACGCCAAGAGCGAGCAGATCGGCGAGATCGTCGACACCATCACCGGCATCGCCGAGCAGACCAACCTGCTCGCGCTGAACGCCGCGATCGAGGCCGCGCGGGTCGGCGAGCAGGGCCGCGGCTTCGCGGTCGTCGCCGAGGAGGTCCGCAAGCTGGCCGAGGAGTCCCAATCCGCCGCCGAGTCGATCGCCAAGCTGATCCAGGACATCCAGCGCGAGACCCGGCACGTGGTCGAGGTCGTCGAGGAGGGCGCGCAGCAGACGGCCGACGGCGCGGCGACGGTCGAGCAGGCCCGCGACGCGTTCGCCCGGATCTCGCGCGCGGTCGAGGACATGAGCGGCCGCGTCCAGGAGATCGCCGGCTCGATCCAGCACATCGCCGAGGCCGGCACCCGGATGCAGGACAGCATGACCTCGGTCGCCGCGGTGGCCGAGCAGTCGAGCGCCTCCACCGAGCAGGTCAGCGCCTCGACCGAGCAGACGAGCGCCTCGACGCAGCAGATCGCCGCTTCCGCCGGCGACCTGGCCCGGACCGCCGAGGAGCTCGAGCGGCTCGTCGGCCAGTTCACCTTGTCGTAGGACGCGGGGCCACGCGCGGCACGGATGCCGCGCGTAACCGGCCCCACGGATGCCGCGCAGCGGCCCCCTAAAGAACCACCGCTTCCCGGCCGATCAAGGTAGTGACCAGCAAGGGATGCGGGTCGAAGCGAAGCCCACGGAGGGCGGATTACTTCGGAACCCTCTTTCATGTCCCTGGTCGACACCACCCAGTCAGCGCTCGAGGCCGCGATGAGCGGCTCGGAGCTGCGCCAGACGCTGCTGACCAACAACCTGGCCAACGTCGACACTCCGGGCTACAAGCCCCAGGACGTCAACTTCCAGGCGACGCTGCAGAACGCGCTGTCCAGCGGCCAGTCGCCCACGTACGTCGCCTTCCAGCCCTACACCGACCAGACCACGACCGGCCCAGACGGCAACGGCGTCGACCCCGAGCAGCAGCAGGCCTACATGGCCGAGAACGGCCTGCTGTACGAGACCCTGACCCAGATCGCCGCGCAGCGCGAGCACATCATGCTGACCGCGATGGGCATGGGCGGCTGGCGCATGAGCTTCTTCGACGCGATCGGCATCGCCGCGAGCGGCCTCACCGCCGAGCGCACGCGGATGGACGTCACGTCCGAGAACCTCGCCAACGCCGACACCACCCAGGGCCCGAACGGCCAGCCGTACCAGCCGCCAGGAGGTCGTCCTGCAGCAGATCGGCGGCGGTTCGGCGCGGCGCTGTCGGGCGCGATGGGCAACACGCCGGCGCGGATGGCCACGGCGGCGGCGTCCCGGCGGCGTCCAGGTGACCGGGATCGTCAACGACCCGACGCCCGACCAGCTGGTCTACGACCCCGGCAACCCCGCGGCCAACCCCCAGGGCTACGTGAGCATGCCGAACGTCAACCCGGTCACCGAGATGGTCGACCTGATCGACGAGTCGCGCTCCTACCAGTCCGACGTCACGGCCATGAGCACGGCCAAGACGATGTACGCGAAGACCCTGAGCCTGCTCAAGTGATTCCGGCGATCTCAGGGCAATCGGGCCGCTCGGCCCGACCGAATGGAGCGTCGGCTCGATCGGCGGCATCGCCCAGAACGGCGTCGCCGGCGCCGACGCGACGCAGCGGATCGGACGGGAGCTTCTCGAGCGCGCTGACCAGCGCGATCAACTCGCTCGACCAACCCAGAACGCCGCCTCGACCGCAGCCACGCAGCTGGCGACGGCCAGGCCACCGACCCGACCAAGGCGATCACCGCGGTCGAGAACGCCTCGATGTCGATGGATTTCGCCTCGCAGATCCGTCGAAGCTGCTCACCGACCTCAACACCATCTTCCAGACGCCAGGTCTAGCCGCATATGCCCATCCGTCAGTTCGTATCGAAGCTGTCGCCCAAGGGTTGGGCGATGGTCGGTGGCTCCGTCGCGGTCGCGATCGTGTTCCTGATGCTCGTCATGAGCTTCGCCTCCAAGCCGAGCTACTCGACGCTGATGACCGGCCTCGACCCGCGCAGACGGGCAAGATCACCAGCGCGCTGGCGACCAAGGGGATCGCCTACCAGCTCCAGAACAACGGCACCGCGCTGGGGGTGACTCCAGCCAGACCTCGCAGGCGCGCGTCGCGCTGGCCACCGCCGGCCTGCTCGGCAGCTCGCAGCCCGGCTTCTCGCTGCTCGACAGCCAGCAGCTCGGCGCCTCGAGCACTTCCAGCAGCAGATCACCTACAAGCGCGCGCTCGAGGGTCAGCTCGACCAGACGATCGAGCAGATCCAGGGCGTCGACTCGGCGCAGGTGAAGCTGGCCATCCCCAACCAGCAGGACCAGCTGTTCGCCGACAACTCGCAGCCGGCCAGCGCCTCGGTGCTGCTCTCGGCGCCCAACCTCGACCCGAGCGCGGTGAAGGGGATCGCCCAGCTCGTCGCCTCGAGCGTGCCCGGCCTCTCGACAGACAAGGTGACGATCACCGACGGCACCGGGCGCGTCGCTGTGGCCGAGCTCGGACTCGAGCAGCGGCGTCAGCGGCGGCCTGCCCGCCAAGCAGGCGGCCAACCAGCACTACGACGCGATGATGGCCGCCCAGGTCGACGCGGTGCTGGCCCAGACGCTCGGCCCGGGCAAGGCGCAGGTCCTGGTCAACGCCGACCTCAACGACAACCAGGCCACGCAGCAGTCGCTCACCTACACGAGCAAGGCCGTGCCGCTGACCCGCAGACCTCCAACGAGACGCTCGACCGGCGGCAACCCGAGCGCGGGCGGCGCCACCGGCGACGATCCCCGCCGCCGCCGGCACGACCGGCGAGCGCGAACTCCAACTACAAGAACAACACCGACCAACACCACCTACGGCGTCAACAAGACGATCACCCACTCGACGATCGCCCCCGGCGCGATCAACCGCCAGAGCGTGTCGGTGCTGGTCAACAGCACGGTGCCCGGCCGCGGCGCTGCCGACGATCAAGGCCGCGGTCGCCGGCGCGGTCGGCCTGAACGCCAAGCGCGGCGACACGATCTCGGTCTGCAGCTGCCGTTCGCCAAGCCGACCGACCACGACGCCCGCGGCCGCGCGGCACGAGCAAGATGATCGGCTACGCCAAGTACGGCCTGATCGGCCTCGGCGCGCTGCTGTTCCTGTTCTTCATGACGCGGATGCTGCGCCAGCGCGAGCAGCGAGACGTTCGCCGCAGCCGACCTGGCTGCGCGAGCTCGGGACCCGCGCTCGCTGGCCGAGATCGAGGCGGCGGCGATGCGTCGACCGAGATCCGCCAGCTGCGGCTCGGCCGCCGGTCAACGTCGCCAAGCGCCAGGTCGAGGAGCTGGTCGAGCGCGACCCCGAGCGCGTCGCCCAGCAGGTCCGCGCCTGGATGAGCGAGGACTAGCCGAGGCGATGGCGGTCGAGCTTCCTCAGTCGACCGGCGGCAGCCCGGGCCGCCGGCCGCGCGGCCGGCGGCGTCGCCGGCCGGCGCAAGGCGGCGGTGCTGCTCGTCTCGCTCGGCCCCGACAGGGCGGCCGAGGTGTTCAAGCACCTGCACTACGACGAGATCGAGTCGCTGTCGCTCGAGATGGCCAAGATCCAGCGCGTCGACGCCGACATCACCGACTCGGTCATGGAGGAGCTGGCCGCCACCGTCAGGCCGCCGAGCTTCGATCGCCGCCGGCGGCGTCGAGTACGCCCGCGAGGTGCTCGAGCGGGCGCTCGGCACCGAGCCGCCGACGGAGATCATCGGGCGGCTCTCCAGCGTGATCGAGATGCGGCCGTTCGAGTTCCTGCGCCGCACGCCGCCCGAGCAGATCGTCGCCTTCCTGCGCAACGAGGCGCCGCAGACGATCGCGCTGGTGGTCGCCAACCTGCACACCACGCTCGCCGCCCAGGTGCTGGCCCACCTGCCCGAGGCCGAGCAGGCCGAGATCGCGCTGCGGATCGCCCGGATGGGCGAGACCAGCCCCGACGTGGTCAAGCAGGTCGAGGACGTGATGCGGCCGAAGCTCGCCACGGTCGTCCAGCAGGAGTACACGGCCGCCGGCGGGGTCAAGTCGCTGGCCGAGATCCTCAACCACGCCGACCGCCCGACCGAGCGCAACGTGCTCGACTCCTGACCGAGACCGACGAGGAGCTCGCGGCCGAGGTCCGCCGCCTGCTGTTCGTGTTCGAGGACATCATCAAGCTCGACGACCGCTCGATCCAGCTGGTCCTGCGCGAGGCCGACCAGAAGGACCTGGCGCTGGCCCTGCGCGGCGTCAGCGACGAGGTCAAGCAGCGGATCCTCTCCAACATGTCCGAGCGCGGCGCGCAGATGCTGCTCGAGGAGATGGAGTACCAGCCGCCGCAGCGCAAGCGCGTCGTCGAAGAGGCGCAGGGCCGGATCGTCGCGATCGTGCGCAAGCTCGAGGAGGCCGGCGCCGTCGTGCTCTCGCGCGGCGAGGCCGACGCTGTCCTTGCTCGAGCTCGGCAGCGCCCGACGTCCGCGCCTACGCTTCCGGCAGCTCGAGAGCCCGCCGACCGGTCCGACCGCGCGGGACTCGCCGACGTGCTCTGGCCGCGCGCGGCCGAGGCCGAGCAGATCCGCGCGCAGGCGCGGGCCGCGGGCGAGGCCGAGGGCCGGGCCGCCGGCTCGGCCGCGGTCCGGGCCGAGGCCGAGCCGGCGCTGGCGCGCTCGGCGAGCGCGGCGCAGAGCGCGCTGGAGCTTCAGTGACAGGTGATCGCCGAGCTCGAAGCCGAGGCCGCGCGAGCTCGCGCTGCGCACTGGCCGAGCAGATCCTCGCCGGCGCGATCGCGGTCGAGCCCGAGCGCGTCATCGACGTGGCGCGCCGGCGCTGCGCCATCTGGCCGACCGCCGCCGCGTGACGGTGCTGGTCAACCCGGACGACCTGGAGCTGCTCAGCGAGGCGCAGAGCAGCTCTGCGGCCGAGCTCGGCGGCATCGAGCACCTCGACGTGCAGGCCGACCGCCGGATCGCCCGCGGCGGCGCGATCGCGCGGACCGACGCGGGCGAGATCGACGCCAGGATCGACGCGCAGCTCGGCGCGCGCCCGTGAGATCGCGTGGCCGCCCTCGGCGGCGCCGGCTCCGACGCGGCGATGGCGATGTCGCCTGAGCAGCTACGCGTCGGCAGCGCTCTGACCCGGGTCGGCGAGGCGCTCCGCGGCGCCGATCTGGCGCGCCGACGCGGTCGCGTCGGCGACCTGATCGGCCTGATCATCGAGGCGACCGGGATCGAGGCCGAGATCGGCGAGGTCTGCATGGTCGGCGACGGCCGCGAGCGAGCCGCCGGTGCCGACCGAGGTCGTCGGCTTCCGCGGCGGCCGCACGCTGCTGATGCCGCTGGGCGAGCTGGGCGGCATCGGCCCGGGCACGGTCGTGCCCGACCGGCGCGCCGTTCCGCGTCGAGGTCGGCGAAGCCCTGCTCGGACGCGTGATCGACGGGCTCGGGCGCCCGCTGGACGGGTTCGGCGAGCCGGAGACCGGCGCCTGGCGCTCGACGACCGCGTCCCCGCCCGGACGCCTCACGCGCCCGCGGATCACCGAGCGCGTCGGCCTCGGCGTGCGCGCCCTCGACACCCTGGTCCCCTGCGGGCGCGGCCAGCGCCTCGGCATCTTCGCCGGCTCGGGCGTCGGCAAGTCCTCGCTGATGGGCATGATCGCCCGCTCCACGACGCGCCCAGGTCAACGTGATCGCGCTGGTCGGCGAGCGCGGCCGCGAGGTGCGCGAGTTCATCGAGCGCGACCTCGGCGACGCGCTGGCGCACTCGGTCGTGGTCGTCGCGACCTCCGATCAGCCGGCGCTGGTGCGCATCCGCGCCGCGTTCACGGCCACGGCGATCGCCGAGTACTTCCGCGACCAGGGCACCGACGTGATGCTGATGATGGACTCGGTCACGCGCTTTGCCATGGCCCAGCGCGAGGTCGGGCTGGCGATCGGCGAGCCGCCGGCCACGCGCGGCTACACGCCCAGCGTGTTCGCGCTGCTGCCCCGCCTGCTCGAGCGCGCCGGCACCAGTCCCGAGGGCTCGATCACCGGCCTCTACACGGTGCTGGTCGACGGCGACGACATGAACGAGCCGATCGCCGACGCGGTGCGCTCGATCCTCGACGGCCACATCGTGCTGACCCGCTCGCTGGCGCACGCCGGCCACTACCCGGCGATCGACGTGCTGCAGAGCGTCTCGCGTCTGGTCGGCGAGATCGTCATCGCCCGAGGTGCGCGCCGCGGGCCAGCAGCTCCGCGCGGCGCTCGCCGCCTACCGCGAGAAGGAGGACCTGATCTCGATCGGCGCCTACCAGCGCGGCACCGACCCGCTGGTCGACAGCGCGATCGACTGCAGGCGCAGATCGACGCCTTCCTGCGCCAGCGCGTCGACGAGCCCGACGGTCGGACGACGCCGACGCGCAGCTGCTGGCGCTCGCCGAGGCTCGCGCAGGCCGTCGCGTCCGGCGAGGCTGGCGGTGCGCCGGGCGGCCGGCGGCTCCGGCGCCGCGTCGGTCCGGCGGCGCCGCCGGCGCGGCCGGCGGCGATCCCGGCGCTGCAGCTCGCCGTCTGAGTCGCGATCCCGGCCTGCCGCGGCCGTGCGGCGTGCAGCGCGTGAATCCATCGTGCGCTACCGCCAATGGCACAGGCGCGTCGGACAAGCGTCCAGCGCCTGAAGACTCGCCGCCGGCCGGCCGACTACAGGGCTATGAACGGTCCCTCGTTCCGGTTTCGCCTGGAGCGCGTGCGCGCGCTGCGCGAGCGCCATGAAGAGCAGGCCAAGGAGGCGCTCGCCGGCGCCATGCTGCAGCACGCAGCGCTGCGAGGACGAGGTGGCGCGGCGGCGACCGCGTCGCGCGGCCCGGGCCGCGCAGCTCGAGGCCGCGTCGCCGCCGACCAGCGCCACCGACCTGCTGGCCCGCCAGGCCTACCTCGAGCGCACCGAGCAGCGCACCAGGCCGGCGCGCGCAGAACCTTGACCGCACGAGCTGGAGCTCGAGCGCGCCGGCGCAGGCGCTGACCGAGGCCGCCCGCGAGCGCGAGGCGCTCGAGCGCCTCAAGGAGCAGGGCCGCGACGATCACGAGCGCGAGGCCGCCCGGCTCGAGAGCATGTGCTCGACGAGATCGCAATCAACGGATTCCGGAGGAGAGCCGCATGACACCGAGCTTCGCGCCGACAGCACCCGCCGCCGGCAGCCGCCGAGTCGCCGCACCGCCCGAGCCAGCCGCCTCCACGGGCCACCCGGGCAGCGGGAGCCCACCTGGCTTCGCGAGCGTGCTTCACGATCAAGTGCCCGGACCGCAGTTGCGGAAGGCCAGCACAGAGACCGCCGACCGAGACCGGCAGACCAAGCGACGCCAGCGCGAAGTGTCGTCCTGCCGCCGGCACGCATGCCGCACAGCGCACACGACGTCCGTCGGACGGCGCGAGCCGAGCGCCGCCGACCAGCGGCGGCGCCGGACCGCGGCGCAGCCCGCAGGCGAGCGCGGCCGGCCCGGAGCAGCCGTCGGCTCCGCCGCGGCGGCGGAGGCGCGCGGGCGCGCCGGCTCGGCGCGCCACGGAGCACGCCCGCCTCGGCGCGCGCAGAGCACGCGCCGCGCTCGGCGCACGCCGCAGAGCCCGCTGCGCCCCGGGCGACGCCGCGGCACGCCCGCGCCGGCGAGCGCCGCAGAGCGCGCCCGCCCCAGGTCCGCGCCGCGAGGCGACGCCCGGCGGCGAACCCCGCGCCAGGACCGCAGCCACGCCGCGCCCGAGCAACGTCGCCGACCCCGGGCAGCCCGCGCAGTCGCCGCCACCGCAACCGCCACCGCTCCCGCCACCGCAGGCAGCCACGGCTCCGACGCCGGCAACCGCGGCTCAGGCGACCGCACAGCGCAGCGTCGCCCAGGCTCAGCCGGCCGACGGAGCCAGGCAGCGCCGCCGCGAGGCCGGCGCCAAGCCGCGCTGACGGCACCGAACGCCGCCGCACGCCGGCCACGCCCCAGCCGACGCTCCGGCCGCCGCCGGTACCGGCTGCGGCACAGATGCGGCCCAGGCGAACGCGAACGACCAGGGCTCATGCCTCCACGCAGGGCTCGGCGCCCGGCGAACACCAGGATCCGCGCGCCGCGCTCGAGCCCAGCTCGGCCAGCAGGCGGCGCGGCGACCTCGGGGCACGCCGCGCACCGCGCCGGACGCTCCGGCAGCCGGCGCGCCGGAAACAGCGGCACACGCCGGCGCCAGCCTGCGTCGCCAGCACCGCCGACGGCGACAGACGCCCAGCCGTGAACCTCGCCGTCCAGCGGCGCGCCGCGGCGGCCGTCAGCCGCCGCCGCCACCGCGCCAGCGGCCGCCAGCGCGGCCCGCTACGGCGTCGGCTCGCAGCGCGCTGTCGAGACCGTGCAGACCACGTTCTCGCCGGCGCCCAGCCAGGGCTTCTCGCAGGCGCGGATCCAGCTCTCGCCGGAGTCGCTGGGCGGGATCACGATCTACCTCTAGCAGACCGCCGGAGGGCCTGATCGCCCGGGTGGTGGCCGATCACAGGCGGCGGCGCAGACGCTCGCGCAGGGCGGAGCGGATCTGCGAGCGCTCGCTTGAGGCCAGCGGCATGACGCTGCTGCGCCTGGACATCGAGTGCTCGCGGCGCAGCAGGCGCGGCTTCGCGCACGGTCGGCCGCTGCGAAGGCTCGCGCCGGCGCGGCTGGACGCGCGGGCCAGGACGCGACGCGCAAGCGAACACCGAGGACGGCCAGCCGCACCGAGCAGACGCTCGAGCTGCCGAGCGGCGCGTTCGTCAACGTGCTCGCCTGAGACCTAAGAAAGGACACCGACAGATGAGCATCACAACCCCCACCACTAGCACCAACACACCGGTACGCCCGGGAGCACTCCGGCCGAGCTCACCAGCAGCACCGACACGCAGTCGCTGAACAAGAACGAGTTCCTGCAGCTGATGATGGCCGAGCTCCAGCACCAGGATCCGCCGAGCCCGATAACAGCGACCCGACCCAGTACCCTGACCCAGCTCGCGCAGTTGACCTCGCTCGAGCAGCAGACCAATACCGCCCAGTAACCGCGCAGATGGCCGCCGAGCAGCAGACGCAGCTCGGCCGTCGGCCTGATCGGCCACACCGTCACCTACTCCGACCAGACCACGGCGACACGCTCACCGGCACCGTGCAGAGTGTGCAGATCACCAGCTCCGGGCCCGACGCTGACCATCGACGGCACCCCGGCGATTGCCCGCTCGAGCGTCACCAAGGTCTCGTGAGCGACGAGCACGATCACCGAACGCTGCGCTGATCCCGCCCGGCGTCCTCGCGCCGGCGCCGGCGCCGGCCGCCGGCCGGCGGCGGACCCGCCCGCTCAGCGGGCCCCTCGTTCGCCGATGTGCTGGCGCAGCGGACGTCCGCGGCGCAGCCCCGACGTTCTCGAAGCACGCGCTGGACCGTCTGCCAGCAGCGCGGGATCGAGATCAACCAGCCGACGCTCGGGCGGCTGACCGAGGGTGCCCGCGCCGCCGGCAAGGGCGTCGCGCAACTCCGTGGTCTTCGTCGACGGCACCGCGTTCGTGGTGTCCGTCAAGAATAACACCGTGATCACGGCGGTGGATCCGAGCACATGAGCGAGCATGTGTTCACCAATATCGACAGTGCCGTGATCGCATGATGCGTCGACGGCGCTGAACACGCGAACTGCGGCCGGACCTCCTCGAGGAAGCCGCGAAAGGAAGTGATGCACAGATGATGCCAGGCATGTATGCCGCGATCAGCGGCCTCGAGGCACACCAGACGATGCTCAACGTCACGGCCAACAACCTGGCCAACGTCGACACCATCGGCTACAAGGCGCAGCGCACCGACGTTCGTCGAGAGCTCTCCCAGCTGATCAGCGGCGGCACCTCCCCAGACAGAACAACGGCGGCACCAACCCGAAGCAGATCGGCCTGGGCGTGCAGGTCGGCTCGATCGACAACATGATGGGGGCCGGCTCGTCTGCAGACCACCGGCAACCGATCGACGTGGCGATTCAGGGCAACGGCTTCCTGCGGGTCGCCGACGGCAACCCGCCCGAGCGCGCCCGGCGCCGGGCACCGCGGCGTTCAACAACGCTGCAGTACACCCGAGCCGGAAACCTGACCACCAACTCGCTGGGCTTCCTGACCACCGCAGACCGGCCAGTACGCGCTCGGCTGGACGCCGTCCGGCGGCGCACCGCGCCGAACGGCACCGGCAGCGAGCGAGCGATCACCTATAACTCCCGCCGGGATCGACCAACGTGGCGATCGGCCAGGACGGCGCGCGTCACCTACACCGACACAACCCGAGCGGTACCGACCTACGGCCAGACCTCACCGCCGGGTACTCTCCCTGGCGACGTTCCCCAACCAGGCCGGCCTGAGCGCGACGGCGGCTCGCTGTGGAGCACCGGCGCCGACCTCCGGGTACCGCCGGGTACGGCACGCCGGACACCGGCGGCGTCGGCACAGACGATCTCCGGCGCGCTCGAGCTGTCCAACGTCGACATGGCCACCGAGTTCACCAACATGATCGAGGCCGAGCGCGGCTACCAGGCCAACTCGAGCGTGATCAGCACTGCCGACCAGATGATGCAGACGCTCATGCAGATGGCGTAGCGCAGAGGCCCGTAGGCTGAGCGCTGAACGAGCCCGGCCCGGATTCCGAGCGAAGGCGTCCGCCTCGTCCGGAGGCGGCGGCATTGAGGGATGCCGCCCCTCCCTCCGGCCCGCGAGTCGCCGCGAACCACTGAGGAGAGCACGCCGATGATCTCCCTGCACCGGCTCGGCCACAGCCGAAGCCTTCCACCTGAATCCGGACCTGATCGTCACCGTCGAGGCCAACCCCGACACGGTCATCACGCTGACGACCGGCACCAAGATCGTCGTCGCGGAGTCGCCCGACGCGTCGTCGCCGATCGGACGATCCGAGGCCGACTCGCGTCGGAGCATGCCTCGCCGGAGCGCGCTCCAGCCGCCGGCCGCGACGCGCGGCGAGCCGCCTCGACACCTGCCGTCGCCCGCGAGCCGCCGCGGCGACCTGACCGCGACTCGCACCGCGCGGTCGCGGAGCCGCACCCGGCCGCGCGGCCGCTGAAGGAATTCCGCCCGCCGGCCGATCGAAGAGACATGAAGCCCGCTACCGGCATCGGGATCGCGTGTCGCCAGGTCGGCATCCTGATGAGCGCGATGATGGACGGCACCAGCCCGGCGTCGTTCATCGACATCCCCGCGATCCTGCATCATCATCCCCGGCACCGGCGGCGTGACGCTGGCCAGCGTCGGCATGGAGGCGATGAAGCAAATCCCGGCGCTCTACAAGCGCGTGATCAAGGCCGAGCCCCCGGCGTCCAGGAGCGCGTCGAGCTGCTCGTCTCGCTGGCCGAGCAGGCCCGCCGCGAGGGCCTGCTGGCGCTCGACGCCAAGGTCGGCGAGATCGACGACGAGTTCACCCGCAAGGGCCTGCAGCTGGTGGTCGACGGCATCGACCCCGAGCTCGTGCGCGACGTACTCGAGGCCGAGATCGACGGCATGGTCGCCCGCCACCACGCCGGCGCGCTGCCGTTCGAGAAGGCCGGCGGATTCGCCCCGACGATGGGCATCATCGGCACGGTCATGGGGCTCGTGCACGTGCTCCAGAACCTCTCCGCGCCCTCCACCCTCGGTCCCGTCGATCTCCTGCGCCTTCATCGCCACGCTGATGGGCGTCGGCTCGGCCAACGTCATCTACCTGCCGGTCGCCAACCGCCTCGAAGGCGCTCTCCACCGAAGAGGTCGAGCTGCGCACGCTGACGCTCGACGGCATCCTCGCCGTGCAGGCCGGCGACAACCCGCGCGTCGTGGCCGAGAAGCTCAACTCCTACATGCCGCCGACCGAGCGCGTCCGAGCGATGAGCGGGCGGCAGCGTCGCCGAGATGCCGGCGGCGCGAGCCAGAGGCCGCCTGAGTCATGGCCCGCGGCGCAACGGCGGCCACGGCGGCGGAGCACGAGAACGAGGAGCGCTGGCTGCTCACCTACGCCGACATGATCACGCTGCTGATGGCGCTGTTCATGGTGCTGTTCTCGATCTCCTCGGTCAACATCTCGAAGTACCAGCCTCCAGGAGTCGCTGAAGGCCGCGTTCTCGGGCTCGATCCTCACCGGCGGCAGCGCGATCCTGCAGCTCCGGCTCGCGAGTCGACCAGCGCGCACAACCCGGCCACCGCCGAGGTCCCCTCGATCGTGCCGCTGACCCCGACGCAGTCCCCGAAGCCGGACCGAGCAGTCCTCGGGCAGCGGCGCGACCACGGTCCACAGCATGACTCCGCCAGATGGCGGCCGCGCTGGACGCATGGCCCAGGCGGTGTCCGAGCAGGCCGACTTCACGGCTGCTGCAAGCACCGACTCAACGCCTACGCCCAGGCGCACGGCTTCGCCAATCAGGTGCAGACCGCAGATCACCCGCCGCGGACTGGTCGTCACCGTGCTGACCGACAAGCTGCTGTTCGACTCCGGTCAGGCACACGCTCGCAGCCGGCGGGCTACCGCTGCTCGACGAGATCGCCCAGCTGCTCAATCTCGACACGAGCCATCCGATCATCGTGGAGGGCTACACCGACAACGTCCCGATCGCGACCGCGCAGTTCCCGAGCAACTGGGAGCTCTCGACGGCGGGCGCGACCAACGTCGTGCGTTACCTGATCGCCCATGGCATCAGCGCCGCGGCGCATGGGTGCCGCCGGCTACGCCGCCCTGCATCCGGTGGCCAGCAACGCCACGGCCGCCGGCCGGGCGCACAACCGCCGCGTCGAGATCGTGTTCGAGCGACTGAACCCACTTCCCCCATCCTGACCAGCCCACCCCTGGAACCATGACCATGAAGAAGAAATTCTCATCATCCTCGTGTCGCTGCTCCTCGGCGTCGGCGGCTTATCGCCGGCTAAGCTTCGCGATGCCCAAGAAGGCCGTCAAGCTGAAGATCAACGGCGACGATCTACATCCTGCCCAAGCAGTTCACGCTGAACATGAAGGACGGCCGTACGCGACGCTGACCGTGGCGCTGCTGCTCGCCCCGAGCCAGAGCGTCGGCGTCACCGGCTGCGGCAGCGGCAAGCTCCGACGCCACCGGCTTCGGCACGCTGACGGAGGAGGCCGTGATCCGCGCGATCATCACCAACGACGTGACCAATCAGCCGTCGAACGCGCTGATCGACGACGCCGGCCGCACCGCGCTCGAGCACCAGATCCTGCACGACATCACAACCGCAGACCGACGACAAGATCACCGACGTCTGTTCACCGACGTCGCGGTCCAGTAGGAGTCAGGCAATGAGCGAGCCGATCGAGCTTCGAGCAACTCCAGACGACCGCCGAGCCGCGAGGATGGGCCGCGGGCAGCTGGCGACCTGCGGCGCCTGAGCGACGTGCCGGTCGACCTCAGCGTCGAGATCGGCCGCACGCGGATGACCGTCGGCGAGACGCTCGAGCTGCATCAGGGCTCGATCATCACGCTCGACCGGATGGCCGGCGAGCCGATCGACCTGCTGGTCAACGGCACGCCGATCGCCCGCGGCGAGATCGTCGTGGTCGACGAGCAGTTCGGTCTGCGGGTGACCGAGGTGCTCGGCGGCGCCGGCGCCAGGGCAGCGCGCCCGGCGCTTCGGCACCCGGCCGATCCCTAAAGATTCCCGGCCGCGTCGGTCCGAGAACCCAAAATAGTCATGTCGGAGCCAGTCCCATCCGCGGCAGCTCGTCGTCTTCACACTCGGCGCCGAGCAGTACGCGCTGCCCATCCAGCAGGTTCACGAGATCATCCGCTACACCGAGCCGCGCGTCGGTGGCCTCACGCGTCGACGTGGGTGCGTGGCGTGATCAGCCTGCGCGGCCGGATCGTCCCGGTGTATCGACCTCGCCGCCCGCCTCGGCGTTGCAGTCCGAGCTCAGCGAGCAGACGAAGATCGTGATCGTCGAGTGCGGCGACGAGACGCCGGCGTGATCGTCGACGGCGTCGAAGAGGTCCTGACCGTCGCAGCCGAGCAGATCGAGGAAGTCCCGGGCGCCGACACCGAGCTGATCGACGCGATCGCCAAGCTCGGCGACCGCCTGGTGGTCCTGCTCAAGCCGGGCACGATCTTCGGCCGGTGGCGAGCGTCGGCGGCCATCTGACCGAGTCGGTCTCGGATCCCGCCACGATGTCGACCATCATCCTCCGCCCCCCGCGTCGTCGTCGCCGACGACAGCGCGATGATGCGGACACATCGTCTGCATCGTCGCTCGTGCGCGCCGGCGTGCAGGTCGTCGGCAGCGCGTGCGACGGCGACGAGGCGCTGGCCGCTGTGCGAGCGCGAGAAGCCGGACGCGATGATGCTCGACCTGACGATGCCCGGGCTCGACGGCATCGGCGTGCTGCGCGCGCTCCGCGTCGCGACCAGGGACGCTCAGACATGCCGGTCGTCGTGGTCTCGGCGTTCTCGCCGGCACGCAGGGCGCACGCGCCGTCGATGCGCTCGCCGAGGGCGCGTTCGACCTCGTGGCCAAGCCCGCCGCGCCCGCGAGACCTCGACGCGTTCAAACACAGCCTGGGCGCGAAGGTCAAGCTCGCGATCTCGGCGCCGCGCGGCGGCCCCCGTCAAGCGCCGGGAGCGATCCGGTCGCCACCGGGCGCGCTTCCGCGCGCTCGAAGCATCGCGCCGCGTCGTCGCTCGATCGCCACCTCCACCGGAGGCCCGCGTGCGCTCGCGGCGCTGCTGCCGAAGCTGCCCGCCCAGCTCGGACTCGGCACGCTGATCGTGCAGCACATGCCGGCCGGGTTCACCGAGTCTCTGGCCGCCCGCCTGGATCAGCGCAGCCGCTCAACGTCCGCGAGGCGGCCGGCGGCGAGCGCCTCGACCCCGCCGCCGCCCTGCTCGCCCCCGGCGGCAAGCACATGCGCCTCTCGGCCGACGGGCTGACGCGGCTCAGTGAGGAGCCCGAGGTCGGCGGACTGCGGCCGCGCGCCGACCTGATCATCGAGGACGCCGCCGCGCGTCTTCCGCGAGCGCACTGCTGCTCGTCGTGATGACCGGGATGGGCAACGACGGCCTGCGCGGCGCCCAAGAGGTGCGCCGCAACGGCGGCCGCATCCTGGCCGAGGCCGAGCAGACGTGCACCGTCTACGGCATGCCGCGCGCCGTCATCGAGGTGGCCTGGCCGACGAGGTCCTCGCCTCGATCGAGCTGCCCGCCGCGATCGCCGAGGAGGCGGCGGCTGTGAGCGCGGTCGCGCCCGACGACTACCTGAGTTCTGCGCGGGCCTGCGCCAGCTCTGCGGCATCGACCTCACCCAGTACAAGCGGCCGCAGATGGAGCGGCGTCTGCGCGCGTTCTTCGAGCGGCGCGGCACGCACCGGTTGACCGATTCGCTCCCGCGCTGCGGCGCGACCCGGCCGAGCTCGAGGAGCTGCTCGACCGCGATCACGATCAACGTCTCGCAGCTGTGGCGCAATCCCGAGCAGTGGCAGCGATGCAGACGCAGATCCTGCCCGAGCTGGGACGTACCGGCGCGTCCGCGCCTGGAGCGCCGGCTGCTCCTACGGGGCCGAGGCGTACACGCTGGCGACGGTCTGCCAGGCAGACGCATCCCGACCGCCACCGTGCGCATCCTCGGCACGGACATCGACGCGCGCATGGTCGCGCGCGCCAAGCTGGCGCAGTTCAGCGCCGAGGACGCCCGCGGCGTCGACTCGCGGCTGATGGATCGCTTCGTTCGTGCGCCGCGCCGGAGCTGGGAGGCCAAGCCCGACCTGCGCTCGATGATGCGCTTCGACATCGCCGACCTGCTGCAGACTCGATCCCGGCATCGCCACCTACGACCTGATCATCTGCCGCAACACGGTCATCTACTTCGCCGAGCCAATTCGTGATGAGCTCCACGAACGGCTGGCTCGCGCGCTGCGTCCCGGCGGCTACCTCGTGATCGGCCCGACCGAGCGCGTTTCCAACTCCGGCGGCTGGGACTGCAGTCGATCCACCCATTCATCTATCGGGAAGACGTGATGGACACCTCCGAGTACATGCCGATGTTCCTCGCCGAGACCCGCGAGCACCTCCAGGCGCTCAACCTCGCGGTCGTCCGTCTCGAGGACGACCCGACGGATCGTCCCACGGTCGACGAGATCTTCCGTATCGCGCACTCCCTCAAGGGCATGAGCGCGACGATGGGCTTCGTCGAGATCGCCGAGCTCACGCACGAGATGGAGGACGTGTTCGAGCTGCTCCGGCAGCGGACGGCGGGGATCGAAGCCGACGCTATCGACACCGTCTTGCCTGCCTCGACGCGCTCTCCAGCGCGGTCGACTCGATCGAGGCAGACGGCCAGGAGAACCTCGATCCCGAGGCGCTGATCTACCGTCTGCGCCGCCTCGTCCGGCCGCGCTCATCCGAGCAGCAGGCCGCCCGCGAGGCCGCCGCGCCGCGCGTCTCGAACGCCGCGATCGGCGCGGCTCACGCCGCCGGCGCTGCGCGTCGTGCACGTCCTCGCCACGTTGGCCGCGGACACGATGATGCCCGCGGTGCGCGCGCACATGCTGTTCGCGGCGCTCGGCGACCACGGCGAGCTGATCAGCTGCGCGCCGGCCGCCGAGGAGGTCGAGCTCTTCGACGGCCGCGCCGTCGAGGCGTGGCTCATCAGCGAGCACGAGGAGGAGGCGATCGGCGCCGCTGCGCGCGAGATCTCCGAAGTCGAGAGCGTGGAGTGCGAACGAGGTGCCGTCGGTGGACCTCCCCGCTCCCGTCCCGGCGAGGAGCCCGTTCCGGCCACCTCACATCCGGTTGCCCCCGCTCCTGTCGAGGAGCCCGCCCCCGCGCCTGCGGCACCCGAGCCCGCTGCGCCCGCGCCCGCGCCCGCGCCCGTGCCGGCGCCGCGCCCGTGCCGGCGCCCGCGCCCGTGCCGCCCGCGCCCGTGCGGCACCCGCGCTCGAAGCCTCGCCGGGCGCCGGCCATTCCGGCACCCCGGCCAGGAATCGACGCGCACGGTCCGCGTCGATGCCGAGCGGCTCGACTCGCTGATGCATCTATGGGCGAGCTCGTGATCCACCGCACCGCGGTCGAGGCGCTCACGCCAGAAGATCGACGTGCCGGGACTGCACCACGCCGTACAGGAGCTGACCCGCAGCTCGCAGTCGCTGCAGTCGATGGTCATGCAGGTCCGGATGATCCCGGTCGACGTCGTCTTCATGCGCTTCCCGCGCCTGGTCCGCGACCTCTCGACCAAGCTCGGCAAGGAGGTCGAGCTCGATCTGGTCGGACGCGAGACCGAGCTCGACCGCACGGTCGTCGACGCGCTCGGCGACCCGCTCGTCCACCTCGTTCGCAACTCGCTCGATCACGGCATCGAGCCGCCCGAGGACCGGGAGGCGGCCGGCAAGCCGCGCGTCGGCACGCTCACGATCGCGGCCCGCCACGCAGGCGGCAGCGTCGTCATCGAGGTGCGCGACGACGGCCGCGGGTCTCGATCCCGCGCTGATCGCGCGCAAGGCGCTGGCAAACGGACTGATCGACGAGGCAGCGGCCGAGCGAGCTCGACATGCGCGGCGCGATCGAGCTGCTGTTCGCGCCCGGCTTCTCGACGGCCGACGCGGCCACGACGTCTCCGGCCGCGGCGTCGGGATGGATGCCGTCCGCGCGAAGATCCGCGAGCCTCGGCGGCGAGGTCGTCGTCGAGTCGACTCTGGGCGAGGGCACCACGCGCCCAGATCCGCCTGCCGCTGACGCTGGCGATCGTCTCCGCCCTGCAGGTCGACGTCGCGGGTGCCCCGTTCGCGATCCCGCTCGACCGCATCGCAGCGCACGATCCGGCTCTCCGAGCAGACCGTCCGCCCGGTCGCCGGCCGGCGACATGCTCGTGCTCGAGGACGGCGTCCTCCCGCTGCTCGATGGTGCCGAGGTGTTCGGACGCGAGCCGACGCGCGAGCACAGTTCGCCGTCGTGATCGTCCGCGGCGCACGACCGCCGGCTCGGCGCTGGCCGTCGATGACCTCGTCGGCCAGCGCGAACTGGTCACCCGGCCATTGCCGCCGATCGTCGCCGACGGCCAGCCGGTGTCCGGCGGCGCCGCGCTGGCCGATGGCCAGATCGCGCTGATCGTCGACTGCGATCTGCTCGCGGCGAGCGTCCTCAGCGGCATCAGCTGGGGCTGACCCCGACGGGCGCCTCGCCGCGGCGAGCGAGCACCCCAACCCGGCTGGCCGCCTGACAACCTCGAAACGACCTGGACCCAGGAGCATCTCAGTGACCCAGCCCTACACCGCCGTGCAGCTCGACGCCCTACGCGAGCTGTCCAACGTCGCCTCCGGCACCGCCGCGACGTCGCTCTCGCAGATGCTCGGCCGCGAGGTCGAGCTGAGCGTGCCCCTGGCCTGTCGCCTGCCGCTGCCGACGCGGTCGACGCGAGCCGGCGACCGAAGATTCCCTGACCGGCGTCGCGATCCCGGTCGAGGGCGATCTCGACGCCGTGGTGCTGATGCTGATCCCGGCCGGGCACGGGGAGACACTCTGCCGGATGCTCGGCGTCGAGCCCGGTAGCGAGCTCGCCGACTCCGCCCTGCGTGAGATCGGGAACATCCTCGGCGCCTCCTACCTGGCGGCGCTCGGCACATGACCGGGCTGTCGCTGTTTCCTGCTCCGCCCCAGCTCGACGACCGGCCTCGGCGCGCTCGTCGCCACCGTACTGGCGGAGCGCTCGGAGCCGGCGACGACGTGCTGATGCTCGATTCGGAGCTCGAGGTCGCCGGCGAAGCCTGCGCGATGTCGTTCATGCTGCTTCCCAGCAGCGCACGGCGCATTCGACCTGTTGACGCCGCTGGGGCTGGCCCAGCTGGCCGAGTGAGACGCATGGACTCGTTGGCATGGGCAAGATGGCGGTTTGCCGGGACCGAGGACGATGAGCTGTTCGCCATCGGCCTGGGCTCGTGCATCGGGCTCGCGCTGGTCGATTGCCGCGCGCGCGTGGCCGGGCTGGCGCACATCGTGCTTCCCGAATCGGCCCCTGGCGAGGACGCCGAGCCGGCAAATTCGCCGACCGCGCGGTGCCTGAGCTGATCTCCCGCATGCGGCGGCCGGTGCCACCGGCGCCGGCTGGAGGCCGTGCTCGTCGGCGGCGCCCGGATGTTCGGACGGCGGCGAGCTGGACATCGGCGCGCGCAACGCCGAGGCGGTCCGGGAGGCGCTGAAGGCGCTCGCATGTGGAGGTACGGGCAGAGGCGACGGGTGGCACCTCGGTCGGACGCACCGTGTCTGCGCAGCCCAGGGCACGGTGACGATGAAGGAGGTCGGCGGCCGCCCGTGACGCTGCTCGGGGCGCGGACGACGGAAACGCACGCACGGCGACCGCCAATCACATCGACGGGAGGCAGTGCGATGAGCGACAGCCCTCAACCCGGACCAGATCGCCGCCCTGGTCGAGGCGGCTAAGCAGGGCCAGCTGCCGGAGTCCGAAGACGGGGCGCCGGCGCGGCGTCCGCAGCGGCTCCGGACAGTCGACTTCTCGCGGCCGACGAAGTTCACCAGCGATCATCAGCGGCGGATCACACGCGCGATCGAGACCTTCTGCGAGACCGCGGTCACGCGCCTCTCCGCCGAGCTGCGCTCGCCGATCGAGCTCGAGACGATCAACACCACTCAGGTCACCTGGTTGGCCGCGCAGGCACAGGTCGCGTCCGGATCACTCGCGGCCCGGATCGAGCTCGCAGCCGATCGGCACGCGCATGCTGCTCGACCACCGAGCAGTCGTTCGTGCTCACCTGCGTCGAGTGCCTGCTCGGCGGAACGCCCGACCGGCCGCCGAAGGAGCGTCGCTTCAGCGAGATCGACTGGGTCCTGCTCGCCGGCGCCTGATCGACTCGATCGTCCACCAGCTCTCCACCGTCTGGCAGGATCTCGGCGGGCGTCACCTTCGGCGTCGAGGAGATCGAGCTGCAGAACGAGTCCAACCAGTCGCGTCGGTCAGCGAGCCCACGTTCGTCGTCATGATCGAGTGCCGGATCAACAAGCACTCCTCGACGCTCGACGCTGCTGATCCCGTGGGTGGCGATCGACCCGTCGCCGACGCAGATCGCCGGCCGCGAGCGCGCGGTGGCCGAGGATGACTCGCCGGAGATGCGCGAGATCGAGCGCGCCATGTCGGCCGTGCCGGTGACGCTGCGCGCCGAGGTTGCGGCGATCGACCTGGCGGTCGCGATATCCTGTCCCTCGGCCCGGGCAGCGTGTGGCGCTCGGCGCCCCCGCCGACCAGGGCGTCTCCCTGTTCGCCGAGAACGTCAAGCTCGGCCGCGCCCATCCGGGCGCCAACGGCGACCAGCGCGCGATCCAGATCTCGGGCATCGACGGAGATCCGACGACGCAGCAGCGACGATCACACCGCAGGAGGCGCTGATGCGCCTCGGCGCCTCGACCGCCGAGGCGGTCGCGCAGGTGCTCGAGACGTTCGCGCCGGGCGCGTCGAGCGCGGCGACGTCTCTGTCGCTCCCAGAGGGCACGTCGCCGTTCGCGCAGCCTCCCGCCGGGCACCGTTGCCGCCAGCGTCTCCTACGTCGACGGCGTCACCGGCGCGAACGTGCTTCGCTGATCCCGCCGGCCGGCGCGCGCAGCTCGCGACGGCGATGGGCGTGCCGCGCCGCCGAGGACGGCGGCGGACGCGGAGCTCTCCGAGCTCGAGCTCTCGGCCGTGGCCGAGGCGGCCAACCAGATGATGGCCGCGGCGGCCGGCGCGATCAGCGTCGTGATCGGCCAGGAGATCGAGATCTCGCCGCCGGACACGCGGGTGCTGGCCGATCCCGAAGTCGCCACCGAGGCCTACGGCACCGCGCCCCACGCTTCCTCGACGACGTTCTTGATCGACGGCGAGTCCTGCCGGCTGATCCAGCTCGTGCCCAGCGCGTTCGTGGTGCGCATGGTCGCGGGCCATCGACGAGCTCAGCATCGAGCGACGCCGACGCCGAGGCGGGCGGTCGGCGCCGACGGCGGAGCCGGCCGCGTCCGGCGCTGCTGGCGACGCGCTCGGCGACATCAAGCTGCGCGTCTGGGCCGAGCTCGGACGCACCCGTTTGCCGCTGGGCCACGCGCTCGAGCCTGCCGCTCGGCGCGGTGCTCGACCTCGACCGCGCCGCCGACGCGCCGGTTGACCTGTTCGTCAATGGCCTGCGCTTCGCTCAAGGGCACCTGCTGGTGACCGAAGACGGCGAGTGGGCGCTGCGCCTCGACGAGGCCTCAGCTGGCGGGCGAACCCGACCGGTCGCACGCCGGCGCCACGGCGAGCTAAGCTTCAGAGCCGACCGATCAACGACCCACCAATGAAGGAGCAGTTGACCTAGATGGCCCGTGTACTCGTAGTCGACGACGCCGCATTCATGCGGAAGGTCGTGAGCGACGCGCTCGCCTCCGGCGGCCACGAGGTGGTCGGCGAGGCCGAGCAATGGCGCCGAGGCCGTCGAGCGCTTCCAGGAGCTTCAGCCCGAGCTGACCACGCTTGACATCACCATGCCCGAGAAGGACGGTCTCGCCGCCCTGGCCGAGATCATGTCGATCGACCCCGGCGCGCGAGTGCTCATGTGCTCGGCCCTGGGCCAGGAGACGCAAGGTGATCGAGTCGATCAAGCTCGGCGCCAAGGACTTCGTGGTCAAGCCGTTCCAGCCGGCCCGGCTGCTCGACGCGGTCGGTAAGGCCCTGGACTAGCTCGTGACCGGCTGGCCGCGCGACGACATGGGACCGGTTGCACCGGCCATCCAGCCGCGCCTCGACCGCGCACCGTCTGCTCGCACGGCGCGCTGGAAAGCCGCCGGACCTGCCGGCCGTTTCCTCCCGGCGAGCGCTCTAAAGGCCTCCGGCAGCGGTCGATTATCGGAATGACTCCTCGGAGTCATTCCCTCGATGAAGTCGCTTACGTTTATTCGTGGCGCCGCGCTCACTCGGCGCCCTGACGCTCTTGCCCTGCCGGCCACGCGGTCGCGGCCGGCAGCGCCCGGTACGGCGAGAGCACGCCGCTGCACCCGACGGGCAGTGCACCGCCGCGCACGCCTCCAGCTCAGCAGCAGCTCGAGCCTCGTGCGCACGATCGTCGGCCTGCTCATCGTGATCGCGGTGATCTACGGGATCACCTGGATCCTGCGAGCAGACCAAGCGCGGCAAGGCCCGGCGCCAGCGGCAGCGGCCTGACCCAGATCGCCAACCTGCCGCTGGGCAGCGGCCGCTCCCTGGCGCTGGTGCGGGCGGGCCGCGAGGTTCATGCTGCTCGGCGTCGCCGAGCACAGCGTCACGCCGATTCGCACCTACTCCGAGGCCGAGGCGCTGGCGCTCGGAATCGAGCTGCCGGCCGAGGACGCCTCCGGGCCTGAGTCGGCCGATTCGGGTGCCGAGCGGCGAATGCGTCGATGTCCTGCGGCGGATGACGGTGCGCTCGTGAAAATCGACTCGAGCAACGCGCTACAGATCCTGCTGCTGATCGGCGGCCTGTCGCTGATCCCGGCGATGCTGTTCACGGTCACCGGCTTCACGCCGGATCCTGATCGTGCTCGGCTTCATCCGCAACGCCATGGGCACGCAGACCACGCCGCCCAACCAGGTGCTCGTCGGCATCGCGCTGTTCCTCACGCTGTTCGTGATGGTGCCGACGATCAGCGCGATCAAGAGGGACGCCTGGGAGCCGCTGGTCGCACCACCAGATCTCCACCGCCACCGCGACTCAACGCGGCCAGCAGCCGCTGCGCGAGTTCATGTTCAAGCAGACGCGCACCCAGGACCTCTCGCTGTTCGTCAGCCTGGCCCAGATCAAGACGCCGCACACCGAGGGCCCAGGTCCCGACCTACGTGCTGATCCCGGCCTTCATCATGAGCGAGCTCAAGACGGCGTTCCAGATCGGCTTTCTGATCTTCCTGCCGTTCCTGATCATCGACCTGATCGTCTCCTCGACGCTGATGAGCATGGGCATGATCATGCTGCCGCCGACGTTCATCTCCCTGCCGTTCAAGATCCTGCTGTTCGTCCTGGTCGACGGCTGGGACCTGATCACCCACTCGCTGGTCGCCAGCTTCCACTAGGCAGTGGCTGCCATGAATCAGGACACCGTCGTCAGCCTCGCCACCCAGGCGATGACGCTGGCGCTCAAGGTCGCCGGCCCGATCCTGCTCGTCGGCCTGGTCATCGGCCTGCGTCGTCAGCCTCTTCCAGGCGGTCACCCAGATCCAGGAGCAGACCCTCTCCTTCATCCCGAAGATCGTCGGGCTCGCGGTGCTGATCGTGCTCCTGGGGCCGTGGATGCTCGACCAGCTGGTCACCTACGCGCAGCAACCTGTACATGTCGATCCCGCAGCTGCTCGGGCTCGGATGACCCAGCGTGCTCGAGTCAGCTCGCTCAGCCAGCTCTGGGCGATCGGCCCGGCGCCACGTGACCGGGTTCTTCCTCGTGCTGGCCCGGATCACGCCGCTGTTCGTGATCGCGCCGCTGTTCTCCTCGCCGAGCATGATCCCGCCCCGCGTTCGCGACCGTCGTCGCGGTGGCGCTCGCGATCGGCCTGACCGGCGTGGCCATCCACGGCCAGACCGTCCCGACCGACCCGCTCGTCGGTCGCCGGGCTGATCCTCGAGCAACTGCTGGTCGGGCTGGCGTTTGCCTTCGCGTCGGCGGCCGTGTTCGCCGCCGTGCAGGCGGCGGGCGGCGCTCACCGACGTCGTCTCGGGTTTCTCCTTCGGCGCGCACCTCGATCCGATCAACGGCAACCAGGGCGGCTCTTGACGCAGCTCTACGCGCATGGTCGGGCGATCGCTGTTCATCGCCATCGGCGGCGACGCCTGGACGCTGCGCGGCCTGGCGCGGACCTTCTCCGCTGGTCCCGCTGACCCGGGCGCCGGCGCTGGACCGCTGGTGGCCGGAGCCGCTCAGGAGTTCGGCACGATCTTCATCTCGGCGGTGGAGGTCGCCGCCCCGGTGATGCTCGCGCTGTTGATCACCGACGTGGCCTTCGGGATGGTCTCGCGGGTCGTGCCGCAGCTGAACGTGTTCGCGGTTGGCTTCCCGATGAAGGTCGGCGTCGCCCTGCTGGTGGTGGCGGCCTCGCTGCCCTTCCTGGGCGGCTGGATGTCCGACCAGCTCGCCGCCTCGGTGTGCACCGCCCTGCACACCCTCCAGATCGGCTGAGCCATGGCCAAGCGACGACAAGACAGAGAAGCCGACAGGCAAGCGCAAGCAGGAGGCGCGCAAGAAGGGCCAGGTGGCCAAGAGCAGCGACCTGAACACGGCCCTGGTACTGATCGCCGGCCTGATCGCGATCTCCTCGCTGGCCCCCACGGTCATCGACCGGCGCCGCCGGCGCGATGCGCTCGGATTTCGCCCAGATCGCCCACCCCGGCCACGTGACCTCGGGCGCCGGGCTGCACGGCCTCGTGCAGCGATCCTGAACACGATGCTCGGCCACGGTGGCGCCGATCGCCGGCATCTGCCTTGGCGTCGGCGTGCTCTCCAACGTCGCCCAGGTCGGGCTGCGGCCGCGCCCGAGCGACTCAAGCCCGACTTCAGCGGCTCAACCCGGCCACCGGGGCCAAGAACCTGTTCGGCCCCCGTATCGGCCTCGAGCTGGCCAAGGCGCTGGCCAAGGTCGCCGTCGTCGGCGGCGTGGTGGCGCTGGCCCTGATCCCGCGACCTCACCGAACTGGCCGCCAGCGTCGGCACCACGCCGACGGCGCTCGGCACGCTGATGAGCTCAGCCGCGATGGGCATCGCCGAGCGCGCGGCGGCTGCCTACCTGCTGATCGCGCTGGTCGACTACGTCTGGCAGCGGCGCAAGCACAACAAGCAGATGAAGATGACCAAGCAGGAGGTCAAGGACGAGACCAAGCAGTACGACTGCCGCGCCGAGGTCCGAGCGCGCGATCCGCCGCCGCCAGATCCAGGCCGCGCGCGCCCGGATGATGGCCGCGGTCCCGCAGGCCGACGTGGTCGTCACCAACCCGACCCACTACGCGGTGGCGCTGCAGCTACGACGGCAGCATCCGGCGCCGGTGGTCGTCGCCAAGGGCACAGGACCTGGTCGCCGCGCAGATCCGCCGGATCGCCAGGAGCACGGCGTCCCGATCGTCCCCGACCCGCCGCTGGCGCGCTCGCTGCACGCCATCGGTCGAGATCGGCCAGATGATCCCGGCCGATCTGTATCGCGGCCGTCGCGCAGGTGCTGGCCTTCGTCTATCGAATGGCCGGCCGGAGGAGGGCGGCTGCATGAACCGAAGCACGACCATCCGCAGGCTCCTGCGCCACACCGACCTGCTCGCCGCCGTCGCCGTGGTGATCGTGGTCACGATGCTGGTCATCCCGCTGCCGTCGATGCTGCTCGACCTGTTCATCACGCTCAACATCTCGGCCGCGCTGGCCGTCGTCGTGGCGACGATGTACCTCGAAGAAGGCGCTCGACTTCTCGGTCTTCCCCACGCTGCTGCTGCTGACCACGATGTTCCGCCTGGCCATCAACGTGTCGGTGACGCGGCTGATCCTCACCAAGGGCGACGCCGGCAGCGTCGTGCACGCCTTCGGCCAGTTCGTCGTCGGCGGCAACGTCGTCTCGGCCTGGTCATCTTCCTGATCCTCGTGGTGATCCAGTTCGTGGTCGTCACCAACGGCGCCGGCCGCGTCGCCGAGGTGGCCGCCCGGTTCACCCTGGACGCCATGCCCGGCAAGCAGATGGCCATCGACGCCGACCTCAACGCCGGCCTGATCACCGACGAGCAGGCCCGCGCGCGCCGCTCGGAGATCGCCCGCGAGGCCGACTTCTACGGCGCCATGGACGGCGCCTCGAAGTTCGTCAAGGGCGACGCCATGGCCGCCGTGCTGATCACCGCGATCAACCTGATCGGCGGCATCGTCGTCGGCGTGCTCCAGCAGCACCTCGGCTTCAGCGACGCCATCCACACCTACTCGCTGCTGACCGTCGGCGACGGCCTGGCGGCGCAGATCCCCGCCCTGCTGATCTCGGTCGCCACCGGCATCATCGTCACCCGCTCGGCCTCCGAGAAGCGACCTCGGCACCGACATCGCCAACCAGATCCTGCGCCAGCAGAAGGCGCCGATGGTGGCCGGCGGGGCGATCTGCACCGTTCGCGCTGGTCCCGGGCCTGCCGAAGATCCCGTTCCTGTTCATCGGCGGGATCTTCGCCGCGATCGGCTGGGCGGTGCGCAACGGCCTGCCCGACGAGCTGGCGCGCGGCCGGCCGCAGCCGCCGCTGCCGGCGCCGGAGCCGGAGAAGCCGGCCGCCCCGCGCGAGGAGGTGCTGAAGGAACTGCCGATCGATCCGCTCGAGCTTGGCGTCGGCTTCGGCCTGGTGCCGCTCGTCGATCGCCGCTCCGGCGGCACGCTGGTCCGGCGCGTCTCGATGATCCGCCGCCAGATCGCCAGCGAGCTGGGCATGGTGATCCCGCCGCGTGCGGATCCACGACGAGGTCGACCTCGACTCCCACGAGTACGTGGTCAAGGTGCGCGGCACCGAGGTGGCTCGCGGCAAGGTCATGGCCGGCCATCTGCTGGCCATGGACCCGGGCGACGCGATCGGCACGCTGCCGGGCATCCCGACCACCGAGCCCGCCTTCGGGCTGCCCGCGGTGTGGGTCCCCGAGGCCCAGCACGCCGAGGCCGAGGCGCTCGGCTACACCGTGGTCGACGGCGAGTCGGTGATCGTCACCCACCTGACCGAGACGATCCGCGGGCACGCCGCGCAGCTGCTCACGCGCCAGGACGTGCGGCAGCTGCTCGATCAGCTCAAGGAGACCAACGAAGCCGTCGTCAATGAGGTCGTGCCCGACGTCCTCTCGCTCGGCGAGATCCAGCGCGTGCTTCAGGGCCTGCTGTCCGAGGGGGTCTCGATCCGCGACCTCGGCGCGATCGTGGAGGCGGTCGGCGACAAGGCGAGCGTCACGCGCGATCCCGGTCTGCTGGCCGAGTACGCGCGCCAGGCGCTGGGCCGGGCGATCACCGCTCCGTACCTCGGGGCAGCCAGACGCTGCACGCGATCACGCTCGACCCCACGATCGAGCAGGAGGTCGCCACCTCGATCACCCAGACCACCGACGGCGAGTACCTGGCCATGGAGCCAACCCGCGCCCAGGCGGTGCTCGGCGCCGTCCGCGCCCAGTCCGAGCAGGCGGCCGCCGCAGCGGCGCTGCGCCCGGTGCTGCTCTGCTCCGCTCGCGTCCGCCGCCACCTGCGCCGCCTGGTAGAGTCGCCTCCCGCATCTCGCGGTCTGTTCCTACAACGAGATCGCCCCCGGAATCAGCGTCGAGACCATAGGAGTCGTCAACGCATGAGCACCCAGACTCGCCACGCCAAGACCAACGGCCACGTCCGAGCTGCGCTGGCGTCCGGACCTACCGGGGCGCAAGCTCGAGGAGTGATCCCCCAGATCCGCGCGGAGCTGGGCCCGACGCGGTCATCCTGCGCGAGCGTGAGGGCCTGATCGGCGGCGTCGGCGGCTTCTTCGCCCAGAACTGCGTCGAGATCGACGCGCAGGCCGCGTCCTCCTCCCAGGTCGATTTCTACGACGAGGACCCGGAGGCCGAGTTCGAGATCCCGCCCGCCCCCCACGCCCTGGCCGTGATCGAGGCTCGAGCTCGAGGACGAGCCGGTCGACGAGGAGGCTCTGTTCGAGTCCTTCGCCACGCGCCTGGACAGGCCGCCTCCCAAGTGGGGGATGTGACCGAGCTCGCTGCCGCGGTCGGCGCCCCGCGCCGGCGGCGGAACTCCCGCCCTCGCCCCTCCAAGTCCTCGGTGGCCGCGATTCATTTGCCGGCCCCCGCGCACGCCGCCCCGGCGCCCGTCGCGCGCCCCCGCCCCGGCGCCCGTCGCGCGCCCCCGCCCCCGCTCCCGTCGCGCGCCCCGCCGTCGCCGCGCCCGTCGCCCCGCCTGGGCATCCCCGCGACCCCCGAACGAGGCCGGCGAGGCCGAGGCGATCATCGGCGAGCTGACGGCCCAGGGCATCAGCCCCCATGGGCGCGCGAGGTCGTGGTGGCGGCATCGGCCCACCGCTCGCCCCTCACCCCGCGCGGCACCCTGCGCGACGCCGTCCGGGCGACCCTGGCCGCGACCATCCCGGCCCCGTGCCGCTTCCCGCCAGCGGCGCCACCGTGGCGTTCGTGGGCCCGGGCGGCATCGGCAAGACCCACTGCGCCGCTTCCCTCGCCGCTGCCTACGCCACGGCCAGCAGCCTGGGCGCGAGCGTCGTCTCGCTCGGCAGCCGCGACTGGGGGGCCGAGCTCAAGGAGCTGCTCAAGCTCGAGAACGTTTGGGTGACGGTGGCGCCCGAGGCCGCCGACGCCCAGGCTGCGGTGGCCGGCGGCCCAACGGCGGTCTGGTCGCGATCGACACCGCCGCCGTGAACCCGGGCGACCAGGTCGCGGTCGGACCGCTCGCCGGCGAGCTCCAGTCGCTCGGCGTCGACGCGATCTACATCTCGGTCCCCGCCACGTTCAGCGTGCGCGCCGCGGGCAAGCTCCTCGATGCGCTCGCCGCGGTCGGCGCGGACGGCATCGCGATCACCCACGCCGACGGGGGGGACCAGCTTGGCATCGCGGCCGAGCTCGCCTACCAGAGCGGGATGCCCGTCGCCTACGTCCACCAGGGAACCGACCTGCATGGGGCCATGTCGGCCGCCGATCCCGCGTCACTCGCCGCCCGCCTGCTGCCATGAGAGCTTCCCGAGCCCGCGCTCTCCTGAGCCGGCTGAGAACGTCGTCCGGTTGATCATCGGCGGCCACGAGGGCCAGCTGACCACTCCTGCGGGCGAGCGGGTGCCGGTCCGCGTGTTCGAGCGCGACAAGGCGCTGCTCCTGGTTGATCGTGCTCCCCGACGGAGAGCTCGATTGCGAGCCCCTGCGGCTCGGTACTCCTCCACGCACGGCCTCGTCCGCTTCCAGGGCCAGGCGCGGATCGAGGCGCTACGACATGGTGAGCTTCCAGGTCGTCGAGGACCCCGAGGTCCTGCAGCGGCGCGAGTTCGTCCGCGTCGGCGCGGCCCAGCCGGTGGTCCTGATCAGCGACGATGACAGCTCGGTCCTGAGCGGTCACGCGATCGAGGTCAGCGGCGGCGGCATGCTGCTGGCGGGCTCCGAGGCGCTCGAGCTGGACGCGTCGGTCCGCTTCACGCTGAACCTCGGCAACGGCAGCGACCCGATCAACGGCCGCGGCCGGATCGTCCGCGTCGAGGGCTCGGGCCGCCGCGCCCTCGTGTTCGACGACATCTCTCAGGGCGACCGCCAGCGGCTGGTCCACTTCGTCTTCGAGCGCCAGCGCGCCGCGCTGGCCAAGGGCGCGCGCGTCGCGCCACCGAACCGCAGGCGTCATCGAACGGAGGGCTGAGGTGAGCAAGAAGGCCGAGAAGTCCGACGACAAGGACGAGTCCGAGAAGGACAAGAAGGGCAAGAAGGGCAAGAAGGGCAAGGGCGAGTCCGCCCAGGTCGCCGGCGCCAGCGTCGCCAACCACCCGCGCGCTCGGCGCAGGTCCGCCGGGCCAAGGGATGGGGCGGCCTGATCGGCTTCGGCATCGCCGCCTACCTGTCGCTGAAAGCGGGCGTCCCGCCGTGGATACGGGCCTCCGTGCGCTCGGCGCCGGCCTTGCCGGCCACGTTCTCGCCTGGGCCTGCTCGGTGGCCGTGTGGCGCCATCTCGTCGTCGCTGAGCTCCGCGCGGCCTAGAGCGCGCGGCGCGCCGGGGCGATCCGGGGAACATCCCAGCTGACCACGACTGAGCGGCCATGATCCGATCCATCCGATCGTCCCGGTCACGCCCGACATCCTGCCGATCCTGCCGACGACCAAGGCCGGCCGACCGATCGGGACTCGGCGCGTGAGGCCGCCGAGCGTCGGCGGCGAAAGCCGGGGCGGCGGGCGCGCCGCGGCCGGCGCCCGCCTGCTTCCAGGAGGAGGACGACGGGCTCGGCCACGTCGACCTGACCGCCTAGGGGATCCGGAGTTCCCCGCGCACGCCGATCTCGCCGAGGCCCATCTTCCTCCCGGAGGCAAGAACCCGGCCTCGCCGCGTAGCGCCGGCGTAACCAGGTTCTTCCGCCTTGCGGCTGCTACGGATCACAAATTTTGCCTCAAGCCCGCCCCGGCTCGGGCGATAACCGGAGAGACCGGCGGCAAGGAGCCACCGGGGGACTACTCCAAACTACGCACCATGGAGGTGTACTGAAATGTCCCTTTCGATTCTCACCAACATCTCGGCGATGGACACCCATCGCAACCTGCAGGCCTCGAGCGACGCCGTTTCGACGGCGATGCAGCGTCTGTCCTCGGGTCTTCGCATCAACTCCGCGGCTGATGATGCCGCTGGTTACGCGATCGCCCAGGGCCTGACTTCTCAGGTCAACGGTTTCGACCAGGCCGGCCGTAACGTCAGCGACGCGACCTCGATGGTGCAGACCGCCAGCGGCGCCCTGAACAACGTTCAGAGCATGCTTCAGCGTGTCAGCGAGCTCGCCGTGCAGTACCAGAACGGCGACCTGTCCTCGCAGGATCAGACCGACATCCAGTCCGAGGTGAACCAGCTCACGCAGGAGATCAACCGCCAGCAGTCTTCGGTGCAGTTCAACGGCATCAACCTGCTTGACGGCTCGGCCGGCGGCATCGGGTGGCCCGGGCGTGACCTTCCAGGTGGGCCCCCAGGGCTCCGACACCCTGACCGTCTCGTTCGCCAACGTCGAGTCACCGCTCTGACTCGCACCGGGTTCTCCTGGGTCGCTCAGCCACTGGCACGCCGGGCACCGTCTTCAACCTGGCCTGTCAGGTCAGCGCGGTCAGCGACATCAACGCGGCGATCAACTCTGTGTCGAACCTGGCGGCGACGCTGGGTGCGGTGCAGAACCGCCTGCAGTACACCTCGAATGCCATCTCCGTGACCGAGGAGAACATGTCCTCGTCGCTGAGCAACATTCAGGACGTCGACATGGCGTCCGAGATGACGACGATGACCCAGCAGCAGGTCCTGCAGCAGGCCGGCACGGCGATGCTCGCCCAGGCCAACTCGCAGCCGCAGCTGGTCCTCAAGCTCATCACCGGCTGATCCCCTTTCGCTTGGCCGGGCGGCGCCTAGCGCGCCGCCCGGTCCCAACGAAAAGCTTCGCCCAGTAACTGACGCGTGCGCCGCGTCGGTGAACCGGCGTCCAAGCTCGTCCGGCTAAATCGCCGTCGAGAACAACGCCGCCTCGCGACCGTCACAACTCGCATCCCCGCGGGGCTATATACACCACGTCCGATTCATCGAGGGAACCGGAAGCGGAGGTGGGCTGCTTGGCAGCCCACCTCCGCGTGGTTAAGAACCCGGCGCGCGGCCGATTACCGGGTGTGCCTCCGCTCGGCGTGGAAGCGAGAACACCCCGCGGTTCTTGTGGGTCGGCCCCGCCCGCGACCCCTCGGGGCATGCCGACGAGATGCGCGGGTTCCTGCGCGCGCAGGAGAGGCGGGCATGCACCAGCCCGCACCGGACGAGGTCGACCGGCCAAGCACGGTCCAGCTCGAGGCCGATGACCAGGCGATGCTCGCCCGCCAGCTCGACCGCACCAGCGGCGCGGTACAAGTCGCGGTCCACACTACCTTCCGGTGCCCGGCAACCCCTGCAGGCCGGGCGTGGTCAACGTCAGCCGGGCGATGTTCGAGACCGATCGGCTCCCCGCGCCGTGGCTCGCGCCGCTGCTCGAGCGCGACGAGGTGTGGGTGCCCTGCCGCCAGAACTTCGAGGCCTTCGCCGACAGCGGGCTGCCCGAGAGCAAGATGCGGATCGTCGGCGAGACGCTCGACTTCGACCTGTTCACCCCCGCGGCCGATCCGTATCCGCTCGAGATCGAGGACGACCGCTTCGTCTTCCTGACCAACTTCGACTTCTCGGCGCGCAAGGGCTGGGAGATCCTGCTGCGCGCCTGGGCCGGCGCATTCGCTGCCGACGACGGCGTCTGCCTGGTGCTGAAGACGGCTCCTTCTACAAGGCCGACGGCTACGTCGAGCAGCGCATCGCCGCCTTCATCCGGGACGAGCTCAGAGCCGCCGCGCCCCGCATGGCGCCGGTCCATCTCCTCACCGACCTGCTGCCCGCGCGCGAGATGCCCCGCCTTTACGCGGCCGCCGACGCCTACGTCCTCGCCTCGCGCGGCGAGGGCTGGGGGCGGCCGTTCATGGAGGCGCTGGCCATGGGCCTGCCCACGATCTCGAGCCGCTGGGGCGGCCATCGCGAGTTCGTGGACGAAGACACGAGCTGGCTCGTCGAGGGAAACCTCGTCGACGTGCCCGAGGACGCCGAGCTGTTCAACGAGCTCTATCGCGGCCACCGCTGGTTCGAGCCCGAGGTCGAGGATCTGGCCGCGAAGATTCGCGACGTGGCCCGCGACTGGAATGCGGCGCGCCGGCGCGCCGCGCCCGCGCGCGAGCGACTGATCGAGCGCTTCGGCGCCCAGGCGACCGCCGAGACGCTCCGCGAGGCCGCGACCGCCGCCGTCGCCCGGTTCGGCGGCGCCACCCGGCCGGCCTGCGTCATCCGCGGCAGTTCGGCTCGACCGCCTCGCTCGCCGACCGTCAACGACGGGCTCGCCGCCGGCCTCGAGGCCGGCGGCCGCGTCGTCCACCACCGCGCGCCCGGCGCCACGCCTGCCTCGTGCCCCCGCCCGGGATCTCGCACTCCTGGCCGCACGACTTCACCCCGGTCACCGACGGACCCTCCGTCGTGATCGTCCCGTGGGAGTACGGCCCGCCGCCCGCCGACTGGCTCGCCGAGGCGCGGGCGCACGCCGACCGCGTCTGGGTGCCGAGCGAGTACGTACGCGAGGGTTTTGTGGCCGGCGGGATGCCGCCCGGGATCGTCGAGGTCGTGCCCAACGGGTTCGACCCGGCCCGCTTCAGCCCCGACGGCCCGGCGGCCGAGCTGCCGCGGCGAGGCGGCCTGCACGTTCCTGTTCGTCGGCGGCACGATCTGGCGCAAGGGCGTCGACCTGCTCACCGCGGCCTGGGCCGAGGCGTTCGGCCCCGAGGACGACGTCGCGCTGGTGATCAAGGACTTCGGCACCGGCAGCTGGTACCAGCGGCGCAACGCCGGCGAGCAGCTCCGCCGCTTCGCCGCGCGCACCGACATCGCGCCCATCGTCTACCTCGACCAGGACCTGCCCGCGCGCGAGGTTCCCGCGCTCTACCGCGCGGCCGACGTGCTCGTCGTCCCCTATCGCGGGGAGGGCTTCTGCATGCCCGCGCTCGAGGCGATGGCGTGCGGGCTCCCGGTGATCCACACCGGCACCGGGCCGACGGCCGAGTTCGTCCCCGAGGACGCGGGCTGGGCCGTGGCCGCACACGAGGTCCCGGTTCCCGCCGAGCTCCGGCTCCCCGAGCTGACCGGGCCGCGCCGTCGTGCAGGAGATCGATCACGCCGTCGCTCGTCGCCGCCCTGCGTGACGCCGCCTCCGACGAGGCGGGCCGGAGTGCGCGCTCCGCGGCCGCCGTGGCCGCCGCCTCCGACTACACCTGGGAGGCGTCGCGCGCCGCGCCGAAGAGTCGCTCGGCCGCCTGGCCCGCGAGAACCTTCCGCTGGCGCGCCTCAGCCGTCCCGCACATCGTCGAGAAGCGCCCCGGCGCCACGCTCGCGCTGTACGCGCCCGACTGGAACGACCACGACCGGTGGGTCGGCCACGCTCGAGCGCTGGTCGCGCACGTTCGCTGCCGAGCGAGTCCGTCACGCTCGCGCTGCACTGCGGCGGGCACGATGCCGAGGCGGTCGCCGGCGACATCATCCAGCGCCTGGAAGCGGCCGGGCTGCACGCGGATGCACTCCCGGACCTGATGCTCTGCGCCCAGGAGATCGGCCTTCCCGACCTCGTCGGCGCCGCGGATGCCGTGCTCGTCGATGAGGCCAGCGCGATCCGTCCCGAGCTGGTACGCCGCGCGCTGCGGATCGTTCGGCACGAGCCAGGAGCCTGACCCGGCTCCGCGACGAGCTGACCGCCGGGCGCATCCAGGCCCTGGCGGCCTGAGCCGAGCTACGGCGCACGCTAGACAGGGCCGGGCGCGTTCGTGACGGTCAGGCGCCGAGGACAGAGCGCCGACGCCGCCTGAAATGGCGCGCGCTCACCACGAGCTCGCGCAGTCGCAGGAGGGCGGCACGACCGCACGGCTTCGCGGACACTCTGCGCGATCTCGCTCGCGGGCCATCGGCGCAGCCATCGCGGCCTGCAGGACCGGATCCGACCCGCGTATAGGCCAGGCGCTGACCGAGGACCTCGGCGGCCGGGCCGCCGGCAAGTGGACGACGGTGGCGCCGGCGCGCGCGGCCAGCAGCGCGCGGCGCTCGAAGCGCTCGCGCGGGTCGACGCACACGACCACGTCGGCCTCGCCGGCCAGCGCGGCGTAGCGCAGCTCGGAGCTGATGGGCGCCAGCACCTCGGCCCGCGCCAGGCGCTCGGCCGCCAGCGCCGCGAGCGGCTCGGTGGCGACGCTCGGAAGCAGGCGGATCGGCGTCGCGTCCGGAAGCTCGTCCAGCGCGCGCAGGAGCTCGTCGCACCGGGCGGGGTCGTGCGCGGGCAGCAGCGCGAGCACGCCGCCGCCGCCCGTTCCGCACGGCAGATCCGGGATCACCGGGAGCAGAACCTCGACGCGCTCGGGATCGTGCCCGGCGGCGATCAGCTCCTCGGCGAGCGCTCGCGAGGCGGCCCACACGGCGGCCACGCCGGAGACGTCGATCGCCGGCACCTCGGCCAGGCGGAGGATCGCGCGCTCGTGCACCTCGGCCACCCCGAGGCGGCCGACCGGCGCCTGGAGCGTCAGCGCATCGCGCCGCAGCGGGCGGGCGCGCGCGCGCATCACCGGCGCCCACTCCTGCTCGGTGAACCGCGGCAGGGTGCGTCGTCGGCTGCCAGTCGCGGGTGGCGGGCCCGAGCTCGGCGAGCTCGAGCGCCCACAGCAGGGCGCGCGCCTCAGCCGATTCCGGCGCCAGCCCGGTGACCTCGCCTTCGACGGACAATCCGTCCCGACCGGAAGGTTCGCGGGATGGGTGACCGTCCCCATGTGCGGCCCGGAGACGTCGAACTGCGCCGCCAGGCGCTCGGTGTCCTCCTGGACCAGGTGGCCCCAGCGCGCCGCGAACAGGCGCTCGTTCGGGCCCTCGTTGCGCGCGTGCGCCGCGCGTCATGCCCCTCGGCGTGGACGATCGCGAGGTCGCCGCGATACACCACGCGGTGTCCGGCGAGCCGCGCGCGCACGCACAGGTCGGTGTCCTCCCAGCCGTTGACGAACGTCTCGTCGAAGCCGCTCAGCTCCTCGAACAGGTCCCGGCGGACGGCCAGGCAGGCGCCGGTGAGGATGTCGCAGTCGAACGTCGCGCACGCGGCGGGAAGGTCCCCCGCCTCGTGGCGGAACAGGTGAAACGTGGCGCACGAGCCCGTCGGGGCCGCGCCACCACGCGCACCCGCCGTGCTGGATCGTGCCGTCCGGATAGAGCAGGCGGCAGCCGGCGAGCCCGACGCCGGGCTCGACGCGCCTGCTGCGGCCAGCGCATCGAGCGACGCCCGGCCGGCGACCTCGGTGTCGTTGTTGAGCAGGACGAGCACCTCGCCGCGCGCGGCACGCGCGCCGGCGTTGTTGCCGCCGGCGTAGTTGCGGTTCTCCTCGAGCAGGATCACGCGTGGCGCGGTCCGCCCAAGCGCGCAGCAGCTCCGGGCGTGTCGTCGGGCGAGGCGTTGTCGACGAGCACCAGCTCGACGTCGTCGCCGAGCCGATCGCCGAAGGCGTCCTCGAGCGTGGCCAGGCAGCGCTCGGTGACCTCGCGCTTGCCGTAGGTGACGATCACGATCGAGATCGTGGGGCGAGCGGTCGAGGCCATCAAGACGGTAATCGGCGCGCCCCCGGCAGAGCTTGACCGCCCCGCTCGGCACCCGGGCGCCCGCATTCAAGTCATCCGGCCGCTGGGTCGACAAATGGATTGTGACGGTCTCTGAACTCCATTCCGAAGGTCTGGCCGCGTTCGAGTCCGGCGACGCGGAGACAGCCCTCGAGCTGCTTCGCCGTGCCGTGCGCGACGCGTGCTCGGACTCACTGCTCAACGACCTCGGCGTCGTCCTCGCGCAGACCGGCGATCCCGACAGCGCGCAGGCGCTGCTGCGCACGTCGCTGACGATCGCACCCGAAGACGCGGAGGCGGCCGAGAACCTGGCCGCGCTCGCCCCCGGCGGCGCCGCCGACCCCGCCGCGTGGCGCCAGTCGACCACGCTCGGCGGCCCGGACATCGCGATGCCCGAGCGCGCCTACCCGGGCATGCCCGCGGCGGCCGTCATGAGCGAGCACGCGATGCGCTACTCGCTGGCGCTCGGCCCCGTCGCAGGACGGCACACGCTCGACGTCGGCTGCGGCACCGGCTACGGCAGCGAGATGCTGACGTGGACCGCGGCCTCGGTGCGCGGCTTCGACCTGTGGCAGCCGCAGGTGCACGAGCGTCCGCGGTGGACCGGCGGAGCCGAGCTCAACTACGGCTTCGACGTGTGCAAGCAGCCGCTGCCCTCGGCCGACATCGCGACGATGTTCGAGATCACCGAGCACCTCGACGACGCGCCGGCCGCGCTGCGCAACGTGTTCGCCGCGGTGCCGGCACTGATCGTGTCCTTCCCGAACCCGGTCTACCACGGCTCGCATCACAACCAGTACCACGTCAACGACTGGACGCTCGACCAGTTCGACGCTGAGCTCCAGGCGGCGATCGGCACCTACTTCGCGGGGGCTCAGCTCACGCACCTGCACCAGCCGCTCGGCGCACCGCTGATCCTCCCCGGCCGCGATCCGCAGTCCTCCTACTGGATCACGATCGCCACCGGTCTCGGCCCGCGGATCTGAGTACATGACGCCCACGCCGCTGAAGGTCGCCATCAAGGACGACGGCCGAGGCGCACGGGCGATTGCCGACGCGCTGCGCGCGGCCGGTCACGAGATCGTCCGCGGCCCCGCGCACGCGCTGCTGGTCGACCTCGACGCGCCGATCGGCGGCTATCGCGAGCTGATCGACCTCTACAAGGCCAACGGCGCCAAGATCCTCCTGTATCCGCACGGCGCCGGCCCGATCCTCGTCTACGACAACCTGTACGAGCCCTACGAGGCGGTCGACGCAAACCTCACGATCGGCTCGGGCCAGGTCGAGCTGCTGCGCCGTCTCGACTACCAGCGGCCGGCGCACGCGATCGGCTGGTATCAGTGCCCGCAGCTTCCCTTCCGGCCGCGGGCAGACGTCCGGCACGTGGTGTTCGCGCCGACGCACCCTGGCGGCGACGGGAGCCTGCTCCCTCTGCAGCGCGATGACAACGCCGAGATCTTCGACCCAGCTTCTGCGCGGACCGTGGCAGCTCACCGTACGCCACCTCGGCACGCTCGAGCAGAACGGCCTGTGGTCGGCCGACGGCGTCCACTTCGTACAAGGCAGCCGCGACCTCGGATACGGCGAGATCGACGCCGCCGACGCCGTCGTGGCCGGCGCCGGCACCTACCCCCTGCTGGCGATCGCGCGCGGCACGCCGACCGTCATCTACGGCCAGTGCAAGCCGCCGGACTACTCGCTTGGCGGGCGCGCAGCTGATCCCGCTGCGCACCCTGCCCGCTATGTGGACCTGGTCCGCTTCCCGATGGACGCCGAGGCCGGGCCGCTCGACGAGGTGCTGCACGCCGCCGCTCGCGACGAGCATGCGATCGCTCGCCTGGAAGCGCCGCTGGATCGGCGAGCCGTTCGACGGTCCCCACACGGTGGCGCTGATCGAGCAGCTCGTTTACGGCGAGGAGCCCGCGCCGTCGCTCGCGCAGTCCCGCTCGGCGCTCACGGTGGCCTTCGCCGAGGAGCTCCACGAGCATCCCGAGCTGCTCGCCGACTACGTGCGCTGCTTCGGTCCCGAGGCCGACGCGACGCTCGCGGTGTGGGGTCCGGGCATCCCCGAGCAGCAGCTGCTCGCGCACACGCTCGCGGCGGTGGAGCGCGCCGGGCTTCACCCCGACGCCCTGCCCGACGTGGTCCTGATCCCGCACGGCAACCTGCCCGCGGTCGACCGGATGCTGGCCGAGCGCGCCGGCGCCGTCCTCAGCAGCTGGCCGCCGGCGGGTCGCCTCGGCGAGCTCCCGCGCTTCAGCGCCGCCGCCCAGCTGCCGGCACTCGCTGCCGCTTAGCCGGCGCGCGCGCAGAAGCGGACGGTGGCGCGCTGCGGCGCATCCGGCGCGCGGGCGATGGCGCCGCGCCGCGTGTCGTCTGACTCGGTGAGGCTGAGCGTGGCGCGCAGGAAGAAGCTGTCGGCGAGCGGCCGGTAGGTGAGCAGCCCCAGCGGACGGCAGATCGCCTGGTCGACCTCGAGCCGGATCGTCCGCGCAGCGTCACCGAGCAGCAGCGTTCCTTCGGTCAGCCCGAGCCCCTGCCGGGCGGAGACGAGCGCGGACACGGCGCCACCGTGGTCGATTGCGCCGCTCGCCGAGCGCATGGCGCTCGAGCGCACGTCCCCCGTTGTGGGTGGCGTACCAGAGCGAGCCGCGCTCGAAGGCCTCGGGGTTGAGCGTCAGCGCGCCGTAGCGCAGCGACCCCGCCGGCAGCTCTGACCAGTGAAGCGTCCAGTCGATCTGCACCGAGCCGCGCTCCGGGTCGAGCGTCACCCGCTTCTCGATCCGGCCGAGCTCGGTCTCGCAGGCGCCCTCGGCCACCACGACCGCGCCCTCCCCGGTGCTGAAGCTCGGCGTCATCGGCTCCAGGTCGGTGATCTTGTGGCGCAGCGGCGCCTCCTGCACGAGGGCGCCGCTGTACCAGTCGGCGCCCAGCTCGATCGTGTCGTAGTAGCCGTGCTCGATCGTCCCGAACAGCGACTCCTCCGACACCGCGCGATCGACGAACGACGCGATCGCCATCCCCCGGCGCGCGTTGAGGACGAGCTCGAGCTCGCCGGCACGCACCCGATAGAGCGCGCCGTCGCGTTCGACCTCGCGCGCCGGGTGAAGCGCCCGTCCTGGTTGCCCACGCTCGCTCGCTCCGCACCCGAGCTCCCGCTCGAGCGCCGCAAGCTGCGTGCGCAGCGCCTGCCAGCGAGCCTCGGTGATGTGCGTGCGGAAGTCCGATGAGAACAGGAAGCACAGCGTTCGCCACGCCTGCGGATCGCGCACCGACCCGGAGCGCAGGCGCTCGTAGATGCGCCAGCACCGGGTGTTGATGATCGACGTCGTCGCGCCCGGTGACCGCCCAGCGGGTGATGTTGTACTTGTCCTGCTTCTTGACCGGGACGGGCTGGTCGGGCGCCTCGAGCCGGAGCGGCCGCCCCGCCCGCGCGTCCCCGAGCAGGGCCAGGAGCTCGCTCGGGAGCGCCGGCCTGCCGATCCCCGCGGCGGCGATCGCCTCGAGGCCCTCGGCGATCCGCTCCCACTCGCCCCCGCGCGCCTTCGGCTCGGCCGCGAACCGGCCCGGGCGGTGGTCGAACACCTCGGCGTCGCCCGAATAGAGCATGAGCGCACCGCCGTCGCGCACCGCGTCGGCGACGAAGCCGACGTACTCGGTCAGGCCGAGCTCCCGGTGCGCGTAGCGCTGGAACTTCTGAAAGGCGATCGACTCGCTCCACAGGAGCGGCAGCTCGGCATCGGCGCCGCAGGCGAGCTGGGGATAGCGGCGCACGTGGCGCGGCCAGTCGTGGTGGGAGCGGTACGCGTTGTCCCAGTCGACGATGATCGCCTCGTAGCCGGCGTCGCGATACAGCGCGACGAGCCCGGGCGAGTACGCCTGCTCGCACACGAGCGCGATCCGCGGGCGCACGCCGAGCAGGCGCTCGTAGGCCTCGAGCCCGAGGCGCAAGTTCCAGTCATTGACCTCGGCCGGAAGCAGCGGCGCGGCGCACTGCGCGTACGCGCTGCCGATCAGCTCGACGCGACCGAGCTCGATCAGACGCCGCGCCTCGGCCAGCCACCCCGGATCGAGCCGCTCGATCTGCTCGAGCGTCCACGCCGGCGCCTCGATGCCGACGGGAAACGGTGTCCGCTCGGCCAGCCTGAGCGCCGGCCAGTAACAGCGCTCGATCACATGCGGGCGGCGCTCCTCCTCGATCGAGGAGAACGCGAGGTTCAGATGAAACACGCACGTGAGCAGCGCGCCCGGCATCTCAGGGCTCACGCGGCCACCGGCTCGGGTCGAGCAGCTCCGGGGTGAGCTCCGCATCCCAGTCGCCGGTCAGCTCGCCGGCCAGCCCGCGAAACCGCGCCGCGCCCGCCAGCAGCGCGTCGAGCTCGTGCTCGTCGCGCGGACCGAGGAGCGTGCGCGCGAGCGCCGGGTTCGCGAGCACGAACGCCACCGCCGCCCCGGGCAGCTCCGGCCACGACGCGCCGGCGGCCGGCGGAAGCGCATCGGCGGCGCGGCGCAGTGGCGCGAACGGCGCCGGCGAGCGCGCCGCCGGCCGAGCTGAGCACGCCGCGCAGCAGCACCGAGCGGGCGATCACGCTGGTTCCCGCCGCGCGCGCCGCGGGCAGGACCGACCTCTCCGGCCGCCGGTCGAGCGCGCTGTAGGCGATCTGGACGGCGTCGAAGGTCGGGCAGGCGATCGCCGCCAGTGCGTTCTCCTCGCCGTACACGGTGGCGCCGCACGCCGCCACGAGCCCTTCGCCGCGCAGCGCCTCGAGCGCGGCGGGGATCTCGTCGCGCGCGATCAGCGCGGCATCGGCGTTGTGGATCTGGAGCAGGTCGAGTCGCGAGCGGCGCAGCGCCTCGAGGCTCCGCTCGCACGAACGGCGCACGTGCTCGGCGACCGCGGCGCCGGCCAGTCCCTCCCAACCCCCGGCCGGGATCGCCACCTTGGTCGCCACGGCGCACTCAGCGCCCGCGCACGCCTCGCCCACGATCCGCTCGGCCTCGCCGTAGGCGGGCGCGGTGTCGATGAACCTCACGCCGGCCTCCAGCGCCCGGGCGATCGTCCTGGACGCCGTGCGGCTCGCCGGCGCGTCGCGCTCGCCCCCCGGCGCGCCGTAGCGCGTCCCCAGCGCCGCCGTCCCCAACCCGAGGGCGTTCACGAGTGCGAGCGGAAGACCTCGCCGGGCGGATCGCCCTCGAGCGCGCCCGCGACGTCGCCGCGCCGATAGGCCGCCTCCATCACCTCGAACGCCGCGGCCACCGTCGCGAGCGTGTGCGCCACGTCCGCCTCGGTGTGGCTGTAGGTCGTGAAGATCGGGCCTCCGAAGAGCACGCCGCGCTTGTGGCATTCCTGGAGGAACAGGCCGCGCAGATGGTTGGGCGCCGCAGCCTCCCCGCCGCTGAAGGCGATCGCCGAGCGGGGTGCGTTCCCGGCGAGGGTGACCTCGAAGGACACCTCGTCCGCGAGCGCGCTGATCCCCGCCCGCAGCTCCTCGCCCCGCGCGTGGATGTGCGCCAGCACCGGCTCGGTGCTCATCACCTCGAGCGTCGCCAGCGCCGCCGCCAGCGACACCGTCTCGCCGGAGTAGGTCATCGAGAAGAAGATCTCCTCGAACGCGCTCATCGCCGCGGCGCTGCCCACGACCGCCGCGAGCGGATAGCCGTTGGCCATCCCCTTGCCGAAGCACGCCAGATCCGGCGTGATGCCGTACACCTCCGCTGCGCCCCCGAGCGCGTAGCGAAAGCCGGTCACGATCTCGTCGAGGATGAACAGCGCGCCGTGCCGGTGGATGAGCTCGATCGCCGTGGGCAGGTATCCCGGGTCGGGCTCGGAGGCCGGAATCTCCATGATCACCGCCGCCGGCGCATACGCCGCGAGCGCCTGTTCGAGCGCGGGCAGGTCGTTGAACGGCACGCTGTGGATCAGCTCCCGGTTGGCGGCGGGTACGCCGGCGCACAGCTCGGTCGAGGAGATGTACCAGTCGTGGTAGCCGTGGTAGCCGGTGGCGATCACGTGCTCGCGCCCGGTGAGCGCGCGCGCCGCCCGCACCGCCCCGCCGGTGGCGTCGGCTCCGTTCTTGGCGAAGCGGACGCGCTCGGCGTACGGGATCAGCTCGACCAGGCGCTCGGCCAGCTCCACCTCCTTGGGGTGCATCAAGGTGAACGTGGTTCCCTCGTGGATCTGGGCGATCGCCGCGCGGGTGACGGCGGGGAAGTCGTAGCCGAGGATGATCGGCCCCAGGCCCATCGGGTAGTCGATGTACTCGTTCCCGTCGACGTCCCACACGTGAGAACCGTCGCCCCGGGCCAGGAACTTGGGCGACACGCCGCGCACGAACTGGTTGGGCGCCTTGCTCAGCGTCTGCGTCCCACCGGGGATCACTCGCCGCGCGCGCTCCCACAGCCAGTCCGACTCGGCGATCGAACCGTGCCGGAGCAATCGCTCAGGGCCGATCGCCACCGCCGAATCAGGCTGAAAGCTCACTGACCACGACAGTGTAATCGCGACCAAGTTGGCTTCCGCGGACGCCACGGGACCGCCACCGCGCGGTGGCCAGTCGGTCTCGGAGCCGCCCGCGGGGCGTTCTATGCTGTTGCGCATCGACGTAGCGGCCACCGGAGCACTCCCATGACGGACATCGAGACCGAGGGCGAGGCGCCGGCGGAGACGGGCGCCGGCGGCGGCGGTGGCGGTGGCGGTGGCGTGTTCAAGCGCGCTCGTGAGTCACTCGGCTACACGCCGGTGCTCACGCCCCAGGACTCACCGCTGCAAGAGCTATCGGTGGGCCGGCTCCGCCTCGACGCCCGGGTCGGTGGCTATGAAGCGCACACCGGGCAGCGGGAGACGATCCTGCACGCACTCGTCGGCGAGTGCACAGTCGAGGCCCAGGGCCCCTGGGGTCACACCACGATCGGCCGCGTGGGCGAGCGGCGGGACGTGTTCTCGGGCTTGCCGACGACGATCGTGCTGCAACCGGGCACCGCCTACTCGGTCCTCCCGACCGCGCCCACGGCAGACCTGGCGGTGGCGAGCGCGCCGGTCGACCCCTCGCTGTCGGGGCCGCCGGGAGTCGTTCGGCCACAGGATGTACGGACGCACATGATCGGCGAGGACTACTACGCCAGGGCGGTGCGCGAGGTGATCGGCGGCGACGGGCCGGCGACGAGGTTGCGGGCCGGCGAGACGATCAACCCGACCGGCCGGTGGTCATCGTGGCCGCACCACGACTTCGACGCCAACCCGGACAACGCACCGCACTTCGAAGAGGTCTTCCTGTACTTCACCAAGCCCAGTCGGGGCTGGGGGATTCAGCGGCGAACCGGCCTGTTCTCGGATCTGACCGAGGTCGACGACGTCATCGTGGTCGAGAACGGTGACGCCGCGGTGTTGCCGCTCGGCGATCATCCGGTGGTGGCGGGCGTGGACAGCGAGCTGCTGTATGTCTGGTTCTACTTCAGCCCGATCGCCAAGACATACGCGCGCTGGGCCGAGGACGTCGGTGGCTACGCCTAAAGCGATCCTGATCGTGTGCGGTGGGTTGATGCAGGTGCCGGCGATCGAGGCGGCGCACGACCTCGGACTCCGCGTGGTCATGACCGACGCACGCCGGGATGCGGCCGCGATGCAGCTCGCAGACGAGCCCGTTGTGCTCGACATCTATGACGTCGAGGGGCACGTCGCGCTCGTCCGCGAGCTCCAGGAGCGATACGAGCTCGTGGGCGTGTTCACCGAAGGGGCCGACGTCGAGGTCACGGTCGCGGCCGCTGCGGCGGCCGCAGGCCTGCCGGGCATACCGCTCGACGCCGCGCTCAACACCAAGAACAAGGCGAGGATGCGGGCCTGCTTCGACCGCCACGGCATCCCGAACCCGCGCTGGGCCGAGGTCGGGTCCATCGATGAGGCGCTCGTCGCGGCACCGCGGATCGGCTATCCGCTGATGGTCAAGGCGCTCGACAACAGCGCATCGCGCGGGACGACGCGAGTCAGCGCGCCCGAGGCAATCCCGGCAGCGGTCGGTGCGGCGATCGAGAGCTCCACGACCAACACGGCGCTGCTCGAGAGCTGCTTCACCGGGACCGAGCAGAGCGTCGAGCTGCTGTTCACCGAAACCGGCGACGTCCACCGCCTGAACGTCGTCGATCGGCCATTCGCCCCTGATCCCACGTTCGCGATCGAACTGGGGCATCTGAACCCGTCGGCGCTTCCCGAAGACACGAAGGGGCAGCTGTTCGAGCTCGCCGAGTCGGCCGCCGAGGCGACCGGCGTCCGCTTCGGCGCCTTCAAGGCCGACACGATCCTGACCGCCGACGGCCCGCGCATCCTCGAGGTGACGGCGCGGCTCTCCGGAGGCTTCGACTGCCAGAAGACGACTCCGCTGGCCACGGGCCGCAACTTCATCCGTGCCGCGATGCGACTCGCGTGCGGTCTGCCGCTCGACGAGGACGATCTGCGCCCTACGCGCGATCGCTACGCAGCGGCGTGGACGGCGTTCCCGCCCCCCGGGCGCGTAGTACGGGTCGCCGGGGTCGACAGGGCGCTCGGACTCCCCGGCGTCACCGAGGTCCTGCTCCGCGTCGAGGTCGATGACGTCATCCCCGAGTATCGCGACTGCGCCTCGCGACCGTCGTTCGTGATCGCCGCAGGTGACACTCCCGAGCGGGCCCTCACCAACGCCCGGCGCGCGGCGGACGCACTCGAGATCGTGACGACCCCGATCAGATCGTGAGCCGGCTGGACGGGCGCGTCGCGGTCATCACCGGCGCCGGACGCGGCATCGGCCGCGCGAGCGCTGAGCGGCTTGCCCACGACGGCGCCGCCGTGGTGCTGGCCGCACGGGGAACGAGCGACACCGGCCCGCTCGCCGATGCCCTGCGGGCGGGCGGAGGGAGGGCACTGGCGGTGGCCGCCGACGTGCTCGACGAGTCGGCCGTCGTCACGTTGATGGAGCGCGCGGTGAGCGAGTTCGGCCGTCTCGACATCCTCGTCACCGCCGCCGCCGCCGGACCGACGGCCGGACCGAGCACCGAGCTCACGTTGGAGCAGTGGCGAGCGGTGATCGACGCCGACCTGACCGGCGTGTTCCTGGCCTGTCGTGAAGCGGGCCGGCACATGCTGGCGGGTGGCTATGGAAGGATCGTCAACCTGGCCAGCTTCCACGTGCTCGCGACGTATCCCGAGCGCAGCGCGTATGTCGCCGCGAAGAGCGGGGTCCTCGGGCTCACGACGTCCCTCGCCGTCGAGTGGGGGGGTCGCGGCGTCACCGTCAACGCCGTTGCGCCCGGTCCGATCAAGACCGATCGGACCGCGTGGTTCTTGTCGAACGACCCGGCGGCGCACGACGGGATGATCGGGCGGACGCCGACCGGGCGGATCGGGGATCCCGAGGAGGTCGCTGCGTTGATCGCATTTCTCTGCTCCGAGGACGCCGGGCACCTGACCGGCCAAACGCTCGTGATCGACGGGGGTTGGACCAAGAACGCGTGGTGGGGAGCCCATCCATGGCAGGCGCCGACCCAAGGTGACTGACCGCCGCGACGCGCTCGACGGGGCCACCGCCGTGGTGACTGGAGCCGGTGGTGGATTGGGCCGCGCCGCCGCGGTCGCGCTCGCGTGCGCAGGCGCCCGGGTCATCGCCGCCGGGCGCCGCACCGAGGCGCTCGAGGACACGATCGCTGCCGTGCGGGAGGCGGGCGGCTCCGGTCTGGCCGTCGCGGCCGACGTGCGCGACGTGGAGGCGGTCGAGCGGATGCTCGACGCCGCCGGCTCGTGCGAGGTGCTCGTCACCTGCGCGGGTGCGCAACTGCGCAAACCCGCGTTGGAGATCGAGGAGCACGAGTGGGCGCAGCTGCTCGCGGTGAACCTCACGGGCGTGTTTCTCTGCTGCCAGCGGGCGGCGCGGAGGATGTGCGCCGCCGGGGGCGGGGCGATCGTCAACGTGAGCTCGTTGACCGAGCGCATCGGGCTGGCGAACCTCGCGGCGTACGGGGCGAGCAAGGGTGGCGTGGGCCAGCTGACACGGGCGCTCGCAGTTGAGCTGGCGCCCCATCGCATCCGTGTCAATGCCGTCGCCCCGGGACGCGTGGAGACGCCGATGACGGCGGACGTGTTCGCGCACGAGGACGTTCGCCGGAGCTTCCTCGAACGCATACCGATGCGACGGCCGGCCCGTCCCGAGGAGATCGGCCAGGCGATCGCCTTCCTCGCCTCCCCGGCGGCGTCCTACATCACGGGCGAGACGCTGGTCGTCGACGGCGGGTGGCTCGCGAGCGGCGGCAACCCGGCCGGTTAGCGCATGAGCGGAACGGTCGCTAAGCGCAGGTCGAGAGCTGTGGTAACCGGGTGCGCCGGATTCATCGGATCGCACCTCGCCGAGACCTTGTTGTCGGGCGGTTCGCACGTGGTCGGGATCGACTGCTTCAACGACAACTACGGCCGGCCCCAGAAGCTGCAGAACTTCCGGCACCTGATGGAGTGGGACGCGTTCGAGTTCGTGCCCGTCGACCTGGCGCGCGGTGACCTGGCTGCGATGATCGCCGGCAGCGACGTCGTGTATCACCTCGCGGCCGAACCGGGAGTGCGCACGAGCTGGGGCACGCGCTACGAGCAGTACCTGCGCAACAACGTGCTGGCCACGCAGCACCTCCTCGAGGCCCTGCGCGAGCAGTCCGGCACTCGGCTCGTGTACGCGTCCTCCTCATCGGTCTACGGCGATGCCTTGACCCGGCCGACACCCGAGTCCGAGACCCTGCGCCCCCGCTCGCCCTACGGCCAAACGAAGGCGGCGATGGAGCATCTGTGCCGGCTCTACAGCGAGAACTTCGGCCTCGAGATCGTCGGCCTGCGCTACTTCAGCGTGTACGGTCCGCGCCAGCGACCCGACATGGCCTTCCACCGGCTGTGCCGCTCCGCGATCCGCGCTGGCAAGTTCGAGGTGTTCGGCGACGGCCGCCAGACGCGCGACTTCACGTACGTGAGCGACATCGTCACGGCCACGCTGTTGGCCACGGACGCGCCGCTGAGCGGCCCGCGGCTGTTCAACATCGGCGGCGGCTCGCCGGCATCGCTGCGCGAGGCGATCACGATCGTCGAACGGCTTGCCGGTCGGCCGCTGAACGTCGGCTACACCGAAACCGAGAGCGGCGATGTCCGCGACACGGCGGCGGACACGAGGCTGGCCACCGAGCACCTCGCGTTCGTGCCCCAGGTCGGGCTGGCCGACGGGCTGGCCCGGCAGTTCGAATGGCTGACCTCGGAGGTCACCCAGGGACACTGGTGAGGGCCGCGATCGCCTCGGCCACGCGCTCGGCGCCGCGCCCGTCGATCAGGCGCGGGCCGCGATCGCGCATCGCCTCGCGGCGCGCTCCGTCGGCCAGCAGCGCGCATGCCCGGACCGCGACGGCGTGCGGTTCCATGTCGAGGACCTCGGCCGTGCCGTGGGCGCCGAACGCGCTCGCGTGGAGGCGGTGCTCGGGCAGCGTCACGACGACGATCGTGGGCACGCCCAGGTAAGCGGCCTCGAGCACCCCATGGCCGTAGCTCGCTACGAGCAGCTCGGCCTCCGACAACGCTTCCACGAAACGATCCTCGAGCACACGGCCCGCGGACGGGCGCCGGCCGGTGAACCCCGGCCCGAGGTTCACCGTCACCTCGAGGCCCGCGCCGTGCAACGCCTCGGCGAGCGGAGCGCTCGCGCCGGTCGGATCGCTCCCGCCCATGGCGACGAGCACGCCGGCCGGCCGAGCGCTCGGATGGGCGTGTCGTACTTCGCTGCGTAGGAGAACGTGCTCGAAGCCGCCGAGGCGCCAGGCCGGCGTCGGCGGCCACGCCGCAGCGGTCGGGGGATCGATCACCAGGTCGGCCTCGGCTCGTCCGGAACCGAGGTCGTCGAGCAGTACCACGCGCCGTCCGGTCGCGGCGAGGCCGCGCACCTCGTGCAGCTCGGTGGCGCGACGGCGGTCGATCAGCACCACGGGCGCCTGCGGACACGCGCCCACGCGCGCGCCCCGGCCGGCGACGAACGCGGCCGCCTCACCCTTAAGCGCGAACGTCACCTCGCCGTCGAGCTGCTCGGCGACGGCAAGGCACCGGCCGAGGTGACCGTAGCCGAGCGCGCCCGCGCCATCGGCGACGATCTCTAGAATCGGCCGGTCGGTAATGACGCGTTTCATCGCCGAGATCGGCAGTAACCATAATCGCGACCCCGATCGGGCGCACCGGCTCGTGGAGTCGTGCGTAGAGGCCGGATGCGATGCGGTCAAGCTCCAGGTCTTCCGGATCGATGACCTGTTCGCGCCCGAGGCGCTCGCTGCCAACGCCGCGCTGGACACCAGGCGCGAGTGGGAGTTCCCGCTGGAGATGCTCCCGGACCTGCGCGCGCAGTGCGACGAGCTGGGCGTGCAGCTCGGCGTCACACCCTTCTCGTTGTCGCTCGTCGAGGCTGTCGCCGACAGCGTCGACTTCCTCAAGGTGGCCTCGTATGAGCTGCTCTGGCACGAGCTGCTGCGGACGTGCGCCGCCACCGGCAAGCCGGTGATCCTGTCCACCGGGATGGCGAGCGAGGAGGAGATCGCCGCGGCGGTGCACGCCGGAGGCGAGCAGCTCACGCTGCTGCACTGCGTGTCCGGGTACCCGGCCCCGCCCGAGCAGGCCAACCTGCGCGCGATCGACACGCTCCGCACGGCGTTCGGGCGGCCGGTGGGATGGTCTGACCACACGCGCGATCCCGCGGTCGTCGCCCGCGCGGTGAGGCGCTGGCACGCCGTCGAGGTCGAGCTGCACGTCGACCTCGACGACGGCGGCTACGAGGCGGGGGAGCACAACTGGAGCCCGGCGCACATACACGCCGCGCGCGAGCTGATCGCCGGCGCTGCGGAACCCGGCACCGAGGCGATGGACGGCGACGGCCGCAAGGTGCCACAACCGATCGAGCTTCCCGACGTCCCCTGGCGCGCGGACCCTACGGATGGGCTGCGTCCGCTGCGCCCGTTGCGGGCGAGCCTGGCTCAGACGACTGACGCGGCGCACGGTGGCGGTGATTGAGGCGACGCAGCTCCGGGTCGCGCTCGAGCTGGGCCAGCACCTCGCGCCAACCGAACACGCAATCTCCGACGCAGAGTCGTTCGTAGAGCGTCCGGACCACGACCAGGTCGGCGGGATGATCAACCGTCCAGCGCTCGTCCCCGAGGTCGGAGTCGCACTGCAGCATCGCGGCCGGGTAGCGCGCCGGCTGGCGCCAGATGAACGGGGTGACATGCTCGTGGTCGTAGGCGCTGTCGGTCTCCCGCCAGGCCTCCTCGAGCGCCGCGGCGGAGATCACCTCCGCGTCGAGGCCATCGGGGAAACGGCGCAGGCCGGGCCGCGGCGCGACCGCGCCGGTGGCCACCGACGCGTAGGCCACATCAGGAGTGGCGTGGTAGAGCTCGAGGAGCGCGCTCACCACCTCGGGATCGACGAGCGGGCAGTCGGCCGTGATCCGCACGATCAGCCTCGGGCCGAGTGCGCGCGCCGCCATGTGGAAGCGCTCGAGCACGTCGGCCTCGCTTCCCCGCAGGCAGCGCACGCCCGCCGCGGCGCACGCCGACTCGAGCGCGTCGTCGCGCGGCTCGGTCGAGGTCAGCACGACGGTGCCGTCGAGCCCGGAAACGCGCTCGAGCCGCTCGACGATCCGGATCAGCGCCGGCTTGCCCGCGAGCGGCTCGAGCACCTTGCCGGGCAGGCGAGTCGAGCCCATCCGGGCCTGAACGAACGCGAGCACCGACACCTGCGCGAAGGTTACTTGTGCACCCGCGATGGGCCCACGATCGGCGCCGATCCAGACGCTACAGTCCGCGGCTTGACAGACTTCTTGCCCTACGGGCGCCAGACGATCGGCGAGCGGGAGATCTCAGCCGTCCGCGCGGCGCTCGCGCAGCCGTTTCTCACGCAGGGGCCGCGGGTGCAGGAGTTCGAGCGCGCCTTCGCCGACCGCGTTCAGGCGCGCCACGCCGTCGCCTTCGCCAACGGCACAGGTGCGCTGCACGCCGCCGCGGCAGCGGCCGGGCTGGGGCCGGGCGACGAGCTGCTCACGACCCCGGTGAGCTTCGTGGCCTCGGCCAACTGCGCGCTGTTCGTGGGGGCCCGTCCGGTGTTCGCCGACATCGACCCGGTGACCGGCAACCTCGACTGCGCCGCGGCTGTGGAGCAGGCCGCCGCTCCGGCGACGAGGGCGTGCGTCGCGGTCTCACTCGCGGGGGTGCCGATCGATCTCGCGCCGCTCCAGGATGCGCGCCGGCGGGGGCTGGTCGTGATCGAGGACGCATGTCACGCGCTCGGCGGCGAGCGTGTCGGGCGGCCCGTGGGGGGTGACGGTCTCGCCGACATGTCCGTGTTCAGCTTTCACCCGGTGAAGGCGATCACCACAGGCGAGGGCGGGATGGTGAGCACCGACAGCGAGGAGCTGGCCGATCGCCTGCGAGCGTTTCGCACCCACGGCATGCGGCGCGCCGAGGATCGCGACGATCCGATGCGCGGCGGCTGGCACTACGAGATCGAGACCCTGGGCTTCAACTATCGCATCACCGACTTTCAATGCGTCCTGGGTCTGGAGCAGCTCGAGCGCCTGGATGAGTTCATCGCCGCGCGGCGCGAGATCGCGGCGCGCTATCGCGAGCTGCTCTCGGCCGTGGAGGAGCTTCAGTTGCCGTTCGATCCGGGCGAGGGCGACCGGCACGCCTACCACCTGTTCGTGGTGCGCTTTCGCGAGGGGGCCGTGCGCCGCCGGCAGGCGTACGACCATCTCCGCGCGGCGGGGATCGGCGTGCAGCTTCACTACATCCCGATCCCGGCCCACGCGCTGTACCGCTCGCTGGGCTACACGATGGATGGCCTGCCGGCGGCGCAGGCCTACTACGAGCAGGCGCTGTCGCTCCCGCTTTTTCCCACGATGGGCGGCGAGGACGTGGAGCGCGTGGTCCGCGAGCTGCGCGCCGCGCTCCGCGCGCCGCTGCGTGCCCTCGCGGGGAGTGGTCGTGGATCTGGGCGGTAAGACGCTGCTCGTCACCGGCGCCACCGGCTCGTTCGGGACCGCGTTCATCCGCGAGGTGCTGCACCGTTACGACGTCGAGGCGATCCGCGCCTTCAGCCGCGACGAGGTCAAGCAGGGCGAGCTCGCTCAGGTCGTGCCCGACGACCGGCTGCGGTTCCTGCTCGGCGACGTGCGCGACCACGAGCGGCTGCGCATGGCCACGCGCGGGGTCGACCTGATCGTCCACGCCGCCGCGCTCAAGCAGGTGCCGGCGTGCGAGTACAACCCGTTCGAGGCCGTGCAGACGAACATCCTCGGCGCGCAGAACCTGATCTCGGCGGCGATCGAGAATCGCGTGCCGCTGACGGTCGCGCTCAGCACCGACAAGGCCGTGAACCCGGTGAACCTGTACGGCGCCACCAAGCTGTGCGCGGAGAAGATCGTCGCCCAGGCCGGCGTCTACGCCGGTAAGACGCCCGCCCTGTTCGCCTCCGTGCGCTACGGCAACGTGGTCGGCAGCCGCGGCAGCGTCGTCCCGATCTTCAAGCAGCAGGCCCCGACCGGGCGGATCACGATCACCGACGAGCGCATGACGCGCTTCTGGATCACGCTCGAGCAGGCGGTCGAGTTCGTGCTCGGCTGCCTGCCGCTGGTCCGGGGCGGGGAGACATTCGTGCCCAAGATCCCCTCGATGCGGATCACCGACGTGGCCGCCGCGCTGGCGCCCGACGCGGAGCACGTGATCACCGGCATCCGGCCGGGCGAGAAGCTGCATGAGGCCCTGCTCACCGAGGACGAGGCGCGTAACTCGTACGACCTCGGCGACCGCTACGTGATCCTCCCCCACGGCCTCCAGGACCCTCCGACGAACGGCCGAGCGCTGCCCGATGGGTTCCGCTACGCCTCCGACACCAACGAGCGGTGGCTGAGCCCCGAGGATCTCCAGGAGATCGCCGAGTCGCTCGGCCCCACCCGCCGGCGCAGCGACCGGATCGCCACGAGCGGCTGAGGCGGGCGCGGTCTGCGGGCGGTCGCGGTCTGCGGGCGATCGCGGTCTGCGGGCGATCGCGGTCTGCGGGCGATCGCGCGCCCCGCCCGCACCGACTCAAGCGCCCGCCCGCCCCCCGCGGGCGATCGCGGTCTGCGGGCGATCGCGCGCCCCGCCCGCACCGACTCAAGCGCCCGCCCGCCCCCGCCGATCAATACGGGAGTAGATGAGCATCACCGACGCCGTAACCCGCGTGGGCCAGATCCAGGCGCAGATCGCCTCGCTCTCCTCGGCCTTCGAACCACCTGCATCCACTTCCTCGGCGAGCTCCGCCGGCGCGACGGACTCCGGCTCCGGCTCGGGGTCGTTCGCCGACGCCCTCTCGCAGGCCCAGCAGCCGGCCACGACGATGGCTCCCTTCCAGGCCGCCGCCACCGGCGGGACCGCCCTGTCCTCCCAGGCTCAGGGGATGCTGACGAGCGACCAGCAGCAGTTCGCCTCCCGCCTCGCCGGCGACACCGGCCTCGACCCGCACGTGGTCGCGGCGTGGCTGCTGGCCGAGGAGTCGGGCGGAGCGGCGCAGTCGCGCCAGGCGCAGAACAACAACGACTGGCTCAACATCGGCTACACCGACAGCGCGACCTACGGCTCGAGCGACTCGATCTGGAGCAATCCGGTCACCGCCGCCGACGCCACCGCGGGCTGGCTCAAGGGCCAGAGCACGATCCCCGGCTACGGCACCGCCAGCTCGGGGATCCAGGCCATCCTCCAGACGGCCGGCCAGTCGCCGGAGGCGCAGATCAGCGCCCTTCAGAACTCGGGCTGGGCCTCGAGCGGCTACCCCGACCTGCCCTCGCTGCTCTCGCAGGTCGGCGGCTAGCGGCCGCCCGCACGGGAACAGAAGCGCTTCCTGGCCGGGCAGCGGCGCGCCCTCGCGCCCGCCCGCGCCCCTGGCCCAGCGCCACCGCCACATCGCGCGCGATCGCGCTCTCCGAGCGCGAGGCCACGATCGGGTCCTCGATTCCGTCGACGTGAACGAGCGTGCGCCGGCCGTCGCCGCGCTCGGCGCCTTCGAGCGGGACGAGCGCGTACACCCGGTCGGCCCGGACGTACTTCCCGTACCCGAGCGGGACCAGTGGTGGGGTGCCTCGCGCCATCGAAATCGGGATCGTACGCGGCCGTCCAGCGGACGCCGGTCAGGCGGTATGAGACGAGTCAGGCGGGTGATTGATCGATTTGGTCCGGATAGCGACCCATATCGATCACTGGCTACGCTTCGCCGGCGATGGCCGAACCGGACACCTTCACGCTGGGCGGCGACCTCGAGGTCCGCCGGCTCGGCTTCGGCGCCATGCGGATCACCGGCGAGGGCATCTGGGGCGAGCCGTCGGACCCCGCCGGCGCCCGCTCCCTGCTCAAGCGGGTCCTCGAGTCCGGGGTCCAGCTGATCGACACCGCCGACTCATACGGCCCCGCCGTATCGGAGAACCTGATCGCCGAGGCGCTCCGTCCCTACCCGGACGATCTCGTGATCGCGACCAAGGGCGGCCTCGAGCGGCCCGGGCCGGGCGTGTGGGAGCGTAACTGCCGTCCTGATCGCCTCAGGCGCTGCTGCGAGGAGTCGCTGCGCCGGCTCGACCTGGAGCGCATCGACCTCTATCAGCTCCACGCGGTCGATCCCAAGGTCCCGCTCGAGGACTCGGTCTACGCGCTCGCCGAGCTCCAGGAGGAGGGGAAGATCCGCCACATCGGGCTGTGCAACGTGTCCGTCCAGGAGCTCGAGCGCGCCCTTCAGGTGGCTCCGATCGTGTCGGTGCAGAATCGCTACAACCTCTCCGACCGCGCCAGCGAGGACGTGCTCGAGGCCTGCGAGCGCGAGCGGCTCGCCTTCCTGCCCTGGTTCCCGCTCGCCACCGGCCGGCTCGCCGAACGCGGCGGGCCGCTCGACGAGATCGCGCGCCGCCACACGGCTACCGCGGCGCAGGTGGCCCTCGCCTGGCTGCTCGCGCACTCCCCGGTGGCGCTGCCGATCCCCGGCACGAGCCGGATCCCGCATTTCGAGGAGAACCTCGAGGCGGCCGAGCTCGAGCTCGAGGAGGACGAGCTGGCGACGCTGGATAGCCTCGCGAGCGGCTGACTCAGGAGGCGAGGAGCCGCACGGGCGCCGGCGGCTCGCCGGCCGGCGCGAGGAGCCGCACGGGCGCCGGCGGCTCGCCGGCCGGCTCGAGCAGCCGCCGGCACTGCTCGGCCGCCATCGGGCGCCCGACGTGGAAGCCCTGCGCGAAGTCGCAGCCGAGCCGGCGCAGCGTCGCCGTCGTCTCCTCGGTCTCGACGCCCTCGGCCGTCACGCGCAGGCCGAGGTTGCGGGCCAGCTCGATGATCGAGCGCACGAGCACGGCGTCGCTGCGGTCGGTGTCCATCCGCATCACGAACGAGCGGTCGATCTTGATCTCGTCGATCGGCAGCTGCTGGAGCTGCGAGAGCGACGAGAACCCGGTCCCGAAGTCGTCGATCGCGATCATCACCCCCATCGCGCGGAGCTCGTTCAGCGTCGCGCGGGCCCGCGGGAGGTCGGCGACGATCCGGCTCTCGGTGATCTCGAGCTGGAGCGCGCGCGCCGGTAGCTCGAAGCGCTCGAGCATCTGCGCGATCATCGCCGTCAGGTTGTGGTCGAGCAGGCTGCGCGTCGAGACGTTGACCCCGACCGGTATATCGAGCCCTTCCTGCCGCCACCGGGCGCACTGCCCGAGCGCCGCCTCGAGCACCTTCTCGGTCAGGCGGGTGATGATCCCGGTGCGCTCGGCGAGCGGGATGAAGGCGTCCGGACCGATGGGCCCGAGCTGCGGGTGGTTCCAGCGGGCGAGCGCCTCGACCGACGCCTTCGCGCCTTCGCGCAGCGGCACCTTCGGCTGGTAGTGGACGAGCAGCTCGCCGCGCTCGACGCCGCGCCGGAGCTGGATCGCGAGCGCCCGGCGATCGATGCTGTACTCGTCGTGCTCGTCGTCGTAGGTCCGGATCGCGCCGTCGGACTCCTTGGCGCAGTAGAGCGCGATGTCCGCCTGGCGCAGCAGCTCCGACGCGCTCTGACCGTGCCCGGGGAAGCCGGCCACGCCGATGCTGACGCCCACGTTCAGCCACAGCGAGTCGACCTCGAGCGGCGCCTCGAGCGCGGCCAGCAGATCCTCCGCAACCCGCTCCGCCGCTCCCCGGCCGCCGCCCTCGATCAGCACCGCGAACTCGTCTCCGCCCAGCCGGGCGAGCGTCCCACGCTCACCGACGGCGCCGGCCAGGCGCGCGGCGATCTGCCTGAGGACCTGGTCGCCCAGCTCGTGGCCCAGGGTGTCGTTGATCGCCTTGAACTCGTCCACGTCGAGCAGCATCACGGCCAGCGGCGTGTCGTCCTGGGCGGCGCTCGTCAGCGCGCTCTCCAGCCGCTCGGCCAGCAGCAGCCGGTTCGGGAGCTCGGTCAGCGCGTCGTGGTAGGCGCGGTGGGAGTTGACGGCGGCGGCGCGACCGCCCATGTAGATGGCCAGCATCGGCACGAAGGCCACCGGCACGAGCGCAAGGCTCACCTGCGCGGAGGCCAGTACCGCGGGCGCGAACGCCACCAGGCACCCCGCCGTCCACGCCTGGAAGGCGAGGTCGTCGAAGATGTAGCGCCGCACCGGCAGCCCCGCGAACAGCGCCGCCCCGACGCATGTCAGCAGGTGGTTGACCACGAAGAAGGCGGCGGCCGCCGCCAGCACAGCCGGCAGCGCATGGGCCGTGATCCGCTCGAGCGCCGCCGCGTCGGTGAGCGTGAGGGCGCCGGCGGCGGCCATCACCGACAGCGCGTACTGGCCGGCGTTGAAGAGCAGCTTGATCGGCGCCACCCGCGCCACCCCGTCGGCCAGCACCAGGCTGACCACGTATACGACGGCGGCAGGTCCGGCGCCGAAGCGCAGCAGGATCGCGAGCGCGAACGCGGAGGAGATCGTGACCCGAGCGAGGCCGTGGCGGCGCGGGACCGGGATCGGCAGCAGCTCGCCGACGATCACCAGCGCGGACAGGATCCAGAACAGTGCGGGCGCGTCGATCCGCCACGCGCGCGCCCAGCCGAACGCAGCGGGGGGCACGATCGCCGCCACTGCGGTCAGCGTCGCGTAGAGAACGAACGCCCACGGCGCCGAGGGTCCGCGACGGGCAGCCGGCGCATGGTCTCGAGCCTTCGCGGTCGGTTCCCGCGGGCGCGGGAGTCCGGCGTCAAGCGAGCTTGTGGCCGTAGACGATGTGCACCGGCGGCGGAGGCGGCGGCACCCGCCTCAGCGTCACCGGCGCGATCAGCTTCCGCGCCCCGGGCGCAGACGCCTGCGCCGCCGCCGGCACCACCGCCGGCAGGGCCACGGCCGTCGCCAAGACCGCACCTACCAGAGGGCGGCGCACCCCACGCGCCACACCAGCCAGACCGGACCCACGCATTCCCATACCTCGCTTGTCTCTGCGCCCCGAACAGGAGGACTTGCCGCTACTAGCGCCAGTATCGGCAGCGGCGGCCGCCCTGGCGATCGAACATTCGTCCAGCGAGGCAGGATTCGCTAACGATCCCGCGAGGCGGGCAAATTTGGTCAGGGAGTGAGCACTAAGGCTCAGGTTTGGAGGATCAGGCTGAGCCGTCGCTCCAACGCGCCGGCAAGCTGCTCGCGCACCGGCCCCTCCTCGAAGCGCTCGACGAGCGCGGCGAGGAAGCCCTCGATCACGAGCCGCTTGGCCGCCTCCGGCTCGAGGCCGTGCGAGCGCAGGTAGAAGAGCTGCTCGGGATCGACCTGGGCCACCGCCGCCGCGTGCGTGCAGCGCACGTCGTTGGCCTGGATCTCGAGCCCCGGGATCGCATCGGCGTGGGCGCGCTTGGAGAGCAGCAGGTTGCGCGACTCCTGGAAGGCGTCGGTCTTCTGGGCGCCGGGGTCGACGATGATGTTCCCCCGCCACACCGCCGTCGAGCGCCCCGTCAGCACCCCCCGGAAGGCGAGGTCGGACGTCGTGTTGGGCGCCGCATGCTCCTGGGTGGTGTCGAAGTCGATGTGCTGGCGGCTGTGGCTGGCGTAGGCGCCGGTCACGCGCGCCTCGGCCCCGGGGCCGGCCAGGCGAGTCTCCATCCGCACCCGGCCCCGCGCCGAGCCGAAGCCGAGCGCGACCCAGTCGAGCGAGGCGTCGCGGCTCACCTCGGCGCGCTGGGCGCCGAAGATCCAGCTCCGCTCGGACAGGGCCTGGCCGCACACGTAGCGCAGGCGGGCGCCGTCGCCGACGACCAGCTCGGTCACCGCGTTGAACACGCCGTCGAGCTCGTCCTCGGCCGACAGATACTGCTCCCACACCTCGGCCTGCGCGCCCTCCTCGAGTACCACCAGCGTGCGCTGGTTGAGCAGCGTCCCGGACTGCGAGTGCACGGTGGACAGCGCAATCGGCTTCTCGACCACGACCCCCTTCGGCACGTAGACGAGCAGCCCGCGGCGCGGCCCGGCGTCGTTGAGGGTCACGAACACGTCGTCGCCCTCGGGAATCAAGGACCCCAGCCGACCGCGGGGGGCCTGATCGAGCGTGGTGACGAGCACGCCTTCGGGGAGATCGGGCTCCGGCAGCTCGAACAGGGGCCGCGCAGCGGCGGCGCCCTCCGGCGCCGACACCGGCCGGTAAGCGGCCAGGTTCAGCGCCGAGATGTCGGTGAACTCCCAGCCCGGGCGACCCTTGAAGCTCGGGAGCTCGAGCCCCGCGACAGCCGCGCTAGCCAATCGAGCCCTCCATCTGGAGCTCGATCAGCCGGTTCATCTCGACCGCGTACTCCATCGGGAGCTCCTTGGTGATCGGCTCGATGAACCCGTTGACGATCAGCTTCGAGGCCTCGTCTTCGGGAACGCCGTGCGACATCAGGTAGAAGAGCTGGTCGTCGCCCACCTTCGACACGGTCGCCTCGTGGCCGACGTTGACGTCGTCCTCGCTGATCCGGATCGTCGGGTAGGTGTCCGAGCGCGAGCTGCTCGTCGAGCAGCAGCGCATCGCACACGACCTTCGAGCGCGCGCCATGGGCGCCCTTGGCGATCTCGAGCAGGCCGCGGTAGGAGCCCCGGCCGCCGTCCTTGGAGATCGACTTGGCGAAGATGTTCGAGGTCGTGTTGGGCGCGGCGTGGATGATCTTGGCGCCCGCGTCCTGGTGCTGACCGGCGCCGGCGAAGGCGATCGAGAGGACCTCGCCATGGGCCCGCTCGCCCATCAGGTAGATGCTGGGGTACTTCATCGTCAGCTTCGAGCCGAGGTTGCAGTCGACCCACTCGACCGTGGCGTCCTTCTCGGCGATCGCGCGCTTGGTGACCAGGTTGAACACGTTGGTCGACCAGTTCTGGACCGTCGTGTAGCGGATCCGGGCGCCCGGCTTGGCGATCAGCTCGACGACGGCCGAGTGGAGGCTCGAGCTGCTGTACGTGGGAGCCGTGCAACCCTCGACGTAGTGCACGTAGGCGCCCTCGTCGGCGATGATCAGCGTCCGCTCGAACTGGCCCATCGACTCGGTGTTGATCCGGAAGTAGGCCTGGAGCGGCATCTCGACGTGCACTCCCGGCGGCACGTACACGAACGACCCGCCCGACCACACCGCGGAGTTCAGCGCGGCCAGCTTGTTGTCGTTGGGCGGGATCACGGTGGCGAAGTACTCGCGCACGAGGTCCCCGTGCTCGCGCAGGCCCGTGTCCATGTCCATGAAGATCACGCCCTGCTTCTCGAGGCTCTCGTTGATCTGGTGGTAGACGACCTCGGACTCGTACTGCGCGCCCACCCCGGACAGGAACTTGCGCTCGGCCTCCGGGATCCCGAGCCGGTCGAACGTCTTCTTGACGTCCTCGGGCACATCGTCCCATGAGCGCTCGGCGCGCTCGGAGGCCCGGACGAAGTAGTGGATGTCGTCGAAGTCGACCTCCTGGAGCATCGGCGAGCCCCAGGTCGGCATCGGGCGGGCCAAGAAGTGATCGAGCGCCTTGAGGCGGAACTCGCGCATCCAGTCCGGCTCCGACTTGAATTCGGAGATCTTCTCGACGAGCGCGCGGGTCAGGCCCTTGGGCGCCTTGTACAGGTAGTTCTCGGCGTCGTGGAAGCCGTAGCGCTCGGTGTAATCGGCGTTGATCTGCGCCAGCTGCTCGTTCTCGGCCGTAGCCATCACTCCACCTCCAGCTTGATCTTCTCGTCCTCGATGATCACCGGGAACGTGTCGACGGGAACATACGCCGGCAGGGTCTTCGGCTTGCCGGTCCTCAGGTCGAACAGCGAGCCGTGTCTCGGGCACTCCACGGTGCAGCTGTCGGCGTCGAACTCGCCCTCGGCGAGCGGCCCGTTGTCGTGCGAGCAGCGGTCCTCGATCGCGTAGAGCGCGCCACCGCAGTTGAACACCCCGATCTCCAGGTCCTCCCACTCGACCAGGCGCACCTCACCCGGCGAGAGGTCGGCAACGGGACAGACTTCGATCACTTCGGCCACGCTCTAAATCCTAGCGCAGGAATAGGATTTGCCTCGTTGACACAAGGCTCCGGCAAGTTGATGATCCGGAGCAGCGGCATGGGGGATCCGATCACTTGCGCGGCATGCGGCCACGGCAATCGAGCCGGGGCGCGGTTCTGCGAGGGGTGCGGCGCGGCGCTGGCGATCTCGTGCCCCGCCTGCGGCAACCAGCTCCGCCCCGGGGCGAGCTTCTGCGATGCCTGCGGCTCCCCGGCGGCGCCCTCCGTTCCGCGTCCACCTCAGTCCGCCGGGGCCCGGAAAGTCGTCACGGTGGTGTTCGCCGACCTCGTCGACTCCACAGCGCTGCAAGAGACGCTCGACGCCGAGTCGGCCCGCCGGCTCATGGCCCGCTTCTACGACCACATGCGAGCCGTGATCGAGGCCCACGGAGGCAGCGTGCAGAAGTTCATCGGCGACGCCGTGGTCGCCGCCTTCGGCGTGCCCGAGCTGCGTGAGGACGACGCGCTGCGGGCCGTCCGGGCCGCGGCCGGCATGGTCGCCGCGCTCGATGAGCTGGGCGACGAGCTCGAGCTCCGGTGGGGCGTTCGGCTGCGGATGCGCACGGCGGTCAACACCGGCGAGCTCGTCGTGAGCGACGAGGGGATCCTGATCGGCGACACCATGAACACCGCGGCGCGCCTGGAGCAGGCCGCCGCCGCCGGCCAGGTGCTCGTAGGCGAGTCCACCTGGCGGCTCGTGCACCGTGCGGCGCAACTCGAGCCGCTCCCGGAGCTGGAGTTGAAGGGCAAGTCCCTGCCGGCGCGGGCGTGGCGGCTCGTCTCGGTGGCGGGCGCGGACCTCCGGCGGACCGCCGCGGTGGACGTGCCGATCGTGGGCCGCTCAGGAGAGCTGGCGCGGCTGCGCGCCGTCTTCGACGGCGCCCTGGCCGCGCACGAGTGCCGCCTGGTCACCGTCATGGGATCCCCAGGGGTGGGCAAGACGCGGCTGGCGCGGGAGTTCGGCGGCACGGTGGCGGACGTGGCGAGCGTCGTCGAGGGCAGGTGCGAGCCGACGGGCGAGGGAATCACGTTCCTGCCGGTGGCGGAGGTGCTCAGGGTCCTCGCGGGGATCGGCGAGGCCGACGCGGCCGACGTGGTGCGGGAGAAGCTGAGCGCGCTGATCGGGCAGGAGGACCCCGACCGCGAGCGCGTAGTCGACCGGGTTGCCGGCGTGCTCGGGTTCGGCGAGCCGGCTTCGGCGCAGGAGACCTTCTGGGCGCTGCGCCGGGGGGTCGAGTCGCTGGCCCGCGCGCGACCGGTGGTGCTGGTGCTCGACGACCTGCACTGGGGGCAGCCGATGCTGCTCGATCTCGTCGAGCACCTGCTCGAGTGGGTCCGGGACGCCCCGATGCTGATCGTCGCGCTCGCCCGACCGGAGCTGCGCGAGGTGCGGGAGGCGCTGGCCTTCACCGGCCGGCGGGCGCGGGACGTGATCGAGCTCGAGGCGCTCGACGCGAGCGAGAGCCGGGAGCTGGTCGGCGAGATGCTCGGCGACGCACCGATCCCCTCCGAGCTGAGCGAGCGGATCCTCGAGACGACCGAGGGCAACCCGCTGTTCCTCGGCGAGACCGTGAGGATGCTGATCGACGAAGGGGTGCTTCGCCGCGAGGGTGACGCCTGGATCGCCGGCACCGATGTCGCCGCGGTCGAGGTTCCGCCGACCATCCAAGCCCTCCTGGCGGCTCGGATCGAGCGGCTGCGCACCGACGAGCGGTCGGTCATCGAGCGCGCCGCGGTGATCGGCAAGCAGTTCTACCGCGGCGCGGTCGCCGAGCTCGTGGCGCCGCCGGTGCGGGAGGGCATCGACCGCCACCTGGACGCACTGCGGCGCAAGGACATGGTCGAGCCCGAGGGCACCTACTGGGTCGACGAGCCGGTCTACCGCTTCCATCACGTGCTGATCCGCGATGCGGCCTACCGCTCGCTGCTCAAGGAGGCACGGGCCGAGCTCCACGAGCGGTTCGCGAACTGGCTCGAGCGCAAGGCGGGCGAGCTGGTGGGCGAGCACGAGGAGGTGATCGCCTTCCACCTCGAGCAGGCCCACGAATACCGTCGCCAGCTCGGTCCGCTCGATGAGGGCGGGCGCGCGCTCGGGCGTCCGAGCGGCGGAGCGGCTGCACTCGGCGGGCCGCCGGGCGCTGGTCCGCGAGGACCTGGCCGCGGCGGCGAACCTGCTGGCCCGCGCGCTCCAGCGCGACGGCGGCCAGGAACGCGAGATCCTGTGGGATCTCTGTGAAGCGGCGCTGTCGGCCGGGGACACCTCTGCCGCCGCCCGGTACGTGCGGCAGCTCGCCGACCGCGCGGAGGAGGACCCGGTCTGGAACGCGCGCGCCCAGATCTTGGAGGGTCAGCTGGCCAACCTGACGGGAGGCGGGGGACTCGCTGCGGCGGCCGAGGCGGTCACGGCCGCCGCGACCGAGCTCGGCGCGCTCGGCGATCGTGCGGGCGAGGCGAAGGGCTTCCATGTGGCGGCGGCGACATACGCCCGGCTGGGCCGGATCGCGGCGGTCGAGGACGCGCTCGACCGCGCCCTGGGGGCGGGACGGGCCGCCGGCGACCGGCGGCGGACGACGGCCGTCCTGGCGGGCGCGCCCCGCGCGGCGCTGTGGGGTCCCTCGCCGGTCGTCCGGGCCAGCGGCCGGTGCCTCGACGTCGTGCGGATCCTCCGCATGACCGCCGGCAACCGCCATGTCGAGGCGGTCGCCCTGCGCTGCCAGGCGGTGCTCGAAGCGATGCGCGGCCGTCCCGATGCGGCTCGCGAGATCCTCGCCGCGGGGCGAGCGACACTCGAAGAGCTTGGCCTGTCGCTCGAGCTGCACGAGACGGCGATCCACGCCGGGATCGTCGAGCTGCTGGCGGGGGACCCGAGCGCGGCGGCCCGCCTGCTGCAGTCGGCCCGCGATGGGTTCCAGGCGCTCGGCGTCGCGGCGGGAGCGGCTCAGGCGGCGGCGCTGTTGGCCCGAGCGCTGGTCGCGCGCGGCGACAGCGATCGAGGACGCGCTCGAGCAGACCGTGTTCGCGGAGCAGCACGCGGGCGAGGATCTGAAGACGACGATCGTGTGGTGCAGCGCGCGCGCCGAGGCGCTGGCCCGGATGGGCGACTCCGAGCAGGCGCTGTCGTTCGCCCGCCACGCCGTGGCGCTGGCCGAGCCGACCGACGCGCTGGCCGACAAGGCCGACGCCTCGCTGGCGCTGGCGCGCGCGCTGCACGCCGCGGAGATGACGAAGGCGCCGCGCGCGCAGGCAGCCGCGCAGGCGAAGGCGTGGTATGAGGCGAAGGGGCACGTGGTGGGGGCGCAATGGGCGGCGGCTCTGGCGGGCCCGGCGCAGGAGGCGGCCGCTCCCACCGCGCCCGCCGACGAGGCTCGGCCGGCGAGCTCCGGCGACCGTCCGCCCGAGCGTCTGTGGCGCGAGCTGGCCCGGCGCTGGGCCGCCGACGACATCGACGCGCTGCTCGAGCTCTACGCCGAGGACTGGTTGATGACCGATCACCGCGCGATGGGCTGGGAGCCGCAGCGAGGTCGGGCTCAGGCGCGTGCCGTGGTCGAGTCCGTGTTCGCGATCGCCCCGGACATCCGGCTGGACATCGACGAGGTGCTGGCGTGCGACGAGCGGGTGATCGCGATGCGCGTCGCCTATCGAGGCCACGCCGCCGACGGCTCCGGATACGCGGAGTATCCGGTCGGCTATGTCGCGGTGGTCGAGAACGGGATCTCGGTCAGCATCGACCAGTACGACCACGACGACGACCAGTCGATGATCGCGCGCTACGCCGAGCTCGGGGGCGGTCTTGGGCCGCTCGGCAACCGGCCGCCGGAGCGAGTCGTCGAGGCGGTTCATGCAGCTCTACGCCGCACGCCACCTCGAGCCAATGCTGGAGCTCTACGCGGAGGGCTACGAGGTCGTGGATCACCGCAGCACGCGGCTGGGAGGCGACCGGCGGGCGCGAGGCCGCGGCCGAGCGTCTGCGTTCGATCTGGGCCGCGAGCACGCCACTTCCACGTGGAGATCGAGGACGTACTGGCGTGCGACGATCGCGTGATCGCGCTGCGGCTCACCTGGCACGGCGATGCGGCCGACCGCTCGGGCGGGGGGAGGTTCACGGTTCCGATGTGTGTCGTGGGGGTGACGAAGACGGCCGTCGCTGCGTTGGGACACACCACGAGTACGACGACCCGGCGGCGGCGCTGGCCCGGTATGCGGAGCTCGGTGGGGCCTCGGGCCGCTCGGCGACCGGCCGCCCGAGCGCCATCTCGCGGCGTTCATCGGCGCGCATGCGACGCGAGATCCACGCCGCCTCAAAGCACTGTCGGCCCCTGAGCTACCGGTTCAACGACCGGCGCCGGCTCGGCTGGGGAGTCCCACGACGCCGCCCAGGGCGCCGTCAGCTCCGCGCCGGGTGGGCGGTGACGGCATTCCTCCACGTCGAAGTCGAGGAGGTGCTGGCCTGCGACTAGCGCACAGTCGCGATGAGGCTCACGTGGCGCGGCTCGATGCTCGACGGCGGCGGACGATTCGAGATCCCGGTTGGCATCGTCATCCTCATCGACGAGGCCGGCCGCGCCGTCGAGCTGGGACCAGTACGACCCCGACGACCGGACGGCGATGCTGGCGCGATTCGCCGAGCTGAGCGGCGAGCGCGCGGCGACTTCGGCGACCGCCCACCGGAGCGCTGGTACGCGGAGTTCCTACGCGACTATGCCGCGCACGACATAGACCGCGTGCTCGAGCTCTACGCCGAGGACGTCCTCATGGTCGATCACCGCGCGGTGGGGTGGGACCCGGTGCACGGCCGCGACGAGCTGCGCAAGCTGTACGAGTCGGTCTTTGCGGCGTCCCCCGGCATTCGCGTCGAGGTTGAGGAAGTGCTCGCATGCGACGAGCGCGTGATCGCCACGCACATTGCCTTCCGCGGCGAAGGCAGGCTGGCCGGCGAATTCGAGGATCCGATGAGCCACGTGACCGTGGTCGAGGGCGGCCGCTGCGTACGCGTAGATATCTACGACTACCACGATGACGTGGCCATCCTGCGCCGCTACCACGAGCTGGGCGGCTATCCGGCCGCGCTCGGCCACCGTCCTGCGGAGCGCTTCTTCGCCGAGTTCAAACGGCGCTTCGACGCGCACGACGTTGAGGGCCTGATGGAGCTGATGGATGACAATCGGGTGCTGATCGACCACCGCCGGCTCGGATGGGAGGCTTCGGAAGGCCTCGACGAAACGCGAGCTGCGTCTCGCCGTCGCGTTCTCGGTATCGCCCGACATCTGTTTCGAAATCGACGAGGTGCTCGCATGCGATGACCGTCTGATCGCCCTCCGCGCCAGGTACGTCGGCCATGCGGCGGAGGGGTCCGGCGAGTTCGAGATCGCGGTTGGAGTCGTGACCGCGATCGCCAACGGCCGGGTCCTGCATAGCCTCGAGCGATATCGAGTCCGACGACCGCCAAGCCATGATCGCCCGCTACGAGCAGCTGCCTGGGACGACAGAGCAACAGATTGCACCGAACGTGCTCGTGCGTGACCGGCGCGGCTTCCCGACATCGGACGGACGCGGGCTCGAGGCGTACCGCGAGCTGATCCCAGCAGGCGCTCGGGGCGCGGTCCTCGCCGGCGAGGACGACTTGACCCTGACGCTTATCGAAGGAGACCCGCCGCTGTTCGTGCTCGAGGAGCGGCGCGAGGGCCGCGTGGTCGAGGCGATCGTCCTGCGCCAAGAGGACCGGGCGCAGGAGTGGCTGAACGCGCTGGCGATGTGGCGCCAATACGAACGGGCGGCCCGGGCCGAAGACGTCGGAGGGCCTCCTCACCGGCATGCATCCCGAGGCCCGGATCGTCGATCACCGCCCGTTCCAGTTCCAGCACGCCGCCGACCTCGACGGCATCCGCGACATCTACGCCGGCCACGGCAAGCTCCTCGCGCGGACAAGCGCGACGGTCGACGTGATCGACCTCTATCCCGGCGCGGCGGCGTACTCGATCGCCTGGCGCGGGACTGACCGCGCCACCGGCGGCGAGGTCGAGTGGACGACGTTTCATGCCGCGCGGCTGCGCGACGGCCTGTTCGAAGAGGTCCACAGCTTCGACGGCGCGGAGGAGGCGCTGGCGAAGATGGAGGAGCTCTCGCCTGCCGCAGCCCACGGCCGGATCGCGCGGCTGTTCATGGAGGCGTACAACGCGCGTGACTGGGACGCGCTTGCGCCGGCTCTACACCGACGACTGCGTGGTCGTGGACCACCGTCCGGCCGGATGGGAGGACTTCCAGGGCGCCGACCCGCCTGATCACGACGATGCGATCGCTGCGCGAGATGGTCTCCGACCACCGGGGCCACGGCGAGATCCTCGATGATGGAGCCGACGAGCTGTTCACGCTTCGGCAGCACCACGCCGGCGTCTGGCAGGGCGCACCGTGGGAGATCGATCTCGACGCGCTCACCGAAGTGCGCGCCGGGCGGGTCACCCGCGTAGAGCTGTTCAACCCCGACCAGGCCGAGCTGCGCCAGGCGCGACTCGCGGAGCTCCGCGCCGTGCGTTGGGAGGCTCCCCTGGCCGAGTACGTCACGGTGGTCGATCGCCGCCCGGACGGGTGGGGCCTGCTCCGTGGCAGCGTGGCGGTGCTCGGCGCGGATCGGATCAGCGCTTGTCGGCCAAGCCGTGGCGGCAACCCCTGGGATGGCGCTCCTGCGCCACGACGTGAACACGGCTTCGCCGTGGCCGCTCTCAACCGCGCCGGCGAGGCCGCGTACGTCGAGCTGATCGGCGAGGAGGATGCTGCTCGCGAACTGTACGCGGCGTACACGGAAGATCCCGAGGCCGTGACGAGCGTCCAGTTCGGGTTCGCATGGTTCGGAGCGCTCAATCGTCGCGATCGCGCAGGGGCGCGGACCTGCCTGGTCGAGGACCTGGTCGTCGTCGACCATCGCCCCGCGTCGGCGATCGAGGTGCGCGGTGCGGAGGCGTATCTCGAGATGCTGTGGTCGTTGATGGAGCTATCCGACGACGTCCGGTGGTGGTACGTAGACGCGGGCGAGCCGGGTCGGATCGGTCGAGCCTCGATCATGATCGCCGGCCACTGGAACGCCGGCCGAGGCGAGGCGGAGATTCCGGTTGGAGTCGTGTTCGTGCTGCGCGGTGACGCGTTCGAACGGATCGAGCTCTACCCGCCGAGGCGACGGACGAGATGCGACTCGCGCGTCGAGGAGCTCAGGCAGCCGGCGCGTAGGGCTACGCCGCCGACTCCCAGTCGGCCGAGTGCCCGAGCGAGGCGCCCTTGAGCACCTTGAGCGAGAGCAGCGCGCACTTCATCCGCGTGGCGGAGATGTCGATTCCGAGCAGGTCGAGCACGAACGACCGGTCGAGCCCCAGAACGTCCGCCACCGCCATCCCCTTGACCTCGTCGGAGGCCATCGACGCCGCCGCCTGCGAGATCGCGCACCCGTGGCCGGAGAAGCGCACGTCGGCGATCCGGCCCGCCCCGTCGAGCGCCAGCTGCACGGTCAGCTCGTCGCCGCACAGCGGGTTGAGGTCGTGGAACTCGCGGTCCGGAGCCCCGATCGGCTCCGCCGGCGGGGACCAGTTGTGGGGGTGCTTGTAGTGGTCGAGGATGTTCTCGCGGTAGAGGTCGTCCATCGGTGCTTCAAGCGTAGCGACGGGTCGCGCGCCTGCCACTATCGGGCGCGATGTCCATCGACCCTCGCGCCGCCACGGGCTTCGCCTCCAACGCCGGCGGCTACGAGCAGGGCCGCCCGCAGTATCCGCCGGCGGCGATCGAGGAGCTGGCGCGCGAGTTCGGCCTCACCCAGGAGAGCACTGTCCTCGACCTGGCCGCCGGCACGGGCAAGCTCACGCGCCAGCTCGTGCCGCTCGCCGGGCGGGTGATCGCCGTCGAGCCCTCGCCGGCGATGCGCGCCGAGCTGGGCGCGCAGGTAACCGAGGCCGAGGTGCTCGACGGCACCGCCGAGGCGATCCCCCTTGAGGACGCCACCGTCGACGCGGTGCTCGTCGCCCAGGCCTTTCACTGGTTTCGCGCGCCCGAGGCGCTCGCGGAGATCGCGCGGGTGCTGAGGCCCGGTGGCGGGCTGGCCCTGATCTGGAACCAGGCGCGGTGGACGGGGCCGTGGGTCGAGCGGTTCAAGGCGCTGGTCGAGCCGTCGCAGAGGGCGGCCGGCATCTTCCCGTCGGGCGATGAGCACTGGAAGGAGGTGCTGGCCCGCGACGGCCGCTTCGGGCCCCGGCACGACGCTCACTACACCCACGTCCACAGCACGAGGCTCGAGGACTTCCTGGCGCTCGTCGCATCGTGGAGCTGGATCGCCAACCTGCCCGACGGCGAGCGCGCTGACATCCTCGCGCAGGCACGTGAGCTCGTGGACGACCAGGCCGTGCTCGAGCTCGCCTACGCCACCGAGGTCTACAGCTGCAGGACCTCGCGCACGCGCTGAAGGCCGCCGAGCAGGCGGTCGACGTCCTCGCCGGAGTTGTGCACGGCGAACGACGCGCGGGTCGTCGCCGGGACGCCGAGCCGGCGCATCAGCGGCTGCGCGCAGTGGTGGCCGGTGCGTACGCACACGCCCTCGCGGCCCAGGATCTCGCCGATGTCGTGCGGGTGGGCGCCCTCGAGCGAGAACGACACGAGTGCACCGCGGTCGGCCGCCACCGGCGGCCCGTGGATGCTCAGCCCCGGGACCTCGGCGCTCAGACGGCCGAGGCACTCCGCGACCAGTGCCTCCTCGTGGGCGCGGACCCGCTCGAGCCCGATCGCCCGCAGCCAGTCGACGGCCGCGCCGAGGCCGACCGCCTCGGCGATCTGCGAGGTCCCGGCCTCGAACTTCCACGGCAGGTCGGTCCACGTCGACTCGGCCGCCGCCACCGTGCGGATCATGTGGCCGCCGCCGATGAACGGAGGCATCTGCTCGAGCAGCTCGCGCCGGCCGTGGAGCACGCCGATCCCGGTCGGGCCGTAGGCCTTGTGGCCGGTCCAGGCGTAGAAGTCGACGTCCAGGTCGGGCAGCCAGACCGGTAGCTGCGGGACCGCCTGTGTCCCGTCTACCAGCACGACGGCGCCGGCGCCATGCGCCCGGCGCGCGATCTCGGCCACCGGGTTGATCGTGCCGAGCACATTCGAGACGTGGACGAGCGCCACCAGCTTCGGGCTGCCGCTCGAGCAGGACGTCGAGGGCCTCGAAATCGAGCTGGCCGTCGTCGAGCACCGGCACGTAGGCGAGCTCGGCCTCCCGGTCCTGGCACAGGAGCTGCCAGGGGACGATGTTGGAGTGGTGCTCCATCTCGGTCAGCACCACGAGGTCGCCCCGATGGACGTTCTCGCGCCCCCACGTATAGGCGACCAGGTTGATCGCGGCGGTGGCGTTGGCGGTGAACACCGTCTCCGGGACGCTCGAGCCGAGCCACGCCGCGATGCGCTCGCGTGCGCCCTCGTAAAGATCGGTCGCCTCGATGGCGAGCGGGTACACGCCGCGGTGGATCGACGCCCTCGACTCGGTGTAGTACGAGGTCATCGCGTCGATCACCGGCTGGGGCGTCTGCGAGGTCGCAGCCGAGTCCAGGTAGGTGATCGGGTGCCCGCCGATCCGCCGGCGCAGGACCGGGAACTCCCCGGCCAGCTCGCGCAGCGGGAGCTCGGCGATGCCCATTACGCCGCCTGCTCGAGCGACTCGGTGATCCAGCCGTAGCCGCGCGCCTCGAGCTGGTCGACGAGCTCCGGGCCGCCCTCGCGCACGATCCGCCCCTGGTACATCACGTGGACGTGCGAGGGCTGGACCAGGTGGAGGATGCGCTGGTAGTGGGTGATGATGAGGACGCCCATGTCGGGCCCGGCGACCGCGTTGACGCCATTGGCGACCACCCGCAGCGCGTCGATGTCGAGACCCGAGTCGGTCTCGTCGAGGATCGCCAGCTCGGGGCGCTGGAGCGCGAGCTGGAGGATCTCCATCCGCTTCTTCTCCCCGCCGGAGAAGCCCTCGTTCAGGTAGCGGGTCGAGAATTCGCGGGGGACGTTGGTCAGCTTCATCGCCGCCTCCACCGTCTGGCGGAACTCGCGCAGCGGGATCGCCTCCTCGCCGCGGGCGGCGCGGTGGGCGTTCAGGACCGTGCGCAGATACTTGGTGACGGTCACGCCGGGAACCGAGACCGGGTACTGGAAGGCCATGAACAGGCCCATGCGCGCCCGCTCGTCGGGCTCGGCCTCGGTGATGTCCTGGCCGCCGAACAGGATCTGCCCGGAGGTCACCTCGAGGTTGGGGTGGCCCATGACCGCGTTGGCGAGCGTCGACTTACCGGAGCCGTTGGGGCCCATCAGGGCGTGGATCTCGCCCTTGCCGACGGTCAGGTCGAGTCCGCGCAGGATCTCCTTCTCACCGGCGCGAACGTGAAGGTCTCGTATCTCTAGCTCTGCCATCTCAGTCTCCTCTACGCGTTCTGGACCGCCAGCTGGATCGGGGCAGCGTCGCTCCGGCGCGAGAACTCGACCAGGTCGGCCAGCGTCGTCGTCTGCAGCGAGCGGATGATCCCGCTCTGCACGCGCATCCACAGGAGCTTGGTCGCGCAGCCGCGCCCGGCGTCGGGCTCGTGCGAGCAGAGCACCCGCTCGGTGTGGTCGTGCACGAAGCACTCCATCGGCGCGATCGCACCCTCGAGTGCCTGGACCACCTCGTCCATCGAGATCTCCTCGGCCGGCCGCGCCAGCCAGTAGCCCCCGTGAGCGCCGCGCGCGCTCATCACGAGCCCCGCCTTGCGCAGACGGGCCACGACCTGCTCCAGGTAGGCGAGCGGCAGCGCCTCGGCGTCGGCGATCGCCTTGAGGCTGGTCGGCTGCTCGGGCGACTGGCGGCCGAGCTCGACCATCAGGCGCACGCCGTACTCGGCCTTGGACGAGAAGATCATCGCCATATCCTACCAGCGCGGTAGGTTTAGTCGATCCCAGTACGCTCACGCGACGCATGTCCACGGGATCGCCAGGCGCCACCAGCTCGCTCGCGACCAGTGAGGACGTGGCGCACGCGGCCCGGCTCGCGCGTGAGCACGGGCGGCTGGGGATCGACACCGAGTTCATGTCCGAGGGGCGCTACCGTGCGCTGCTGTGCCTCGTGCAGGTGGTGATCGACGACCCCGACGGCGCCGAGGGCCGCCGGATCGTGATGATCGACGCGCTCGACCACCACGACGCCTCGCCCCTGGCCGAGCTCCTGGCCGACCCCGGCATCGAGGTGGTGCTCCACGCCGGCCGCCAGGACGTGGCGATCCTGCGGCGGGTGTGGCGGACCGAGCTGACCAACATCTTCGACACCCAGATCGCCGCCGGCTTCGCGGGCGCGGGCGCCCAGACCGGCTACGGCAACCTGCTCGGCGCGATCCTCGGTCGCCGCGTCGGCAAGACGGCGAGCTACACGCGCTGGGACGTGCGCCCGCTCACGCCCGAGCAGCTGAGCTACGCGGCCGAGGACGTGGCCCATCTGCTCGAGCTGTGCGACGAGATCCAGCGCCGGCTGGCCGACTCGGGCCGGCTCGAGTGGGCGCGCGAGGAATGCCGGCGCCTCGAGGGCGCCACCGACGAGCGCGATCCCGACACCGCCTGGGAGCGCCTCCAGCGCGTCAACCAGCTCGACCCGCGCTCGCGCGCGGTGGCCAAAGAGCTCGCCGCCTGGCGCGAGCGCACCGCTGCCGCCGAGGACCGGCCCGTGAGCTCGGTGCTCGGCGACCCGCCGATGGTCGAGCTGGCCAAGCGCCGGCCCTCGACGGTCAAGGCGCTCGAGCAGATCCGCGGCATCCACGGCTCCACGATCCGCCGGCGCGGCGAGCAGATCCTGGCCGCGATCGCCGCCGGGCTCGAGGCGCCGCCGATCCCCCGCGAGGAGGCGCGGCCGCGCTCGGAGCCCGGCGACGCTCCGCTGATCTCGCTCGCCGAGGCGCTCCTGCGGGCGCGCGCGATCGAGGCCGGCCTGGCCTACGAGCTGATCGCCTCGCGCTCCGAGCTCGAGGCGGTCGTCGGCGCCGCCCGCCGGCGCGAGCCCGAGCCCGGCGTGCGCACGCTCACCGGGTGGCGCGAGGAGCTCGTCGGTGCGGACCTGCGCGACCTGCTCGGCGGGCGCCGCGCGATCGCCGTCGGGCCCGACCGGCGACTCGGGCTCAGGGACCTCTGACTACGAGGTGCTCAGCTCGAGCATCATCGACAGCGCCGCGGTGCGGCTGGAACACCGTGCGCGACAGGGCCAGCGTGATCGGTCGCGGCCGCTTGATCCACCCCAGGTCGATCCCGGTCAGGTCGCCCAGCGCCGTGGAATAGGTCACCCGCAGCTTGTGGCCCGGGGAGTCGGCGGCGTGCTCGTTGCCCGTGTCGGCGCCCTCGCGCGTCCAGCCGAGCGCGACCAGCCGCTCGCGCTCGACGCCGAGCAGGTCCTGCGAGGTCTTGTACGAGCGCCCGACGAGCACGATCTCGACCGCGCAGTAGGGGTTCGTGCCCTTGTCGCACTGCCGGGCCCGGGCGATGATCTGCGTGCCCGGGACGAGCGGGAGCTTGGCCAGGTCGGGGACCTGTGCGCCCGAGCCGCATCCGCCGAGCGCGAACCCGAGGGCCAGCAACCCCGGCACTAGTCTTCGGGCTCTCATGGGACGGAGCGTACGCGCCGGATGTGAGGCATGAACGTCACGGCCGGGCGCTACATCCTCGGCGTCGCGTCGCTCGCGGTCGTGTGCGTGTCCATGGGCCTGCTCGCGCTCGCGCTGCGCCGCCGGCTGCTGCCGGAGTGGGCGGGGGCGACGGCGCGGCTGGCCGAGGCGCTGCTCGGACTGGCGTGCCTGATCGCGATCCTCGAGGTCCTGGGGACGATCGGCGTGTTCCGCCTGGGGCCGATCGTGATCGTGAGCGCAGCGGCGGGCGCCGCGCGGGGCCTGGGACCTGGCGCGCCGTCGCGCGAGCGGCCGGCGCGCCGCCGCGCCCGTGGCGATCGCCGCGACCGGCGTCGCGGTCCTCGCCGGCGCCACCGTGGCTGCCGTGTGGGCCTCGCCGATGCTCGATGCCTACGACCTCGGCATGCACGCTTTCGACACCCTCTGGTACCACATGCCGTGGGCGGCGAGCTTCGCCCAGACCGGGCGCGTCACCTCGCTGCACTACGACCTCGAGTTCCTGCTCGCGTTCTATCCCGCCACGGCGGAGCTGTTCCACGGACTGGGGATCGTGCTGTTCGGGCGCGACACCCTCTCGCCGCTTCTGAACCTGCTGTGGATGAGCCTGGCGATGCTGGCCGCGTGGTGCATCGGAGAGCGCCGGTGGCGCGCGGCGGCGGCCGCCGCCGGCGTCGCGCTCGTCCTGCTCACGCCGATGATGGACTTCTCCCAGCCGGGGAGCGCCGATGGCGACATCGTCGGGCTCGCGTTCCTGCTCACCGCGGTGGCGCTGGTCGTGAACGCCGGCGGGCGCCCCGCCGCGCACGCGCTGGCCGCGCTCGCCGCCGGCTTCGCGATGTCGATCAAGCTCACCTTCCTGGCCCCGGTGGCGTTGCTCACGCTCGGGATGCTCGCGCTCGCACCCGCGGGGCGGCGCCGCGCCGGCGCGCTCACCTGGCTGATCCCGCTCGTGCTCGCCGGCGGCTTCTGGTACGCGCGCAACCTGGTGGCGATCGGCAACCCGCTGCCGTGGAGCAGCTTCGCCGGGATCCTGCCCACGCCGGCGCCGCCCGTCCAGAGCCATGTCAACTTCGCCGTCGCCCATTACCTGACGAGCTCGGCCTTCTGGCGCCACTACTTCGTGTCCGGGATGGCGGCGCAGCTCGGCTCCTGGTGGTACGTGATCGCGGCCGGCGCGATCCTCGGGCCGCTGCTCTGCCTCCTGCCCGGTGCCGACCGCACGTTGCGGATGCTGGCCGTGGTGGCGCTGGGGAGCCTGGCCGCCTATCTGGTCACGCCCAACGGTGCCATCGGTCCCGACGGCGACCCGGTCGGCTTCGCCTACAACCTCCGCTACGCGGCCCCCGGGCTGGCGCTGGCCTACGCGATCGCGCCGATGGCGCCGGCGTTCGCCGGTCCCCGCCGCCAGGCGGCGCTGGTCGCCGCCCTCGGCGCCGCCGCGGTGGCCACGATCGCCCACGTAGCCCTGTGGCCGGGCCGGCACGCGGCCGGCGCCGCCGCCCTGGGCGGAGCGATCCTCGCCGCCGGCTTGATCGTGACTGCGCTGCGCCGCCTGCGCAGCGCCCGGATCGCCGGGCTGGCCGCGGCGGCGCTGCTCGCGTGCGCCGGCGCCGCGGCCGGCTACCCGTGGCAGCGCCACTACCTGCGCGGGCGCTACGTCTACCAGCCGCAGATCTCGCACCTGTCGGTGGCGTGGGCCTACTTCCGCGGCGTCCACCACGCGCGCGTGGCCGTGGCCGGCAGCTACGGCGAGTTCTTCGACTATCCCCTGTTCGGGCTCGACGACTCCAACCGCGTCGAGTACGTGGCGCAGACAGGACCGCACGGGTCGTTCACGCGGATCCCCGGCTGCCGGGCGTGGCGGGCGGCGGTCAACCGCGGGCACTTCCGCTACCTGCTGACCACGCCCGAGCGCGACTTCTGGAACCCCGCGCAGCTCCGCCCCGCACCCGAGCGGGGGTGGACGATCGGCGACCCGGCCGCCCGCGTCGTGTTCCAGGAGCAGGTGACCGGGCAGCCCGTCGACCTGTTCGAGCTGAGCGGACCGCTCGACCCGAGCCGCTGCCCGCCCGGCACGTACTAGTCTGCGCGTCACCGTGGCTACCACCGACTACCTCTCCGACCCCGAGCTGCTCGCCACCGAGTGGGATCTCAGCCCGCTCGTCGATGGCGAGGACGCCGGCGCGGTCGAGCGCATGTTCGACGAGGCGAGCTCCCGCGCGAGCGACTTCGCCTCCCGGCACGCCGGCCACGTGGCCGAGCTCGACGCCGGCGGGCTGGCCGAGGCGATGCACGAGCTCGCCGCGCTCAGCGACCTCGTCGGCCGCGCCGGTTCCTACGCCGCACTTCGCTTCTCGACCGACACCGCCGACCCCGCGCGGGGCGCGCTGCTCCAGCGCGTGCAGGAGCGGGGCACCGAGATCGAGACCAAGCTGCTGTTCTTCGACCTCGAGTGGGCCGCGCTCGAGGACGGCCGGGCCGACGCGCTCCTGAGCGCGCCCGAGCTCGCCTTCTGCCGCCACCACCTGCACAGCATGCGCCGCTACCGGCCGCACCTGCTCTCCGAGAGCGAGGAGAAGCTCCTGGCGGAGAAGGCGATCTCCAGCCAGGCCGCCTGGGGGCGCCTGTTCTCGGAGCTGTGCTCGTCGCTGCGGGTCAGCCTCGAAGGCGAGGAGGTCCCGCTCGACGTTGCCCTCAGCCGCCTTCAGTCGCCCGACCGGGAGAAGCGCCGGGCCGCCGCCGAGGCCGTCTCGACCACGCTCGAGCCGGGCATCCGCACGCGCGCGTTCATCTTCAACACCCTGGCCTATGACAAGTCGGTCGAGGACCGGCTGCGCTCCTATCCGCACTGGCTGGCCACCCGCAACCTGGCCAACGAGGCCTCCGACGCGTCGGTCATGGCGCTGATCGAGGCCGTGCGCGGCCGCTACGACATCCCTCAGCGCTGGTATGCGCTCAAGGCCAGGCTGATCGGAGTCGAGCGCCTGGCCGACTACGACCGCGCGGCGCCGGTGCTGGCCGAGGACCTGTCCTTCTCATACGCCGAGTCGCGCGAGCTCGTGCTCGACACCTACCGCGCCTTCTCGGAGGATGCCGGCCGGGTCGTCGCCCGCTTCTTCGATGAGCGCTGGATCGACGCCCCGGTGCGCCCGCACAAGCGCGGCGGGGCGTTCTGCAGCTACACCGTCCCGAGCGTGCATCCCTACGTGCTGCTGAACTTCACCGCGCGCCGGCGCGACGTGCTGACGATGGCCCACGAGCTCGGCCACGGCCTGCACGCGGCGCTCGCCCAGCCCCAGGGGATCTTCCACCAGTCGACGCCCCTGACGCTCGCCGAGACGGCGTCGGTGTTCGGTGAGACGCTCGTGTTCGAGCGCCTGCTCGAGGAGGCGGGTGGCGGCGAGGAGCGGCTCGGCCTGCTCGCCGAGCGGATCGACGGCGAGATCGCCACCGTGTTCCGGCAGATGGCGATGAACCGCTTCGAGCATCTGGTCCACACCAACCGGCGCGCCGAGGGCGAGCTTTCGGTGCAGCGCCTGTGCGAGTTCTGGGTCGAGAGCCAGCGGGAGCTGTTCGGAGAGTCGGTCGAGATCACCGAGGGCTACCGGATGTGGTGGTCCTACGTCCCACACTTCATCAACACCCCCGGCTACGTGTACGCCTACGCCTACGGGCAGCTGCTCGCCCTTTCCGCCTACGGCCGCTTCAAGGCCGAGGGCGAGTCGTTCGTCCCTCGCTACCTGGAGCTATTGGGGGCAGGCGGGTCGCGCAGCCCCGAGCAGCTGGGCGAGATCATCGGCATCGACCTCGCCGACCCCGGCTTCTGGGATTCCGGGCTCAGCCTCATCGACGCCCAGCTGAGCGAGGCCGAGGAGCTGGCCGCCCGCCGCGACTAGGGGGAAGCCGCTCGAGACGGCCGAGGCCGGCGAGTGCGGATATGTCGACGGATCGAGGGCGAGAGGAGAGTCGCGACCAACGTTAAGCTGGTGAGGCCGAGGACCGCCACGTGTCCCCACAGCATGCCGTGGCCGGAGCTAAAGGAGATGCCCGCGACGGCCAGAAGCGGAATCGCGTTCGCGACGAGCAAGAGCATCCAGGCCAGCGCGGACCCGTAGGCCAGGCCGGCAAGCAGCGCAAGCATGACGATAACCCCGCCACGTGGGACGTGGGTGTCGAGCACCGCGACGAACAGGACGAGCTGAACCGTTTCCAGAGTTACGAGGAGTAGGTAGGACCGAGGCGGTCGCGCTCGCATGCCCTACGGAGCCTACACCCGAGCGGGTCGCTCAGGACCAGGCGCGCGAGGCTAGTGGTGCGTCGCCTTGCGGGTCCGCGTCCGCTCCTCCTGGCGCTCGACCACGTTGGCGATCAGCTTCAGTACCTGCTCGACGCCGGTGGCCTTGGCGTCTCCGTGCTCGAACGCCGCCCGCCAGTGGCTGATGTGGCCCTTGCTCGCCAGCTCGTTGAAGTGCGAGCGCGACACGGTCAGCGTCACCTTGGCGTCGCTCGGCACGTCCTTTGTCACCTTCGGCCCAGGGAGCTCGACGCGGTAGATCTGGGTGTCGTGGCGGGCGCGGAGCTCGAGCCCCACGACCAGCTTGAGCTGCTGGAGCGCCGGCACATCCTCGAGGAAGCGGCTGACCGCGGTCTCGATCAGCGTCTTGGTATCCGCCATCAGATCTTGTGGCGCTCGAGCAGCTTGCGCCCGATCACCATGCGCTGAATCTCGCTCGTGCCCTCGCCGATCAAGAGCAGTGGCGCGTCGCGGTAGATGCGCTCGATCTCGTATTCCTTGGAGTAGCCGTAGCCGCCGTGGATGCGCAGGCACTCCTCGGCGCAGAAGCGCCCGGTCTCCGAGGCGAACAGCTTGGCCATGCCGGCCTCGATGTCCGAGCGCTCGCCGGCGTCCTTCATGCGCGCCGCGCGGTGGGTCATGAGCCGCGCCGCCTCGACCTGGGTGGCCATGTCGGCGAGCTTGAACTGGATCGCCTGGTGCTGGGAGATCGGCTTGCCGAACGTGCGCCGCTCCTGGGAGTACTTGAGCGCGAGCTCGAGCGCGCGCTGGGCCAGGCCGACGCCGCGTGAGGCGACGTTCACGCGCCCGAGCTCGAGCGCATCCATCATCTGCGAGAAGCCGCGGTTCAGGCCCGCCTCCTCGCCACCGAGGATGTTCTCGGCGGGACAGCGGTAGCCGTCGAACACGAGCTCGGTCGACTCGACGCCCTTGTAGCCCATCTTCTTGATCTTGGGCGGGACGTTGAAGCCCTTGTACTCGCCGGTGTTCTCGGAGACGCCCGGCTCCTTCTCGGCGATGAAGCAGGTCAGGCCCCGGTGCTTCGGCTCCGCGCTCGGATCGGTGCGCACGAGCACGAACACGAGCGAGGAGAGCAGGCCGTTGGTGACCCACATCTTGGTTCCGTTGATCTCGTAGTGCGTGTCGTCGGCCTTCTTGGCCGAGGCCTTGATCGCCGCGACGTCGGAGCCCAGCTCGGGCTCTGAGAGCGAGAACGCGGCCCGCATCTCGCCCGTGGCCATCTTCGGCAGGTAGCGCTGCTTCTGCTCCTCGGTCCCGAACTTCATCAGCAGGTAGGAGCCGATGAAGTGGGTGTTGACGATCCCGGAGATGCTGATCCACCCTCGAGAGAGCTCCTCGACGATCATCGCGTAGGTCGTCAGGTCGAGTCCCATCCCGCCGTACTCCTCGGGGATGGTCACGCCGAACAGCCCGAGCTCCTTCATCTGCTCGACGATCGGCTCGGGGAAGCTGTCCTCGTGGTCGTAGTGCTCGGCCTTGGGGATGATCTGCTCGTCGGCGAACTGGCGAACCATCTCGCAGATCGCCTTCTGCTCGTCGGTCTTCTCGGTGTAGGGGGTCGCGATCGCCATGCGACCGAGGATACGGCGACTAGGCCGGCGGTGCTGCGGCGGCCTTCGGCGTCTCGGACTTCACCGGGCGTGTCCAGTCGGTGTGCGGGCGGCCGACCGACTCGCCGTCGACCTCGAGGTCGACGCGCTCGTTGAAGAAGCAGAGCAGGTCCTTGACCGCCGCCCCGTCGTGGAACGGATCGACGTAGTACCAGACGATGTCCGGGACGACCTCGCCGCTCGAGAGCTCGACCGAGTAGTAGCTCGCCCATCCCTTGTAACCGCACCCGGTCGTCGTGTCGCTGGGGACGAGCTTGGCCGATACGTCCTCGCGCGGCAGGTACCAGCGGGTTGGGAGGTTGGACTCGTACAGCGCCATCGCCCGCGTGCTCTCGGCCAGCAGCTCGCCGTCGAGCGAGACCCGGACGTGGCGCGAGCTCGGGTACACGTCGATCCGGTGGTAGATGTCCTTGGCGTGGGCGACGATCTCGGTGTCCTCTTCGAACCAGTGATCCATCCGCTGGAAGTAGAAGGCGAGGTGGTCGCGGATGGCCTCGGCCGCGGGCAGCGGCTCGGGGTAGTACCACGCCGCCGCCTCCTCGACGCGGTCGCCCACGCGGAGCGTGTGGTAGGAGGCCTCGCCCTTCTTCGGGCAGCGCGTGTGGCGCTCTGAGGGCGCGAGCACCTCGGCGCGCACGTCGGCGCGCGGGAAGTAGTAGATCGGCTGAAGGCCCGACTCGGACACGAGCTGAGTGTGGGTGCTGTCGGCGATCGTCTGCTCGCCCAGCACGACGCGGATGCGCTTGCCGATCGGCTCGATGTACATCGCCTGTCCCGGCGCCGGCGCGCCGAAGTTCCACGTCCCCTCGGGCTGCCGACTGAGCGGGCCCTTCCCGGTCATCAACCCCACGATGCGAGCCTAACAGGGGCCGGCGCCGCGCTGCAATGCTTCCGCCCCATGAACTTCGCCCGCGACGTCGTCGACGCCGCGCCGCCGGCGCGCCTGGCCCTGATCGAGCTCACCCGCGAGGGCGCGCGGCGCGAGTGGACGTTTGCCGAGGTGGCGGACCGGAGCGCCCGGCTCGCCGGAACCCTCGCCCGCCACGGCGTCGGCCGCGGCGACATCGTGATGACGCTGGTGGGCAACCGCCCGGAGTGGGTGCTGACGATGGTGGCCTGCTTTCGCCTGGGAGCCGTGGCACTCGCCTGCAACGAGCAGCTCCGGGCCAAGGACCTGCGCCAGCGGATCGACGCCGCCGACCCCAAGCTGATCGTCGCCGATGAGCGCGACACGAGCGAGCTCTCCGCCGCCGCTCCGCCCTGCCCCGTCCTGACCATCCCCGATCCGGCTCTGTTCGACGCCGACCCGGCCCCCGCGGCCGAGCTCGAGGCCACCGATCCCTGCCTGATCACGTTCACGAGCGGCACCACGGGCGAGGCCAAGGGCGTCATCCACGGGCAGCGCTACCTCCCCGGCCAGCGCCTCCAGGCCGAGCATTGGCTCGATGCCCGCGAGGGCGATCTCGTCTGGTGCACGGCGGCCAGCGGCTGGTCGAAGTCCGCGCGCAACGCGTTCATCGCCCCATGGCTGCGCGGCGCCACCGCGCTTCTGCACGATGCCCGCTTCGACCCGGCGCAGCGCCTGGAGATCCTCGCCGCCGAGCGCGTGGGCGTGTTGTGCATGGCGCCGACCGAGTACCGCGTGATCGCCAAGCGGGCGACGCTCGCACCGCTGCCGGCCCTGCGCACGCTGGTGGCGGCCGGCGAGGCGCTCAACCCCGAGGTCCTGCGCGCGTTCAGCGAGGCGACCGGGATCGAGATCCGCGACGGCTACGGCCAGACCGAGACCGGGCAGCTCACCGCCAACCCGGTGGGCGCGCCGGTGCGCCCCGGCTCGATGGGCCTCCCCCTCCCGGGTGTCGAGCTGGATGTGCTCGACGGCGAGCTCGTCCTCCAGGACCCGCACACCGACCCGACGTTCTTCGTCGCCCACCTGCGCGGCGACCCGGCGCCGGCCGACCGCCCGTGGCGCACCGGGGACCTGGTGACGCGCGACGAGGACGGTTACCTGTACTTCGAGGGCCGCCGCGATGACGTGATCATCTCGGCCGGCTACCGGATCGGGCCGTTCGAGGTCGAGTCGGCGCTGGTCTCGCACGAGGCGGTGGCCGAGGCGGCCGTGGTCGCCGCGCCCGACGACGAGCGCGGAGCGGTGGTCCGCGCGATCGTCGTCCTGCGCGATGGCTACGCCGGTTCTCCCGAGCTCGCCGGCGAGCTCCAGGATCACGTCCGGCGGGAGACGGCGCCCTACAAGTACCCGCGGATCGTCGAGTTCGCGCCCGAGCTCCCGAAGACGACGAGCGGGAAGGTGCAGGCGCGCCTTGCTCAGAAATCCCGCGCGCTAGCCTGGGTGGCGTGGCTGACGAACGCCCAGTGATCGGGATCTGCACGAGCCTCACGCACGCCACGTGGGGCGTGTGGGAGCAGCAGGCGGCGCTGCTGCCCTACGACTACATGCGATCGATCCAGCGCGCCGGGGGCCTGGCCATCATGATCCCACCCGATCCCGAGCTCGAGCTCGACCCGGACCCGGTGCTCGACCTGCTCGACGGGCTGATCCTGGCCGGCGGCGAGGACATCGATCCCTCCCGCTACGGCGCCGAGCGCCACCCGATGACCGGCCCGACGGTGCCCGAGCGCGACGGCGTCGAGATCGCGCTCACGCGCCGCGCGGTGGAGCGGGACATCCCGGTGCTCGGCGTCTGCCGCGGGATGCAGCTCCTCAACGTCGCCTTCGGGGGAACGCTCAAGCAGCACCTGCCCGACGAGGTCGGCCACGAGGACCATCGCCGCGTTCCCGGGAGCTTCGATGAGGCCGACCACGACGTGCGCCTGAAGCCGGGCTCGCTGGCCGCGCGAGCGGCGGGCGAGGCCGTGCACGCGACCAAGTCCCATCACCACCAGGGCGTGGAGCGGGCCGGCGCGGGGCTCGAGGTCACAGGTCACTCGGTGCTCGACGACCTGCCCGAGACGCTCGAGGCCCCCGATCGCCGCTTCGTCCTCGGCGTCCAGTGGCACCCCGAGGTCGACCTCCAGAGCCAGGTCATCGCCGCCCTCGTCGACGAGGCGCGCGACTACCGCAGCAGCCGCGGCTCCGAGTATCCGGCGCGGCGAACCGCGCCGGTCACGTCCTCCGCCTGAGTCTGGCCGCGGGTCTCGAGCACGAGCTGGACCGCCGTCTCGCGCACGTGCAGGTCGAAGCCCTCGCGGATGTGCTCGACGTCGAGGATGTTCGCGCCGAGCTCGCCGACCAGGGCCAGGAGCCGGGCCAGCGACCCGGGCCGGTCGGGTAGGCAGGCGAGGAGCACGAGCCGGCGCCCCACCTGGCTCTCGTGCCGGCGCGCGATGTCGCCGAGCAGACCAGCGTCGACGTTGCCGCCGGAGAGGATCACTGCCGTCGTCCCGGCCGCGCCGGAGACGTCGAGCGCCCCGCCGAGGAGGGCGGCGATGCCGACCGCGCCCGCTCCCTCGACCACGAGCTTGGCCCGCTCGAGCAGGAACACCATCGCCTCGGCGATGTCGTCCTCGCCCACCGTCACCACCTCGTCGACCAGACGCGCGATCAGCGGGAGCGTGACCTGGCCGGGCCGCTTGACCGCGATGCCGTCGGCGATCGTCAGCGCGGCGCTCACCGGCGTCGGGCTGCCGGCCTCGATCGAGGCGGGAAACGGCGCGCAGCTCGCGGCCTGGACGCCGATCACCTGGACCGGGTCCCGCCCACCCCGCGCGGACTTGACCGCTATGGCTACGCCGCTGGCCAGCCCGCCGCCGCCGATCGGCACGATCACGCGCGTGAGCTCGGGGACCTGGTCGAGCAGCTCCAAGCCGAGCGTGCCCTGGCCGGCGATCACGTCGAGGTCGTCGAAGGGATGCACGAAGGCGAGCCCGCCCGCGTCGGCGCGCTCGTAGGCGGCGGCGAGGGCGTCGTCGACGGTGGCCCCGGTGATGGTTACGCGCGCGCCGAGCGCGCTGGCCGCCTCCATCTTCGAGATCGACGCCCCCAGCGGCATGAACACCTCGCAGGCGACGCCGCGGGCGCGCGCCGCGTAGGCAACGGCTTGGGCGTGGTTGCCCGCGCTGCCGGTGACCACGCCGCGGGCGCAGCCTTCCCCCAGCGCGGTCAGCTTGGCGATCGCCCCCCGCAGCTTGAACGAGCCGGTGCGCTGGAGGTTCTCCGCCTTGACCACGACCGTCGTCCCCGTCCGCTCGCTCAGCGTGCGCGAGCTCAGCACCGGCGTCCCGCGCACCACGCCGGCGCCGGCCTCCGCCGCGCGACGGATCTCCGCGGGCCCGACGGTCGCCTGGGTCGAATCGGTCAGGGGAGCGCCACCACCGCGTCGATCTCGACCTTCGCGCCCCGGGGAAGCGCCGCCACCCCGATCGCCACCCGCGCCGGAGGGCTGGATTCGAAGAACGACTCGTACACCTCGTTGACCTCGCCGAACGTCCCCATGTCGGTCAGGTACACGGTGAGCCTCACCGCGTCGCCCAGCGTGGCGCCGGCGGCGTGGCACACCGCAGCCAGGTTCTCCAGGCAGCGCCCAGCCTGGGCGCCGGCGCTGGTCCCGACGAGGTCGCCGGTGCGCGGGTCGAGCGGGATCTGCCCGGAGCAGAACAGCAGGTTCCCGGTGCGGATGGCGTGGACGTACGGGCCGACGGCGGCGGGCGCGTCGGGGGCACTGACCGACTCACGGTGTGCAGCCAAGTGATCTCCTTACCGCTTGGGAGAAAACTCACGTCATGGCGGCAGTTATCTCCCAAGCCCTCGGTGTCTGCCTAGCGTATTCCCCCTGTCTGGCCGCGGGTAGCCTGGGTGGATCGCGAACCGGCTGGCCACCCAGACCTCGCCGTACCTCCTCCAGCACAAGGACAACCCGGTCGACTGGTACCCGTGGGGCGAGGAGGCGCTGACCCGGGCCGAGCGCGAGGACAGGCCGCTGCTCGTCTCGATCGGCTACTCGGCCTGCCACTGGTGCCACGTGATGGAGCGTGAGTCCTTCGAGGACGCGGACACGGCGGCGCTCATGAACGAGCACTTCGTGTGCATCAAGGTCGACCGCGAGGAGCGCCCGGACATCGACGCGCTGTGCATGGACGCCTGCCAGGCGATGACCGGACACGGCGGCTGGCCGCTCAACACCTTCCTCACGCCCGAGCGCCAGCCGTTCTACGCCGGGACGTACTTCCCGCCCGAGCAGCGCCACGGACTGCCGAGCTGGCGGATGGTTCTCGAGGCGGTGTCCGACGCCTGGGAGCACCGGCGCGAGGACGTGCGCGGCCAGGGCGCCCAGCTCGTGCGCGCAGCGGCGCGCACGGCGCTGCTCGAGCCCTCGCCCGAGCCGATCCGTGAGGCCGAGCTGGCCGCCGCGGTGTCCTCGCTGGCCGGGGGCTACGACCGCGACTACGGCGGCTTCGGCGGCCCGCCCAAGTTCCCCCAGCCGTCGGTGATCGGGCTGCTGCTGGCGCGCGGGGAGCGCGAGATGTCGCTGGCCACGCTCGAGGCGATGGCCGCCGGCGGGATCTACGACCAGGTCGGCGGCGGCTTCGCGCGCTACGCGGTCGACCGCACCTGGACCGTGCCCCACTTCGAGAAGATGCTCTACGACAACGCGCTGCTCGCCCGGCGCTACCTGCACGGCTGGCAGGTCTCGGGCCGCGAGCGCTTCCGGCGCGTGTGCTCCGAGACGCTCGACTGGGCCCTGCGCGAGATGCGCTCGCCCGACGGCGGCTTCTACTCCGCGCTCGACGCCGACTCCGAGGGCGTCGAGGGCAAGTTCTATGTGTGGACCGAGTCCGAGCTGCGCGACGTGCTCGGGCCGCTGGCCGACGAGGCGCTCGAGTACTTCCGGCCCCGGCCGTTCGAGCACGGGCTGATCCTGGAGGGGCGCGGACCGGAGCCGCGCTCGCTGCCCGAGATCCGCTGCAAGCTCTACGGAGCCCGCTCGCCCCGCGTGCGCCCGGGGCTCGACGACAAGCAGCTCACCTCCTGGAACGCGCTGATGATCTCGGCGCTGGCCGAGGCCGGCGCCGTGCTCGAGCGCCGCGACTACATCGACGCCGCCGTGGCCTGCGCCGAGTTCCTCATGCGCGCGCGGCGCGACGAGCAGGGCGCGCTGCTCCGGATCCCGGGCGTGGCCGGGTTCCTCGAGGATCACGCGTTTCTGCTCGAGGCGCTGCTGAGTCTGTATGAGGCGACGTTCGAGCCGCGCTGGTACCGCGAGGCGGTGGCGCTGGCCGACGCCATGATCGAGCGCTTCGAGGATCCCGAGCGGGGGGCGTTCTTCACCACCTCGGCCGAGCACGAGGAGTTGCCGGCGCGGCGCAAGGACCTCGAGGACTCGCCGATCCCGTCGGGCAACTCCTCGGCCGCGTTCGGGCTCCTGCGGCTCGCGCTCCTGGCCGGCGAGGGCAAGTACGAGCGCCACGCCCTCGGCGTGCTGCGGCTGCTCTACCCGCTCGCCACCCGCCACCCGCAGGCCTTCGGGCACCTGCTCCAGGCCGCCGACTTCTACCTGGCCCGGGTGCGCGAGGTGGCGCTGGTCGGGCCGCCCGAGGAGCTCGCGCCGCTCGTGCGCGCCGTGCGGCGCGAGTTCCGCCCCCACGTGGTGCTCGCGGGGGGGGTTGCGGACGGGGTGCCGCTGCTCGAGGGCCGGGAACCGGTCGAGGGCCGCGCCGCGGCCTACGTGTGCGAGCACTTCGCCTGCCGGGCCCCGGTGACGAGCCCGGAGGAGCTGGCCGCCGCCCTCTGAAGGGTAAGTATCCTTTTAGGACATGGGCAGGCGCACCGGGATCCTGGCTGTCCTCGCCGCGCTCCTCGGGCTCGTGCTCGCGGGCTGCGGCTCGAGCGGCGGCGTCTCCGCCGCCAGCCCGGCCGGGGTCGCGCCGGCTAACGCCCTCGCCTACATCGAGATCACGGTCCGGCCGCAGGGCTCTCAGAGCAGCGACGCCCAGAGCGCGCTCACGCGGTTGCTCGGCCGCAACCCCGTGCCGAGCATCCAGAACGCGATCGAGAAGTCCGGCAACGCCTCCGGCCTCAACTATCAGCGCGACATCCAACCCTGGCTTGGGCAACGGGTCGGCATCGCGGTGATGGGGCTGGGCAGCTCGAACGTCGTCTTGATCGCGCCCACGAACAACCAGGCGGCGGCGCTCTCGGCGCTCCAGAAGGGCGAGAAGAACGCCCACCTCACCTCCACGAGCTACCGCGGGGTGAGCTACCAGGTGGGCAACGACAACGGCAAGCCGGTGGCCATCGGGATCGTCGGCCACAACGCGGTCGGTGGAGGCCCGGCCGCCTTCAAGGCCGTCATCGACGCCTCCCACGGCGGCTCGCTGTCGGGCAACCAGACGTTCAGCGGCGCGTTCGGGGCGATCGACTCGAGCGCGATCGTGCGCGGCTACCTCAACGGCCCGGCGCTGGCCTCCGCGTTGTCCTCCTCGCCGAACGTGGCCGCGCTGCCGGCGGCCTCGCAGCAGGCGCTGACGGCCGCGCTCCAGTCCGGGAAGCTCCGCGGTGGCGGCGCCTTCGGGCTGACCCTGAAGCCGAAGACGATCACCTTCGAGGTCCGCGGCACCCACGCGGGCCTCCGTCCGGCGCCGGCGCCGACGCCGGCTGAGCGGGCTGCCCGAGGGCTCGTGGCTGGCCCTCGCCACCGGCGCGCTCAACACGACGCAGATGCAGTCGGTGCTCGGCTCCAACTCCACCGCGGCCGCGGTCCTCGGCCTGTTTCGCCAGCGCTACGGCATCGACCTCGTCCACGACGTGCTGCCGGCGCTCGGGCCGATGCAGCTCGCGGTCCAGGGCAACGCGCCGGTCGCCCTCCAGGCCGGGTTGAGCGTGACCCCGGCGAACCCGGCCGCCGCCGGCCGCGTGCTGGGCGCGATCTACAACCGCGCCAAGCAGAGCAAGAGCCTGAGCGTGTCCGGGAAGCCCACCTCGTTCATCGCCACCAAGGCCGGTTCGCCCCTTCCGCAGGTCAAGGTCGCGGAGGCCGGGCGCCGCGTTCTGGCCACGTTCGACGAGGCCTTCAACCAGTTCATCTCACCCTCGAGCACGCTCAGCTCCAATCCGGCGTTCGCTCGCGCCAAGTCCGCGCTGCCCAGCGGCAGCCGCGTCCCGTTCTTCCTCGACCTCTCGACCCTGGCCGGCCTCACCGCGCAGATCGCGACCTTCCAGGCCGGCGGGCGCGACAACAAGGTGCAGGTCGTGCTCCAGCGGCTCGACTACTTCGTGGTCGGCGACAGCGCGAGCCAGGGCGACGTCCGCGTCGTGCTCGGCCTGCGCTGAGGCGGTCCGGACGGGCCCCTCGCGGCACGGCCCGCTCGGCTTCCGGCCTCGCCACGACCGGGCCCGCCGCGAGTCGTCCGGCTGGCCCCACGGACGTCACGCGGCGCAGCCGCGTGACCCCCCACTACAAGACTGGGAGGTAGCGCTCGAGCTCCCAGGGGGTGACCTGGACCCGGTAGTCCTCCCACTCCTGGCGCTTGATCTCGATGTAGCGGTTGAACATGTGCTCGCCGAGGGTGCGGAGCACGAGCTCTGACTCGGCGGTGAGCTCGATCGCCTCGCCCAGCGTCTCCGGGAGCTGCTCGATGCCCAGCCGGCGGCGCTCGTCGGGGGCGATGTGGTACAGGTTCTTCTCCATCGGGTCGGGCAGCTCATAGCCGTGCTCGATGCCCTCGAGGCCGGCCTGGAGCAGCACCGCGAAGGTCAGGTACGGGTTGCACGCCGGGTCGGGGCAGCGGAGCTCCATGCGCGTGGTCCGCTCGCGGCCCGGGTGGTACATGGGCACGCGCACCAGCGCCGAGCGGTTGCGCCGCGACCAGGCCACGTACACCGGCGCCTCGTAGCCGGGGACCAGGCGCTTGTAGGAGTTGACCCACTGGGCGAAGATCGAGCAGATCTCGCGGGCGTGGCGGAGCTGGCCGGCGATGAACGCCTTGCCGACATCGGACAGGAAGTAGGGGTCCTCGGCGTCGAAGAACGCGTTCTGCTCGCCGCGAAACAGCGACTGGTGGGTGTGCATGCCGGAGCCGTTCTTGCCGAACAGCGGCTTGGGCATGAACGTCGCGTGCAGGCCGTACTTGAGCGCGTACTCCTTGACCGCGATCCGGTAGGTCATGGTGTCGTCGGCCATCTTGAGCGCGTCGGCGTAGCGCATGTCGATCTCGTGCTGGCTCGGGCCGACCTCGTGGTGGGCGTACTCGGTGTGGATGCCGAGCTGCTCGAGCGCGAGCACTGTCTCGCGGCGGAGGTCCGAGCCGGCATCGAGCGTGGTCAGGTCGAAGTAGCCGCCCTCGTCGAGGACTTCGGTCGACTTGGAGTCGCGGAAGTAGAAGTACTCGAGCTCGGGGCCGACGTAGAAGTGGTCGAAGCCGAGCTGGTCCGCGCGTTGCAGTGCGCGCCGGAGGACGTAACGCGGGTCACCCTCGTAGGCGGTCTTCTCGGGGGTCTGGATGTCGCAGAACATCCTGGCCACGCCCTGGTCCGCCGGCCGCCAGGGGAGAACCGCGAACGTCGATGGGTCGGGCATCGCGATCATGTCCGACTCCTCGATCGGGTTGAAGCCGGTGATCGAGGAGCCGTCGAAGCCCATCCCGCCCTCGAACGCGTCGGGGAGCTCGGTGGCGTTGATCGAGAAGGCCTTGAGCTGGCCGAGGATGTCGGTGAACCACAGGCGGACGAAGCGAATCCCGCGCTCTTCGACGAGCGCCGTCACGTCATCGGCGCTCAGTGGTCGGGCCGTCGTGGTCATCGGCGGCGGAGGTTACTGGCCGCGCTCCTCGCCGGGCGCGCGCGATGCCGCGCCGAGGGCGGCCTTCAGACGCCGGCGGAGACGCTCGGACGGCCCAGCCAGCGCTTCGCCCAGCGCTGGAGCTCCGAGAGCGCGGGCTCGAGCTCGCGGCCCATCTTCGAGAGCGAGTACTCGACGCGCACCGGTGGACCGGGCAGCACGTTGCGCTCGACGATCCCCCGCGCCTCGAGCTCCTTCATCCGCTCCGAGAGGAGCCGGTCAGAGAGCTCGGGCACCGCTTGCGCCACCTCGGAGAAGCGCAGCGGGCCGTCCATCAGGACGCGGAGGATCGCGCCGGTCCAGCGGCGGCCGACCAGCTCGACGGCCTCGTGATAGAGCGGGCAGCAGCCAGCGGGCTTCGTCTCGCCTGATGCTGAGGACATGTGCTCGCGAGCGCACATCTCCTTGCGAAGCTTACGCCGCTTGAAGGGCCCGGGACGCTTCGCTGGATCCATCGACCGGCACCTCGCCGGCAACGTTCACCATCGCGGCGAACATCTCGAGCGCCACAGCGGCGATCGCCTCGAGGATCTGCTCGTCATCCCAGCCTGCCTCGCGCGCCTCCTCGTGGAGGTGCATCGGGGCGTGGCCGCCGTTGTCGACGAGCGCGCGCAGGTAGCGCAGGAGCGCCGCCTCGCGCTCGTCCTTGGAGGTGAACTGGCGGGCGTTGGCCACCTCGTCGAGGGCCAGCCCGGCCGCGCGCGCGGTGCGCGAGTGCATCGCGATCCCCGGCTCGGAGTGGTAGTGCTCGGCCACCGCGAGCGCGATCCGCTCGAGCGTCGCGAGCGTCAGCTTGCCGTGCCGGAGCTCGGAGCGAAAGCGGGCGTAGGCCCGCAGCGCCGCCGGCGAGCCGGCGAGGACGCCGAGGAAGTTCGGCAGCTGGCCGCCGGTCGCGAGCGCCCCCCGCAGCACCGGGACTGAGCCCTCGGGTGCCGTGAGGTCGTCGTGGATCTGGAATCTGCTCATGGAAGTTTTCATCGTGACCACCAGAGGTCTGGAGGGTGGGCACCGTTGCCCGTACCTACCCTTTACTTTCTAGACCTTCTTACTGTTGATAAGTGTAGTTTGCGCCGGCGAGTAGCACAAGCTTTCTTCACACGTTCTTCAACAGGGCGTCGGGGCCAGCTCGGGTGCGGACTCACCCAGGCGCTCCGGCAGAACGGCACTCGCCTGATCCCCTTATACGTGCGCGCATAAACTGCGGATCAGCGAGGCATTCGATATCCGTAAGGGTTCTCCTCGCCGTGCAGCGCAAGACTCGCGCAGGAGGCGCGCAGCAGTGGGCCGGACGGCGGCCCGCGCGGGGCCGAGAGGGTCCTAGTGGAGGGTGTGCGCCAGCATCGCGCCGTGCGCGCTGGCGGCAGCCACGAGCACGAGCAAGAGGCCGAGGATCACGGCCCACATCGCCGCCCGGTCGGGCTTGAAGCCGGGGCGCTCGTGGGCGGGGAGGGAGCGCCGGCGGCTCGAGTCATAAGCGCGCCAGCCGAACTCGCCCTCGGCGCCACGGCCGCGGATTGTGACGGTGCGGCGGGTGGTGGCGGTGGCGGTGGCGGTGGCGGTGGCGCGCGGCGGGGCGGCGGCGGCCGGGGCGGTGGCGGCCGGGGCGGCGGGGGGGCTTGCGGGGCGGTGGGGCGCTTGCGAGCGGACGGTGGCGGCCGGGGCGGTGGCCGGGCGCGGGCGGTGGCGGGGCGTGCCGGGCGGACGGTGGCGGGGCGTGCCGGGCGGGCGGTGGCGGGGCGTGCCGGGCGGGCGGTTGCGCGCTCAGGCGGGGTGGGCTCCGCGGCCGCGGCGCGGGCCCGCGGGCTTGGGGCGGGAGTCGGTGGCGGTGGCGGTGGCGGGGCGGCCACGGCAGGGGTGCGGCGCCGCGGGGCGCGCGCAGCGCTCGTGCGCGCCGGCGGATCGAGGGCGCGGTCGCGCATCGCCGCGCGACTGCGGCGGGGGGTGCGACGCTCGGGCGGGGCCGGAGCCGTCGAGCTGAGCGTCAGGGCCTTGGCGTAGCGCTCGGCCACGCCGACCGCGATCGGATTGGGCTGCGGCTGGGGGGCCGGCGTCCGTCCAGTGAGGGGTCGCAGCGCCGGCGCCTGGACGGGCCGGGGCGGGGAGGCCGGCCTGTGAGCCCGGGGCGGCTCGAGCGTGGCGACCGCCTCGGAGACCGAGGCGGAGCCCTCTCCAACCAGGAAGCCATCATCGTGCTCGAGCGAAACGCCGGCTTGGCGCATCAATCGTCCTCTTTCTCTGGCTTACGGGGTTAGCTGTCGGGCTCGCGCCGAAAGAGCGGCGCTACGCGGTGGCGATTCGCCCCTGCAACTTGGGTCCCCCGCTTCCTCCGCCCTTGGGATCGAACGGTGCGGGAATTCAGCTATGCGCGCGGGCATGCTAACAGCGTTGCCCGACGGAAGTGCACGTATTTGCGGGGCCTACCTCCGCAAATTGCGCGTGATGGCGCGTGCGCCGGCGGCTTGCCCGCCGAGCCCGGTCAGGGTTCGGACCAGGGTTGCGCCGCGCCAAGGCCGGGCGCGGGTCGCGACGAGGCGTTGCGCCGGGCGCGCAAGGCGGGCGCGCTCGAGGCGGGGGGCGCTACTCCTGGCCGGCGACGGTGGCGACGAACTCCGCGACGTCCTTGGCCTGCTGGCCCTGGAGGATGCCGCTGGGCATGGTCCCGTACCCGAGGCAGGCCTGGGCGCTGGTCTGGTTCGGCGGGTTCTGCAGACACCCGTTGACGATCGTGTTGAGCACGACCTGCTCGCTGGGACGGAGGATGTCCAGGTTCGGGCCGACCTTGGCGGTGGCGTTGGCGGCGGCCAGCGTGTGGCAGAAGGCGCAGTTGTGGCCGAACAGCTCCCGGCCGGTCTTCTCGCCCGCAGTCAGCCTGATGCCGCCGATCTGCTTGCTCGCGTTGGCGTGGTTGCCGGTCAGGAACAGCAGCGGGAGCACGACGCCGAAGCCCACGAACATGATCGTGGCGAGCAACCGGGCCGCTCGCTGAGCGCGGTAAGACGGACGCGCGCGCTCGTGCGCAGGCGCGGACGGCCCGCCGCGGAACGCCACGAAGAAAACGCCGAGCCCGAGCACGGCGAACAGGGCGATGACGAGAAACACCGGGAGCACGTGCGGGCGGCACCTTACCGCGCCGGGGGGCCGGACGGCGCCTCATCGGCGGGCCTCGGCGGCCTCGGCGATGCACCGGCGGCCCTTCCCGTGCGCTCATCGCCGGCGCGCCCGTAACGTTCGGTCATCGCCGGCGTCCCGAGGCGAAGCTCATCACCGGTGGCGCCACCGCGCGGAAGTCCTCGGCCTCGCCGGCCGCGGCCGCGCGGAAGTCCTCGGCCTCGCCGGCCGCGGCCGCGCGCTGCGCGGCGGCCTGGGCGTCGGCGCGCACGCGGGCGAGCTCGCGCTCGTCGAGCATCGAGAAGTCCTTGACCTCGGCCATGAGCTGGTCGGGCGCGGCGATCGAGGCGGCCCGGTCGATCAGCACGTTGATCGCGCCGCCGGCGACGGGCAGGCGCTCGAGCTTGCCCTCGACCCACATCAGCGGCTCGGTCCTGACGATCAGCCGGTGGCGCTCGTAGACCTCGGGCGGGACGATCAGGTTGATCGTTCCGTGCTCGTCCTCGAGCAGCACGAACACGATCCCCTTAGCGGTCCCGGGGCGCTGGCGGGCCACCACGAGCCCGCCGATGCGGATCCGTGTGCCGTGATCGAGCGTCTCCAGGTCGCGGCTCGTGACCGCGCCCGGCGGGAGGCGCGCCCGCAGCAGGGCCATCGGGTGGGCGCGCGTGGTCAGCCCGGTCGTGCCGTAGTCGGCGAGCATGGACTCCCACGAGCTCAGCTCGCGCAGCGGTGGCGGCGCGGGCAGGTCGAGGGGGAGCGCGAGCTGCGTCCCGCCCGGCACCTTCCGGCCCGGCGTGGCCACGCCGAGCTGCCACAGGGCGACCCGCCGCGCCGAGCGCCGCTCGACGCCCTCCACCAGCGAGTCGCAGGCGCCCGACCACGCGAGCAGCTCGAGCGAGGCGGCGCTCGCGCCGGCGCGCGAGCCGAGGTCGGCCAGGCTGCGAAAGCGTCCTCCCGCTTCCCGGGCGGCGACGAGCGCCTTCACCTCCTGCTCGCGGACGCTGCGCACATACCCAAGGCCGATCCGCACCCGCCCCTCCTCGTCGAGGTCGCAGTCGGCGCCGCTCGAGTTCACGTCGGGGGCGATCACCTCGATGCCCCGGCGCTGCGCCTCGTGGACGAGCGCGTCGGAGGGATAGAAGCCCATCGGCTGCTCGTTGAGCAGCGAGCACAGGAACTCCGGCCCGTAGTGCACGCGCAGCCACGTCGACTGGTAGGCGAGCAGCCCGAAGGCGGCGCCGTGCGCCTTGGGGAAGCCGAAGCCCGAGAAGCCCTGGATCATCGAGAACACCCGCTCGGCCATGGCCTCGTCGACGCCGTGCACGCGACGCGCGCCGGCCACGAACCGCTTGTGGTAGGCCTCGATCGCCGCCTCCGAGCGCTTGCGGCTCATCGCCCGGCGCAGCCCTTCGGCCTCGCCCGGGGAGAAGCCGGCGAAGGCGATCGCCACCTCGAGCACCTGGTCCTGGAAGATGATCGTGCCGAGCGTCTCGCGCAGCACCGGCTCGAGCGACGGGTGCTCGTAGGGGACCTCGAAGCCGGGGTCTTCTCGCATTCGCTGGCGCCGGGCGATGTACGGGTTGACCGCGCCGCCCTGGATCGGGCCCGGACGCACGATCGCCACCTGGATCGTGATGTCCTGAAGCGTCTCGGGCCGCGTGCGGTACAGCGACTGCATCTGGGCCCGGCTCTCGATCTGGAAGACGCCCGTCGTCTCCGCGCTCTGGATGCACTCGTAGGTCTCCGGATCGTCGTAGGGGATCGTCGAGAGATCGATGCGCTCGCCGCGCTTCCGGGCGATCAGCTCCACTGCGCGCTCGACGGCCGAGAGCATCCCCAGCCCCAGCAGGTCGATCTTGAGAAAGCCGGCGTCCGAGCAGGAGTCCTTGTCCCATTGGACGATCTGCCGCCCCTCCATCGCGGCGGGCACGATCGGGCAACAGTCGACCAGCGGCCGGGTGGCGACGATCATCCCGCCCGAGTGCTGGGAGAGGTGGCGGGGAAGGCCGTGGGCCTCGGCGGCCAGGCGCGCGAGCCAGGCCCAGCGCCCGCCCGATCCCCGGCGGCCCGTGCCGTTCGCCTCGGGCTCCGGAGCCGGGGCCACCCCGAAGGCCGCCTCGATGTCCTTGGCCACCTCGCGCGCGTCCCAGCCCTCGCTTCCGCGCGCCACCCGCTCGATCTCGCTCGGTGGCAAGCCCAGAGCCTTGCCTAGCTCGCGGATCGCGCCGCGGGCGCGATAGGTGGGAAAGGCCGCCACCAGCGCCGAGCGGTCGTGGCCGTAGCGCTCGTGCACGCGGGGGATCAGGACCTCGCGAATGTCGCGCGGGAAGTCGAGGTCGATGTCGGGCAGCGATGTCAGCTCCTCGTTCAGGAAGCGGCCGATCAGCAGCTCGTTGGCGATCGGGTCCACATGCGAGAGGCCGGTCAGGTAGCAGACGATCGAGGACACGCTCGATCCCCGCCCGCGCCCCGGCGGCAGCAGGGCACGAGCCGTGTCAGGGCCCCGCACCTCGACCGCCACCTCGCGGGCGAGCTCGAGCATGTCGTGGTGCAGGAGGAAGAAGCCGGGCAGGTTGAGCCGCTCGATGATCTGCAGCTCCTGGTCGAGCCGGGCCTGGGCGGTCGCTCGCGTGCCGGCCGCGGTCGAGGCATAGCGATCGTGGATGCGCGTCCGGCACAGCTCCGCCAGCTTGCGCATCGCCTCCTCGTCCTCGGCGCCGGGATAGCGGTAGCCGAGGTCGCTCGAGAGGTCGAAGCGCAGGGTGTCGGCCAGCGCCACCGTCTCCGCCACCGCGTCCGGATGCTCGGGAAAGCGGGCGGCCATCGCCTCGGGCGAGGCGAGCACGTGGCTGAAGTTGCCCCGGCGCTCGGGCTCTGAGGCATCGAGCGTCGAGTGCAGGCGCACGGCCACGAACGCGTCCTGGAGCGGGGCCCGGGAGCGGGCGTGCGCGTGGACGTTCCCGGTGGCCACGCAGGCCACCCCCAGCCGCTTCGCCAGCTCGGCCAGCCGCCGGTTGCGCGCCCGGTCCTCGCGCAGCAACGGACGCTGGAGCTCGATCCGCAGCCGCTCGGCGCCGAACGCCTCGCGCAGCCGCCACAGCGTCAGCTCATCGTGGACGCCGCGCAGCGCACAGCCGCTCAGGCACACCAGTCCCTCGGCATGCTCGAGCACGTCGGCGAGCTCGACGGACGGCTGCGCCGGCGGGCCGGGCCGCTTGTCCCGCGTATGCGCGTGCGCGCACGTGAGGATGCGGCACAAGTTCGACCAGCCGTGCGCGTCCCGGACGAGCAGCGTCATGTGTCGCCCGTCGATCAGGTCGATCTCGGCTCCGTGGATCGGCCGCAAGCCCAGCGCCCGGGCCGACACGGCGAACTCCATCGAGCCGGAGACCGAGTTGTGGTCGGTCAGCGCCAGCGCTCCGTAGCCGAGCTGCAGCGCCGTTGGAACCAGCTCGTCGGGCAGCGAGGCGCCGTCCAGGAACGAGAAGGCCGAGTGGCAGTGGAGCTCGACGTACTTCACGAACATATGTTCGCATGAGGTGCGGACGATCTCACGCGCCAACAGCCCTTGACAGGATTATTAGTGGCTGCTAACTTATTTCATAGTTAGTGCTCACTAAGGAGGACGATATGCCAGGCCCCACCGCACCCCCCACCAACCGCCGCCGCAGCTGGACCCTGGCGATCGTCTCGCTCGGCCTGTTCATGGTCGTGCTCGACAACCTGGTCGTGAACGTCGCGCTGCCGAGCATCCACCGCGACCTCGGCGCCTCGATCCAGTCGCTCGAGTGGACCGTGAACGCCTACGTGCTCACATATGCCGTATTCCTGCTGACCGGCGCCGCGCTGGGAGATCGGCTCGGTCGCAAGCGCATGTTCATCGCCGGGATCTCCGCTCTTCACCGTCTCCTCCGCCGCCGCCGCGCTGGCGCCCGACGATCGGCCTGCTGATCGCCGCCCGCGCCACGCAGGGCATCGGCGCCGCGATCACCACGCCGCTGACGCTGACGCTGCTCGCCGACGCCTTCCCGCCCAACCAGCGCGGGATCGCGCTCGGCGTGTGGTCGGGGATCAGCGGCGTCGCCGTCGCGCTCGGCCCGCTGGTCGGTGGCGCGGTCACCGAGGCAGCCTCGTGGCACTGGATCTTCTGGATCAACGTTCCCATCGGCGCGGTGCTCGTCCCGCTCGCCGCCTCTCGACTGGCCGAGAGCCACGGTCCGAGCCGGCGGCTCGACCTGCGCGGGCTCACGCTCGTCTCGACCGGGCTGTTCGGGATCGTCTACGGGCTGGTCCGCTCGCAGTCGCTGGGCTGGAGCGCTCCCGAGGTCGTGGCCGGCCTCGCCGCCGGCATAGCGCTCGTCGGGCTGTTCATCGCCCACGAGCTCCGCGTGTCCGAGCCGATGCTGCCGATGCGCTTCTTCGCCAACCGTGGCTTTGCCGTGACCAACGCGGTGTCGCTGTCGATGTACTTCGGGATGTTCGGCTCGATCTTCTTCCTGAGCCAGTTCCTCCAGAACGTGCTGCACAACTCGCCCCTGCACGCCGGCCTGAAGCTGCTGGTGTGGACCGGGGCGACGATGGTCGTGGCGCCGCTGGCCGGCGTGTTCTCAGAGCGCTTCGGGAGCCGCCCGTTCATGGTCGCCGGGCTCGGGCTGCAGGCGATCGCGCTCGGCTGGATGGCGAAGGTGGCGAGTGTCGACACCACGTACGCGAGCCTGATCGCGCCGTTCATCCTCGCCGGCGCCGGGATGGCGCTGGTGTTCGCGCCCTCGGCCAACGCGGTCCTGTCCGCGGTGCGCACCGACGAGGCGGGGCAGGCGTCCGGCGCTACCAACGCGATCCGCGAGCTCGGCGGCGTGCTCGGCATCGCCGTCCTCGCCACCGTGTTCACAAGCCACGGCGGCTACATCTCCCCGCAGGGGTTCGTCAATGGCCTCGTCCCGGCGATGTGGGTCGGAGTCGCGGTCCTCGGAGCGGGCGCGCTGCTCGCCACCGTCCTCCCGTTCAGCACGCGCGCTTCGGCCGCGGAGCACGCGGCCGCCGAGGCCGCGGTCGCGATCGCCTGAGCATCGCCTAGGATCGTCGCGAGCATGAGCACCACCCCCACCCGCCGTCAGCGCGTCCCGGCCGCCGAGCGCCGGGATGCGCTGATCGAGGCCGCTGTGCACGAGTTCGCGCACGGCGGACTGCATGGCACGCCGGTGGACCGGATCGCGCGCCGCGTCGGCGTCGCCCAGCCGTACGTGTTCAGCCTGTTCGGGAACAAGCGCGAGCTGTTCATCGCGGCGGTGGAGCGGGCGTTCGAGGTCGTGGCCGAGACGTTCACGCGCGCAGCCCAGGCGTTCGATCCGGCCACCGCCGAGCCCGACACAGACGTCCTGTGGTGGATGGGAAAGGCGTATGTCGAACTGCTCGGCTCGCATCGCGATTACCTGATGCTCCAGCACCAGGCCTACGCGGCATGCGATGACTCCGACATCCGCACCCGGGTGCGCTCGGCCTACGCGCGACTGGTCGTCCACGTCGAGCAGCTAGCGCACGCCGACCAGGAGCGGATCGACGACTTCTTTCGCCACGGGATGTGGCTGAACGTGGCCGCGGCGATGGGCGTGGAGGACCTTTCGGCCGGCTGCGAGTGGATCCGCGCTGAGCTGTCGGCAGCCGCTCTTAGCCCGAGCGCTTGAGCTTGCCGTGGCGCTTGGCATACCGCTCGCCGGCGCGGAACACCGCGAGCCCCAGCGGGATCGTCACCACCGCGAGGACGAGCAGCGGCCACACGTCGCCCCACCGGGCGCCGACGCCGGCACCGTTCAGAACGGCGGCGCGGATGCCGCGCAACGCGTAGGTAGTGGCAGGCGACACCGTCGCGACCCACTGCATCCAGTGCGGCAACACCGACACGGGGTAGTAGACGCCCGATACGACGAGCAGCAGTCCCTGCGCGACGAAACCGAACTGGGCTCCCTTCTCGGGTGAGATCAACGGCAGCACGGCGGTCACCATCCCGACGCCCACGAACGAGAACGAGGCAACGGCGAGCAGCACGAGCGCGGTGAGGAAGTCGGCCTGCTGGAAGTGCAGGCCGAAGAACAGCGACACGACGGCGAACAGCGCCGCCGTCCGCACTACGCCGTAGATCACCGCGAACAGGCCCATCCCGCCGAGGTGGACCGCGCGCGACAGAGGCGCCATGAACGTGTACTCGATCGTGCCTTCCCACCGCTCCCAGGCCACGGTCTCGGTCAGGATCTCGAAGATGATCCCGAGGTAGGACCAGATCACCGCGCCGATCAGGAGCGTGGTCGTCGTGCGCTCGACGTTCAGGTGACCCCCCGACGCCTTGACTCCCTTGGCGATGAAGACGATCGTCAGCGTGTTCGCGCACCGTCCACACGAAGAACGCCAGCTCCCACCAGCCGTAGCGCTTGATCAGGTAGGTGTTGCGCTCGACGATTCCGCCGCCCAGGACCGATCAACTGCCGGCGCACGCCGGTGTGCGCTGCGAATCGTGCCCGTCACCATGTCGGTTTTCATGCAGTCCACCTCCTCGCCGTCCTCGTCGAGTTCCACTCCGGTGGCGGTGAAGAAAGCCTCCTCGAGCGTGCCGGCTCCGAAGCGGGCGATCAGTTCCGCTGCCGGCTCGAGCGCGAGCAGGCGACCCGCGTGCAGGATTCCGACCCGCTCGGACAGTGACTCGGCCTCGGCCAGTCGTGCGTGCAGAAGCAGGATCGTGGTGTCGTGCGTACGGCGCAGCTCGCGGATGAACGCCTGAACCTCGCGCTTGGACCGCGGGTCGAGCCCCGTGGTGGGCTCGTCGAGCAACAGCAGGACCGGCGAGGTCAGATCAGCGCCCGCGCCAGCGCCACCTTCTGCTGCATCCCACGCGAGAGATCCTCCATCGGCTCGGACGCACGCGCCGTCGCGAAGCCCACCCGGTCGAGGATCACTCCGGGATCCGCGCGCGGGTCGCGGACGGCGTCAGCCCGTAGAAGCGAGCGGCGTAGGACAGGTTCTCAACCGCCGACATGCGCTTGAAGAACGAAGCTTCGACCGACACCCGGTTGACCAGGCCGCGGATGGCGCGCGCGTCCCGCACGACATCGTGGCCGAGCACGCGCGCGGTGCCGCCGTCGGGTAACAAGAGCGTCGAGAGGACGCGGACCAGCGTCGATTTACCGGAGCCGTTCTGGCCCAGTACCGCCACGCATTCGCGGCGCTCGATCGTGAACGAGACGTCGGCCAGCGCGTGGTCGGCCTGCGGCGCCCGGCGCGGCGGCGGTGAAAGACCTTGTTCAGTTGTGACACTTCGACTGCAAACACGAGTTACTCCCAAAGGACGGTGAGGCCAGGACACAGCGACCGAGGCGGGGCTCGGCCCGTGCGGCGGAAGGGTCACCGTCGGAGCAACATCGCGTGTCAGCGTACGCAATCGCGCGAGGCGGGGAGCAAACGAGGCGGATGCCTCAGGTCGGCCGCTGCGCGGGCGGGGTCGCCGGCACGCGCGCCGGACCGGCGCTCGCCATGATCTCCCGCGTGCGCTCGTTCCACCAGTCGTTGGACGCCAGCGAGAGCGCCACCTCGCGCGACTCGTAGTCGAGCCGGGTGGCGAGCACGGTGATCGCGACGACCATGTCGTGCAGCCACGTCTCATCGACGCTGTCGGCTTCCTCGGTGGCGACGTTGCTCAGCGTGAGCGCCTGGGTGCTCCAGCTGCGATCCGGCGCCGGCTCTCGGTGAGCGAGCACCGAGCTGACCCAATCGAGCCGCGCCTGAAGCTCCACGTGGCGATCGAGCAGGCTGGCGTATGGGGCCGCGCCGACCATCAGGCCGGCGCGGGCGGCGATCACGTCGTTGGCGTGCCGACTGAGGCGCTCCATCGTCCGCTGCAGGCGCTGGCGCCGCTCGGCATCGCCGAGCAGCTCGCTCGCAGCGGCGGAGACGCGCTCGGCGTCGAGGGCGAGGCGGGCGCCCTCGAGGATCGACTCCATCGCGCCACTTCGGACCTCCCCGAGCCCCAGCACATCGATCATCGTCGTCCAGGTCCAGCGGGCGCTCTGCACGAGCGCGAACAGGACACTCTGCGCGAGCAGGTTCCAGCGCCGGCGGTTGCGCGCTTCGATCAGCTCGTTGATCACGGCCACGGAGATCACGACGACGACCAGGTTTGCGACCAGCGAGGTCAACATCGGATGCCGGGACCAGAACGTTCTGATCCAGAGGTCAGACGCGACCGCCAGCGCGGTCAGCAGCGCGCCGGCGACGGCGATGGCGACGATGTGCCGTTCGGTCGGCCTGCGTGACTGCATCTGCCGCGAGACTACGGAAGCGCGCGGCGGCCGGTCAGTCGGCGACTCGCCCCTCGGGGTATCGCGGTAGGCCGTCGTCGGGGATCGGCTCCCACGGCACCGCGTAGGCCACGAACTGATGCCACGCCGGGCGGACACCAGGGTCAGAGTCGAAGGCGCCGAGCCGAATTCCGCGCGGCTCGCCACCGGGCGGGCCCGAGAACAGCGCGGAGCCGCAGTCGCCGCAGAAGATCTTCTCGAAGCCGCCCTCGGGAGCCCAGCTGCGGAGGCGGTCCTCTCCCTGCACGATCCGCAGCGACCCCTCTGCCAGCGCGCCATTGGCGGATGCGGCCGTGCCGCTGCGGCGCTGGCAGCGCGTGCAGTGGCAGTAGCCGGCGCCGAGGAGCGGCTGGGTGACCTCGAAGCGGACCGCGCCGCAGCCGCACCCGCCGGTGAGCGGGAACTCGACGTTGTTGGGGGTGGCTGACGCGGTCACGCGGCAACCTGGGCGAGATCGCGCTCGGGTTCGATTCCCCAGCGCCGGGCGACGTTCACGAGGTGCTCGTCGAGGGACCAGCGGTCGGGGCGCGACTCGCCGGTGTGCTGGGGGCTTGCGCCCTTGAGCGCCATGCAGCCGGTGTTGTCGCCGACGGCGCGGATCGCGTCGACGTCCGCCGGCGAGAGACGCAGATCGGGCGGGAGCGCCGCGAGCTCGGCGCGCTTGTCCTCGACGGGGCGGGCGCCCGGGCCTGCCTCCTGGATCAGCGTCGGCACGACGCAGCGCACGGGCTCGTGCGCCAGGTTCCACTGGCAGGCGAGCTGGATCATGGTCAGCCCGGCACGCTGTGCGATCGGCCGGATCGCGTCGAGGCGCTCGCGTCCGGCCTCGATCCAGCCGGCCGGCCGGAAGCCGCGGTGGTCCTGCGGGAGCAGCTCCTGCCCGGGGAGCACGTCGTCGAAGAACAACCCGCCGTAGTCGACGACGCGCGTGATCACCTTCACGCCGGCGGCGGCCGCGGCCGCGAGGCACAGCTCGCCCGGCCACGGCTCGAGCGGGTTGAGGATGATCATCGCCCAGTCGATCAGGGCGCCGAAGCGCTCCAGGCAGTCGATCACGTCGAGGGTGAAGCCGTTGGCGGGGCCGGGGGCGACGCCGATCATCCTGGTCAGCCCAGCCTCGCGCAGCGCGGCCATGCCGCTCCAGACCGTCTCGCTGCTGTAGCCGACGCGGTCGGGGTTGTGCAGCAGCAGCAGGTCGAAACGGTCGAGCCCGCACCGCTCCAGGCTGCGCTCGGTTGCCATCCGCAGGTAATCGCCGTACTGGTCGGGGGCGCGCAGGCGCGGGTCGGTGAAGCGGGGAAAGCCCCGTGGACCGTCGCGCTCGCCGGTATAGAAGTCGTGTCCGACCGCGCCGACGATGCACATCTTCTCGCGGGGCCGGCCAGCGATCGCGCGACCGAGCATCCGGTCGGCGTCACCGGTCCCGTAGACGTCGGCGGTGAGCACGGTGGCGATGGCCTCGTCGGGCGCGATCAGCCGTTGAAGGCGCTCGTCGTCGAGCGGCTCGCCGAAGCGCATGAAGCGACCGCCGCTCCACGTCCCGACCGCCATCCGGCCAGGGTCAAGTGCGCCCGGCGCATTCGCGGCGAGCGTGGGCCGGGAGGCGAGGTCGGAGGCGCTCCGCGGACTGGACGCAGGCTGCGTGCTGGTCGCGGGCTGCGCTGAGAGGCTGCGGTAGACGCGGGCTGCGAGCTAGACGCGTGCTGCGAGACAGGCTGCGAGCTAGACGCGTGCTGCGGGCTGGACACGGGCTGCGAACCGGACACGGCTACGAGTTTAGGCTCAGCGCTGCCGCCACCACCTCCCCCCTTGCAGGTCGTGGAAGACGATCTCGTCGCGCCCGCATGTGGTGACGATCTCCCAGTAGCGCCGGCGCAGGGGCCGATCGGTCCACCAGCGGTCCTCGAGCAGCCACGACTCGCGCACGGCTTCGACCGCCCGCCCGTCCACGAGCTCGGGCGTCCCTTCCTCGCCGGCGTGGACCGCCACCCGGCGCGGAACGCCGAGACGGCGCGGACCGGTCATCGCGCTACTCCCGTGCTGAGCATCCTCATCCTTCGAACGGGGTCAGGACGGCCCGGCGCTCCGGGAACCGGGAGTCGGGATCGACCTCGAGGATCCGCAGGGCGGCCTCGGATCCGGCGGCCGCACGGGTCTGGCGGATCGCCTCGCGCAGGCGGGCGGCGCGCGCGGCCGCGGGATCGTCGAGCAGCGCGCGCTGATCGCTGGCATGCGGACCGAACCGCTCCACCGCCAGCCGCAGCTCCTCCACCGGCGCGGGGATGCTCGCCAGCCGCGGCGCCAGCGCCAGCCGCATCCGGACCGGGTCCGCGAGCGACTCGCGAAACGCCACCTGCTCGCGCCAGGTGCCGCCACCCTCGACCAGCCGCGCCGACAGCGCCACCGAACGCACCGTCCGCCCGCGCCGCTCGCGCCGGGCGAGCAGGCGATCGATCAGCAGGCCGAGCGCTCGCTCGAGCTGCGTGCCGGAACCGGCTTCGGGGAGCTCCAGCGACTCGCGGATGAACTCGCTCGCCGGGCGGGGACGCAGCGCACCGTCGCCACCGTTGGCCAGCTCGTAGGCCAGGAGCCCAAGGCGCCCGAACCGGTCGGCCAGCGCCACGGGCGGGACGGCGGCCAGCTCGCCGAGGGTTCCGATCCCCAGCCGCTCGAGCGCCTCGGGCAGCTCGGCGAGCGCCGGACGCGCCCGCAGCAGCGCCACCGGCATCGAGGCGAGGAACTCCTTCGCGCGGCTCCGGTCGCCGGCGACGATCACCGGCCTGCGCACCCTCGCCCGCGTCGCCGCCGCCACCGCGGCAAAGCGCGACGGCGCCACGCCGAAGCGAGCGGGCACGCGCACAGCCCGCCGCGCCGCGTCGATCACCCCCTCGATCCGGTCGCGCTCGCCGGCGAGCCGCCCGCCGTGGAGCCGAAGCAGCCCGCGCGCGTCGAAGCAGACGAGGCCGGGGCGCTCGGGCTCCACCCCCGCCCCGATCGACTCCAGGCGCACCAGGAGGCGCTCCCACAGGTCGGCCACCCCGGCGGGATCGGGGGGCAGCAGCGTCAACTCGCGACATCGCGCCAGCGCCTCGCCCAGGCGCATCCCGGGATGGATCCCGAACGCCTCGGCCGCCAGCGAGACCTCGCCCACGGTCTGGACGCCGCCCGGCTCGGGCGCGAGGGCCACGGGAGTCCGCAGCAGCTCGGTCCGGTCGCCGGCGGCGACGGTCAGCTCGAAGCGGGGGAACAGAGCACAGACGGCGATCATGTACGAACACATGTTCGCATCCTTGCCGGATGGACGCCTCGGAGCCGGATGGACTTCCCGCTTACCTGAAAGATCACGGGCGAGCCAGCACCCTTACTGGCGTGGCCAATTGCATCTCGCATCAAGCGCCGCCCCTGTCGGCGCCTTCGCGAAAGTCAGATTGCATGCAACGTGGAGGTTTTCCGCCTCGAGGCTCCACAGGATCGGTACGTGCCCGGCGGGCCCGGTCGGACAGCTAAATGTGCGCTCCAATACCTATCTAAAGCACCACCGGGGTGCTCGAGATACGGCCGAGGGACTGAGCGGGAGCCTGGATGGGGGCGGCATGGCCGCATGCATCGCGATCATGTGGCATGAGCACGTAGGCGGATTGCCTTGCTGAGGCGTCACATCGGGCTGCCCGTGGCAATGGTCGCCGCGCTCGTGGTGATGGCTATCGCGGCGATGGCCTGGACGGCCGGCCGTCGTCACGACGCGCTTGACCAAACAGCCCACGCCGAGGAGGTCCTAGCTTCATCGGAGCTGATCGAGCGTCACGCCGTCGACCTGGAAACCGGCCTGCGAGGCTATCTCGCCACCGACGATCGGCTGTTCTTGGCCCCGTGGAACGCGGCCAGAGCAGCGCTTCCCGGAGAGCTCGGTGGGCTGAGGATCCTCACCCGCGACCAACCCGCCCAGGAGCAACGGCGTGTCGCGCTCGAGAGTGCGTTGCACAGCTATCTCAGCCGGTACGCGATGCCGCTGCTGTCCGCCTCTCCAAGCCAACCCGCGCCGGCACAGCTCGCTCGTTCGTTTGCCACCGGAAAGCACCTGATGGACGCGCTGAGGGGGCGCTTTGCCGACTTCGACGCGGAGGAGACACGGCTCGAGCGACGGGCCGTGCGCGACGGAACAACCGCCGAGCGCGTCTTTGTTGCTACCGGCATCGCGACGGTGCTGGGCCTGGTGGTGGCGCTCGTGGCGCTCGTGGTGTACCTCGCGCGAGCCGTCGTCGCGCCGCTGCAGCGAGCCGTCGCGGTCTGCGTCGCAGTGGCCGCCGGCGAGCGCGCGGCGACGATGCCCGAGTCCGGGACGCCGGAGGTGCGCGCGCTGGGAGGCGCGTTCAACGCGATGCTGGCTCAGTTGGATGATCGCCAGGCGGCGTTGGAGAGGGCCCTCGCCCGCGCCGACAGGGCGACGGAGCGCCAGCGCGCCGCGGTCGCCGATCTGAGCGAGGCCCAGCGGATCGCCGCGATCGGCTCGTGGAACTGGGATGCCGACATCGACCAGGCCACGTGGTCGCAGCAGATGTTCCGCATCTTCGGCCGTGACCCGGCTCAGGGCCCGGCGGTCGCTGAAGAGCTCCTTGGCTACGTACACCCCGAGGATCGCGCGCGCGTGGCCGAGGGATACCGAAGGCTGTACGACGGTGGTTCTCCGTTCGAGTTCGACTACCGGATCATCGCCGGCGACCGCGTGGAGCGGGTGCTGCACGCGCTCGGCCGACGCGCTGCGGTGCGCACTCAGTGCTACGTCGGCACGGTCCAAGACGTCAGCGCGTTACACAGGACCGAGCGCGCGCTGCGCGCGTCCGAGGAGCAGTTTCGAAGCACGTTCGAGAATGCCGCGATCGGGATGGCGCGGGTCGCGCTCGACGGACACTGGGTGCTGGTCAATCCCGCCCTCTGCGAGTTGCTCGGCTACTCGGAGCGGGAGCTGTTGGCGCTCTCCTTCCAGGAGCTCACCCATCCGGACGACGTCGAGCAGAGCACCGCGGGCATGCAGCGGCTGGTGGACGGGAAGATCGATTACTTCCGCACGCACGAGCGATGCCTGCACCAGTCGGGCTCGCTGCTGTGGGTGCACCTGGCCGTGTCGCTGGTGCGCAACGACCGCGGGTCGCCGTCGCACTTCGTCTTTCAGATCACCGACATCACGGCCGAGAAGGCGGCTCGGGAAGCGCTCGAGGCGAGCGAGCGACGCTACGACAGCATCGCGTCCAACGTCCCGGGTATGGTTTTCCGGCTCGCGCTCGCTCCGGATGGAGCCTCGTCCCTGCCCTTCGTGAGCGCGGGCGCGGAGGAGATCTACGGTCAGGTCCCCGAGGAGCTGATGGTCGATGTGGACGCCATGCTCGAGGGGTTGCACCCGGACGACCGAATCGGGTTCGAGGACTCGATTGGCACGTCCGCGCGCGAGCTGACCCGGTGGGAGTGGCGCGGGCGGCACATGATGCGCGACGGCGAGGTCAAGTATCTGCACGGAATCGCCCAGCCGTTCCGTGAGCCCGACGGCAGCATCGTATGGGACGGCGTGATCTTCGACGAGACCAAGATCCACCTTGCCCAGGCCCAGGAAGAGCAGACCAGACAGCAGCTTCAAACGATCATGGAGAACCTCACTGGCTCCGCGGTCACGGTGTACGACCGCGAGCACCGGCTGCGGCTGTGCGAAGGGCCGCTGTTCTCCCACCTGGACCTCGAGTCGATGATCGGCAGACCACTCGCCGAGTTCGTCTCGCCAGCCACGGTCGAGCTGATGAGCCCCGCAATCGAGGCGGCGTTCACCGGGCACGTCTCGACCGCCGTTCTCCAGAGCGATTGGGACGACCGGACGCTGGCCATCCACTTCACGCCATACCAGACCGCGGACGGAGCGGTTGACGGCGCGCTTGTGCACTGGCACGACATCACCCCGGTCCGGTCTGCCGAACGCGCGCGCGACGAGGCCTTGGAGCGCTTCCAGATCGCGTTCGAGCGCGCACCCATCGGCATGGCGATCGTCGGCCTCGACGGCCGCTTCCAGCGTGTCAACGATGCGTTGTGTGAGGTGACGGGCTTCGGTGCCGGGGAGCTGGTGGCGATGGCGCCGTTCGCGATCGTCCTCCCCGACGACCTCGATCTGGCGCGGCGGGTCTTCGCGCGCCTGCAGGCCGGGAGTGAAACGATCACGATGGAGCACCGGATTGCGCACGCGGCGGGGCACACGGTGTGGGTCAGCGTGCGCGCGACCGTGATCCGCGACGCCGACGGCCACTCCCTCCACGCGCTCACCCAGGTCCAGGACATCACCGAGCGGCGCAGCTACGAGGAACGGCTGAAGCACCTGGCCAACCACGATCCCCTCACGGGCCTGTTCAACCGGCGCGCGTTCGAAGCGGCACTGGAGGGGCATCTCTCCACATGCCGGCGCTACGGCGCCAGCGGCGCGCTGCTGGTGCTCGACCTGGACGGGTTCAAGATGGTCAACGACACGCTCGGTCACGGCGCCGGGGACGAGCTGGTCATCAGCTGCGCGCGTGTTCTCTGCGATCGGCTGCGCGACAGCGACGTGATCGCCCGCCTCGGCGGCGACGAGTTCGCGATCCTGCTTCCGACGCAGGGCCAAGCGGAGGCCGAGACCGTCGCTCAGGCGCTCGTCGACGCTGTCCGCAGACGTACTGCTGCAATCGCCGACTCGCATCCGGGTCGCGTCACCGCGTCGATCGGCGTGGCCATGTTCGGCGAGGGCAACCTCAGCGCGGACGAGATGCTGGTCAACGCGGACCTGGCCATGTACGAGGCCAAAGAAGCCGGGCGCAACCGCTACTCGCTCTACAGCCGCGACGGCTACGTCATCCCCAGGATGAAGATCCAGATGACCTGGCTCGAGCGGATCGAACGCGCGCTGGCGGAGGAGAGGTTCGTGCTGCACGCTCAGCCGATCGTCGACCTGGCGACGGGCGAGAACGTCGAGCACGAGATTCTCGTGCGGATGCTCGACGAGCACGGCGACCTGATCCCGCCGAGCACCTTCCTCTACATCGCAGAGCGCTTCGGGATCGTCCGTGAGCTCGACCGGTGGATCATCACCAATGCGATCGGGACGATGGCGCAACTGCGCGCGAGGGGAAGCGAGATCGCCCTGGCCGTCAACATCTCCGGCCTCAGCACCGGCGACAGCCAACTGCTCGAGACGATCAACCGGGAGCTCAGCCGGGGTGCCGTGCCCGCCAGCCAGCTGACCCTCGAGATCACCGAGACGGCGGCGGTGTCCGACATCCCGCGCGCTCGCCAGTTCGCCGACGCCCTGAAGGAGATCGGATGCCGGTTCGCACTGGACGACTTCGGCGCTGGCTTCGGATCCTTCTACTACCTCAAGCACCTCCCCTTTGACGTGGTCAAGATCGACGGCGAATTCGTCCGCCACGCCACCGTGAACGCACCCGACCGCCTCGTCATCAAGGCCGTCGCCGAGATGGTCCGCGGGCTCGGAAAGCAGACGGTCGCCGAGTTCGTCCCCAACCAGGAAACGGTGCGCCTGCTCCGAAGCCACGGAGTCGACCGTGGTCAGGGCTACCACCTCGGACGGCCCCGCCCCGTGCACGAGCTGGTCGCCCCCACCCATGCACCGCCGGCGGGCCTCTCACCCGCTGGCAGCAGCTGAGGCGAGGCGAGCGCCTCTCGAGAGTTGCCGCCAGCAGCTCCGCCGCAGTGGTACGGTCCCACCCCCATGGCCCCTCCGAATCCGCTGGACATCGCCGGTCAAGGAGCACGCACGCTGAGGGCCTTCACCCGCCGGATCCCGTTCGGTGGCGGGATGATCGCACCCTCACTCGAGGACTCGGTCGAGAACAAGGTCGTGCTGATCACCGGCGCCTCGTCGGGGATCGGCAAGGAGGTGGCGCTCAAGGTCGGCCAGGCGGGCGGCGTCCCGCTGCTGATCGCCCGCTCCGAGGACAAGCTGAACGAGATCAAGGACGAGATCGAGGCCGGGGGCGGCCGCGCCGCGGTCCATCCCGCCGACCTCACCGACCTCGACGACATCGACCGGCTGGCCGAGGAGGTGCTCGACCAGCACGTGGCGGTCGACATCCTGATCAACAACGCCGGCAAGTCGATCCGCCGATCGGTCGACCGCGCCTACGACCGCTTCCACGACTACCAGCGGACGATGCAGCTCAACTACTTCGCACCGGTCAAGCTGATCCTCAAGCTGCTGCCGGTGATGCGCGAGCGCGGCTCAGGCCACATCATCAACATCTCGACGATCGGGCTGCAGGTGAACACGCCGCGGTTCTCGGCCTACGTGGCCTCGAAGGCGGCGCTGGACGCATTCTCGAAGTCGATCGCGCCCGAGATCATCGGCGACAGGGTGCACATCACCACCGTGTACATGCCGCTCGTGCGCACGCCGATGATCGCGCCGACCAAGATCTATGACCGCTTCCCCACCCTGAACCCCGAGCAGGCGGCGGACATGATCACCGAGGCGATCCGCAAGCGGCCCAAGCGGATCGCGACCACGCTCGGCAACATCGGACAGCTGACCTACGCGGTCGTGCCCGGGGCGCAGGACCTGATCGCCAACCAGGCCTACAACCTGTTCCCCGAGAGCGACGGCTCCAAGGCCGGCGAGCGCAAGGAGAACTCGGCCGAGCAGCGGGCGTTCGCGCAGGCCACGCGCGGCGTCCACTGGTAGTCGCAGCGTTCCCGCGCGGAGCGGTGGCCGGGTGGGGTCGGTAAGCGGCCTATACGGGCGGTTTTCGACCTCGCCTCCCGCGGAGGAGAGGGCCGGCGCTAGACCGGAGCGCCGGCGTCGCGCATCAGCCGCCCGACCGGCACCGCGTTCAGGTGCTCGGCGCTCAGCTTCGCGGCCAGCGCGTCGATCAGCGGCTGGACCTGGGACAGCTCACGCACGTTCAGCTCGACGACCTCGCCCGGGCGCAGCAGCCCGAACCGGTCGCCCCGGTCGTCGACCACGACCGCGCCGGCGACCAGCCGCCCGCCGGCGCCGTGGGCGAACAGCCACTGGCCGACGCTCGGCCCGCTCGATGCGTACAGGAAGTGCCGGTGCTCGGATCCGAGGAAGTGATGCAGCTGGCCGCGTGTCCCGAGCCAGCCGACGATCCCGCGGGTCGTCACGCGCGGCAGCGTGTCGTCGCCGGACACCGCCAGCTCGTACGGGTGGCTGACCGTGAACGAGACGTGGATCCCCCGCGCGGCCAGCGCGTCGGCGACCAGCGGGAGCTCGCGCGCCGGCGCGTCGACGAGCACGCCGACCTCGGGACGGCCGGTCGCCACCGCGGTGACCGGGCGCATCGGCGCGATCCGCGACACGAGCGAGTACGAGGCGCCTGTGGTCATCGCCCAGCCGGCGATCACGAACGCCGTCAACGCCGCGGTGACCGCGCGCACGGACCGCAGCCGCCATGCGGGCAGCTGGGGCGCCCGACGCTCCTCGGAGAGGATCAGCGACGCGGTGGACGGCCGGCGCGCGAACGAGCCGTCCGGCTCCGGTCGCTCCTCGGCGAGCGCGCGCTCCAGGGCCGGCGCCAGCGACTCCTCATCCCGCGCCACCTGAGCCAGTCCAAACCGCTCGAGAGCAAAGTTGGACTCCCGCACGTGTCCGTAGCCGAACCCATACGAGATCACCGGGCAGCCGCGGATGATCGCCTCCAGGACGGTCAGGCCGGCGCTCGAGTGCACGAGCGCGTCGCTGGCCGCGAGCACGTCGCCCATCCGGTCGGTGAAGCCCATCACGCGCAGACGCGGCTCGCCGCCGAGCGCCTCGACCACGCGCGCTCGCAGCCGGTCGTTGCGCCCGCACAGGCACAGCACGATCGCGTCGGGGTGCGAGTCGAGCGCGACGCGCGTCGCCCCGAGCAGGTCGCCCACGCCCCAGCCGCCGCCTGAGACGGCGATCACCTTGCCCTCGGACGGCAGCGCCAGCGCCCGGCGCGCCTCCGCCCGCGAGCGCGCGGCCAGGAAGGCCGCGTTGGTCGGCGGCTTGGCCCAGCGCACCGAGCCCGGACCGGCGATCTGCTCGACCTCCTCGGCTCGACTCGGGATGGGTGATGAAGTGCAGGTCGATCCCCGGGTGCGCCCAGAAGTGAAGCCCGGCGAGATCGGTGATCGACGAGTAGCTCGGGACATCGAGCCGGCGGCGGCGGCGCAGCTCACCGAGCACAGCGGTCACGCCCGGGTAGGTGGAGACGATCACGTCGGGATCGTGGGCCCGGATCAGGCGCAGCAGGCCCCGGTGCCCGAGCGCGTACAGGAGCCGGCGGGACATCCAGCGCGTCGGCGCGATGTTCATGAACAGCCGGTATTGGAAGTCGAACCACCAAGGCACGAAGCGGAACATGAAGGCGGAGTTCTCGCGCAGGACGCGCGTGAGCACGATCCCCATCGCCGGCAGTCCGTTGACGATCGAGACCAGGACGTCGGGGTCCTCGTCCTTGAACTCGCGCGCCACCGCCCGGGCCGGAAGGTCGTGGCCCTCGCCGATGTCGGCCGAGATGATCAGGACCTTGCGCGGTCCGGCCTCGGCGTCGGGCTCGCCGGCCGGGATCACCGCCGGAGCCGCCGCCGCGGCCTCCTGGGCGCGGCGCCACTCCACGTAGCGGCGGACGCCCTCGCTGAACGGCGTCGCGGCGCTCCACCCCAGCTCCTCGCGCGCGCGCTGCGAGCACACCACCTTGCCGCCGAAGTCGCCCGGTCGCGCCGGCGTGTACTCGATCGAGACGTCCCCGACCTCCTCGCGCACGGTCTCGGCGATCTGCTTGATCGAGACGTTCTCGTCGCTGGCGAGGTTGTAGACCCGGTTCGCGGCGACGTCGGCCAGACCGAGCGCGACGCCGTCGGCCAGGTCCTCGACGTACACGAACCTCCGCGACTGGCTCCCGTCGCCGGCCAGCGTCAGCGCCTCGCCCCGCAGCGCCTTCCCGACGAACGCCGGGATGACCGCCGCCTCGCGCGCCCGCGGCCCGTACGGGATCCCGAAGCGCAGGATCGTGTAGTCGATCCCGTAGAGCTCCTGGTAGGCCTTGCAGTAGAGCTCGCCGGCGAGCTTGGTGCTCGTGTACAGGTGCGAGGGCGCCGGCAGGAGCGTCTGCTCGTCGACCGCCTCCTCGGCGCAGTCCGAGTACACCCAGATCGTCGAGGCGTACACGATCCGCTTGACCCCGGCGCGCCGCGCCGCCTCCAGCACCGCCACCGTCCCGCGCGCGTTCACCCGCTCGGCATCCTCGGGGGAGGCGTGGACGTCGTTGACGTCGGCCACGGCGGCCAGGTGGGCGACGGCGTCGCAGGAGTGCAGGGCCCGCTCGAGCGCCTCGCGGTCGGTGATCGAGCCGAGCACCGTTTCCACAGACCCGGATGGGATGCCAGGGCGACGGCCGCAGGTCGTAGATCACCGGCTCGTGTCCACGCGCGCGGAGCTTGTCCACGACGTGGGAGCCGATGAACCCCGATCCTCCTGTTACGAGAACCCTCATGGCCGGTAGTAGAGCGGCACGCACGAATGGTTACGCGCCACCCAGTCGGTGTTCGGGAGCTCCAGGTCGGATCGGCCCATGACCCGGTGGCACGGCTCGTCGTAGACGCGCCCGGTGGAGCGCTCGAGCCAGTCGAACACGATGTACTTGTAGAGGCCGGAGACCATGCCGTCGGGGAGCTCGAGACGGCCCGGATACTGGGAATCGAGTCTGCTCCCGCGCCACCTGGTTCTTCCAGGCCACGATCTCCGGCAAACGCTCGATCTGGATCAGCCCGAGCGCGGCGGTGAACTCGCTCATGCGGAAGTTGAGCCCGGCCACCTCGTAGGACGGCTTGCCGTAGTTGCGGAAGGCGCGCGCGTGCTCGACCACCTCGGGGCGCCGCGAGACGAGCACGCCGCCCTCGCCGGTCGAGATCGTCTTGGTCGCGTACAGCGAGTAGACGCCACAGTCTCCGAAGACGCCGGCGCGGCGCTCGCGCCATGAGGCCCCGTGCGCGTGAGCGCAGTCCTCGATCAGGAAGATCCCGTGCTCACGGCAGTACGCGGCGATCTGCTCCACCTCGAAGGCGATGTGCCCCCCGATGTGCACGAGGAACGCCGCGCGCGGGCGAAACCGCTCGGCCTTCGCCTCGAAGTCCGCGAACGACATGCACAGGTCCTCGCGGTTGCAGTCGACGAACTCCACGCGCGCGCCCGCGCCCAGGGCCGCCAGCGGCGTGGCCATGAACGTGTTCGACGGGCACAGGACAGTCTCGCCCGAGACGCCGGCGAACGACAGCGCCGCCAGCGCGCCGCCCGCCCAGCTCCCCAGCGCCACCGCGGGCGCCTCGTTGTACGCCTCCCAGGCCGACTCGAAGCGCTGGGTCATCGACGCCTCGGTCCAGCGCTCGGAGTCGAGCACCTCGTCGATCAGCTCGTGCAGACGCGCCTCGGTCGCGATGGTCGAAGCCGATCGCGAAGCGTCCGATGTCGGGCGTTGAGGAGGCAGTCGTCATTGATCTGAGTCGTCGCTGGGACACGCGTCTCGCATGGTGTCCGCCGGCCGGCGAGAACTCCCCACGGCCGGCGCGAGGGCGGCCGTTAGCGTGTCAGACAGGCAGGACGGTAGCGATTCCGCGCCGATCTAGGGTGTTCAAGATGCTCCCGAGGGCCTGAGCGGTCCTCCGGTGCGAGCCGCGGGCGCTGTAGAAGTCCGCATCGTGCAGGAGGATCACGTCGCCCGGCCCAACGTCCCGGACCGCCCGCCGCGCGATCCGGGCCGGCGTCGTGAAGCGCCGCCAGTCCTTGCCCCAGCGCGACCAGAGCAGCGGCTCGAGACCCATCTCGCGCACCGCGAGCAGCCCGGCTCCGCTGTAGATCCCGTAGGGCGGCCGGTGCAGGCCGGGCGGCTGCCCGGTCGCCGCCGCGATCGCGTCCACGCCCCGCCGGAGGTCCTCTACGACCGCGGGCCGGCCGAGCCGGAGCTGGAGGCGGTGACGGAATCCATGCAGGGCGATCAGGTGCCCGTGGTCAACGATCTCGCGTGCCAGCGCCGGCCGGCGGACGACCTGCTCGCCGACCACGAAGAACGTCGCTCGGACCCCAACCCGCGCCAGGACGTCGAGAACCGAGACGGTCCCCTCGGGATGCGGACCGTCGTCGAAGGTGATCGCGACGCCGGAGCGCCGCCGGGCACCCGGAGCGGGATTCCGAACCGCGCGGCAACGCCCGGCGCCACCGGGGCGAGCGCGGGAAGGGCATGTCCGAGGAGCACCCGACGGATCATGCCGGGTGCGGCGCAGAGCGGGGCGGCCGAACGCGACCGCCCCGCCCTGCCCAGGATCAGCTACACGCGACGTTGAGCGTCGCCGTCTTCGACTTGCCGCTCTCGAGCGTGAACTTCGCGCTGATGTGGCGCTTGTGGTTCGCCGGGCACGCGGTCGACTCGAAGTAGCCAACCGTCTTGCCCTTGACCTTCTTGCCCTTGACCTTCTTGGCCTTGAGCGTGATGGTCTTGACCGGGAGCGTGACCGCCACCTTGGTCGTGGCGCCGTCGAGCGCGCTGTTGTTGTTCGGGTGGCGCAGCGAGTACGGCACGTTGATCGTCTGCACGAGCGCGCCGTTCTTCTCGGCGAGCTTGGACGTGAACACGATCGGAGCGGACAGCGGACACTGGCCCGTGGCCTTCGTCGCGTATATGTAGTAGGACAGCGAGTTGCCGCCGCCGTTGTAGATGCTCTGCTCGACCTGGCAGGTCAGCTGCGGCCCGCTCTGCGAGGTCGCCGAGCCGATCTCGGCGGTCAGCGTGCCGGTGCCGACCAGCGATCCCTTCGGGCAGCTCGTCGGGCCCGAGGCGGTCAGCCGCGAACTGCTGCACGTGGGGAAGTCGTTGGTGTTCGCCCGCACCCCGGCGACCGTCAGCACGGTCTGCTGGACCACGTTCGGGCGCTCACCCGACGGCTTGGTCGTGACCGTGTAACCGATCGTGCCGCCGAATGGCAGCGGGTGGGCCTTGGTGCCCGACTTCTTGTGGGCTGCCTTGGCCGACAGCACGTATACGTTGGTGACGACCGTGGCCGCGTATGCGGTCCCGGCCAGGCCGAGCGCAACGAGCAGCGCGAGCAGTGGAATCTTTCGCATCAATCCTCCTTCGGGAAGTAGAAGACGTCCCCCGGCGTCGCATGGGTAACACGACAGGTAACCAGGAGTTGCGTGATTAGCATTGCCTCCATAGCCCCCGCCCTCGACACGTGGCTGCCCGACCCGGCGGTTCGGGTCCGGCACAGCCGGGTCTCGAGCGCGCCGCCCGAGCGGCTGTGGGAGGCGGCGCGGACCGTGCGCCTCCAAGACACCCGGCGGCTCGGACGCCTGGTGCGCTGGCGGATCCCGGGAACGCCTGGGGACATCTCGTTCGAGGAGCTGTTCCGCCGCCCGCCGTTCCTCGTCCTCGAGGAGGGCGACGCGGCGCTCGTGTCGGGGGTCGTGGGCCGGATCTGGACGCTCCGGCGCGACTACCCCGAGCTGAACGATCCCGACGAGTTCCGTGGGTGGTCGCGGCCGGGCACGGCGCGCGTGCTGTTCGCCAACTGGATCGAGGGCGACGCGCTCGTGTCCGAGACCCGGGTCGAGGCGATCGGGATGCAGGGGCGCCTGGGCGTTCGCGCCGTGCGCCCGGTGATCCGCGCCTTCCAGAACCTGATCGGCAGTGACGGGATTTCCGCGGCGGTGCGCCTCGCTGAGAGTTAGGGGCCGCTTCGCGGCATCCCTGGGGCCGGTTGCAGCTGGACGACGCGCGGCCGGCCCGGCCATGGCGAGGCTGGATGCCGAGCGGGCCGCAGCCGCGCGGGCCTCCGCGCGCCCCGCGCCTTTGCCACATCTTCGCTACCGCGACCCGCGGCGGGACGCTCCGACGGCTAACGTCCGTCCTTGACGTGGAGCAGTTCAACGCCGAGATCACGGTTCGCCGGATCCGCTTCGCCAACCCGGAGTCGGGCTGGGCGGTGATCGACGCGCAGGCCGACGGGGTCGGGCTGGCCGTGGTCGGCCCGCTGATCCACCTGGAGGAGGGCGAGCGCGCCCTGGTCGCCGGTGCCTGGGTCGAGGATCCGCGCTTCGGCCGGCAGGTCAAGGCGACCGAGGCGGTGCCGCTCCCGCCGGCGGACCTCGACACGCTGATGGCCTACCTGGTGCGGATCAAGCACGTGGGGCCGACGCGCGCGCGGCGGCTGATCGAGCGCCACGGGACCGACGGCCTGCTCGACGCGATCGACCGCGACCCGCACGCCGCGCTTCCAGGCCGCGGGCATGCGCGGCCGCACGGTGCAGGAGGCGACCCGCTCCTGGGAGCGGATGCGGGTCACCCGCCGGCTTCACCTGATGCTGGCGCCCCACGGCCTGGCCTATCTGGTGGGCCGCATCCACGACACGTTCGGCGACGGCGCCCACCGCCTCGTGGCTGAGCACCCGTACGAGCTGACCAGCGTGTTCGGGGTCGGCTTCCTGATCGCCGACCGGATCGCGCGCTCGCTCGGCGCCGGCGACGGACCCGAACGGGCTCGCGCCGGCACGCTCCACGTGCTGAGCGAGGCCGAGCGCAGCGGCAGCACGTGCCTGCCGGTGGACGTATTGCTGGCCGCGCTGCGCGAGCTGCTCCACTCCGAGGACCTCGACGAGGCGTTCGTCGACTCGCTCGTCGCGCGGGGAGACCTCATCCGCGAGGAGCGCTGGATCTACCGCCGGGCCACGGCCGAGCTCGAGGCCGAGCTCGCCGAGCGCGTGCGCGAGCTGCTGAGCGACGGTCCGGGTGGGCGCCTGCGCGAGCCCGAGATCGACGGTGGCGAGCTGACCGAGGAGCAGCGGCGGGCGGTGCTGGGCGCGTTCACCGAGCGGCTGTCGCTGATCACCGGCGGGCCCGGAACGGGCAAGACGGCCTCGATCCGGACGATCGCCGCGCTCGCCGCCGGCCAGGGCGCGCGACTGCTGCTGGTGGCGCCCACCGGCCGTGCCGCGATCCGGATGAGCGAGGCCAGCGGCGTGAACGCCAAGACGGTTCACTCGGCGCTCGGCTGGATCCCGGGCGAGGGCCCGACGCACGACGAGGACGACCCGCTCGCCGCCGACCTCCTGATCGTCGACGAGACCTCGATGGCCAACCTCGAGCTGCTCGTCACGCTGCTGCGGGCGGTCGGGCCACGCACGCATGTCGTGCTCGTGGGCGACGCCGACCAGCTCGCCCCGGTCGGCGCCGGCAAGCCGTTCGCGGAGCTGATTGCCTCCGAGGCGGTGCCGACGGCGCGGCTCACCCACATCTTCCGCCAGGCGGCCGGGAGCATGATCGTCCAGGGCGCCCACGCGATCCGGCGCGGCTCGCTCCCATCGTTCGTGGCCGGGGAGGGCATGCGCCGCGACCTGTTCCTGATCGAGCGGTTTGATGCACGTGCCGCGCGCGATGAGATCGTCTCGCTCGTGTGCGAGCGGCTGCCGGCGCACTACGAGGTCGACCCGGTGTCCGACATCCAGGTGTTCGCGCCCGTGTACAAGGGCGAGCTCGGGATCGACGCCCTGAACGTGGCGTTGCGCGAGCGGTTGAACCCCGACGGCGCCCCCGTCCGCGGCGGGCGCCTGCGGCTCGGCGACAAGCTGATGATGACCGGGCGCAACCTCCACGATCTCGGGCTGATGAACGGAACCGTGCTCCGGCTGCTCGACGAGGTGGGCGCCTCCGAGGACGACGACGGCGCGCTCGTGCTCGCCGCCGAGGAGGCGCTGTTCCGCCTGCCGCCCGAGGAGTCAGAGGCGCTGCGCCTCGGCTACGCTTGCTCGGTGCACCGGGGGCAGGGGATCGAGCTGCCGGTGGCGGTGATCGTCGCCCACCCGGCGGCGGGCGCGTTCTTCCTGCGGCGCGAGATGCTCTACACCGCGATCACGCGGGCCAGGCTCGCCACCGTGATCGTCGGCACGCGCGAGGTGGTGGCTCGCGCCGCCCGCACAGCCGACACCGGCCGGCGCCACGGCCGGCTGGGCGAGCGCCTGGGCGGCCGCGCCGCCGTGGGGAGCCCCTCATGAGCGCCGGCCCCTCGCTGCGCAAGCGTCACGCGCTGGAGCTGTTCGAGGGCCTGCCGGGAGCATATGACCGGATGGGCGCGGTGCTCAGCTTCGGGCAGGACCCGCGCTGGCGGCGGGCGCTGGTGGACGCCGTGGATCCGCGGCCGGGGCAGCGCGTGCTCGACGTGGCCTGCGGTACCGGATTGGTGACCCGGGCGCTTGCTGCCCGCGGCGCGACCGTGGTCGGGCTCGACCAGAGCGAGGACATGCTGGGGCGCGCGCGGGGGCGCGTGGCTGGGCCGGTGACCTTCGTGCGCGGCGAGGCCGAGGCGCTTCCGTTCGCCGACGGGGAGTTCGACGCGCTCACGTTCACCTACCTGCTCCGCTACGTCGACGATCCGGCGGCGACGATGCGCGAGCTCGCGCGCGTCGTGGCGCCGGGCGGGCGGATCGGGATGGTCGAGTTCGGGGTGCCTTCGGCGGGGCCGCTGCGGGCGGCCTGGCGGGTGTGGACCCGGGTCGGGCTGCCGGTGCTGGGGCGGGCCGTGTCGCCGGCGTGGGTCTCGGTCGGCCGTTTTCTCGGGCCGAACATCGAGCAGTTCCACGCGAGCGAGCCCGACCTCGTGGGGCTGTGGCGGGGCGCCGGGATCGATGACGTGCGCCTGCGGAGGATGAGCTTCGGCGCCGGCGTCGTGATGTCGGGAGTGCGCGGTGGCCAGCGCGCCGCGTGAGCTGCGCCCAGCCTTCTACGCGCTGCGGCGCGGCGGCTGGCGCGACCTCGTCACCGTGCTCCACCCGCCTTACACGGCCTGGCATCTGAGCTACGTCGCGATCGGCGCGGCGGCCGCGCCGCATCTGCACATGGGGCGCTTGGGAGCTGCGCTCGGAGCGTTCTTCCTCGCCGTGGGGGTGAGCGCGCACGCGCTCGACGAGCTGAACGGCCGCCCGCTCGACACCGCGCTGTCGCGCCGCACGCTGGTGGCGCTGGCGGCCGTCTCGCTCGCCGGCGCCGTGGCGATCGGGATCGCCGGCGTGGTCGTGATCTCGCCGCTGCTGATCCCGCTCGTGTGCGCGGGGGCGCTGCTCGTCCCCGCCTACAACCTCGAGCTGGGGCGGGGGCGGTTTCACAACGACACCTGGTTCGCGCTGGCGTGGGGCGCGTTCCCGGCCTTCACCGGGTTCTTCGCGAGCGCGCTGCGCATCACGGTCGCGGGCGTGCTCGTGAGCGTGGCGTGCTTCCTGGTGAGCGTGGCGCAGCGCCGGCTCTCCACGCCGGTGCGCCGGCTGCGGCGCCAGACAGTCGAGGTGCAGGGGACGCAGCGGCTGCGCGACGGCCGGGTGCTGGCGGTGACGCGCGAGACGCTGGCCGATCCCCTCGACGGCGCGCTGTCGGCGCTGTCGCTGGCGATGGTGGTGCTGGCGGTGGCGCTGGTGGCGCTCCGGGTCTAACCCGTGAGCCGCTCGTGGCGTTCCGGTCTAACCCGTGATCGCCCGTGCAGCGCACGCACGGCGGCGTGGACCTCGTCGGCCACCTGCTGCTGGCGCTCTCGGGATGGATCCGGCTCGGGGTGGAAGCGGAGCGGCTCGCCGTAGCTGACGGTCACTGCGGGGAACTCGAGCCGGCGCCAGTTCCGGGCGCGCTCCGACCCGGAGATGGCCACCGGCACGACGGGCACACCGCCTCGAGGGCGAGCCGGCCGACCCCGGGGCGGGCGCGGTCGCCGAGCTTCCCCGTGCGCGAGCGACCGCCCTCGATGTACATCACGACCAGCTGGCCCCGCTTGAGCAGGATGCTCGCCGTGGTCATCGCCTCCTCGTCGTTGTGGCCGCGCCGGACCGGGAACACGCCGAGGTGGGAGAGGAGCCACTGGAGGACGCGCCCGCGGAACAGCTGCGACTTGGCCATGAAGCGCAGCGGCCGGCGCAGGTGGAAGGCGACGAGCCAGTGGTCCATCGCCGAGAAGTGGTTGGGGGCGAGGATCGCCGGCCCGTCGACAGGCACCCGCTCGGGGTGCACGCCGCGCAGCCGGAACACGAACCAGGCGACCGGCGTGAACAGGATCCGGTTGAGCGTCCACACCCAGCCGGGCTCGTGCGTACGCGCGTAAGCATGGAAGCGGTTGAAGTACTCGGCCCGCCGCGGATCGAGGTAGACCTGCGGCCGGAGCGGTGCGAGGTCCTCGGGCATCGTCGACAATCAATCCTGGCATGCCCATCACTCCGAGGATGTTCGGCGAGCGCGGGCGCCGCCGCGCGCATGCGCTCGGAATCGATCCCGGACGCCTGCCGCCGGGTCAGTCGCCCACGGTGAAGTGGCCGGTGCTGAGCGTCGGGCCGACGCCGCGCGTGGAGCGCGACCGCTGGCTGCTCTCAGTCGACGGCGCGGTCGAGGAGCCGTACGTGCTCGACTGGAAAGGGTTGAGCGGGCTGGAGCAGACCGACTGGACCGGGGACATCCACTGCGTCACCCGGTGGTCGAAGTTCGGGATGCGGTGGCGGGGCGTGAGCGTGGCGCGCGTTGATCTCGCGCGCGCGGGGCTGCGGCCGGAGGCGTCGCACCTGATGGCGCACTGCTACGGCGGCTACACGACGAACATGCCTTTGTCCGACGTGCTCGAGCATCCGGCGTTGGTGGCCCATTCGGCGGAGGACGCGCCGCTGGAGCCCGATCACGGCGGACCGGCGCGGCTGCTCGTGCCGCACCTGTACCTGTGGAAGTCGGCCAAGTGGATCAAGCGGCTGGAGCTGATGGCCGGCGACGAGCTCGGGTTCTGGGAGCGAAACGGCTATCACCACCGGGGCGATCCGTGGCGCGAGGAGCGCTGGAGCGTCGATGAGTACGTGGCGCGAACGATGCGCCGCGAGGCCCGCGGGCGGGGTATCGACTGAGGCCGGCGGCGCGGCGGATCGACTAAGTGTGATCGATATGGGTCGCTATGCGGACCAAATCGATCAATGCCCTAGCCGCCGGGCCATGAGCAGCGTGCTCCGCAGCCGGCCGTCGCGCCGGCGGTAGTGGTCGCGCCGCACCCCCTCGACCTCGAAGCCTGTGGCCGCGTACAGCCCGATCGCGCGGGCGTTGTCGGTCCACACCTCGAGGTCGACCTTGTGGGCGCCGGTGGCTCGGGCGTGCTCGAGGATCGCCTCGACGAGCGCGCGTCCACCGCCCCGCCCCCGCGCCGGCGGGAGGATCGCCATCCCGAGGTGGAGCACGCCACGGTGGCGCGATGTGACGCTGGCGTGCCCGACCACCTCCCCGTCATCCTCCTCGAGCACGTAGATCGCCTCGGGACCCTCGGAATCGATGATCTCGCGGAACAGCTCGATGCGGGCCGGGAGGTCGACGGGCGGCTGGCCCCCGAGCGTGCCCTCGGGGACGACGGTGGCGTACGTGTGCGCCACCGCCTCGGCGTCCTCTGGGGTTGCCCGGCGGACGTTCAGCTCAGAAGACCGGCTGCTCGCGGTAGTCGCCCCACACCTGCTGGAGCGCCTGCACGATCTCGCCCTCGGTGGCGTGGGCGCGGGCGGCGTCGAGCAGCAGCGGCATCAGGTTCCTGGTGGCGGCCGCGGCTTCCTTGAGCTCGGCCAGGACCCGCTCGACCGCCTCGCCGTCACGGCGCCCCCGCACGCCCTGCACCCGCTCGATCTGCTTTCGCTCGAGCGCCGGGTCGATGCGCAGGATCTCGAGCTCGCCGTCGTGGCCTTCGGTGAAGCGGTTCAGCCCGACCACGACCCGGCGGCCGGAGTCGATCTCGCTCTGCAGCTCGAACGCCGCATCCGCGATCTCCCGCTGCGGGAAGCCGGTCTTGACCGCCTGCACCATCCCGCCCAGCTCGTCGATCTTCGAGAAGTACTCGTAGGCCAGAGCTTCCAGGCGATCCGTGAGCGCCTCGACGAAGTAGGCGCCACCGAGCGGGTCGATCGTGTTCGCCACCCCGGTCTCGTGGGCGATGATCTGCTGCGTGCGCAGCGCGATCCGGACCGCCTCCTCGGTCGGCAGCGCCAGCGCCTCGTCGTAGGAGTTGGTGTGCAGCGACTGCGTCCCGCCGAGCACGCCGGCGAGAGCCTCGATCGCCGTACGCACGATGTTGTTGAGCGGCTGCTGGGCGGTCAGGGACACCCCGGCGGTCTGGGTGTGAAAGCGCATCCGCCACGACTCGGGCTTGCGCGCCCCGAACGTGTCCCTGAGCTCCCGAGCCCAGATCCTGCGCGCCGCCCGGTACTTCGCGATCTCCTCGAAGAAGTCGATCTGCGCGTTGAAGAAGAACGACAGCCGCGGCGCGAAGTCGTCGACGTCGAGTCCCCGCTGGACGGCCTGCTCGACGTAGGTGAGCCCGTCCTTGAGGGTGAACGCGAGCTCCTGGGCCGCGGTGGAGCCCGCCTCGCGGATGTGGTAGCCGGAGATGCTGATCGGATGCCAGCGCGGCATGTGCCCGCTGCACCACTCGATCATGTCCCCCACCAGCCGCATCGCCGGATCGACCGGGAAGCACCACTCCTTCTGCGCGATGTACTCCTTGAGGATGTCGGTCTGGATCGTCCCCGCCAGCTTCTCGCTCGGGATCCCCTTGTCCTCCGCGGCCACCACGTAGAAGGCGAGCATGATCGCGGCCGGCGCGTTGATCGTCATCGACACGCTCACTTCGTCGAGCGGAATCTGGTCGAACAGCGCCTCCATGTCATCCAGCGAGTCGATCGCCACTCCCTCGCGCCCCACCTCGCCGAGCGAGCGCGGGTGATCGGAGTCGTGCCCCATCAGCGAGGGCATGTCGAAGGCCGTGGACAGGCCGGTCTGGCCGTGGTCGAGCAGGTAGCGGAAGCGCTTGTTCGTGTCCTCAGCCGTCCCGAAGCCCGCGAACTGGCGCATCGTCCACAACCGGCCCCGGTACATCGACGCGTACACCCCGCGCGTGAACGGGAACTGCCCGGGCAGGCCGATCTCTCCGCTCACGTCCTCCGCCGTGTACAGCGGCCGGACCGGCTCGGCCGACAGCGTCGTGAACGGCGCGTCGCGTTCGGGAGTGAGCCCGTACGCCGCGCGCCACTCCTCGTAGGAGGCGGGAACCTTTGCTGCCGTCGCGCTCATCTCAGAATCCTAGCTCCTCAAATAGTCGGACATAAAACTATTTACCCGCCGAAGTCCCCCGCCGCTTGACGCCACCGGCCGAGCACCTCGGTGACGGACTCGAGCTCACCCCTACGCACCGGGGGCGTCCCGAACCGGATCGCGTGCAGCGCCTCGGTCGCCCCGGCCGCGACCTCGCGGCCGCGCCCGGTGATCGAGGCCAGCGTCGTGCGCCGGTCGCTCGGATGCGCCGTGCGCTCGGCATAACCCAGCTTCTCCAGGCCGTCGATCAAGTTGGTGACGCTCGTCGGGTGCACCTGGAGGCGGGCTCCCATCTTGCCCAGCGGCAGCGAGCCGCGCCGGCTCAGGTAGAGCAGCATCAACGCCTCGTAGCGCGCGAAGGTCAACCCGAACGGCGCCAGCGCCTCGTTGCACCGCGCGAGCAGGATCTGCTGGACGCGCATGATCGAGGTGACGGTCATCATCGGCGCAACCATCCGCGAGCCCCAGTGCTTGCGCCACTGACGGCCCGCCTCCTCGATCGGGTCGAAGGTCAGGCTCATGCGCGGCTCGCGAGGCGCTGTCGACGGTGGCAGGTCATCCGGGTCCCTATTCTCGCGGACCGTGACCGCGGACATCGAGACTCGGCTGCGGCGCGTGACCGCCACCCGCTACGTGGCCCCGCTGCGCGAGGGCGGATCGCTTCCGGGCCTGGTCGAGGCCGACGACGACGGCCTGTACGTGATGAAGTTCCGGGGCGCGGGCCAGGGGCCGGCCGCGCTCGTGGCCGAGGTGGTGGCCGGCGAGCTGGCCCGGTCCCTCGGACTGCTCGTGCCCGAGCTCGTGATCGCCGAGCTCGAGCCCGAGCTGGCGCGGGCCGAGCCCGACGCCGAGATCCAGCAGCTCGCCGATGCCAGCGTGGGTGAGAACCTCGGCGTCGACTTCCTGCCGGGGGCGCTGCCGTTCACGCCGGCGGCGGCGCGCGGGCTCGACCCCGCGCAGGCGGCCGACGTCGTGTGGTTCGACTCGCTCGTGATGAACGTCGACCGCACGCCGCGCAACCCCAACCTGCTCGTCTGGCACGGCCGGACCTGGCTGATCGACCACGGCGCAAGCTTCTACCGCCAGCACGGCGAGGCTCCGCTCGCCGCCTCCGCGCGCGCCCCCTTCCCGCACGTGCGCGACCACGTGCTCCTGGCGCGCGCCGGGTCGATCGCCGAGGCCGACGCGCGCCTGGCGGGGACCGCCGCAGCGGCCGTGGCCGGCGCGGTGGCGCTCGTGCCGGACGAGTGGCTGGGCTCCGACCCCGTCGAGCGCCGGGCCGACTTCGAGGCGTTCCTGCGCGATCGCCTGGAGTCCCCGCGCGGGTTCGTGGCGGAGGCCGAGGATGCCCGAGCGTAGCCCGTTCCAGTACACGATCCTGCGCGTCGTGCCGCGCATCGAGCGGGGCGAGTGCATGAACGTCGGGGTCGTGCTGTTCTGCCGCCAGCGCGGCTTCCTGGCCGCGCAGATCGACCTCGACGGGGCGCGGCTTGCCGCCTTCGCGCCCGATCTCGACCCGGCCGCGGTGCGGCCGCACCTCGAGGCGATCGCGGCGGTGGTGGCCGGCGAGGCCGAGGGGGCCGCGCTGGCGCAGCTGCCGCCGTCGGAGCGGTTCGGGTGGGTGGCCGCGCAGTCCTCCACCGTGATCCAGCCCTCGGAGGTCCACACCGGGCTGACCGACGATCCGGCACGGACGCTTGACCACCTGTTCGGCTCGCTCGTGCCGGTGCGCCCGGCGGCGGCGGAAGGTGAGCCGCCACCGCCCGGCTCGCGATGAGCCGCCCCCGATTCACCGGGCGATCCGCGCCGCGGCCTACGCCGGCCTCGCCTGAGCGGCGCGCGGGCCCCGGGCGCCTGGTGCACCCGCGCCCCGGTCGATTGGCGCTCTGAATGAAGGTAGTTTGGCCGCTCCCAGCGGGGGGAAAGTTCAAGATGTGCCGCTGTATAGCTGCCAGCGTTGCGGGTGGGCCACAGCCTCATCGTGGCGGGACGCAGTCGACGGGCACGGCGACGGTTGCCCCGACTGTTCCGGATCGGTCGAGCTCGTCCCGCTCGCCGGCCGGCCGCAGGAAAACATCGCCGCGGTCGAGCGGGTGGGGCAGCCGTTCGAGATGCACGAGAGCACCGATCTCGACGGCGCGCTGCGGCTCATCCTCGTCGGTGGCTTGGACATCGTCGTCGCCGACCGGCTCACCTCGCGCCTGCGCGTCCTGCGCTCCCTGGGCAGCCGCGTTCGCATCGATCTCTCGGCCGTCGAATTCATCGACTGCACCGGCCTCGAGACGATCATCGACGAGCTCGCCGGCGCCCGCCGCGCCGGCCAGGCGGTCGAGGTCGACCGCCCCGTGAGCGCGCCGGTCAAGCGGGTGATCACATTCATGGAGGTGGCCGATGTCCTATGGCCGCACGACGCCGAGCCGGCGCGACCGGCCCTGCGGGTGATCGAGGGCGAGGCGCGGCCCGAGACCGTGGACGCGCTGCGCCCGTCCCAGCAGTCCAGCCATCCGCTGGGGCTGGTCGAGGATTCGTCCGAGCTGCGCCCGACGTCGCCGGGCGCGACCCTCAGCTCCGACGGCTGAGCGTTCCGGATCCGCGGCCGCCGCGGCCGAGCGGGACTGGCGGGAGATCAGGCGCTCGTGCGAGCGCTGGCTGACCCAGCACGCGCCGCGCTCCGCACCGGCGCAACTCCGGGCGGCGGCCGACGCGCTCGAGACCGACGAGCCACCCGATCGCTACGGCGAGGGCGCCTACGTCGAGGCGTTCGAGCGTCGCTTCGCCGCGCTTCTCGGCCAGGAGGAGGCGGCGCTCATGCCGAGCGGGACGATGGCGCAGCAGATCGCGCTGCGGATCCACTGCGATCGGCGCGGGACGCGCACGGTCGCGTTTCATCCCACCTGCCACCTGGAGCTCCACGAGCACGCGAGCTACGCCCACCTGCACGGGCTCCACGCCGAGCTCGTGGGCCATCGCGACGCCCTGATCGGGCTCGAGGACCTGGAGGCGCTCGCCCTCCCAATCGGCGCGCTCCTGCTCGAGCTTCCCCAGCGCGAGATCGGCGGCCAGCTTCCCGAGTGGGAGGAACTGGTAGCCCAGCTCGACTGGGCGCGCGGCCGGGGGGCTGCGACCCACCTCGACGGTGCCCGGATCTGGGAGGCGGCGCCCTACTACGGCCGCTCGCACGCGGAGATCGCGGGGCTGTTCGACACCGTCTACGTCTCGCTCTACAAGGGCCTCGGCGGCCTCGCCGGAAGCGTCCTGGCCGGGCCCGGGGAGCTCGTGGCCGAGGCCCGGGTGTGGCGGCGCCGGCACGGCGGGACGCTCCCCAGCATGTTCCCGTTCGCGGCCGCGGCGGAGCGTGGCCTCACGGAGCTGGCGCCTGAGATGCCGCGCTTTCTCGAGCACGCGCGGGAGCTGGCGGCGGCGCTGCGCGAGCTTCCGGGTGTCACGGTCGTGCCCGATCCTCCCCAGACGCCGCTGTTCCACGTGCACCTCACGGGGAGCCGCGAGGAGCTCGAGCGCCGGGCGCTCGACGTGGCCGAGGAACGGAGGGTGTGGCTCTTTCACCGCGTTCAGCCGACCGCGCTTCCGGCGGTCCACAAGGTCGAGCTGAACGTGGGCAAACCCGCGCTCGCGGTCTCGCCGGACGAGGCGGCCGAGTTGTTCGCTCGCCTGGCTGGCGTAGGAGCCAGATGACGCTGGACACGCTGATCACGCGGGACGGGGGCGTCTGCGTCTGGTGCGGGCGTGCGCCGTGGCGCCGTGACCTGACCGCCGAGCACCTCCTGCCCCGGGCGCGCCGCGGCCGCGGGGTTCCCGAGAACCTGACCGTGGCCTGCCGGCGCTGCAACAAGCACCGGCGGACCAAATCGGTGGCGGCGTACGTGCGGGCGCAGAAAAGCGCCGGGGCTCGCCCGCGCCTCGACCTGCTGACGATGGCGCTCGAGCGTCTGAGCGAGTCGCCTTCGACCGTGCACGCCGAGTACGGCCAGCGCCAGCTGGAGCTCCTCGAGCGCATCTGAGGTGGCGGGACGGCGCGCCCAGCGGCGCTTCGGGCCGGGGCCGTACGTGCTCGGCCTGCGGCGCGACCCCGCGCGGTGGCGCGATGGCTTCCCGTTCGAGGTACCCGCGCTGGCGGCGGTCGAGGACCTGCGCCTCGACCGGTCCGTGACGATGCTCGCGGGCGAGAACGGGAGCGGCAAGTCGACGGTGCTCGAAGCGCTGGCGGCGACCGTTGGGTTCGGGGAGGAAGGCGGCGAGCTCGAGCGCCTGGGCGAGCTGCCGGCCGTGCCCCGCAGCATCCTGGATGCGCGCTCGTCCCGGTGCTGAGCGACACGAAGCCGCGGGGCGGCTACTACCTCCGCGCCGAGAGCTTCTTCAACGTCGCCCGGCTGATCGACTCCGGGGCGTCCCTGGGGCCGGACGTGTCGATCTACGGCGGCGTGCCGATGCACGAGCAGTCCCACGGCGAGTCGTTCTTGGCGCTCGCCGCCAACCGCTTCGGCCGTGACGGCCTTTACCTCCTCGACGAGCCCGAGGCAGCGCTATCGGTGTCCGGGCAGCTCGCGCTGCTCGCTGTGATCTTGCGCGCGGCCGCTGATGGCGTTGGCGGACGTTACGACGTCTGAGCAGGTTGGGGCGCACCTGCGCCCCAACCTCATTGGCCCAGAGCGCGGGCGGTCGACGCTGTCAAGCAGCGTCAGAGCCGTCGACCATCACGGCGTTCACGACCCGAGGATGCGGTCGACGCTGCTTGACCGCCGTCGAGCGAACGCGCTACCGAGAACGTTCGAGGAGTCCGAAGCAGACGCTGTTGAGATTGCTGGAACGAGACCCGAGCGGGAGCGAGGTCCCGGAGTATCGAGATGGCTCCAATACGCCCTGAAGGAGCCACGACGACGTCGCTGCTCCTTGTCGATCAAAAAGACGGTCGGCGCTCGCTCGAATTCAGCTAGCACCGGCTCGTCATTCTTCGTGGGATTCGGAATAGTTCCCGCCCAGATTCTCCAGGTGGAGTGCTGCGGCGGTCGGCCGCGGGCGCCAGAATCCATGCCTTGTGGACGTGGGAGCCTGGCATCAGGAGGTCAGCGAGCCTCGTGCTTGAGAACGAGGATGAGGCTGTGGCGCGTTGCCTGGAGTTGTCGCACCGCCTCGGTGATTCGGACGACCCGCAGGTACGGAGTCATGTGGTTGACGCTTTGGTGGCGTGCGCGAAGGAGCTAACCGGACGTGGCTGCGACGAGGCTGCATTGAGAGTCGTAAAGGAGGTGCGGTCGCGCTTTGGCGGTGACTCGGTGGCTAGGATCCAGATCCTCGTTGCCGGCTCGCTGACGCTTGCGGCCGACCTTCAGGTGAGGGCGGACGAGCCGGAAGCTGCGATAGCCACCTACGACGACGCCCTGTCACTCGTCGCCGGTTCTGAGGAGATGGAGCGCCGAGGGGTTGATGCGACGCTGCTTCTCGAAAAAGGGAGGGTCCTGGGAAACCATCAGCGTCGAGAGGAGGCGATCGTTGTCCTTGACAGCGCGCTGACGGCAATAGAGGGCGCGACCGCGCGCAAGCCTGCGCTGAGGACCCGTCAGGCGGCGGTGGCCGCCATGTACAAGCTCGATCAGCTATGCGCGCTTGACCGTTTCGTGGAGGCAAGCACGCTGATGCAGCAGCTCAGTGATGTGCTCGGTGATATCCCGGATGGGGCAGCAGATGATCGCGCACTGCTGGCGCCTGAGGCCTCGGAGGCGGCGCTCGCGGCGGCGCTTGCCGACACCGTCAATGACGATCAATGCTGGGCTGTGTTTGCAGGGTCGGTCGCCATCTCCTCACCAGAGGCGGCGCAGCGAGCCTGTCTGCTCTTTCGCCTTTCGGACCCGTGGGTCCTGTCGGGCGCTCCGGAGCCGGTTGAGGCGGCGGCCGCGTTGGTCCGTGTGATCGCGGACGGGTACGCGTTGCTGGCGGGGCGATGGAGCTCGGCCGAGCGGGCGTCGCTGCCGTTGCCAGGTCGGGCTGAGCTGGAGCGCCATGAGCTGTTACACCAGCGAGGCGTGGCCGAATGGTCTCGGGAGCATGGGCATCCGCTTAGCCTGACAATGCGCGAAAACGAGGCCGTGGGAGCGCAGCAACCGTCCACGGCAGCGGCTGGCCTGTCCTGGGACAGGCCGGCTGAGGCTTCGCTGACGCGAAACATCATCAAGTGCCTCTATCTCTATGAGCTGGCCGACGTGTTGAGCCAGTCCCAGCACGGGCGGGAGGCGCTGCGTTACAAGCTGTTCGCCGCGGTCTCGATCGAGTACCTGAAGTTCGCGATGAACTGGGGGCGAAGCGTCAACGCCGAAGCGGCGTCCGACGGGGGTCTCGCGGTCGCGGTGGCGTGTCTGCAGATCGCCGAAGGCTTCTTCACGATCACGCATTGCCAAAGCGGGTCGACGGCAATCGTTTCTCCACGGAAGGAGCGGCTGCTCGGACTTCTTCATGAGGCGGGCGGATACGACTGGCTGACCGGCCTGGGTGTGTCGCTTCCCGCCTGGACTCACGCCCGAGAGGCGTGAGAACCGGCTCGCTCACTCGCGGGTCGCTGCTGGGCCACGCACGTCAGGCTCAACTCGCCCGGGATCCTTAGTGATGCGTTGTCGCCCAAAGAGCAGCCGGTGCCAGCTGGATTTGAATTAACGCCGACCGCCGCTTCGCCCAGTTCGTCCTCGCCACCCACTTGCCGATCCTGCTCGCGTGTCCGTCGGCTCGTGTGTACGAGCTCGACGGGAGCGGCGTGAGTTCACCGGATTACGACGATCTCGAGGCCGTCCGGCTCACCCGGGGGTTTCTGTCCGCGCCGGAGCGCTACCTACGGGCGATCGAGGACGACGAGGAGGGCGCGCTTAGTCCGTCCCGCGCGCCGGACTACTGGACGCGGCTCGCCGGCGCTCGCTGTGGCCTGCGCCTGCGCCTGCGCCTGCGCGTCGTAGGCGGAGCGCGGGATCACCGGCGCATCCCGTCCGGTGCCGAGAGAACCCGAGCCCGGCGACTTGACGGCCTCCTCGTGGTATTCCTCTTCGACGTTGACCGACCAGATGTCGTGATGTGCGCCCTTGACGATGTTCTCGACCGTGAGCAGCGCGGTGTACATCGAATGGTCCTGGTTGTTGTAGCGGAACATTCCGTTGCGCCCGACGGGATGGACGTTGATGACGTTCTCCGCGAGCCAGCTGCGCAGCACGTCCACGTTGGCGCGGTAGCGCTCGTCGTAGATCGGATACGCCTTCGACTGACGCACCACGTAGCCGTGCTCGACGGCGTCGTAGGCGACCAGCCCGAGGCGATCGAGCTCGCGCCGGGCCTCCTCGATCAGCTGCTCGTCGGGGGCATCCCAGACGTCGTCACCCGGCGCCATGGTGTACTCGAGGCCGAGCACGTTGCGGCCGTCCTTGACCAGGAACGGAGACCACGACCCGAAGTTCTGGATCCGCATCGTGCGGACGTTGAGGTCGTGGATGTAGATCCAGTTGTCCATCCAGGGCACGAGCTCGGCCGGCACCACCAGCGCCACCGTGTAGAAATCGCGGTAGCGGAGGTCGTCTGCCGCCGCCGTCACGTCGGGCGGCGGGGGTGGGCTCATCGCGTTCAGGAGCTCGGACAACGGCATCGAGGAGATGACGGACGAGCACGGGTACTCGGTGAGGGTGCCGTCGGCGCCCTTGGTGAGCACCGTGTGCGCGCGCCCATCGGCGTGCCTGACCTCGGTCACCGCCGCATCCATCACGACCCGCGTGCCGGCGGCCACCACCTTGTCGCGGCACACCTCCCACATCATCCCGGGCCCGTGCTTCGGGTACTGGAACTCCTCGATCAGGGAGGTGATCTCCTTCTGGTTGCGCTTCGGCGTGAGCGAGTTGAGGATCGCGTTGCCGAGCGAGAGTCCCTTGACCCGCTGGGCCGCCCAGTCGGCAGGCATCTCGCTGACCGGCACCCCCCACACCTTCTCCGTGTAGGTCTTGAACAGCGCCCGGTAGAGGCGCCAGCCGAACCGCGCAACGAGCCAGCCCTCGTAGTTGGTCTGGTCGCGCGGCGGCCTGATCCTCGCCCACACGTAGGAGGCGATGCAGCGCGCGGCCTCCACCGGCCCGAGGTTGCGCAGCGCGTTGAAGGGCTTCAGCGGATAGTCGAAGTACTTGCCGCGGTAGAAGATCCGGCTCTTGCGCGGCCGGGTCAGGAACAGCTCGTCGGGGAGGATCTCGTGCCACAGCGACTCGACCGCGGGCACCTTCGTGAAGAAGCGGTGACCGCCGAGGTCGAAGCGGTAGCCGTCGCGCATCTCGGTCCGCGAGATCCCGCCCACCATCGAGTAACCCTCGAGCACCGTGGCCGAGATTCCGTACTTCTGCAGCTGGTAGGCCGCCGTGAGACCGGCCGGGCCGGCTCCGATGATGATGGGATCCTGAGCCTCGGGCGGGAGCGGCTGTTCGGCCTCGGGCTGGGACGCGGTGACTCGCGAAGGTGAGCTCATTCGGAAATGTGGGTCGATTCTGTCAGGGCCGGAGCGCGCCCCACACCGAAGCGCTCGGTCGGCGGTTCGGCTCGTTCGCTTGTGGCGTCGCGGCGCTCCCGTACGCCCGATCGTCAGGCAGCTACGAGGCCGCTTTCCAGCGACCCGCCGCGGATGATAGCGGCCGATTCGCGCGCGTTCGCGCAGGTGTGCTTAACGCCGGCCGCCGGGCTCCTCCGGCGCGGGGACGTCTTAGCCGAGCGGGCCTTGAGCTCATCGGGGGATCCAGTATCTGCGCTTGGGCTGCGCGCCCGGCTCGTTGCGGACGTCCTCGAGCCGCCCCCCAAGGCGCTCGATGACCCTCGCGGACCCGACGTTGTCCTCGTCACAGGTCACGAGGGTGCTCGATCGCCCACGCGAGAGATCGAGGATCGGGGCTGAGGCAACGACTCGCTCAAACGACCTCGAGTAACGGGACGGCGGTGAGATCGAGGTCGCCTCGGCGTGACCACGTCCGCCCATCGTCCAGCTCGAGCGCGCTGCTGCGCTAGAGCCAGTCGGCAGGAACGTCGCCGGCCTTCTCGACCACGATCGCGACGTAGTGCAGCGGCTCGCCGCTCGTGGAGTAGCGGTGCACGTAGCGGCGCTCCCCTACCTGAAGAGCGACCGATTCGCTGAGCATGCGCGCGATCAGCTTCTGAAAGCCGGACTTGTCAGTCTCGGCCAGGAACCGGTCGCGCAATGTGAACGTGACCAGTCCCCCATCCTCAACGTAGTTGAACGCGTTAGCAAACGCCAGCGGCGGAATGTCGCCGAAGCCCAGCGCGGCCACGCTGGTCAGGCAGTTGGGCTTGGCAGCGGTCAGCGCCTGGTCGACTTCCGGGTCGGGATGGCACAGGTCGGCGACCAAGTAGGAGTCATAGAGCCCGGGACGGTCGCGCTCGGCCGCTTGACGGGCCTCCTCGAGGATGTCGACGCCCACGAGCTGATCGACGCCGAGCTTCTGAAGCTCCTCCGCGACCAGCCCGCTACCGGCCCCGAGATCGAGCACGCGAAGGTCGCTCGCCTGACGTCCACTTCGCTCGAGGATCTCGGCCAGCAATCCACACACGGTGGTCGGAGAGACACAGCGAAGCTCGTCGTGAAACAGCCGCTCGTAGAGCCCCGGGATCTCATAGATCGCCGCGTAGTCGTGAAAACGGATCCGCCTGGGAAGCGCACCGTCGACGACCACCCAGCACCATTCCGCATCCTGGTCGCGTTGCTCACCGTTGTTCGACGGCATCGAGATCGAAACCCTGCCCGTCATGCCTGACGTCGGCACTATGTACCTCCCTGCTAGCTCACCCGAGTCCGCGGCATGCTATTGATCGCGCCGCGATCGCGTACCGCTCGCCCTCATTGCGAGCGAGCGCGGCACGCGACGCCGACGGCGCTTCGCTGCGGACAGGTCGTGGTTCTGGGATGGTATCGCCGGCTCGCCGCCGAGGGGCGCTCCTATGAGGCGGGCGGCCCCTCGACGGCGTGGTTTCGCGGGTCTCGGCCGTCGGTCAGCCGCCCGGGAGCTGGCTGACCTTGGTGAAGCCGGGAGGGATGTGCGGCGTGAGTCGTCGGCTCGTCATTAGCCAGCACGAGGACCGGACGTCCGTCCAGCCTGGCGTGCCCGAGCAGCCGGTCGCTGCCCTGCATCAGGTCCCAGCGGATCTTTTTTGACGTTGATTCGGAGCTCTTCTCTAAAGCCGCCACCGAGCTGAGACCGAACTGGTGGGCGTACTGGAGCATCGTGAGCCTGGTCTCGGTGTGCTGGCGCGCCTGGCTGTCGAGCTTGAGAATGACGACGCCGCCGCCGACTGCGAAGTCGGTCTCCTGGACGCCCTGAGCTCCGCTGGCGGAGTACTCCACATCGGCGAAGTTGACGGCGCTCTGCTCGTCAGTCGAGGTGATCGACCGATATACCGCGCCTGATGAATCGGTCTGGAGCTCATCCCCTCGGACGATGTGGTCATCTGCCACGGTAAGAGCGGCGATCATTCGATCGGCAACCAGCCTGTGGACGTCAATGTGCGTGACCCCCGTGGGCCGCCGGGTTCCCGCTGAGCGCATGCTGGCCGCCGATCGAGCTACCCACGATCACGACCGCGAGCACGAGGCCCGCGGCGATACTGATCGTGGCCCCCCACCCGGGCAACCGCCTGAGCCTGTGACTCGCAATCGGCCGCGCCCTGGGCGGCGCCGGTGCTGCTTCCGCACGAACGGCTTCCAGCAGTGCCACCAGCCCGCGGTTGGCGTCCTCGTCATGGTCGGGCTCGTCGCGGACAGGGTTGAGCTCGGCGAGATTGCGGAGGATGTTGTCGGTCGTTTGCATCACTCACGATCGAAGTGACAGTCGTCTATCGGGATGATCGCGTTGGGCCGCTGGCCGCGGCCTCGGAGGGATCATCGAGTAACTGCGCCAGCCGTCGGCGGGCCCGGTGCACGCGGACGCGCGCGGCGTCGTGGGAGCAGCCCAGCACTCCGGTCAACTGTTGGCCGTTGAGCCCTTCCGAAGCGAGGAGACGCAGCACCTCGCGGTCGCCTTCTCGCAACCGCGACCATGCTGTTTGCAGTGCCGCGGAGATCTCGGCCGCGAGGGCCGAATCATCGACGTGACCCAGCGCTCGCCACGCCTGCGCGCGGTGTTGCAACCGCGACCAGCGCCTGACGCTACGCGGCTGATTTGCCACCGAGTTCGCAGCGATCCGGTACAGCCACGGACGGCCGGCTCAGCCGTCAGGAATCACTCCAGGTCGAATGCGGCGTGAATCGCCTCGGTGAGTGCCGTTTCCTGGTCATCGAGGAGCCGGCCGACCTGCGGCCCAAGAACAGCTGCGGGGATGGTGGTCACGTGGTCGCACGCGACCACGCCTCGGTCATCCAGGCCGTTCGCTCGGCCAACCGGAACCTCGCTCGACAGTCCACGGATGGTCCTGGTGATCGGCGCGACGGTCACGGTGTTCATGTGGGGCCGCACGATCTCCCGCGTGAGCACCAGGACCGGCCGCGCCTTGTCCAGCTGCGCCACGTGGATCGGTCGCATCAGTTCTCAACGCCCGATCCCGGTCGCGTAATCGGCCAAGCCCGCCAGGTCAGGATCCGGTCCGGTCGCCGCGAGGATCTCAGCATCGCGCTCGGCAGCCAGTCGTCGCCGCTCGTGCTCGAGGGCACGTGCCACGACCGCCGCGCGACTGCGTTCCCTGCCGCTTTCGACGATTTCGTCGACGAATTCCACGAGATCGTCAGACAGCCGCACCGCGATCTGCTTGCTCATACCAGAATGCTACCAGGTTGGGATGCACGGATGGTCAGTGGCGATGCTTTCGCGGAGGCGTGCAGATCAGTGCAGTTCAATGAGACCAGAATTGCTGAGTTCGGGACATGCTTCGGTACACGGTCTTGGCCGGCCCGCGGTCATCTCGGTCGGTCTCACTTCAATGCCCCCGTTGGTCGATGTGTCTGAATCTTCGGAACGGTTAGCTCTGGCGGCGTCGGCCGGAGGCTCTCCGCCGAACCACCCCGCAATGTCAACTTCACGGGCGCACCTGCACGCCGGGTTCAGTCGCCGTGGATCATCCAGGCGTCCGGCGTGCTCCTCGGCGGACCCCGCTTACGCCGGCCGCGCGGCAGCCGGTGCCATCGGTGGCCCGAGGATCTCGACGCCGAAGTCCTGACCGACGCGAACGAGCAGGTCCACGTCGATGGGGCCTGCGGGCGGCAGAGCTGGGCTGTCGGCGGGCCGGCCGGAGGCGACGAAGTACTGCTCGAGTCCTCCAGGTGAGCAGATTGAGAGAACCCGCGCCGGCGAGTCTCCCTCGACGACGAAGGTGTGTGGGATATCGCGCGGGAGGAACGTGTACGACCCGGTCCCTGCGGTGAACGTCTGATCGCCGCAGCGCACCGTCAGGGTCCCTTCAAGGACCCAGAACGCCTCGTCCTCACGGTGATGCACGTGGAGTGGAGGACCGGAGCCCGGGGGCGCGAGCGCCTCGACCAACCCGTACGCACCGCTGGTGTCCTGCGCCGTGGCCTTGATGGTCATCAGGTTGTTCGTGAACCAGACCGCCTCACCTTGTCCCGGAGGGATGGTTCGAGACCGGCGATCTGTGCCTGGTCGGTCCTGAGCATCACTCTTCTCCGTGCCTGCGATCACCACGGTCGATCCTTGCATTCGTTGCCCTCCGGCTAGGTCTTGACAGTGTGAGACAGAGTGCCGGTAATAAGATAGATGTCTCATTACGAGAATACGGTATCATGAATATCGTGTCAAGCGCAGGGGACCAGCGAAGCGCTGCCGGCCCGGGTTCTGTGCCACCGAGGACTCGAGACCGGCAAACGAGGCGAACCAAACGCGCGCTAGTGGCGGCCGCCGACGAGATCTTTGCCGAGGGCGGCGTGCCGACCGTCGGGGACGTTGCCGAGCGGGCGGACGTCGCCCGCGCGACGGCCTACCGCTACTTCCCCACCCAGGAGGCGTTGCTCCTCGAGACTGCCTTCCTCGGCGACAGCGGCCCCCTACGGTCCCTGCCGGAGCTGATCAACGAGATCCCGGACCCGTCCCAGCGCGTCGCCGAGGCCGTAAGGCGCGGCGCAACGTGGACGCTCGGTCGCGAGGCACGCCTCCGCACGATCCTCCGCATGTCGCTAGAGCATGAGAACGTCAAGCGTCCTGCTCGACGCCGACACTACATTGAACAACTGCTCAAGGACGTCGAAGCCGAGATGTCCCACGTAGCGTACGACCGGCTCACGGGCTCGCTCACGCTGCTATTCGGGATCGATCCGATCGTCTCACTCCGCGACAACAGCGACATCCCTGCAGCCCAGATTCCGGACCTGCTCGCATGGACGGCCCACGAGCTCGTCCGCTGTGCCTTGAACCAATCCCAGCTAGCCGCCGAAACCACGCGAACGACGCGGCGCAGCTGACCTGTACGCGCTCGGTCCCTACGAACCGCAGCCGACCTGCAGGTCACGTATGAAACGGGTTCGCTCCCCGCAGCCCGCGAGCCGACCTCACCCGCCAGATCCGGCGCTCCCCACAACCACCGCTCGATCACCTCGGTCGTGACGTCCTCGAGCGCGAACGATCCGAAGGCCGGCAGCAGCTGCGAGCGAACGATCACCTTGTAGCCCGCCACCGTCGAGGGTTTGCGCTGACGATCCTCCTCCACGTAGTGCAGCCACTCCGCCGCTGCATCGGCGAACGTCGCTCCGGTTTGGACCGCGCCGGCCAAGGTCCCGCGCCGCGCTTCGTGCAGCACCTCGCACAACCAGTCCTGCGCAAGCCGCTTCGTGAAGTAGCCGCCGGCGGCCTCCCGCGCCCGGTCCACGCCGGACCGTGAGGTTCTTCTGCACCTAGCGGCCGTCGGGCAGTCGGTACTCGCGTACCACACCGGCCCGCGTGCCCGTTCAACCCTGAACAGATGCCCCGATGGAGGTCGATCCAGCACGGGTACATCTTCTACGCCGAACCGGGAACATATTGGGGACACACGTTTCCGCGGAAACGCTTCAGCAGAAACAGAATAGGCCGATTTGCGGCTACTTCGTAGAGCCGACGCGGGGACTCGAACCCCGGACCCCTTCATTACGAGTGAAGTGCTCTACCAGCTGAGCTACGTCGGCGCGGGCGGATTCAGTCTATCGGCGGGCCGAACGAGTCCACCGCGAACTGATTGCGCTTGCGCCACTCCTCGGCGAGGATCGCCCAGCGCTCGTGATCGCGCCACCGGCCACCGATCTTCAGGTAGCGCGGCGAGAACCCCTCGCGTTGGAATCCAGCGCCGCTGGCGAGCGCGATCGAGGCCCGGTTCCCGGGCTGGATGTTGGCCTCGATCCGGTGCAGGCGCAGCGTGAGGAAGGCGTGGCGCAGGACGAGCTGGATCCCATCGCGCATGTAGCCCTGACGCGCGAATGACTTGCCCACCGCGTAGCCGAGGTAGGCGCTCTGGAGCGAGCCGCGAGCGATCTGCGAGAGGTTGAAGAAGCCGACGATCGCCAGGTCGTCGCGGCGGCAGACGAGCATCGCCTCGAAGTCGTGACGGCGCGAGTCCGCGAGGTAAGCCGCAAACCGCTCGTCATCGGTGGGCGCGGTGGCCCACGGGCGATGGAACGAGCGGCTGGAGCGCATCAGCGAGATGAACTCGTCCCGGTCCGACCGATCGGGTGGGCGCAGGAAGACGCTGCGTCCGGTGCTCATGTGCTCAGGGCGCCCTCCAGGCGATACGCGAGCGCCTCGCATGCGAGCTCCTCCGAGACGTTGAGCTGGAAGCGCAGGCGTGTGTCTTCGACCAGCTCGACCGCGTGGCGCAGTTGTGCGGGGCTCGGACCGGCGTCCGAACGCAGCTCTGCCAGACGGTCGAGGTTGCGAACCAGATCCTCGGCGCCCCAGGCCAAACACGCCAGGTCGGCGAACCAGAGCGACACGAGTTGGAGGCCCAGGTCGAGCGCCGCCGTCTCGACTCGGCGCCGCCCGCGCCTGATCCGGTCTGACCACTCGGTCTCGATCCGCTTGCGCTCGCGCCGTGGGTAGAGCTCGATGTCGGCGCCGGCGCGCAGCTCGAGCTCGGCGCGCACCGCTTCGCCGCTGCGCCGCACCGCCGCGGTCAGCGGGCTCCACGGCCTCGCGCTGGCGACCTCTCCGTGCAGCGCCGCGCGCGCAAACGCCTCCGCCGCCGCCCGTAGTGTTCGGCCCATCGTCGCCGGCCAGCTCCTGCGCACGCTGGGCGTCCTCGAGCGAAAGCCTCGCGCACGCGCGCGCGGTGTCTCCGTCAACGCCCATACCGCGGAGCGTCGCGGCCACGTCGTCCTCGGCCGGCGCGTCGAAGCGCACCAGCTGACAGCGCGAGCGGATCGTCGGCAGCACCTCGACGAGCCGCTCTGTCAGGAGAATCAAGTGGACGAACGAAGCCGGCTCCTCGAGTGTCTTCAGCATCCGGTTGGCCGCCTCGTCGCCGAGCTCGTCGACACGCTCGATCACGAACACTCGCCGGCTCGCCTCGAACGGCGTCTTGCTCGCGGCGGCCACGACCGGACCGTCGATGTCGCTGACGAGAATCTCGTGCGCCCCACTCGGCGCGACCCACGTCAGATCCGGATGGGCGCCGGTCCGCGCTCGGTCGCGCGCGCTGCTCGGGTTGGGTGAGCCCGAGGCCAGAAGCTCGGCGGCCAGCGAGCGAGCGACGGTCCGCTTGCCGGCGCCGCCGGGTCCGTGGAACAGATATGCATGCGACGCGTCCCCGCCCTCGAGGACTGGACCGAGGACGGCGCGCGCGTGGGGATTTCGATCGAGCTCCGGCAGCACGATCCGATCGTAATGCCCTATAGGGTCAGACCGGACCATGGCCCGCACAGGACGGCTGATCACGATCGAGGGCATCGACGGTGCCGGAAAGACAACCCTCCAGGCCGCGCTGGCCTCCGCGCTCCAGAGTCGGGGGCTCGATGTCAGGCCGCTGCGCGAGCCCGGCGGCGTCGTCGCGGCCGAGCGCATCCGCAACCTCGTGCAGGACCCGGCGCTCCAGATCGGGGGGCGCGCCGAGGCGCTCCTCTACGCCGCCGCCCGCGCACAACTGGTCGAGGAGGCGGTCGCGCCGCTGCTGCGCGCGGGCGCCTGGGTTCTGCTCGACCGGTTCGTGGACTCCTCGCTCGCCTACCAAGGCGGGGGTCGAGGGCTCGGCATCGACGCCATCGCCGCGATCAACGCATTCGCCACGGATGGTCTGCGCGCCGACCGAACGCTCCTGCTGACGATCGAGCCGGCCGCGGGCAGGGTCCGCACTCGGTCGCGGGCGGAGCCGATCGATCGGCTGGAGCGCGAACAGGAGGATTTCTTCGCAGCCGTCGCCGCGGCCTACCTCACGCTCGCCGAGCGGGAGCCCGACCGAATCCGGACGATCGACGCTCGCCGGGCGCCCGAGGACGTCCTAGGCGCCGCGCTCGAGGAGCTCTCGGACCTACTCTGAGTAGCCGTTCGGCCGCGCCTGCGCAAACGCCCAGGCATCCGCGACCATGTCCTCGAGCGCCGGCTTCTGCGGTTTCCACCCAAGCTCTGTGCGGATCCGGTCGCTCGCGGCCACGAGCATCGGCGGGTCACCCGGCCGGCGGTCGGCCTCGCGCGCGTGGACCTCTACGCCGGTCACCTTCTCGGCGGCCTCGATCACCTCGCGCACGGAGAAGCCGTTTCCGTTGCCGAGGTTGAAGATCCGATGCTCTCCGGAACGCGTCGCCTCGAGCGCCAGCAGATGCGCCGCGGAGAGATCGTCGATGTGGATGTAGTCCCTGATCGCGGTCCCGTCACGGGTGGGATAGTCGGTGCCGAAGATCTCGACGTACGGATTGGTTCCGAGCGCCGCCCGCAGGACGTTCGGAATCAGGTGCGTCTCGGGATCGTGGTCCTCGCCGAGGCCGTGGCTGGCACCGGCGACGTTGAAGTAGCGCAGGCTGACCGCCCCGAGTCCGTGCGCGCGGCAGAAGTCACCGATCAGCCAGTCGACGGCGAGCTTCGATCGCCCGTAGGGATTCTCCGGCTTGGTCGGCGCGGACTCCGAGATCGGGACCTCGTCGGGCTGGCCGTAGACGGCGCAGGTGGAGGAGAACACGAGGCGCGTGACGTCGGCGGCGAGCATCGCCTCGAGCAGGTTGAGCGTCCCCGTCACGTTCGTGCGGTAATAGCGCTCGGGATGGGTGCCCGACTCGCCGACGAGGGCCAGGGCCGCGAAGTGCAGCACGGCGTCGAAGCCCTCCTCGACGGCGGCGCCCAGGACCTCGCGGTCGAGCAGATCGGCGACGACGAGCTTCGCCTCGGGCGGGACCGCCTCCCGGTGGCCCTGGCGGAGGTTGTCGAGGATCACGACCTCATGATCTCCCTCGAGTAGGTGCTGCGCGACGATCGAGCCGATGTAGCCGGCGCCGCCGGTCACTAGGAGCTTCATCGGGGTTGCTCCGCCTCCGGGATGACCGAGCGCATGTGCGCCAGACATATAACAGACGCGATCGCGCGGAGCCGGTTGGCGGACGCCGCGCGCAGTAAAATCTAAGAGGCGCCGCCAGTGGTCGGACGAAGTTTTTCCGTCCGACCCTTCCGCCAGTATTCGCTGCCCCCTCGGCTGATCGAAAGCCGCGGATTAGCAGGGGAAAATTTAGCGGAAGACGAGAGGAGCACGCCGGAATGGAGCAGACTCAACACACACCCCCGAGCGCCACGCCAGGGGCTGGCGACGGCCTCTCCATCCGGCGCTACTTCACCTCGCCCGGGCGGCATCCGTTCGACACCGTCGAGTGGGAGCTGCGCGACGCCCGCATCGGCCACGGAGACAAGGTCTCGTTCGAGCAGCTCGGCGTCGAGTTCCCCAAGTCGTGGTCGCAGAACGCGACCAACATCGTCGCGCAGAAGTACTTCCGCGGGCGGCCCGAGTCACCGGAGCGCGAGCGCTCGGTCAAGCAGATGATCAGCCGGGTGGCCGGCACGATCGCCGGCTGGGGACGCGAGCGCGGCTACTTCGCCGGCGAGGAGGACGGCGCGGCGTTCGAGGCCGAGTTGACCCACATCCTGCTCCACCAGATGGCGGCGTTCAACTCACCGGTCTGGTTCAACGTCGGCTGGCACCCCGTGGGGAGCCCGAAGATGCAGGCGAGCGCCTGCTTCATCCTCTCGGTCGAGGACAACATGGAGTCGATCCTCGAGTGGAACACCAAGGAAGGGATCATCTTCCGCGGCGGCTCGGGCTCGGGGATCAACTTGTCGAAGATCCGCGGTTCGATGGAGGCGCTCAGCCGTGGCGGCACGGCCTCGGGGCCCGTGTCGTTCATGCGAGGCGCCGATGCGTGGGCGGGCTCGATCAAGTCCGGCGGCGGCACGCGCCGGGCGGCCAAGATGGTGGTGCTCGACGTCGACCATCCGGACATCCGCGACTTCATCTGGTGCAAGGCCAAGGAGGAGGACAAGGCCGCGGCGCTGCGTGACGCCGGCTTCGACATGTCGATCGACGGCGAGGGCTTCTTCTCGATCCAGTACCAGAACGCCAACAACTCGGTGCGCGTCACCGACGAGTTCATGCGCGCGGCCGAGCGAGGCGAGGACTGGCACCTGATCTCGCGGACGACCGGGCAGCCGACCGGCGATCCGATTCCCGCGCGCGAGCTGCTCGCGGAGATCGCCGAGGCGGCGTGGCGCTGCGCCGATCCGGGCGTCCAGTACGACACCACGATCAACCGCTGGCATACGTGCCCGGAGTCGGGCCGGATCAACGCCTCCAATCCCTGCTCGGAGTACATGCACGTCGACGATTCGGCATGCAATCTCGCGTCGCTCAACCTCATGAAGTTCCGCGGCGCCGATGGCGAGTTCGATGTCGAGTCGTTCGAGCACGCGGTCGACGTCATGCTGCTGGCGCAGGAGATCGTGGTGTCTCCGTCGAGCTATCCGACCGAGAAGATCGGCGAGAACGCGCGCGCGTTCCGCCAGCTCGGGCTCGGCTACGCCAACCTCGGCGCCTACCTGATGGCCAACGGCATGCCGTATGACTCGGATGCGGGCCGGTCCACCGCAGCCGCGATCACCGCGCTCATGACCGGCCGCGCGTATGACCAGTCAGCGCGCATCGCTGCGGCGATGGGACCGTATGACCGCTACGCGGAGAACCGGCAGGCCCACAACTCGGTCATGCGGATGCATCGCGACGCGAGCTACGCGATCCCCGACTCGGTCTGCCCGGACGGCCGGCTGGTCCACGCGGCTCGCACCGCGTGGGACGAGGCGGTCGCCGCGGGGGAGCGGTTCGGCTATCGCAACGCGCAGGCGACCGTACTCGCGCCGACGGGGACGATCTCGTTCCTGATGGATTGCGACACGACCGGCGTGGAGCCGGACTTCTCGCTCGTCAAGTTCAAGGAGCTCGTAGGCGGCGGTCAGATGACGATCGTCAACCGCACCGTGCCGCAGGCGCTCGAGACGCTGGGCTACAGCGACGAGCAGGTCGAGCAGATCGTGGCCTACGTCAACGAGCACGGCACGATCATCGATGCGCCGCAGCTGGCGGAGGAGCACCTGCCGGTGTTCGACGTGGCGGTCGGCGAGCGCGCGATCTCGCACATGGGGCACCTGAAGATGATGGGCGCGGTGCAGCCCTTCATCAGCGGCGCGATCTCGAAGACGGTGAACCTGCCGCAGACCGCGACGGTCGACGACATCGCCGACGCCTACGTGCAGGCGTGGCGGCTGGGAGTCAAGGCGCTCGCTATCTACCGCGACGGCTCCAAGACCGCGCAGGCGCTGCGGACCGACGCGCAGAAGGACGCGCCGAAGGACGCGCCGGCGTCACCGCCGAGCAAGGCGGTGATCGAAAAGGCGGTGGCCGAAGCGCTGGCCGAGGCGCCGCCCAAGCGCAAGCGGATGCCACGAGAGCGCCAGTCGATCACGCACAAGTTCTCGATCGGCGGACACGAGGGCTACATCACCGCCGGCATGTACGACGACGGGAGCGTCGGGGAGATCTTCCTCACCGACATCGGCAAGGAAGGGTCGACGCTGCGCGGGATGATGAACTCGTTCGCCACCGCGATCTCGATCTCGCTGCAGTACGGCGTGCCACTCGAAACGCTCGTGCAGAAGTTCTGCTACATGCGCTTCGAGCCCGAGGGGATGACGACCAATCCGGAGATCCCGTTCGCGAAGTCGATGCCCGACTACATCATGCGGTGGCTGGCCTCGCGCTTCCTCGACGCCGACATCCAGGAGGAGCTCGGGATCCTCACCAAGGAGGTGCGCGCGCGCAAGGCGGCGCAGGATGCCGCGAGCTCACATCTCGGCGACACGGCCGGGCCGGCGAACGGCGGCAACGGCAGCGAGTCGCACGGCGAGGGCAACGGCAACGGGCATGCGCACGGCAACGGCCAGGCGCGCGCCGGCACCGCGGCCCCGGCGGCGCGTCCCGCCACCGCCGCACTGACCGACGAGCCACCGGTGCTTCCTGCCATACGCGCCGGCCTCGACCTCGGTCCGGCGTGCCAGCAGTGCGGAGGAATGATGCAGCGCACGGGCAGCTGCTACACGTGCTCGAGCTGCGGCTTCAACACTGGTTGCGGTTGATCCGGTAAGACCGCGCCGGCCTGGCGAGGGTCACCCGGCGTTCTGCCGGGCGACAGCGGAGCCGTCGTCTGATTTCGTGCGAGACGCCACTCGGGTTTGAGCTGGTGGCGTGTCGCATTCCGAGTGCCCCGCCGCGACAGTCACCGGCGCGCGGCAGTCACCGGCGCGCGGCAACGCACCACGAGAAAATGGTGGAGTCGGGGCAAGTCTCCGGACAGAGTTCACGCCGTCGCGTTCCTCCGCGCGTCCGCGGGTTTGTCCTGCCTGCCTGGGGCGTCGCCCCGACTCTTGCGCTGTCAAAGATCTACCCAATCACCGGTTCCGCTAACGCGCATATGGATACCAGCGCCACCGGCGGCTTCGCGGGTCCCGGCCGCCCCGGCAGCAGGTGCCACGGCGATCCTGAGCCGCGGACCGCGGCGCCTCGGGTGGCCTGGCTGGTCGGTCGGCAGCCGGGCCGTCGTAGACATGCGCCAGCGTCATAATTCTGACCGTCCGGCCCCGCGCCGGCACGGGTGCGGATACGTTGCCCCGCAATGAGCTTCCTCGAGCCCAACGATCAGCTGGACCACATCGCCGAGTTCGCCGACTCCGGCGTGCGGACCTTCCAGCGTCAGGGCTCGCTCGTCGGGGTCCCCGGGTCCTATGGCTTCAAGCGGTGGCTCTACAAGCGCTGGGGCAACCGCGGCAACGCCGTCTACACCTTCGTGGGCTCGCTGGTGGCGATCGGGTTGAGCGGGACGTGGGCGTGGGCGGTCAAGGAGCCGCTGGTGTTCCCGAGCCTCGGCGCCACCTCGTTCCTGATCTTCGAGACGCCGATGGCCGAGGTCGGATCGCCTCGGAACACGATCGTCGGCCACTACGTCGGAGCTGCGGCGGGCGCCTTCTCGTTGGTCGTGTTCGGGCTGTGGGAGGCCCCGAGCGTCTACACCACCGGAGTGAGCCCGGCCCGGATCGCCGCGATCGCGCTCGCTGTCGCGCTGACCGGGGGCATCCTGCGACTCCTGCGCGCCGCCCACCCGCCGGCCGGCGCCACCACGATCATCGTCGCCTCCGGGTTGCTGGCGCGCCCTCACCAGCTCGTCGACGTGCTCGTCGGCGTACTCCTGCTGACGGTCGCGGGGTGGCTCCTGAACCGCGCGATGGGCGTCCCGGCGCCCTGGTGGGGAGCGGCCCGGGGGCCGGGCCAACCGCGGCGTCGCCGGTGGCCTCGCGGCCCGGCTGCGCCTCGCGGCCCGGCTGCGCCTCGCGGCCCGGCTGCGCCTCCCGGCCCGCCGACGCCAGACGCGCCCGCGACTGGGCGCTAGCCCGACCGCCGCCTAGACCAGACTCGACGAAATCGGTCCTCGCCGCCCGGCAAATCCCGCCCGGGCGATGCGTTGGTTCGCCGTATGAGCCAGCCATGCGAGCACTCCGGCACGCGCAGCGGCGCAACGCGATATGCCCGGGAGACGACCGAGCTTCGCCTGGTGATGATCTGCGACGAGTGCGGACACGAGTGCGGCGAGCTCAGGCGCGTCGACTACGCGCCCCAGGGCCGGCGCTTCATCCGTGACCTGGCTGAGCTGGTGGCCCGCGAGCTGGGCTTGGCCGAGCCCCGGATCGCCCGGATTCGCCTGGCGGCGATGCTGTGCGACGTGGGGCGCGACCAGATCCCGCCAGAGATCCTCAACAAGCGCACCGCGCTGACCCCGCAGGAGCGCGCCGCCGTGCGGCGGCAGCCCGAGCTGAGTGCGACGCTGCTGGCCTATCACGGGTTCGCGGACATCCGCGAGTGGATCGTCTGCCGGCGTGAGCGGCCGGATGGCCGGGGCTATCCGCGCGGCCTGTACGCGCAGGACATCCCCCTCGAGGCGCGGATCCTCGCTGTCGTCGACGCCTACGCGGGAATGACAAGCGACCGGCCGTACCGAACCGCGCTCGACCACGGTCAGGCGACGCTCGAGCTGCTCGACGGCGCTGGGTCGCAATTCGATCCCTATGTGGTGGCGGCGTTCGTGAGCGCCTGCGCCCGGCGCGTGCCGTACACCGGCCTCGCCCTCGCCGCCTAGCCCGCAGGCCCGCACACGAAGCCCGCCCCAAAGGCGAGGAGCCCCGTACGTACGGGGCTCCTCGATGCGCTGTGTTGGGGGGTGTCGGTGAGCTACCGAAGCATGTGCGGGTCGACGAACAGGTTGTAGAGCTGGAACTCGCCCTGCTTCGGGGCGGTGAAGCGGAACCGCACGATCTGCCAGCCGGCCGTGTGGTACGGCTGGAGATTGAAGGGATGCGAGAGCGACCACGCGGTCGAGTTGCCCGGGGCCGTCCCGTGGACGTTGCCGGTGTTCTGCGGCGCGACCCACGTCTTCGTGCCCTCGTAGGACACCGCAAACTGGACACCGCCGCCGCGGGCGAAATCGCGGATCATGGCCCGGGCGGTCGGATAGTTCGACGACACGCACATGAGCGGGCTGACCGCGGAGGAGCCGGCCGGGAGCGTGAGCACGGGACCGGTGGCGCCGTCGTCGAGCGTCGTGGTCTCGATGCTCGCGCCATCACTGAGGGTCCAGCCGACGCCGGCGAAATCGTCGACGCCCTGCCCCGGCGCCAGCGTATAGAAGCCGGAGTCGCCGAAGGACCTGAACGGCTGTGAGAACGCGGCCTCTGCACACGAGGACGTGTCCACTCCGGCGAGTCCTTGCGCCAACTTGGTCTTCGTCTGCGCGGAGCCCGCGGACGCGGCCGCGGAGGAAGCGGGCTTGGCTTGAGCGGGTGCGGCGGCGGCCGCGGAGGAAGCGGGCTTGGCCTGAGCGGGTGCGGCGGCGGTCGCGGCGACAGCCAGAGCAGCAAGAGCGGAGCGCCAACCGAGCGGGGTCTTGATCATGTCTGTACTCACCTTCCGTGGTTCGTACTGGCAGCCGAGCTATCTCAGATCCGGGCTGAGACCCCTAGCTTTGCGTCGCCGGCTCGCGCCGGGTTTGCCCTTTTCAGCTGTTGCCTGGGCGTCATCGGCGGCAGACCCGATCGCTGGAGCGCAGCGGTGCTCAGCGTGGACATATGTTCGACGCAGAAGGGTCGCGCGCGAGGGCGCCCTCATCCGGTCCTGCGCTCCAGCCGATACAGATTTGCCGATGTCGTTGCAACCGAACCTCGAGGAGCAGGAGGCGCTCGCGGAGAGCTTCGAGCGTCAAACGGCGCCAATGTCCACGCGTGAACTGGTGGCAGAGCTCGTGATGGGGTTCGGCTTCCTCGCCGCGGCGGCCGCGCTGTGGATCGCCCACCCCCCACACAGCTTCTCCGCCCTCCCCGCGCTCCTCTGCCTCGGGGTGCTCGTGGCCGCAACCCGCGTCCAGATCGACACGCCGTTCGGGTTTACCTCGCCCCTGCAGCTGGCATTCGTGCCCCTCGTGTTCGCGCTGCCCGTGTCCGCGGTCCCGATCGCGGTCATGTGCGCGCTGCCGATCACGCGGCTGCCGGCCGTGCTGCGGCGCGAGGTCCCAGCCCATCGGCTGCTCCTGTCCGCCGGCAACGCCTGGTTCTGCATCGGACCCGTGGCCGTGTTCGCGCTCGCCAACGTACGCCCGCAGGCGGCCGGGCCGGCGCTGCTGCTCGCCGCCCTGCTGGCACAGTTCGTGGTCGATTTCGCCACCTCCACGCTGCGATTGGCGATCGGACTCGGCCTGCGGCCCACAGTTCAGCTCGGCCTGCTCTGGGTCGACGGCATCGACGTCGGGCTCTCCGGGGTCGGCCTGCTCATAGCCCAGCACATTCGGAGCGAGCCAGCGGGGATACTCGCGCTCGTCCCGCTGCTGGTGATCCTGGCGGTGTTCGCGCGCGAGCGCCACCAGCGGCTCCGGAGCCTGATCGAGTTGAACACCGCCTACAAGGGAACGGCGCTCGTCCTGGGCGACGTGGTCGAGGCGGACGACGGCTACACCGGGGAGCATTGCAAGGAGGTGGTCGAGCTAGCCCTCGCGGTGGCGAACCGCATGGGGCTCGACGCCGCGCGCCGCCGGAACCTCGAGTTCGGCGCGCTCCTCCACGACATCGGCAAGATCGTCATCCCCAAGACCATCATCAACAAGCCCGGCAAGCTCGACGCCGACGAGTGGGCGCTGATGCAGACGCACACGGTCGAGGGGCAGAGGATGCTCGACCGCGTGGGGGGCTTCATGCGCGAAGTCGGCCTGATCGTCCGCTCGCACCACGAGCGCTGGGACGGCCGCGGCTACCCCGACGGGCTCGCCGGCGATGCGATCCCGCTCGAGGCCCGCATCATCGCCTGTTGCGATGCCTGGAACGCGATGCGCACCGATCGCTCCTACCGCAAGGCTCTCTCGCACGCGGTGGCGATGGCCGAGCTCGTAGCCAACGTCGGCCATCAGTTCGATCCCGCTGTGGCCGGTGCGCTGATCGCGATCGTCGTCGGGGAGACCGAGACCGCGGACCGCCCCGGCGTCATCGCGGAGACCGAGACCGCGGACCGCGCCGGCGTCATCGCAGAGCCCGAGCCGGCGCCCGCTCCCGCGCTCGCCGGGCGGCTCTGACCCGCGCGGCCCCCGGCCAGCGCCCCGGCCGGCGCCCCGGCGTCGAGCCTCAGCGGACCGACTGCCGCCGCGCGCGAACCGGCGACCGGCTGGGCCGGCGCACTCGCTCGACGACGACCGGCGTGCGCGCCGCCACGAGCGACCGCCGCACGCGCCCGCGGGCGGGTGAGCCGCTCAGCGCCCCCGGCCGCAGCCGGAAGGTGACGAGCGCGGCGCTGTAGCGCGGAACCGCCACGAAGTAGCCGCCGTATGGGACCAGGACGGACCGTCTCGGCGACGGCGCGGCCCTCCCAGGCGCCGCCGGCGCCGAGGTACTGGCCCGCCAGCGTCACGCCTGAGCGCGCGCTCGGCGAGGACGCGAGCAGCCGCTCGACCGTGGCCAGCCCGATCCCGGGCAACCGGAGCGAGACGTCCGCCGAGCGCTCGCCCTTGTCGATCAGCAGCACGTGCAGCACACCGCCGCTGACCCTCACCGCCCATGCCTTGAGGTGCAGGGCGGGGGCCGCGTGCAGCGTCAGGGGGACGAAACGGGCCCCGGGCCCGAGCATCCGCACGAACGTGATCAGGCCGTAGAGCAGCGGCTTGGCGCTGAGGCCGCGGGCGCTCAGGGCGAAGGCGGCGTTCACGGCTCGAGCCCGGACGTGGACGTTCACGCCGGCGACGCCGGCGCGCAGCAGCTCGAACAGCGCGTCCGGCGCCCACAGCGCGGTGGCGAACGCGTCGCTCACGCCCGGGCGCCCGCCGCAGGTCACGGAGTTCAGCTCGGTCAGCCGCACCGGATCGCCCGCCCGCCGGGCCATCCCCAGGGCCGGCTCGACCGATCGCGCCACGCCGGCGCTGGCGTGCTCGCTCAGGACCCGGCCGATCGTGGCGAATGCCGCCGTCCCGGGCAGCGCGCATCCCGAATACGGATAACGGTGCACCGAGATCACCGCGGGGTGGGCCGGACCGCTGGCGAGCAGGGTCGAGATCCACTTCCGGCTGATCGACGGCAGCGCCAGCGCCGGCCCCAGCAGCGGCACGCCTGGAGCGGCCCGGCGCAGGGCGCGCGCATACGCCTGGAAGTCATGCGCATACGTGCGCGGACTCAGGCCGGTGGGGGGCACGACCTTGCTGTGCGAGACGGTGGCGACCCAGAAGCCGCGGTCGTAGATGTCGGGCTCGTTGCCGATCTCGAAGCCGGTGATGCTGCCCGGCGGGAGCTCGGCCTCGGCCGCCTGGGCCCAGCCGGCGGCGGCGCGCGGCGTATCGGTGACCAGGTTGAGGTCGAGGATCAGCCGCAGACCCAGGTTGCGCACGAGCGTATTCGTCTGCTGCAGCCAGGCGGGCGTGAGCTCGAACGCCCAGGCCGGCATCGGCTGGGACCTCGGCACCCAGAAGCTGTGGTCGGCCGAGTCGCCGCCGATGCGCACGAGTAGCGGGCCGTCGCCCGGCGCGCGCAGGAGCGAGAGCGTGCGCTCGAACACGCCCATCTGGCGCTCGAACAGCGGAAGGCCCCAGTATTCGGTGGAGATCCCGAGGAACGAGCGCGGGACGGCAACCGTCGCTCCCGGCGCGAGCGTGACCGCGGCCTGTGCCGGCGCGTTCGATGCAGCGGCGCCCGCACCAGGCTTCGGCCCGGGCCGGCCGTGAGCACGGCGTCCGCCCACCGAGATCGCGGGCCGGGCCCCGCCGGTTCCGGACCCGAACCCGATCAGGATGTCGTCGTCGGCCGCGAGCGCACCCAGGCCCGAGAGCAGCACGAGCGCGACGCCCACGAGCAACGCCACGAGCAGCCGCCCGCGCATGCGGCGCAACGGGCGTCCCTCCCGCCTCGGCGGGTGGCTGCGGTGATTTCGGTTCCGAAGCATCCTGGGCGGGGCCCGACTGGTCCGCGTCTCGAACGACAAACGATATGAGTCGCCCATCCTGTATTCGGGCCACATGAAAATCACTTAACCGCGCCTAACAGATTCCCAACCGCGCGGCCATCTCGGGCCGCGGCTGCGAGGATCCCGGCAGATGCCGGGCAGCGCCGAAACCGATCAGCTCCGGAACCTGTGCGAGGGGACCCTGCGCGCCAACTGGCGCGAGGGCAATCGCCACAGCGACGGCGTCCCCTTCGCGTACACCTGCCCGAGCCCCGGCCACTACCCGTGGCAGTGGTACTGGGACTCGTGCTTCACGGCGATCGTCTGGCGCCACTTCGACCCCGGACGCGCCCGGCGTGAGCTCGAGTCGCTGCTCGCCGCCCAGCTCGAGAGCGGCTTCATCGGCCACACGACCTTCTGGAACACGCCGCTGCGCGATCTGCGCCGCTTCACCTACAACGTGGCCGGCCCCCACGCGCATTCCACCTCGACGATCCAGCCGCCGCTCCTGGCCTGGGCCTGGCAGATCGCGGTCGGCGACCCCGCGGCCGAGCCCCGCATCAACGCCCACTACGACTGGCTGGCCGCCCACCGCGATCTCGACGGTGACGGGCTGCTCTGGATCATCCAGCCCGACGAGTCGGGACTCGACGCCTCGCCGCAGTTCGACCCGATCTGGGGCCGGCGCACCCACGGCCGCGCAGGGTTCCCGCTGCTCGTGCGGCACAACCGCCGTCTCGGCTTCGACCTGCGCCGCGTGGTCAACGCGGGCGGTCCGGTGTGCTGCGAGGTGGTGACCAACGTCCTCTACTGCCTGTCGTTGCTCGCGCTCGGCCGGCCCTCGATCACCCCCCGGCTCGTCGAGCGCTGCTACGACGAGCGCTCGGGGCTGTTCACGCCCCGCGTCTGGCCCCACCGCGACGTCCGGATTCCGCTCACCTGGAGCGCGCTCGCGCCGCTCGCCCTCCCCGACCTCCCCGAGGCGATCGGGCGCCGCCTGGTCGAGGAGCACCTGCTCGACCCGCGCCGCTTCTGGCTCCCGGTCCCGCCGCCGTCGGTGTCCGCCACCGACCCGGCCTTCTCCAGGCGCGAGGGGCCGCAGGGGCTCAGGCGCTACTGGCGCGGGCCGACCTGGATCAACGCCGCTTGGCTGCTGTGGCTCGGGCTCACCCGGCTGGGCTACGACGAGGCGGCGCGGACGCTCGCCGAGCGCCTGACCGCGGCCGTGCACGGCGCCGGGCTGCGCGAGTACTACGACCCCTACACCGGCCGGGGCATGGGCGCCCGCAGCTTTGCCTGGTCCACACTGATCGTTGAGCTAACGTAGGCGCATGGCCACAGATCAAGAGCGCGAAGTCAGTCTCACCGAGGAGCAGTGGCGCGAGCGCCTCACACCCGAGCAGTACCAGGTGCTGCGCCGTCACGGAACCGAGCACCCCTTCACCGGCCGCTACGTGAACGTCAAGGACGACGGGACCTACCGGTGCGCGGGCTGCGGCGCGGAGCTCTTCACCTCAGACACCAAGTTCGACTCCGGGACCGGCTGGCCGAGCTTCTACGAGCCCGCGGTGGCGCAGAACGTCGAGCTGCGCCGCGACAAGAGCCTGTTCATGGAGCGCACGGAGGTGGTGTGCCGGCGCTGCGGCGGCCACCTCGGCCACGTGTTCAACGACGGCCCTGCGCCCGACCGGGCTGCGCTACTGCATCAACTCCTGCGCGTTGGACCTGGACGAGGCGGCCGAGTAGGGGCCTCGCTGCGCTCGGCGTCCAGCCGGATGACTCGCGGCAGGCCCGGCTAGGCGAGCTGGAGGCCGAGCGGGCCTAGCCGCGAGGGCCTTGCGGCCCCGTCCGGACCTCTTCGCCTTCCTTCTGACGCTCCCGCCGGCGGTGGAGCCACCACCGGCCCGAGGATCGTCAGCACCACGGCGATGGCGATGCCCAGGCCGACCTCGGAGAGGACCCCGGCCGCGGCCTTCCCGCCGTAGTAGCCGGCCAGCCCGTAGGTCATTCCCCAGGTGACGGCGCCGGACGCGTTCCACGCGAAGAACGTCCGGAAGCGCATGTCGTTGATCCCGGCCAGCCAGGCCGTGGCCACGCGGATGGCGACGATCCAGCGCCCGAGGAACACGGTCTTGGGACCGTGGCGCTTGAAGAACCCGTCGCCGACCTCGAGCGCCCGGACCCGATGGCGGCGCAGAGGCCCCGGCGCCTCGAGCAGCTCGCGGCCGAACCGGCGCCCGAGCAGGTAGCCGATGTTGTCGCCGATGATCGCCGAGCTGATCCCGATCACGAGCACGAGCTCGATCTGGAGCTTGCCCTGGCTGGCCAGCACCGCGGCGGCGACGAGCGCCGTCTCGCCCGGCGAGGGGATGCCCATCGACTCCAGGCCGATGATCGCCGGGAGCAGGTAGCCGAGGCTGTTCGAGACGCCGATGATCGCCGCGAGCGCCGGGCTCACACGCGGGACCCGGGGTTCTGGAGCACGGCCAGCAGCGACAGGCCCGCGGGCAGCGTCCGCCCCTGCTCGAGCCACCGGGCCTCGAGGCGCAGGGGCCGCTCGAGCAGCGCGTTCAGCCACGCCGGGCCGAGGGCGATCTCGGGCCGGTACTCCGAGCGCGGCCGCCGGCGCTGAGCCAGGCGGACGGCCGCTGCCGGCGCCAGCAGGAGGCTGTTGAACGAGGTCATGCGCCGGACCTGCCAACCCGCCTCGGATGCGGCGGCGCGGAGCGTCTGCCGGGTGTAGCGGCGATAGTGGTGGTTGGCCTCGTCGTGCAGCGACCACAGCGCGGGGTAGGCGGGAACGGTCACGAGCAGCCAGCCGTCCGGGCGGCACACGCGCCGGAGCTCGCGCAGTGCAACCCGGTCGTCAGGGGTGTGCTCGACCACGTCGAGACACGTGATCAGCTCGAACCAGCCATCCTCGTAGGGAAGCTCCTCGAGGCGACCGATCCGGACCTCGCCGTGCCCGCGCGCTCGGGCGACGCCGGCCGCGTCGGGCTCGAGCTCGATCCCGTGGACCTCGGCGCCGTAGTCGGCGAGCTCCTGAAGCGTTCGCCCGGAGCCGCAGCCGGCGTCGAGCACCCGCGCGCCTGCCGGCAGCGCGAGCCGGTCGAGCTCGGCGCGGATGATGAGACGGCGCCCCCGGTACCACCAGTGGTGCTCGTCCACGTCCAGCATCGTCTTCATCAGATGCTCGTCCACGCCGCTGATGCTGCCAGTTGACGGCCGCGGCGTCCTAGCCGACGACCAGCGGGTCTTCCTGGGGGGCGCGCGCGACCGGAAGCCGCAGCGTGAACTTGGCCCCGGGGCCGTACTCCTCGTCGAGGACCAGCTCTCCCCCCATTCGCCCGGCGAGCTCGCGCCCGATCGCCAGCCCGAGCCCGAAGCCGGCCTGCTTGGCCGTCGCCCGCCCGCGCTGGAAGCGGTTGAAGATCAGCTCGCGCTCCTCGGGCGGAACACCCGGGCCGTGGTCGCACACGCTCAGGCACGCCACCGGGCCGCCCGTCAGCTCGATCTTGATGTCGGCTCCCGGGGCGCTTACGCGGATCGCGTTGTCCATCAGGATGCGGACGATGCGGGCGACGCTGCCGGGATCGCCGAGTGCCCACACCGGCCCGCTCGTGTCGTCGAGCTCGGAGGTGATCCCGCGCTCGCCCGTCCCCAGCTCGAACTCCGCCATCACGGCCCGGCCGAGCTCCCCGAGCTCGACCGGCTCGGAGCGGAGCTGGACCTCGGCATCGATCCGGCTCAGGTCGAGCAGGTCGGCGGCCAGCCGGGCCAGCCGCCGCGACTGGGCGCGCGAGCGCGCGATCAGCGACAGCGCATCATCGAGGTCGAGCGCGCCGCCGCGCAGGTCGTCCTCGAGCAGCTCGAGCATTCCCTCGAGCGAAGTGATCGGCGTGCGCAGCTCGTGCGAGGCGGTGGCCACGAACGCCCGCCGTGCCTCCTCCTGCTGCTGGAGCTGGCGCTGCATGAGCGCGAACGTCCGCGCCAGGTCCCCGACCTCGTCGCGCGCCCGGTCGAGCGGCAGCTCGACGGCGGGCTCGCCCCGGGCCAGCCGCAGCGCGGCCTCGCGCAGGAGCTGGAGGCGCCGCACGACCGTGCCCGACATGGGAATGGCCAGGATCAGGGTCAACGCCAGACCGGCGAGCGCCGCGTACAGGAACGCGGTGCGGATCGCGTCGACCGCCCCCGGGATCTCATCGATCGGCTTGCGCACCGCGAGCACGTACTCGACCGACGCGCTGCGCACCGCGATCGGAATCGCCACCCTGGCGAAGTCGGTCCCGTTGATCGAGGCGAAGCTCGGCACCGTCTTGCCGGTCGCGAACGCCCGTGCCACGTCGTCCCAGCGCTCGCCGGTCAGAGCGTCGGGATCCCTGGGCGGGGCCAGGACCTTGCCTGCTCCGTCGACGCTGAAGTCGCCGAGCAGGTAGACGCTCGCGCCGATCCTCGTGCCCAGGCTGTCCTGCTGCTGGGCGAGGAGGTCCTTCTGCGCTACGCCCGCCTGGTACTTGGGGTCAAGGTAGTGGCCCGTCTTCGGGTCCTTGGCGGACACGGCGGCGTCGAGCACGTACTGGAGGCCCAGGTGCTTGAACCCAGCGGCCGCGCCACGGACCTCCTTGAGCAGCGTCGTCCGGGCCGCGGTGCGCAGCGAACCCTCGAGCCGGGGCAGCAGCGCGAGCGCGGCGATCGCCAGCGTGGCCACGGTCGTGACGAGCACGGCGCCGACGATCCGACCTCGCAGACCGAGGGCGCCACGTCGCGGCCGCCCCCTGAGCATCAGCTCCCTCGCAGGCGGTAGCCGGCGCCGCGAACGGTCAGGATGTAGCGGGGCTTGTCGGGCTCGGGCTCGAGCTTCTCGCGCAGGTGGCGGATGTGGACGTCGATCGCGCGCGGGTCGCGGTAGGCGCTGTCCCCCCAGATCGCGCGCAGGAGCTCCTGGCGGTTGAGCAGACGGCCGGGATCGGCCATCAACGAGTCGAGCAGCTCGAACTCGGAGAAGGTGAGGCGCACCGGCTGGCCGTCGATCGTCACCTCACGCTGGGCGCGATCGAGCGCGATCGGACCGACGACCAGCACCTCGTCGCCCATCGCACGGGTCCCGGCGCGACGGAGCACGGCGCGGATCCGGCTGCGGAGCTCGGCCAGGCCGAACGGCTTGGTCACGTAGTCGTCGGCGCCCGCCTCGAGCCCCAGCACCGCGTCGGCTTCCGAGTCCAGGGCGGTCAGCATGATGATCGGGACCACGTTCCGGCGCCCGCGGAGCGTCCGGCACACCTCGTAGCCGTCGGGACCCGCGCCGAGCGCGACGTCCAGCAGGACGATGTCGTAGTTCTCGGTGGTGGCGCGCTCGATCGCCGCGCGTCCGTCGGCCACCGAGGTGACGCGGTGTCCCTCGCGCGAGAACGAGCGGGTGAGCATCTCGCGGAGGTCTGCCTCGTCGTCGACGACGAGGATGTTCAGCGACGCCTCGCCGGCGCGCGAGGTCTCCGGACCGAGTGTCGTGGGGTGCTCGAGCGACATTTCCCGTCCCGGCGATCGTATCGAGGGGCCGGAGCGTCCAACAACCGCGTCGGTCAGCCGACCGACTCGAGCTCGCGCGGCACCGGTGCGGGCTCGCGCGCGGGCAGGGCCGCGCGGCGGGGCACGAGACGTCCGGCGGCCGCCACCGCCCACAGCACGGCCAGCCAGGTGGCGGTGGCGAGGGCGACGTGGACCCACACCATCTCGGAGGGCAGCTTGAGCTCGTACTGGACCGTCCCGACCAGTCCCTGGGCGGCGATCAGCACGGCGAGGGCGCTCAGCGGCTCGAGCGCCCTGTCGCTCGCGCCCCGGTGGCGCCGCAGCAGCCACACGCCTATCGCCAGCACCCCGAACAGCGCCGCGATCGTGGCGTGCTGGTGGATCGTCCAGGTCAGCGTGTCGGCGCCCTTGAAGTGCAGCCGGTGGACGTGCTGCCCGGTCACGCCGCCCGAATGCGGCCCGGCCGCGGTGGACGCCGTGCCGGCGACGATGGTCAGCGCGCCCAGCGGAGCGAGGGCCCGGACCGACCACACGCTCAGGCGGTCATCGGAGCGCGGGCGCGACCCGGGCTCATGCGCGCTTCGCCAGGCCAGCGCCACCGCGCCGATCAGGATCACCATCGACAGGCAGAAGTGGGCCATCACGAACCCGGGCGCCAGGTGCTCGAGCACGGTGAAGCCTCCCAGCACGGCCTGGCCTACCACCCCGAGCGGAAGCGTGAGGGCCAGCCAGGCGAGGTCGCGCCGGAACGGCCGGCGCGTGAAGGCGAGCACGAACACCACCGCCGTCAGCACTCCGACGACTCCCGAGACGGCTCGATTCCCGAACTCGATCAGGGCGTGCGAGCTGAGCGGTGGCAACGGCGTTCCGCCGCACTTGGGCCAGTTCTCGCACCCGAGGCCGGAGTCGGTGAGCCGCACCGCGCCACCGGTGAGGACGATCAGCGACAGGGCCGCCAGTGCGATGAAGCAAACGCGGCGGTACTGGTCCGGGGTGACGGCGAGGCGCTCGCGCATCGCGCCCGAGTCTACGGCGCCGGGCGCGCCTTTGACGTGATCGGGGGGGTCACGGGCGGATGCGCAGCACGATCTCGGTCACGTCCTCCCCAGGCCGGCCGCGCTTGCGGGCGCGGATGAACTTCGTGGGCGTCCGACGTCCGTAGGAGGGCGAGAACCAGCCGTCCTCGACCCGGAACTCGAGCTCCGGAGCCTCCAGGATGAGCGTGACCCCGCCGGGAAACCGCGCGCTGGCACGCCCGGCCTCGGCGTCCGCCTGACTCGGCGCCAGCGGGAACGTCCATTCGAGCTCGTGCGAGCCCGGCGAGGACACCGTATCGGTGATCCGGACGGCTCGCTCGGCGCTGACGAGCTCCACGCGGCGGGTGTGCGTCGCGGGCGCGAAGCCCTGGTGGCGCCCGGTGAAGGCGGGGACCTCGGGCTCCCAAGCGATCGCCTGCGCCCGCCGGCGATCGTCCATCGTGAACAGCCGGTCGGTCAAGAGCGGGTTCTGCTCGCGCCCGTCGACCTGGAGGGTGCTGTGAAAAGCAGTCGAGCGGAAGCGATTGCGCTCTCGGGGATCGGCCGTGTAAAGGTAGCTTCCCGGGTCGATGACCAGCGGCTGCTCCCCCCACGCGAGCTCGAACGACAGCGCGTCGTTGTGCGCGTGGGAGCCGAGCCCGCCCACGCCGACGTCGCCGCAGCGAACGAGCAGGTAGAGCTCGTCGCGTCGCATCACCCAATAGCCGCCCTGGGGATAGGCAGCGTGCCCGGTGGCGGGCTCGTAGTGCGCGCCGGCCTGCTCGAACAGATGCAGGTGGCTGCGAGGATCGGAGCGCCCGTAGTCGCCGAGCGGCAGGTAGCGGCCGTCGTCCGCGTCTCCCACCTGGGGGGCCAGCCCGTCGAGCCGGGTGTAGCCGGCGGTGAAGTCGAGCATCGCCTCCCGGCGCCCGCGCTCGTCCGGGCCGACGGTTCCCGGCACCAGCGCCTCGGCGGCGTCCAGGCCGCAGATGAAGAGCTCCGCCACCAGCCGGTGGTAGGGGATCGAGGCCTCGTGGTCGCAGCCGTCCCCGCGCACCTGGTGGCGCAGCTCGCCCACCAGCTCGCGAGCGGCGAAAGCCGCCCATTCGCGTCCTTCGGGACCGCGGCTGAACAGCGCCGCCACGGCCAGCAGGCCGGCGATGTCCGACAGGTAGTGGTTGCCGCGCACGCGCGCCCACTCCAGGTGGCGGCGGATGAAGCGACCGTGCAGCAGCAGGCTCGCCACCGCCTCGTCGAGCCAGCTCTCGCCGGCGGCGCGTCGGCGACGAGCGACAGGGCGGCGGTCCAGTTCGCGGCCCGGATCGCCACGTCCATCGTGCACGCCCAGTTCGGCCCGAGCTCGACCGGGTTCTCGGCGATCCAGTCCGTCAGCTGCGCGCCGATCTCGTCGAGCCACCGCGCATCACCGGTGAGGCGCAGCGCCGCGGCGAGCACGGGCAGGTGCTGGAAGCGCGAGAGCTCCCACGGGACCTTGATGTCCGAGGCGTCGGGATAGCTGATCACGATCTGCGAGATGTGATCGAGCGGCCACTCGCGGCCGGACTTGAAATCGCGCCGCCACGGGATGCGCGCGCCCAGCTCGGCCGGTCCGGACCCCAGCAGATCGAACTGGTGGCGGGCCACGCGCTCGGCCACGCCGAGCAGCTCGTCGCGCCACGCACCGCCGGCCGCGGCCAGCTCACGCTCGAAGGCCGCCACCGTGGGCATCGCCTCGAGCACGACCCCGCGCAGCAGGGACACGGCGGGCTCGCCGCCGAGCGCGGCGCGAACCTCGGCCTGGGTGGCCCGGAGCGGGCGGGCGCGCAGCCGCACGCCGCGGGCGCGGCCCCGGACCGGGGCCAGCGCCCATGCGAGCGCGACCCTCGTTCCCCGGCGCGGCCCCATCCGCAGCCAGGCGGCCAGGCCTCGACGCAGCCATGCATTCACGGCGGCGGAGGCTACGCGAGGCCGCCGCCACAGCAGCGCTCCCTCCTATGATCCGCCGGTGCCTCAGGTGCGCACCGTGCTGTCGGTCGTGGGCGCGCGGCCGAACTTCATGAAGATCGCGCCGATCATCGCCGAGCTCCAGCGCCGCGGCCACGAGTTCGACGCCGGTGCTCGTGCACACGGGTCAGCACTACGACGACGGCGATGTCGAAGGTCTTCCTGGAGGAGCTGGGCGTCGGCGCGCCCGACCACATGCTCGGCGTCGGCTCGGGCTCCCACGCCGCAGCAGACCGCGCGGGTGATGGAGCGGCTCGAGCCGGTGCTGCTCGAGACCGCCCCGGACATCGTGCTCGTCCCCGGCGACGTCAACTCCACGCTGGCGGCGAGCCTCACCGCGTGCAAGCTCGGCCTGCCGGTCGGGCACATCGAGGCGGGGCTGCGCAGCTTCGACCGCACGCATGCCCGAGGAGATCAACCGGATGGTCGCCGACTCGGTCTCCGACCTGCTGTTCGTCCACTCTCCCGAGGCCGTCGAGAACCTGCCGCGCGAGGGCGTTCCCGAGGAGCGATCCACAGCGTCGGCAACACGATGATCGACACGCTGGTCCGCGATGCAGCCGACATCGACACGCTCGACGCGCCCGGCAAGCTCGGGCTGGGCGACGGCGAGTACCTGGTGGTCACGCTGCACCGGCCGGCGCTGGTCGACGGGCCGCTGCTGGCCGAGACCTTCGATGCGCTCGCAACGGTCGCCCGCGAGCTGCCCGTGATCTTCCCCGTGCACCCGCGGACCCGCGCCGCCCATCCAGGCCGCGGGCATCGAGCTCGCCGATCCCGAGCGGCCTGCGCCTGATCGATCCGTCGGCTACCTCGAGTTCCTGAGCCTGGTCAAGCGCTCGGCCGCGGTGCTCACCGACTCGGGCGGAATCCAGGAGGAGACGACGTTCCTCGGGCATCCCCTGCTTCACCCTGCGCGACAACACCGAGCGGCCGATCACCTGCACCCTGGGCACGAACATGCTCCTGGGGCTGAAACCCGAGCGCGTCACGGAGATTCCGGCCCTGCTCGCGGCCGGACACGGGCGCGGGCGCCGGATACCCGAAGGCTGGGACGGGGCCGCCGCGCGCCGCATCGTCGACGTCCTGGCCTCGGCCTCGCTGCCCGCCGCACCGGCGATCGTCGACTGACCCCCCGAAGCACGTGCCGAGCGCCCGCCAGCACCCGACCGGGAGAAGGCCGCAACCATTGCTCCCGCCGCTCGTCTTCAAGAAGCACATGGATGCCTGCCGCGTTCGTCGGCAGGGGCCGACACACTCCGCCCGTGCTTGCGTCTATCCTAGGCTGTCGGCTGACTACTGCCTCGCGACGGGACGAGGTACCGCTGTGCTCCAAGCCGTGCTGTACCAGGAAGCCCCATTAAGCTCGCTCGCCAATCCGGCCGCCGCGCCGCCGGTCGACGCCGATCGCTCGGCGCCCGGCCGAACGCTCGTGTTCGTGCCCGGCGTTCAACGAGGAGCGCACGGTCGGCGAGGTCGTCCACAACGTCCTGGCCGACCTTCCCGACGTCGATGTGCTCGTCGTCGACGACGGATCGACCGATGCCACTGCGCGGGTCGCCCGAGCGGCGGGCGCCCGCGTGGCCTCGCTGCCGTTCAACCAGGGCCTAGGCGCGGCCGCTTCACACCGGTTACCTCGTCGCGTTGCGGGACGGCTATGAATACTGCGCCCACCTCGACGCCGATGGGCAGCACCCGGTGCGCGAGCTGCGCCGGCTGCTGAGCGAGGTGTGGGAGCGCAATTGTGATCTCGCCATGGGGTCGCGCTATCACCCCGACAGCGATGGAGCTCGTCGAGGTGTTACAAGCCGACGGTCGCCCGCCGCCTAGGCATCGCGCTGTTCCGCCGGCCTGCTCACCTGACCTGCGGCACTCGCTTCACCGATACGACTTCCGGTTTGCGCGCGGCCAACCGGCGCGCAATCGCGTTCTTCGCCCACCGCTACCAGCCTGACTTCGGTGAACTGGAATCGCTGCAGCGCTCGGTGCGCGAAGGTCTGCGCATCAACGAGCTCCCGGTGCACATGCTGCCTCGGGCGGCGGGGTCCTCAAAGATCACAGCGACGAACTTTGTCTTCAAAGGCCTCCTGGTGGTCTTCGTCGGTGCGCTGCGCCGGGCCGAGAACCGGCAGGGCCAGTGCTAGCGAGGTCGCCCAGACGTCTGTCCATCTCACGCTCCAGACGCGGGTCCTGGCGGCGCTCTTGGGGCGGCCTTCAGCATCGCGATCCTCGAGCTGATCCGCCGGCACAAGCTCCAGGAGCGCTACACCGCGCTCTGGCTGCTCGTGGGGTGGGGCTCGCCTTTGCGGGGTCTTCCCGCAGCTGCTCGCGTTCGCCGCCGACCTGCTCGGCGTACGTGACACGAACGTCGCCCTGTTCGGCGTGGTGATTGGCGGTTTCGTGCTCGTCGTCCTCCACCTGACGGTGGTGATCTCGCGCCAAGGCGAGCAGATAACGCGCCTGGCCCAGGAGCTGGCGATTCAGCGCTCGGAGGATGATCGACTCCGGCCCACCAGTAACCTGCGAAGCCCGGCGACGATCCCGATCCCGAGCGGGTGCCGGCCGGCAGATCACGACAGTCGGCCGCTCAGCGCCCGAGCAGGGTCGTGGCGCTGCACCCAGCGCAGGTTCGCAATATGCTGCGGCAAGTCGAGAGCCCAGGGCGTACCGCGCGCCCGGCGTCGCGCAGGCGCGCGGAGGACGTGCTCGTACATGCGCTCGTGCGCCTCGACCATCGCGGTGACCGAGAACCGCTTGGCGGCTGCCGAGCGCTCGCGCCGGGACGCGCAGCGTACTCGCCATAGTTCGTCAGCACGCGCTCGAGCGCCGCTGCGAGGGCAGCGGTGTCACCCGGCCTGACCACGATTCCGAACCGACCCACCTGATCGCGGATGCCCCCCACGTCGGAGGCGACGACTGGACGCCCGACGAGCATCGCTTCCGAGACCGTGCTCGGCAGCGCCTCGGACAGTGCTCGGCAGCACAAACATGTCGCACGCCGCGTAGAGCTCGGCCAGCTCGCCCGGCGTGCGGCGTCCGAGGAAGCGCACGCCGGTCAGGCCGAGGTCACGGGCCAGCGCCTGAGCGTCGGGAGCTCGGTATCGACGTGATAGACGAGGTCGAGTTCGACCCGACGGCTGCGCTGGAGCACGGCCAATGCCTCCAGCAGATGGTTCACGCCCTTGAGGGCGACCAACTGGCCCACGTACAGCAGCCGCCACGTGTCCCCTGGTGTGGGCAGGGGCACGTACCTGAAACGCTCGCGTCGATCCCGTTGGGGATCGACCTGCTGCCGCCCGTTCAGGTGGCCTGGCGCGCTGCCACTGCGCCTCCTTCGGCGACAGCGCGATTACAGCATCGGCGCGGGCAGCCACGATCCTGAAGGCGGCGCGTACACCGGCGACGGATGCGACCGGCGTGCTGGGTGAAGACGAAGCGCGCGGGGGCAGGATTCGCGGCGCAGGCCAGCGCGCCGGGGCCCAGGTGATGGACGTGGACGATGTCGAAGCTGACAGCACCGGTCGCCCAATGGCCTCGGGTCTCTACCGTGTGGCCGCGAGCGGTCGAGCCCGGCCGCGAGGACCGTCTCGGGCGTGCTCTGACGACCCGCGGTATGCCGTCCTTGTCGAAGATGCCACCGACCATGCAGATCCTCACAGCCGCGACTCGGCCACCAGCGAGGGCCGGGCGCCGATGCAGCCAACCGAACGCCACGGGCCGACGAGCATCGCATCGGTGACGACGTACCCGGTCAGGTACGCCCAGGCCAGGCCGGCCGAGCCTAACGGCGGGATCAAGCCGACCGCGGCGGCGAAGAACGCGACGGCCAATGCCAGGTCGCTGATCAGCCAGGCACGGACGGCGTCGAGGCTTATGCCCGCGCTCGAGAGACGTTGTTGAGCGCCCCGGAACAGCCGCCACCGCCAGGATGATCAGGCGCCCGGCCGGTCGGCGTAGTAGCGGCCGCTGAGGCCCATCACGAATGACGAGAGCAACACCAGCGCCGGCAGGGACGCACGTGAGCAGCAAGGCGAGGCCGACGTTGAGCACGAACAGCCGCCGCGCGTCGTCGACTCGCCGCGGGACTGCAGGTTGGTCATCATCGGCATCAACGCGGGTGCGATCGACGCCGGGATGAACAGCAGGCCGAGGTGCCAGCGATAGGCGACGTTGAACAGCGCCACCTGGTCATAGCCGTAGGGCGCCGGCTGAGCAGCAGCTGCCCGCCGAGTAGGGCCGCATACAGCGCCAGAAAAGCCAAGAAGGCCGGGATCGCGATTGTCCACATCGGCGCGAGGGTCGAAGCCGTCGCCCCGGCGGAGAGCCTGATGCCGGTCGCCCCCCCTCGCGCCACAGCAGCCAGCACGACCACAGCGCCGCGGCGACCATGCCGACCGAGAAGCCGACCAGCGCCCCGACCGCTCCGCCCACCGAGGCGCCGAAGATCAGCCCTGCCGCCTGTCCGACCCCCTGCGCAGCCAGCGAGAGGGCGGTTCGGCGAAACGCCTGGAGGCCCATCAGAGCGCCCTGTACCGCGGTCAACACCGCGGTACCGGGAACGGCGGCGGTCGAGGCGAACACGAAGTTGGCACGGTGCGGAGGAGTCCAGCATCACGGCGGCCACCGGGTGCGCGGCAACGGCGTAGACCGCGCGTACGAGAAGGGCGAGGGAGACGTGATCCACAGAGTCCAGCCCACGTAACGCACCCGCGAGCACCGGGTCGATTGGTCCGGCTCTCAGCCACCCGCCGAGTGATGCTGATCCCGAGCCCGACGCCGCCGATTCCTGCAGCCAGCGTGATCACAGTCTGCACGAGCGCAAGCTCGCCGAACGCGGCTGGAGTAAGGATGCGGGAGACCGCGATGGTGGCAGCCAGCGCGGCGAGACGGGCGGCCACCGCGCCCAGAGCAGCCATGTGGCGGGCGCCATGCTCCTGGCGACGCGCAGGTGTGGGCGGAGCGGCATAGCCGCGGGCGAGAATAACGGTCCCTCGTATGCTTCTGAGCATGCACGGAGCGACTGCAACGACCGGCGCCGGGGCCGGGCACGCGCGGCAGCGGACGAGCCGAGCGCGAGCTGGCTGCGCTGCTCGAGGTCTGCACTTGGCCGTCGGAGGCGTTTTGGCGGGCGTTCGAGCTGGCCGTGCTCAAACGGCCGGCCTGATAGAGCCGCCAGTCCTCGAGCTGGGATGCGGCGATGGTGGGTTCACCGAGCTCGCCGGCTTGCACATCGACGAGGGCATCGACCTCAACCCGCGCTCGGTGCAGCGGGCCCGCGCCCGCACGCACGTTTACGGCGTCGTGCGCCAGATGGACATTCACGACCTCAGTCGGGAGCGTCCCAGCTCCTACCAGACGCTGTTCGCCAACAGCGTGCTCGAGCACGTCGAGGGGCTCGAGCACGTCCTCCCCGCCTGCTGGATGTGCTCAGGCTGGGAGGCCGGTTGGTGACCACGGTGCCGCTCGCGACCATGAACGAGCATCTGCTCTTCAGCCGGCCGCGGTACGTGCAGATGCGCCAACGCCAGCTCCAGCACCACAATCTGTGGACCATCGAGGAGTGGCGGGCGAAGCTGATCTCCGCTGGCTTCGAGGAGGTGCACGCGGAGCGCTACCTCGACCCGGTCAGCTGCCGGTTCTGGGACCAGCTCGACTTTGCCGCAGGATGGGGTGTCGGCCGCTATCGCCTCGCAGTGGCCGCGCGGATGCTCGTTGACAACGCCTTGCCGGCAGCGGTCCGAGAACGGATGCAGGCGCGCGTGCTCGATCACCTGAGCGCAGCGCTACGAAGCCGCAGCGGCAGCCGGGGTGGAGGGCTGCGCCGCGCTGCTCGTCGCCACCAGGGCGAGCTGAGCCTTCGACCACGAGGTGGACATCGCCCACGTCAGCATCGGCGCGCTTCCGAGCGTGTTCACGCCCCGGGGCGGCGCGATCCAGCGGCGTGTGGCGGAGCTCGCGATTACTCAGACCCGCCGGGGTCACAACGTCATCGTCTTTTCCCCCTCCGAGCGGGCCGGCGTCCGAGAAGTCGCGGGCATAGAGGTCAACGACGTGCGCTGCGCGCTGCCGACGCCGGCGTCGTATCTCGAGTACCAGACGCGCATCGTGGCCCACCTGCTGCGGCGGCGACGCCAGCCGAGCGTGGTTCACGTCCACAGCGAGCCGGAGGCCGCCGTGATTGGCGCTCCGCTTCGCTCGGCGATGGTTCTGTCATACGACAACTTCTATTTCCGGGGGGACGCGGCTCGCTGATGTTTCGTCCCTACCAGCGGGCGTTCCGGCGCTTCGATGCGCTGCTGCCGTGCTCCGACTACTGCGCGTCAGCTTCGCAGGCGTACTGGGAGCTCCCGCCCGAGCGCGTGCACGTCGTCTACAACGGCGTCAACCTCGAGCAATTTCGGCCCGCTCCCGAAGCGGCCGCACGCGAGCGAGAGCACCTCGGGATCCGCGGGGAAGTGCTGCTCTACCTCGGCCGGGTAGCCGAGCAGAAGGGAACCGACACGTTGCTCGCCGCCTATGAGATCGTCCGCCGCGCCCGGCCAGAGGTGACGCTACTGATCGCTGGCCCACTCGAGCAGTTCGCGACAACGAACGCTCCAGTCGACTGGCCAACGCTGATGGACCAGCACGGCGCGCGGTACCTCGGACAGGTGCACGACGAGCGGCTCGCGGGGCTGTTGAGCCTGGCCGACGTTTTCGTGATGCCGACGCGACGCCTCGAGATGTTCGGCATGGCCGCGGTAGAGGCGGCGGCCTGTGGCACGCCGGTCGTAGCCAGCGATCACGGCGGGTTGCGCGAAACGGTCCCGCCCGGAACTGGGCTGCGGTTCCCGCCCGGCGACAGCGCGGCCCTCGCCGATTGCCTGCTCAAGCTGCTATCGGACCCAGGGCTCAGGCACGAGTACGGCCGCGGCGCGCGAGAGCACGCGGAGCGGTTCGCCTGGGACCGCATCGCCGCCGATCTCGATCCGGTATATGAGGCGGTCAGCCTGCGCTGATGCGGTCCGACGGGGCTCGCCCCCAGAGCAGTCGGTATAGACGCGTCTCGATCGCCGCGGGAATCGGCCGAGGCCCCCAGTAGAACCGGTACATCGCGCGCCCGACCGTTCCCAGATCGCTCGGCCGAGCCAGCTCACGCCTGCGCGCGTACAGCTCGCGGTGCTTAGTGCGAAGCGTCCGGTACCACTGGCGATGCCGGCGCCGGGCGCCGGCCAACATGGTCTCGCCGTGGCGGCGGTAGAGGAATGTCACCTCGGGCACCTTCACCCCGTGCCAGCCGCGTGCCACCGCGTGAAGCCAGAACTCCCAGTCCTCGTAGACCTTCATGGCCCGGTCGTATCCGCCGAGATCCTCGAATAGCGCGGCACGAGTCAGCGCGGTCGGCCCGACCGTGTGCCGGTAGAGCAGCCGGTAGGGATCCCAGCCCGGCATCGCAACGCGTCCAGACCAGTCGCCGAACAGCTGCGTCTCTCCGTAGGCGAAGCCGGCGGTGGGATCGGCCGCGAGGCCGCCCTTGAGGGCTTGCAGGGCACGCGGCGGAAGCATGTCGTCGGCATCGAGCGCGAGCAGCAGCGGCGTTTGCGCCGCCGAGTATCCGGCATTGCGCGCCGCCGAGAGCCCTGAATTCGGCTGGCGCAGCAGCTGTACGTCGGCACCGAGGCGGGTAAGCACCGCCTGCGTTTCGGGATCGGTGGAGCCGTCATCGACGACGATCATGTGCGGCGGGCCCCCCTCCTGGGCGCGCAGGCTGTCGATGGCGTCGTCGAGGAACGCTCCGTAGTTGAAGCAGGGAATGACGACGGTCACGTCGTCGTGCTCGCTGGCGCCGTTCATCGGCGGGTATCGTTGCAAAGCCCGTCTCGAGCGCGTGGCGGGCGTGCACGTGCGGCATCTGCGAATCCTGATCTTCAGCCCGTACTTCGCGCCGCACGTGGGCGGCGTCGAGACGTTCGTGGGCGAACTTGGCGCGGCTTTGTTGAACGAGCCGGACGTGGCAGGACTGACCGTGCTCGCGCCGGCACTGCCGCCCGGCGCGCCCGCGCTGGACGACGTCAGCGGCCGCTACCGGATCGTTCGCTACCCGGCGTTCGACGCGATCCCGAACTTCCCGGTGCCAAAGCTCTGGACAACGTCGTTCTGGCGTGCTGTGCGCGCTGCGGCACCGCGGGGACACGACGTGCTGATGACCCACACGCGGTTCTTTGTCAGCTCGGCAATGGGGCTCGTGCTGGCGCGGCTGACCGGACGGCGGCTGCTCCACGTCGAGCACGGCTCCGATTTCGTGCAGCTCGGCAGCGACGTAACCCGCCTCCTCGCCCGCGCCTACGACGAGCTGATCGGGCGAGAAGTGCTGCGCCGCGCGGACGCGGTCGTCGCGATCTCCGCCGCCTCGGCTGGATTTGTCCGCCGACTCGCCGGACGGGAGGCGAGCGTGATCTATCGCGGCTTTTGGCCGGATCGGATCGCGCCCGTCGCGGCGGATCCGCAGCTCCGCGCGGAGGCCCACGGGCGCCCGATCGTGAGCTACGTGGGGCGGCTGATCGACGGGAAGGGCGTAGCCGACCTGGTGCGGGCGTTTGCGAACGTCTCCAGCGCTCAGCCGCTGCTGTGCGTGGTCGGCGACGGCCCGCGTCGGCGCGATCTGGAACTGCTGGCACAGCGACTCGGGATTCGCGAGCGAGTGCGTTTTCTCGGCTACGTGGAGGACCACCAGGCGCTGGCTGCAATCATGGCCGCCGACGTAGTCGTAAACCCGAGCTACACGGAGGGCCTGCCCACCACCGTGCTCGAGGCGGCCCTCCTTGGCCGAGCCGTGCTGGCCACCGACGTCGGCGGCACGAGCGAGATCATCGAACACGACCGCAGTGGGGTGCTCGTACGCCCACGTGACGTCGCCGCGCTGACCCGGGAGCTGGAGCGCCTGCTGGCAGACCCCGAGCTTCGCGACCGGCTCGGGCGCACCGCGCGAGTGAATGCCCGCGGTCGCTTCGACTGGACGGTCAGCGCGCGGCGGTTTCTCGAGGTGGCGCACCGGCTGAACGCCGATCAAGCCGACAGCTTGAACCAGTCGACGTAGCGCCCACAGGCTTGGGCGAGCGGCACGATCCTCGTTGTCTCAGGGCTCTGGGTCGCGATCAACTGGGTGGGCGTGGCCAGCAGCGTCGGGCCACTCATGAACGAGGGACGCTGCGCATGCACCGTCAACAGCATCGCGGCCCCGGATGAGCTAACGGTCCCCACCGAAAACACTGGGCCTGGCCGGTCCGTGTAGGCCGGCATGGTCCACTGTTTCGTCAGCGTGCTCAGGTCGAGCGATACCGGACTCGTGTACTGGAGCGAGAGGTTCCACACTCCTGGAGGCAGGATCAGAGGCAGGCGATGTACCTGACCCGGCTGCAGCGGCGAGAGCGCCAGGAACTGAGGCGGCGCCATTACCGCGGCGATGCCCCGACGTCGACTGAGCGTGCGCTCGGACTGGTTGTGACAGTTCAGGATTGCTCCTGGCGCTCCCGGCGGTTCGAGTACCTGGTGGCTTGGGATCTGACCCACACGCTTCCACAGCTCGTACATGCGTAGCCGCCGGACGAGTTCGACACCCGCGGGAGGCTGGCTGGCGTATGTCGTGTTGGTGGTGATGAAGTACTCGAACCGGTTGATCGTGGCCGGGTCGACACTGTCAAAGTCAAAGTCTGTGCCGTACACGAACGGCTTATTCGGCCGCGCACCAGCTTCGCCCAGGGATACAGTATCGGCGGCCAGCGCGCTCATCTTCGAGTCTGAGAAGATCCACGATGCGTAGTCGGAGTGTCCGAGGAACAGGAGCGTCTGCCCGCGCGTGTAGTGATCGAGCGTGAGGAGCTCGTTCGTCGACTCGTTCCCCCACACCGGTTCGTCGCGGAGAGCGAGATAGCTCGAGTGGAGCGCGAACACCACGAACACGATCGCGACCCCGAGGCGCGAGAGCGCCACCCATCGAGGGAGGGGTGTGGCCGGGGTCGACAAGAGCGCGCGCAGACCACAGACCGCCACGACGGTCCCCGGGATCACCAGCGCCTTGGCGGTGAGATATGGCGACTGTCCGGCGCTGGAGCGCCAATACACGATCGCGGCGGCGGCGATCGCCGCGGGAAGGATCAGCTGCCGGCGCCCGAGCGACCAAACCAGTCCGAGGATGAGGACGCCGAGCGCCAGCGTCCCGAGTTGGCCGGCGTGGAACAGGTTGACCGGGGTGAACCGAAAGTCCGTCTGATTCCAGATCCCGAGACCCTCGTAAGGCGACAGGGCGTACGCAAGGTTCCCGAGGTTTGAGGTGCTGACCACCCCGCTCGCGGCGGGCGACAGGCCCACGCCTCGCGCAAAGCTGGCGAGCTGGCCGATCACGGGCGCGGTCATGATCACCAGCGCGCCGACGGCAACCGCTCCTGGCGCGACTGCGTCCCGCGCCTGCCGGACCCGCCCCTTCAGGCAGCGTGGTTGGCTCACTACTTCCGCGGCAATCCAGATCACGATCGTCAAGGCCAGCCACGCAAGCGCGGGATAGCTGTAGGTGTAGATGCCAGCCGCGAACATCGCCGCCAGCGGCAGGAGCATGAGCCAGCGCGCACGTGTTCGGCTCACCCATTCCACGCGGATGCTTTCGAGCTGAAGAACCGTGGCTAACAGCAGGAGCGCCATAATCTGCTCCTTGAATGCACCTTCGCCGTAGTAGGCGGCGATGAGGTAGAACAGCGAGGCCAGCACGCCCGCCGCGACCCGCTTCCATCCCGCCTCGTCGCGCAGCGCCGCCGCGCCGACGAGCGCGGTGAGCACCACCGTCCCGATCATCAGGCCGGTGAAGGCGAGGTCGAGCCGCGCGCCGAGGACGCTGCTAAGCACGTCGGCCACGGAGTGCGGCCCGACAGGGTAGGCGGTGTTCAGGCCGTAGCGAGTGCCGACCACTGGCACCCGGAGCGCTTGGGCCCACCGCAGGTGCGCCGCGGTGTCGTTGTCCAAGCTCACGCCCAGGAGCCCGATGCGACCATTGGCAATGAACGGGATCGTGGCGCCGAACGCGGAGATGGCCGCGGCGACGGCGGGCGCTATCCCGGTCCAACGGGCGCGGCGCTGCTCGCTCCATGGGCGCCGCAGCGCGATGAGCACTCCGGAGGCAACCACTACGGTCACCGCCGTCACCACGGCTGTGGTGCCGCGTCCGGGCAGCTTGATCGCGATGAACGAGACCACGATCAGCACCGAGAAGCCGACTGCGGGCGCCGCCGTCCGGCAGCTGCACCCCATCAGGTTGAGGGCGTAGCCAACCAGCAGCGCCGCCGCGATCAGAACCGCGGCGCTCCCATACGCCTGAAGGATCACGACGAGCTACGCAAGCGCGGCAGCGACCGGGTTCCGCAATCAGTGGTGGCCCGCACAGCCAGCAAAGCTAGCAATGCTGTTTTGACGCCGCTGGCTATTTCGGTCGCTCGATGGCTTCGCTCTCGTCGACGAGGCGCCGCTCGAGCTCGTCGATTCTGCGAGCCTGGGCCTCGACCAGCGAGGGCAGCGTGCGTACGTCGCCGTAGCTGCGCAACTGCGCAAGCAGGGCCGCGAACTCGCTGGCGGCACCGCGCCGAGCCCGCGCGATCTCGTCGTGCACCTCTTCGAGCGCGGCCACGACTTCCCAGTTCACCGTCTGCTGATAGATCGAGAAGGGACGAACCGCACGGAGGATCGCGCTGCGCAGCATGCCGCGTGCGCGCCCGCGCCGCGGCCCAAGGGCGACTGGCCCGCGCCGCACCTTGAGTGGCAGATCGGCGAGCGCGGGCGGACGCTCGTGCGCGAGACCGGCAATCCGACGCACGCGGCCGGTGCCGCGGATCGACTCGAGCCGGCGATACATGATCTCTCCGGCGGCCTGCGATGAGTGGGTCGTGCGGATCGAGGCCGCCGCCTTTCTTCCCAATTCCGCGGCGTACTCGCGGTTCCCGAATACCCTCCGCATCAGCGCAGCCGCGTGCTCCGGATCGGGTTCAGCCCACTCACCCTCGGCCGGGTACGGATCCGCGCCGGACCCAATCGGCACGAGCTGGTGCTCAACCAGCAGGCTGTTGTCTGGCGTCATGAAGTCGAGGTTGCCCGAGTAGCCCGTGGCAATCACCGGCTTGCCGTGCCACATAGCCTCGGCCATTACCGAGTCCGAATCCCTCCGCGCGGTGGAGCGAGACGTAGCTGTCACACGCCGCAGTAAGGCTATGTTGTCCTCGGGTGACATGTACCGTCGATCAACTCGATGTCCGCGGGGCGCCGCCACCGCCGAACGCAGCTCGGGCATGTGCGTCGGGGTTGTGTTCTCTGTTGATGCACTTGATGACCAACGCCGCGCCCTCGCCCGGCGAAGTCGGCCCGGAAGGCGTCGATCAGCGCCAGGGGATTCTTGCGTTTGAACACGCTCAGGTAATCGAAGCTGAACAGGAACACGAACTTGTCCTCTGGCAGCCCGAGCTCCGCGCGCGAGCGCAACCGGAGCACGGCCGTCACGGGTATGCGGACGACGCTCACTGGCACCGTCGCGGCTGGTTCGAGCGCCGACGCCGACGTGTGCCGAGGGCGCCCACAGCTCCTCCAGGAGCGAAAACGAATCGTGCCAGCGCGTCGGGGAACGGCTCACCTCCCAGAACCACAGGCCGATCGAATACCGACCGGCGAAGAACACCTCGCCGGCCTCCGTGTGAACTCGGGCAGCATGTCGGCGTTCATGCAGATCAGGTTGACCGGGAACGTGGCTCCTCGGGCGCCGCGGTCTCGTACGGTGTGTCCCTGCCGGTTGAGCGGGATCGTCTGGCCGTGGATCGGCAGAACCGGGATGCCCTTGGCATCGAGCGCGTGCACCACCTGGCGCGCCGCCTCGCCAGTACCGAGCTCCGAGCGGAAATATCCGACCACGTTCACCCCCAAGGGTCGCGCTGGAGGGGAGAGGCGGCGTGCTTGGCTCCCGGTGGCGGCGCCAGCTCGACGGGCCGTGGCGATTCTGCTGTTCCCGGCGCCGGCGCCGGCCTCACGTTCACCGTTGGGTTCCGCGCTCAGCGCTAGATCCAGCAGCGGCACCTCGGCCGACCATACTCGTGGGCCCATCGCAGCAGCTTCTCACGGTCCGCCCCGGCGGGTCCGGATAGGCCCTCTTCAGGTCGGAGCGCTCCTTATAAACCTGCAGCCAGCGCCCGGTTGGTTCCGCTGCGTCCGTCGCCCATCCAGCGCTCGAACTCCGTCGCCCCCTCCAGCGTGAACGGCGAGGCAGTCGAGCCGTTGTGTTCGTCGGCGAAATCGTCGTACATCGCGCCGCAGGGTCTTGTCGATTGCTCCCGTTACCCGAGCGCCCGTAGCTGTAAGGCCAGTCCCGGCTGTCGGGTGGCCGTCGCCAGGACATCCCGGGCATAGCCGGCCAGGATCTCCTCCAGCACGGGATCGTCGCGACATCGATGCGGTCCTGATGCCGGCTGAGGACGAGTGGATGCGAGGATCGAAGCCGCTGAAGTGGTAGAAGGCAAGCGGCCGACCGTTACCACATATCGCCTCCTCCCGTCCCAGGCGCCGCTCGTGCAGGTTCCAGTAGGCGACGTTGTACTCGGCGTCGCGAACGATCGCCAGGTCGGAGAGGAAACCAGGTGCAAGGTCAAACCAGCGCTGGTCTACGAAGTACCCCCACACGGGTCGACGCGACAGTCTCGGGTGAGGCGCTCGCCCACCAGTCGATCATCGTCTCCACCTCCGGCCCCGGCGCGACCGAGATTAGCCCAGGTTGTAGACTGCCCGCGACCATGATGTCGACCTGGGTTGGTCGCCGGCCGTCGGCCGGGATGGGCGTGGTGCTGTGCGGGATCAGAACGATGCCGTGGCGGAGCCAGTTCGTCCAGCCGGGTCAGCGAGCCGTAGATCTTGATATCCGGATCGAGGTAGGTCACGGGACCGCCGGTCTCGCCCATCAGATGACGCAGGAGCCATGGCTTGACGGCCGTGGAGAGTTCCAGCACCGTGTAGCGCATCGCCATCGGGATGAACGGGCGGCACCCGATCTGTTACCGGGCTCAGAACCTCGAACGGCTCATCCGGGGGATCCATGTAGCCCGCGAAGTCGTCGATGACCAGGGTCCACAGACGGCTATCCGGATCGTGCTCGACGCAGCGACCTGGCCAGGACCCGCGCGTGCGCGGCGTAGTTCTTGGCGATGATCGTGCAAACGTGCAAGACGGGCAAAGTAGCACCGCTCACGGGGCGTCGTTGCTACCGTCTGGACGGTGAGCGCGGTCGTGAGTAGAGAGCGTTCCGCTCAGCCGCAGCCGGGCTCGGACCAGGGGCTTGCGGCGGTGTCGGTGCGCAACGTCAGCAAGAGCTTTCGGTTGCCGCACGAGCACTACCACACGCTCAAGGAGCGCGTCCTCCATCCATTCCGCTACCACAGCTACGACGTGCTTCGTGCGGTTCGGGACGCCAGCCTGGAGGTCGCGCCAGGCGAGTTCTTCGGGATCGTGGGCCGCAACGGCAGCGGCAAGAGCACGCTGCTCAAGTGCCTCGCCGGGATCTACAAGATTGATGGCGGCGAGCTCGCTATCCGAGGCCGGCTCTCACCGTTCATCGAGCTCGGCGTGGGGTTCAACCCCGGATTGACCGCCCGTGACAACGTGATCATCAACGCGATCATGCTGGGGCTGTCGCGCAAGGAAGCAGTTGACCGGTTCGATGACATCATCGCGTTTGCCGAGCTGGAGGAGTTCGTCGACCTCAACCTGAAGAATTACTCCTCGGGGATGTACGTCCGGCTAGCCTTCGCCACCGCAGTGCAGGTCGACGCCGACATCCTGCTGATCGACGAGGTGCTCGCGGTCGGCGACGCGGCGTTTCAGCAGAAGTGCTTCGACGAGTTCACGCGGCTAAGAGGCCGGGCGGACGATGCTGTTCGTCACCCACGACATGGCCTCGGTCGAGCGTTTCTGCGATCGCGCGATGCTGATGGAGAAGGGCCAGGTCGTGGACATCGGTAGTCCGTCCTCGATCGCGAGGCAGTACAACCAGCTCAACTTCATGACGCTGCGCGGTCAAGCGGAGCCCTCCGACGCGCCCGTCCCGACCCGGTTCAGAAGCCGGATGTGGAGGTCGTCAACGCGTGGTTTGAGGCGGACGACGGGACGATCGCCTTGACCGCCAACCAGGGCGAGACCTGCACAGTGCGCCTCGACGTACACGTCCACGGCACGGTCGAGAACCCGATCTTCTCGGTCACCCTGCAGAACGAGAGCAGCCAGTCGGTGTTTTCCACCAACACCGATGCTCAGCGGATGGTGACGGGCCGGTTCGAGGCCGGATCGGACGCGTGCGTGCGCGTGCGGTTCGAGAACCGCCTCGCGCCCGGGCGCTACCGATTGTTCGCGGCCGTCGCGCGGGCGGGCCTGGGTTCGGACGTCTACGACGCGCACGTGAGCAACTCGATTGTGGTGCTCGCCGATCGCCCCGGAGGCGGGCTCGCCGACCTCGAGCATTCGTTCGAGCTGACGCGCGGTTAGAGACGAGGGCGTTCGCGCCCGCGTCGATCGATGCGTCGCTGCCACCGGTAGGCGACGCGATAGCCGCCCTTGATTGCCGCGAATACCGGGGTTGAAGGCGTGTGTGGCTGGCTAGCGCCAGCAGCGGGCGCTCGACTCACGCGGCAGCAGGCCATCGGGCCCGACCAGCCGCATCCCGTCCTCGGTCACGCCGCGGCTCATCAGCCCACCGCTCCGCTCGCGGATGCCCGCGGGAGCGGGCGGCGCATCGCACGCGAGGTGGTAGACGTCGATCAAGCGCCCCGCGGCGCTCTCCCAGCTCAACCGCCGTGCTGCCGCGTCCACCGCTTCGACGTTTGCGGCCGCACTCCGGGTCCCGCATCAGCGCGAGCGCACGCTCCGCGCTGGCGGCAGCATCCCACGGAACGATCCCGGCTGCCGCATCTGGAAGCAGCTCGCTCAGCGCGGTACCGGGGGCCCACAGGCACGGCGTGCCATGCGCGGACGCCTCAAACGGGACGAGACCGAATCCTTCGTGCACGGTCGGGTACAGCACGAGGCTGGCGCGCGAGAGCAGCCACCGCCGCTCCGGCTCACTGACGCTTCCCACGTCCATGACTGCACTTGCCAGATCAGGATGGCGCTCAAGGAAGCTGCGCTCGTCATCGGCGGAGGACCCGAGTGCCACCCGGGAACCGGCGAGCACGAGAACGCCGTGCCAGTTGTGGCAGACGCGCAGCCGATCGACGATCCGTAGCGCAAACAGTCGATTCTTGTGCTGGAAATCGGCGCCCAGGCACAGCACCATCTCCGTCTCTTTGAGCCGCCCCGCCACAGCAGATGGCGGCTCGGCTGGGCCCCCGCTGGGAGCCGCGCCATGGTCGACTCCGATATGAACCACGCTCGCCCGGTTTGCGTCGACGAGATCCTCGGCCACCGCATCGGCGCGAGCGTGAGCAGAGAAGAACACGACGCGGTCAGCCACCGCTAGCGCCCGTTGGGTGATCTCTCGGTAGTTCTCCCAGTCGCCGAGCGTGCGGAAGTAGGCGGGGTTGTGGTAGCTGATCAGGTCCTGGTGGGTGACGACAAAGCGTTCCGCTAAGCCACCGAGCACCGCGAGGTCGGCAGGCGTGGAGACCTGAAACGGACGATGAACGAGGTCGACGTCGAGCGTCCTGCCTCGGGCAAACTCCGTAGCTCGATGCCTTCGAGCGCGACACGGCCAGGAGCAGAGAGCTCGTCAGGAACAAGCGCGCTGACGCGCACGCCGTCGCTTCGTCCAAGTGCGCCGATCAGCTCGAGCACGTGCCGCTGCGTGCCGTTCATCGTCCCCGTCAGGCAGCGCGCGTCGATCAGTACTGACAGCCCACGTAACCCACGCCGGGCCGTCGCCAGCGCCCGCGCGAGCGGCGCGCTCGGGCGGATGTCGCCCACGGCGCGTTCTGCGCGCTCATACCAGATCAGGACGTCATCGGCGACGACGTGCCCGAGCCCCCGCGCTGCGCAGCGCAGCCAGAAGCCGTCGTCGAGCGGACCGACGAGCTCGAGCGCGCTGCGCCGGATGTAGCGACAGCCGCGATGCAGGGTCAGCACCCGCGGCCGCACCCGAGGCGAGCGCCGCCGAACCTCGGCCGCGGCCCTAGGATAACCCTCTTCGTCGAGTACGGCGCCGGGCAAATGGTCGATCGCGATCGCCCCAGCGGTCGCGATCCAGCTGTCTGCATAGGCAGCGTCACGCAGACTCTGCAGCCATCCCGCGGCGACCGAGACGTCGGAGCTCACGAGCACAATGTCGGCGGGTGCGGCGAGCGCCACCGCTGCCTCGATCCCGCCACCGACCGCGCTGTCGTCCGGTCGGCGCACGAACGAGATGTCCCGCTCCGCCGCGACCGTGCGCGCGATCGGCTCGGCACGCGCCAAGCGGTCGGACTCGCCACAGACCAGAATCACCGTATCGATCGGCGTGTGGGCGCATACGGTGTCAGGCAATCCGATAGCCGCGCCGTCGGCTCCTCGACGACTACACACACGACCACCTCCCCGGGGATGACACCGGGCGCGCGTCGATGTCTACCCACCGAACGTCCACACGGTGATTATCGCGCCGCCTCCGCGAGCCGCCCCGCCGGCGGCACGCTGCTAGCTTGACTGCGCCATGAGCCACGCACGCGTCCGACCAGCTACGGGCCCTCGGCGCTCGGTGGGGATGCTCCGGCGCTTCTGGGCATTGACCACGACGCTTGCCCGGACGGAGTTCAAGCTCCGCTACTTCGGCTCGTTGCTCGGCTATTTCTGGTCGCTGGTGCGGCCGCTGCTGTTCTTCGGGATCCTCTATCTGTTCTTCACGAAGATCCTCAATATCGGCCACGGCGTCCCGCACTATGGGGTGTACCTGCTGACCTCGATCATGCTATGGAACTACTTCGGGGAGGCCACGGGCAACTGTGTCGCCGCGCTGGTCCAGCGGGAGGGCCTGCTGCGCAAGGTTCGCTTCCCACGCATGGTCGTCCCTCTGTCGGTGTCACTCACCGCCGCCTTCAACCTGGGGATGAACTTCATCGCCGTCGTCGCGTTCGCGCTCGCGGACGGTGTCACGCCCACGATCAAGTGGCTCGAGTTGATCCCTGTCACGGCGGGCTTCATCGTTCTTGCGACCGGCTTCGGCATGCTCCTGTCCGCGCTCTATGTCCGCTTCCGCGACGTCCAGCCGATCTGGGATGTGGCACCTCCAGGCGTGGTTCTACTCGTCCCCGATCATGTACACGGCCAAGTCCTACAACTCGCGTTTCGGGTCCGCAACGCTCGAGCACGTGGCGATGGCCAATCCAGTGGGCATGCTGCTCACGCAGATGGGACACGCCGTCATCGGAGGACGCGAGTACCCAGCCCCGTTCAGCATCGGCGGGGCGGTGCCAGTGCTGATCGCATTGCTACTGATTCCGGCGCTGTTCGTGCTCGGGTGGTGGTTCTTTACGCGCGAGGCGCCACTGGTGGCGGAGCTCCTCTAAGGGACGCGGTGCACGAACAGCGTGCCGCGCTGCTCGCCATCCAGTTCCAGCTCCGCGATCGCCTCGGCGACGCCCGGATATTCCGGATGCCGGTAATCGTCGAACACGATCAGCGCGCCACTGAGGAGCGCCGGCTGCCAGGCCAGCACCTCGGCGACGTCTCGGCGCGCTCATGCGAGCTGTCGACGTACAGCAGGTCGACGGGCCACGGTCGCGCGGACCCTGCGCCCCGGGCGCGACGCAAGCTCGACGCGCTCACGCACCGCCGATCCACGAGGCCGAGGTAGCCGTGCCGGCTCGGGGCGCTCGACCACGTCGTAGCTGAGGACGGCGCGGCCGGGCAGCGCCAGCGCCAGCGAGATCGCCGTCCAGCCCGTCGCCGTTCCCAGCTCGACGATGTCGCTCCATCCACGCGCCAGGCGCAGCAGCGTACGCAGGTCCGATGGCCGGGTGGCCGAGCTCAGGCTGAAGTGATCGCCGGTCCGGCGGGCCAACCGGCGCGCCCTGAGTTGAAAGTGCGCCACCGAGGGTGGGAGCAGCGCGTTGCGTGCGCCGCGATCCGAGCCTCGACGCGCAGCCCGTGCGACCGGCGTCGGCCGCTGCCGGGGTTCATCGGGCGCTTGGTAGCGCCCGCCCAGGCCGCTCAGAATCACCCGCAGCCCGTCGCGCAGGCTCACCTGTGCCTCCCATCCGAGGTCCCGCCTGGCTCGGGTTACGTCGAGGCAGCTGCGGCGCACCTCGCCGAGCCGCTCGGGCGCGAACTCCGGCTCGCGCGATCGCGTCCTCGCCGCCGACGTCGCGCAGCGCCTCGAGCAGCTCGAGCACCGAGGTCTCCTGGCCGTGGCCGATGTTGACCGCGCCGGTCAGCTCGCTCGCGGCGGCGAGCAGGTTCGCGCGCACGACGTCGCTGACGTCGACCCAGTCGCGCGTCTGGCGCCCGTCGCCGTAGACGGTGGGACGCCGCCCCTCGATCAGGTGCCCGCAGAAGATCGCCACCACGCCGGCCTCGCCGTGGACGTCCTGGCGCGGCCCGTAGACGTTGCCGTAGCGCAGCGAGACGGTCGGGAACCCGTGCAGGCGGGCGTAGAGCTCGCAGTAGCCCTCGGCCGCGAGCTTGCTCTGCCCGTATGGAGCCATCGGCTGGATCGGGTGCTCCTCGGGGGTCGGGATCAGCTCGGCGTCGCCGTAGAGCCCGCCGCCGGTCGAGGAGTTGACCAGGCGCCGGGCGCCGTGGGCGCGCGCGGCCTGGAGGATGTTGATCGTCCCGAGCACGTTGGTGGCCGCGTCGGTGGCCGGGTCCTCAACCGACTTGCGAACATCGATCTGGGCCGCCAGGTGGAACACGGCCTCCGGACGCGCCGCCGCGAAAGCGTCCGCCACCGCGCCCGCGTCGCGGACGTCGACGGTGTGGAGCTCGGCGCCGGCCGCGAGCGCCCGCTCGAGGTTCGCCTCCTTGCCGGTCGAGAAGTTGTCGATCACCGCCACCCGATCGCCTCGCTCGATCAGCGCGTCGACCAGGTTGGAGCCGATGAACCCGGCGCCGCCGGTGACTAGGCATCTCATCGGGGGCAGGAGCTTAGAGCGTGGCACCCAGGCGAACGATGATTTACGGAGAAACAGCGCAACAAACCTGGACAGGCCGCGTTCTAAGCTTTCAGTCCGCACCCTGCCGGGTAGGCCCTCCCGAACACCGGGGCCATGCTCTTTGCCGGCGACGCGCCCAGGTGCCCCCGTCCCGACTGTCCCATGTCAGCCACCAGCCGTCACGTAAGCCCTCGCGCGGCTTCGCTCGTCCGCCCCGAAACCGTCGATTTGCTCGGGGTTCCGATCGCGCTGACCGACTACGAGGCGATGCTGCGCTGGATCGACGACGCGGTGGACCGACGCGAGCTCGGCTACGTCTGCGTGTGCAATGTCCACGCGCTGATGGCCTCGGCCGAGGACCGCGAGCTGCGTCACGCGCTCCTGGCCTCATCGGTCAACGTGCCCGACGGCCAGCCGCTCGTGTGGGCGATCAACGCGCTTGGACATCCGCTCAGCAAGCGCGTCTACGGACCGGAGTTGATGGCCCGGGCGTGTGCGCGCGCCGCATCCACTGGCCGGCGCTTCTACCTCTACGGCGGCCGTGACCAGGGAGCGCTGTTCCAGCTCGCGCTGCGCCTGCGTCAGGAGAATCCGGGCATCAAGATCGTCGGCGGATACTCGCCGCCCCACCGTGCGCTGACCCCGGAGGAGGAGGCTGACGTCGTGGCCGGGATCAACAGCGCACGTCCCGACGTCGTGTGGGTCGGGATCGGCGTGCCCAAGCAGGAGAAGTGGATGGCGCGGATGCGTCCCCAGCTCGAGGCGCCTGTGCTCGTCGGCGTGGGCGCCGCGTTCGACTTCCACGCCGGCCTGGTCCCGCAGGCGCCGAACCTGCTCCAGGACGCCGGCCTCGAATGGGCCTACCGCCTGGCCCACGAGCCACGCCGGCTGTGGCGGCGCTACTTCCGCTACAACCCGCGCTTCGTGGCCGCGTTCGCGCGCCAACTGGCGGCGCAGCGGCGCGCTCAGCGCCGGCGCTGAGCACCCTGGACAATCTCCGCCATGCCCGGCGCCCCGCCAGCGTCGATCGTGATCCCCACGCGTGCCCGCCCGGCCTACCTCGAGGTGACGCTCGCCTCGGTGATGCCGCAGGCCGAGCGAACAGGCGCCGAGGTCCTGGTCGTCAATGATGGCGACGATCCGGCGACCGGGAGGTCGCTCGCCGCCATGGAGCGAGGGTAGCAGCTCGATCCGCCGGGGGAGCGAACGCCGCGCGCAACCTCGGCGTCGCGCTCGCCCGGAGCGATCTCATCGTGTCTTCATCGACGACGACGTCGACGCGCCCGCGGGGTGGCTCGATCGGCTGCTCGCCGGCGTTCGCATCGGCGCCCGACTACGAGGTGTTCGGAGGCCCGATCGCCGCGCGCCTGGAGGGCGGCGGGCCGCGCGCCTGCGGACGCGAGCCGCCGCCGATCACGACGCTCGATCTCGGGACCCAGGATTGCGACGCGCGGCTGGTGTGGGCGGCCAACATGGCGATACGCCGCGCGCGCTCGAGCGCGTGGGTGGCTTCGACGAACGCATCTCGCGGCCACGGCGACGAGGAGGAATGGGAGCTGCGCTACACGCGCCGGCGGCGGGCGCATTCGGTATCTGGCCGGCGCGCGCATCGAGCATCGCGCGTGCCGCGGCGGACCGTGGCTGCGCCTGTCGCGCGGCCGCCTTTCACCACGGACGCGCCGCCCGGCGCAACGACGTGCGCAAGCGTGCCGCGCCTCCGCTGCGGCGCGAGCTCCGCGTCCTCGCCGGCTGCGCCTGGCACACGGTCAGGCGGCGCTGCGGGAACGGCATCGTCATGGGCGCGCACGCCGCCGGCCGGATCCGCCAGGCGCTGACGGAGCGACGGTCGTGACCGAGGACTTCCTGTCGGGCACGAGCGGGCAGGTGTTCGGGCCGCGCGCCACGACGAAGGCGCTGGCCCGCGACGCGTTCGCCGACGCGACGGCGGTGGCGACGCTGCGGCCGTGGCGGCTGCGCCGGGCCGCGCGGCGCTGGCCACGCCGGCGCGTCCTGGCGCTCGCGATCGAGCGGACCGACGTGCCGAACCTGCTCGCCGCCGCGCGGCGCGAGCTCGAGGCATCGCACCACGACGTGGAGTTCGTGAGCACGCCAGCCGCCGACCGGGGGAAGTTCGAGAACCTGAACACGCTGCTGAGCGAGCACCCGCCGGCGCTCTTCGACTGGATCCTCGCCGTCGACGACGACGTGGCGCTGCCGCGCGGCTTCCTCGACGACTTCCTGTTCCTGGCCGAGCGCTTCGAGCTGCGGGTGGCGCAGCCGGCGCACCGTAGCCGCTCGCACGCCGCCTGGCAGGTGACGCGCCGCCGGGTCGGGAGTGCCGTGCGCGAGACCGCGTTCGTCGAGACCGGCCCCGTGGTGGCGTTCCACGCGGTCACATTCGACACGCTGCTGCCCTTCCCACCGCTGCGCGCCGGCTGGGGGCTCGATCTTCACTGGTCGGCGGTGGCGCGCGAGCACGGCTGGAAGATCGGGATCGTCGACGCCACGCCGATCCGTCACGGCCTACGCCGGATCGCCGCCTCCTACGACCGGGCGGCCGCGGTCGCGGAGGCGCGGCAGTTCCTCGCGGACCGGCCCTACACGACGGCTCGCGCCGCGCAGCGGACGTTGGTGACCCACCGGCGCTGGACGTGAGGGTCCTCGTCCTCGCCGAGTACTACCCCCGCGCCGGCGATCCCGTGCTCGGCGTGTGGGCGCACCGCCAAGCGCTGGCGGCGCGCGACGCCGGGGCCGAGGTCCGCGTGGTCGTCCTGCACCGTCCGATCCCTCCCGCGGCGGCAGTGCGGAGCGGCGAGGTGGCCCGCGCGCTCACCACCGTGCGCCAACCGGCGCGCGCCGAGATCGACGGCCTCGACGTGCACTACGCGCGGTATGTGTCTCCTCCGCGATCGATCAGCTACGCCGCCTGGGGCGCGTTCGCGGCGCCGGCGCTCCGCCGAGCGCTCGCCGACGTCGACGTCGACCTGATCCACGCCCACTATCCGGTGCCCGCCGGCGACGCCGCCCGCCGCGCCGCGCCGGCGACGCCGCTCGTCGTGTCGGTTCACAGCCACGATCCCCTGGGCGGCGGCGGCCGCCCAGCGCGCCGCGCCCTGGGCCATGCTCGGGTGGTGCTCGCCAACAGCGCCGGCACCGCCCGGCGGTGCGCTGATGCCGGCGCCCGCCGGGTCCGGGTGGTCCACCTCGGGGCCGACGTGTCGGCGCCGGGTGCGAGGTTGGCCGGTCCTCCGGTGCTCGTCACCGTGGCCCACCTGTTCGAGCGCAAGCGCCACGCCGACGTGCTGGCCGCGCTGGCGCTGCTGCGCACCCGGTATCCGGAGCTCCGCTACGTGGTCGTCGGGGACGGGCCGGCACGCGAGGGGCTGGAGCGGATGGCTTCGTCGCTGGGATTGCCGGTGGAGTTCCGCGGGCGGCTCGAGCCGGCGGCGGCGCTTGCCGCCGCCCGGGCCGCGACGCTGTTCGTGCTACCGAGCGTTGACGAAGCGCTCGGCGTCGCGTATCTCGAGGCGATGGCCGCGGGCGTGCCGGCGATCGGCTGCCAGGGCGAGGCGGGCCCGGAGGAGATCGCCGCGGCGGGCGACGGCATCGTGCTCGTCCCGCCGCGCAGCCCGGTGGCGCTGGCCGAGCAGATCGACGCGCTGCTGCGCGACCCCGGGCGGGTCAGCGGCCTGGGCGCCGCCGCCCGCGCCACCGTGGAGCGCGCGTTCACGTGGCGCCGATGCGGGCTGGAGACCGTGGCCGCCTACGAGGAGGCGCTGGCCGGTGCTACTTGACCGCCTCCATGAACAGCGACCCGGGCCGGTTGTCGATCCGGTCGAGGTCGGGGCAGCGCCCCTTGCGGTACTCGCGCCGCTCGACCTGCGTGAAGCCGACGCGGCGCAGCAGCGCGCCGAGCGAGCGCTCGTTGTAGTGCCACCAATGGCGTGCCGAACGCTTGGCCCGCCGCCCGCGGCCCTGGTACATGCTCCACAGGAAGTCGTCGGGATCGGACGGGTCGTATTCGGCCACGATGAGGTCGAGGTCGGGGACGGAGATGCGCACGATCCCCCCGGGTACCAGCACCCGATGGACCTCTCGCAAGCACGACTCGGCGACGTCGGGGTGCAGGTGCTCGAGCACGTGCGCCGCGAATGCGCACTCGAACGATTCATCGGGGAAGCGGAAGCTCCGTGACAGGTCGAGGTAGCGCAGCGACCGGAACGTCCCATCGCGGTAGGCGTTATAGCGGCGTGCGTCGATCACGCCGACCCGATGGAGGACGAACGCCAGCCCGGGAACCCGCGCCACCAGCAAGTGGGGCGTGATGTCGGTATTCACCCAGCCCTCGTGGGCCTGGTCGAAGGCGCCGAGATGAAGCTTGCGCGTGAGGAGCGCCATGTCGAGCGTGAGCGTAGCCCCGGCCCGGGTTCCGAGCCCTACAGCGAGCGCAACCTGCTCGACCGGATTACTCCGCGCGAGACGCTCGAGGCGCACTACCGCCACCTCGAGCAGCGCGAGCGGATGATTCTCGGCCGGCGCCTGGGCCTCGACGGTGGCGCGGTGCTCTCGGTGGGATGCGGCTGGCACCCCGGCCGCCACCTGTTCCCGGCGCCGGCCTTTCACCTCACCGGGGTCGACACCGACCCCGAGCGCGTCGCCGGCGTGCTCGCCACCGGCCGCGCTGACGAGGCATTCGTGGGCCGCGCCGGCGCGCTCGAGCTGCCGGACGCGGCGTTCGACGTCGTCCTCTATCGCCTCGTCCTGCACCACATCGTCTTCCAGGCCCCGCTCGCCCCGTGCTTCGCCGAGGCCGCGCGCCTGCTGCGACCGGGCGGGGCGCTGGTGGCGATCGAGCCCGGGCTGTGGCACCCGGTCGGGGCCGCGCTGGCGCTGGCCAACCGGACCGGGCTCGGCCCGGCCATCCACGGCACCCCCGACGACGTGCCCCTTTCGCCCCGCCGGCTCGTTTCCGAGGCCCGCCGCGCCGGCCTCGAGCCCGAGCTTCACGCGCTCACCTACACGTGGCGGCGGCTCCCACCCGCGCTGCAGCGCGCGCTGCGCCCCGTGGATGAGCTCGGATCCCGCCCGCGGGCCGCGTGCTTTCGGCCACACGCTGATGCTGATCGCCCGTGGGCACTGAGGATTTCAGGCCCGCCCCGGCCGCTGGATCGCGGAAGCGCGTTGCTACGCTCGGCGCCGTGTCGTCTCTCGCCACGGCGCCCGCGCCCGCCGAGTCGCGAGCGGAGCCGACGGCCAGTGGGACACGGCCGCGGCTCGGACTCACGCGTGACGCGATCCTCGGGCTGGCCCTCGCCGGCGCGCTTACGCTGCTCGCGTTCCTGACCACCGGCGGCACCGACCTGGCTCCGAACACGTGGGTGCAGATCGCGCTGATCGTGCTCGGGAGCGCTGCGGCCGGCGCCGCGCTGCTGCGCTCGGCGCGCGCGCGCGCCTGGGGTGGCGCCACCGTGCTCCTGTTCGCGGCCCTCGCCGCGCTCACCTACGCCTCGATCGCGTGGTCGGTGCAGCCCGCCACCTCGTGGCTCGAGGGCAATCGCACGCTCTCCTATCTGGCCGCGTTCGGCGCGGCGGCGGCGGTGGCGCGGCTGGCCCCCGGCCGGTGGCGCGTGCTCCTCGGAGCCGTCGGGATTGCCGCCACTGCGCTCGCGCGGCTATGCGCTGCTCGTCAAGGTGTTCCCGGCGAGCCTCGACCCGAGCGATGCGGTGGCGCGCCTGCGCGCGCCGTTCGGCTACTGGAACGCCACCGGGCTGATCGCGGCGATGGGGCTGCCCGCGTGCTTGTGGGCGGGGGCGCGCCGAGAGCGCGGCCGAGTGCTGGCGACGCTCGCCGTACCCGCGATCGCCGTGCTCGTGGTCGTGCTAGTCCTGTCCTACTCGCGGGGCGCGGTGGTGGCGGCGGTGCTGGGGTTGGGATGCTGGTTCTCTCTCGTGCCGCTGCGGCTTCGGAGCGTGCTCGTGCTGGGCCTGGGGGCGGCCGGGGCGGCGGCGCCGACGGCGTGGGCACTCGCCACACCCGGGATCGCGCACGACGGCATCTCGCTGCAGGCGCGCACTTCGGCGGGCCACACGCTCGGGCTGATCCTTCTGGCGATGGTCGCGGTGCTCGCGCTCGTCGGCTTCCTCGCCGCCGGGGCGATGGACCGGGTCGCGCTGCCCGCGCGGACGCGGCGCGTGATCGGCGCCGCGCTGCTCGGGCTGCTGGCGCTCGTGCCGGTGGCCGGCGTGGGCGCGCTCGCGGCCTCCTCGCGCGGTCTCACCGGCCAGATCTCGCACGCCTGGAAGACGCTGACCAACCCCAACAGCGTCGTGTTCGAGAACCCGGGGCGGCTGGCCCAGCTCGGGAGCAGCCGCCCTCGCTACTGGAAGCAGGGAGTGCTCGTCGGCGAGCATGCGCCCCTCGCCGGGGTGGGCGCGCGCGGCTTCGGCACGGCTTGGACGCGCTACTCCTCCGATCCGCTGCCGGTGGCCGACGCGCACAGCTACGTGGTCGAGACGTTCGCCGACTTCGGCCTGATCGGACTGGGGCTGAGCCTGGCCCTGCTCGTGGCTTGGGGCCTCGCCGCGCGGCGCGCGCTGCTGGGGCCGATCGCGCGCGCCCGGGAGCAGCTCGACGAGCGCGCGGGCCTCGTCGCGCTGCTCGCCACCGTCCTCGCCTTCGGGATCAGCTCGCTCGTCGACTGGACCTGGTTCATCCCCGGCGTGACCGTCCCGGCGCTCTTGTGCGCGGGCTGGCTCGCCGGCCGGGGACCGCTGGGCTCCCCCGTCGGACGTGCCGAGCGGCCGCGCAGCCCGGTCGGCTCGCCGGCCGCCGGGGCGGCCCTCGTGGGCTTGGTGGCGGTGGCGCTGGCCGCCGCGTGGTTCACCTGGCAGCCGCTGCGCTCGGCGGGCGCGGACGGCTCGGCCATCGACGCGCTGCTGGCCGGGCGCGGGAGCGCGGCCCTGGCCGATGCCCGCACCGCCGTCGCGAGCGACCCGGTGTCGGCGGACGCGTTGTCGGATCTCTCCGCCGTGTACGCCGGCCTGGGGAACCTGAGCGCGGCGCGAGCCGAGCTCGCGAAGGCGACGTCCGTCCAGCCCGCCAACCCGGCGAGCTGGATCGCCCTGGCCCAGTTCGACCTCGATCACGAGCGCCGCTCCGACGCCGTGCGCGAGCTCGACTCCGCCCTGCGCCTCGACCCGAGCTCGTCTCAGGCCAAGGCGATGATCGCGCAGGCCCGCGCCTGATCAGCGGGTAGCGCGGGCGAGCAGCAACCGCCTTGAGCAGCGGCGGCCCGGCGGCTGCCCGCACCTGTACCTGGGCGAAGGCGAACTCCTCGAGCAGCGTGCGCAGCGAGGCCCGGGTGTAGAGGTGGAGGTGGTCGCCGAGCGGCTCGGAGAAGCGCTCAACGCCCGCGAGGGCTACGCGCAGGCGCCCGTGGGAGGGCGTGGTGAGGAGCAGACGCCCGCCGGGCGCGAGCACGCGGCGGACCTCCGACAGCCATCGCGCCGTGTCCGCGACGTGCTCGATCACCTCGCTCGCCCAGACCAGCTCGAACGCGCCGTCGTCGAACGGCAGCGGCCCGTCGAACGGGACGAGGCGAAAGTCCGCGTCCGGCGCGCGTTGGCGTGCCCGGTCGAGCGCTGACTCGGCGATCTCCGCGCCGAGCGCCCGGGCGCCGGCACGCGTGAGCTCGGCCGTGAACCGCCCGTCGCCGCAGCCCAGATCGAGCGCCCGATCGCCGGGTCGAACCCCCGCGCGCAGGAACGCCAGGCGCTGCTCGAAGTCGGGCGGTTCGAGCTCCGCCGGCAGCCGCTGCCACAGCTCCTCGTAGTAATCCCGCATCGTGGGGCCGACCGTATTCCACCCGGCCGACGTTCCGGGCCCCACAGGATTAGAGTGCCCTCCAGACCGGCCGGATCGCAGCAGTCGCCGCCGGGCGAGCCGCTCCCGGCCCGGCCCGGCGCGGTGCAGTGCACACGATGAGGATCGCCTTCGACAGCCGTCCCACGAAGGACAGCCGCGGCATCGGCCGCTACTCCCGCTGCCTGCTCCAGGCACTGCGGACGGTGAAGGGGGGCGAGATCGTCGAGACCGCCGATCCGCGTCGCTGCGACGTGTTCCACGCGCCGTGGATCGACGGCGCCCTGCTGCGCAGCCCGGTGCCGATGGTCGTCACCCTGCACGACCTGGTGCCGCTCAAGCGCCGAGGCGAGTTCCTCCGCGCCGGCCTTCGCTTCAACCTCCGCTATCTCGCTGTCCAGCGCGCAGTTCGGGTGATCGTCCCGACGCGGGCGGTGGCCGCGGACGCCGTGGGCGCGCTCGGGATCCCACGCGAGCGGATCGCGGTCATCGGCGAGGCAGCGGCGCCGGCCATGCACCCCCGCTCGGAGGCCGAGGTCGAGGCGGTCCGCGTCCGCTTCAAGCTGCCCGAGCGCTACCTGCTGTGGGTCGGGCCACTGCAGGCGCCGGATCCGCGCAAGCGGGTGGCGGCGCTGGCGCGGGCGAAGCGCACGATGCCGCTCGTGCTCGTGGGCGCGGCCGGACGCTGGGCGCGCGAGCTGCCCGACGTGATCCTCACCGGCGTCGTCGACGACGACGAGCTCGCCGCGATCTACACAGGGGCCCACGCGCTCGTCTTCCCGAGCGCCGACGAGGGCTTCGGGCTGCCGCCGGTGGAGGCGCTGGCCTGCGGCACGCCGGTGGTGGCGAGCGACCTGCCGGCGCTGCGCGAGGTGCTCGACAGCCGGGCCACGCTGATTTCGGTCGATGACCTCGACGGGTTGGTCGCCGCGGCCGAGGAAGCGGAGCGTCCGGCGCCGGCGCCGCCGGACTGGAGCTGGGAGGACGCAGCGACGTCCACGTGGGCTGTGTACGCCGAGGCGGCGACCTACAACAAGCGGCGCACCCAGCTGCTCACCCCGACGGGGGCCTAGCCTCGGTTTCGAGGAGCAGCGTCACCGGGCCGTCGTTGACCAGCTCGACCGCCATCATCGCTCCGAACACCCCACGGCGGGCGCCCAGGCGCTCGCAGAAGCGCTCGTAGAGCGGCTCGGCCTGCTCGGGGCGCGCCGCGGCGACGAACGCGGGACGGTTGCCGCGCCGGGCGTCCCCGTACAGGGTGAACTGGCTCACGCACAGCACCTCGCGTTCTCCGAGGGGCTCGTTCATCCGGCCCTGCGCGTCGGGGAAGATCCGCAGGTTGCGGACCTTGTCGGCGAGCCAGTCGGCGTCGCGCTCGGTGTCGGTGTGGGTGATCCCGAGAAGCACGAGCAGGCCGGGGCCGATCTGCGCGACGAGGTCGCCGTCGACCGACACGGTGGCGCTCGCGACGCGCTGAACCAGGGCGCGCACGGCGTCAGTTAGGTGTCGCGGCCGCGGATAACGTTCCTCTCGGGGCGCACATCACGCCGAAGTCGAGGAAATCCGCGTCCAGCGCGGTTAAACGCGACATCGCCGGATCGGGCGCGTCGAAAGGAACGTTATCCGCGCGCTCACGCACCGCCACGGAGCTCCTCCGCCACCGACTCAGGGGGCACGATGTTCAGATGGACGCCGGCCCCCAGCTCGAGCCCGGCCAGGTGGGTTAGCCGCGGAACGATGTCGATCCGCCAGCAGAAGTGCTCGGCGCCGCGGGGCGCGGTGCGCACCCAGAGGTTGAGCGGCGGGCTCGTGCCGAAGCGGTTCTCGAGCAGCCGGAGCGCGCGGTGGAGCATCGCCGCGCCGCTCGGCCCCTCGTCCTCGAAGCGCATGCGCGCCACCCGCGGGGCGATCAGCAGCTGGTAGGGCACCTGCGCCCCGTAGGGCGCCATCAGCACGGTCTCCTCGTCGATGGTCACGATCCGCCGGCGCCGGCGCACCTCCTCTTGGACCAGGTCGGCCAGCAGGTTGCCGCCCATGGTCCGCGTCGCGTAGCCGCGGAAGCGCTCGCGTTCCCGCGCCACCGCGGCGGGGACGAAGTCGAGCGCGTACATCTGCGCGTGGGTGTGGGGCAGCGAGGACCCGGCCTCGCGCCGCTCGTTGACAATCAGGTGCACGTAGGCGGCATCGTCGTGGGCGCGCATCCGCGCCCGCCACACCTCCACGGCCTCGCGGACCTGCTCGACCGACAGCGCGGCGAGCGAGGTGACCGGGTCGGGGGCGTTGACGATCACCTCGTGGGCGCCGCTCGCCGGCCCCGCCCAGAACAGGTCCTGGTTGGCGTCGCGGGCCGGCGCGGGCGACTCGAGGCTGAGCGCCGGGTACAGGTTCGGGACCACCCGCACCGTCCACCCGCGCGAATCGGGCTCCCCCCCGTTCGGGCGCACGGCGTAGACCTCGGGCGGCGTCCGGTCCTCGTGGCCCTCGGCGAAGGGGTCGGTCTCCGGGTCGAGCGGTGGCGCCGGAGCGACGCTCAGCCCGCCCCCCGGTCGCCCGGCCCGATCACCCGCCACGATCGCCCGCTGACCGGTGAGCGGGTCGATCCGGACCTCAGGCAAGCACCTTCTCCATCGCGATGTGCTCGATGCCCGCCTCCCAGAACTCCCGGCCACGCGGGCGGTAGCCGGCGCGCTCGTAGAGCACGCGGGCGTATGTCTGAGCGTGCAGGACGAGCCGATTGCCGCCGGCAGCGCGCGTCTCGACCTCGGCCTCGTCGAGCAGCGCGGTGGCGATCCCGCGGCGCCGTGCCGAGTCCCGCACCGCGAGCCGGCTGAACTGCGCGGTGGCGCCCACCATCAGCACTCGGCAGGTCCCCAGCAGCTGCCCGTCCGCCACCGCCACCAGATGGATGCCCTCGTCGTCGCGACCGTCGAGCTCCTCGTTCTCGGGCACCCCCTGCTCGACGCAGAAGACGTCGTGGCGCAGAGTCAGCGCAGCCGTCATCTCAGCCTCGTCCTGCGCCCGCCGCACCTCGAATCCGGAGGTGCCGCTCACGGAAGCCTCGGCTCGCTGAGGGCGACGGCCGCGCAGGCGCATCTCATCGGTGACGGGGAGGGGAAATCACCGGCGGACAGCTTGACAGAAGCGCTCGGCACCACGGCACGCCCGGAGTGCAGCGGCGCCGCTCGCCCCCGGGCCGTTCACCGCCGCCCCGGCGCATCTGCTTAAATACGGCTTATCCTCACGGGTCGGGCTCGGCGAGGGGGGGACCGCTTTGAAGGGGAATCCTCGTCGTCCACGGCTCAACGAGGCCGCCTGAGTCGCTCAGACGTTTTGCCGCGGCTCGCACTCCAGACGCAACCTTTCGATCTTGATGGGTGATTCCACCCCTTTTCCCAGCCCTGCGGCGATCGCTCGTGCCGAGCTGTTCACGCGTGAACGGTTCGTCTACGAGGGAGAGTCGCTAGAGGAGGCCCTGGCGCCGGGTTCAGCCCGGCGGCGGGCGCTCGACGCCGCCGTGGGCGAGCTCGACGCCGACGCCAAGCAGCCCTCGATCGAGTGGCGGCGCGAGTTCTCCCTGCTGCTGGGGCTCGAGCGGCTCCTGTCCGAGGACGAGCCGCATCTCGTCGACGGGACGGTGCTCTCGGCCCATCAGGTGGACGCGCTGTCGGGTACCCTGACCGCGCTCCTGGCTGAGGCGCAACGGGGCGCCAACGGAACGGCAACGGCGGATCGCCGGCGCCGGCGCCGGCCCCCGCACCGCTCGTCTCCGCGGCGATCCCGGGCGAGGAGGATCCAGACCTCGAGGACGACGAGGAAGAGGCGGGCGAGGACGAGGAGCCGCAGGACTGGCAGGACGACGGCGAGCTCGACGCCGACGTCCAGATGGACGAGCAGCCCGAGGACCCGAACGCGGCCAAGCGCTTCTGGTTCGAGCACGCCACCGGCGCCGGCAAGACGGTGGCCGCGCTCGGCTTCGTCGAGGCCTCGCGCACGGGCGGCGTGCTGATCCTCACCCATCGCCGCAACCTCGTCGACCAGTTCAACGGCGAGCTGCGCGACCGCGGCTACCGCGACCGGCTCAGCGCCCCGCTGCTCGGCGAGCACGATGCCGCCAACGGGCCAGTCACGGTCGAGACCTACCAGTGGTTCGTGCGCAACGCCGGCCGCGTCTCCGACGCGTACACGATCGTCATCTGCGACGAGGCCCACACCGCCCTGGGCGAGAAGACCTCGGCCTCGATCCGCGGCTGGGACGGCCCCGTCTTCATCGGAATGACGGCCACCGGCGCGCTTATCGCGCGTCACGTCACCGACCTGTTCCCGACCCAGACCTCGCGCTTCGACCTCGCTCAGGCGGCGCGCCGGGGCGTAATCGCACCGCTGCGCTGCATCCGGATCCCGCCCGGGCCGGGGGTCAGGACGATCGCCAAGGTGCCGCTGCGGCGCGGCGAGGTGGACACCGAGTTCGACCAGGAGATGCTGGCCGAGCTGCTCGACCAGACGCCCTTCAACCTGGCCATCGCCGACCTCTACAAGACCCGCTTCAACGGCGTCCCCGGCGTCGTCTACGCCGCGGGTGTGCGTCACGCCTACAACGTGGCCAAGGCCTTCGAGGACATGGGGATGAAGGCCAAGGGGGTATCGGGCGAGACGCCCAAGCGCCAGCTGGCCAAGATCCTCGCCGACTACGAGTCGGGCAAGATCGACGTGCTGGTCAACGCCCAGCTCCTGGCCGAGGGGTGGAACAGCCCTCGGGCCACGATCTGCATGCATCTGGCGCCGACCGCCTCCAAGCGGATCTATCAGCAGCGGGTCGGCCGCGTGACCCGCCGCCATCCCGGCAAGGAGGCCGGGATCGTCATCGACTTCGTGCATCCCGCGACCAAGCACGACGATCCGGTCGTGACGCTGCACTCGCTGCTCGACCGCGATGTCTATCGCGGCGGAGCGATCGTCGTCGGACCCGTGCGCCGGGGCCGGGGCCGGCGCGTGCGTGTCGAGCGCCGGGTGCTTCCGGTCACGCCGGATCCCGATCGGCGCGCGCAGGTATTCGAGCGGGAGCTGTGGCGGATCGCGGTCGAGCACCTCGACTACGGCGAGCAGCACGTGTGGGCCGCCCTCGCCGGCGCGCGGGTGGCGCCGAACGGGTGGCGCCGTGCCAAGGCGATGCTCCACTTCGACCGGGGCGGCGAGCTCAAGCGGCGCTACCTGCTCACGGCGGTGCAGCGCAATCGCAACGCGCAGTTGCGGCTGCGCGCTCTACAGGAGATCGCCGCCTCCCGCGACGCGGAGGCGTTCGACACCGCGATCGACATCATGGCCGGATGGCCGCGCGACGAGCGGCGCGAAGGCGTCAAGATCATGCTCCAGGCGCTCGCCGAGCGCCGGATCGGCCGGCGCGATCAGGCCAACGCGTGGATCTGGCGGATGGCCGAGTACACCCGCGAGGTCCACGAGGAGTATGCGGTCCAGCGCTGGCCGGAGACCAAGCGGCTGCTCGGGCTGCTCGTCAACTCGAGCGGGGCGGCGCACGCGCGCAACGCGCGGCGGCTGGTCCACGCCTCGCGCAAGGAGGACCGCCGCCTGTCGGCGGCGCTGCTGGCCGCGGCCCTGGCCCACACGCCCGAGGCCGAGGAGGCGCTCCGCGGGGCCCGGACGCGGATGGCGCGCAAGCCCGCCGCGCTGGCCCGCGAGCTGCTGCGGAACTTCCCCAAGGGCCGGCGGGGCAAGAGCCGGCGCCGGCGCAAGTCGACGGCCGCGGGCGAGAGCGAGGCGCCGGCCGTGGAGGAGACGCTCGTCACCACGGAGGCCGAGGACGACGACGGGCAGGAACCGGACTTCGACGAGGAGCCCGAGGAGGAGCCGCGCGAGGAGCCCGAGCCCGAGAAGCCCGAAGCGCACCCGAGGCCAAGCGCAGCCCGCGCCGAGCCACCGGCCGACGAGCAGGACACCGAGGCCGCCCAGCGCACCGGGCCAAGCGCACCCCGCGCCGGCCACCGGCCGACGAGCAGGACACCGAGGCCGCCTAGTCACGTCTGACGCCATTTCGGTGCGCTTACCGACACCTGAATGGCATCACCCGACGTTGAGGTGGACCTCGCCCGAGTCGAGCGCCACCATTCCGCCGTCGGTCTCGACGACCAGGCGGCCCTGACCGTCGATCCCGGCGCCCCGCCCGGCGCCCCCGCCCCACCGCACCGGCCGCCCGGCCAGCGCGTCGCGCGCCCGCACCGCGTCGAGGACCGCGCCGGCCGGCGCCACCAGCCACTGCTCGAGCCGCTCGAGCAGCCGCGCCAGCACCGGCTCGATCTGGCCGGGGGCGAGCCCGAGTGTGCCGGCGCGAGCGCGGAGCTCGCGCGGGAAGTCGTCTTCGCGCAGGGCGACGTTCACGCCGATTCCGAGCACCGCCCACCCCTCCTGGGGGCGGCCCTCGACCAGGATCCCCGCCACCTTGCGGCCGTCGAGGAGCACGTCGTTGGGCCACTTGAGCAGCGCCTGGGACGCCGCGAGCTCGGCCACCGCCACGCCGGCGGCGAGCGGCAGCAGCCGCGGCGGATCGCGCACGACCAGCGAGCAGAGCAGTGCTCGTCCCGCCGGCGCGCTCCACGTCCGTCCCTGCCGGCCCCGTCCGGCTGATTGCTCGGCCGCGGTCACGAGCGTCCCGTGGGGCGCCCCGGCCGCCGCCAGCTCGCGGGCCCGCTCGTTGGTGGAATCGGTGATCCGCAGGTGGAGGCGCGGCGAGCCGAGCCCGCTCACCCCGGCCTGATCCAGATCTCGTCGTCGACGCCGATCCCGAGCTCCCGGGCGGCGTCGCCGTGGCTGACCGCCACCGCCAGCCGCCGCGCCGCGTCCTCGTAGAGGAGCAGCGCGCCCGGCTCGACGTCGGCGAACGTGCGCACGAACATGGCCCCGCGTGCGGTCCCCGAGCTCAGGCCGAGCTCGATCCCGCGTCCGAGCTTCAGCCCCGCATCCGGCAGCTCCTCGTGCTCGACGTCGAGCTGGACGTTCCCGAAGCGATCGACGTAGACGGCGTGCGCGACCAGCCTCCCGTCCTCGAGCCTGCGCGCCCGCGGGAGCTCGAGGCGCACGAGCTCGTCGGGGTCGCACGGCTCCCCCACCTCGGACAGCGAGCGGCCGGCGGCGAGGTGCGCCGCCACCGGCGCGAAGATGTCGCGGCCGTGGAACGTCGCCGACACCGGCTCCAGGCGGTAGGGCGAACGGGCGATGTCGGCCGCCTCGACGACGCCGCCACCCGCCTCGGCGGCCGGCCACAGCAGGCCGTTGTCGGGCCCCACGAGCAGGCGCTCATCGGCTGAGCGGAGCGCCACCGCGCGCCGCTGGGCGCCCACGTCCGGGTCCACGACGGCCAGGTGCACCCCGGCCGGCACGTACGGCAGCGACCCGCGCAGGATCAGTGCGCCGGCCCGCACGTCGTGGCGGGCGAGCCCGTGGGTCAGGTCGATCACCCGCGCCTCAGGGCAGATGGTGGCGATCACGCCGTGGCAGATCCCGACGAACTCGTCGGCCAGCCCGTAGTCCGACAGGAAGGTGATCACGGGGCCCATCGGGAGGCAGCCTAACGCCGGAGCGCGCCGCTGCCGATGAGGAGTCTTCGACACCAATCAGGCGGCGCCCGCCCCTGCCGATGAGAGAGAGATGCCTCTCGTGAAACGTAGCCTTGCCTGCCTGTGCGCCCTCGTCGGGCTCCTGGCGATGCCCGCCGGGGCCTCGGCCCTCACCCCCGCGCAACGGATCGTGACGCGCGGGAGCCGTCTCCGGCACCGTCACCGCGATCAACGGATCGTCGTTCACGATCGAGACCCCGGGCAACTGGGGCGGCACCGTCGACGCCCTCATCACCGCGGCCACGAAGATCACCCGCGAGGACTATCCCTACGTGTACGGCGGCGGCCACGCTCAGGCCAGCGTCGCCAGCGTCGGCATTCCCGGCCCGGGCTACAACGGCCACCGCAGGGGCTTCGACTGCTCGGGCTCGGTGGCGGCGGTGCTCACCGCCGGCGGCCTGTGGCCGGCGAACAGCGGCGTGCCCAACGACTACTGGATCATCCGCGAGCTGCTCCAGCAGCGGCTGATCGCCCCCGGCCCGGGCACCGGGCCCGTGGACGTGATGCTCTACGACGATCCCGGCGTGCACATCTTCATGAGCATCGACGGCGGCTACTTCGGCACCTCCGACGGTGGCGGCGGCGGCGATGCGCGCGGCGGCGCCGGCTGGCTCTACGACGGGGCCTACTTCGCCTGGGGCAGGACCTACAAGCGCTACCACTTCGTCTCCGCTGCGCTGAGCCGTGGCGCCGGCGCGAGCCACAAGATCACCTTCCAGCTCACCGGCGCACAGACCCCGCTACAGCTGCACCAGCAGGTCCGCGTCAGCTACGCCGAGGCGGCGTCGGGCAGCTTCCTCGCCACTGCGATCAGCTGAACCGCCGGGGCCCCCGGCCGAGGCCCCGGCGGATCAAGTTCGCTAGCTGCCTCCCTGGCGCACGTACGCGGCGGCTTCGTCCTCGACGATCGCGACCAGATTGCCGAGCGCGATGCCGGCATCGAGCAGGTGGAGGCCCCAGTACGGCTGCGGGCTGGGCGTCAGCTTGACCGCGCCATGTCGTGGGGTGATCTCCAGGACATGCGCATTGTTCGCCGATGAGCACCGCGCGCTGTAGGCGCCCGGCTCGCTCCAGAAGACGCTCCGCGGCCTGGGCGGACGCTGCCCGAGCCCCGCGAGGGCGGGATTGAGGGGGTTCCCGGCAAACGAGGGCCGGCTCGCGAAGATCGGGTCGAGCAGCCCGCTGCGGCCGGCGAGATCCGCCGGGTTCGTGCACAGGACGACGGTGCCTGGCGGAGGCGTCGGGAACCCAGCGAGCTTCAACGGGCGCCCGAACAGACTGAACGCTGGCACTGGCTGATCGAAGGTCGAGAACGCGATCACGCAGTGCAGCTGGGTCGAGCTGTGGCAGGCGTGGATGTGCTGGAAGTCCCCGCCGATATCCTTGCCGCGCTTGACGAGCACGTTGCCGCCGAGCAGGATCGCCGATACGAGCCGGCGGCGGACGGCGGGCTTGGGGTCGACATCCTTGGCGATCAGCGCCTCCAGCACGGCCGAGCCCTGCGAGTGGCCGATGAGCACGAACCCGCGGCCGTGGTTGTACTTCTTCAGGTAGGTGGCGAACGCGGCCCGGACGTCGGCCAGCCCAATCGCCGGATCAGGTGTCGTGGTGGGCTTGTTGGGCGGAATCGACGCGAGCGTGGTCTGCCGGTACATCGGGGCGTACACGCGGCAGTACTGCGAGTAGCGCGCCGCCTGGTCGCGTGCGATCGAGGTCTCAGCCGGCCCGATAACCAGGTTCGAATTGCCTGTGGGCTGAGCGCTGACCGTGGGATAGACGTAAAAGCAGTCGATCGCCGGGTTGGCCCGCTGCGGATGGATGACGCCGATCTTCTTCAGTCGCGGTGTGTAAACCGTGGTGGACAAGCCGGGCGTGCACGGATCCGGGGCATGCCCCGGCAGGCACAGCCACACGGTCTTGACCGAAGCCGCCGGCGCGGTGGCGGCGAGCGCGCACACGGTCGCGATCGCGGCGGCGACGAACGCAAGTCTGATCCTCACGACTCTCCTCCTGGTCTCGCCTAACGGTGAGACATACTACCGCGCGCGTCTCGAATTAGCACCTCCACCAGGCCGTCGATGTCGTGACGCTCGGCCTCCACGTCGGGCTCGAGCCCGTGCTCGCGCAGGGTCGCGCTCGTGACCGGGCCGATGCTGACGAGCCGTCCCCGCGGGCGGGCGCCCGCCGAGAGGAAGAAGCGCACCGTCGAAGACGAGGTGAACGTCACGTAGTCGGCCTCCGCGACCGCCGCCAGTTGCTCCTCGTTCAGCTCCTCGGCCACGGTCTCGTACAGCGCCACGACGTCGACCTCCGCGCCGCGCGCCCGCAGCGCCTCGGGGAGCACGTCGCGCGCCTGCGCCGCGCGCGCCACCAGCGCCCGCTTGATCGGCACGTCGGCCAGCGCCTCGACGAGCCCCTCGGCGACGAACCGCTCGGGCACGACGTCGGCGATGACCCCGTGCTCGCGCAGGGCGCCGCGGCGGTGCCGGGACCGATCGCGGCGACCCGGGCGCGTCCGAGCGCACGCGCATCGCGCCCCGCCGAGAACAGCCGCCCGAACAGCAGGCGAACCCCGTTCGGGCTGGTCAGGCACACCAGGTCATAACGGGCGAGCTCGGGCGCGGGGCCGTCGAGCGGGACGATCCGGATCGCCGGCGCCTCGAGCACCTCCGCCCCGAGCGAGCGCAAGCGTCCCCGCCAACCCGCTGGCCTGCGCGCGCGCCCGCGTGACGGCCACGCGTCACGCCGGCCAGTGGCCGCGCCTCGACGAACCAAGCCAGCCGCTCGTGGAGCGAGGCGACCGCGCCGAACACGGCGAGCGCCGGCGCCCTCACGCCTTCCTCGCTCGCTACGCCGGCGATCGTCGCCAGCGTTCCGGACACCACGCGCTGCCGGGGCAGCGTCCCGCGCTCGATCACCGCCGCCGGCTCCGCGGGGTCGCGACCGCTCGCCACCAGCTGCTCGCAGATGGCCGCCAGCCGGCGCACCCCCATGTACACGACGAGCGTCCCCGGAAAGGCCGCCAACGGCGTCCCAGTCGAGCGACGAGGAAGCCTTCGTCGGGTCCTCGTGGCCGGTGAGGAACGCCACCGCGCTCGCGGCGTCGCGGTGGGTGACCGGCACGCCGGCGTACGCGGTCGCCGCCACGCCGGCGGTCACCCCGGGAACGACCTCGAACGGGATCCCCGCCTCGCGCAGCGCCTCGGCCTCCTCGCCGCCGCGCCCGAACACGAATGGGTCGCCCCCCTTCAGCCGCACGACCGCGCGGCCCGCCCGCCCGTGCTCCACCAGGAGCGCGCTGATCTCGGCCTGCGGCATCGACGGACCGCCTCCCTCCTTGCCGGCGTAGATCAGCCGGGCATCATGCCGCGCGCCCGCCAGCGCTCCCTCCGGGATCAGCCGGTCGTAGACGATCACCTCGGCCGCCGCGATCAGCTCGAGCGCCCGCGCCGTCATCAGCCCCGGGTCGCCCGGGCCGGCGCCCACCAGGTACACGGTCACCGCAGCAGCTCTCCCGCGCCGGCCGACAGCAGCCGCTCGGCCACCCGCTCTCCGAGTCCGTCGGGCGCGCCCCGCAGCCGGTCGCGCACCCAGGCCGAGCCGTCGGGTCGGCCCACCCAACCGGTGAGCTCGACCTCGCCGCGGTCCAGCAGCGACGCGAACGCGCCCACCGGAGTGTTGCAGTCCGCGCCCAGCGCCCTGGTCAGCTCACGCTCGGCTCGCACGCACACGCTCGCGGCCTCGTCGCGCAAGACGTCCGGCACCTCGGTTCCGACCCGCGCCTCCAGCGCCAGCGCTCCCTGCCCCGCCGCGGGCACGAGCTCATCGAGCACGCCGCCCGCGTCGTGCAGGCGATCCAGGCGCTCGAGCCCGGCCCGCGCCAGCACGAGCGCGTCGACCTCGCCCGCGGCCAGCTTGCGCAGGCGGGTGTCGACGTTGCCCCGCACCTCCACCACCTCGACATCGTCGCGCGCCGCCCGCACCTGGGCAGCCCGGCGCAGGCTGCTCGTCCCCACCCGCGCCCCCCGCGCCAGCGACCCCAGCGACGGCGCCCCGCACAGCACGTCGCGTGGATCGGCCCGCGCCGGGATCGCCACCAGCTCGAGTCCCTCGGGCAGCGAAGCGGGGCACGTCCTTGGCCGAGTGCACCGCGATGTCGATCTCCCCGTCGAGCAGCGCCCGTTCCAACTCGCTCACCCAGCGCGACTTGTCCTCGACGCACCGCCCCGCGATCGCCCGAGGTGGTGATCGTCACGAGCGAGGCGCCACCGCCCAGCCGCTCGGCCACCCACCTCGCCTGCGCCAGCGCCAGCGCGCTGCCGCGGGTGCCGACGCGCATCAGCGGCGGCGGGCGCGGCGGGCCGGAAGCTCGTGGATCTCGGCGATCTCCTGCACCGGCGGGGCGCTGTAGGACTCCTCGTCCACCACGAGCCCGAACAGCTCGCGCACGAGCGCCATCCGCGCGTGCACGCGATCGTCGCGCAGCTCCTTGAGGCGCGCCGTCGGGTCGTGCAGCAGGCGGTTGACGACCGTGCGAGCAATCGCCTGCACCCGCTCGAGGTCGCGTTCGGACGCCGACTCCCACTTGCCCGCGTTCTCGCGCACGACCTGCTCGGCGATGTCGCTACCGCGGCCCCGCAGGGCCGCCAGCGTGGGCAGCACCTCGAGCGAGCCCAGCCACGTCGCGAAGTGCTGGATCTCCTCCTCGATGATGCCCTCGGCCTTGCGCGCCTCGGCGCGGCGCACGCCGCGGTTGCGCGCGATCACCGCCTGCAGGTCGTCGATGTCGTAGAGCGAGACGCCCTCGATGGCGGCGCAGGCCGCATCGATGTCGCGGGGCACGGCCAGATCGATGAGCAGCATCGGCCGCCCGCCGCGCGCCCGCATCACGTCGGCGAACTCGCCGCTCTCGATCAGCACATGGGGCGAGGCGGTGGCGGCGACGACGATGTCGGCCTGCAGCAGCGTCTCCGGGAGGCGATCGAAGCTGATGCTCGAGCCGCCATAGCGGCGCGCGAGGCCGATCGCGCGGTCGCGGCGGCGGTTGCCGACGAACACGATCCGCCCGCCGCTGTCGGCCAGCGCCCGCGCGGTCAGCTCGGCCGTCTCGCCCGTTCCCAGGATCACCACCTCGTGCCCGGTCAGGGGCCCCAGCAGCTCGCGGGCCAGCGACACCGCCACCGAGGCGAGCGTCACCTGGCGCTCCCCCACCGCGGTCTCGGTGCGCACCCGCTTGCCGGTGGCGAGCGCCGCCTTGAACAGGTGGTTGGTGAGCGGGCCCACCGTCTCCCGGCGCAGGGCGGCCTCGTAGGCACGCTTGACCTGGCCCTGGATCTCCGCCTCCCCGACGATCATCGACTCGAGCCCGGCGCTCACGCGGTAGAGATGACGTGCAGCGTCGCAGTTGCGGTGCGAGTAGATGGCGGGAGCCAGCTCGGTCAGGCGGGTCCCGGCCTGGCTGGCCAGCATCGCGAGCACGGCGCTCTCGGCCTCGACGGGATCGCCGACCACCAGGTAGAGCTCGGTCCGGTTGCAGGTCGAGATCGCCACCGCCTCCTGCACTCCCACCGTGCCGCGCAGGTCGCGCAGGAAGTCGCCCAGCCGCGCCTCGGGCAGGGCCAGGCGCTCGCGCACCGCGACGGGCGCGGTCTTGTGCGAGACCCCGATGCCGAGCAGCTCACTCACGAGGTCAGGGTCTCCTCGTGCTCCTCCCGATGTGCCCGATCGGCCTCGACCTCGCGCCGTAGACGCGCGAGCTCACGCTCGGTGCGAGTCAGGCGGACGGCCATGATCGCCACGTAGACGAGCACGATGGCCACGAACACGACGTAGGCCGCGGCCACGTACGGCCCGGCGGTGTGCAGCGGCAGGGCGGGGGCGGCGGCGATCACGATGGTGCGGCGCTCCGGCGCATGGGACGGATCGTGTCATCGGGCAACAGCGCGCGGCGAGTGGCCCGGACCTGCATTCGGGCGTTCTTGGCTGCCATCTCGTACTTCCACAGGGTCACGTACAGGAGGGCTATACCCACGAACGAGACCAGGAAGGTCAGGCGCATCGGCCCTGGCAGGTTTCCGCCGCCCAGCGTCAGCACGCGAGGGTGGACGTACGCCTGGGCCAGGCGAACGACGATGAAGTTGAGCGGGACGAAGGCGCCGGCGACGATCGCGAACACGCTCGCATAGCGCCCCTGGCGCTCGGGGTCCTCGATCGAGAAGCGCAGCGGCTGATAGGTGGCGAACAGCAGCAGGACGATCAGGAACGAGACGAGCGTCGGCTCGTTCCACACCCACCAATGCCCCCACGACGCCTTGGCCCAGATCGATCCGGTGATCAGGCCGGCGATCCCGAAGATCAGGGCCATGTGGATGGCCACGTAGGAGCGGATGTCCCAGCGCCGGTCACCCGTGCGGAGATGGCCGATCGCGAGCAGGCCACCGAAGACGAACCCGCACAGGGACGTGATCGCCAGCGGCACGTGCAGGTAGAAGATCTTCTGGATGAACCCCTGGTCGGCGTCGAGCGGGGCATAGAAGAACACCAGCGCGAATCCGGCGCTGATCGTGGCAACCGTGGCAAGGGAGAGGCCGCGCAGGCCGCGCCCGTAGATCATCATTCCTCCAGCAGGAAGTCGAACACCGCGTAGGCGAGGAGGGCGAACACCAAATCATAAAGAGCCAGGATCGCCATCCACTTCCCAGGCGGCGATCCCCCGCCGTGCGCTACGAGCAGCGGACCGGCCGCGCGCGCCACCGCGATCAGAGCGGGGATCAGCAGCGGCAGCCCGATGATCGGCCCGATCAGGTCCCGCGCGCGGGTGTGCACGGCGATCGCGGAGACGAGCGTGCCGATCACCGCCAGCCCCACGTCGGCCAGCGCCAGCACGGCGATCAGCCCCGGGAGCGGCGGGCCCAGCGAGGGCCCGAGCAGGAGCAGCCCGAAGGCCGGAACGGCCACCACCTCGAGCACGGCCAGGAACGCGAACAGCGCCGCTGCCTTGGCCACGAGCAGCGCGCTCCGGTCCACGGGGGCGAGCAGGAAGGCGTCGAAGCCGCCCTGCTCGCGCTCGGCCACGAACAGGCGGTTGACCCCGAGCATCGCCGCGAACAGCAGCGTCACGGTCAGAACCCCGGCCGCCAGCTGCCCCGCGACCGTGTCGCGCCCGAGCCCGAAGTGGAAGATCACGAACGTGACGACGGAGAACAGGATCATCGCCGGGACGGTCTCGAGCGTGCGCAGCTCGAGCAGCAGGTCCTTGCGCAGGACCGTGAGCGCCGTCCTCACCGGTAGAGCTCCTGAAGGCGCGCGGCGTCGAAGTCCTCGACGCGCCCGGCGAACAGCGCCCGCCCGGCCCGGAGCGCCAGCACCAGGTCGGCCTCGTCGAGCGCGGCGCGGGGATCGTGGCTGGTCAGCACCCTGGTCACCCCGGCGGCGCGCCCGATCAGCGGCTCCACGAGCTCGCCCGCTCCCGGATCGAGGTTGGCCCGCGGCTCGTCAAGCAGCAGGACCTCCGGCCGGTGCTGGACCGCGCGCGCCACCGCGATCCGCTGCACCATCCCCCGCGAGAGGCTCCGGACGGGCTCGTCCGCTCGCTCCGCCATTCCGACCGCGCGGAGCACCTCCTCGACGCGCTCGATGCCCACACGGTGCAGGCGGGCGTGGTAGCGCAGGTTCTCGCGGCCGCTGAGATCGCGATAGAGCAGCGGCTCGTGAGCGAGCAGCCCGATCCGCCCGCGCACCGCGAAGCTCCGCCGCGGCAGCTCCTCCCCGAGCACGACGACCGAGCCCGCGTGCGGCCGCAGCAGCGTCGCCAGGATCCGCAGCAGCGTGGACTTTCCCGCCCCGTTGGAGCCGAGCACAGCCAGCGTCGCGCCGGCGGGCACCGTCAGCGAGACCTGCTGCAACGCCGTGCGCTCGCCGAAATGGCGTACCAGCCCGCGCAGCTCAATGGCCGGGGGTCGGTCCACCCTCGTGCTGAAGTGTCGTGACGACGTGCTCGAGCGTCGGCGCGATCACGGGAAAGAGCTCCCGGATCGCCTTCGGGTTGCCCGGGAAGTTGACGATCAGCGTGCGCCCCGCGATCCCCGACACGCCTCGCGTGAGGATGCCCATGGGCGTGTAGCGCAGCGACTCCGCGCGCATCGCCTCGGCGAAGCCGGGGGCGTCGCGGTCGATCACGGCGCGTGTGGCCTCGGGAGTGACGTCGTCGGGCGTAAGGCCCGTCCCGCCGGTGGTGAAGATCAGCGACACGCCACCGTCCAGCGCGCTGCGCAGCACGCGCTCGATCTCACCGCGATCGTCGCGCACCACATCGCGCGCCACGACCTCGGCGCCGGCGGCGCTCGCCAGCTCTGACAGCTCGATGCCCGAACGGTCCTCCGCGCGCCCAGCGGCCACCGAGGTCGAGACCGTGATGATCGCGGTGCGCATCAGTGTTCGCGCCCGTAAGGGCGCTCGAATGCGAGCGTCTTTGCGGGGGCGGGCACGGGGCGAGGTTACTCGACCGGCCCGGGGCGCTTCAGCCCGCCGGCCCGGCTCCTGACCCCCATGGCTCGCGAATTAGCTCAGACCGGTCTAGGCGCCAGCCTCGGCGCCGGCCGCAGCCGGGCGCGGGCCCGTGGCGAGGCGAGCCGCGAGCCGCTGCGCCGGCGCCTCCACCAGGTAGAGGCTGGCCGCGCCGAGCGCGACTGCGATCGCCGCCACCGCGATCAGGACCCCGGCCACGGTGGCGATGCCCTGGGGGTGCCCGAAGCCGTGAGGCCCGGTCAGCGCTCGGATCACCGCCAGGTGCCACAGGTAGACCCCGTAGGAGACCGAGCCGAGCCAGACCATCGCGCGGCTGGACAGGAACCGCGCCGTGCGGCCCGGGCGCCCCGGATGCACCGCGATCAGAACCAGCAGGCCGGCGCCCGCGCCGAGCGCGACGTGGTCGACCAGCGCGTACAAGGACAGGAACGGATCGCCCGGCCCGGTGGACACGACGAGCCAGTAGCACGCCGCGGCGCCCAGGAGGCAGAGCGCCGGGCGCGCGGACAGGGAGGCGAGCGGCGCGAGAGCGCGACCGCCCTGCTCCCAGTCGCTGCGCAGCACCGCCAGGACCATCCCGATGCAGAACCAGTCGAGCAGGCCGGGGAGCGAGGTGGCGGCGACGAGATGGCCGGTGCTGACCGAGTAGCTCGCCGACCCGTCCAGCGAAAACCGGAACGCCAGGCTGTCGAGCGCGAGCACGGCGATCAGCAGCAGCTGGAGGCGAACCGCCCGATCCACGCCCCGCCCCCGGGCCAGCCGCCCGAGCGCCGCGGCCAGAACCGGCAGCAGCGCGTAGAAGGTGATCTCGACGCACAGGCTCCACGCGCCGCCCAGTCCGGTGGACGACGACACTGCTGCCGTGATAGATCTGGAGCAGCCCGAAGTAGCGCCACCAGGTGTGCGCCGTGATCCCGGGGGCCAGCGCAACCGGAGCCAGGAGCGCCAGCGCCACCCAGTACGCGGGCAGGATCCGCAGCGCCCGCCGCTTGAGGTAGCCACCGAGGCTCGGCAACGGGCGCCCGCCGCGGATCGCCCTCGCATAGGGCAGGTAGAGCAGGAACCCCGAGAGCACGAAGAAGATCGTCACCCCGGCCTTGAGTGCGCCCAGCGCGCTGCCGAGCACTCCGGCTCCGGTCAGCCCGCAGGCCAGGACGACGTGGTAGGCCACGACCAGCCCGGCCGCGCACGCGCGCAGGCCGTCGAACCCCTCCAGGCGGGACTTCGTGCTCACCGATTAGGTGTCGGCGGGCCGGGCGCGCGGCGTTAGTCGCCGCGGCGCCACTCGCCCGAGCGGCCACCCGACTTCTCGAGCAGCACGACCGAGCCGATCTCCGCGCCCCGCTCGATTCCCTTGACCATGTCGTACACGGTCAGCGCAGCCACCGAGGCCGCGGTAAGCGCCTCCATCTCGACGCCGGTGGGACCCGTGGTGCGGGCCTCGGCGATCAGCGTGATCGCGCCCGCGGCGGCGTCGAGCACACCCTCGACGCCCACGAACGACAGCGCCAGCGGGTGGCAGAGCGGGATCAGCTCCGAGGTCCGCTTGGCCGCCTGGATGCCGGCGATCCGCGCCACGCCGATGACGTCGCCCTTTGGCGCATCGCCCGCGGCCACCGCTCGCGCCGTCTGCGGGCTCACGCGCACGACCGCCCGCGCCACCGCGCGGCGCTCGGTGGCGGGCTTCTCGCCCACGTCCACCATCCGTGCCCGGCCGGCACTGTCGAGGTGGGTCAGCTCCGAGCTCACGCCGGCGCGTAGGAGCGCTGGGCGGCGCCGATCAGATCGCGCACGGCGTCCACGTCGCCGGCCCGCAGCAGCTCGACCGGGTCCGGCGCGCCGTTGACGATCGACTCGAAGAACTCCTTGCGATCCTGATAGGTGGGCAGCGTCCCCTTGGCCCACCCGCGGGCGTCGTTGAGCATCACCGCGAGCTGCGCATACTCCTCGCCGAAGAGCTCGCCGACCTCCCGCTTCATCCGCTTGGCCAGCGCCGGGGAGGCGCCGGCGGTGGAGATCGCGACCGCCAGTGGGCCGGTGCGAACGATCGCGGGGAGGATGAAGTTGCACAGCGGCGGGACGTCGACGACGTTGACGAGCATCGCCCGCGCCTCGGCGTCCTCGAACACGCGGATGTTCACGTCGGTGTCGGCGGTGGCGGCGATCGCGATCAGTGCGCCCTCGAGGTCGCCGGGGCCGGCGTACTCGCGCCGCTGCCAGGCGATCGAGCCCTCCTCGGCCAGCTCGGCCAGCGCCGGCACGGCCTCGGGCGCGACCAGCATCACCTCGGCGTCGCACGCGAGCAGGCCCTCGACCTTCTCCAGCCCGATCTCGCCCCCGCCCACCACCACGCACCGGCGCCCCTTGAGGCGCAGGCAGGCGATGTAGAACGGTGTCTCGAGCATGTCGCGCACGCACGACTGGTCGCAGATGCCGCGGCGGAGCTGGCAGACGCATTCCTTGCCGCGATAGGCCTGGGCGGGCATAGGACAAGGGTACCGTGGTGCTCGCGGCGGGATTTCGCGGCTCTGCTCTACGGTGCCGGCCGATGCTCCGCGCATCGACCATCCCTGCCCTCGCCGCCGCCGGCATCGCCCTGACGGGATGCGGCAGCACGCCCAGCGTCTCGCGCTCAGACCTCGAGCATCAGGTTTCGCAGGGTCTGGCCGCAGCCGTGCATCGCGCGCCGCCGAACATCTCGTGCCCCGGCGATCTGCCGGGCAGGGTGGGCGCGACCGAGCACTGCGTGCTGAGCGTGACCGGCGCGTCCGATCGCTACAGCGTCCTGGTTCGGGTCACGTCGGTGAGCGGCTCGCACGTGCACATGCACTTCCAGGTCGCCACCAGCCCCCTCCCTGGGGGATCGGGCTGACCCGGCTCAGCGGCGGATCGCGTCGCGTGCCAGACGGGCGCCGAGCTTGGCCAGCGGCGCGGCACCCTCGCGCAGCGCGCGGGCGCGGATCGAGGGGCGGCCGTAGAGGATCGTCGCCGTCTGGCGCAGGGCCATGCCCAGCGTCTCGTCGTACGGGTGCCACCAGGCGTTGCGCACGGCCGAGCCCTCCCACACGCGCAGCTTGACGTTGACGCACTCGTAGAGCCCGAACTTCGAGTGGGTGCGGCCGAGGCCCGAGTCCTTGACCCCGCCCCACGCGCACTGGCAGGCGCCATGGCTGAACATGTGGTCGTTGATCCACACCATCCCGGTCTCGAGCTCGCGGGCGATCCGCTCGCCCTTGGGGCGGTCGCTCGTCCACACCGAGGCGCCCAGCCCGAAGTCCGAGTCGTTGGCCCGCGCCACCGCCTCCTCCTCGGAGTCGACGACCACGATCGGCAGCACGGGGCCGAAGATCTCCTCGCGCATGATCCGCATGTCGTGGGTGACGCCGGTGAGCACGGTCGGCGCGTAGAACGCGCCCTGGTCGAGTCCCGCCGGCGCCGGCACGGGGCCGCCGCAGCGCAGCTCCGCTCCCGACGCCACCGCGTCCTGGACGAGCTCGTCGACGATCCGATACTGGTCGGGTGAGACCATCGGGCCGATCTCGGTGTCCCAGCTCATCGGGTCGCCCACGCGCAGCCGCTGCGCGCCGGCGACCACGCCGGCGATGAAGCGCTCGGAGACCTCGCGCATCACGTACACCCGCTCGATCCCCGAGCACGTCTGCCCCGCGTTGGCGAAGCCGCCCCACACCGCGCCGGCGATCGCGTGCTCGAGGTTGGCGTCGGGGAGCACGATCATCGGATCCTTGCCGCCGAGCTCGAGCACCGAGCCCTTGAGCTGCTTGGCGCACGCCTCGCCGACCCAGCGCCCGGTCTCGACCGAGCCGGTGAAGAACACCTTGGCCACGCTCGACTGCACCACCGCCGGCCCGGTGCCGGGGCCATGCACGACGCGCACGAGCCCCTCGGGCACGCCGGCGCGCTCGAACACGGCGCGGATCCGATCGCCGGTCATCGCGGTCAGGGACGCCGGCTTCAGGACCACGCCGTTGCCCGCCATCAGCGCCAGCGCCACCTCCCCGAAGGGGATGCTCCAGGGGTAGTTCCAGGGTGAGACGATCCCGATCACTCCAAGCGGCTCGTACGTGAACGCCGAGCGCTTGGTCTTCAGGAAAGCCTGCGGCATCGGGATCTTCTCGTCGGCCAGGATCTCCTGCCCTGCGCGCGCGATCCAGTGGAGGGCGTCGATCGTGGGCAGGATCTCCATCGCGAACGCCTCGTTGCGCGGCTTGCCCTGCTCGCGCACGATCAGGTCGCGGATCTCATCGCCCTCGTCGATCACCACCTGCGCGGCGCGCTCCATGTACAGCGCCCGGTCACGGAGCGTCAGCTCGGCCCAGAACGGCTGCACCTTGGCCACCGCGTCGACGACGGCCTGGACCTCGTCGGGCGGCGTGATCGGGACCGAGCCGATCGGCTCGCCGGTGGCGGGATTGAGCGACTCGAGCTGGGCTTCGGCGGCGACGGCGGACATCGCCGCGAGCGTATCCGCTCTACGCCGCGCGCGAGGGGGCAATCGCGCGGGCGCGCGCCGCGAGTGCGGCCACGAGCAGCGCGCCGAGACCCTCGACGCGCTCGTCGTAGATCAGCGTGTCGGGCTCGAACGGCTCGCCTTGATCGAGCTCCATGGCGCCCAGGCCGACGAGCGTCTCCCGCGCATCGATGAGCGCGGTGGCTGAGATCACCAGCCGGTGGCGCGGGTCGAACCGAGTCATCCGCGCCACCTCGAGCGGACTGGCCTCGAACCCCCGGCGGGCGGCCAGCTCGCGGAGCGCGCGCGCGTCGCTCGAGCGGGCCATGCGCAGGCGAACCCGCTGGCCGGAGGCCAGGGTGTGGTTACGGTCGAGCAGAGGCATTACTACAGCGTAGTAGCTTCGCCCCTCGGCCTCGTGAAAACTCGGTGTACGCGGCTATTTTGTGCTGGGAGGGCTGGACGAATAAGCTGCCCGCCGCAGCGGCCGGGGCGGCACTAGCTTCGTCCCCGCCCTCGGCGCAGCTCGCTCAGCCGCTCGCGCAGCGCCGCCTCCGCCTCGTCAGGTTCGTAGAAGCGCTGACCGATCGCCTCGTCGGGCATGAGCTCCTGGGGCGAGAGGTGGCTGGGGCGGCGGTGGGGGTTGTCGTAGCCGCCGTCGCTGCGAGTCGAGGAGCGCAGGTGGCGCGGCGGCGGCTGCGCGCCGTGGTCGCGGATGTACTCACGGGCCACGCCGACCGAGCGTTTGGCGGCATCCGACTTCGGCGCGAGGGAGAGATAGATGGCCGCCTGGGCGAGCGCGAACTGGCACTCGGGCATCCCGACGTGCTCGACCGCGGCGGCCGCCGCGGTGGCGACGACGAGCGCCTGGGGGTCGGCGTTGCCGATGTCCTCGGAGGCGAGCACGACCATCCGGCGCACGATGAAGCGCGGGTCCTCGCCCCCCTCCAGCATCACCGCCAGGTAGTACAGCGAGGCGTCCGGGTCCGACCCGCGCGTGGCCTTGATCCAGGCTGAGATCGTGTCGTAGTGGCGGTCGGCCTGGCGGTCGTAGAGCAACGCCCGGCGCTGGAGTGCGTCCTCGGCGTGGGCGAGGGTGACGTGCGCCCCCGCCGTCTCGCAGGCCAGCTCGAGCGCGTTCAGCGCCGTGCGCGCGTCGCCGCCCGAGCGCTCGGCCAGGAACTCGAGCGCCTCGGGCTCGATCTCGGTGGCGCCCCATTCGGAGCGCGCAAGCGCCCGGTCGAGCAGCGTGCGGACCTCGGGCGGCCCGAGCGCGTCGAGCTCGTACACATGAGCGCGCGAGATCAGCGCCGAGTTGACCTCGAAATAGGGGTTCTCGGTGGTGGCGCCGATCAGCGTGACCACGCCCTCCTCGACCGCCGGCAACAGCGCGTCCTGCTGAGCCTTGTTGAAGCGATGGATCTCGTCGAGAAAGAAGATCGTCTTGCGCCCGGTGGTGGCGAGGCGCTGGCGGGCGCGCTCGATCACGCCGCGCACCTCGGCCCGCCCGGCCTGGACGGCGCTCTCCTCCTCGAACACCGCGTCCGAGGCCTCGGCCACGAGCCGAGCGAGTGTGGTCTTGCCGCTGCCGGGTGGCCCATGCAGGATCATCGAGTGGGGACGGCCCTCCTCGATCGCGCGCCGGAGCGCCGAGCCGGGGCGCAGCAGCCGCTCCTGGCCCACGAACTCCTCCAGGCTCTGCGGACGCATGCGCGTGGCCAGTGGCGCACCCGCGCGCGCCGGCGCGACGGCCGCCGGCGGGTCGTCGCTCTCGAACAGGCGCTCCATGGTCTGAGGTTAACGCCGGCGCAGGCCCGTCTCTACGTTTCAGGCCACCACGACCGACGCGCCCACCGGACCGTCGGGCTCACGCCACAGCGCTGAGCGGCGCGAGCAGAGCGTCGACGCGCTCGAGCCACGGCGTCGCCCGCAGCGGCTCGAACAGCGAGCGAGCTTTGTGCAGCACGGCCGTGGGTTCGCGCGCGCGCCCCAGCAGGTCGCGCACCTCCTCGGGATGCTCCGCATCCGGGGCACTGCACGGCCACCGCCAGTCCGCACTCGGCGCTCCTCACACCAGCCGGACGATCGCGACGATCCCCACGACCACGATGATCGCCCGCAGCGCGGCAGGGGGCAGCCGCCGGCCGTAGCGCGCGCCGAGCACGCCCCCGAGGATCGAGCCGACCGCGATCAGCAGCGCCGGCAGCCAGGCGATGTGGGCCGCGAACACGAACACGATCCCGGCCACCAGGTTGACGAGCCCGGCCAGTACCACCTTGAGCGCGTTGATCCGCTGGAGATCGTCGTCGACGGCGAGCCCCAGGATCGCCAGCAGCAGGATCCCCTGGGCGGCGCCGAAGTAGCCGCCGTAGACGCCGCTCGCGAACACGCCGGCGGTGGCGGCGGGGCCGGCGCGCTCCGAGCCGGAGCGTCTCCGTACGCGGATAGCTTTCGACAGCCGCGGCTGGAGCACGATCAGCACGAGCGCGATCACGATGAAGGCAGGGACGATCGCCTTGAAGGCCGAAGCGGGCAGGGTGAGCAGGAGGATCGAGCCGACGATGCCGCCGAGGGTGGAGGCGAGGAGCAAGGGCACCGCGCGCCGGCGCTGCCCGGCCAGTTCGTGCCGGTAGCCCCAGGCGCCGGCGGCGGACCCCGGCACGAGCCCGATCGTGTTCGACACGTTGGCCACCACGGGCGCGTAGTTGAACGCGAGCAGGACCGGGAACGTGATCAGCGTCCCGCTGCCCACCACTGTGTTGATCGTCCCCGCGGCGATCCCGGCCGCGAAGATGGCCAGGGCGTGAAGCGGGCTCACGTAGCGGGGCGCCCGACGTGGTCCAGGGCCGCGTCGTGCAGCAGCCCGTTGGTGGCGAGCGCGTCGCCGCCGTCCGGCGTGCGCCGCCCGCTCAGATCGGTGAACCGCCCGCCCGCCTCCTCGACGATCAGCTGCGGGGCCGCCAGGTCCCAGAGCGACACCACCGGGTCGAGCCCGATCTCGATCGCACCCTCGGCCACCAGCATGTAGGCCCAGAAGTCGCCGAGACCGCGCGCACGGGCGCACGCGCTCCGCCAGCGCGAGGACATCCTCGAGCCGGCCGGCCTGCCGCCACTCCTCGATCCCCGCGAACGACAGCTGGGCGCCGGCCAGCTCGGCGACCGCGGACACGCTCAGTCGCCGCTCCCCCTGCGGGTCGCGCACGAACGCGCCGGCGCCTCGCGCCGCCCACCAGCGGCGCCCGAGCGCCGGGGCGGAGACGACGGCCACCGCCGGCTCGCCGGCTTCCTGGAGGGCCAGCAGCGTCGCCCACACCGGGATCCCGCGCACGTAGTTCTTCGTGCCGTCGATCGGGTCGACGATCCAGCGCCGGGCACCGGCGGTTTCGGAGGCGCCGTACTCCTCGCCGACGACGGCGTCCTGTGGGCGCTCGCGCGCCAGGCGCTCCCGCACCGCCTCCTCGGCGCCGCGGTCGGCTTCGCTCACGGGGGTGGCGTCCGCCTTGGTCTCGACGGCCAGGTCCGCGGCGCGGTAGCGGCCGAGCGTGATCGCGTCGCAGGCGTCGGTCAGTTCGAGCGCCAGCGCGAGGTCGTCCACGCCGCAGATGCTACGCAGCGCCAACGGGGTAGGCTGACCGCCGATGGAGCTTGAGCGCGAGACCACCGAGGTGCTCCAGCGCCTGGTCCGCTTCAACACCGTCAACCCGCCCGGCAACGAGCGCCCCGCGATCGAGTACCTGGCGCAGTACGCGGGCGAGGCAGGATTCGAGACCGAGGTGCTCGGCCGCCGACGAGGAACGGCCGAACCTGGTCGCCGATCTGCGCGGCGAGGAGGACGGGCCGACGCTGTGCTTCCTCGGGCACGTCGACACGGTGCTCGCCGATCCCTCGGAATGGCGGCATGACCCATGGTCGGGCGATGTCACCGACGGCTATCTGTGGGGCCGCGGCGCGCTCGACATGAAGTCCCAGGTCGCGGCCGAGGCGGTGGCGGCGGTGGCGCTCGCGCGGGAGGGGTGGAGGCCGGCGCGGGGCGCTCTGAAGCTCGTGTTCGTGTCCGACGAGGAGACCGGTGGCGACGTCGGCGCGCGCTGGCTGACCGAGGAGCACCCCGACAAGGTCCGCTGCGACATGCTGCTCAACGAGGGCGGCGGCGAGGTGTTCGAGTGGGACGGCCGCCGGCGCTACGGCGTGTGCTGCGCGGAGAAGGGGATCTTCCGCTTCACGATCACCGCGCGCGGATCGGCGGGGCACGCTTCGCTTCCGCGCACCGGCGAGAACGCGCTGCTCAAGCTCGGCCGGGCGCTCGAACGGCTGGCCGGCGCCAAGCCTTCGTTCCTGTTGACCGAGGCGCCCGAGGCGCTGCTGCGGGCGCTCGGGGCGGATCCCGGCGACCCCGCCGGCGCGCTCGCGCGGCTCGAGGACGTCGACCCCGCGCTGACGATCCTGGTCGAGCCGATGCTCGGCGTCACCCTCACCCCGACGATGGCGCACGCCTCCGACAAGATCAACGTGATCCCATCGCGCGCGTGGCTCAAGGTCGACTGCCGGGTGCCGCCCGGCCACGGCGAGGACGCGGCGCGGAAGCGGATCGCGGAGGTGCTCGGCGAGGACGCCGACGCGTATGAGATCGCCTTCACCGAGCAGGTGACCGGAAACTCCTCCGCGGTGCAGAGCGAGCTGATGAGCGCGATCGACGGGTGGATCAAGGACCAGGACGGTGGCGCGGAGACCGTGCCGGTGATCCTGCCCGGGTTCTCGGACTCGCGCTGGTTCCGGGAGGCGTTCCCCGAGTGCGTCGCCTACGGGTTCTTCCCCCAGCGCCACATGACGCTGCTCGAGTCAGCGCCGCTCGTCCACAACGCCGACGAGCGAATCGACGTGCGCGACCTGGGCTTCGCCGCCCGCTTCTACGCCGACGTCGCGCGCGACGCTGCTGGGCTGAGGAGAGCTCGCGGGTGGCGCGCGGCAGCAGCGCCGCGGCCAGCGCAGCCAGTCCGAGAATGCTGCCCGCGCCCAGCACGAGGCGCAGGCCGAGCGTCTCGGCGAGCGGCCCGGCGACCAGGTAGCCGAGCGGCATCAGCGCGAGCGATCCCATCCAGTCCCACGAGCTGACCCGCGAGAGCGCGCGCGGCGGGATGTGGCGCGCGAGCGCCGTCTCCCACCAGATCATGAGCAGCGAGAAGCCGATCCCCGTGGTGAAGGCGAACACCGCGACGAGCGCCAGCGGCGCCCCCAGCGCGAACGAGCCGGTGAGCACCGGCCAGGCCATCACGAGCATCAGGCCGGCGCGGAGCGGCCGCGCCGGGCGCCAGGCCAGGCCGACGATGCCGCCGCACACCGCGCCCGCGCCCGCCAGCGCCTCGAGCAGGCCGAACACGCCGGCGCTCCCGTAGATAGCGGCGGGCGATCTCCGGCGCCAGCGAGTACCACGGCGCGTACACGCAGAAGACCGCGACCGTGAACGCTCCGATCACGGCCAGCACCCAGCCGCGCGAGCGCACCTCGTGCCAGCCCGAGCGCAGCGCCTGGAGCGGCGGCTCGGGCGGCGCGGCCTCGCCGCGCGGGCGGGGATGCACCCGCAGGAGCAGGAGCGCGCTGAGCACGAACGTGGCCGCGTCGAGCGCGAACGCCTCGCCGGCGCCGACGCCGAGCACGAGCGCGGTGGCGAGCGCCGGGCCGACCAGGAAGGCGATGTTCGACGTCGTCTCGGTCAGCGCCCGCGCGTCCTGGATGAGCGACTCGGGCACGGTCTGGGGCACGAGGCCGCTGTAGGCGGGCTGGAAGAACGCCTGGGCGGCGCCGAATACCGCCTCGATCGCCGCGATCTCCCAGATCCGCGCGGCGCCGGCGAAGATCAGGGCTGCGAGCCCGGCGTGCAGAAGCGCTCGCACCGAGTCGGTGGCGATCATGATCCGCTGGCGCGGCAGGCGGTCCGCCCACACGCCGCCGAGCAGGAGCAGCGTCACGAGCGTCGTCGCCTTGGACGCCGAGCACGATGCCCGAGATCGGTGGGCGAGCCGGTGCGCAGCGTGATGTAGAGCGCCAGCGCGACGACGACCACGCGGTCGCCGACCATGCTGGCGGTCTGGCCGGCGAACAGGTATCTGAAGTCTCGGTGGCGCAGGACGCGCAGGTAACTACTCACGACACACTCTCTCGACGAGGGAACGACGGGACGGCGCCGCCGACGGGCGGCGCGGGGGGAAAGCCGGTCAGAGAGGCGTGCTTGCAAGCATCGAGCCGAGGCTACCACCGCCGACAAGTGCCAAATAGACTGTGATCGCATGTCAGCGCCGGTGTCGGCCCGCGAGCGTCTCGATCCGGCGATCTTCCGCCTGCCGGTGGATCGGATCCGCCACGGCTACTACTCGGACGCGTACTTCGTCTACACCAAGGCGCTGCTCGAGTCGGCCGGCCACCACCCGTGCGTGACCATGCAGGTGTTCCAGAAGAAGGACTCGGTGCTCGGCGGGATCGACGAGGCGATCGCGATCCTCAAGCTGTGCTCGGGCCGCGAGGTCGACGGCGCCTGGATGCCCGGCTGGGAGGACATGGTCGTCCACGCGCTGCACGAGGGCGATGAGATCGCGCCGCAGGAGACGGTGATGACGATCGAGGGCGACTACAGCCTGTTCGCCCACCTCGAGACCGTGTACCTGGGATGCCTGGCCCGGCGCTCACTCGTCATGCACAACGTCCGTGAGGTCGTGGAGGCGGCGCGGGGAAAGCAGATCCTGTACTTCCCGGCCCGGCACGACCACTGGCTCGTGCAGACCGGCGACGGGTGGGCCGCACACGTGGCCGGCGCGATCGGCGTCTCCACCGACGCGCAGGCCTCGTGGTGGGGCGGGCGCGGGATCGGCACCGTCCCCCACGGGCTGATCGCGGCCTACGGGGGCGACACCGTGCGCGCGGCCCAGGTGTTCGCCGAGCGCTATCACGACGAGATGAGCATCACCGTGCTCGTCGACTTCGAGAACGACTCGGTGGGCACGGCGCTGGCCGTGGCCGAGGCGCTCGGCCCGCGGCTCTGGGGGGTCCGCCTCGACACGAGCGAGACCCTGGTCGACCGCTCGCTGCTCGACGAGATGGGCGGCTTCAGGCCGACCGGCGTCAATCCGCGGCTCGTCCACAAGGTGCGCGAGGCGCTCGACGAGGCCGGGTATTCGCAGGTGCGGATCGTGGTCAGCGGGGGCTTCAACGCCCAGCGGATCCGCGAGTTCGAGGCCTCCGGCGTGCCCGTCGACGCCTACGGGGTCGGCTCCTCGCTGCTCCGCGGCGACAACGACTACACCGCCGACGTGGTCATCACCGACGGCAAGCCCTCGGCGAAGGTGGGACGGCGGCTCACGCCGAACCCCCGTCTAGAAAGGGTTGAGTAGGCGAGTTACGCTGCCGATGACCGCTAGAGCCCCATGCTCGGTGTCGCGACCATCATCCATCACGCCGTGCACCACGTTCTGCCCGTGATCCACGCGCCGAGCACCTTCCTCGGCTATCCGGACTTCGTGTCCTGGCTCCAGGCGTGGCTGCCCATCATCTTCATGGGGCTGCTGGTCATCGGGATCTTCTCGCTGATGCGCTTCATGCCGCGTACGCGGCCGGCGCAGATCAAGCCCGACTCCGCCCCCTCGATCGGATGGTCGGAGATCGCCGGCGCCGACGAGGCCAAGGAGGAGCTGCGCGAGATCGTCGACTACCTGCGCGACCCGGCTCGCTTCCGCGAGCTGGGGGCCAAGGTGCCCAAGGGCATCCTGCTGCACGGGCCGCCCGGAACCGGCAAGACGCTGCTGGCCAAGGCCGTGGCGCACGAATCCGGGGCCAGCTTCTTCTCTCAGTCGGCGGCCTCGTTCGTCGAGATGTTCGTGGGCGTGGGCGCGGCGCGGATCCGCCACCTGTTCAAGGCGGCGCGCAAGAAGTCGCCGGCGATCGTGTTCATCGACGAGCTCGACGCGGTCGGCGGCCACCGCGGCTTTGACGTCTCGGGCGAGCGCGACCAGACGCTGAACCAGCTGCTGGTCGAGATGGACGGCTTCACCGCCCGCAAGGACGTGGTCGTGATCGCCGCCTCGAACCTGCTCGAGAAGCTCGACCCGGCGCTCCTGCGCCCCGGCCGCTTCGACCGCCAGATCTTCGTCTCCCCGCCCGACGTCGGCGGACGCGAGCGGATCCTGGCCGTGCACTCGCGCAACAAGCCGCTCGACGACGACGTCGACCTGAAGCTGGTCGCCCGCCAGACCTCGGGCCTGACCGGCGCCGACCTGGCCAACATCTGCAACGAGGCGGCGATCTTCGCCGGCCGGCGCGGGGTCTTCCGCGTGGCCATGCGCGACTTCGACGCCGCGCTGGAGCGCGTGGTCGCCGGCATGCAGTCCAAGCGCACGCTGACCGACCACGAGAAGCGCGTCGTCGCCTACCACGAGGCCGGACACGCCCTGTGCGGCGAGCGGCTCCCGTCCGTCGACCGCGTACACCGGATCTCGATCATCCCGCGCGGAAAGGCCCTCGGCTACACGCTCAACCTCCCCGAGGAGGACCGCTACCTGAAGACGCGCGAGGAGCTGATCGACGTCATGACGATGCTGCTGGGCGGCCGCGCCGCCGAGCAGACCGTGTTCAGCTCGGTCACCACCGGAGCCTCGGACGATCTCAAGCGGGTGGCCGAGATCGCCCATTCGATGGTGTTCGAATACGCGATGGGAACGGGGAGTGGCGCGCTGCGCGCGGTCAGCGACGGCGCCGCCGAGGCGACCCGCCGGCGGCTCGACGACGAGGTGCGCGAGCTCGCCGACGAGGCCTTCCGCGCCGCCGTGGCGATCATCGACACCCACCGAGAGCAGCTCGACGCGCTGGCCGCGACGCTGCTGACCAACGAGGTGCTCGAGCGGCCCGACATCGACCGGATCATGGGCGGGGTTCCCGCCGCCGCGCCCCGGCGGGTGGGCGAGCTTTCGGTGGCTGCGGCCACCGCGGTCAACCCCGCGCGCCGCTAAGCTGCGGCGCTCCGTGCTCTCCACCATCGACCACATAGGCGTGGCCGTCGAGTCGATCGACGAGGCGCTGGCGCTGTATCGCGACGCGCTTGGGCATGCCGCTCGTGCACCGCGAGACGGTGTCCGAGCAAGGTGTCGACGCCGCGCTGCTCGACGTCGGCGACGGGCACATCGAGCTGCTCCAGCCACTTTCTGCCGACACGGCGGTCGGGAAGTTCCTGGCCCGCCGGGGGTCCGGGTTACACCACGTCGCCTACCGGGTGGAGTCGGTCGCGGAGACGCTGGAGGCCCTTCGGCGCGCCGGCCTACGCCTGATCGACGAGCAACCGCGCACCGGCATCCGCGGCTCCCGGGTAGCCTTCGTCCATCCCGCCTCGACCGGCGGCGTCCTCACCGAGATCGTCGAACCCCATGTCCACGCTTAGCGACAAGCCCCAGAAGGTGTCGATCGGCTTCGACGGCGGCCAGATCCTGAGCGCACGGGTGGCGCCGGCCGAAGTGGCCAAGCTCCGCAACGCGCTGGGACGCGACGGTGGCGGGTGGCACGACCTCAACGCCGAGGACGGCACGGTGGCGCTCGCGCTGGGCAGCATCGTGTACGTGCTCGTCGACCACGAAGAGCACCGGGTCGGCTTCGGGACCTGAGGTCGTGGTCGATCTTCCGCGCACGGCGCGGAAAATCGACCACACGGACGGCGGCTCAGGCGATCGCGAGCTCCGGGAGGAGCGGCTGGACCGCGCCGGCGGCGCCGGTCGAGGCGGCCGCGCCAGCGGGCACGGGAATGGCGCCGGCGACGGCGGTGTCGCGGGAGGCGAGAATCGCCCATAGGTGGCTGCCGACGATCGCGCCGACGACGATCGCAGACAGGACGACGTTGACGATGATGATGGTGGTAAGCCCCATGTTGATCACTCCTGGCCCGTGAGGGCCGCCCCGTTTGGTTGATGCGGCGTACCTTCGCACCGGCGGCCCGCGACTTCGATGTAGCGACCCTGTGTCCCCCGGTGCGGGGGGCAGGCGGCCGGGGGTGCGGGCAACCCGACCCGGGAGCGGCCGGCCCGCTCCAGCGAGTCCTGCTCGTTGTAGACCGGGATCACGATGTCGACCCGTTCGGCGAACAGGGCGGCGGCGGGGGCCTGAGGTTCGGCGAGGACGATGCTCATGGCGCCAGGATCGACGGCCAGCCGAAGCGAGCGCGATGAAAGCCGTAAGACCGGCGTGTGAGCGCTTGCGTAGATTCCCGCGCGTGTCGCTGCTCGACCTCGATGGCGCCGTGCTTCGCCTTGCCCGCACCCGCGGGCACTCGAGCGTGGCTGAGTCGGTCGTGTCCGCCTTCTCGCGCACGGGCGAGCATGCCGCGATCTGGCTCGGCCTCGGGCTGGCGGGAGCCGCCGCCGCCCGCGCGGACCCGCAGCGGCGCGCGAGCTGGCTGCGCGGCGTGCGGATCGTGGCCGGCGCCTACGGCTGCAATCAAGCGATCAAGTTCACCGTGCGCCGGCGCCGGCCCGAGCTCCCGGATCTGCCGCCCCTGACGCCGACGGTCTCACGGCTCTCCTTCCCGAGCGCACACGCAACGACGGCGTTCGCCGCCGCGCGCGCCTACGGCCGCCTCGTCCCGTCGCCCGTGCTCTACCTCGCGGCCTTCGCGTTCGCGGTGAGCCGGCCCTACCTCGGCGTGCACTACCCGAGCGACGTGGTCGCCGGGGCGCTCCTCGGCACCGCCGTGGCGGAGGTGTGGCCGTCGTGAAGGTCGGGATCGTGGGCATGCCCAATGCCGGCAAGTCGTCGCTCTTCTCCGCCCTCACCGGCGTGGCCGCCGAGGCGGCGAACTACCCGTTCACCACGATCGAGCCCAACGTGGCCGTCGTGCCCGTCGCCGACGAGCGCCTGGACGCCGTGGCCGCCACCGTGCGCGCCTCGAAGGTCGTCCCCGACACGATCGCCTTCCACGACATCGCCGGCCTGGTGGCGGGTGCGCATCGCGGCGAGGGGCTCGGGAACCAGTTCCTGGCCAACATCCGCGAGACGGACGCGATCGTCCACGTCGTCCGCGCTCACGCGGACCCGAACGTGGTCCACCCCGAGGGTCGCGTCGATCCGCTCGCCGACATCGAGACGATCGAGACCGAGCTGATCTACGCCGACCTCGAGCAGGCGGAGCGCCGGGTCGACCGAGTCGCGCGCGCCGCGAAGGGGGGCGACCGGCGGGCCGTGGCCGAGGCGGCCTGGCTGCGCGAGCTGATCGAAGCCCTCCAGCAGGGCCGGCCGGCGCGCACCGTGCCGCCGCCGGCGGACGCGCCCGACGCGATCGTGCTGCTCCAGCCGCTGACCGCCAAGCCGGTGCTGTTCGTGGCCAACGTCGAGGAGGGCTCGGACGAGGTGCCGCCGGCGATCGCCGAGTATGCCGGCCGGCAGGGAGCCGCCGCGGTCGCCGTCTCGGCTCGGCTCGAGGCCGAGCTGGCCGAGCTCGAGGCCGAGGACGCCGCTGCCATGCGCGTGGAGCTGGGCCTGTCGGAGTCGGGGCTGGACCGCGGTCGTGCGCGGGGCGTTCGTCGCTGCTCGAGCTGCTCGCCTTCTTCACCGCCGGTGAGGACAAGCCCGCCCAGTCCTGGCACATCCGGCGCGGCTCGAGCATCTGGACGGCGGCCGGCCTGATCCATTCCGACATCCAGCGCGGCTTCGTCCGAGCCGAGGTGGTGGCCTGGAACCAGCTCGTCGAGGCCGGAGGCTACGCGGGCGCGCGCGAGCGCGGAACGCTCCGCATCGAGGGACGCGACTACGCCGTCGCCGACGGCGACGTGATCACGGTCCGCTTCACTCCGTAGCCGCGGCGCACCGAGCGCACACCCCCGAGATCACGAGCTCGGTGGCGCGAGGCTCGAAGCCCTCGCCGCCGCCGGCGGCCCTCAGCAGGGCATGCGCGTCGAGCTCGAGCTCCAGGTCCTCGATCCGGCCGCAGCGACGGCACACGGCGTGCTGGTGAGCCGCCGTCCGCGCGTCGTAGATCGCCATCCCGAGCCCGAGGTCGAGCTTCCGCGCCAGTCCGAGCTCGACGAGCAGGTCGAGCGCGGCGTACACGGTGGGGATCGAGGTGCCGGGCAGGTCGCGATGGACCGCGCGGTGGATCTCCTCGGCGGTGGCGTGGCCGCCGTGGTGGCGAAGCTCGCGCAGGATCACCAGCCGCTGCGAGGTCACCCGCTGGCCGCGTTCGCGCAGCAGCGCGACGAGGTCTTCGGTGTCGGTGAAATGGCCTGTGGGCATGGCGTCTAAGGGAACCCTAATTTAACTCAGTTGCTATAGTAACAGCAATGGCGGAGCTGATCGCAGAGCTGAAGTCGATCGATGAGCGCGCGTTCGTGCTGCGCTTCGTCCAGCCCGGACTGGTCGGGCTGATCGACGGCACCCTGTCGACGCTCGCGCCGATCTTCGCCGCCGCCCTCCTCTCCGGGTCGCACGCGGCGCTGTTCGTGGGCCTCGCCACCGCGGTCGGCGCCGGCATCAGCATGGCCTTCTCGGAGGGGATGTCGGACACGGGCGAGCAGACCGGGCGCGGCACGGCGCTGGCGCGAGGTCTCGTCACCGGCGTGATGACCGCGGTCGGGGGCGTGTTCCACTCGCTCCCGTTCCTGATCAGCCACGTCCACACGGCGCTCGCGGTGGCGGGCGTGGTGGTGGCGGTCGAGCTGACCACGATCTCGCTCATCCGCAAGCGCTTCATGTCCGTGCCGCTCCGAATCAGCCTGGTCCAGGTGGCGCTCGGTGGCGCGCTGATCGTGGCCGCCGGAGTCCTGCTCGGCAGCGCCTAGAGGTCGCCCACGTCCTTCGCGGTCTCGAGCCGCTCGGCGAGGCGGTTCAGCCCGAGCCCGCGAGCCGCTACGGCGCCGCCGCTGAGGTCGGTGGCGCGGTCGGGGGGGCGGTCGAGCCCGATGTGACGGAGGGTGGCGATGTCGCGGTAGGCCCTCAGCTCCCCGGCGTGCTCGGTCAGCGCCGCGGTCACGCGAGGCCGCTCGCGCACCGCGCGCGCGATCGCCTCCTCCAGCGAACCGTGGCGCTGGAGCAGGTCGGCCGCCGTCTTGGGGCCGATCCCGGGCGCGCCGGGCAGGCTGTCGGACGGGTCGCCGCGCAGCGCGATGAAGTCCGGGACCAGCTCGGGCCCGATCCCGTAGCGCTTGCGCACCTCCGCTGGGCCCATCTCCTCGAACCCGCTGCGCGTGGACTTCAGCAGCAGCACCTTCACCCGGTCGGTCACGCACTGGAACATGTCGCGATCGCCGGTCAGGATCAGCGCCTCGCCGCCGGCCTCGGACTCGACCGAGCCGAGCGCCCCGAGCAGGTCGTCGGCCTCCAGCTCGGCGGTGTTCTCGCAGCTCCAGCCGAACGCGTCGAAGAACTCCGGGGCGCGGTCGAACTGCCACGCCAGCGCGTCCGGCACCGGCGGGCGGTCGGCGTGGTAGGGCGGGTAGAGCTCCACGCGATACTCGGCGGCCTCGGCACCGAAGCAGACCACGATCGCCCGGGGCCGGCGGTCGGCGGCGACGCGCAGGAGCACGTTGGCCGCACCGAGCAGCGCGTTCACGGGTCGGTCGTCGGCACCGTGGATCGAGTCCGGCAGCGCGAAGAACGAGCGGTAGAGGAGATAGGGGCCGTCGACGGCGACGAGCGGGCCGGGCATGCCGGCGGAGACTAGACGGCCGGGCCGCCGTCGGGCGGGCTCAGGAGACGCTGACCGAGGGCCCGTCGACCCCGGCGTAAACGATCCGGTACACCCCGGCCGCGGGCACCCGGACCGAGTAGGAGCCGCCGGCGCCGAGACGCGTCGTGGCGACGGTCCGCCAGGAGCCGTGGTCGCTGAGCTGCACGGTGGCCGTATCGCCGGCATGGCCGGGGAACACGCTGCCGTGCAGGCCAGGGATCGAGCCGGCGACGAGATCGTTCACCAGCGGCACGAGCGCGGCGACCGCTCCGTCGGCCTGCGCCGGCTTCGCAGCCCGGGCATCGCGCGCCGGCGCGCCGGCGCCGGGGAGCGTGGTCACCGTCTCGAACGAGGCGTAGGTGCTGAGCAGGCCGAACAGGCTCTCGAGGCTGCCCGCACTGACGTGCGTGGTACCGCCCGTGCCGACCACGTTGGCCGAGACCATCCGGGGATCGGCACCGTCGGTGACGATCTGGATCCCGATCAGCTGGCCCTTGACCCAGCGGCCGAGCTTGGCCTGCGCGCTCGCCATCGAGAAGCTGTAGCTCCAGCGGTAGTACGGGTTGCCGCCGGCGTTGTCGTAGGGGTCGGGGACCCCCTTGAGCCAGGGCTCGGGAGACGAGCCCGGCCAAGCGTCCTGGATGCTCTCGGTCCAGCCGCCCGAGCTCGCGGAGAAGTAGGTGATCGCGGGCGCGCCGTGATAGGTGACGATCTGGCCGCGGGTGGCGGCGACGGCGGCATCGCTGGAGGCTGTCTCGGCGGCCACGCCGCGGTACATCTGGGAGCGGGTGTCGGAGTAGACGTCGAACGCGCCGCGGTTGACGCTGGTGGTGATGGCGTAGGTCCGCGCCGCGACAGCCTGCACCTCGAGCGCGGCAGGCGCCCAGCCGGCGGGCATCTCGGCGCTGATCACGCCACGTACGTAGTCCTCGAGGTCGAGCGCGTTGACCGTCTCCACGCCGCCGGCGCCGTCGGGGCGGAACTGGAGCGCGCCGCGGTAGGAGCCGAGGCCGGGCACATAGAGCGGGCCGTTGCCGGTCACCGTGAGAGGAGCGCCGAAGCTGCCCACGGTCTTGCCCTTGGCGTTGACGAGCGCCACCCCGCCCGTGTTCAGGGCACGCACGTAGTAGGTGGCGGAGGGATTGAGCTTCTTGCCGGGAGCGCTCGTGGCGCCGCTGAACGAAGCCGAACCGGCTGCCAGCAGCACGCGAACGGTCTGGCCCGGGTTCGTCGTCCCGATCGAGGTCCCCGTGTAGTAGTGCCCGAGGATCCAGCGGTAGTCCTTGCCGTGCAGCGCGTAGCCGTAGGCGCCGTACTGGCTCATGCCGATGCCGTGGCCGTCGCCGCCACCCCGGATGTAGAACATCGTCGCCGCCGTCACCGGGCCGGCGCCGATCAGGAGCGAGGCCAGCGCCAGGGTGATCCCGCCGGCGCGGCGCACCGAGATTCGCAGCGCGGTTAGGTAGGGTCTGAGCATGGCTGAGCGCAAAGCGTCTGAGGTGTTCGTGGAATGTCTTGAGGCCGAGGGGGTTCGCTACGTCTTCGGTATCCCGGGCGAGGAAACGCTCGATCTGAACGAGTCCCTGGCCGATTCGTCGATCGACTTCATCCCGGTGCGCCACGAGCAGGGCGGCGCCTATATGGCCGACGCCTACGGTCGCTTGACCGGTAGGGCCGGGGTGTGTCTGGGCACGCTCGGTCCCGGCGCCACCAATCTGGTCACCGCCGTGGCCGACGCGTTCCTCGATCGCGCTCCGCTAGTCGCCCTGACCGGTCAGTCCGACTTGGAGCGGATGCACAAGGAATCGCACCAGTACCTGGATCTGATCGGCATTTTGCGCCCTGTAGTTAAGTGGAACGCAAGAGTTTCCAGCCCGGAGATCATCCCCGAGGTCGTCCGCAAGGCGTTCAAGGTGGCCGAGTCCGAGAAGCCCGGCGGGACCCACCTCGAGCTTCCCGAGGACGTGATGGCGCGTGGGGTGGACGCTTCGCCGCTGCCCCGGCGCGCCAACGTTCAGCCCGAGCCGGGTGGGCGCGAGCTCGAGCGCGCGGCCCAGCTGATCGACGAGGCGGAGAACCCGATCGCACTCGCCGGCAACGGCGCGATCCGCGGCCACGCCAGCCGCGCGCTGCGCGCCTTCGCCCAGACCACGGGCATTCCCGTGGCCGAGACGTTCATGGCCAAGGGGCTGATCGACTACGAGGACCCCAAGGCGCTGGGGACGGTGGGCCTTCAGACCCGCGACTACGAGATGGCGGGGTTCGAGCACGCCGACCTGGTGATCGCGATCGGCTACGACCTGGTCGAGCACGCGCCCGCCCACTGGAACCCGAACGGCGACAAGCGGATCATCGTGATCGACAGCGTCGCCGCCGAGATCGACGAGAACTTCATCCCCGAGGTCGAGCTGATCGGCGACATCGCCCACGTGCTCGCCCGGCTCGCCGCCGGCACCAACCGCGCCGCCACCGTCGTGGACAGCGGCCGGCGCCTGCGCGAGCTCGTGCTCGGCGCCCTGCGCGAGGCACGCGACGACAACCACTTCCCGATCCGCCCGCCCAGGGTACTGTCGGACATCCGCGAGGTGCTGGGCCCACGGGACATGCTCGTATCCGACGTCGGCCTCCACAAGCTGTGGATCGGGCGGATGTTCCCGGCGCACGAGCCGGGGACCGTGCTGATCGCCAACGGCCTGGCCGGGATGGGCTTCGCCCTGCCCACCGCCATCGCCGCCAAGCTGGTGCACCCGGAGCGCAAGGTGGTCGCCGTGTGCGGCGACGGAGGCTTCCTGATGAACTGCCAGGAGCTCGAGACGGCCGTGCGCCTGCGCACCCCGCTGGTCGTGGTGCTCTGGGAGAACGGGCAGTACGGCTCGATCGTGTGGAAGCAGGACAAGAAGTTCGGCCGCCACTTCGGCGTCGACTTCGGCAATCCGGACTTCGTCAAGCTCGCCGACGCGTTCGGAATGCCGGCCTGGCGCTGCGGCTCGGCCGAAGAGTTCAAGCAGCGGCTGACCGACGCGCTCGCGCTCGACGTCCCCTCGCTGATCGTCGTCCCGATCGACTACTCGATCGACGTCGCGATCTCCGAGGAGCTGGGCGCCGAGACGGTGGCTACGTAGCCGGCTCGGTCAGGAATCCGCGAAGGACCTCGCGCAGGGCCCTACAGGTTGCCCGCCGCCATCTTGCGCAGGTCCATCGCCTTGTTGTAGGTCTCCTCGTCTACGCCCATCTCGAGTGCGACCTCGCGGAGGAGGCGCCCGGACTCCGCCGCGGCCTTGACGATCTCGGCACCCTTGTCGTAGCCGATGTAGGGGTTGAGCGCGGTGGCGGCCGCGAGCGTCGACTCGGCTGACTGCTCGCAGCCCTCCTTGTTGGCGCGGATGCCGTCAACGCACTTCTCGGCGAAGATCCGGGACGTGTTGGTCAGGAGGCGGATCGACTCGAGCAGGTTGCGCGCGATCAGCGGCACGCGAACGTTGAGCTCGAACTGGCCCTGCATGCCGCCGAGCGTGATCGCGGTGTCGTTGCCGATCACCTGGGCGCTCACCTGGAGCACGACCTCGGGGATCACCGGATTGACCTTGCCCGGCATGATCGAGGAGCCCTTCTGGAGCTCGGGCAGGAAGATCTCGCCGATCCCCGCCCGCGGCCCGGATCCCAGGAGGGCGAGGTCGCTGGCGATCTTGGTAAACGACACGGCCACGACCTTGAGGGCGCCCGAGAGCTCGACCAACGCGTCGCGGTTGGCCTGCGCCTCGAATGGATCCTCGGGCGGGCGGATCTGCAGGTCGGTGGCCTTGGTGAGCCGGCTGCGGACCTTGGCCGCGAACTCGCGATGGGTGTTCAGGCCGGTCCCGGTGGCGGTGCCGCCGAGCGGGATCTGGCCCACCTGCGGCAGCGCTCCGCGAGATCCGCTGGGCGCCGAGCCGGACCTGCGCCGCGTAGCCCGCGAACTCCTGCCCCAGGGTGACCGGTACGGCGTCCATCAGGTGCGTGCGGCCGGACTTGACGATGTCCTTGAACTCCTCCGCCTTGGCGGCGAACGAGCGCTCGAGCGCCTCGAGCGCGGGCAGCAGGTCGTTGGTCGCCGTGTCGAGCGCCGCCAGGTGGACGGCCGAGGGGAACACGTCGTTGGACGACTGGCCCATGTTGACGTGGTCGTTGGGGTGCACGCCCTCGCCGGCCAGGTTCGCGATCACCTCGTTGGCGTTCATGTTCGAGGAGGTGCCGGAGCCGGTCTGGAACACGTCGATCGGGAAGTGCTCGTCGAACTCGCCCTCGGCCACGCGGTCGCCGGCGGCGGCGATGCGCTCGGCGATGTCCCCGTCAAGCAGGTCGAGGTCCTTGTTGACGCGGGCCGCGGCGGCCTTGATCCGCCCCAGCCAGTGGACGACCGCGGCCGGGACCCGCTCGCCCGACACGGGGAAGTTGTTGACCGCCTTGGTGGTCTCGCCACCCCACAGCTGCTCCTGCTCTTGAACTCCCATGCCTGGTCCTTTCCCGTTTCCTTGTCGCGGCTTCGAAAGCTACTCCGGCCCGGCTACGATCGGCGCGCGGTGGCCGGCAACGGAACAGTGGCGCGGCGGGCCGGAGCGCTCGCGCGGGCGCCCTCCGGCGGGCTCGTCGTCGGCGCGATCGTCTCGATCCAGGTCGGGGCCGCGATCGCCGTGACGCTGTTCAACCGGCTCGGCCCGGGCGGTGCCGCGCTGCTGCGGCTGCTGTCGGGCACGATCGTCCTGCTGGCCGTGTGGCGGCCGCGCCTGCGTGGACATTCGCGGCGCCGGCTGGGACTGGCGGTCGCCTTCGGGCTCGTGCTGGGCGGCATGAACCTCAGCCTGTACGAGGCGATTCACCGGATCCCCCTCGGGAATCGCGGTCACGATCGAGTTCATCGGGCCGCTCGGCGTCGCCATCGGCGGCTCGCGCCGGCCGCTCGACTTCGCCTTGGCCGCGCTGGCCGCAGTCGGGATCGTGGCGCTCACCCACGGTGGCACCCACGGCCTGAACGCCGGCGGGGTGGCGCTGGCGGCGCTCGCGGGGTGCCTGTGGGGCGGCTACATCCTGTTGAACGCGCGCCTGGGACAGGCGTTCGAGGCGGGCACGGGCTTGGCGCTGGCGATGTGCGTCTCGACGCTGCTCGTGCTGCCGTTCGGGATCTCCGACGCCGGCAGCCATCTGCTCCAGCCCCGGCTGCTCCTGCTCGGCTCGGTGGTGGGGATGCTGTCCTCGGCGATCCCGTACTCGTTCGAGGTGGAGGCGTTGCGGCGAATCGCGCCCGCGGTGTTCGGCGTGTTGATGAGCCTCGAGCCGGCGGTGGCGGCGCTGGCCGGGCTGATCGTGCTCGGCCAGGGGCTGGCGGCGCGAGCGATCATCGGGATCGCGCTGGTCGTGGTGGCGTCGATCGGCGCGGCGCGGCGTACGCCGGAGCCTCCGGTGGCGGCGTAGGCCACCGTCGGCTCACCCGAAGAACGAGATCAGCTCCCGGGCCACGCCGACGGGATCGTCGTAGGCCATCAGGAAGCCGGTTTCCGGCAGCGTGCGCAGCTGGCCATTCGGGAGGAGGTCGAGCGCCTCGTGCGCGCCCGTCAGCGGGTAGGCCGGGTCGTCCTCCGCCCACAGGAGCAGCACGGGTACGTCGATGCCGGGGTATGCGTCGAGCAGTTGCCGCTGCGCCGGCACGGGCCACCGACGCGCGAACTTCGCCCACGAGCGGGCCCGGTTGCCGTTGCCGCCGACGTCGGAGAAGGCGTGGCGGATGAGATCGCGCGCCTCCGTGTTTCGCTGGACGGTGAGCCGCTCGCCCAGCGCGGGCCGGAACACGATCGTCGCCCCGTAGGCCAGAAGCCGGTCGAGCCCGGGGAGTGCGGCGGCCCGGCAGGCCAGCCGCCACGCCGCGCGCTTGCCAGCGTGCTCGTAGCGGCGGTGGAGGCGATTCGGCATCAGCGCCAGCCGCGTCGGCGAGAGCCGCCCGGTGGTGAGCGCCAGCAGGGCCAGCTCGGCGCCGATGTCGTGGCCCGCGAGCGCCGGGCGCGGCCCAGCCACCTCGTGGCAGAAGCCGGCGATCACCTCGGTCAGCCATTCGGCGGTATACGGGTGGCGGGGGCGATCCTCGGAGTCGCCGTGCAGCGGGAGGTCGGGCAGGATGACGCGAAAGCGCGCCGAAAGTGAGGCTACGATCGGCTCCCACTCCCGGTGTGAGAGCCCGAGCGAGTGGAGCAGAACGATGGCTGGGCCGGTTCCGGTCTCCCGGTACGCCACGCGGGCGCCGTCCGGGTGGTGGTAGAGCCTCAGCCGCATCGGGGTGCTTCCCCTCACTCCGCCCCTTGCAGGTTGTGCAAATGCTGCAAGACCTTCCCGAACCTCCCCAAGTGAAGTGAAATAACCGTATGAATCCTTACAGCAAGAGCCCGCTAGGGCTTTCGACCTCTCAAGCAGCCCAGGCCCTCGGCGTCTCGCTCGGGACGATCCGGCGCTGGTCCGACATGGGCTACCTCGAGTCTTACCGGACGCCAGGAGGGCAGCGCCGGTTCAGCGCAGAGCAGATCGACCAGTTCCTGCTCAAGCTCCAGCGGGGCAGCGGGCCCTCCGAGCAGCACGTCGCCGCCTCCGGGCACCGCATCGCCAGCTGAGCGGCGCCGGCTGCTTCAGCCGGTCCGCGCTTCCTTGATCCGACGCTCCATCGCCAGTTCGGTGTCGAAGTCGGCGGCGTCGGCGTGGCGATACTCGACGCCCTCGCCGCTCAACAGGCTCGCCAGCACCTCGACATAGCGAGCGTCGAGCTGCGAGCCGGCGACCCGCCGCAGCTCGCGCAGAGCCTCGAACGAGCTCATCTGCGTCCGGTAGGTGTCGCTCGCGGTCAGCGTGTCGTACACCTCCGCCACCGCGATGATCTTCGCGAGCTCCGGAATCTCCTCGTCGACGAGGAAGTTCGGATACCCGCGCCCGTCCGGCCGTTCGTGGTGGGCGAGCACGATCTCGGCCACCGGGCCGTACATGCCGAGGTCGCGCAGCATGTCGGCGCCCAGCTCGGGGTGGCGCTGGATCGCATCCCAGTCCTCGCCGGTCAGGGTCACGCCGCGTGTGGCGACCCGATCGGACAGCGCAAAGTGCCCGATGTCGTGCAGCAGACCGGCCGTGTGCGCCAGCTCCTGCTCCTGCGCGGTCATCCCCACGGCCTCGGCCATGTCGCGTGCGAACCGCGCCACCGCGGCGGCGTGGCGGGCGGCGCGCTGGTCACGGATGTCGAGCGAGCGCATCAGGCCGGCGAGCACGCCCCAGGAGAGCGAGACGTATTGCTCGGCGCGCGTGCGCGACTGAGCGAGCAGATGGGCCATGTAGGAGAACGTGAACACGGCCGACAGCGCGAAGGCGATGCCCGCCTTGCCGAGCTTCAGCTCGATCCCTGCACCGGCAAGAACGAGGCACACGTTGAGCGTGCCGTGCTCGGGCAGCTGCTCGAGAAATGCGCGCGGACCCGATCTGGTCGAGCGCGGGAGGAACGCCCGGCGCATGCAGGCGAAGATGACGAAGCTGACCACAAAGGCGAGCATCGACGCGACCGCAACCGCCAGTAGAACGTCACCGTGTCGGCCGGCCTGGTGGCGATCGCCCGGCGTCACGAGCCCGCGGCGCTATCGCTGGAAACACGCACGCTGGTAGGTTGACCAAGACGACGGTGCGGACCTCTGTCCGACGCACGACTGTGATGACCAGCTCCGGACATTACGGCTGCAACGATCGCCGAGCGCGGGCCGAGGAACACAGCCGCCGAGCGTAGCGACGATGAAAGAGGCAGACACCCCCGCCGATCCCGTGCCCGCGGCCATCAGCCCGCGCACCGACTGCCGGCGACCGCGAGGATCGCGGTCAAACCGTTGACACGATCACGCGGGAGCAATCACCGCGGTCGCGACGACGCACGCGACCAGCACACAGCCGACCACGGCGCGCGAGCGCCAGCCGCAGTCCATCGCGCACGGGTCGCCTCTGGCCGACCATAGCGCGGAAGTTAGCGCGAAAACCGCGCTAAACGCGAGCGATTCAACGAATAATCAGACCGCTCGCCAGCACATACAATCTCCTCTCCTTGGACGCCGGAAACGCAGGAACGTCGAATTACCCGCCCCAACCTCCAAGTTTCTGGAGCATTAGGACAGGCTTTTCGCCGAAACTTGTGCAATGCTAGCTCCCCTCCTAAAGGATCACAACGGTTTCGTCGAAATAGCATCGGCTAGACCGTTTATCCTGCGCATGCGCTATCTCAAGACGAGCGAAGCGGCGACGTTGCTCAACGTCAGCCCGAACACCCTCAGAGCGTGGGAGCGGCGATTTGGGTTCCCGAAGCCTCAGCGCTCGCCCGGCCGCCACCGCCTCTACACGCACGGCGAGGTCGCCGCGCTGCGCGACGCACTTCAAGAGGGGCTGTCCATCTCTTCTGCCGTCTCTCGCGCGCGCGAGGGCCTGGCCGCGGACACGAACTCGCTGGTTGGCGCGCTCGTGTCCTACGAGCGTGAGCGGGCCGACGCCGCGATCGAGGCGGCGCTCGCGCTGCGCTCGGTGGAGCGGTCGGTCGAGGAGGTCCTGCTCCCCAGCCTCGAGGACATCGCGCGCAAGAATGGCCCCGATTCAGCTTCCTGGGCGTTCGCGGCGCACTGGGCCGCCGACTGGCTGCGCCGGGCCACGCGGCTGGCGCCGCCGCCGGTCCGCCCGGTGTCGATCGTGCTCGGCGACGCCTCGCGCGATGAGCTCGATCCCGACGCGCCGTACATCCGCGCCCTGGAGCTGTTCTGCGTGCGCGCCGGCATCAAGGTTCTGAGCCTGTCCGCACGCGGGATCAACGGCATCGGCGACGCGGTCGCCGTGCACAGGCCGAATCTCGTGATCGTCGCCGGCCGCCACGTCGACGACGACACGGTGGCGCGCTGGGCATACGCGATCCGGCTGGCTCTGGGGACGCTGCCGCTGGCGGTCTACCGCCGCGGTGCGCAGCGTGGCCGCTCCGCCATGCTGCCGCCGGCGCCCGGACAGGCGCAGCGCCGGATGCTCGAGCTGATCGAGTCCGAGCAGAGTGGACGCCCGCTCCCGGTCAGCCCTGCGGAACGTTCGATGCGGTCCGCCGCGCGCGGACCAAGGGCGGCCAGCCTCTAGCGTCCAGGCCGGGGAGCGATCTCGATGGCCCAGCAACTCTTGAGAAACGGCCGGCCGGCGCTGACGCTCGTCCGCGCGCCTGAGCCACGGGACCCCGTCCCCTCCGTCTCCTTCTGCAGCCACTGCGGCGCCCGGCCGGCGACCGATCCGCGCGGCCCCGCCTCACGCGTGTGCGGCGTCTGCGAGCTCGGGCTGATGCTCCAGGCCGGCGCTGATCATGCGCCCGCGCCGGACGGCGCCTTCCTCGTCCTCGACCGCACCCTCTCGGTCTGCGCCGTCTCGGCCGCCGCCGAGCGGCTCCTCGCCACGTGCGAGACCGAAGCCGTCAACCGCCACGCAACCGAGCTGATCGTCCCCGCCGACGCCGAGACGCAGGGCCGCGCGAATCTTGCCGCAGCCGTGACCTGGGCGGCCCGGGGCGACGAAGAAGCGCGCCGCGTCGTGGTCCGGCCCGCCAACACGTTCGGCGTTCGCCTGAGCGCGAGGATCGCCAGCTGCGGACCGCCGCGAGCCGCGCTGCTGGTGTTCGAAGAGCCCGGCCGCTGAGACCGGTCCCCGGTCCCTCAGCCGCGGCCCGCGATGGGCGCCCGGCTACCGCGTCCCCCGGCAAAAATTCAAGCCCACGCACTTTAAATGCAGTGCGCAGCGGAAATTGATGCTTAGGTTTCTGGAGCTTTGCACAGCGATGGGGTCGGAAGGGGCTGCAGGATCGCTTGCGAAGTTGCATGATTCCCCCGCAATTTGGATAGGTTTGCGGAATGGCAGGAATTCGGACTAATGCAGCCGCGGTGATGCTCGGGGTGAGCCCGAACACACTGCGCAGCTGGGAGCGCCGCTATGGCTTCCCACGCCCCCACCGTTCCCCCGGCGGGCACCGCCAGTACGCCCTGGGCGAGATCGAGGCGCTACGTAGTGCACTTGCCGAAACGCACAACGTCTCCTCGGCCGTGGCCCTCGCGCAGCAGCGCGGAACCGGCCCATCATCGCCCCCGCGGCTGGCCAGCGCCTTCGCGGCGTTCGACGAGGAGAGCGCGAATCTCCTGCTCGAGGAGAGCCTGGCTCTGCGCTCGGTCGAGCGCACGATCGAGGACCTGCTGCTCGAGGCGGTGGCCTGGCACTGCGACCCGCAGCGCCACACCGCCGAGTACGACTTCGCCTGGCGACACGCCACCGGTTGGCTCTCGGCGCTCAAGCGAATCTCCCCGCCGGCCCACCTGCCGAGCGGCGTGCTCCTGCTCGACGCCTCGGCGCCGCTCGACCTCGATGCGCTGTACGCGCAGGCGCTCGAGCTCGTGCTCCGGCGGGCCGGGATACGCACGCTGTCGCTGTCGCCCGCGATCCAGCCGATCCGGCTCGGCCGGGCGCTGCGGGCCCTGAACCCGGACGCGGTCGTGCTGACCGGGCGCCGCCTGACCCTCGATGGGATCGGTCGGGTCGTATACGCGGTACGGGGAGCGATCGCCGGCGTGACCTTCTTCGACTATCGCGGTGCGCTGCCGGACACGGGTGCCAGCGCGATCACCCGCCTGGGCGAGAAGCCCGTGGCGGCGCGGGATCTGCTGCTCTCGCGGTTGGGAGATCGCTCGGCAGCGCCCGAGCCGGCCACCAGCCCCGCTTACGCGGTAAGCCGGCGCTGAGCGGGGAGCCCGCGGAGGGCTCCTAGAATCCTCCGCCCATGGCCTCACCGCATCGTCCGGTCGACCCTCGCGCGTCGTTCCCCGAGCTCGAAGAGCGCGTGCTCGAACGCTGGCGCGAGCGCGACGTGTTCGCCGAGTCACTCAAGCGACGCGCCGGCGCCCCGCCCTGGGTGTTCTACGAGGGCCCGCCCACGGCCAACGGGCCGCCCGGCTCACACCACGTGCTCTCGCGCGTGTTCAAGGACATCTTTCCCCGCTACAAGACGATGTGCGGCCACTACGTCGAGCGCAAGGGCGGGTGGGACTGCCACGGCCTGCCGGTCGAGCTCGCGGTCGAGGAGGAGCTCGGCTTCACGGCCAAGGAGGACATCGAGCGTTACGGGATCGCCGAGTTCAACGACCGCTGCCGGGCCAAGGTCCTCAGCCACGTCGAGGATTGGAACCGCCTCACCGAGCGCATCGGGTTCTGGATCGATCTCGACCAGGCCTACCGCACGCTCGACCCGAGCTACGTCGAGTCGGTGTGGTGGGCGCTCAAGACGATCCACGACGAGGGCCTGCTCTACCAGAAGCTCAAGGTGGTCCCGTACTGCCCGCGCGACCAGACGGCGCTCTCGAGCCACGAGCTCGGGCAGCCCGAGGTCTACCGGACGGTGCTCGACCCATCGGTGTACGTCCGCTTCCCGGTGAGCGACCCTGCGGGCGGCCCGGCGCAGGCGGGCGACGAGCTGCTGATCTGGACGACTACGCCCTGGACGCTCGTCTCCAACGCCGCGGTCGCAGCCGACCCGGAGCTGACCTACGTGCGCGCCCGCCACGGAGACGAGACCGTGATCCTGGCCGAGGCGCTCGTCGAGAAGGTGCTGGGCGAAGGCGCCGAGATCCTCGAGCGCTTCCCGGGCGCCGCCCTGCAGGACACCGCCTACGAGCCGCCGTTCCCGTTCATCGGCAAGGAGGCCTACGGACCGCGCGGCCACACCGTGCTGATGGGCGACTTCGTCACCGCCCACGACGGCACCGGGCTCGTCCACACCGCGGTCGCGTTCGGCGAGGATGACTTTCGGCTCGGCGAGCAGCACGGGCTCAAGGTGGTCAACCCGGTACGGCCCAACGGCACGTACGACGAGCGGATCGGACCCTACGCCGGGCGCTGGGTCAAGGACGCCGATCCTGACCTAGTCGAAGACCTGCGCGCCCGCGGACGCCTGCTGCGCTCGGAGACCTACGAGCACTCCTATCCCCACTGCTGGCGCTGCGGGACGCCGTTGCTCTACTACGCCAAGCCGTCCTGGTTCATCGCCACGAGCCAGATCAAGGACCAGCTGCTGGCCTCGAACGAGACAGTCAATTGGCATCCCGAGCACGTCAAGTACGGCCGGTTCGGCAACTGGCTCGAGGGCAATGTCGACTGGGCCCTCTCGCGCGAGCGCTACTGGGGCACCCCGCTGCCGATCTGGCGCTGCGCGGAGGACCATGTCCGCGCCGTCGGGTCCCTGGACGAGCTGCACGAGCTATCCGGCGTCCGGCTGGAGGACCCCCACCGGCCGTTCGTGGACGAGGTGCAGTTCGAGTGCGCCGAGTGCGGGAAGCCGATGCAGCGGGTTCCGGAGGTCATCGACGTGTGGTTCGACTCGGGCTCGATGCCGTTCGCCCAGCACCACGCGCCGCACGAGAACCTCGAGCACTTCCGCGAGCGCTTCCCCGCCGACTACATCTGCGAGGCCCTGGACCAGACCCGCGGCTGGTTCTACTCGCTGCTGGCCGTCTCGACGCTCCTGTTTGGATGCTCGTCGTACCGCAACGTGCTGTGCCTCGGCCTGATCCTCGACGACGAGGGTCGCAAGATGTCGAAGTCGCTCGGCAACGTGGTCGCGCCATGGACTGTGATCGACCGCTACGGCGCGGACGCCTTCCGCTGGTACCTGTTCACCTCGAAGTACCCGTGGGACGGCTACCGCTTCTCGCTGGAGGCGATCGGCGAGGCCGTGCGGCTGTTCCTGATCCCGCTCTGGAACACGTACTTCTTCTATGTCCTGTACGCGGGCGCGAACGGGATCGGACGCGAGCCGGCGACCGGCGGCGAGCCGTCTGACCTCGACCGGTGGGCGCTCTCGCGCCTGCACGCCACCGTCGCGCGTCGTGCGCGAGCGCCTCGACGACTTCGACGCCACCGGCGCCGGCCGGGCGCTCGCAGAGTTCGTCGACGAGCTCTCGAACTGGTACGTGCAGAGCTCGCGCCGGCCGTTCTGGGACGGTGAGCCGGCCGCCTTCGCCACCCTGCGCACGTGCCTGGTCACCGTGGCCAAGCTGCTCGCCCCGTTCTGTCCGTTCGTGGCCGACGAGATCTACGACAACCTCGACGGCGCCGAGCCGAGCGTGCACCTGTGCGACTTCCCGCTCCCGGGCGAGCGCGACCCAGAGCTCGAAGACGCGATGGCGGTGGTCCGCGAGACCGTCCGTCTGGGCCGAGCGGCGCGCGCACAGGCCAAGATCAAGCTACGTCAGCCGCTACGTGCCGCGGTGGTCGTGGCGAACGGATTCGAGCGCAGTGCGATCGACCGCCTGGGCGAGATCGTCCGCGAAAAGCTGAACGTGCGCGAGCTCCGCTTCGTCTCAGAGGCCGACGAGCTCGGGCAGATCGAGATCAAGGCCAACTACCGCACGCTCGGTCCCCGCTTCGGCAAGCACATGCCCCTAGCCGCCACTGCGGTCGCTGCGCTCGACCCGGCGATCGTGACCAACGCGCTGCGCGAGAGCCGAGGCATAGCGATCTCCGTTGCCGGCCAGGACCACGAGCTGACGGCCGAGGACCTGCAGATCTCGATGAAGCCGCTCGAGGGCTACGAGGTCGAGCGCGAGGGATCGCACGCGGTGGCGCTCGAGACGGCGCTCGATTCCGAGCTCCAAGCCGAGGGCTGGGCGCGCGAGATCGTCCACGCTGTGCAGGGCGCGCGCCGCGAGGCAGGGCTCGAGGTCACCGACCGGATTTCGCTCACGCTCGACGGCCAAGAGGAGCTGCTCGAGGCCGCGCGCGCACACGAGCGCTACATCGCCGGCGAGGTACTCGCCGTCCAGGTCGGTTACGAGTCGCTCAACGGCGTCGCGCCCGTCGCGATCGACGGGCGCGAGCTGCGGATCGGGGTGGCCGTCGCGGCTTAGGCGAGTGCGGGCTCGAGCTCGGCCACGAGCTTGCGCTTCGGGTAGGCGCCGACGACGGTCTTGGCGGGCTGGCCGCCCCGGAACAGGATCAGCGTCGGGATCGACATCACGTTGAACTCCATCGCCGTGCGCTGGTTCTCGTCGATGTTGAGCTTGACGACCTTGAGCGCTTCGGCGTGCTCCTGCGCGATCTCCTCGACGACGGGGACACCATCCGGCAAGGCCCGCACCAGGGAGCCCAGAAGTCGACCAGCACCGGGATCTCGGACTCGATGACCTCGGCCTGGAAGTTGTTGTCGGTTACCTCTGAGACGCTGCCTGCCATGAAGGCTCCTTTGTCGTGACCTTGCTTCAAAAAGTATAGCGCGGCGGCGCAATAGCCTTGGAGGTAGACGTAGATGACCGAATCGGCGCAGCTATCCCGGGAACCGACCAATAGCGAGATCGCGGCCGCGCTCGACGAGCTGGGCGACCTGTACGAGCTCGACGGCGCCGTCGTGCACCGGATCGTCGCCTACCGCAACGCGGCCAAGGCGGTGCGCGACGCATCGGTGTCGGTCACGGCGCTGGCCCGCCAGGGCCGCGCGACCGAGCTCCCGGGCATCGGCGCGATCATCCAGGAGAAGGTGATCGCACTCGCCGATACGGGCGCCATCCCGGCGCTCGAGAAGATGCGGGCCAAGTTCCCGCCCGGGCTGATCGCGGTCACGCACCTGCCAGGCCTCGGCCCCAAGCGCGCCCGGCGGCTGTTCGAGGAGCTGGGCGTCGACTCGCTCGAGGCGCTGCGAGCGGCGGCAGAGGGGCAACGGATCCGCACGCTCAAGGGGTTCGGGCCGAAGGCCGAGGAGAGCATCCTGGCCGGGCTTCAGGCCGCCGGCGCCGGCGAACCCAAAGAGCGCGTCGGCCTCGACCGTGCGCTGAGCGCCGGCGAGCAGCTCGTGGCGCGCCTGCGCGAGCACCCGGCCGCCGAACGGGTCGAGCTCGCAGGCTCGGCCCGCCGAATGACCGACAGCGTCAAGGACCTCGACGTGATCGCCACCGCCGCCGACCCCGCGGTGCTGGCACGGGCCGCGGTCGAGCTCGAGATGATCGAGTCCGCCGGCACCCCAGGCGACGGGACGGTCAAGCTGCGCACGCACACCGGGCTGCAGGTCGACCTGCGGATCGTCGCCCCCGACCAGTTCGGCAACCTCCTCCAGCACCTGACCGGGTCAAAGCAGCACAACATGGCCCTGCGCGACGCGGCGGTGCGCAGAGGCCTGCACGTGTCCGAGTACGGCGTCCTCGACGACGCCACCGGCGAGACCCACCGGTGCGCCACCGAGTCCGAGGTGTACGCGCTCCTGGGCATGGCGTACATCGAGCCGGAGCTGCGCGAGAACCGGGGCGAGCTCGAGGCGGCGGCGCGCGGCACGCTCCCCGAGCTGATCGAGCTGAGCGACCTGCGCGGAGATCTGCACTGCCACACGACCGCCTCGGACGGGACCGCGTCGATCGAGGAGATGGCGCTGGCCGCCCGCGACGCCGGCTACGACTACCTGGCGATCACCGACCACTCATTCGACGTCCGGACGCTGCGTCCCCACGTCGCGGCGATCCGCGGCGCGCGCGTGGACGGGATCGAGCTCCTGGCCGGGGCCGAGGTCAACATCCTCCCCGACGGCTCGCTCGACTACGACGACGAGGAACTGGCGCAGCTCGACTGGGTCGTCGCCTCGGTGCACACCGCGTTCCGGATGTCCTCGGCGGAGATGACGGCGCGGATCGTGAAGGCGATCGAGCACCCGCTGGTCGACTGCATCGGCCACCTCTCGGGGCGCAAGATCGAGCGCCGGCCGCCGTACGAGTTCGACGTCGAGCGGGTGATCGAGGCCGCGGCGCGCACCGGGACGATGCTCGAGATCAACTCGAGTCCCGCCCGCCGTGACCTGAACGAGGTCCACGCCCGCGCGGCGGCCGCGGCCGGCGTCCCGATCGTGATCAACTGCGACGCGCACCGGACCGCGGGCTTCGCCGTCGCCCGCTACGGCATCGCGACGGCGCGCCGGGCCTGGCTGACGAAGGCCGACGTGGTCAACACCCGCCCCTGGCCGGAACTCGCGGCGATGCTCGCTCGCAACCGCTGAGCGGGGGCGGGGTCGAAGAAGGGAAATATAGGGCCGTTAGCGACCTCGCCCCGCTAGCGGAGCTAGCAAGCGCGGCGTGTCACCCCGCTAGCGGAGCTAGCAAGCGCGGCGTGTCACCCCGCTAGCGGAGCTAGCAAGCGCGGCGTGTCACCCCGCTAGCGGAGCTAGCGAGCGCGGCGCGCGGCCGGCGTGGGCCGCTTCTTCTTCGCCGCTTTCGCCGGCGCCGGCTTCGGCCGCAGCTCGGGACGCATCGCCTCCGGCGAAAGCTCCGGCCCGAACCGCCCCCGCCGCTGGATGAACGCGAACCACCCCAGACCGATCAGCGTGATCACCAGCGCCACCCAGAAGTTCAACCGCATCCCGAGGACGTGGACCGAGTAGTCGATGCGCAGGTTCTCCTCGAACAGGCGGAAGGCCGAGTAGCCGGCGACGTAGAGAGCGAACAGACCGGGCGGCTTGATCCGCCGGCGGGCGCCCAGCCACACCAGGAAGCCGGCGAGACCGAGGTTCCAGATGATCTCGTAGAGGAACGTCGGCTGGAAGGTGGCGAACTGGGTGAACCCCGGCGGCCGGTGCTCGGGCGAGATCTTCAAGGCCCAGGGAAGCTTGCTCGGCTTGCCGAACAGCTCCTGGTTGAAGTAGTTGCCGATCCGCCCGATCGCCTGCGCGACGAGCAGCCCGGGCGCGCCGGCGTCCATGAAGCGCAGCACGTCGCCCCGGGGCAGGCGCTTGCGCAGGATGTACAACCCGCCGAGCACGCCACCGAAGATCCCGCCCCAGATCCCCAGGCCCCCCTGCCAGATCGCAAATGGCCCCCACCAGTGATCGGGGATCTGGCTCGGGGTGGTGATCAGGAAGTAGATCCGCCCGCCGAGCAGGCCGGCGGGGAAGCCCCACATCGCCACCTCGTAGCAGAGGTCCGGGTCGCCGCCGGCGCGCCGCCACCGGATCCGGGTGAGGAGGATCGCCGCGGCCACCGCGAACACGTAGGCGATGCCGTAGGCGTGCACGAAGAACGGCCCGATGTGGAAGCCGTTCGCGGACGGGCTGGGAATGAACGCGGGGGGCATCATGGGTGGAGCAGGCGGGGCAGGACTTCGCGGGCCAGCGTGCGGTCGAGCGCCGCACGAGAGTACGGCTCGAGCAGCGCCGCCGCGCGCTCGGAGTATCCCGGCACTGGATCATCGAGGGCTAAGCGCAGTGTGCGCGGGAGATCGTCGCTGACCAGCCGCGGGTCGAGCTGGCGGGCCAGATCCGCCGCCGGGTAGCCCCCCGCAGCCGGCGTGGTCACGAGCACGCAGCCGTCGGCGAGCGCCTCGAGCGCCGCGATCCCGTAGTCCTCGCGCAGAGGCGCGGTCACGAACAGGCGCGCCCGGCGTAGCAGCGCGCGGTAGGACTCGGGGTCGAGCCGCCCCGCCAGCTCGACCCCGGCCGGGATCGCCGAGCGGTAGCGCTCGAGCCCGGCCACCAGCAGCGTCTCCCCCGGGTTGCGCGCCCGCGACCACGCCGCGAGCACCAGGTCGAGCCGGCGCTTCTCCGGGTTGGCGCCGTAGGTGACCGCGGCGATGTCCCGCGTACCCGGTACCGCACCGGACCGCGCTACCGGTACGGGGACGACCGCGTCGGACCGAACCCCCGGCGCCGCGTCCAGGGCCCGCGGGCTCATCGCCAGCACCAGCGGGGCCTCGGCGAGGCGCCGGCGCTCGACCACCCGCTGCCAGACCCCGTGGCGCCCCGGCCGGTTCTCCGCCGCCACCGAGTCGACCCACACCGCTCCCGGCCTCGGCCACAGCAGGGCCGCGGTGATCGAGCAGTAGATCACGGCCTTGGGCGCGTGCTCGGCGATCGCCCGCTCGGCCACGCTCCGCGCTGCGCGGGCCTGCACCAGGTCGGTCAGGGCGAACGTGCGCACGAGCGGCACGCGCCCCGTCCCGGCCACCGCCACCGAAGCACCGGCCCGGCGTAGCGCCGCCGCCAGCTCATCCGCGGCGGCGCTCCAGCCGCTCGTGCTGTCGACCGAGACGACGACGACGTCCATCGGCTACACCCGCAAGCGCGCCTGACGTGATGCACCCTGCTCGAACAGGTTCGAGCGGAAGCCCGGCGTGCGCACGAGCCTGATCGGCTTCAGCGGCGAGGTGCGCTCGATGTAGAAGCGGGCCCCGTCGCGCTCCTCGATCGCGCGCACCGCCGAGGCCTGCCGGCGCCACGCCAGCGCGACCAGGATCGCGCAACCGGCGGCGGCGCCCGGCGCCTGCGGGAGCACGAACGCCAGCGCGCCCGCGACCACCGTCGAGAGCAGCAGCGGCCACAGGCGGTTGAGCAGGATGCGGGCGGGTCCCACCTCGGGCAGCGAGGTCTGCATGCGCGCGTTGGCCAGCAGCGAGCCGATCTGGTAGGAGGCCTCGGCGCGGCGCCCGGCCACGATCCCGATCACCGCCGCCACCACCCACCACCCGGCGGAGATGATCACGACCCACGGGTCGTCGTTGCCGGCGGCGCCGGCGATCGTCACCGCCGCCAGCGCGGTGGCCGCGCCGGCCGTGAGCAGGACGGTCGCTCGGAGGAAGTCGGTGAATCTCATTCGCCCGCCAACATGCTGAGCAGCTCCGCGACGCCCTCGGTGCCGTCGACGACGGCATCGGCGTCGCTCGCGATCTCGTCCGGCCCCTCATCCGAGCGCACCCCGACGCGGACCGCCCGCGACAGCTCCCCCCGCTCGACCAGCTCCCCCAGCGCGCGGAAGGCGTCGAGGTCGGTGCGATCGTCGCCGACGTACATGGCGATCTTCACATCGGACCCCTCGAGGAACGAGCGTGATCCCCGCTCCCTTGTCGATGCGCACGGGCGGGCGGACCTCGAGCACCTTGCGGCCCCAGTGGGTGTGCAGGCCGGCCTCCTGGGCGCGCGCGGCGATCGCGTCGATGGCCGCGCGGGCCGCCTCCTCGTCGGGGGCGCCGCGCCAGTGGAAGGCGACGATCGCGCCCTTGTCCTCGAGCCGGACGCGGCGGCGCCGGAGATCGGGGGTGTCGGCCTCGCGGCCGAACTCGTGGATGCGCCGCGCGTAGTCTTCGACCGCGGGATCGAGCACGGGCTGGGTCCAGCCCGCGCGCAGCAGCTCGACGCCGTGGGAACCGAGGTAGGAGATCGAGCCGATCGAGACCATCGCGCGCGACTCCGAGGCGCGGCGTCCGCTGACGCATGCCACCACCGCGTAGCGCCGCGCTACCTCGATCAGGAGCTGCCGGGTCGACTCCGGAACGCGGGCGTCCGCTGCGTTCTCGACGATCGGCGCCAGCGTGCCGTCGATGTCGAGCAGGATCGCGGCGCGCCGCGGGTTCTCGCGCACCGGCGCGAGCGCCTCGGACAGGAGCCCTTGCGTCACGGTCCTAGTATGCCCCTTCATGCCCGGCGCCTCCGACGCCGTCCTGCTCCTGCACGGCCAGCCCGGGGCGGCCGACGATTGGCAGCGCGTGCGGGCGGCGATCGGCCCCCGCGCGCGGACGATCGCGATCGACAGGCCTGGGTGGGACGGCCGCAGCGGACCGGCCGGCCTGGGGGGCAACGCCGAGGCAGCGCTGGCCGCGCTCGACGAGCACGGCATCGAGCGCGCCACGGTGGCCGGCCACAGCTTCGGCGGCGCGGTGGCGGCGTGGCTCGCAGCGTTTCACCCCGAACGGGTCGTCGAACCTGGTGCTGGTGGCGCCGGCGGCGAACACCGCCGCGCTCTACCGCCTCGACTACTGGCTGGCGACGCCGCTGGCGGGCTACCTGGCCAGCGTGACCACGCTCGCGGGTCTGGGCGCCGCACTCAGCGCCTCGCCGCTGCGGCGCTGGGTGGCGGGACAGCTGGCGCTCGATGACCGCTACCTGCGCGCCGTGTCACGGCGCCTGCTCGCGCCGCCGGCGTGGCGGGCGTACGCGGCCGAGCAGCAGGTGCTGGTGCGCGAGCTGCCCGCGCTCGAGCGCGCGCTGTCCTCGATCTCGGCGCCGACCACGATCATCGCGGGCAGCGAGGACCACGTCGTGCCGGTCGAGGCCGAGCGCAAGCTGGCCGGACAGATCCCGGGCGCCGAGCTCATCCTGCTCGAGCGCGCGGGCCACCTCCTGCTCCACCAGCAGGCCGAGCGCTTGGCCGAGCTGATACTGGGCCGCGCCTGCGGCGCGGCATCCGTGGGGCCGGTGAGGGCCCGTCCGGACGGTCGTGGTTAGCCCTCGTCGGGCTGCGGCTCGACCTCGGGCCCCGGCTCGGGCACGACGGGCGTCGGCGGCTCCTCGGGCGTGGGCACCGGCGAGGGCTCCTGCGGCTGGGCAGGGGTGCCCGGGTCGGGCACGGCCGGAGTGATGGGGGCATCGGGCACCGCCGGCGTGACCGGGGTGCTCGGCTGGGGTACCTCAGCAACGGTCATGACTACGGCGATACCCGATAGCGGCCGGACCGAACAGGTGCAACGGCACGCGGCGGCGCCACGCCCCCCGGCCGCCGCACCGCGGCGCGGCCTGGCCCGGTTCCGCCTCGCCGCCGGCGTGTACCTGGCGACGCGCCTCGCGCTGCTCCTGCTCGCCGTGATCGAGCAGGCGATCCGCCACGTCCCGGTGATGTACGAGCTCGCGAACTGGGACGGGCGCTGGTTCCGGGAGCTGGCCGTGCTCGGCTACCCGGCGCACGTCGCCCACGCGCAGACGACGCTCGGCTTCTTCCCGCTCTACCCGCTGGCGATGCGGCTGCTGGGCGGCGGCACGTATACGGGAGTGACGGTGGCGGGGCTGGTCGTGTCCGCGATCGGCGGCCTGGTGGCGACGCTGATCGTGCAGGAGCTCGCCACCGGGTGGTGGGGCGAGGGCACCGGCCGGCGGGCCGCCGTCCTGTTCTGCCTGTTCCCGGGCTCGGTGGTGTTCTCGATGATCTACTCCGAGGGGCTGCTACTGCCGCTGGCGGCCGGCTGCATCCTCGCCCTCGAGCGCCGGCGCTGGGTGCTGGCGGGCGTGCTCGCGGGCCTCGCCACCGCGACCGAGCCCGACGCGCTGGCGCTGATTCCCGTGTGCGCGCTGGCCGCCGCGCTCGCGGTCCGCCGCGCGCGGGACTGGCGGGCGCTGAGCGCGCCCGTGCTGTCGCTCGGCGGCGCCGCCGCGTTCGCGGCCTACCTGTGGGCGCATACGGGGACGCCGCTCGCGAACTACCAGACTCAGCACTACGGCTGGGGCGAGAAGACCGATGTGTTCGCGCTCGTGCACCAGGCGCGCACCCTGGCCGGCGAGATCTCCTTCGCTCACTTCAACCATCCGACGATCAACCTCAACCTGGTGGCGGGGCTGGCCGGCGCCGTGTTCCTGGCGGTGGGGGCCGTGCTGCTGATCAAGCGCGGCCGGGGGATCTCGGTCGAGGCGGTCGTGTGGACGGCGGCGGTGGGGCTGCTCACGGTGATTTCGGAGTTCGTGCCCCCGAACCCGAGGCTGCTGATCACCGCCTTTCCAGCCGTGGTCGTGTTCGCACGCGTATTCAGGGGCCGGTGGCTGCTCGCGGTGAACGGCTTCCTGCTGATCGGCATGAGCTACCTGACCTACTACGGTCACACGCTACGGCCCTGACATCAGCGCGACGCGGATCACGGCCGCGTACCCGAACCGAACCTCCCGCTCGAGCCTGAAGCTGCGGCGCAAGGCGAGGAAGCGGGCATAGTCGGCCCTGGAGCCCGCCGGGCCATTCGCCTGCCCCTCGTGGCTCGAGACCAGCCACAGGCGCGGGCACCCGGTGATGTGGGCGGTGGCGTAGTCCTCGACGTAGACGCGCAGAGGACCCCACGGGTCGGCGGGAAGCACCGGCCGTCCGGCATGGCCGTAGTAGGCGAACGGCATCCTCGCGTCCGAGGGATAGAACGCGATGCAGTCGCTCGGCCGCGCGTGGGAGACCACGTAGGCGGTGGCGGCCTTCCAGTCTCTCAGGCGAGACGCCGTAGCTCCCGGCCAGGGGCACGGCGCGCAGGCCGAGCAGGACGGCGAGCAGCGCCCACGTCGCGGGCGCGGGCACGCGCGGGTGGGTCAGCGCCGCCGCGAGCAGGAGCGCCACCGCGGGCAGGGACACGAGCAGGTTGCGCGGCACGAAGATCGACTGACCGAGCAGCGACTCGATCAGGGCCAGCGCGAGCGGGACGAGCAGCCAGGACAGGAGCAGCGAGGACCCGGCGCGGCGCACTCCCACGATCAATGCCACGGTCAGCACGGCGAGCACCGCGCGCGGTCGCCGGCGGATGAAAGCTCGGCGCGAGCGCGGCCGAGGTGAGCGTCTCGAGCACCTGCCAGATCGAGCTCAGGTTGGGGCGCGGCACCCAGAACAGCTGGCCCGAGCCGCGCGTCACCGCCAGCACCACGAGCGGCACCCAGCAAAGCGCGCAGGCGAGCAACGGCCGGACGTCCCGGCGGCGCCAGACCACGAGCTGGGCGGCGACCGACAGCACCGCGACGAAGCTCATGTACACGGCGAGCACGGCGACGATCACGTACGGCACGCGGCGACGCGACACGAAGCACAGCCACGACGCGCTCACGAGCGCCACCATCGGGGCATATCCCCGGGCCGACTGGGCCCAGAAGATCAGCGGCAGGCTGACCGCGGCGAGCAGCCCGGCACACAGCGCGGCGCGCCGGTCGAACAGCCGCAGCCCGAGCCGCGCCACGAGCGCCGCCGTGGCCGTGGCGGCGAGAACCGACGGCAGCCGGACCACGAACAGGCTGCGGCCGAACAGCCCCATGAGGACGTGCAGGAGCACGTAATCGCCCGCCATGTTGCCGCCGTCGTGGCCGATCGCATGCCACAAGGCGTGGCCGTGCTGAGCGGCGATCGTCACGCTCGCCGCCTCGTCGAAGCCGAGGCTGCGCGTGCTCACGCCGATCAGGGCCAGGAGCAGCGCCAACGCAGCGGGGACGGCGAGGACCGCGAGCTCCGGCCCGCGATCGCGCCGGACCGAACTCGCGTCCAGCGCCGGCCGACGGACGCTCGAGCGCGATCGCGCCCATCAGGACTCGACCAGCGCGAGCTCGGGGACGCGTTCGCGACCGCGACGGCCCCGCGCGGCATACCACACCCCGGCGGCGTACACCGCCAGCACAGCCGGCGCGGTGTGGAGTGGGAGCGCCAGGACGCCGCTCGCCTTGACCAGGAACGCCGAGAGCACGATCGCGGGCACGAGCGCGCGTGTCCGCTGCACCCCCGGGCAGGCCGCGAGCAGCACGAGGCCCCAGACGAAGTACCACGGCCACGCGGCGGGACCGCCGACGGCGGCGGCAACCAGCAGCCAGCCCAGGTCGCGCGGCAGGCGCTCGAACCGCGCGCGCACCACGAGCACCACCGCGAAGGCGCCGACGGCGCAGAAGGCGGCGACGCCGAGCGCCTGCTCGAGCCCGCGCGCGCTGACGGCCACCCCCACATCGCGTAACAGCGCCGCGCCGGTCCAGCCGAGGGCGCTCGCCGGCGTGATCGCCAGGCGGACCTTCTGGGGGGTCGAGAACAGCGAGCTCGAGAGCCAGCCAAAGCCGACGCCGGGGATCGCGCTCACGAGCAGCCCGACGACGATCACGACGGCGGCGGCGCGCGCCAGCACCGCGAGCCGGGCCGCGGGCAGTCGGCTGCGTACGCGCCCAGGCCACCGCGATCAACGGGATCGCGGCGGCCGCGGGCAGCTTGATCGTGGCGGCGAGCGCGCACAGGGCGATCCCGACCAGCGGACGTCGCTCCAGGGCGAGCGTGACGCCGGCGAGCATCAGCCCCGCCATCAGGGCGTCGTTGTGCGCGGGGACGATCACCGTGAGCAGCACGAGCGGGCTGAGCGCGGCCAGCCACACCGCGCGCGCGGGGTCGGCGCCGAACCGGCGGGCCAGCCGCGGTGCGCACACGGCCACGAGCGCGATGCCCCCCACCTCGAGCAGCCGCAGCAGCACGACGCCCGCCGTCGCGCTCATCCCGGCCAGCAGGCTTACGAGTCCGAGGAACACCGGGCCGTACGGCGCCGTGGTGTGGCGCCAGAACGGATCGACGGCGTTCAGCACCGCACCGTGGCCGAGGATGGCGGGGGCATAGTGGTACGGGCTGAGCCCGCGGTGGAGGATCGCCCCCTGGGCGAGATAGCTGTACACGTCCCGGCTGAACAGCGCGGGCGCGAGCATCAGCGGCAGGCACCACGCGGCCCCGACCACGAGCAGCCGGCGCACCGATCGCTCGCGCCGGAGCCCGAGCCACGCCACCGACAGGGCGACCATGCCCGCGTACAGCCAGAAGCCGTTGCCCGGAGCCAGATGCGGCCTGAACCACCACCGCACGCCGTAGCGCGTGAGCAGCGACGGCCCCGCCACGGTGACCAGGCACGATCCGGCCAAGCCGAGGCACGCCCACCCCAGCAAGGGCCGGCGCCGCACCGGCAGGGAGTCCGCAAACGCTCGGATCGAATGAGGTTAATCCGCGGGAGCGCCGACCGAAGCCGAAGCCTCGCGCCGCGCTACCTCGGCGCGGACGGCGGGCGCCACCTCGGTCCCGAACAGCTCGATCGAGCGCAGCACGTCGCGATGCTGGGTCGCACCTACGCTCATCTGCGCGATGTAGCGCTGATGGCCGAACAGCTCGTGCTCGAACAGGAGCTTCTCCGCCACCTCCTCGGGCGAGCCGACGGCGAGTGCGCCCCGCGGCGAGCGGAGCGCCTCGTACTCGGCGCGGCCGGAAGGAGGCCAGCCACGTTCGCGCCCGATCCGGTTCATCATCGCCAGGTACGGCGCAGCGAAGGCGGCGTCGGCCTGTGCGCGGGTGCGAGCGACGAACGCGTGCGTGTTGATCGCAACCCTCGCGTCGGGAGCCGCGACGTGCTCCGCGGCGTCGACGGCCCGGCGGTAGAGCTCGACGAGCGGCGCGAACTGCTCGGGCTGACCCCCGATGATGGCGAGCGTCAGCGGCAGGCCGAGTGCGCCGGCGCGGATCACCGATTGCGGCGTTCCTCCGACCGCCACCCAGATCGGCAGCCGCTCCTGCGCCGGGCGCGGCCACACGACGGCATCGCGCAGCGGCGGGCGGTGGCGCCCGTTCCAGGTGACGCGCTCGGAGTCGCGGATCGCGAGCAGGAGCTCGAGCTTCTCAGCGAACAGCTCGTCGTAGGCGTCGAGCTCGAAGCCGAACAGCGGGAAGGACTCGATGAAGGAGCCGCGGCCGGCCATGATCTCCGCCCGTCCGCCGGAGATCAGATCGACCTCCGCGAACTGCTGGAACACGCGCACCGGGTCATCCGAGCTGAGGACGGTGACGGCGCTCGAGAGGCGGATGCGCTCGGTGCGAGCCGCGATCGCCGCCAGCGCGACCGCGGGCGAGGAGACGAGGAAGTCGGGCCGATGGTGCTCGCCGACCGCGAACAGCTCGAGGCCGAGCTGCTCGGCCAGCTCCGCCTCCTCGAGCAGATCGCGCATCCGCTGCTCCGGCGTGACGCCCGAGCTCAGGTCGGCGAAGGTGGCGAGTCCGAGCTCCATGCCACCCAAGGCTAGCAGGTAGTTGCCTGCACAACTATCTCGCGACCCGCGACCCGCGACCCTCGACCCTCGACCCGCGACCCGGCGGCGCGAGGCGCCATGCGGCGCGGCGCGGGTTCCGGCTTGAAGGCCTCAGCCTCCGAGGCGTAGCCTCAGCGGCGATGGATCCCGAGTCAACCGCCCGGCCCAGCCCCGACTTCTCCGCGCGCAAGCGCGTTGAGGGCCAGCAGGCGCGCGCGGCGCGAGGTGGCGCTGACCGCGACGCCCGGCGCAGCCGTCTCGCATCTCGGCTCATGATCGCGGCCACCGTCTGGTCGCTCGGGCTCATCATCGCCGCCTTCGCCCTACCGGTCTACAACGGCGAGTCGATTTCCGACAGCAGCGGCGTCACGTTCACGAGCACCACGCTCGTGGCCAACCAGGGCGCGTGGGTCCTGATCCCGACGGCCGTTCCGCTCGTCGTGTGCGGCGTCGTGGCGCTCGCCCTGCGACGCAAGCGCGCCGCCGGCGACGGGCGAATCGCGTGGCTTGCGGTCGGCCTGCTCGGCGTGTTCGCGCTGATCTCGATCCTGTCGATCGGCGCCGTCGTGCTCCCCACCGTGCTGCTGCTCGCGCGCGCCGTGATGCTGACCGGGGCTAATCGGGCAGGAGCGGCACCCACGGGCCAGGGTCGCGCCCCACAAGTACGCCCCGGGTGATCGCCCCGGCGCCGAAGCGCTCGCGTACCAGGTCGACGGTCTCATCGAGCGCACGCGAGCGGCCGAACGGGAGCACGAGCTGCACGCCGGTCTCGTCGCACAGGTTGGCGAGGGCGATCCCGATCAGGGTCAGGCCGAGCCGCTCGATCAACGGAGCAGCGGCCGCCAGCAGGGCGCTCGCCGTGGCCAGGATCCGGTCCGTCTGCGCGGTCGGCTCGACCATCGTGGCCGACCGGGTGGCGCGCGAGTAGTCGACGAAGCGCATCCGGAGCACGACCGTGCGGCACATCCGCTTGGCCGCGCGGAGCCGGCGCGCCACGCGGTCGACGAGCGCGATCAGCACCGTGGCGAGCTCCTCGCGGGTTCGCCGGCGCTGTCCCAGGGCGCGCTGCGCGCCGATCGACCGCCGGCGGCGGCGCCTCTGCACGGGCCGCGGGTCGCGGTTGTGGGCGAGCGCGTGGAGATGCCGGCCGGAGGCGCGCCCGAGCAGCGACACGAGCGTCGCCTCCTCGAGCGCGGCCACCTGCGAGACCGTCGTGATCCCGCGCTCGCGCAGCTTCGCTGAGGTGACGCGGCCGACGCCCCACAGCCGCTCCACGGGGAGCCGGTGCAGGAACTCGAGCTCGCGCTCGGGCTCGACCAGGAGAAGCCCGTCCGGCTTGGCCACGCCGCTGGCCACCTTGGCCAGGAACTTCGTGCGCGCGATCCCGACCGTGATCGGCAGCCCCACCTCCTCGCGGACGCGGCGGCGCAGCTGCGCCGCGATCTCGACCGGCGTCCCCGAGATGTGCCCGAGCCCGCGCACGTCGAGGAACGCCTCGTCGATCGATAGCCCCTCGACCAGCGGCGCGGTCTCCTCGAACAGGGCGAATACGGCGCGGCTGGCCTCGGCGTAGGCGGACATGCGCGGCGAGACGACGACGGCGTGCGGGCACAGCCGCCGCGCCTGGGCGCCGCCCATTGCCGTGACGATGCCGCGTGCCTTGGCCTCGTAGCTGGCCGCCAGCACCACGCCGGCGCCGACGATCACCGGCCGCCCCCGCAGGCGCGGGTCGTCGCGCTGCTCGACCGAGGCGTAGAACGCGTCGAGGTCGGCGTGCAGGATCGTGGCCGCGTGCATCGTCGAACGTATGTTCGTATATGAGGCGGCGGTTGCGCAGATCTGGTCCCCGCCCACGCCTCCCGTCCCGAGGACGAGGAGCGAGTGCTGTTGCGCCTATTGAGCGCTCGGCAGCCGTGTTGAGGAGCTTTTAGCAGCTAAGCGCAGGAACTCTCCGGATTTCGGTGCTTCGTTGCGAATGGGCCGCGGAACCGCTGCCGAGGGGCAGGAAACCGGGAACCGGAAAATCGCGCTCTGAGCGGACAAGGGGCGAGTTGTGGCTTTCGTGTGAGCCCGGAGTGTCGTACCTTTCGATGCCGCCAGAAGGCGGCGGAAACCGCGGCAGGCGTGGATGGCGGACCGTCTCCTCGAAGGACCGCCGGCTGGCATCACAGAGCAAAGAGCACGGCCGGTGCGAGCGCCACTCGGAGGGTTCCGAGAGCGTGTGCCCGGGCGCGGACGCATGGGAGAGACGGGCTATGACGCAGATCGCCACGGTGACGCCGGACGCTCACCGCTTCCGCGCGCTCGCGCGCGCGAACCAGATCCGGATCGAGCGCGCCGGACTCAAGCGGCAGATCGCCGAGGGCGAGGTCGACGCCGCCGCCGTGATCCTCGACCCGCCGCCGGCAGCGCGCAGCTGGTCGGTAGGCGAGCTGCTCGTGAGTCAGCGCGGATGGGGAGCCGCCCGCTGCCGGAGGTTCCTGGCGCGCAGCCACATCAGCGAGCGTCGCACGGTTGGCGAGCTCACCGACCGCCAGCGCCACCTGCTGGCTGGAGAGCTCCACACGTTCACGGCGCTGTCGCGCTGAGCGCCGCCCGCGTTTGTCCATGAGATCGCGCGGGAACCCTGTGGTCGGGATGCCGCTGTACTCGTGCCACCGGTGCGGCTGGGCCACGACCGCCTCTTGGCGCCAGGCCGTCCCCGGTCACGCCTCGGGCAGCCCGGAGTGCCGCGGCACGATCGAGCTCGTCGGCCATCCCGCAGACGAGTCCTCGTCGCCGGCTCGGCGCGACCCCAATCGAGTGATCCTGCTCCGCCCCGCGCCCTTGTGCGGCGGCGGCAACGCCGCCTGAGTAGCCCGCGCGTGGTCCCGGGGGCACCGGGAGGCGGGGCTACCATCGCCCGGGTGCCGGATCTCAGAACGACCGCCCGGGCTTGAGGCGCCTCGGACCGGCACTCGAGGAGCGCGACTTCCGGCTGTGGTGGCTGGCCCTGCTCGGCATGGGGATCAGCCTCCAGATGCTCGAGGTGGCGATCGGGTGGCAGGTGTACGGGCAGCGCCGGAGCCCGCTCGACCTCGGCTGGATCGGCCTCGCCGAGTTCATCCCGATGTTCGTGCTCGCGCTGCCCGCCGGGCAGCTCGCGGACCGTGCGCCCCGCCGGCTCGTGTTCGCCGGCTCGCTGCTGCTGGGGGCAGCCGTGGGCGGCGGCCTCGCGCTGGTCAGCGCCGCCCACGTGCAGTCGCTGTGGCCGTTCCTGGCCCTCGCGCTGGCGGCCGGAACGGCGATGGCGCTCGGGACTCCCGCGGCTCGCGCGATGCCACCGACGCTCGTCTCGGCCGAGCTGCTTCCCAGCGCGATGACGCTGCGCTCGATCGCGTCGCAGAGCGGGCAGGTGATCGGGCCGGCGCTCGGTGGCTTCCTCTACGGGAGCTCGCCGGTGCTCGTGTACCTCCTTGCGGGCGGTGCCTGCGCCCTCGCCTCCATGAGCGTGGCGGCGATGCACCCGCGCCCCGCGGCCGACACGTCCGCGCGGCGCGCGGGCGACGCAGCCGACGCCGGCCGGGAGGCCGCCAGCGTCGAGGGCGTGCTCGAGGGCCTGCGCTTCGTGCGACGCACTCAGGTTCTGCTCGGAGCGATCCTGCTCGACCTGCTTGCTGTGCTGTTCGGGGGCGCGGTGGCGCTGCTGCCCGTGTTCTCGCGTTCGATCCTGCACGTCGGCGCGACCGGGCTGGGGATCCTCCGGGCCGCGCCGGCGGTGGGCGCGCTGCTCGCCGCCGCGTTCATCACCCGGCGCCCGATCGGCGGCCGCGCCGGCCGGACGCTGCTCGTCGTGGTCGCGGCGTTCGGCGCCAGCATCATCGTGTTCGGGCTCTCGCGGTCCTATCTCCTGTCGCTGGCGGCGCTCGGGGTGAGCGGGTTCGTCGACCTGTACAGCATGAACATCCGCTCGACCACGGTGGCGCTGGCCACCCCCGACCGGCTGCGCGGCCGCGTCAACGCGGTCGAGATGGTGTTCATCAGCGCCTCGAACCAGCTCGGCGCGTTCGAGTCGGGGCTCGCGGCGTTCCTCGTGGGCACGATTCCGGCCGTCGTCGGCGGTGGTGCGATCACCGTCCTGATCGCGCTGTCCTGGAGCCGGATCTTCCCGGCGCTGGCCGAGGTCGACCGGCTCGAGCACATCCGGCCCGCACCGGTCGGCCGCGAGCTCGGCGAACTGCTGGCCTAAGACCGGCGCAGTCGTTCACGAGATCGGCCGATTTGTCCGATATATGACCTATGCGACGAATCGCCGATCGCTGGTGGCTCGTGGGCACGGCATTGGTGCTCGCCGTGCTCGCGGTCGCCTGGACGCTCGATCGCGTCGAGCTCTCGCATCAGCGGGCCCAGGAGCGCGCGGACCGGGGTCAGGCCATCTCGATGCTGGCCGATTCGGTGCACGACGTGCTCGATCAGGAGCTCGTGCTCGCCCGGGTGGTGGGCGCCGCGCACACCCCGATCGGGGCGCGCTGGCCGACCTTCGCCGCGATCGTCACCGACCAGGACATCGCGTCCAGCGCCGGATTCGTCGAGCCGGTGAGCGAGCGCGATCGCGCCGCGTTCCTGCGCCGGACGGGGCTGCGCCTGACCGAGTCGCCGAAGCCCGGCGAGGTATTGCCCGCCGCCCCGCGGGCGCTCCATCTCGTGCTCACGCAGTTCATGGAGAAGTCGAGCCAACGTCAGTCGCTCGGGCTCGACCTCGCCGCCAACCCGCTGCGCCGGCGCTTGCTGCTGCGCGCGGCCGCGACCGGGGGCCAGACGGCGACGCCGCCGGTCGAGTTCCTCAGCGGGGCGCTTCACCGCCACGGCGTGATCGTCTACGCCGCGGTGCACGACCCAGCGGGGCGTCTGGACGGCTGGATCACCGTCTCCTACGGGGCGGAGCAGCTGGCCCGGATGGTGACCTCCCACCTGCCGGGCGTCCGCCTGACGATCAAGGACGGCCGCGACACGCTCGTCTCCAGCCCGCACGGCGCCTCGGGCTCCCCGTCGCTGCTCTCCGTCGCCGGCCGCACGTGGAGCATCTGGGCGCAGGTGCCGAGCCACGCCTCGTTCCTCACCGCCTGGCTCGTCCTCGGCTTCGGTCTGTGCCTGGCCGTCGCGGTCAGCCTGATCCTGCGCCAGGCCACCACGCGAGAACGCCACGCCGCCGGCGCCCTCGCCGCCCGCGACGCCGAAGAGGCGGCGCTTCGCCGCATCGCCACGCTGGTCGCCGAGCAGGGTGCACCCGAGGAGGTGTTCACGCTCGTGGCCGAGCAGATCGGGAGCCTGTTCTCCTCGCGCACGGCGGCGGTGAGCCGCTTCGAGCCCGACGCCAACCAAGGCGTGGTGCTCGGCGGCTGGACGCCCGAGGGCGAGGAGCTGGCCGGCTCGATGTATGCGCTGGATGGTGGCACCGCCTCGGCGAAGGTGTTTCGCACGGGGTCGCCGACGCGCACGTCGCACTATCGAGCAAGCGGCCGGGATCCGATGGCGCCGCTCATGAGCACGCTCGGCGGCGCTCGCGGGATCGCGGCGCCGATCGTCGTGGAAGGCCGCCTGTGGGGCGCCCTCGGCGCCGCGTATTCCGACGTGGCCGTCCCGGCGGGAGCCGAGGAGCGGCTCGAGCGCTTCGCCCAGCTCGTCGGGCTGGCGATCTCGAACGCTGAGGCCTGGGATCGGCTGGCCCGTCAGGCCTCGACCGACCCTCTGACCGGTCTGGCCAACCGCCGGGTGTTCGACGAGCGCCTCGCCTCCGAGCTGGCGCGGGCCCGGCGCTACGAGCGCGACCTCTCCCTGGTGATTCTCGACCTCGACCACTTCAAGCGGATCAACGACGGGTACGGCCACCAGGCCGGCGACGGCGTGCTCATCCGCTTCGCGCGGCTGCTCGCGTGCACGGCCCGGGAGGGGGAGCTTGTCGCCCGGATCGGCGGAGAGGAGTTCGCGTGGCTGATGCCCGAGACCGACGAGGAGGGCGCCTACAGTGCCGCAGAGCGCGCCCGGGCGGCGATCGAGCGCGAGGTCTTCCCCGGCGTCGGCACGTTGACCGTCTCCGCTCGGCGTCTGCTCCGTGGCCGACTCCACTACTGCCGAAGAGCTCCTGCGCGACGCTGATCGCGCTCTCTACTGGGCCAAGGCAAGCGGCCGCAACGCCACCGTCCGCTCCTCGGCGATGCTCGAGGCCGCGGCGATGCACGAGCGCGCCGGATAACGGCTCAGGTCGGCGAGAGCGCTTACTCCACCCGTAGGTGGAGGCGCAGGTTCAACCCGAGCGCCGATGACAGACGGTGGCCCGGCTCACTACCTTGGCGCCCATGCTCACTACCTCATTGAATACTGAGGCCGCGGCGGCCGAGAGCCTCCGCCTCCGGTCCCGCGGTGATCTCCGTCCGCGGCCTGCACAAGCGCTACGGCGACCGCGAGGCGGTACGCGGGATCGACCTCGAGGTGCGAGCCGGGGAGATCTTCGCCTTTCTCGGGCCGAACGGCGCGGGCAAGACGACGACGGTCGAGATCCTCGAGGGCTTCCGGCGCGCCGACGGCGGCACCGTGCGCGTGCTCGGGACCGATCCGTGGCGAGCTCCCGCCACCTGGCGCGAGCGGATCGGGCTGGTGCTCCAGGAGTCCCAGGCCGAGCCCGGCCTCACCGTCCGCGAGTGCCTGGAGCTGTACGCCGGGTACTACCGCGCCCCGCGTCCGGTGGATGAGACGCTCGGACTCGTCGACCTCGCCGACCAGGCGCAGGAGCGGGCGGGCGCCCTTTCCGGCGGCCAGCGCCGCCGGCTCGACGTGGCGCTCGCGCTGATCGGCGATCCCGAGCTGGTCTTCCTCGACGAGCCGACGACCGGCTTCGACCCTTCGGCGCGCCGCGCCGCGTGGGAGGTGATCGCCGGCCTGCGGGATCTCGGCAAGACGGTCTTCCTGACGACGCATTACATGGAGGAGGCCGAGCGCCTGGCCGATCGGATCGCAGTCATCGCCGCCGGCCAGATCATCGCTGAGGGCACCGCGCAGACGCTGGGCGGCGGCCTTCCCAGCACCACGACGATCGTCTTCAGCCTGCCGGGCGCGATGTCGGCGCGCGACCTGCCGCCGGCGCTGGCTGAACGCGCCGAGCCCACCCACGGCGGCCGGCTCGTGATCGCGGGTGCGAGCGTGACCGCCGATCTGCACGCGCTCGCCGGTTGGGCGCTCGAACGTGGGCTCGAGCTCGAGGATCTCGAGGTTCGCCGGCCCACCCTCGAGGACGTGTACCTGAAACTCACGGCCAACCAGCAAGCGAGGAGCTGACGATGTTCTTGATCTTCCGGTTCCTGCTCCGGTGGTGGCGCGCGCGCCACCCTGCAGCGACCCAGCCGTCCGTCCGCCGGGCCCCGGCCGCGCCCCCGAGGGCGTCGTCGGGTCCCTCTGCCGCCGCACGCGGCCCGCTCGCCGTGCTCGCGCATCAGGTGCGCTACGACCTGCTGGCCAGCCTGCGCAACCCTCGCGCTCGGTTCTTCACCTTCTTCTTCCCCGTGCTCCTGCTGGTGATCTTCTCCAGCGTGTTCGGCAACGGGACCACGACGATCGACGGCGTGCGGGTCAAGCTCTCGCACTACTACGTACCGGGCATCCTGGCGCTGTCGTTGATCTCCGCCGCATACGGGAACCTGGTGGTGTCGGTCACCGCCCTGCGCGAGAGCGGCGTGCTCAAGCGCCGGCGCGCCACGCCCGTCCCGGCCGTGGTCCTGATCGGCGGTCAGGCGATCGCCGTGCTGGTCGTGGCGGCGATCATGGCGGTGATCCTGCTCGTGCTGGCCAAGCTCCTGTACGGCGTCGGGCTGGCCCCCGGGGCCTTGGTCGCGGTCGCCTGCACGTCGCTGGTGGGCACGCTGGCGCTCGGTTGCGTCGGTTACGCCGTGTCTGGCCTCGTGGGCAACCCGGAGGCCGCCCAGCCGATCGTCCAGGCCACGATGCTGCCCCTGTGGTTCATCTCGGGCGTGTTCATCCCGGTGGCCAACCTGAGCCACACGCTGCGCGACATCGCCAAGGTGTTCCCGGTCGAGCACCTGGCGGCCAGCCTGCAGTCGGCCTCGATCCACGCCTCGTTCGCGAGCTCCATCTCGGCCACTGACCTGCTCGTGCTGGCCGCGATGGGGCATCGGGGCGGCCGCGTTCGCTGCCTGGCGCTTCAGCTGGCTGCCCACCGCAGCCACCGCGTGAGACGGCGTCCGCAGCGCGAATTACGCTGCCCGGCGACGTGGCCGGGAAGAGCAAACCGGAGCCGTTTCGCATCCGCTTCCGCGTGCCGCTCACGGTGATCCCTCTGATCGTCGGAGCGGCGGTGGCGGCGCCGCTCTGGGAGGACCAGGCGAGCCTCGAGTTCTTCAACGCGGCGACGCACGTACTCGCCATCGGGGCGGTCGGCATGGCACTGAGCGGCAGCTTCTTCCGTCTCGGGCGTCACCTCGACCAGGGAATCGCCGGCACGTATGTTCTGCTCAACGTGCTCGGCGTGCTCCTCTGGACCGGCATCGGCCTGGGTTTCTCGTTCCACGCGCTGGCCAACGGCCACTCACGGACGCCTGACCTGGCGATGACCGCCGGTTCGCTTGCTTCGGGCATCCTCGCATTCGGCGCACAGGCGCTGTTCGGCACGCCCGGGATGCGTCACGAAGATTCCGGCGACGATACGCCGGCCTAAGGCTGCTTGCGCTTACGCCGCGGGGGGTGGGCCTTCTTGCGCCGCGGCGAGGAGAGCCTGGCCGTACGGTTGACGAACGGCTGGTAGGCGCGGCATGGCTCGCCGCGCAGGCCGGGGCACGGCGGCAGCCCGGAGGGCACGCTCACGCCCGGCACGACCGGGAGGATGAGCCGCGAGGGCATGCGCCTGGAGAACGCGATGGCGACGGTGGCGTGGCTCTTTGGGCTCGTCTCGCCGAAGGCCCAGATCGGCTGATCGCCGTTGGGGGCGGCGATGATCACGCGGATGCGTGAGCCTGCCCGGTACACGTGCCCCTCGTAGTAGAGCGGGATCGTGACCTGCACGAACCGGTTGCGCGGCATCGGCGAGACGTCGGAGGCGCGAAGTCCGAGGACGGGCTCGAGCAGCGTGCTCTTGCGCGGGTCGAGCCGGCGCTCGTTGGCCCGCACCCAGCCGTTCTGCACGAACGTCTCCTTGCCGTCCGGGCGCACCTCGGTGACCGTGACCTGGAGGTCCACGTTCGGCGTCGAGGAGCGCACCCACAGCTTGACCGCGCCCGCCCCGATCACCGCGGTGTTGCTGCTGAGCGGGCTGGTCAGGTACGAGACCGCGCTTCCCCGCGGGTACTGCGCCCAGCTGTAGGGCGGCGTGGCGGTCCAGATCCCGCCGGAGCTCCCATCCTGGGGGCCGTTGAAGTCGGTGAGCGGGAGCGCGTGCGCGTTCCAGGTGAACGCGTTGGCGCCGGCGCGGGCCGGTGGGCGCGCGGCCAGCGCACCACCGCCGGAGCAGATACCAGGAGCGCGCCGTCGTGCCGGGGATGGGGAAGCGCGAGAACGACTGCTCGAACGCCGGGTACGGCTGACCCGGCGACTGGCCCCCGGCGCCGTTGTCGAACAGCACCCGAATGGAGGGCAGCGCTTCGAAGGCGGACAGCGCGCCGCCGTAGGTCGGCTGCTCCTGGATCGGGTCGGGCGGCAGCGTGACGCCGTTGATTCCCATCGCCTGCTGATAGATCACCGGCGCGGCGGCGTGGATCGCGGCGGAGTTGACGATCGGCGCCTGCTGGGCCACGTACAGCTCGAGGAAGTCGTACCAGCGGTCCAGCGTGTCGGGGTCGAGCGAGTCGACGTGCGTGCCGTTGGTGAACGTGAACCACTTGCGCTGTGTGCCCGTGAAGTGCTCAGCCAGGTCCGGACAGTGCCCGCCGGTCTGCTCGTCGGTCCACTGGCACGCCATGTACACGGGCACCTTGATCTTGTTGACGAACGTGATCGGCGACAGCGGATCCGCCACCGCGGGCTTGTAGTGGTTGTTGGCGCGGATCTTCGCGAGCAGGTTCACGGCCTCGCCGTGCAGCACCTGGTTGGCCTTGCACGTTGCGTCGCCCTGCTGAATCCGCTGGTAGGCCCAGGCCTGTCCGCCGGTAGCCGAGGCCGGCTCGGCGTCATGGATCCGCTCCTTCGCCCATGCCACCGCGAAACCGGTGTTGAGGATCCCGCCCGGATACAGCGTGGTCTGGGTGTTGTCGATCACCGACAGGGGCGAGATCGCGGCCAGGCTGGGGGGATCGGTCTGGGCGGTGAACAGCTGGCTGATCCCGCCATAGGAGATGCCCATCATCCCCACCTTGTGATGCAGCACCCACGGCTGGCGCGCGATCGTCTCGATCACGTCGTAGCCGTCGAGGTTCTGGAGCGTCTCGAAGAAGTCGTAGGCGCCGCCGGAGCAGCCGGTGCCGCGCATGTTGACGTCGACGACCGCAAACCCCATCAGGTTGGCGATGACCGCGATCCCGTTCTGGGGACCGGCCGGGTCGGCGTATCCGTAGCCGGAGTACTCGATCAGCGTCGGCCACGGCGGCCCGCTCGCCGGCGTCGTGGGCACCGTCACGCCGGACGGCAGCGGCAGCCCGGTCAGCGGGTTCAGCGGCGGGCTGACGCCGCCCGGCAGCCCCGGGCTCGCCGGCCGGGCTCGACGGCGGATGCACGTCGATCGCCAGCTGGATCCCGTCCCGGGTGGTCAGGTAGCTGTAGCCGTTGTCGGGAACCGATTGGTTGTAGACGCTGGTGCTCGGCGGCGCCGAGCGGGTCGAGAGGACCGTCACCGCGCCCGAGGTCGGCCCGTGCGCAAGCGCGCGGACGCGGTAGCCGCTCCCCGGCCGCACGTTCCGGAAGATCAGGCCGCCGAGCGAGTCGGCGCGGCCGGTGGCCACCCGGCGGCCACGGCCGTTCAGTAGCGCCATCCGCTCGCCCGAGGCGAGCCCGACCACGTAGACCTGCTGGACGCTCCCGTGGACGCTGAAGGTGGCCGTCGCGGCGCGCGCAGCCCCGGCCCCGGCCATGACCACCAGCGTGAGCGCCACAACGAGCGCGACCGCCACGCGGTGCCGCCTGCCGTCGGCGCAGCCTCTCCCGACCACGGCGGGCACTAAATCACTTCCGCGCGGCGTACGTCGCAGTCACGTGGTGGCAAGCGCGGGAAGGCGACGGCGTCTCGCGACAGATCTTAGTCGAGACGACTTAGATTTGCTTCTTGATCGGGGCTAAGCACGGTATGGTCCTCCCGATGCGCCTGCGCGCTTCTGCCGCCGTCTCAGAAGAGGATCGCGCTGCGCGGCGGAACGCCCGGCTGTACCTGGGCGGCCTCGCCGCGTCGCTGCTCGGCAACAGCGCGATGAGCCTCGTCGCGGGGATCTGGGTCAAGTCGCTGACCGGGAGCAGCGCACAGGCCGGCCTGGTCTCCGCATGCGTGTATGCACCGTCGCTCGCCGGGCCGCTGGCCGGGCTCGCGGCGGACCGCGTCGACCGCCGGCGCTGGCTGCTGACCGTGAACCTGGTGTCCGCGGCCACGATGCTGCTCCTGCTCACGGTCCACACGGCGCACCAGGTGTGGGTGATCTTCCTCGCGATGGCCGCCTACGGGGTCGAGGAGGTGCTGACCGACCCAGCGGAGAGCGCGCTGTTCGCCGAGATCCTTCCGCAGTCGATCCGGCGGCAAGTCAACGGCTGGCGCCTCGCGATCCAGGAGACGGGCCGGCTCGTGGCGCCGCTGCTGGGCGCCGGGCTGTTCACGGTGCTCGGCGGCGGCGCCGTCGCGGCCCTGGACGCGGCCACCTTCCTGTTCGCCGCCGGCGCGGTGTCGCTGCTCCGCGTCCCTGCGCGCCGCCCGCCGGCGCGGCACGTCCGGTGGCCCACCGAGCTGGCCGCCGGAGCGCGCCACATCACGTCGGTGGTCGAGCTGCGGCGCGTGGCCATCGCCGCCACCGCGGTGATGGCGCTCTCGGGCGTCGGGGTCGCGGCGCAGTACAGCCTGGTCGGCGGTCTCGGGCGCCGGCCCGCGTTCCTCGGCGTCCTCACCGCGGCGCTCGGCGCCGGCTCGATCGTGGCTGCGGTCTCGAGCGGGAGGCTGGTGGCGCGGCTCGGCGAGCGGCGCCTGGCGATCGCCGGCCTCGCGAACTTCGCCGCCGGCAACACGCTCCGGAGCACGGGCTGGCTTCCGGCGGCGCTGCTCGGCTCGCTCGTGCTCGGCTTCGCGCTTCCCTGGGTCTATCTCGCCGCTCTCAACCTGGCTCAGCGCACGACGCCGCTCGAGCTCCAGGGCCGGGTTTCGGCGGCGCTCACGATGGCGCTGTTCGGTCCGGGCGCACCGACGCAGGCGCTGGGCTCGCTGCTGATCGTGCACACCACCTACCGCCAGGTGTACGTAGCTTCGGCAATCGCAGCTCTCCTGCTCGCCGGCTGGCTCGCGCTCCGCGTTTCCGCGCGCCCGTGAAGCGGGGTTGTCTTGGTAGCCTCGCGCGATGGTCCGGGTGCGGGAGGCCGCGCAACGGTGACGAGGACGCGCCCCCCGGGTCTGATCGGGGTGGCTCTGGCCGTGATGGTGGCCGCCTTCTCGGCCTCGGCGTGCGGCTCTGGGTCAAGCGGGCGCACGTCGACGACCAAGTCGGTCGCCGGTCCGTCCGCGGCTCCGAAACCGGGGGCGGGCAAGCCGCCGATCACGCTCGGCACCAAGAACTTCACCGAGGAGTTCATCCTGGGCCAGCTATATGCCCAGGCGCTCCGGGCCAAGGGCTTCACGGTCACGCTCAAGAACGACATCGGCCCCTCCGAGGAGGTCGACCGTGCGCTCGCGTCCGGTGAGATCGAGGGTTATCCCGAGTACACCGGCACGATTCTCTCGGTCTTCGGCCACAACGTGCAGCGGCCGACGAGCGCCCCGCAGGCCTATACGCTCGCGGCAAAGGTCGAGCAGCGGCGCGGCGTGGTCCTGCTCGCCATGGCGGCGGCGACGGATACCGACGTGATCGTCACCAGCCCGGCGTACGCGAGCCGGCACCGGCTCAGCTCCCTGGCCGACCTGGAGCGGCTGGGCGCGACGGCCACGCTGGCCGGACCGCCCGAGTTCCGGACGCGCTTCAACGGCCTGATCGGCCTCCGGCAGGACTACGGCATAACCGCGCTGCGGTTCCTTCCGCTCAAGATCGGCAGCCAGTACCAGGCACTGACGAGCGGGCGCGCGCAGCTTGCGGTGGCCTTCACGACCGACGGCAACCTGACGCGCGGCGGCTTCGTGATGCTGAGCGACCCGAAGGGCACGTTCGGATTCCAGAACGTCACCTTCGCGGTGCGCGCGAGCGCGCTCTCCCGCGAGGGTCCCGCCTTCGCCCAGACGATCGACGCGGTCAGCGCCCGGCTGAGCACGCAGGCGCTGCGGGTGATGAACGCCGACGTGGCGCTCGACCAGCAGAGCCCGGCTGTCGTGGCCCAGCAGTTCCTGGGCGCCAACGGCCTGCTCTAGCCGGATCCACCATCGGGATCACCTGAACCCGGTACGGGGATGCACGCGCGCACGAGCGTGCCGCGCCCCTGCCGGCTGATCACGGTCAGCTCGCCCTCCAGGGCCCCGACCCGGTCCCTCAGGCCCTGAAGTCCGCTCCCCTTCCGCTCGTCGGCGCCTCCGACGCCGTCGTCCTCGGTCTCGATCACGAGGTCTCCGTCGCGGTAGTGGGCGCGGATCGTGGCCAGGCCGGCCTGCGCGTACTTGAGCACGTTCGTCAGCGCCTCGGCGGCGACGAAGTACGCGACGACCTCGACCGACGGTGGCGGACGCACTGGCAGGTCGATCTCGCACGCCACCGTGAGCGGCGCGCGCGCGGCCAGCGACTCGAGCGCCGGGGGGAGCCCGCGCGCGGTCAGGATGCCGGGATGGATGCCCCGCGCGAGCTCGCGCAGCTCGTCGAGCGCCGCCGCCAGCTTCGCGTCGATCCGGTCGATCAGCTCGAGCGCATCGTGATTCTCGGCCACGCGCCCCCGCAGCAGGCGCAGCTCGACCGCCAGCGCGACGAGCTGCTGCTGGGCGCCGTCGTGGAGGTCACGCTCGATCTGGCGCCGGGCCGCGTTCGACGCCTCCACGAGGCGTACCCGGGAAGCTCGCAGCTCCTCGACCCGCGAGCGGAGGTCGGCCTTGAGCCGTTCGTTGTCGAGGGCGAGCGAGGCCGCGGCGGCCGCCGCCTGCACGAGCTCCGGGCTCGCCTCCAGGCTGGCGTCGTGGATGATCGCGGCGACTCGGCGGCCCTCGTAGTCGACCGCCGTCCAAGCGCGATCGGTGCCAGCCGCCGGCAGTGGCACGGTGTGGCCGCGCTCGTCGACGAACTCCTCCCGATCCGGCACCCAGTAGGCGATCGACAGGGTGCGGTCGCCGAGGTTGCGGGCAAGCGTCTCGCGGATGGGGACGCCTGCCGGCAGGCTCGTCACGAGCAGCGATCGCGCGAGACCTCGTAGCGCTCGGGACGTCCAGTCGGTGACGGCGACGGTGAACACCCCCGCCGGGAGCGCGAGCAGGCACAGGACCACACCGGACCCGGCGTCGATTCCGAACGGGCCGACGTAGCCCCCGGTCGACCCGGTGATCCCGCCTAGCCCGATCACCAGGAGCGCCACCGTCGCCGCCCCCGCCGCCGCCACTGCCGCGGTGGCGAGGAGGGTCGAAGGCAGCCTCAGGCTCAGCATCGCGACGCCTCGCCAGAAGGCCCGGCTGCTCGCGCGGTGGCGCAGCCGTTGCCAGACGGTGCCCTCGGCGGCACGGCGCAGCGGCGGAAGCGGCGAGATCGCCGCCTCGAGCAGTCGGTTGGCCAGCCGCCGCTCGAGCTCCACGCACCGCCACAGCAGCACGGTGGCCGCGAACAGCGCCGGCAAGCCGATCCAGAGTGCGCCCAGCAGCGCGCCGAGACCCAGCGCGCCGCCGACGAGCAGGGCGTACCCGGCGCCGAGCGGGATACCGAGCACGATGTATGCGAGCTGCTTGGCCAGCCGGTCGGTGTGGAGCTCGCGCTCGGCGCCGCCGAGCAGCACCTCCGGCGCCGCCGGCGGATCGGTGGCGGGGCCTGCGCGCCAGCTCACAGTCCCCCCTCCACCGCGACGCTCCCGCTGGCGCTGTGAACGTCGATCGTAAAGGGGGCTTGGTCGTCGCGCTCTAGCCCGCTCACCAGCTCACGGCCGCTCCCCGAGCTGGCGCCGACCCGGTAGCGGCCCGGCGGCACGAGCGCCACCGCGTCGCCGCTCCCGGTCTCGAGATCGAGGTGCTGGGGCGCGCAGGCGGTGGCGACGTGGAGATCGCCCAGCCCGCTCCGGGCGGACAGGCTGAACCCGCAATACGCCTCGACGTCGACGTTGCCGGTGCGCGTCGAGATCGTGACGTTGCCGCTGAAGCCGGTCATCCGGACGTCGCCGTTGTTTGTGTGCACCTGCACGGCCACCGACTGGGGGACCTCGAGCTCGTAGGACGCAGAGCACGATCCGAGCACGATCTTCGGGCAGCGGGAGAAGATGCTCAGCACGCCGCCGGCGAGCGAGCGACGCTCCTGCGCCGCTCGCCCGAAGGCATAGTTCTCGATGCGCCGCACCTGGAGCGTCGAGGAGCTGCTGCCCACGATCACGGCATCGCCCGAGGCGACGTTCAGGTTCACCTGGGTGAGGTCTCCCGACACCGTGTAGGTCCCGGTCCGCGAATGAGCGCTCGCGAGCCAACCGATCCCCAGCGTCAGCGCCACCGCCACCACGATGGCCGTCGACGCGCCAACGATCGCCGTCCGTCCACGCAGTCCGCCCAGGCGCGAGACGCCGCTCGGAGTAGTGGTGCTCGCCTCAGGCACGCAGGAACGTGAGCACGGCGAGCACGCGCCGGTGATCGTCCTCGGCGGGCGGGAGCTTCAGCTTGCTGAAGATGCTGGTGACGTGCTTCTCCACCGCCCGCTCGCTGATCACGAGACGATCTGCGATGGCGTGGTTCGAGCGGCCTTCGGCCATCAGCTCGAGCACCTCGCGCTCCCGGTCGCTCAACTCCTCGAGCGGATCCTGATGACGGTGCCGGCGCAGCAGCTGGCTGACTACCTGGGGGTCGATGACCGAACCGCCCGAGGCGACGCGGCGCACGGCGTCGAGCAGAGTACCGACGTCGGTGATCCGTTCCTTGAGCAGGTACCCGATGCCCTCGCTGGCTTCGCCGATCAGCTCGACCGCGTACTGCTCCTCGATGTACTGCGAGAGCACGAGGACGCCAGTCTCGGGATGCTCGTTGCGGATCGAGAGCGCCGCTCGCAGGCCGTCATCGGTGTTATCAGGTGGCATGCGCACGTCAACGATCGCCACGTCGGGCTTGTGGGCGCGCGCCTTGCGCAGCAGCTCCTCGGCGTCTCCGGCCTGGGCCACCACCTCGCACCCGCTCTCCTCGAGCAGTCGGACCAGGCCCTCCCGCAGCAGAACCGAGTCGTCGGCCACCAGGACACGTAGACCATCGCTCATGGGTTCGGCTCGGAAGGCTAAGCGACTGCGGGGCGAAGCGTCTCAGCCGGCCAGGAGGGCGCGGATGCGCTCGCCCGACAAATCCGCCTTGGTGACGAAGCCTCGCGCCCCGCAGGTGCCGACTAGCGAGCCAAAGTCGCCGCCGTCGTGACTGGACACGAGCACTACGACAGGTACCGGGTCGAACTCCGCCACGCGCGTGGCGACCTCGAACCCGTCGATGTCGGGCAGCTGGACGTCGAGCAGGATCACGTCTGGAGACAATGCTGCGCTCTTCTCGATCGCCGTGCGTCCGTCGACCGCCTCCCCCACGATCTCGAATCCCTCGGACTCGAGGAGCAGTCGCGCCGACTGACGGAAGGTGGCATGGTCGTCGACGATCAGGACCGTCGTCTCCATCACCTGGCGCTCGCGCAGTAGCGCAGCTCGAGACGTCTTTCCGGCATCCGCCAAGGATTGCAGCGGCGCCCGCGCTTGCCGGGGGGGTTGTTACGAGGCTTCAGGTACGGATATCCGTACCTGAGCCCACATGCCCGCCGCACCCCAAGACGCATGGCCGCCACACCGACACGGCACGGGCAAGATGAGAGTCTCTCGCCGTGATTCAGCAACCGAACACACGGGGCGGCGATGGCGCGGGGCGCTTTGCCATCGTCTCGCTAGCGCGTAGAGGAACCAGGGGGCAAGTGCGGGGGCGCACCTGACCGAACCAGGGGGCACTGCGTCTGACGAATTAGGGGGCTCAGCGCAATGGCGGTATGGGGCTCGCGCGGTGGGCGGAGGTTTCTGCCGCCCGCCGCGCGCCGTCACGCCGGTGGCCGAGCTTCCGGCTGCGCTTGCCAGAGATGCATGGCGGCCGTCGCTCGCCAGGGCGACCACGCCGTAGCCCGCGCCGCCAACGGCGGCCGGGGTTGGGGAGCGATGTGCTCGAACGTGCGCCGAAGGCCGAGGTCGGCCGCCGGGAAGGCGTCGCCTTCACCGAGACGGAGCGCGATGTACTGCGCCGTCCACGGACCCAGCCCCCGGATCGACGTGATCGCGTGGCTCAGCTCGTCGAGCGTCATGCTGCCGTCGAGCCGAACCTCCTCGCGCTCAACCGACCGGGCGAAGCCGTTGATCGCGGACGCGCGCGCCGCGGGCAAGCCGACTCGCGTCAGGTCGGCGCCGGCCAGGACGCCCGGGGCCGGAAACGCGTGGCTCAGCCCGAGTCTTCGCGCGCCGTGCACCGGCGTACCCAGCTGCGCGACGACACGTCCGATGATCGTGTTGGCGCCCGCGGACGCTGATCTGCTGGCCGATGATCGCGCGCACGCCGGTCTCGTAGGGGTCCCACGTGCCGGGCACCCTCAGCCCGGGCCGCGCCGTCACGAGCGGCCCGATCAGCGAGTCGGCCGAGAGCGCCTTTACGGCCCGTTCGCCCGGCGCGTCGAGCGCGAAGATTCGCCTCGCTCGCCCCGCGATCGCACCCGTCCCGGCCGGATGGGTTCTGAGCAGTAGGTGGTCGGCCCCGCCTGAGGCGAGCTCGAGGACGCCCGGGTGACCCCCCACCACGACCGTCCTACGGTAGGTGCCGTCGGTGACCGCCTCCACCCCGGGGATCGCGCGGGCCCGGAAGTACGCGAGCATCGTCGTCCAATCGAGCGGCCCCGTGAACGCAAGGCGCTGCTCCTGCATCGCCTGAGTATCTCGCGGGCGACGCCGGGCGCCGTTTCAAGAGAACGCCGGGTGGCGCCGATTACCCTGCTATGCAGGGCAACGACTTCGAGCTGTGAACCGCCGGACTGCCACAGCGATCCTCGCGCCGCTCGTCGTCGCGCTCGGGGCGATGGTGGCGGCCTACGCCGGGCTCGGTGCCGGCGTCTGCTTCGACGTGGCCTGGACCTCGGCCGCGATTGCGGCGACAGGCGGGACCGCGCTCGCGTGGCGACACGCGCACCCGGCCAACCGCGACCGCTGGCGGCTGTGGACGATCGCCTGTGCCTGCTGGCTGTTCGGCCAGCTCGCCTGGGATCTGTTCGGGATCATCGGCTTCCCGCAGTCGCCCAACATCGCCGACCTCGGCTGGTGGGCCTTCGCGTTGCTGGCGATGGCGAGCATGGTCCGCCTGGCGCGCGGCCCGCGGCCGGTGCGGATCGTGGCGGCCATCGAGTCGCTGCAGCTGGTCGCCGCGGCGCTCGCCCTGTGCTTCGGCGAGCAGTGGTCGTGGGTCGGCAGATCGTCCCTCGCACTCGCGCCCAAGCTCGCCGCGCTCGCGTACCCGGCGTTCTATGTATCCGCCACCGTGCTGACCATCCAGGCGGTGCTGGCCGGCTCGCTGAGCGGCGTGCGCAACCGGGCTCCGCGTCTCGTGCTGGCCGGGGTCGGCGTCCAGGCGATCGCCTTCATCATGTGGAGCAACCAGTTGCTCGAGCAGAGCTACGTGCCGGGGCACTCGCTGCTCGACCCACTCTGGGTCGCCGGCCTGGCGGCGATCGCCCTGGGCGGCCTGCTGGCGGCTCGCAGGCCCGAACCGGTGGCCGCCTCCGGGGAGCCTGGCGATCGAGGCGTGATCCTGCCGTCGGGCATGTTCCTGATCCTGTTCCTGGCGCTGGTCGGTTCGCGCCTGACCCATGGCCCCGAGGGCGGGAACGTCACGCTCGAGATCGGACTGACCCTGAGCGGGGCCGCACTGATCGCGCGCTCGATCGTGCTCGGTCGGCGTCTGAAGACGATGCTCAACCGCGAGCGCACCGCCCTCGCGAGCCTCGCCGAGCGCGAGGCCGAGCTTGCGCGCATCAACGAGCAACTCGTCGATGACTCGCGTCGCGATCCGCTCACCGGCATCGGTAATCGGCGGGCGTTTACCGACGACCTCAGCCTGCTCGATTCACTGCCGCTCGAGGAGCGCGAGCCGATTGCGCTTGCCCTGTGCGACGTCGATCACTTCAAGTCCTACAACGACCGCTTCGGGCACCTGGCCGGCGACCAGGCGCTGCGGATGCTCGCCGCCACCGTCCGTGGCGCGCTTCGAGCCGGCGATGCCGCGTACCGCTTCGGCGGCGAGGAGCTGCTGCTCGTGTTGCGCAACGTCACTGCGGCCGAGGCCGGCGAGGCGGCGGAGCGGATCCGCGCGGCCGTGCAGCGAGCCGGCTTTCCCCATCCGGACGGAGAGGGCGGCCTCCTGACGGTGTCGATCGGCGTCGCCGCCGGCGAGGAGGAAAGCGGACGGCTGCTGGCGCGCGCCGATTCCGCGCTCTACGAAGCCAAGCGCTCGGGGCGCAACCGGACCGTCACGGCGGCGCAGGACGACGACGCGCCCACCTCCCACGCGCGGCCGTGCCCCGAGCCGCACGCGGAGCCGGCTCCGCGTCACCTTCGGAGCATGCTCGCGGTCACCCGCGCCGCCGCCGCGGCCAACGGGCCGCTGCCTGTGGTGCGCGCGCTGGCGGAGACGATCCGCTCCGAGCTCTTCTTCCAGGTGGTGGCAGTCAACCTCGCGGAGGAAGGCTCCGACGACTTGCGGGTGGTCGTCGTGCTCGGCGACGAGGAAGCACGCTCGGCGCTCGAGGGAAGCTCGAACTCGCTCGGCGAATGGCAGCGCCTCCTGGCCCTCGGCGAGGACATCAACGGCGCTTCGTGGCTGGCCGCCGGCTCGTACGAGTGGGAGACCGCTGCCCCGGTCTGGACCCCTCGGGCTGTTGCCACGCTCAGCTCCGATGCGTGGCATCCCGAGGACATGCTGCTGCTTCCGCTCCGCAGCGCTGCCGGTGAGCTGCGCGGCGTCATCTCCGTCGATCAGCCTACGCTAGGCCGCCGCCCGTCCGAGGCCGACATCGGCGTGCTGATGGCCGTCGTCGACCATGCCGGCCTCATGCTCGACCGATCCGGCGGACCGGTGGGCGGGGTGCCCGACCGCTCCGGCGAGCTCCGTCTCGCGGCCGTGATGCTGCTCGCCGAGACGCTCGACCTGCGCGATCCGAGCACCGCGCTGCACTCCCGGACCGTCGGCCGGCTCGCCCGCGCCACCGCGAATGAGATGGGGCTTCCGCTCGATCGGGTCGAGCGGATCCACGCCGCCGGGGTGCTGCACGATCTGGGTAAGCTCGGCGTCGCGGACGCGATCCTGTTCAAGCCAGGCCCTCTCGACGACGCCGAGTGGCGGGAGATGCGACGCCATCCGGACGTGGGAGCGCGCATCCTCGAGCACGCCGGCATGCACGACATCGCGGACTGGGTGCGGGCCCACCACGAGCGCGTCGACGGACGCGGCTATCCGGCCGGGCTCAGTGCCGAGCAGATCTCGCTCGAGGCACGGATCCTCGCCGTGGCCGACGCCTACGAGGCAATGACCGCCGACCGCCCCTACCGCGCCGGCATGCCGCCCGAGGACGCGCGCACCGAGCTGCGCGCGTGCGCAGGATCACAGTTCGACCCGGTCGTGGTCGACGCCTTCATCCGTGCGCTCGCAAGCGATTCGCTCGCGATGCCCGTGCCGGCGCTCACGTAGCTCTGCGAGCGCCGGCGGACGCCGCGGTCAGCTCACCGTGACGGTGACTCCCGCCTCACGCTGCGCGTCGGGACCAAGATCGGCCGTTGCGTGCACCACCTCGTTCGTCGACGGCGCCCAGCTCGGCGGCGTGACACGGAACCTCGCCGTGGCAGCCTGACCCGGCCGCAGCGACTGGATGGTCGACCGGCCGATGCGGGTGGCGCTCCAGCCCTGCGGGAGCTGTAGCGCCAAGCGCACGCCGTGGAGGGTCTCGTTACCGCCCCGCGTGAGCCTGACGGTGACGGTGGAGGCGTGGCCTGGCTGCACCGAGGTCGGCGCGCTGATCGCGACCTGCCGCGCGCCCGGCGTCGAGACGATCCGGAACGAGCTGCGCAGCGGCAGGTTCGCCAGGCGCGCGGCTCCTCGATCATCCCGACAAATGCTCGGTAACCCTCGCCGAGGCACCGTCGAGCGCGTGCTCGTACTCCGAGCGGTCGAACGTGAGCTCCCCGAGCCGATCGTATGACCACCGGCTGGCTCGATGTGGCTGCTCGAACGAGCTCCAGACGACCGTTCGATCGAGGACCGCGATCTCGGCCATCAGCGGCCAGCACCCCGGCTCGCCGCATTCGCAGCCAAGCAGGACAGTCTTGCTCGGGGGCCCGCACGCGAGGTCCGAGCCGGGCACGCCCATGAAGTGCTCCGACAGCGCGCCTTGCAGCTGCGAGGGCCTCAGGCCGACGTATGCCCCCGCGATCGCGGGATGGCCCTCGGCCTCCGCGTCGGGCAACTCAACCTCGCGGGCGATGTCGGCCAGGTCGCGTCCATCGACCTGGATGCGCAGCGCACCGGCTCCCTCCAGCGCCGACGGATCCCACTCGAAGGCGACCTGGTTCATTGCCCCAAGGTAGCGCTGCCGCTAGAGGTGCCCGTAGCCCATCTGCTCCACGACCACGCTCCAGTACCCCTCCTCATCGGCGAGCGCCGCGGGACGCCCACGCCTTGCGCGCCCTCCGGGATCTGGAGCTCGCGGGCGACTGGGGCACCTGGCCGCACTATCCTCGCCGACGTGGAGGAGGCCAGGTCGCCTGAGATCGCGCCGCCGCTTGCCGACGTCGTGACCGAGCGGCTGCGCCTGACACGGTTCGCTCCGGAGGACGTTGACTCGCTCACGCCCGTGTTTGCCGAGCGGGCGTTCTGGGAGTTCCCGTTCGGGCGCGGGATGGATGCGGACTGGACGGCGGTGTTCGTGTCGCACGCGATCGAGCACTGGGACCAGTTCGGGTTCGGGCTGTGGGTCGCCCGGACGCTCGTCGACCAGGTGACGATCGGCTACCTGGGCCTTTCCATGCCGCGCTTCCTGTCCGAGTTGGTTCCCGCCGAGCGGATGCCGGCCGTGGAGGTCGGCTGGAGGCTTCATCCGGGGCAGTGGGGGAATGGGTATGCGACGGAAGGTGCCTCTGCGGCGCTCCGCGAGGCATTCGAGACGTTGCAGCTGAGCGAGGTGTGTTCGGTACCGCAGAGCATCAATGTTCGCTCGGCACGCGTGGCACAGCGGATCGGAATGGCGTATGAACGGACCGCGACCCTGGCCGCGACCGACGTTCGCCAAGCCGTGGAGGTCGACCTGTACTGGATCACCCGTATGCAGTGGCTGGCGCGTCACTGAGGGTCCCCGTGGGCGCGAGCTCAGCAGGTACGATTGAGCCCGTTCGACGCGGCGGGGGAGAGGCGACCGAGAGGGAGGTGAGAAATGGAAGATCCAGGGCGCTTACCGATTCGGCCCCTGATAAAGGACGCGCACCGCATGGAGCGTGAGACCCAGGCGAAGGCGGAGCTCTACGCACAGCTTCGTGCGGATGACGAAGGCCGCACCGGCTCGCCTCGCGGGCTCCGCCGGGTGCTACGACGGGTCCGAGACGCCGTACGGCGCCACCGTTGACTCTGCCGTTCAGGCGTGGCGGTCCAGGCGGACGACGACCGCCGTTAGCCACGCGCGCTTAGCCGAGCTGAGCCGATCGCAGGCGTGGTGGAATCGGTGGTGATGATGGCCGTGAGTTGTCGGAGAAGGCTTTGTAGTTGCGTGAATGACTCGTGCCCGAGTCGCTGCTCCCATTCGGCTTCGACCTCGGCGACGATCGTGCGGATCGCCTTGACCGCGCGGCGGCCGCGCGGCGTGAGCTTGATTCGCTTTGAGCGATGATCCTCTTCGTCGTCTTGGCGGCGGAGGTAGCCGAGCTCCTCGAGCTGGCCTAGGAGGTAGTTGAGGGCCTGCTTGCTCATCCGCGTGCGGGCCGCGAGCTCGGAGGGGCGAGTGTTCTCGGGGCCTGGGTATTGCAGGAGGTTGAGGTGCGCGGCGATCAGGTCCGTATATCCGCGCGCGTGGAGCCCGTCGAGCATCCGCTCGCGTACCCGCTCCCAGGGCATTCGGAGCAGCGCGCCGATGAGTGGCTCATCCGGATTCGTACAGTCGCTTGACGGCATTGCTTAGCTGAGTGTATAGTGTCGTCAAGTCGTTTGACCAACTGGATGGGGGGCTAGATGAAGCACGCCACGACGGATGCCGCAATCGTCGTCGGGCAGCTAGAGATCCGCTTCTTGATCGAGAGCGAGGACTCGAGCGGGACGTTGACGATGTTCGAGTGCGCTGTGCCTGCGGGGGGCGCGCGTGCCCGCGGCGCATAGCCACGACGGGTTCGAGGAGACGATCTACGGGCTGGACGGCCTGAGCACGTGGACCATCGACGCTGAGACGGTCGAGCTGGCTCCCGGCGAGGCGCTCTGCGTCGCCCGCGGGGCCGTTCACGGGTTCACGAACCATCGCGACGCAGACGCACGCTTTCTCGCCATCGCGACGCCCGGAGTGTTCGGTCCCGACTACTTCCACGAGCTGAGCGAAGTCCTCGCGGTGGGTCCTCCGGATCCGGCCGCCATCGCTGCAGTCATGCGACGACACGGCCTCAGCCCGGTTTCACCAGCTGGCAACTGACAACTCGCGAGGTACACGGAGGAGAAAATGCCGATCAGCATGACCCAGTTCGCCCCCGGTATGCCACGTGAGGCCTACGACGAGACGATGACCAACGTCGGCGGGCCGCTACGTCAATCGCCGGGGTTCATCTCCCATGCCGCCCAGATCACCGACGAGGGGTTCACGGTCACCGAGGTGTGGGAGAGCCGAGAGCAATGGGAGAACTGGTTCGACCACTCGGTCAAACCCCACCTACCGGCGGGCGCCCCGCTGCCCACCGTCACCGAATTGCACCTCGCGCTCGGACGCTGACGTCTGTCGCTGAAGCATGCTCTCCGCTTCTCGGAGCCGCAGGCGTGAAACGCTAGGTCTGTGGGACGGTGATCGGCTGCGCCGGGACCGGCACGGCGACGTGCGGTGCCGTGACGGTGCGACCGCGGTGAACGAGGCGGTCGGTGGCCGCCCAGGCGGCGAAGAGAAGGGAGCCAATGATGCCGGTGAGCGTCACCAGCACGCCGGCGGCGGCGGTGGCGGCGACGCCGTGGGCGCCGAGGATGAGGACGGCGGCGGCCGGTCCGGTGCTCGGACCGATCGGCAGCTGACCGACGGTGAACATGACGATCAGCAAGGCCATCGAATCGAAGATGGAGACATGCACGCCGATCGCGCGGAGCATCAGCCAGTTGCGCAGCACCTGGGCGCACACGGCCAATAGCGTGAACGTGATCAGGCGGCCACGGCTTGGCATGCGCAGGACAGCGAGGCCCGCGCCGAGCCCGGTCCGGTAACGCCCAGACACGCGGCGTAGCGTGGCGGTTAGGCCGGCCATCGCCACGACGATGATCACCGGTACCCACAGCGGGATGCGGAGCGGCGCCACGAGGGTGAACGAGAAGATCGCGACTAGGGCCAGCTCGACGGTGATGATCGGCACCTCGGCGGCCACCAGAGCCGGTGCCCCCGGTGTCGTCCTGGGGGCCGCCCGCCGCACGGACGCGATCCGCACCGCCATGCCGACCGACCCGTTGACGATGCTCGCGATGCAGCCGAACGCGGCCGAGCGGAACAGCACACGGCGGCTGACGGTGCCGCCGGCGGCCCGCACGCAGATCGCCCACGCCTCGGTGCGGGTCAGCAACGCGCCGATCTGAAGCAGCACCGACAGTGCCACCAACGCGATCGGGGCCGTCCGGAGAGCCGCGCTGAACTGCGCGCCTCGCCCTGCGAGCACGTAGCCCAGCACGGCGGCGACGAGGAGAGCTCCGCCGACACTAACGACGATCTTGCGGCGCATCGAGGAGACGCGAAAATCACGCTCGTCCAGCCCGTCAGGGCCGGGATCCGGCGGGTTCACAGCGTTCACGGGGCGGCCTTCGCGGTAGAGGTCTCAGAAAGGTTGCGGCGACTGAGCGGGCTTGCGTCAGACCACTACCCCTTAATAACGACCGCTATCAACGATACCTGAAGTCGCAGGGCTTGCCTTGCCCACCCGACGAGTACGCCGAGCTGATCGAGCGGCTCGTCGCGGGAGTGCTGCTGGCAGACCGAACGCCTAGGCGCGCTTCCGGAGGA
>CAVROW010000008.1:0-239768 GCA_963722995.1 uncultured Solirubrobacterales bacterium | reverse complement strand
AACCTCGGTGGGCTACTTCAGGAGCTGCCCAGTCTGCCTTCGCAGCATGCGATCCTGCTCGGCTGGGCGACGCCACTACCGATCCTGGTGCGGATCAGCGACTTGCCACGCGAGCAGCGGCCTCACTCCGCTGATCCACCTTCTGGAGAGTCTGGATCGGTGCCGAAGACCGAGAGCTGCATCAGAGCACTGATTGTCCAGGACTGGACTGATACCGGAGACTGAGGAGACCAGCGACAACCGGGGGGCCCGTCGACCCCGGCTTATACGATCGCATTTGCAAACTCCACGGCGTTCGGGCGGACGAGTGCATCGGCGACATAGGAGCGGCCGATCGGGGCTTTCTCGCTTGGTTGCCAGGGGTGTGGTCGCAGGGTGGGGCGCCGCTGACGGCAAGAGCGACTGCGCGGAGGCAGCAGCCACACGCCCGAGCCTATTCGGCGATTTCGTCCCGCGGTCTGCCCTACCGAAACGAGCAGCCTTTGCCCACGACAGCGGCGTTGCGGCAGCGACGGAGGCGGAGCGCCTTGCCTGACAGTCCGCTAACTCACGGGGACCGCGATCGTGACCTGAATGACCTTGGCCCGACCGGCGGTAGAGACGGTGTAGACGGTCGGGCCGTCGTTACCGCGCGGGCGTGAGACGCCGCGCCGTCCAGCGGCTCTCGCCCGAGTGAAAGGGCATCACCACTTCGTGGCTCGTTACGTACCGGGACATCGCACGAGCTGTCGCGCAGGACACGGTCCGTGTGCTCCTCAGCGAGCCGTAAAAGTTGATCTTCTTCGCTGTGTAGTCGATCTCGTGACGGGCTGGCGGACAGGAACGCAGCGTGACGGCCGCTTTAGGTATGCTGGCGGCGACCAGTAATAAACAGGCGCCCGCAGCAAGCGCAAGTACGACCGCAGCTGTCGTTCCGCACCTGTTCGCTGCACGGCTCGACCAGTCCACATCGAGCCGCCAGGTAGCACGCGTCCGTCGGTGCCGCCCCAGAGCGCGACTCGCTCTCGATGCCCGGCACCCGGCTGCCAATCGCTTCTCGCCGACAGACCCCCGTTGCACGCGATCGCCGTGGCGACATCGTGATCGCCAAGTCCGCCACGACCGGGGCGATCGCGTCGGCGCCGCCGCGTTCGTTAACTTTCGTGGCACGGGGTCGCTCCAAGTGTAGCCTCGGTATTGACCCGGCGCCCAAGGTACTGGCTGCCGAACGAATACTGGCTCAGGCGGTGTGTTGACCACAGGCAGGTGATCCGCGTCCTTGAGCTCCCCGGTCAGTCTTGATGTCCATGATGGCGTTGGCAAAGGTGCTCCACGGCCGCGGAGTGGAGAACTCTCGGGCAGGTCCTGGAGGAACTGGAGAAGACGCCAGCCGTGCACGTACGTCACTCGCTCAGATTGGACGAAGGCTTCGGGGAACTCGTTCCAGACAGACGACGACTGCGTTTGACCCAAACACGGCGTCCGGTGCATGCACGGAGCTCGCGGGAGATCTCGGCGCTTGCCGCAAGGACGCTGCTTTTGACTCCGCCCGTCCATGCGTTTCTGGACTCGGGGTCGTGACGGCGAGCGAGTTTGGGGTGTCCGTCGACGATGGAGGTGACGCCCGTCCAGTTCTTCGAGTGGATCAGAAAGATACCCGGCGGGCCGATGAGAATGTGGTCGTAGTTGCCCCGACCGCGGTCTACGTCCTCGATCAGCTCCCAACCCAGCTCTGCGAGGACCTTATGCGTGGCGCGTTTGCCGGCGTCTCCGTCGCCCCACGTCTGCAGGTAAGCCGGAGGAGTGTTACGCAAGGCCAGAATCGCGCCGGCTGCACCGCCACCCAGCCATCCCGCGATATACGCAGCAGCGTGGTGCTCCAGCAGGCCGCAGACCATGGAGGCTGCGATGAAGGGGGCGAAAACCAGCAGAAGCTTCCAGCGGATCGCGCGTCGCCAGCTCCGAACACCGTTCCCGGTAGCGCCGGCCGGCGTAGGTCATGGTGGAACGGCACGCCAGGCGCGGTCGCATAGAACGGACATCGGCGCCACCAGGGCTCATCTCGATCCAACAATCGTTGGCCACGCCAGGTCGCCAATTCTGCGGCTGACGACTCGAGCTCTGCCTGGCGCGGGTGGTTCCAGCCCGTTCTGCTCGGACCCGGTCTCGGCGAAGCTGCCGACCAACGGTCGCCGACTGGCGTCTACCTGGGCATGCCCGGCTTCCGGATGGCGCTGCAAAAGTTGCGCTGTCGGCGACCTGCGCGATTCCGGTGGCTCGGCGGGACGGCCCGGCGTGGCCGGGTTGGTCCGAAAGCGGCTGCCGTTTCAGGCTGTTCGGCGGTCGCTCTCGTGGCTGCTTCTCGCGCGATGGGATCGCCGAGCGCGGGCAGCCCGTGCTCACCGCAGCGGGTACCAGTGCCTACGCATGCTTCGGCGCAAGCTGATCCTGCAGCTGTTGTGCGGCGGGTTATGCGGCGCGACATTTCAAAGGCTCCGGGCCAGCCAGTCATGAAGGTCGCCGATACGGTCCGCGACCACTGTCACATGTCCATCGTCGTCATGTATTGCTGCCTCGGCGCCCGGATCGTGTCCGCGAGCCAGCGGCCGTGAGCGATGGGAACGATGCGATCTTCCAGGCCGTGCCACATCTTGACCGGGACCGATATGGACCTCGGATCGAAACCCCAGGGCGAGCGGAACGCCACGAGATCGTCCGTCCAGCCGTCAAGGCCAGGCGTCAACCCGTCCTGGACCGCTTGACATAGCCACGTGCCGAACTCGCCGTGGACCGCCTCGCCATCGACCGCCGATACGCCAGTCGACCACTGCTCGGCAAAGTCCTCAACATTCAACGCCAACAGATTGCCACGTAGCTCTAGTCCCAGGCGTTCCCACTCGTCCCGGTTCGCGACGTAGAGTTGATATTCCGCCCGCGCTTGGTCAGACATGCCCGCGAAGTAGTCCAGGCCGGGGGCATCGAGCGGAGCCCAAGAACCGATCGTGGCCACCGCGACGACCAGGCCGTCAAGCAATGCGCCGCATGCGAGCGCATGCGGACCTCCGCCGGACAGGTCCCATACACAGCATCGATCGAAGCCGATCGCCTTGCTGATTGCGCGCACGTCGGCCGCACAATCAGCCACGTTGCGCCCCGGCTGCGGGGACCCAGGGACAACCGAACATGCGCCGAGGGGGGAGCTGGTCGGCGGGTCTTAGCCCGGTCGGGGGCGTGGCGGGCCAGTGTCGGCGGTGCGCGTGACACGCGACCGCTCTAGGCGCTCTTGCATCCGCAGGCGTTCGCCGGCCTGGCAAGCCGGCGGAGCGGCACGCACGTCTAGCATGGGTTCTTGCACGAGCCGAAGATGTCGCAGCACCCGCCGGTCGGGCAGAAGACGCCGCTGGTACAGACGCAGCCGAAGCCGCCGCCTTGGCAGGCGGGGTGGCTCTCGCCCTGGTTGTTCCACACGTGCCGCCGTCGCCGCCGGGGCAGCAGAAGACATTCTCGTTCGGCTTTCCGTCGTAGTTGCCGAAGTGCCAGTCGCCCTTTGGGTAGGGGGTCACGCACTGGACGGTGCGGCCGCCGCCGCACGCCTGCCCCGCTGCGCAGCACGCCGCCCCGGTTGGACTATTGCAGCAGATTGGAGTTTTTCCGCCGCAGCACGTCGCCCCGCAGGCGGTGTAGGTCGCCGGGAATCCTGGTCGCTTGCACTTACCATGCTTGCACTTGCCCTTGGGCACGACGTGCGCGTTCGCACCCGAGCCGCAGCACTCCTCGTGGGAGTGCACGAACTTACCGTTGCAGCAGTCTGCTTTGTCAGTGACGCTCCCGCTGCAGCACACCTTGTGCTTGGGGTCAAAGCAGGTTCCAGCGAATTCGTCCCTGCAGCAGTGCTCGCCGTGTTTGCACAGCTCCTCCAGGTGCGGGTTGTACGGCGCCCGGGTGGGGCGGCAGCACGTGCGGGGTTTCGCGACTGGGTGGCACTTGCCGCCGCAGCATATCTCGTGTGAATCGCAACAGTCTGGTCCGCAGCCGTCGTTCCGCCGCCGCAGTGGTGACCGTCGGGGCATGTCGTACCGGCGGCTAATGCTGCGAGCGGGGCGGTCAGGGATGCCAGCAGCGCTCCACCCGCGCTCGCGCCGCCGCGCTGCAGCACCTGCCGGCGGCTGAAGCGGCCCTCGGAGAGCCCGCGGGCGGCATCGTCGAGCCAATGGCTCATGCGGCGCCTACCCTTCCGGCAGGCGCTGTCGCTGCGGCGCGCGCGAGCTCGAACACGGCGTCGGCGCCAGCGGCGATCGGCGAGGCGATCTTGCCCTCGTCGATCAGGACAGCCATCGGGGTTCCGCCCCGCCAAACGCGCCCATCGCCGTCCCTTCCGGGTCCAACAGGACAATCGAACGCAGCTCGTGCTCGCGCGCGCTGTCCGTGTCACCGGAGCTGATCACTGCTAGGCGGGGCGAGCCTGCGGGCCGGTTGTCCTCGAAGGCCTTGAGCGCGGGGAGCATCTGCTGGCAGAACCCGCAGCCAGGGTTCCAGAAGATCGCGATCGTCCGCTGCGCGTAGAGGTCGCGCAGCGCGACTCGCTCGCCGTCAAGACCGGACAGCACCAGCTCCGGTGCCCGCTCGCCGAGCTGAGAGATCTCACGCTCGCGGGCGGCGTCGCCGTTCCCGTTTCGGTGACCGTGGCTCGGCGGCATCTGCACGACCTCGAGCGACGTCCGGGTGGCCTGCGCGACCAACGTTCCGATCGCGTCTGAGCCGCCCACCGTGGGGCTCGCGATGCGCCCGTCGGTGTCGATCACGACCGCCATCGGCGTGCCGTACGCCTCGTAGGCGTCTGCGACCTCAAGCTTTGACTGCAGCAGCATCAGCGCCAGCCCGTGCTCGGCGGCCTTCGCGCGATTGCTGTCCTGATCGCCGGCAGCGATCACGCCGATCGCCAGCTGCTGTGCGTGCTGGCGCTGCCAGACGGCAAGGTCGGGCATCAGCGCATCGCACGGCCCACACCCTTCAGAGGAGAACACGAGCATTACCTTGCGCTCCGCCGACCGCAGCTGATCGAGCGAGTAACGCTCGCCGTCGACGCCCTGAAGCTCGAAATCCGGCGCACGCGACCAATCGGAAGACCCCCACCCTCAAGGCCATGACCGAGGGGACCCGGGTCCATCGCCGTCTGGGGGTCCGCGAGACCGAGCGCGCCCCTGATCTCGTTCAGCGACGCCTCCAACGCGTCCAGGCGCCCCAGCGCGCGGCCGTTCTGCGAAAGCAACTGCAGCGAGAACCAAGTCTGGAACGAGATCAACGCGACGATGATCACGCCGGCGACGATCCCCACTAACCACGCCGCCGAGACCTCAGTGACCCAACGCGTCGCGCTGACCCCCGCGTTGTCCCAGCCCGCGATCACGACGAAGCCCGCAACCCCGAGCAGCGCTAGGTTCCGCGCCAGCGTGCGCCAGCCCGCCGGCGCCGAGTGAACCTGGCCAAAGCAATGACAATCAGGCGAGCGGCCGTGCGCCAGCGCGTTCACGATTCCGGCGCTGAAGCACACCAGCAGCAGCGCCGCCCCCAGAGAACCGAACCGAGCCGAAGCCACCGGCAGCAGCGCCACGCCGACCGCGACCTCAGCGACCGGCACCATCACCCCGACCGCAGCAGCGAACCGTTCCGGAACCCCGAACCCGACGACCGCCCGGCGCGACCCGGCCAGATCGCCAAGCTTCGCGCCCCCGGCGAGCACGAACACGCCTGCGAGTAAGAGTCGACACACCAACAACACGGCCCCCATCGACGGCGATCCTACCCAAACCTCGACATGCCGCGCAAGTCGAGATCACGCGCGCAACACAACCTGCCTATTCGTCCTCCATCAGCCGCGGATCATCGCTCACGGGTCCACGATGGCCTGTCCAGGGAGTCGTCGATCTGGAGTCCATCGATGTTCAGGCCCGTAACCTCCGGCGCCGCCCGGCGCATCTCTCCACGGCATCCACCATGAGAGCTCAGCGACCAGGAGCGGCTCGCCGGGCCCTCCTCGCCGGTGAGAGCGTGGATGAGATCGCGTTCCTGCTCGGCCATCGCGATGCCAATGTGACTCGAGCCGTGTATGTCCGCGAACTCGCAGACACCCGCCGCCGCATCGCCAGCCGTCTCGGCTGCTCCGGGCCGGTGCCTCGGGCCAATGCCAATGCGGGATATGCCGGCGACGGTCTGTTAGCCTGTGACCACTGAGGTGACCACATGAAGATTGTCACGGTCCGAGACTTCCGGGATAGAGCGAGCGAGATGTTCCGCTCCGACGACGTGATCCTGGTTACGCGGGACGGTTCGCCGGCGGGATTCTTCCTGCCCTGGGACCATCCGGAACTGCCGCTCGAGGTTCGTCGAGAGGTCTTCCAGCGACTTTCTGAGCAGATCGGCGCGCAGCTTGAGGCGCAGGGCGTAAGCGAGCAAGAGGTGCTCGAGGATTGCGCTGCCTCCCGCCGTCGTCGCTGACGCCAACGTCGTCCTCTCAGCACTGATCGGCGGACGGGCGCGGCTGGTGATCGCTTCTGCTCGCGGTCCTCGGTGTGTCGCGGCGGATGCGGTCGCGGCGGAGATCGTCCGTCACGCCCCACGCCTGGCGGAGAAGCGTGGCCTCGACGTCACGCTGTTGCTCGCGGCACTCGTCGTTATGCCGCTTGAGTGGAAGACGTCCAATGAGTACGAGCACCTCCGGACCGAGGCCGAGAATCGGATAAGCGGGCGTGATCCTGACGATTGGCCCACAGTCGCGGTCGCGCTCAGCCTCGGGCTGCCAATCTGGTCGCAAGACAAGGACCTCGAAGATGCGGGCGTCGAGATCTTCACGACCGGCGATCTCCTCGATGCGTTGCGTGAACAGAAGGATCCTGAGGAGTAGTGACCTCTGCGGGCGAGCCGCCGCTCATTGGTTAGTTGTGCGTCGTGGCCGACCGCGCTGGCGTGCGCACAGCGGGCTGGAAGCCTGATGGAGCCTCCAATGTCGCTGGCGCGTCATTACGGGCCGGCCGCTCAGGGCAAAACCCGCGTGTTTGCGGGGGAGATCATGATCCGATCATGGTCTGACGGCCATCGCTGACTCCTTACAAGCAGGAGGTCACTGGTTCGAGCCCAGTACCGCCCATTGACAAGCGGGGCCGCTGTTCACCTGTCGGAACGGGCGCGTGCGGAGATCGCCGGTGCGCTCTCACAACTCGTCCGGACTGCAGCGATCTCGGTGCTCGGCGCGGCCCTGACCATCGGCGTGACGCCGATCGAGGCCAGAGAGGCCGTCGACCAGGCCGTCCCCTACGTGGGGATGCCAAGCTCGCCGGCTTCCTGCCGCCATTCGCGGAGGTGCTCGCCGACCGGCGACATTGCCCTCCCGCTGGATGACCAATCCGCGGCGAAGTCGATAGGCGGCGCGAGGTTGTCGGTAACCGCTACCGGCGCCCGACCTCCTCGCGCCTAGAAGTGCTCGGCCGGGCGAACCTAATGCCCTAGAGACCAAACGCTTCCACCGAGCCGAGTACCCAGCGTCAGGAGCCGTAAGCCCTGGCGTCGACAGAGTCCGCTCAGGCTGCCGCGCGCGGGAGTATCGAGAGGTCCCGTGTCGGCCATCGAGCCGAAGCGATTCGACAAGCTCGTGTTCGGGCTCCGACCCGCGCTAAACCGGGTCGATGCCTAACGTCGAGCGTCCGTTGGCTCGCTTCCGGCGCCGGCCGCGCCAGGCGTGCCGTGCGCCGGGGAGCAGTTTTCGCCCCAGCCTCAGCCCGGATCGCGGTCCCGGCGGTCAGTGCGATCACGGGCACCAGCGGCGAGGTTGAGGGGTTCCGCGGGCGCTCAAGAACGACGGTGCGGTCCGCGGCCACGCTGATCCGCACAGGCACCCCCCCGTCCGGGAGTCCGGGAGTTAGCCGAGACGTTTAGGACGCTCGTCCTGGGGTGTCGGTGGGGTACTGCGGTGATCCGTCGAGCACGTAGATCTCGGAGGCAAAGTCAGGCTCGACGTGATTGGCGCTCATGAAGGCGATGACGTTGCGTCCGGTGAGCTCAGCCACCTTGGCGCTGCTCTCATCGCGCATCGCTTCCTGGTACTCGTGGCGTAGCGCCAGCACCTGGTCGGTGCGGCCTTTTTTGACCAGGACTTGCTCGCCCTTGGTCAGCGTCTGTTCGAGCATCACCAGCACGACGTTGTCTCGGATGGAGGTCCGTGCCTTTGTTGGGCCGCGGCCGGTGTATTCGCGTAGAAGCCCGACGATCGCGTTGGATAGAGCTACGTGCAGCGAGTTGCCCGGGCTCTCTGGTTCGGCTTGGGCGGTCATGCCGTCCCGTTCTCGCCTTTCCCTGGGGGTGGGATCCGACGCTGGAAGAGGGAAAGACGGCGGACTGCCGAAGCGCAAGACGCCTTCGCCGCACGATCGCCCGGCGAGGGCCTGAACAGAGTATGGCAGGTCTGCTACGAACCTTTTGAGTCTCGGCCCTCGGGCTGATAACGTGCGTTTCGGGTCGAACGAGCGGGGTCTCGTTAGGCCCATGAAGACTGGGACACGGTCAGACGCTTCGTCGGGAGCGATCTCTCCCCTCCACCACATCAAAGCTACGTGGGGGTGACCCATGGCCGTAGATACAGGGACGGACTTCGAGGTTTTCCTCGCTGGCTTGTCGATCGTGGTCAGCCAACAGGATGCCTGCACCACGATCGCACTCGATGGCGAATGGGATCTCGCACAGCGAGAAAGGACGCGCCACGCCTTTCAGAACGCCCTCGCGCGCGAACCGGAGCGAGTGATGCTTGATCTCAGTCGCCTGACCTTCATGGACTCAAGCGGCGTTCACGGCGTCCTCGAACTCGCTCGCCGCGCTGGGCGACTGAAAATCGAACTTGTGGTGATTCCTGGGCCCCGACCGGTCCCGCGGATGTTTGAGCTCTGCCAACTCTCGGAGTTCCTCACGTTCGCAGACGCCGAATAGCCAAGAGCCCCGAGACCCCTCAGCGCCCGCCCCCGCGCTGCGGGATCTGGCGGCCCCTCCTCCCGCCAGACCACACGCCTGGCCGCCGGAACGCCCCCTCCGGCGGCCAGGCCTCAGGCTTGGGCCGGCGCCGCATCGGCCCGCGACATCTCAACGTGCGCCTGGCTGTCGCGGGTCCGGATCAGGACGAGCGCCGCTGCGAAGCCCACGGCGGCGATCAGTGCACCACCCAGGAAGGCGCTCTGGAATCCATCGACGAGCGCGCGGTGCAGGTTGGAAACTCCGCTGGCGACGGCGTGATGGGTTCGCGTCGTCGCGATCGTGGAGAGGACGGCCAGGCCGAGCGCGCCGCCGATCTGCTGCGAGGTGTTGATGAGCCCGCTGGCCAGCCCTTGCTCGTGCTCCTCGACGCCCGAGACTCCGGCAATCGTCGAGGTGACGAAGCCAAAGCCGAGACCGAGCGCCGCCAGCACTGACGGGCCGAGGATGTCGGTGAGGAAGCCGCCACCGACGGAGACGCGGCTGAACCAGACGAGGCCAACCGCGACGAGCAGCATCCCGCCGGCGAGGACCGGCTTGAACCCAAAGCGGGTCACGAACTGGCCGCCGAAACCTGCGGCGATGATGATCGTCACGGCCAGCGGCAGGTAGGAGAGGCCCGCGTGGATCGGGCTGTAGCCGAGGACCTGCTGCATGTAGAGCGAGATGAAGAAGAACATCGAGAACAGCGACGCGCCGAGCAGGATCCCGACCACGTTGGCCCCCGTCAGCGTCCTCAACCGGAAGATCCGGAACGGGACGAGGGGCGCGGCTGATCGCAGTTCGACGACCACGAAGGCGACGAGCAGAACCGTCGCAACCGCCAGCAGGCTCACGATCTTGGCCGAGCCCCAGCCGGCGGAGCTGGCATCGAGCATCGCATAGGCGAGGACGGACAGCCCTGCGGTGACGCTCACCGCGCCGCCGGCATCGAGGTGGCGCGACGTCGACGTCGAGCGACTCTCCGGGATCAGGCCGCGCGTGAACGCGAGGGCTAGGAGCGCCACCGGCACGTTGACCCAGAGCACCCATTCCCACCCGAGACCATCGGTGAGCACGCCTCCGAGCAGCACGCCGACGGCGCCCGCCGAGCCGGCAACGGCGCCCCAGGCGCCGAGCGCCTTGTTGCGCTCAGAGCCGTCGCTGAACAGGCCGGTGACGATCGACAGCGCCGAGGGAGAGATGATCGCGGCGCCCAGGCCCTGGGCCGCGCGGGCGGCGATCAGCTCCCCCTGCGTGGCCGAGAAGCCGGCGGCGAGGGAAGCGCCGGCGACGACCAGCAGACCTGTCATGAAGATCCGACGGCGGCCGACCAGGTCCGCTGCGCGCCCGCCGAGCAGCAGGAAGCCGCCGAATGCGATCACGTAGGCGTTGACGATCCAGGGCAGGTTCTGCTCGGAGAAGTGAAGCCCACGGCCGATACTCGGCAGAGCGACGTTGACGATCGAGGCGTCGAGGACGACCACGAACTGCGCCACGCACAGCAGGATCAATGCCCTCCACCTGCGGTCGCGATATTCCTGAACGCTCGTCATCTCTGTGCTCCTTCGCTCTCGGTTTGCCGACCTGTGTGCTGCACCCCTGAGACGAACGGGCGAAGCGCGTTGGGACAGGTCGATGTACTAGAGCCAAAGAAAGTCGCGGCTTCGCTGCCGCGACTCGCCAGATCTTGAGCTAGTTATCCGCGGTGCGCGAACGGTGCCGGCTGCGGCACTAGCCCTCGGGCCAGAACCCAGGCTGGATCTCGGCGTCGCCGGCGTGGTGCGCGCCGAACGCGAGCAGCTCGAGGCCCTCCGGCCCGGCCTCGAACGCCCGCACCGAACCGGGCGCCACGCGGATCGCGTCGAGCCGTCGGACCTCAGCCACCGCCGCGTCCACGGCGACCCGGCCCGAACCCGACAGCACGACGTACACCTCTTCGTCCCGGTGATGGCGATGCCCGAACGACTGGCGCATCCCTGGCCGCAGCCGGTGCAGGCTGAGGCCGATGTCCACGGCCTCGAGCGCCGCGCGCGCGAAGCGGGCCTCGCCGGTTTCGCCCAAGCCGAACTTGGCTGCCAAGTCCTCGACGGTCTCGAGGTCGACGATCTGGTAACCGCTGTCACTCCGCGGGTACCCGAGGCCGCCGCACGGCTCCAAGTCGACCCGTTCAAAGCCGTCTTCCGCCACGAGGTCGAGCACTCTGCCAATCCGGTCTTGCGCACCGTCGGCATCGAGAGCGGCCTGCATGTGCTCCTCGCTTCGCCACAACTCGGTGACCCACACGACATCGGGATCGGAGCGGTCGCGGTTGATCATGTACAGCTCGCAGCCGACGACCTCGCGCAGCGAGTCGGCCACGTCCAGGAGCTCATCCGCGAGCTCGTCCCCCTTGCCGGGCTTGGCGGTGGCCTTGGCATATCGCGCGATTGCGGTCATTTCGACCAACCACCCTAGCCGCAGGCTTACGAGTCGGTCTTGGAAGAATGCGACAGCCTCATGTCCGCCGCCACCGCATCGACCCGGGGCATCCTCCGCCCGACCCAGGGGCGTCGGCAGTTCACGCTCACGCGGCACGCACCGACCGCCGATCTGGCCGACGTGATCGAGCGGCACTGGGTCGTGCGCTGGGATCTGCGCGGGAGGCCTCCGTTCGTGCAGGAGCTGCTCCCGCACCCGTGCGTGAACCTGGCCTTCGAGGGCGGCCGCGGGACCGTGCACGGCATTTCCAGTCACCGCGCGCGCCGCCGGCTGGAGGGGAGCGGGTGGGCGCTCGGTACCAAGTTCCGCCCGGGCGCGTTCCGCGAGTTCACGAGCATCCCCGCGACGGAGCTCGTCGACCGCGTCATAACGCTCGAGCAGGCGTTCGGCGCCCAGGACGGTGCGGCCCTCGCCGCGGCCGTGAGCGCCCAGAGCCCGGACGTTGACGCGATGAGTGAGGCCGTCGAGTCTTTCCTGCGTGCCCGTCGCACCGGCCCAGACCCGGCGGCGGCTCTTCTCCAAGCCATCGTCTCGCAGATGCTCGTGTCTCCCCCGGGCGCCACCGTGCAGGAGATCGCCGAGCGCAACGGCATCTCCGCGCGCGCCCTGCAGCGGCTGTTCCGCTCCCACATCGGCGTCGGACCGAAGTGGGTGCTGCGCCGCTACCGCCTACAGGAGGCGGCGGAGCGGATCGCGGCCGGCGAAGCGCCCCAGTCTGGCGGCGCTCGCGCTGGAGCTCGGCTACTTCGACCAGGCGCACTTCAACCGGGACTTCCGGGGCCTGCTCGGTCGATCTCCGACCCAGTACGCGCAAGCCTGCGCCGAGTGAGGCCGGTCCAGGCGCCGCCGGTACGCGCGAGCGCGTGGATCCGCTGCAGCAGTCCAGTTTGCCCGACTTTGGCCGATCTATAGGTGGTGCACGCACGCATAGTGTGCAGCGACGACGAAGAGCGAGGCCGGATCCTCGACATGAGCAGCCGCCTGCGCCCAGTGGTGCTGGCCTCGAGCTTGATGCTGCTAGCCGGGATGGCGATCGCGATTCCGCGCTTCGGCTGGCTCGCCTTTCTCCCCGACGCGGCCGGCGCGCTGGCCTACTACCTGCTCACCCGCCGGCTGAGCCACTTCCGCCGTCCCGAGCTTGTGCTCGTGGCACTGTGGCTCGCCGCCGAGGTACTGATCGGCGCGAGCGTCGCGCTGGCTCACGGACCTCGCGAGTACCTGCTGCCGATGCTCGTGATCCCCTGCGTTGTTCGGCAGCATCATGCTTCCGCGCCGCGCCGTCGTGCCGTGCGTGGGCTTCACGCTCATCGCGGCGATCGGGGTTGGCTTCGGGTTCGTCGGATCCGCGATCGGCGCCACGCCGCCCATGCTTCTCGTGCCGGTTGTCACGGTCATCGTGCTCTCGATGACCGGAGCTGCCCTGGCCACCCTCGACGCCCGCTCGCGCAGCACCGCGATCGTCGACCAGCTGACCGGGTCCTTCAACCGGATGGCGCTCATCCCCCGGGCGGCCGAGCTGGCCCACCAGGCCGCGAACACGGGCATGCCCATATCGGTGATCGTCTGCGACATCGATCTGTTCAAGTCGATCAACGACCAGCACGGTCACGGGGTCGGGGACGCGGTGCTCAGAGAGGTGACCTACCGGCTGAGCGCCTGCTTGGGCGCGTTCGAGCCGATCTACCGCTTCGGTGGCGAGGAATTCGTGACCATGCTCGCCGGGGCCGAGCTCGGGCATGCGGTCGACGCCGCCGAGCGGCTCCGCCGGGCGATTTGCGCGAGCCCGATCCTTGGATCGGATGTGACGATCTCGCTGGGCGTGGCTGCTATGGGCTAGCGCCCGGCGAGAGCTGCCGCGCACGACGCCGACAGTGGCGCCGCGGTGAACGTCTTGACGTAATCCGCCGAAGGCTTGGTCGGATTGATCCGCCAGGTGATCGCCAGCCTGTCGACCTCGCGTTTGAGCTCGGGGATGCACGCGGTGTACACGGCCAGCTCGCCGCGCAGGTGCGCAACCTCGGACTCGGTGGGCACGCTGGTGAGCTCCCAGTTGACGTGGTTGAGGGCACGCTGGGTGCCACTCGTACGTGCGGCGAGCGTGCGCACGTGGGCGGCGGCGCCTGCGGTGACACGCTCGTCGGCGCGGACGCGCTGCCGGAGGCCTGCCAGCTCGCCTTGCAGCGCGGCGATCTTCGTCTGACTGCGCGAGGCCTGCGTCAGCCCCTCGGCGGCGAACACGGCCGCCGCCAGGGCGAGTATCAGCGCGCCACCCGCGACGAACCGCAGCGCGGTCTGGGAACCCGGCGCGCGGACCGGCCGAATACCTACTGGCGAGCGCCCGGTACGGCGCGGTGCGTACCGCACGGATCGCTCCGCGATGACCGCGCCTGCGCCCGCGCGGGGAGTATCAATCTCACTCATCCTGTCCTACCGTCCGTGGTGGCCCCGCCACAAGGTAGCGCCTCGCAGCGCACCGGTCAATAGAGCGACGCGCGGACGCGTCCGAAGGCGCAACTCTGTCAGCGCCCCGGGGTTCTAGCGAACGGCCGGATTCCCAGAGAATTCCGAGGACGGAGAGGTGCAGCATGCGGCGTCTCGTGCTGGCCGCGTTCGTGTCGCTGGTCGTGGTCGTGAGTGGACTCGCCGTGCTCCCGACGGGCACGTCGCTGGCCAGCCGGCCGCATGCTCGACATCGCAGGCCGCCCCGTCCCTCGATCACGATCCTCCCGGATCCCTCGATGGCGGGCGAGGCCGTGGTGATCTCCGGCCACGTCCCGTTTGCACGCCGCGGGGACGCGGTCCTCCTGTACCGAGCGCAGCCGGGAGGTTCTCGCTTCGTGCGCGTGGCCGTGACCACCACCAACCGGCACGGCAACTACACGTTCAGGCACACGCCGGGGGTCCTGTACACGAACCACCGCTACTACGTGAAGGCGCGCCGGCACCAGAGCCGGATCGCCACCGCGGCCGTGGAGTCGGTGATCAGCCTCAACGTCTCACCGACGCCTGCGAGTCCCGGTCAGACCGTCACCTTCTCCGGGCACGTGACGCCGAGTCATGCCGGCCAGAGCGTTCAGATTCAGGAGCAGCAGCCGAGCGGGAGCTGGGCGCTCCTGGCCAGCGCGCCGATCAACGCCGGCTCCGACTACACGGCGAGCACGCAGTTCGCGAACGCGGGCGCCTACACGTTCCGCACCGTGCTCGCCGGCGACGCCCGCAACATCGCGTCAAACTCTCCGGCCGTGAACCTCACCGTCGAGTACATGGGGATTCACAAGATCCGCCACATCGTGATCATCATGCAGGAGAACCGCTCGTTCGACACGTACTTCGGGACCTTCCCCGGCGCCGACGGGATTCCCGCAGGGGTATGCGTGCCCGATCCCGTCAACGGCGGGTGCGTGCGGCCCTTCCACGACAGCGCGGATGTCAACTACGGCGGCCCCCACGGCCAGAGCAACGCCACCGCCGACATCGATGGCGGGAAGATGGACGGCTTCGTGGGCCAGGCCGAGAAGGGCCAGAGCTGCTCGACGAACAACCCCAACTGCAGCCCGTGCACGTCGTCGTCGACGAGTAAGTGCGTCGACGTGATGGGTTACCACGACGCGCGCGAGATCCCCAACTACTGGCGCTACGCGCAGGACTTCGTGCTCCAGGACCACATGTTCGAACCGAACGCATCGTGGAGCCTGCCCGAGCACCTCTACCAGGTCTCGGAGTGGTCGGCGTCGTGTACCAATGCAGCGGACCCCTTCTCGTGCACGAACGCGCTCCAGAACCCGAACGCACCCGGCGCGCCGCTGTCGACCACGCCCCTGTACGCATGGACGGACATCACCTATCTGCTGCACCGCTACGGCGTGCCGTGGGCCTACTACGTGTTCCAGGGCACGGAGCCCGATTGCGAGGACGACAGCGCCATGACCTGCAAGCCCGTGGCCCAGGGTCCGACCACGCCCGGGATCTGGAACCCGCTCCCGCACTTCACCGACGTCCAGCAGGACGGTCAGCTCGCCAACGTGCAGACGCTGTCGAACTTCTTCACGGCGGCGCAGACGGGAACGCTGCCCGCGGTGTCGTGGATCGATCCCAACGGCACCGTGTCCGAGCATCCGACCGCGAAGGTGAGCGCCGGCCAGACCTACGTGACCGGGCTGATCAACGCGATCATGCAGAGCCCCGACTGGGACAGCACGGCAATCTTCCTGTCCTGGGACGACTGGGGTGGCTTCTACGACCACGTGGTGCCCCCGACCGTCGATCAGAACGGCCTCGGCCTGCGCGTGCCGGGGATCGTCATCAGCCCGTACGCCAGGCAGGCGTACATCGACCACCAGGTGCTGAGCCACGACAACTACGTGAAGTTCATCGAGGACGATTTTCTGGGGGGCCAGCGCCTGGACCCGGCCACCGACGGGCGTCCAGATCCGAGGATCGACGTTCGCGAGGCCAGTCCGGTGCTCGGCGACCTCAGCGCCGACTTCGACTTCACGCAGGCGCCGCGGCCGCCCCTGATCCTGCCGGTGCACCCCGCCGCCGGTCCGGCCTCGACTCCGCCGGCGCAGTGACGTTCAGCGCACGCGGTGGTCGTCGCGCCGCAGCGCGTCGGTGAAGCGGCGCGGCACGGCCTGATCCTGGCCCTCCTCCCATAACGTCACGACGACCAGCTCATGCTCGTCGCGGCGGCACACGTACAGGAGGTTGGGCCGGCGAGAGTCGCGGACCAGGACCCTTCCCTGAGGACCCGGCTCCACGCGCCCTTCGCCCCAGGCCTGCGCCACGGCGGCCTGGATCTCGCGCTTCTCGTCGAGCGTGCCCCGGACGCGCTGGCGAAAGCGCTCGGCCGCGTGATCGGTGACCGCGATCAGCATCGCGCGCTCGCCTCGCGGGGATGATCGATGCGCCGAAGCTCGAGCACCGGACAGGGGAGCGGATCGGTCAGCTGCTCGAAGCGCTCGAGTTCGCCCATGCTCGCGAAGTCCGCGCGCACGCCGTCCAGGTACTCGCGGCTGATCACGGCCCGATGCACACGCCGCCCGTGTTCGAAGCGCGCCACCGCCTCGCTCAGGCCGGTGTAGGCCCAGACCTCGCCGTCGACCGGCCCGGTCACCGCGCCCGTCACCTCGACCCGCCCGTAGTTGCGCTCGCGGCGGTCCAGGCGCTCGAGCAGCGAGTCGTCGACCGAGACGAGCACTCCGTTCACACGCCCGCTGCGATCCGGCACGATGTTGAGGAACGTGACGAACCAGGGCCCGCGCTCTCCAGTCTCGGCGTCGAGGTAGTGCTTGTAGCCAGGGATCGTCCGGCTGTTGTCCATCGCCACGTTCCACATCCGGCGGTAACCGCCGAGCTCGCACACGCGGGCTCCGGCGCCCGAGGCGCGCTCGAGCAGCGAGCCGTAGCCGAACACGTACCGGCGCGGCACCTCAGACCGCCACGGAGGAGCCGCGGCGTACGCATGCGTAGACGGCGTCCCGAAGCGCCTTTTCCCTGGGATCGTCGCGCAGGTGAAAGCCGAGGCGGCTGGGGGCGTAGGCGAAGCCGAGCCCGAGGTCGGGATCCGCGAACGCGAACGACCCGCCGGCACCGGGGTGGCCGAAGGCGCGGTCGCTCGAGCCGAAGCGAAAGCCGCTGGCCGGCCGGGCGAACCCGAGCGAGAAAGCGGCGTCGGTCATCAGCACGAGATCGCGGCCCGAGAGGCTCGGCGGCACCGGCGGGGCGCTGAGCTCGGCCAGCGTGCCGGCGGAAAGCCCGACCTCGCCGCCCCCGGTGGCGAGCTCGCTGTAGGCCCGGGCGACGCTCCGCACCTGGCCGATGCCCCCGCCGGCCGGGATCTCGACGGCGCGGTACGCGGGCGCGTCGAGCCCGGCCGTGCTCCGCAGCCGCGGGTTGCCAAACACGCGGGAGGTCAAAGACGAGGGCCGCAGGAACGCCGCGAGCATCCCCGCGGGCATTCCGCGGGGGTGAAGGAGCGCGCCGAGGATCCCCGTGCCGGTTATCTCGGCGACGCGCTCGCCCGGAACGGACGGCGGCAGGCCGAAGTAGAACTCGAGCTCGAGCGGCGCGGCGATCTCCTCGGCGAAGAAGCGCCCGAGCGTGCGGTGGCGCGGGTCGACGCGGCGAATGAGCTCGCTCTCGTACCAGCCGAGGCTGAGCGCGTGGTAGCCCTGTCGCGTTCCCGGCGACCACGCCGGTCGCTGGCGCGCGAGCAGCGAAGCCATGGTCTCGGGGTCGCCGATCGTGGCCGCGTCGAGGGGCTCGTCGAGCGCGCACAGGCCCGCCTGGTGCGATAGGAGCTGGCGCACGGTGATCGCCTGCTTGCCGCCCGCCGCGAACTCCGGCCAGTACGACGCCACCGTGGCGTCGTACTCGATCAGCCCTCGCGAGTGAGCGAGGGCGATGGTCATCGCGGCCAGCCCCTTGGACGTCGAGTAGACGAGCACGAGCGTGTCCCGCCTCCACGGCTCGCGGCGCGCGCGATCGCGATGGCCGCCCCAGAGGTCGACGACGAGCTCGCCGCCGTGGTAGGCGGCACACGCCGCCCCGATCTCGCCCCGCTCGCGGAAGTTGGCGGCGAACACTTCCCGCACGGGCTCGAACCCGGGAGTCACGAAGCCATCGATCACGTCCCAAACGCTAGCGAGCACAGCGCGACGCCCGCCGCGAGTCCGTTCGCGACGGGCGTTCGCCCCTCCCCAGGCGGGAGGGAGGTTCAGGCAGGGGTGATCGTGAGGCCGGGCGCCGCGCCGCGCCGGCTGTCGCCCGACGCCCCCGCCAGGCGGATGGCGCCGAGGCTGGTCGCGTCCTGCACGTCGGAGTTGGGATCGTCCGGGACCACCAGCTCGCCCTGCGAGAGCGCGGTGACGGCCACGCTCGGCGGGACGTCGAAGGCGATCACCGTGGCGCCCTGCTCACCCGGCTGGACCGGGAAGGAGTCCTCGGAGGCGAGGTCGACGGTCGCCGTGTCGTCCTCGGAGTAGTAGCGCCCGCCGACATCGAGCTCGACCTCGTCCAGCCCTTCGAGCGGGGTGTTCCCGTTGTTGGCGACGCGCACGGCGACGCCCAGGAAGGCGCCCTTGGCGTAGAGCGGCGGACCGAAGGTGAGGCTCGAGGGGATGTAGGCGCCGATCTTGTCCGCCAGGACCTGCACGGCGAAGCTCGAAGCCTGCAGCGTGTCGGCGGCATTGACGACGTTGACGCTCGCGCCGTTCTCGGTGCAGGTGCCCTCGCGCGTGCTCGTCGGGGTGATGCCCCGTGCCTCGCATGAGAGCTCGGTGGGCGGAAGCTTCGCCTCGACTGCGTCCGCGCCCTTGCCGAGCGTCGACAGGATCGCGTCGAGCAGCCGGAACTGGCCGTTGGTGGAGCGAGACTGCGCCGTCCAGCTGAGCACCACGTTGCCGTAGACCTTGACGGCTTGCCAGTAGCCGCTCGAGTCCGCGGCCGTGGGCCAGTACACGCCCTGACCGTCGGGCACCATCCGGTGGCCGTTCGGGCTCGTGAAGATGCTCAGGTCAGCCGGGTTATGCAGCACGTAGATGGTGAACACGCCGTAGCGGTTGTAGGCCTCCTGGTTGTTGCTCGGCGTCGAGAGCGTGTCGAAGCTGGCGGCGTCCGGAGTGATGGTCAGGGTGTCGCCGGTAGCGGCGTGGAAGTGCTGCGCTATCTGCTGTGCGGTGTGGACGCCGGTGAACCGCGCGGCACTGGCGCGGTGCACGTGGACGGGATGCGCCCCGCCCGTGGTTCCGCATCCGGTGGTGAACAGGGTCGCGGACGCGGCGAGGGCGGCCGCGCCGAGGCGAAGCGCCCAGGCGAGACGTATCGGGGGAGGTGCGATGCTCACGAGCTGGCTCCTTGCAGACGAGTGGGAAGAAGGGCTGCCCCCCCGGCGCGCCGCGGAGGGTCGGTATGGATTTGCGGAGTACCGGGAGGGCATGGCCACAGGCTCGCTCGCGCTCGCCCGCGCCGGTAGGGGACTCCGGTCTCGGCGCTGCACCCCAGGGGTGTCGTCCGCTGCCCCCCAAGGTGCTGCCGTGTCTCACAATGTGCCGGTGGCGCCGAACCCGTTCCCTTCGCACCGAACGTCCGCGAGCGAGCTCAAGGAGCAGATCGCCGCCGAGCGCGCTCAGACGCCGTTTCTCGTCTACCGCGACGCCGAGGATCAGCAGCGGATCGTCGGGCTCGACGCGGCCGAGGGCGGGCCCCTGCGCGTCGGACGCGATCCGATGTGCGAGCTGTGCCTGGCCCACGACGACCGTGTCTCGCGCCTGCACGCCGAGCTCGAGAACGTGGGCAACGTGTGGACGGTGGCCGACCACGGCCTCTCGCGCAACGGCACGTTCGTCAACGAGGAGCGGGTGACCGGGCAGCGAGTGCTCCACGATGGCGACGTGGTGCGGGTGGGCGGGACCTACCTGCTGTTCCGCTCTCCCGCCGACGCCACCGTGCGCCCGACGCGGGCAGCCACCGCCGGCGCGCCGCCCCCGCTCTCGGACACGCAGCGACGAATCCTCCTCGCCCTGTGTCGCCCCTACCGGGAGGGCACGCCGTTCGTCACGCCGGCGTCGAACCGCGAGATCGCGGCCGAGGTGTTCCTGAGCGTGGATCGGGTCAAGGCGCATCTGAGCGCGCTGTTCGAGCTGCTGGGGGTCGACGAGGAGCGCCAGACGCACAAGCGCGCACGGCTCGCCGAGGTCGCGCTCCGCACGGGCCTGGTGACGCGCCGAGAGATCGAGGAGTGATGCCCGCACCCGCGCTCGGTGACGAGCTCGGCGGCTATCGACTGGACGCGATCGCGGGACGGGGCGGCATGGGAGTCGTCTACCGGGCCACGCAGATGCGGCTGGAGCGGGTGGTGGCGCTGAAGCTGATCGCGCCCGAGCTGACCTCGGACCCGGCGTTCCGCGCGCGCTTCCAGCGCGAAGCCCGGCTGATGGCCGCAGTCGACCATCCCCACGTGATCCCGGTGTACGAGGCCGACGAAGCCGATGGGCACCTGTTCCTCAGCATGCGCTGGGTCGAGGGCGGCGACCTGGCCGGCGACATCGCCCGCTCCGGCGGGCTCGATCCCGTTCGCGTCCAGCGCCTGCTCGCCCAGATCGCCGGCGCGCTCGACGCGGTCCACAGCCACGGGCTCGTGCACGGCGACCTGAAGCCGGCCAACGTTCTGATCGAGCGGCGTGGCGCCGACGAGCACGCTTACCTGAGTGACTTCGGCGCCGGTCGTCAGATCGAGGCCACGCTCACCGGTCAATGGCTCGGAACCGTCGATTACGTCGCGCCCGAGACGCTGCGCGGCGAGGCGCCCGACGGGCGCTCAGACCGCTACGGGCTGGCCTGCGTGCTGTTCGAGGCATTGACCGGCGCGCCTCCCTTTCACCGCGACACGGCCTGGGCGACCATGTGGGCGCACGGCAACGAGCCGCCGCCGTCGGCCTGCGAGCGTCGTCCCGCCCTGCCCCGAGCCGTGGACGCCGTGCTGGCGCGCGGTCTCGCCAAGGATCCGGATGCGCGCTATCCGAGCGCGGAACGGATGCTCGCGGCGCTGGCCGATGCCGTGGTGGCCCACCGGGGCGCCCCCACCGCGCCCGTGCCCAGCGAGGGATCAGGTGCGCTCGTGGTGTCGGGCAGGCGGCTCCCGAGGGCAGCGCGCGGGCGCGGGCGGGGGCGTTGGCGTGCGCCGCGCTGGCGGGTGGGGCTCGCCGTTGCCGTGCTCCTCGCCGGCGCCGCAGCCGCCGCGGCCGCGATCGCCGCCGGCGGGGGCCCCTCCTCCCCCGGCCACACCCCTCCGCCGGCGACGATCACCCGCACCCAGCTCGGGCCGGGCACCGACCCGATCGACCTGGTGGCGGATTCCACCGCCGCCTACGTCCTCGACCAGTTCGGGCAGGAGGTCGACGTGGTCGACCAGGGCGGCGCCGTCAGCCGGATCAGCCTGCCCGGAAAGCCGCGCAGCCTCGTGCTCGATCCGTCGCGCCGGCTGCTCTGGGTGGGCCTGATCGACCGTCGCCTCGTCCCCGTCTCGCTCACCGCCCAGAAGGCGCTCGGCCCCGGCGTGCGGCTCCCCCTGATCCCGGACCTGCTGGCGGTCGTGGGCAATGACGTCGTCGTCGAGCAGGCCAACCCGGCTCAGTTCGTGCGCGTCGATGCCACAAGCCGACAACTGGTCGGCGCGCCCGTCGTCCCCGGGGGAAGCGCCACGGGCTTGGTCGCCGATCATGGGTCGCTCATCACGGTGCTGGCGTTTCCGCCGCGGCTCGAGCAGTTCGACGCCCAGCTCCGGCGCACGGCAACGCATCCGGTCCCGGTCGCCCTTCCCGCCGGGATCGCGCTCGACTCAGTGGGCGCGCTTTGGGTGGCCGACTACGACGCGGCGCGCGTGTGGCGGCTCGATCCGTCGAGCGGCGCGTCCGAGGGAGCGGTGGCGGTCGGGCAGGATCCCACCCAGGTGGCGACCTCCGGCGACTACGTGTGGGTGGCCAACGCCGGTGACGAGACCGTGACGGTGATCAATGAACAAGCGACTACGCTGCGCGGCGTCCCGCTGGCGATCGGGGCCGCCACCAGCCTCATCTCCGGCAGCCACGACGCCACCGGTGGGGCGTGGCTGGCCTCCGGAAGCCAGCTGCTCTCGCTCGAGCCCACCGGATAGCTCCCGCTCACCCGCCGGCCGGGCAATCGAGCACGAACAGGTCCGATTGCCCGAAGCGCCCGAGCGGGGTGATCGCGCCCGTGCGCGGGTCGAGCGTGCCGACCGCGTCGTTCAGGAACGAGACCGCGAAGATCGTGTCGTTGGGAAGCCAGCACGTCGCGTTCCAGGTGTTCAGCAAGAAGGATCGCGGCTGTCCGGCCGCCGGCTGGATCACCACCCGGCCGGTGAGCTGGTAGCTGAGCTCGCCCCGCGGCCCAAACCAGATCCCGCTCTCGAGCACCACCGACCCTCCCGGGTCGATCCGCCGGACGCGGGGTGTGCCCGGATCGATCAGGATCTCGGCGCGGTTGAGCGCGCCGCTCGCCGAGATCGTGCCGACGAGCACCGCGAGCCGGTTATCCGGGCTCCAGGCCGTCGAGACGATCGTCCCCGGATGCGCTTCGCGGTAGACGACCTGGTCGCGACCGAGGAGGGTGGGGCGGACGAGCAGCGCGTCGCAGCCGCATCCCTGGTAGTCGCTGACCACCCGGGCAAGCCGGCCGGCCGGCGACAAGGCCGGGTCGCTGCCGTTGCCGAGCACGGTTCCGGGGAGGCCGCCGCGCAGGCTGGGGTTGAGCTTCTCGATGAACTCGAGCCCGCCGCAGCACAGGCGGTCGACGACGACGTCGCGCCGGTTGGCGGCCAGCCCTTCCAGACCGAGGCCGAGCGGGCTGTAGGTGATGCGGCGAGCGCCGGGCAAGCCTCCCGCTCAGCCGGTAGGCGTCGAGCGAGAGATCATCGGGCCCGGCGGCGACGTACACCGTGCCCGGGATGCTCCCGCCCGTGAAGTGGGCGTTCGCGGGCTGGCCGGCACCGGGCGCCGGCACCACCGCGCGATGGGTGGCGCCGCCGCAGCCGGCCAGCACCAGGATCGACGCCGCGGCGCAGGCGACCCGCGCCGCGGCTCGGTTCAGCGTCGGGAGCGGTAGAACACCGGCCCGACTGGGCAGGGGTTGCGCAAATCGCCGCTGTTGAACGTCTCGATCCGGCGCGTCGTGGTGAAGCCCGGCTCCGGGAACAGCTCGTAGAGCGGCCCGCCGTATTCCGCCGTCGAGCTGCCACCGAAGTGCTCGATCGTCCCCGGTATGTAGTTGCCGCCCTCCTGCCATGTGCACGTGAAGTCGTGGATCGTGGTGGTGAAGAACGGATAGAACTGAGCGCCGTACGGCGGGTCGACGCAGTTTGCGCCGGTCTGCAGGTTGCAGAATGGCGGATTGAACTGCACGTCGGAGGCCTCGATCCGGGGGAGGTCGGTCTCGAAGGCGACCGTCGAGTAGTTGTGCCCCCGGCTCACCGGGCTCGTGAACAGGACCGGCGTCGGGTGCAGCTCTCGGTCGATGCGCGGGTTCGGGTTCGTCCCCGGCCAGTCGAGGCGGTAGGACTGACCGTCCCAATCCTCGTCGTCGAACGTGCATCCGTCGATCTTGACGAGCGTCGAGTCGGCGCCCGGTAGACAGGCGGTGTCGTCCTGATCGAGGGTCGGATCCTGCGCGCCCGGTGTCGTGCAGTTGCCGTTCGCGTCGATCGCCAGGCAGTTCTCGAAGTGGCCGAGCTCATCGGAGTAGGCGATGTTGTAGGTGTGCGCGCTCCACGTGTTGCCGCGCGGGTTGGCCGTCGAGTACTCGGGATGGAACGCGTACGGCGCCTCCTGGCAGGTGCTCGAGCTCGGCGTGTACAGGATGTGGCCGAAGCCGTTGGAGACCGATGCGGTCATCGAGCCCGACTGGCCGGTGCTCAGATCGAGGAGATCGGTCCGGAGCCCCGCCGGCGTGTCGTACAGGTGGATCAGGATCCGGTCGCCCGGGCTCATCAGGAGATCCTTGCTGAGGTCGGGATTCACCGCCGCGAAGTTCGGGTTGGTATCCGTGCCCGTGAACAGCGGGTTGGCCGGCGCCTGGGAGCGTCCGCTCCGGGTGATGTAGGCCCAGTTGATCGGCTCGGGGCCGCCGAGGACGTAGTCGTTGCAGGCGGCGGTGTTCTCGACGCCCGTGTTCTGGTCCTCCGTCCGGCTGTCGATCGTCATGGCCGCGCAGTACTGGGTTGCCGTGCACCCGAAGCCCTCGAACTGGGGGACGTATCCGGGGCCGTAGAACTGGAGCTCCATGTAGGCGTTGCCCGGGTGCTTGCCGATGTAGTTCGGGGCATTCGGGTTGGCCCCGACCAGGTTGTTGGCGTCGGAGTCCGGCGTGCAGTGCTTGGTGTACTCCGGCGCCGACTCGGTGTCGCACAGCGTCATGCCGAACCAGAACGTCGGCCGGAGCTCGAAGTTCCAGGTCGTTCCGCCCGCGCCGCTGGCATTCGGCTGCTGCTGCGGGTCGCGCGGCAGCGTCATGAGGTACGTCATGTCGTTGCCGGTGCCCTGCTGGCCCGACTTGAACAGCACCGAGGGCTCGTCGTGGCCGACGTACCACCCGTCGAGCCACCCCTCGGGATCCGCGCAGATGGAGCTCGACTCGTCGCAGACCGATCCCCATGGCTTGACCTTCGCGAGCCGGTTTGCGGCGGTAGATGCCGACGCTCCACTCGCGGCGATCAGGCAAACGGCGAGGGACGCGGTGCTCACAGCCACCAGCCAGACGGCGCGCCAATGCTTCATGCGGACTCCTCTCCAGTCCTCGACCCGGGGATTCGACGCTAACCGACCGAGGGTGGGACAGGGAGAAAAATCTTCCGCGTGCGGTTAGGACGCGGCGTCGAACGAGAGCCGGGTCCGCCTGCGAGAAGCCCACCCAGCCGGGTCAGTCGCTCCAGAAGTCGTGCACCATCTCGCCGTCCCCGCCCTCGGGCCGGTCGGCGCCGATGGCCACGAGCTCGAGGCCGTCCGGTCCGCCCTCGAAGGCCCGGACGACGTGCGGCGCCACGCGGATGGCATCCCACCGGTGGAGCTCGACGATCTCGTCGTCGAGCTTGACCCGGCCGGAGCCGCCGACGACCACGTAGGCCTCCTCCTGCTCGTGGTGGCGGTGGCCGAAGGAGGTCTTGAAGCCAGGGGCGTAGCGGAAGTAGCTGATCCCCAGGTGCTCGGAGTCGAGGTGCTTGCGGCCGAAGCGCGCCTCCATCTCGTCCCCGCGCTCGGCGGCGGAGTCGTCGACCTCTTTCAGGTTCTTGATCGAGTAGTCGCTCATCGCCTCACCGTTCGTCGAACACGAGCCAGTCCACCATGCCTACGAGCGCGAACACGCGGTGCACCTGGGCCGTCGGGTGGCGCAAAATGAACTCGGCGCCATCTTCCTCGGCCTCCTTCTTGGCCTTGATCAGCACGCTCAAGCCCGCACTGTCGACGAAGCTGAGGCCGCCGAGCTCGACCATCACGTGCCCGTAGCGGTCCGCCCGCGTCTCCTCGAGCAGCTTCTCCAGCTGGGGCGCAGCGGCCACGTCGAGCTCGCCGTGGAGGGCGAGCACGACGCCGGCGTCGTCGTTGCTGCGCGTGACCCAGAACCCGATCGGCTCGGGCTCGGGTGAGTCCTCGAAGCCGGTCACCCGCCCATCATAGATCGGGGCGCCAGTGCCGCCACCCGATCGACGCGCCCGCCGCTCGCCCTCGATCGTGGCAGGAATCGTCCGGCATTCGTCATTGCGGACAGCCGCGTTCGCGGCCATGATCTCGCCATGACCCCCCGCCGCGTCGTGCTCCTGGCGCCTGCCGGCCTGCAGCCGCTCGACCTCACCGGCCCGGCGGAGGTGTTCTCCGGCGCCTCGCGGCTGAGACCGGACGCCTACGCGGTCGAGGTGGTGGCGCGCGAGCGTGCGCCGATCGCCGCGGCCGGCGGCGGCTACGCGATCGTGCCGGCGACGAGCACGCGGGCCTGCCGCGGGCCGATCGACACCCTGGTGGTGGCGGGCGGCGAGGGGGCGCGGGCGGCGGTGTCCGACCGGGCGCTGGTGGCCTGGGTGAGGCAGGCGGCGGGGCGGTCCCGCCGCGTCGCGTCGGTGTGCACCGGCGCCTTCCTGCTCGCCGAGGCGGGGCTGCTCGACGGCCGGCGAGCGACGACGCACTGGGCGTGGTGCGATGAGCTCGCAGCTCGCTACCCGGCGGTGACCGTGGATGCCAAGCCGATCTTCGTGCGCGACGGCAATGTGTGGACCTCGGCGGGCGTGACCGCCGGGATCGACCTCGCGCTCGCCCTGGTCGAGGACGACCTGGGGCCGGCGCCGGCGCGCGAGCTCGCCCGCCACCTCGTTGTGTTCGTTCAGCGACCGGGCGGACAGGCGCAGTTCAGCTCGCACCTGAGAGCGGCCCCAGCGGCTCGCGCTCCCCTGCGCGAGCTCCAGGCCTGGATGGTCGACCATTTGGTTGACCATCTGCACGTCGAGGCGCTCGCGGCGCGGGTGGCGATGAGCCCGCGCAACTTTGCGCGCGCCTTCCGGCGCGAGACGGGGATGACGCCCGCTGCCTACGTCGAGGCGCTGCGCGTGGAGGCGGCCCGCCATCGCCTCGAGCGCGGCGCCGACCCGATCGAGGCGGTCGCCCGGCAGGTCGGCTTCGGCACGCCCGAGACGATGCGGCGGGCATTCGCACGCCGCGTCGGTGTCGCGCCCGCCGAGTACCGCGCCCGCTTCAGCCGGGCGCCCGAGAGAGCAGCCTGAAGGAGGCCCGCATGCAGATCGCCTTGCTGTTGTACGACCGCTTCACCGCGCTGGACATCATCGGCCCCTACGACGTCCTGAACTCGATGCCCGGCGCCGAGCCGGTGTTCGTCGCCGAGCGTGCCGGCCCGGTCCGCAACGAATCCGGCACGCTGGCGCTCCTCGCCGACGCCGCGCTCGACGAGGTCCCGCGCCCCGACGTGGTCGTCGTGCCCGGCGGCCTCGGGACCCGGACCCTGCTCCGCCATGAGCCCCTGCTCGCGTGGTTGCGTGGCGCGCACGCCTCGAGCACGTGGACGAGCTCCGTGTGCACGGGTTCGCTGCTGCTCGCCGCCGCCGGGCTGCTCGACGGCGCTCCGGCCACGACGCACTGGCTCGTGCGCGACACGCTCGCCTCGCTGGGCGCGATCCCGGTGCCCGAGCGCGTGGTCCGCCACGGCAAGATCATCACCGCCGCGGGCGTCTCGGCCGGGATCGACATGGCGCTTACGCTGGTCGCGCTGATCGGCGGCGAGACGGTGGCGCAGGCGGTTCAGCTCGGTATCGAATACGACCCGCAGCCGCCGTTCGAGGCCGGCTCCGCTGAGAAGGCGCCGCCCGAGGTCGTCGCCATGGTCACCGCCGCGATGCGCGCGAGTGAGCGCGAGGCGCTCACTCGCTGAATGGCCGCCGCTGTCATCCTTGAGGGATGCACAGCGAAAACATTGAAGTGACCACACCCGACGGCGTCGCCGACGCCTACCTGACCCGGCCCGACGATGACGGCTCGCATCCGCCGGTGCTCTTCATCATCGACGCCTTCGGTCTGCGCCCACGGATCGAGGAGATGGCCGACCGGATCGCCGCGCGCGGGTACGTCGTGCTCGCGCCGAACGTGTTCTACCGCGCCGGGCGCGCACCCGTGATCCCCCTCCCCGACTTCTCAGATCCCGATAACCGCGGCCGCTTCTTCCAGCAGGTCCGGCCGCTGATGGAGCAGCTGACGCCCGAAGCCATTGCCCGCGACGGCGGCGCGTATCTGGATTACCTGGCGGACGCGGCGCCCGGGCCGGTGGCGATCACCGGCTACTGCATGGGCGCCCGGCTCGGCTGGCGGATCGCCGCCGCCCACCCCGACCGCGTGGCCGCCCTCGGGGGCTTCCACGGCGGCGGGCTGGTCACCGATGCTCCGGACAGCCCGCACCGCTCAGCCGACCGCGTGCAGGCCGAGGTGTACTTCGGCCACGCGGACGAGGACGCGAACATGACGCCCGAGCAGATCGCGACGCTCGACGAGGCGATGGACGAGGCCGGCGTGCGCCACCGCACTGAGCTCTACGGGGGCGCGCACCACGGCTACACGATGTCCGACACCCCGGTCTACAACGAGGAGGCGTGCGAGCGGCACTTCACGGCGCTGTTCGAGCTGCTCGAGCGAACGCTGGCGAGCAGCGCACCCAGGTGATCGACGATCGCGTCGGCCTCGCCCAGATCCTCGTCTGGATGGGTCGTGCGCAGCGCGATCACCCTGGCCCCGGCGGCTACGCCGGCCTGAACCCCGGCCGGGGCGTCCTCGAGCACAACGCACGCCGAGGGCTCGACCTGTAGGCGCCGGGCCGCGAGCAGGAAGCATTCCGGATCCGGCTTGCCCCGCTCGAGTCCGTCGGATGAGACGAGCACCTCCGGGATGGGCAGGCCGGCGGCGTCGAGACGCGCGCGGGCCAGAGCGCTCGAGCACGAGGTGACGATCGCGAGCGGCCGGTCGGCGGAGCGCAGCAACTCGGCCGCGCCCGGGAGCGCGCGCACCCCCTCGGTGTCGTTCACCTCGGTGCGCTCGATCTTCGCGGCCTCGGTCTCGTGGTCGCCGTCGGGGAGGAGCAGGCGCACCGTCTCGCGCGAGGGCCGGCCGTGCGCGAAGCGGTTGACCTCATCCGGGTCGAGCCCGTGGCGCTCCGCGAACGCATTCCAGACGCGTTCCACAGGTGCGCTCGAATCGACGAGCGTGCCGTCGAGGTCGACCATGATCGCCGCAGCACGGATCAAGAGGCCGCCGGCGTTCATGCCGCCAGGGCCGGGCGGCGCCGGCGGGGGCGCGGTTCGGCGATCGGGGCCAGGAGCACGACGGTCACGCCGGCGAGCACGAGCACGCCACACCCGAGTCGCAGCGAGGTCAGCTGAGCCAGGCCGCCGATGATCGGTGGCCCGGCCAGGAAGCCGAGGTAGCCGAGCGAGCTGACGGCGGCCAGGGCGGGCCCGGTCGACACGCCCGGTTGCTCGGCTCCGGACCGGAACAGGGTCGGGATGACGCCGGCGAGCCCGAGTCCGAGCGCGGCGAAGCCGGCGATGGCCGCCGGTACCGTGCCGGCCGCCAGCCCCGCGGCGAATCCCACCGAGGCCAGCGCGCCCGAGCGACGCAGCAGTCCGCTCGCGCCCCAGCGTGCCCACAGGCGGTCGGCGAGCAGGCGTCCGCTGCCCATCGCGACGCTGAACACCGCGTAGGCGACGGCGCCGAGGGCGGCGCTCCCGGCCAGGCTGTCGCGGATCAGCTTCGCGCTCCAGTCCGACGCGGCGCCCTCGGCCACCAGGCAGAAGAAGCACGCGAGGCCGAGCAGGAGGAGGCGGGCCGGGAGCCGGCGCCAGCTCAGTCGCGGCGCGCCGGCGTCGGCGTCGTGGTCCGCGCGAAGCAGGCGGTGGGCGGCAAGCAGGCCGAGGCTCCCGAACAGCAGCGCCGCAACGGCGAAATGCGGGAGCGGTGCCACGCGCAAGGCGGCTGCGAGGGCGCCGAGGCCCGCGCCGGCGAAGCCGCCGAACGAGAACGCCGCGTGGAGCGAGGAGAGGATCGGACGGCCCAGGGTGCGCTCCACCGAAACCCCCTGGGCGTTCATCGCCAAATCCAACGACGAGTTGGTTGCGCCGACGAGCAGCAGGCCGGCTGCCAGGGCCGGGACGCTGCGCGCGAGCGCAGGTAGGAGGATCGCCACCATCAGCCCGGCTACCGACGCCGCGCAGAAGGTGCGGCTCGAGCGTCCGGGGAGGAAGCGGCCGACGAGCGGCATCGCGAACACCGCCGCGGCCGCCGGGGCGAGCAGGCACAGCCCGAGCGTGCCGGCGCTGGCCCCGGCTCGGTCCGACAGCGCGGGGATGCGCGAGGCCCAGGTCGCAAACAGCCCCCCGTCGACGAAGAACACGATCGTGATGGCGGCGCGAGCCTTCATGCCGTCAGCACCTCGATCCCGAGAGCGCGGTAGGGGGCCAGGGCCTGCTCGTCGACCTCGGCGTCGGTAACGAGCCGGGTGACCGCGCGCATCGGCGCCACCACCACCGGCATCGCCGTCCCAAGCTTGTCGTGGTCGGCCAGCGCCACCACCTCTCCGGCGCCCTCGATCATGGCCGCCTTGACGTGGCGCTCCTCGAGGTCGACCGTCGTCACCCCGATTTCAGGATGCAGGCCACACACGCCCAGGAAGACGACGTCGGCGCGGATGTGGCGGAGCGCCTCGATCGCGGTCGCGCCCACGGTTACGAGCGCGCTGCGGCGCAGCGTGCCGCCGACCACGGTCACCTCGAGACCCGGGCGCTCGGCGAGCGCCAGCGCGATCGGGGGGCTCGTGGTGATCACGGTGGCGCGGAGGTCCTCGCGCAGCGCGCGGGCCAGCTCGAGCGTGGTCGTGCCGCCGTCGAGCACGACCACGTCGCCGTCGCTCACGATCTCCGCGGCGCGGCGGGCGACCTGCGCCTTGGCCTCCGGCGCGCGCCGGGCGCGGGTGGCGAACGGAGCGGCGTCGCCGTGACGCGGGAGCGCGCCCCCGTGGACGCGGCGCACGAGGCCGGCGGCGTCGAGCTCGCGCAGATCGCGGCGGATCGTGTCCGAGGAGACGTCGAGCTCCGCGCTCAGATCGGTGGCGAGGACGCGCCCCTGAGTGCGCAGGCGGTCGAGGATGAGCGATCGGCGCTCGTCGGTCAGCACCTGCCCGATTGTACACGTTCGTGCACGAACGGGCACAAATTGGCGGTGGCGCGCGTACGTGTATTGGGCCGCGCTTCGCGCGGCGTCCAGCAGGACGACTCGCGGCCGGCCCGGCCTGGGTGAGGCTGGATGCCGAGCGGGCCGAGCCGCGAGGGCCGTTGCGCCGGGCATCCGTGCCCGGCGCCGCAATCACGACGTGTCGGCGGGGCGCCCTACTCGACCGTCGGTGGCGGGTACACCTCGCGCACGTACTCGTCGACCTTGTGCCCCGGCAGGCGGGTGAGCACGGCCCAGTAGTAGATGATCAGGCTGAACAGGCCCGAGGCGATGATCGAGGCCCACAGAGTGATGTCACCGGTGCCGCCCTTGTCGAGGACGTGCTTGAAGATCCCAATGGCGCCGATGATCCCGCCCGGGCCGAAGGGGCTGAGGTAGCAGATCACGCCCATGCCGATGATCCAGGCGATGATCCACGGCGCAGCCTGCCAGTCCATGGCGGGGGCGTTCGGGTTGAGCTTCAGCGCGTAGGACGCAAAGATCAGGAGGTAGCCCAGCAGCAGGGCCACGACCAGCGTGCTGTAGATCTGCCATCCCGAGAACAGGATCACCCAGCCGGCACCGGCGAAGGAAAGCGGCGCGAGGACCTCGGCCGCGGGCAGCCGGTAGGTCCGCGGCAGGTCGGGCTTCTGCCGGCGCAGCGCACCCAGCGCCACCGGCGCACCTGCGTACATGAACACCGAGGCGCTCGTGACGATGCCGACGAGCTTGGCCCAGCTCGGGAACGGGAGCAGGAACAGAACGCCCACCAAGGTCGCGATGATCACCCCGAACACCGGGACGCGGGAGCGGTTCACGTTCTCGAAGGCGGTCGGGACGAAACCGTTCCTGCTGAGACCGAACGACAGGCGGGCGGACGCCGTCTCGTACATGAGCCCGGTGCCGCCCGGGGAGACGACCGCGTCGATTCGCAGCACAGTGGCCAGCCACGAGATGCCCGCGATGCTGACCAGCGTGAAGAACGGGCCGGCGTTCAGCTGTGTCACCGTCGCATTGGTATTGGTGGAACCCAGATTCGTCCACCCGTGCTGGGCGGTGAGCAGGCTCGGCTTCAGCGCGCCGATGAACGCGACCTGGAGGAGGATGTAGACGGCGGCGCCGATGAGGATCGAGAGGATCACCGCCCGCGGCAGGTCGCGCCCTGGATTGGCCGACTCGCCCCCGAGTTGCACCGCCTGCTCGAAGCCGAGCAGCGAGAAGATGATCCCAGCCGGGCAGGGTGAGCAGGATGTTCTTGATCGCGTTGTGGCTGGTGAAGAACCCGCCACCGGCGTGGCCGAAGTTCGAGCCGTGGAAGTGCCCGATCAGCAGGATCAGGATCGTGACCACGGGAATCGCCACCTTCCAGGTGGTGACCGCGTTGTTGATCTTGGCGAAGAGGCGGATGCCGACGATGTTGATGATCACGAACAGCGCCATCAGGATCGCGGCCGCCAGGTAGCCCCAGCCGTGCAGCGTCCCGCCGGCGCTGCCCGCGGCGGGGGTGGTGTGAAAGAAGTTCCGGGCCCAGTGGGCGGTCGAGAGGTACTCGACGGCCGCCAGGACCTCGATCGGGGCCACGCTGGCCGCCTGCAGGTATGAGGCCCATCCGAACGTCGCGCCGGCGAAGCTGCCGAACGCGTAGTGGGGGAAGCGGCTGGTGCCGCCGCTGACGGGAAACAGCCCGCCCAGCTCGGCGTGAACGAGGGCCAGGAACAAGATGATCACCGAGCCGAGGACCCAGCCGAGGATCGCCGACGGGCCCGCGAGCACGGCGGCCCCCAGCGCCCCGAAGAGCCAGCCGGAGCCGATGATCGACGTCTCGGATGCCCACAGGAGCCCGATGAAGCTGACTCCTCGGTCGAGACCCTCGGCATCCAGCGCTGCTTGGACAGCAGGCTCGCGAGTGGGAGCCGCTAGGTTTGCCATAGATCCTCCTCCTCCCGATTTCGCGGAGACCTTATCTCCTGCCGCGGAGGATGTGCAAGGCATCGGGCGCCGGGAGGCACCCGGCGGGGTGCTCAGTGAGCCGCGGCGGAGCGTGGAGGACCGAAGCCCTCCCGCCCCTCCAGCGTCAGCCCGGTGCGGATCTCGAGCAGCCGGCGCTGCGCGTAGCCGAGCTCGGCCAAGCCCTTACGGACGCGGCGGATGAAGCGACTGATGCGGAGTCTCATGGTGCTCCTTTGGGTCGGGGACATGCTTGGAGGGTCGGCTAAGCCGTCCCCGCCCACATCGGGAATTCGCACCCCGTCTGCGCTGCTCGGCCTTAGCCCGGCCGGGCCCGCGCCTTACCGCACCGCGAGGCGCAGGCCGGCGCCCACAGGCACCACCGTCTGGGTCAACGGCTCAGCTTCGATCGCGGCCGTGAACTCCACCAGCTCGTGCTCGTGCGAGATCACGTTGTCGATGGCGAGCACGCCGCCTGGCCGCAGGACGCGCATCAGGTCTGGCAGGTAGCTCATGTATGCGGGGCGCTCGGCGTCGAGGAACACGAGGTCCAAGTCGGCGTCGTCCGCCGCGCGCAGCGTGTCGGCCGCGTCCTCGGTGCGGAGCTCGGCGAACGCCTCGAGGCCGGCACGGCGCAGGGCGTCGCGCGCCAGCGCCGACCGAACGGGGTCGAGCTCGACGCTCGTCACGCGCCCGCCGGTCGCCTCGGCGGCGTCGGCGAGCCAGAGCGTCGAGTACCCGTTGGAGGTGCCGAGCTCGAGGATCCGCCGCGCGCCGGCTGCGCGAATGAGCACTGCGAGGAGCTCGGCCGTCGGCGGCTCGAGGTTGCGGAAGCGCTCCAGCCGGTCGGCCTTCTCCGCGTCGTGCGCTCGGCTGGTGGCGTAGAGCTCTTCGGCGAACCGGCGGCGGGCTTCGTTCATCGCCCGCCTACTGTGTCACGCGGCGACAGCCTCCGCCTGCTCGAACAGCGCCTCGGCGGCGTCGTTGGCCCACACGATCGACTCGAGGTACAGCTCTCCGGCGTTGGCCACGATCGACTGGGCGCGATCGAAGTCGGCGGCCTCGAGCGCGCCGACGCATTCGAGCAGCTGACCCTGCTCGCCGGCGTGGTCGATCAGAGCTGCGCGCATCTCCTGCGGGAACGGAATCGACTCGATCACGTCGGCGATCGGGGCGTCCATCAGCGCGTCGATGACCGAGAACAGGCCCAGCGTGAACAGCTGGCCCGGGCTGTGCTTGCCGCCCAGCCGCGCGCCCGCCTGCTCGCAGAACCGGGCGCGCACGAGCGCGGTCACGGTCAGCTCGGGCGGCTTGTCGTCGATGCTAGCCAGCAGGCTGAGCGTCGTCCAGTGCCGCAGCGCTCTCGACCCCGAGCAGGGCGAGAGCCTGGCCGATCGAGCGAACCTCCATGCGCAGTCCGAAGAACGCGGAGTTGATGTAGCGCAGCAGACGGAAGCTGAGCGCCACGTCGCGTGAGACGAGCTGCTCGAGCGCGGCCAGGTCGACGGTCGGGTCCTGGAGAGCCGAGACCGTCTGCAGCAGGGAGAGCCGGTTCGCGGCGATGCCGCGGTTGCGCACGAGCTCGGGCTTGCAGAAGAAGAAGCCCTGAAACAGGTCGCAGCCGAGCTCGGCGCAGTAGGCGTAGTCCTCGCGCGTCTCGAGCTTCTCGGCCAGCAGCGTGGCGCCGTAGGGACGCAGCTTGCGCACCTGCTGGGCCATCCCCTCGCGTCCGAGGGCGACGAGGTCGAGCTTGACGACGTCGACAGTGGCAGCAGCGGCTCGGCCGACGGGGCTGTACTCGAAGTCGTCCAGCGCCAGCCGGTATCCCTGGGCCTTGAGTCCCTGCACGGCGGAGACGAAGCGTTCGTCGATCACCTGATCCTCGAGGATCTCGAGCACGGCAAGGCCAGGCGGAACGGTGCGGGCCAGCCCGCTGAGCACGAACTCGCGCGAGACGTTGATCCAAGCCGCGGACGCGCCCGACGATCCGCTCGAGGCCGATCTCGGTGAACGAGTTGAGCACGACGGTCGCGGTCGCGCCCTCGGCGTCGGTCACGAACGCCTCGCCCTCCGAGCCGCCGCGGAACAGCAGTTCGTAGCCCGCCACCTCGAGGGCAGCGTTGAAGATCGGCTGTCGTGCGACGTATACCTCGGCCATGAGAACAGGGGTGTCGAAACCCCCAGGTTCGTATCGACCATCCCGGGTCAAACCTGAACCTCGCGCGTGAGAAGCTACGGTCGTGACCGAGACCCGTCAGGAGCAGAAGGCGGCCGCCTTCCGAGCGCTGCACGAGGGAGAGCCGTTCATCATTCCCAACCCATGGGATACCGGGTCGGCGAAGGTGCTCGCCGCGCTCGGCTTCCCTGCGCTGGCCACGACCAGCTCGGGCTTTGCTTTCACCTTGGGGCGGCGCGACGGGGCCGCGACTCTGGACGAGCTCGCGGCGCACGTCCGCGCGATCGACGAGGCCACCGAGGTGCCGGTGTCGGTCGATCTCGAGAACGGCCACGGCGCGCGTCCCGAGGATGCAGCGGCGGCGATCGAGCGGGCGGCCGAGGCCGGCGCGGTCGGAGGCTCGATCGAGGACTGGGATCCCGAGTGCGGGCTCTACCCGGTGGAGCTCGCCGCCGAGCGGATCGCTGCCGCGGGCGAGGCCGCGGTCCGCACCGGGCTCGGGTTCGTGCTGACCGCGCGGGCGGAGAATCACATCCGCGGCAACCCCGACCTCGAGGACACGATCGCCCGCCTCCAGGCTTACGAGCGCGCGGGCGCCGACGTGCTGTACGCCCCCGGGCTGGCCACGGTCGAGGAGATTCGCGCCGTATGTGAGGCGGTATCGAGGCCGGTGAACGTCCTCGCGCGCGGGAACCTGACGATGCGCGAGATCGCCGACGCCGGGGCGCAGCGGGTGAGCGTGGGTGGCGCGCTCACTTGGGCCGCCGCGGAGGCGATGGCCGGCGCCGCCGAGCGGATGCGCGACGACGGCGACTTCTCGGGACTGGCCGGCGCGCAGCGGATTCGCTCCTGGCTGTCAGGCTGACTCGAACAAGCGTCCAGAAGGGCGAAAGTCTTCGCGGCGGGGTGCCGATGAGGGAGGACTACTGCTCAGGGCAAACCCGTCGCGAGGCGGGGACGCAAAGCCAGGGATCTCACCGCACGGTGAGACCGCCCAGCCGCCAGTTCAGAACCGACTGGTATCCGACTTTGCGACACGGAGGTCGTCCCTGAAATGGCTACTTCGTTTGGAATCTTCGAGCGGATGAGGTGGATGTCCGCTCTCGCCGGAGCGGCGATCCTCATGCTGTTCGTGCTCGTGGGCGCGCATGCGCAGGCGCCGAGCCTGTCCATCGCCGCGTCCGCACCGGCGCCCGTCGTCGGCGGCTCGACCGCGCCGCTCGACCCGCGCATCGCCACCCTCGCAGCTCGCCACCCGGCGGCGCGCATCGAGGCGATCGTGCAGTTCGACCGCGGCGTGACGCCGAGCCGGGCGCGTACGCTCACGCAGCGCGCCGGAGGGCGCGTCGTCGGGGCCGTCCAGATCATCAACGGCCTTGCGGTCGAGCTGACCGCGGCCCAGGCCCGCGGGCTGGCGGCGAGCTCGGCGGTGCATTCGGTGACGCTGAATACCGAGGTCAGCGCCCAGGGCGGACCGGACCTCGGGCGTCCCGAGCGCTGGCGCCAGCCGCGCGGTCAGGTGAGCAACCTCGCGACGACCTACGACGAGACGCTCGGCGCGACCGACCTGTGGCGCGCGGGTGCCGACGGCAGCGGCGTCGGTGTGGCAGTGATCGACACCGGAGTCGACGGTCAGCTGCCGGACTTCCGCTCGGACTCAGGTGACTCCCGCGTCGTCGCCACCGCGGTGACCAACCCCGCCGCGAAGACGGTGTACGACACCTACGGGCACGGCACCGACGTGGCCGGGATCATCGCCGGCAACGGCGGCAATCGCGACGCATCCGATCCGCTGCGCGGACAGTACGTCGGCGTGGCCCCGGAGGCGAACCTGATCGCGATCAAGGCCTCCGACGATCAGGGCAACGCCAGCGTGCTCGACGTCATCTACGGGATCGAGTTCGCGATCGCCCACCAGCAGGCCTACAACATCCGCGTCATCAACCTGTCGCTGAGCTCCTCCACGCCGCAGTCCTACAAGGTCGACCCGCTCGATGCCGCCGTCGAGGCTGCATGGGCACACGGGATCGTCGTAGTGGCCGCGGCCGGCAATCGCGGGGACGTGGCCGGCGCGGAGGAGTACGCGCCCGCCAACGATCCGTACGTGATCACCGTCGGCGGCACCGACGAGAACGGCAGCGCCGACGCCGCGGGCGACACGATCGCCTCCTGGTCGAGCCGCGGGGTGACCCAGGACGGGTTCCAGAAGCCCGATGTGTACGCCCCCGGTGCGCATATCGTCTCGATCCTGGCCCCGGACAGCAAGTTCGCGCAGGAGTGCCCGACCTGCATCATCGACGGCCAGTACATCCGCGCCAGCGGCACCTCGATGGCCGCCCCGATGATCTCGGGACTGGTCGCCGACGTGCTCTCCAAGCACCCGGAGCTCACCCCCGACCAGGTCAAGGGCGCCCTGACCGATCCGTACGTCCGCGCGCTCGACGCCTTGCAGGAGCCGAACGCGGTCAAGGTCGCGCTGGACTACGACCCGCAGCCCGCCGATCAGGGGCTGACCCCCAGCCAGCTGATCACTTCGAGCGGCGACGTCGCCGGCGACTGGAGCTTCAGCAGCTGGGCGACCGCCCAGGGTGCCCTCAAGGCCCCGTTCGCGTTCTCCAGCTGGGCGTGCGCATCGTGCGACGTCAAGCCGGGGGGTGCCGTCCAGCCCAACTTCAGTGCTTGGAGCTTTGCGTCCTGGTCGACGATCCAGGACCGGTAGACGGCCACGGAAGGTCGGACGGAGAGACAGCGGCGGCGGTGGCCGGGGGGCCACCGCCGCCGCGCTTTTCTTAACCCGCCGGCGTCGGGGCGGGCCGCCACTGCCGGACGTCGGGCAGCGGGGTGAGGATCGGCTCGACCTGGCCGCGCACGCGCTCGAGGCGCGGCGGCAGCGACAGTGCCTCGCCCAGCGTCTCGGCCGGCTCATCAGCGCTGAAGCCGGCACCGTCGAACGTCGCGAGCTCGTAGAGGATCCCGCCGGGCTCGCGAAAGTAGACCGACTCGAAGTAGAAGCGGTCGATGATCGGCGTCGGGTGCGCGCCGGCCTGGAGGACTGCTTCGCGCCAGCTCTCCTGCTCGTCGCGGTAGACGGACCAGGCGACGTGGTGGACCGTGCCGGCGCCCGGAATTCCGCGTTCGGTCGTGGCTTCGAACAGGATGCGCCCGCCGCGATCCTCGCCGCGCGCTTCGTATTCGTGCTCGCCCAGCTCGGAGAACTTCAGGGCGTCGCGGAGGAACGCCTCGCTGCGGGTCGGCTCGCGGACCAGCGCACGCACCGCCTCGAACCCCTGGAGTGCATACTCCGGCGGGACCTCGCGCGACGCGGCGCTCAGTGGGCGGTCCGGCCGGTCGAAGACCCCGAGCTCGTGGACCATGCCCTCGGGATCGGCGAACGTGAGGCGGGTGCCTTCGAGATGGCTGTGACCTGTTCGCGCGCAAGGCGCTCGCGCCAGAACTCGAGCGCCTCGGTCGAGGCGACGCGGTGCACGATCGCGGAGATCATGCCTCGCGCCGGCCCGGCCGGGACGGGCGCCCGGATACTCGAGGAACAGAGCGCCGCCGGGAGAGACGAGCGCCGGCGGAACCTCATCGCCAGGAACGCCTTCCGAGCAGGACCGCCGAGCGGCGGCACGAGAAGTACGTGTCGGCCCATCCGCGCCGGCGGTCAGCGCGATGGGCGGTGCCGCGTAGGCCGCAGGTGCCAGAAGCCGTCGGCGGTCGGGGCGCAGACCCAGCTGTCGCCACCGTCCAGGCAACGGTGGCGGCGCGGACATGATGCAGGCCGTTCCAATGCCCTCTTTGAGCGCGGAAGAGCCACTTCAGCGACAGCGCTCGGGCATCCAGGCGGGCGCGGGAATCGGAGCTCATCTGGATGTGACGGGCGCTCGGCCGGAGGCGTGAGGCCGGCAGTGCGTGCGCCTGAACTCGTTGAGAGGAGGCCCCGCCCCGGCGGAAAATCTGCCCCGGGAGGACCCAGGTCCATCTGGGTCCTCCCGGAGGGGCCAAGGAAGTGGGGGCGCAGTTCCTTGACCGATTCGCGGTCAGTATTTCCGGACGATGCCGCGTTCAAACAAGAAATTTCACGCGGGCCGGCCGGAGGGGCTGAGGTCAGCTCGAGCGGGCCGTCGAGCGCGAGGTGCGCCCGCCGGCCGAGGCGCCGTTGCGCGAGCTACCTGTGCTGCGCGATGACCGGCTGGTCGTCCGCCGCGCGCTCCCGCTGGCGCTCGAGCTGCTGCCGCTGCTCCGGGAGCCGCTGCCGCTGCTCCGCGAGGAGCCGCTGCCGCGGGAGCTGCCGCCGCTGCCGCTGCCGCTGCTTCGAGAGGAGCCGCTGCTTCGCGTGGATCGGCCGCTCGAGCTGCCGCCGCTGCTGCGCGTCGACCGGCCGCTGCTGCCGCCGCTACTCCGCGAGGAGCTGCTGCCGCTGCTTCGCGACGACGCTGCCCCGCTACGAGAGCGGCTGCTCGAGCTGCTCGAGCTCGACCGCGTCCGGCTCGTGGTGCTGCGCCGGGCCCTCGGCTTCGTCCGGAGCTCACGCGGAATCTCGGCACGGACTAGCTCCTTGACGAGGCGCTCGAGCTCGGCGTCGAGGAACTTCGCCATCCGCTCCTCGTCGCGGCGGATGCTCCGCGCGAGCTGCGCCGTCTCGCGGTCGTTCACCGCGGTCGCAAACGTTTCGATGCGCTTGTAGAGCGCGATCTCCACGTGCTCCTCACGGAGCTCCTCCTGCGCGTTGCGCACGTGCGTCTCGGCCTGGGTTGTGACCAGCGCGCGCGCGGTTCCGACCTGGCCCTTGACGGCGGCGACCGCCTTCCCGGCGACCTCGCCCACGGCACCGGGAACACCCGGCACGCTGGTGGCGGGGGCAACCTTCGAGCCGAGCTTCTTGATCCGCGAGGCCACCCTGCGCTTGTGGTCGCGCGTTTCCGTGAGGTGCTTGCGCAGGCGCTTCTTGTAGGGCATCTTCTCGGTGAGCGCGATGTGCGCGGTCAGATCGGCCTCGAGCTCGGCCTCCTTGGCGTGCGCCTCGTTGAGCCACTGGACCAGCTTGGCATCGCGAGCGTTCAGACTCTCGTCAGGCAACGGTTGTTCCTTTCTACTCTTGCGAGCCGCCGCCGCTGGTGGTGGCGCGCAGCTGACGCTGGACCGCCTCCAGCACGGTTTGACGGCTCCGGTTACCGGTCTCGTACAACGACACGGCGGCAAGCTCGGCGGGGGTGGCGTCGGCGAGCCGCGCGATCACTTCGCGAGCGTTCATGTGTGCATAGCCGTCCCACGGCTCTTGCACGTGGACAGCTGCGCCCGCGCCGTCCTGCGCGCCCGGCTCGGCCTCCTCGCGCACGAGCGTCGCCTCCTCGGAGACGTGAGCGGGCGACGGCGCGGGCGTCGCGGCGGCGGCCGCTTCGTCGGGCGAGCGGTCGATGCGAGCGGCGGCGTCGTCGGCGGAGACCGGCTCAGGAGGCTGCGGCTCGGTGGCAGGGGCGCGCGTCCGCGGGTCTCGAGTCGGCGCGCGCCGCGAACGCGGTGCGGTGGCGCTTGCCGTGACCGACGAGCGACTCTCCCCGCTGGTCGACGCGCGGCTCTCGCCGCTGCCCGACGAATGGCTCTCGTCGCCGTTGCGGTTGAAGACGCTCGCCACGCGCATGGCGCCCTGCGTTGCGCGGCCTGCCACCTCCTCGGCGGCGCGGAACCAGAGTTGCGCACCACGAACGCTTACGCGCAGCGGAAATGTGATCAGCCGACCGACCATCGCGACTGGTATTACCCGTCCGTACACAAACCAAGCGGCAGTGCAGGTTAGTTGTGGACTCCGCACGGGAGCGCCGCCGCCGCGTGGGGTCGGCGGCGGCGCTGGTCATCGCTGCAGAAGCTGCAGCGAGTTCGAGGCAGGTCCGCTGCCTGAATCGTTGACGAAGTAGACGCCGCGCGCGTACGGCGCGAGCGCGAGTCCGAACAGGTCCCCGGCGCCGTTTTGAACGAGCGTCTCCACCGCGACCTGCGAGCCGCCCGGCGTGGTCTCGACGATGTTCCCGTCGCCGCCGTTGACCGACAGGACGTCGCCGCCGGGCGCGACGGTCAGGCCGAGCGGATCATTGAGAGCGCTACCTTGCGAGACCGTGTCGCCGGCATGATGGAGCGTGGTTACGCGGGTGAGCGCGTCGGGGATCGCGGCGATGCGGTTCCCGTTTGAATCGGCGACGTAGAGGACACCATCCCGACCAAGTCCGACGCCGGTCGGACCGACCACCAAGGCGTTGGGATCGGTGTGCTCAGCAAAGCCGTCGGCGATCACTCGCTCGGACACGACCTCCGGTGCGTGCCCTGGCCCGAGGTGCAGCAGGATGCGCACGACCGTGCCGCGGTCGACCACCGTGTTGTCCGCGGCGTCGGCCGGGGTGATGCCGTTCAGGACGTTGGTTACGAACAGCGCGGCCCAGTCGCCGTACTGCACGGCGGTCATGTCCCACGGGCCGTCGATGGCGCCGCCGGAGATCGTCTCGGCCACGTGCCCCTCCGCATCCAGGATCGTGAGTGCGCCCGGCTCGACCGCGGCCGGGTTGCCTCCCGGCGCGGGGAGGTTGCCGGCGACGACGTAGCCGCCCCGCAGCACGGCGAGCGCGGTGGTCAGGCCGACCGCCCCATCGCCGGGTGGCGCGGGCACGAGCGCGAACACGCGCTGGTTTCCGCTCGGCGAGATCTCGACGATGCTCGACCCGGTCCCCTGCTGGTTCTGCGCATTGTTGAAGTTGCTGACGAGGACGTCGCCGCGCACGAGCTTTCCGATGCTGTGGCGGACCACGGCTACGCCGTAGGGGTTCTGATCGCCCTGGGCGGGGCCGCTCGCCGGCGCGGCGGAGGCGATCGTGGCGATGTCGTTGACGTTGAAGTGCGCGAGGAATGGGCGGGCGGAAGCCGCCGGCGGCAAGGCGGCGGCGAGCGCGGCGGTGAGCCGTGCGGTGAGGGCACGACGGACGATGGCCTTGTGCATTTAGAGTCGATCCTTTCGGTTGCCACTTGCATGACGTCGCCCGTTGACAGAACCTTCCCAGCGCCGGCGTCGCGATTTTTCAAGACGCGATCCGCGAGCCCGACCTTCCCGGCGGCTCGCGGCTCGCACGAGCTGAACCCGACGGGAGGAGACCATGGTTGAACTCGATCCAAAGGCCGTCTTGGGTGGCGCCTTCAACGCCGCGAGGATGGTCAGCGATCCCAGACAGGCGATCAAGCTCCTCGAGCGGGCCGGGGACGAGGCGTACTTCGCGCTGCTGTGCGTGCGCAGCGGCGTTGTCGGACCTGAGCTGCCCCACAAGGTCGCACAGCTGCTGATCGGGTTCGAGCGTTACGGCATGCTCGGCGGAGCCATCACCGCCGGCGCGATCCGCCACGGCGACCGCCTCGCGATCATCGACGAGCGCGGCGAGCTGAGCTACAAGGAGCTCGACCGCCGCTCGAACGCGCTCGCCAACGCATGGCGCGAGCGGGGCCTCGAGGCCGGCGAGGGCGTGGCCGTCCTCGTCCGCAACCACCGTGGCTTCCTCGACGCGCTGTTCGCGGGCGCCAAGTGCGGCGCGCGGGTGATTCTCTTGAACACCTCGTTCGCCGGCCCGCAGATCCGCGAGGTGGCCGAGCGCGAGGGCACCGACCTGCTCGTCTACGACGACGAGTACTCCGAGACCCTCGAAGGCATCGACGATCCCCCGCGCGGGAGGTTCCGGGCCTGGGTCGATGACCCGGAAGGGGCCGAGGACACCTTGGACGCGCTGATCGAGAGCGCTGACGACAGCGCGCCGCCGAGCGCCGACGAGGCAGGGAAGATCACGATCCTGACCAGCGGGACGACCGGCACGCCAAAGGGTGCCCCGCGCAGCGAGCCGCGCTCGCTGGGGCTGATCGGGGGGCTGCTCAGCAAGGTGCCCTTCCGCGCGCGCCAGACGACAGAGCTGTGTGTGCCGATGTTCCACGCGCTCGGCTTCATGCAGGCCATGGTGGCGATCGGCATGGGCTCGACGATGGTCGTCCGGCGGCGCTTCGATCCCGAGAAGACGCTCGAGAGCCTCGAGGAGCACAAGGCCGACGGCATGGTCGTCGTCCCCGTGATGCTGCGCCGGATCCTCGACGTGGGCGAGGACAAGATCAAGGAGCGCGACCTGTCGTCGCTGAAGATCATCTTCATCAGCGGCTCGGCGCTCGGGGCCGAGCTGGCCGAGCGCGCGCTCGAGGCGTTCGGCCCGGTGATCTACAACCTGTACGGATCAACCGAGATCGCCTACGCGACGATCGCGACCCCCGAGGACCTGAAGGCCGACTCCTCGACGGTGGGCAAGGTCGTGCGGGGGACGGTGGTCAAGATCTACGACAACGAGGAGGACGAGGAGCTTCCCGTCGGCGAGAGCGGGCGGATCTTCGTCGGTAACACGTCGCAGTTCGAGGGCTACACGGGTGGCGGCAACAAGGACGTGATCGATGGGCTCATGGCCTCCGGTGACGTCGGCCACTTCGATGACAACGGCCGCCTGTTCATCGATGGCCGCGACGACGAGATGATCGTCTCCGGTGGCGAGAACGTGTTCCCGGCCGAGGTCGAGGAGCTGCTCGCGCGCCACGAGTCGATCGACGAGGCCGCAGCCGTCGGCGTCGACGACGAGAAGTTCGGGCAGCGGCTGAAGGCGTTCGTTGTGACCAAGGGGAACGCCGAGCTGAGCGAGGACGAGGTCAAGAAGTACGTCAAGGAGAACCTCGCCAACTACAAGGTCCCGCGCGAGGTGGTGTTCGTCGACGAGCTGCCGCGCAACCAGACCGGCAAGATCCTCAAGCGCGAGCTGCTCGAGGAGTCCGGCGACGAGGACGAGGACGAGGACGGCTCCTCCTCGGAGGAGGACGGCGGCGAGGCCAAGCAGGACGACTCGAAGAGCGAAGCCAAGGCGAAGCAGTCGAAGACGTCTTCGGGCAAGGACGGCAAACAGAACGGCGAGCAGAGCCGGAAGTCTTCGCAGAAGAAGGAGAAGGAAGAGGCTCGGTGAGCGGCGCGGATGCGGCGCAAGCGTTCCGCGCCCAGTTTCCGGTATTCGAGCGCCTGTCGTATCTGAACGCCGGCACAGAGGGGCCGATCCCGCGGGCTGCCGTGGACGCCGTCCACGAGCGGATCGAGGCTGAGGCCTCGGGTGGGCGAGCCGGCCGGCCCTACATGGAAGCGGTCGTGGCCCTCGCGGATCGCCTGCGCGCGGGTTACGCCTCGGTGCTCGGTTGCGCTCCGGCCGAAGTCGCGCTGACCGGTTCGACCACCGACGGCGTCAACACTGTGATCGCCGGCCTCGAGCTCCGCGCCGGGGACGAGATCCTCACCTCGGACGAGGAGCACCCCGGATTGCTGGCGCCGCTGGGCCGCGCGGTCCGGCGCCACGGCGTCAAGGTCCGCGTGGTTCCGTTCGCCGAGATCGCCGGCGAGGTGACGCCGGCGACCCGCTTGGTCGCCTGCTCGCACGTCTCCTGGGTGAGCGGCCGGGTGGTGGACTTCGAGTCGCTGGCCGCCGCCGACGCCCCCGTGTTGCTCGACGCCGCGCAGGGAATCGGCGCGGTCCCCGCCGACGTGCGCGCGCTCGGCTGCGACTACTACGCGGCGTCGGGGCAGAAGTGGCTGTGCGGGCCGGAGGGGAGCGGGTGCCTGTTCGTCCGGCCCGAACGCTTGGACGAGCTGCTGGTCCCGTGGCCCGGTTACTCCTCGGTGGCGGATCCCGGGCGGGCGCTGGAGTTCGAGCCGGCGGAGGGCACGGCTCGGCTCGACCACGGGTTCCCGGTGCCCCTGCGCAGCAGCTGGGCGCTGGCCTCGCTCGAGGTGTTCGCCGCCGCGGGCTGGGAGTGGGTGCACGCGCGCGCGGCGGAGCTGGCGGCGTGGCTGGCCTCGGAGCTGTCGGCCCGGGGCCTCGAGGTCATGCCGCGTGGGCGGTCGACCTTGGTGTCGTGGAGGGCGGGTGAGGCCGAGGACGCGCAGGCGATGGTGGAGCGGTTGGCCGGCGAGGGGATCGTGGTCCGCAGCATCCCGGTCGGCGGTCTCGTGCGCGTATCGGTGGGCGCGTGGTCCTCGGAGGAGGAGCTCGAGCGGCTGGTCTCGCTCGTGGCGAGCGCTTAGTTCGCCACGCGCTCGGGGTGCGTGTAGACGTTGATCCGCCCCCGGCGAGCGAAGCCGCACAGCGTCATGCCGCGGTCGCCGGCGAGTTCGATCGCGAGCGAGCTCGGTGCGCCCACCCCGACGAGGATCGGCGCCCCCGCCACCGCCGCCTTCTGCACGAGCTCGAACGAGAGCCTTCCGCTCACGCATAGGATCCGGCCGGCCAGGGGGAGCGAGCCGTCGAGGAGCGCTCGTCCGATCACCTTGTCCATCGCGTTGTGGCGGCCGACGTCCTCGCGGCTGTGGAGGAGCCTGCCGTCGGAGTCGAACAGGCCGGTGGCGTGCAGGCCGCCGGTACGCTCGAAGCCCGGCTGCTCGAGGCCGTCGGGCAGCGCGGCGAGGATGGCGCGCGGGACGCGCGGGCCCGCGGGTGCTGGCGCGCTGTGCACGGCGACCTGCTCGAGCGCTCCCTTGCCGCACACGCCGCACGAGGAGGTCGTGTAGAAGCGGCGCTCGCCGGGATCGTGGTTGAGCGGTCCGGTGACGTTCGACCGTGTTGGCGGCGAAGTCGTCGGTCAGACCGGCGGCGCGCGGACCGTCGATCAACCCCTCGCCGAACAGGAAGCCGAGCGCCAGCTCCTCGTCGTGGCCGGGCGTGCGCATCGTCACCGCGAGCGCCTGCCCGTCCACGCGGATCTCGAGCGGCTCTTCGACGGCGACCTCGTCGAGCCCGCCGTCGTGCTCGACCCGCCTGTACACGCGGTCAGCTGCCGGCGCGCGCGATCGCCTCGTCCATGGCCTTCGCCGGCTGCTGGATCGGCTTGCCGTGGCCGACGACGAGCAGCTGGGGATCGAGGGCGCGCAGCGCCTGGGCCGACTCGAGGTCCTTGGCCTTGTCCCACGTGGCCATCGCAGCGAACGGGAAGCGCAGGTTGAGGTGGTTGGTCACGGCCAGCCCGCCGACGGAGGTGAACACGTCGCCGGCGATGATCGTCCGATCGCGCGTGTCGAGGAAGGCAACGTGTCCGGGCGTGTGACCGGGCGCGGCGATCACCTCCAGGCTGCCCACTCGGTCGCCGGCGGTGAGCTGGACCTCGGGCACGGTTTGGAGCTTCGGCCACTGGCCCGGCGGCTTCTTATCGGCGAACGCCTCGCCGGCGTGGATGCGCGCGTCGAGCTCGGGCATGAGGACGTGCGCGCTGCCGCCGAGCTGCTGCTTGAGGGCGTCGAGCGAGCCGACGTGGTCGCCGTGGCCGTGCGTCAGCGCGATCCGGCGGATCGCCCCCCCGAGCCGTTCCGCGGCGGCCAGGATGTCGCCGGCCGAGCCGGGGATCATCGTGTCCACCAGCGTGAACCCGTCGTCCTCGTGAACGAGGTAGGCGTTGACGAGGCGCAGCCGGGTGAGCTGGATCAGGGTCGGCGTGACGGTCGTCGTCTGCATCTGTCGAGCGAGGCTCGTCGGCCTCGGGTCGCCGACAGCCTACGCGCTTGTCAGCGCGGCGGGGCGCAGCTCGTCCTCGAGCGACATGAGCTCGCGCTGGAGCTCGCCGTCTGCGCCGATGCGGTACGCGCCGGTGCAGGTCAGCGGCGGCGAGTAGGCGTGGAGCGTGACCGCCGGAGTCGAGCCGGCGTGGAGCACTCGATGGATCGCCACCGGCGGCACGGTGAACGTCGAGCCTGCGTCGATCGTGCGCGCCCGGGGCGCGGATCCGAGCCGCAGCCGCTCCTCGCGGACCGCACCGGAGACGACGGCGATGGCGGCCGCGGAGCGGTGGTGATCGTGAAAGCCGGTGTCTTGATCGTGGCTCCAGCAGATCAGCCAGGCGTTGACGTCCTCGGCGTCCCAGATCTGCTCGTAGACCCGCACGTCGTCGGCGTGGCGGACGAACCGCCGCCAGCGCTCCGGGGCGACGGCGAGGCGCGCCACGAACAGCTCGAGCTCTGCGGTCGTGAGGCTCGGGGTCATGCCGCCACGGCTTCGGTCCGTGCGAGCAGGTCGGCCGCGTGGCGCTGGAGCTGCCTGTCCTCGGGCGTGGGCGTTGGCTCGACCACCGGCCGATCCGAGCCGTAGAGGAGTTGCTCCGGGCCCACGCGCCGGCCCATCTCCGCGATCGCGTCCGGGCCGTAGCTCGAGGTCTCGTAGTAGGTGCGAGCGTTCTCGAGGTCGACGGCAGGCCCGCCGCGGGCGGCCAGGCGCTCGCTGAGGAGCGGTGCGCCACCCGCGAGCATCGCGAACACGACGACCAGCTCCGGGTGCTCGCGGCGGCCGGCGGTGGCGAACGTCAGCCACGCCGCCTGCATCTGCGCCACGTAGTCGGTCAGCGCGCGCCACCACAGGGGCTCCCCGAGCATCGGATGGGTCGGGACGTCGCCCGGCGCCGGTCCCGGATGGACGAGCAGCGGGGCTCCGCTGGTCTCGATCCGCTCCAGCAGCGGGCCGAGCCGATGCAGAGCCGCCGGGCCCGCGAGGGCGCCGGCCGGAAGCGAGATGCCGGCGCAGCCGCGCTTGAGAAGGTCATCGACGTCGCCTGGGTCGGGGTCGTCCAGCGCCACCGGACCCCAGGCCGCGAACTCGGGCGGGAGCTCGGCCATGCCGGCGAGGTGCGCCTCCAGCAGCGGCTGCGCGCTCTCGCGCGGGAGGGCTTCGATGCCGATCGGGCTCGACAGGGCGACCAGCGCCCGGTCAAGTCCGTCGTCGCGCACGAGCTGGGCGCGGATCTCGGGAGCGTTCGCCGCGCGGTCGATCACGTAGGGGAGCTCGGAGCAGCAGTGCAGCGTCGTGACGCCGTCGCTCGTGCGCACGAACGGCGTCGCTTTACGCGCCGACAGGGCGTCGAGCAACGGCTCGGTCCAGATGTGCTGGTGGACGTCTACGCGCAACGGGTCTCCCTGGGTTTGCGACGTCTCCCTGTTTCCAGAAAGTCAATCGACTTTGTGCAGTATAGATGGAGAACTGGAACGCCTGCGGCGGGTCAGTGCGCCGGCGTTCGGCGTCCCCAGGCACCCTTAAACGACGACGGGGACCCGATCAGGTCCCCGTCGCGGATTCCAGAACGCGTCCACGGCCGGGTTGGGCGCGCTCGTCGGAATCGGTTTCGCCCGGTCAAACAGGCGCCGGCGGCGAAAGTTGCGCTCGGCGGGCGCGATTCTCTTGCCATACTTGAAGCTCCCCATCCCCGGGGGCGTAGCTCAGTTGGTTAGAGCGCCGGCCTGTCACGCCGGAGGTCGCGGGTTCGAGTCCCGTCGCTCCCGCTCGTTGTTCTGCCTGTAAATCGGCTAGTTTCTGATCTTTGCGCCCAGCCGACGCCCCGAGGCCATTGGGCATCACGGTTGGGCATCACATGGGACCGGCGCTGGCTCAACGAGCTCGACAGGCGGCCAACTTCAAGCGGTCGGCGAGGGTTGCGCTCCGTCCGCAACGGAACCCACCGAGGCATCGCGGGCCACGACTCTCGCTCCGTCAGTGAGCGGCACCCGGTCGCCTTTCGCGCCGTGCGTCTGCTTATCGTCCAACTCGGGAACGCGCCGGCGGCCCAGATACACGCCAGAAACCCGGAGAGCAGTGGTCTCGGGCGAGGCTTCTCCGTGGGGCCCGATGGATTGCTCTGCGTGGGAGTGGATGGCCGCTGCTCGTGCAGGCTCGGGTCCGATGCTCGCCTTCGTTCATCGGAAAGCCAGCCGACCCACGGATGCGGTCGGCACCGCTCCTGACCGTCCATGGCGTCAGCGGCCCGCACTTCGCAACTGACCGCAGTCCGAAGGCGATCCGACGAATGTGCCCGTTGGCCGTGAGGCAGGTCCGGTTCGCGAATCAGTGCGCGGTGAGCGTCACCGGTCCTGTGGCGCACGGCTGGTTTCCGTGACTGGAGAGATAGGTGTTGTGGAACGTGATCGCCGCCTTCTTGCCAGCGTTGGCGAGGTGCCCGGTGACCGTGCTCCTGTAGTGCTCCGGCGGGGCCATCGTGGGCCGGAACGTGTAGGTGACGCTGCCGTACAGCGTTCCGTTCGCACGAACCTTGACCACCGGGATCGGCGTCCCCTTCTTACCACCGAGTAGGGCCTCGCCGCCCCCGCCGCGGCAGCCCCATGTATCAACGACCGTACGGCCGACAAATCGCAGCGACCGCCCGTTTGCGCTGGCGCGGAATCTGAACACGCATGTCGTGTCCGGTACGGTCGACCCGCACGCAGAACTCTTGCCGGTGTACACCGCTCCGCGCGCTAGCCGCGCCGCCGCGAGCGCGCTAGCCGCGCCGATCAACATCCCGACGAGCGCCACCGCCGTCACGAACCGAATCCACGCTCTCCTCATCTCAAATCCTCTCGCGGTCACATTTGACGGACGTGACCCCCACGGTCCTTCTCGCTAACGCACCATGGGCGCCAAGCCGCGAGTCCGGGACGGCCCGGGCGGCGCACGGGATTCTCGCACCTCGTAGGACGGCCTGCCATCTTGAGTCCCAGCTCGAGCCCGAACCGACGGGACGTAAGTATGGTGACACGCTGGCGAGCGGCTGCGACCGCGCCGAGAAGCTGGGGTGCGCGACCATCCCGCTCCACGGATTCATTCGCCGGCTGGCTGAAGTACCCACACAGCACGCCACCGCAACAGGCGGTCCGTGACGATGATCGCCGTATCGCCGACCACGATCGGGCCGCCAGGCTGGCCTCCCCTCTCGAACCAGCGGCCACGATGAACGCGCTGGCGTTCTGCATCGGCCCGGCCCCCTGTCACGATGGATGAAGCTGGTTCCTCAGCACCGGGATACTCTGGTCACCTGGCCCCCAACAGCGCGCGAGCCGCGCCAGCCAGGTTGAGCGGTTGCTAGCGTCACCAGCTGTTCCGACCAGTACGAAGGAGGCTTCGATGAGGATCAAGCTCAGCCAGCGAGCGCTGGCCGCCGCCGCCGCCGCGCTCGTCGCCGCGACCGGCGGAGCGGCCGCCGCGCTCGCGGCAGCGCCGATAAAGGCGGCGACGTACAAGGGAAGGCTTTCCGTCGCGGCCAAGCCGTGGCATCCCAAGCTGAGCGTGCCGATCAGCTTCAAGGTGAGCGCCAACGGCAGGCAGGTCGGCCACTTCGCGTTCAACTACCCGGTGTACTGTCAGGGTGGCGGGTTCGGCGATTTCCGATCGAGGTCGGGCACGATCACGAAGCAGGGGACGTTCAAGGTCAAACTGCCGATCTACTCCCGGGCGGCCCACTCACGCCAGGGGTTCCTGATCGTCACTGGGAGCTTTGCCAGGCAGGGCAATGAATCTGGCAAGGTGACCACCGACCTCAGCTTTGGCGGCGCATGCAATGGGACGTCAAGCTACAGGACGAAGGGGTGACCCGGGAGTTCAGGACGGTCCACTGCACCAGGCGCCCCGGACCGAGGTTCAACAGCCGGAGTCGACGGCGGGGTCAACAAGCGCGGCTGGCTGTCGCTCGCTCGGCCATGCCGACAGCCCCGCCGGCCTCCCGCATGGACGAGGACCGGCGCTCGCCTGATCGCCTCTTGCTGGGAGAGCAGTAGCCGGGCTTGGCGCTGCTGACATAGAGCGGGACCCGCCTTCATGTCAAGACGGACATCCCGGCGGCCAGAGTTGTGTCCCTGCATCGCGCGGGAAGGGCGTCTCAGCCGCCGTTCGCCGCCTCCCGGTCGGCATCGGAACGCTGACGGTCTCGAGATCCGCGCATTGCAGGTCTGAGCTCAGCGCGGGCGACGTACTCGTCGCCGCCGTGAAGCAGGACTGAAGCGACTCCTCCAATCCCTCGGAGCGCGGCAGCAGTAGCCCTCGTCCGCCGCGAGCACACATAATGAGCTGCTGCCAATGCCACCGGTGAAGCCTGATGCGCTGCCGCTCCCAGCGCTCCTTTCGGCCGCGTTCGTCGCGTTCACGGTCGAGGCCGACAACGCTTTCGAGCAGCAGCTCCCGCACCGGACGACGTCGTTCGGCGCCAGCTCCGAGCGCGGTGCGGTGTGGCTGACGTCGCTGGCGATGTGGTTCAACTGCGTGCGCGGTCTGAGCGACGGCGGCCCGCAGACGGTCTCCGAGCTCGAACGGCGGGTCCGGATGGGGACGAACCTCGACGGGATGCGCCGCTGGGGCTATATCACCATCGACGGGACCGGGCGCGTGCCGCGGCGGCCCGGCGGCGCCGGCAAGCCGCACGCCAGCCCCGGATCGGTGCTCGCCTTGACCGATCGCGGCCGTGCCGCCGACGCAGTTTGGCGGCCGCTGCCCGGGGCGATCGAGGCGCGGTGGCGCGACCGTTTCGGCGCTGCCACGGTCGAGCGGCTGCGGGAGGGGCTGGTGTCGGTCGCGGGACAAATCGAGGCGGCGCTGCCGGACTTCATGCCGATCACTTTGGGCCACGACAAGCCCCCGGAACTGCCTGCCCGTGACCCTGCCGAACGCGCACAGGACCGCGAGCTGCCGCTCGTTTCGCTGCTCTCCCGGATGCTCCTGCGCTTCGAGCTCGACTGCGATCATGGGGAGCGGGTGTGGCTTGCGCTGTGGTCCGACCTGATCCGCGTGCTCGATCCGTCGGACGCGGTCGCTGTTCGTGACCTGCCGGCGCTGACCGGCGTGTCGAAGGAGGCGCTCAGCGTGATGACCGGCAGACTGGAGAAGGCCGGTGTGGTCGTCCTCGAGCCGCGACCCGCACCCGCTCGCGGCAAGCAGCTGCGGCTCACGCCCGACCGAGGCGTTCGGGCAGGTGCTGCGGTCCCACCGAGGATCGAGCGGACGGTACACGCGTGGGAGCAGACCTACGGGCGCATGGCCGTCGCCGAACTGCACGCAGCGCTACGCGCTGTCGCCGGGGACGGCACCCGGGATGGGTCACCGCTGTTCCCGGGTCTGGAGCCGCCAGCAAACGGATGGCGAGCACAGCTACCGCCCCCGCGGCTGCTGCCCTGGCATCCGCTCGTCTTGCATCGCGGCGGATACCCCGACGGGAGCTGACGTAGGCTCCGACGCTCGACGTCGTGGGCCTGATGCCCACGCGAGAACGAAAGCAAGTCTTGACCGATGCGGGGTCGCGCACCTCCTGTTGGCCAATCTCGAGACCCGCCTCGTCATCGACGACAGCCGCGGTGCGGATCAGCTCGGAGCTCCGCTTTGGCAAACTCGCGTGCGACGCCGGCGCCCGCGTGCGGCGCGGGACGCGCTCGCTGATTCGCTCGACCCGCGCTGCCAGCAAGCGCTCCGGCGCTGTCGCTCTCGTAGGCTGAGCATGCACCCGGGCGGCCGCTGTCATCAGTCTCGAGTCGGACGATCAGCGGTGGTCTGGTCGCGTCTTCCGCGGAGGGCGAGTTGGCGCAGCTCGGCGCGGACGGAGCTGTCTGCCCACGCGCGCCCGCGGGTCGGTCCGTCGATCACGCAGAACAAACGCTCCTGGCGGTAGCGAGATCCGATATGTCCTCAGGCGCGCAGAATCGACCACCCCCACGGGTCCATCCCGACCTCGCGCCGCCGGTCTCCCTTCCCGTGGCGAACGAGCACGCTTCCGCGGCGCTCATCAAGGTCAGTCTCGGCGAGCGTGAGCGCCTCGTGGATCCGCACCCGGCCCGCCACAGCACCACGATCAGCGCGCGCATCCTCCGGCCGTGGCGGTCCTCGCCGGCCTGGCGCATCACCGCCACGATCTCATCGACCATCGGCGGGTCCGCCGGATAGCGAACCCCCTTGTTCGGCGGTACCCGACCCGCGTGGTAGCCGGGCAGGGTCGCGGGCGACCGAACGCGACCGGCGACACCGTACGACGGCTCAACGGACATGGCTCCCTCCTTTAGAGAGCAGATCGACAATCTGCCAGCTCTAACCGACAGCTCTAACCGACAGCTCTAACCGACAGCTCTAACCGACAGCTCTAACCGACCGCGCCAGCCACCGCGAGCTCCGGCCCAGCCGATCGACAGCACCGCCCGCACGCCTGGCTTGCCCCGCCCAAGCGGCAGCAAACGGCAGACGGCCGCTGGTCGTCGATTGCGCCCTCGTGCAACAGACGCGTGGTTCGCCAGCGCGAAGCAGAACTGTCCGGCCGACGCGGCGTACGCTGGAACGTCAGCCGATGGGAGCGATCAGACGGTGCGCCCGGAACACCATGTCGTCGTGTTCGGATAGCCCGGCTTCGTGGCGAGAATCATCGATCTGGTCGTTCGAGACGGCGGTGTCCACCTCCGTCGAACTGCGGACGCGTCACGCCAGTTCCGTGATGGATGGTCCGCGAGACGGTCACGCAGTCGCGACTTGACGGTGGTCAGCGGGTCCCGTGTACGCTGCGCTGCTCGAGAGTTCATGATCGGCGGCGCGCCGCTACGGTCGTACGCCGAGGTCGGTGCGCGCGGCGTGCGTCGCGGGTGGTTCGTCGGGCGGCGGTCGCCGGACGGCATGTTTGATACCGAGGGTTGGGTGGGCTACGCTGGCGAGCGTGGGCGCGCGTTTCATCGGGGTCGCTGCCGTCATGCTCGTGGCGCTCGGCACCGCGCTCACGGGGACCGCGCTCGCGGGCGGTGCGATCACACTCACGATCGACTACTCGGGCGTCTACAACTTCAAGGACACGGAGTCGTACCACGGGACGCCCTCGGGAACGGTCGATCAGGCGTTTAGCTGGACGTGGCATGCGCAGGGCGCAACCGACCATGAGAACGGCAGCCTGGTGGCCCTGCCGGGGCACCTCCAGGTCGTCGGGACGCTCGACACGACCTCGGACGGGCGGCTCGGCGCAGCGGCCGGCACCACGCACTGCACTTACGACGCCGGAGCCCTCGCTTCGGCCCCGATCTACGCGAGCGAGAGCTTCGCGGACGTCGTATACGGGATCAGGATCCCGGGCGCGGTATCGACCTGCAACGGCCAGCGAGGCGGAGAAGGCGATGCGCTCGCATGCGACTTCAACAGTTGCGACACGATCTGCGCCTCACCGCCGGCGCTCTCCACGGCCGCCAAGTTCACGCCCGCGGTCACGACCGCGTTCGAGCCGAAGACCGATTACATGCGCGACGGCGCAGTGTTCCTCGGCGAGGGGTACATGGGCTTCGGCACAGTCACGACCACTTACGACCTGCCACCTGAGCTTGGCCAGTTCAACGGCGCCGACTGCGGCAACTCGGTTATCGAGACCGGTGCGATGACGATCTTCTCGCAGGTCACGGTCTCGTTGCTCGACACCCGCGATGGTTTCAGCTTCGACTTCCCGGACGGCAAGTGGCCGGACCATGTCCGTCCAATCGACATCCTGGACTCTCCCGGCGGGCCGTACGCGCCGTACATCATCGTGCCGCCGCAGGCCGCCCAGCCGCCAGAGGTCACGCTCCCGAAGCCGGCCACCGACTCCTCCCCCGTGGTCGGGGTGATCGAGATCCGCTGCCCGCGCCGCGACGGCCGCTGCGCCGGGACCGTGTCGGTCACCGGTCCCGGCGGCTCCTCGCGAGAGCTTGGCGCGCGCTCCTATAGCGTCACGGGCGGCCACGAGGCGCTGGTGAGCGTGGCGCTCGCTGCGCGGGTCCGCGCGGTGCTCGAGCGCGCCGGTAGCGTCATGGCGCGGGTGCGCGTGAACTCGGTCACGATGCCTGGCAACCGCCACTTCCACGCCGGGCGCGCAGTCAAACTGATCGAGTACAAGCTGGTTCCCGGCGCTCCCGTCGGCTAGCCAACCCGTCGAGCTTTTCCTGGGCGCGGCGCCGGGAACACGTTGCTGAGCGGGTTGGAGGGCCGTGCTCGCGACCTGGGCTATGACAAAGTGCGCCTTGAGGCGCGGGACGGAGGCCTGAGCGTCGAGACGGCTGCGAAGATCCGCCCTGTGGCTTCTCCACAGACGCTGAGCGAAGCCGACCGGCGGATCGTCGCGGCCTGGGCCGCGGACTGCGCGGAACGAGTGCTCGGAGTGTTCGAGGCAGAAGCTTTCGGAGACAGCCGCCCCCGCGATGCGATTGCCCGGGCCCGCGCCTTTGCTCATGGCGAGCTCGGAGTCGCAGAGGAGATCCGCCGCCGTTTCGTTGGCCAGGCGGCCGCGCGAGAAGCGCGCACTGACGCAGCGGCGGCGGCTGCGCGCGCTGCCGGACAGGCCGCGGCCGTGCCGCATATGGGTGCGCACGCCTTGGGCGCCGCCGCGTACGCCGCCAAAGCCGCTGGACTGGCGGCATCCGACCGACCAGAGGCTGTCCGCGATGAGATCAGCTGGCAGCTCCGCCACATGTCCCCGGGGGCCAGGACTGCGTTGCGGCAGCTGCCGCCAGTCGGTGAGAACGCCTCTGGTCCGCTCGGCCCGGGGCTCCTTGCATCAGGCCTCCTCGGCACGATCATCCGTGATCTTCAGGCCGGCTTGGCTGACGCTCGACCATCCAGCCTCCAGGTCAACGGGAGCTCGACCGGGCCCCGCGGCCCACTCAGGCGGCGCGCCTGACCAGCTTCGCCGGCGGGCTCGCCGCGCGACGCTGCTCGAACCAGCTCGTCAGCTCGGCCGCCGGCACCGGACGGCTGAGGTAGTAGCCCTGCGCCACCGTGCACCCGAGCTCGCTCAGCTCGTTCCAGGCCTGCTCGGTCTCGACTCCCTCGGCCACCACGCGGAGCCCGAGGTTGTGCGCGAGGCTGATCGTGGAGCGGACGATCACGGAGTCGTTGTCGCGGCGGTTCATGTTCATGACGAACGAGCGATCGATCTTGATCTCGTTGACCGGAAGCTGACTCAGGTAGGCCAGCGACGAGTATCCGGTGCCGAAGTCGTCGATCGACAGACCCAAGCCCATCGCGGAGAGCCGCTCGAGCACCCGCTTGGTCCGAACCGGGTCGGTGAGCATCGTCGACTCGGTGATCTCGAGCTCGAGCAGGCTCGGGTCGACTCGATGCTTGCGGAGCATCTGCGCGACATGGTCGGGGAACTCGTCGTCGAGCAGGTTTCGCACCGACAGGTTTACTGCCACGCCCAGCGTCATCCCAGCTCGCTGCCAAGCCCGGCACTGGCGCAGCGCGTCGTCTATCACGTAAAGCGTCAGTGGCTTCATCAACCCGGTCTGCTGCGCCAGGGGAATGAAATCGTCGGGTGCGACCAAGCCGCGCGTCGGATGCTGCCAGCGCACGAGCGCCTCGACCGACTCGACGGCGCCGCTCGACAGCTCCGCCTTGGGCTGGTAGTACAGAACGAGCTCGCGGCGCTCGATCGCGTGGCGGAGCTCGCTCACCAGCGTTAGCCGGGATGGGTCGGCCTCGGAGCGCTCCCCGTCGTAGATCACGTACCCGCCCTTCTCCTCCTTGGCTGCATACATCGCAAAGTCCGCGTGGCGCAGCAGCGTCTCGACGTCGTCGCCGTGCTCCGGGAACAGCGCGATGCCGATCGAGGCATCGGCCGACAAGGCGAGGCCGTCGATGATCACGGGCCGCTCGAGCGCCGCGCGAATCCGCTCGACGGCGACGACCACGTCCCGGGTGTCCCTGGGCTGGGAGATCAGGACTCCGAACTCGTCTCCGCCCAGGCGGGCCACGGTGTCCGAGGCGCGCAGCACTCGGCGCAGGCGCCGGCCGATCTCGACCAGCAAGGCGTCGCCGGCGTGGTGTCCGAGTGAGTCGTTGACCTCCTTGAACCGGTCGAGATCCATCATCGCCACCGCCACGTACGAGTCTTCGCGCCGGGCGTGCGCGATCGCCTGCTCGATCCGGTCGCGGAACAGCGTGCGGTTTGGAAGCCCGGTCAGCGCATCGTGCAGCGCCTGATGCTCGTTGATTCCCGCCTGGAGCTTGAGCGCCTCCTCGGCGGCCTTGCGCTCGGTGTCGTCCTGGACCATGACGATCCCGAAGCTGGGGCGGCCGTCTGGCTCGCGGACCACCGATAGCGAGCCGCACACCCACATGACCGAGCCGTCGGCGCGCACCAAGCGGTGGTCGAGGCGTAGCGAGTTCGAGCCGCTGGCCAGCAGCTCCCGCACGGAGGACAGCACGTACTCGCGATCCTCGGGATGCAGGTGCTCGCTGAAGTCGGTGTGTATCTCGCTGGGGGTATTGACGCCGAGCAGCTGCACCATCGCAGGATTGGCGTCGAGAACGTGGCCGGTCGGGTCGACCACGAGCACGCCGTTGAGGACGCCTTGGTAGATGGCCTCGAACCGGGCCAGCGCATCGAGCTGCCGGCGCTTGGCGTCGAGCTCGGCGGCCCGGCTCACCCCGGTCGAGAGCGCGCCCGCGAGCAGCTCCAGCGTCTGACGATCCTCCTCGTTCAGGCGCTCGGTCTCGGACGTGCTCATCACGCTCAGAACGCCGACGGGCTCCTCGCCCGAGAACAGCGGAACGCAGAGGTGCGAGCGGTCGCCGATGCGCGCGCGGATCGCCGAGTTGAGCCGTGGATCGTCCTCGGCGTACTCGATCAGCAGCGGCTCCCGCGCTGCGATGGCAAAGCGCGAGACGGTCTCGCTCATCGGCCGGCGGTGGTGGAGCATCGGCAGCCCGATGCCGCAGGCCGCGCGCGTGACGACCTCGTCGCCCTCGATCATGTGGATCATCGCGCCCTCGCCACGCGTGAGTGACTGGGCGCGCTCAACGATGACCTGCATCACCTGGCCGAGATCGTCCGCGGCGGCAGCGATGTCGCGCTGCGTGGCGATGACCCGCTCCAAGTGATCGGCCTTCTCCTCGAGAGCGAGGTCGACGAGTCTCGAGGTGGTCACGTCTTCGACCATTGCGATCCCGATTCGTCCCGGCCTCGGTCTCGTCGTCGGCCCAGACCGTGCTCCTGCACCAGATCACCTCGCCGTCCTTGCGGATGAAACGCTTCTCGTACTGGTAGGAATCGCGCTCGCCCTCGATCAGCTCGCGATGCAGCTCCCGGGAAAGCTCAGCGTCATCGGGATGGCTGATCTGCGCCACGCTGATCCCGGGCAGCTCCTCCGAGCTGTATCCGGTCATCCGCTCAAACGCCGCGTTTGCCTCGATCCCGAGGCCCGCGGCATCGAAGCGCACGATCCCGACCGAGGCCCGGTCGAAGAGCGTCCGGAACCGCGCGTTGTCCTGCGCCCTGGAGGGCGTAGGAGAGGTCTCACGGGCAGGGCTGGCCGGGCGGGCGCCTGCCCGGCCGCTTCGCTGTTGACTCCTGCCCATGCGCGCATTAATCGGCCGGGCGCGCCGATTTGCTGAGGTTTGGTGCTACGGGTGGACGGCCGGCCGGTGGCCGGACTGAGCCCTGTGAATGGCGGTCCGGTCCCATGAGGACAAAATCCGGCGTATTGGCGTGTCGGGCGGCCCGTCGACGGGTAGGCGTTCCTGTGTAGACCAAAGGGAGCAGCGTCGATGGATGCCAGGATCAGCCACACGCGGCGCGAATCCAGCCGCAAGGATTCCAACCTCATCTGGTTCGTCGAGGAGTGTCTGAACAACGGAGTGCAACTCGAGAGCTACGTCCGCGCCGCGGAACGCCGTGGCGATTGGCAGCTCGCCGAGTTCTTCCGCCGGGCGCTTGCCGAGACCCGGAGCGTGCAGGTCGGCGACCCGCGGCGAGGCCGCCTTCGCCACGCGGCACGGCTCGCCGAGTTCGGGCTGGCGTAGGGCCGCGGCTACCACCGGCCCCAATGTACGACCTCCTCAAAGGACCGCCGTGCCGGCTTGCGGATCGGGCTGAGCGGGCGATCAGCCGGATACCCGAAGTCGATCAGGAAAGCGGCAAAGCCGGTCCTCGGGCAGTCCGAGGACCTCACGGGCCCGCGCCTGGTCCCCGACCGCCGAATGGCCTGAGCCGATCCCGACATCGGCGGCGGCAATCATCATCGCGATCGTCGTCTGGCCAAGGTCGTAGTAGGCGCGCAGCCGCGTCTGCTCATCTTCTGGCTCGGCTAGCACCAGGGCGACCGTCGCGCCCGAGCTCGCGACGTGGCCGGCACCACGCCACACCTGGCTCAGGTCGGCTAGCTGATGTTGGTCGGTGACCACGACGAAGTCCCACGGCTGCCAGTTGCGCGAGGACGGCGCCCGCCGGCCGGCCTCGAGGATCCTCTCGAGCTCCTGGCTGGGAATCGGCCGCGGCGCGAACTCGCGCACGTTGCGTCGCGAGGTGATGGCCTCCCACGTCTCCATGTGTACTTGCTCCTCTCAGTCGGTGTATGAGACGAGAAGGATGGCGGGTCGCACCAAACAGCCGCAGGCTCACCCGCGTGCCCGCGCCCGCGCGTGGCGGGTGGCCACGCTGATGGCCTGCTGCGACGTGGTCGAGCCGTGGGAGCACGGCACGATATTTCGCGCGAGCCGCTCGCCGAGCTACTACGACCTGAACGTAGTGCGGGTCGAGGAGCCGGTGGCCCTCGACGTGGCAGAGCTGGCGGCGGTGTCCGACCGTGCGCTGGCCGGCCTCGAGCATCGGCTGGTCGAATTCGCCGAGGCCGCGGACGCCGAGTCGCTGCGCGCCGGGTTCGAACGCGCGGGATGGAGGTCCCTGCGCCTGCTGTCGATGCGATTCTCGGCACGGACCGCCGGCGACACCGGAGGTCGAGGTCGAGGAGCTCCCCTACGACGCGGTTGACGAGCTCCGTGTGCGCTGGCACCACGAGGACTTCCCCGGCGTCGATCCGACCGCCTTCCATGAGCAGGCGCGCGCGGTCGCCGTGCAGCGGCGCGCACGGGTTCTCGCGGTTCGGGAGCAGGGGACCGCCGTGGCATTCGCGCAGCTCGAGCACCACGGACGAGGACGCCGAGATCACCGAGGTCTACGTTCGCCGCGACCATCGCGGCTGCGGGTTGGGCACGAAGGTCACGCGTGGGGCGATCGCCGCTGCCGTCCCGTTGCGCGACCTGTGGATCGGGGCCGACGATGAGGATCGTGCCAAGCTGCTCTACGCGCGTCTGGGCTTCCGGCCGGTCGCCACGTCGATGCAGTTCCTGCGTCTTCCCGGGTAAGTGCAGACGACATGAGCTTCGAGCTGCTCGAACTAAAGCTGCACGGGCACCGCGTCTGTTACCGGCGCGCCGGCGAGGGTCCCCCGATCGTGCTGATCCACGGGATCACCTCCTCTTCGAGCAACTGGGAGAAGGTCGCCGAGCGCCTCGCTGAGCACCACACGGTCCTGGCTCCGGATCTGGTTGGGCACGGCGACAGCGCCAAGCCGCGCGGCGACTACTCGATGGGAGCGTTTGCGAGCGGCGTCCGCGACCTGCTCGTCGCGCTCGACATTCAGCGCGCGACGATCGTCGGGCACTCACTCGGCGGCGGCGTCGCCATGCAGTTCTCCTATCAGTTTCCCGAGCTGACGGAGCGGCTGGCTCTCGTTTCGAGCGGCGGCCTCGGCCCTGAGGTCCACAGCTTCCTGCGGGCGGCCACGCTACCGGGCGCCGAGCTCGTGATCCCGCTCCTGGCGGGCCGGCGATTGCTCTCAGCAGGGCGCGTGGTCGGCCGCACGCTCGACCGGGTCGGCGTTCGGCTCGGCAACGACGTGCTCGAGATGGCCCGCGGCCACGCCTCGCTCGGCGACGCGGCCACGCGCAGTGCGTTCGTGCACACGCTGCGCGCGAGCGTCGACCCCACCGGTCAGCGGGTGCGGGCCACCGACCGGCTGTACCTGGCGACCCGGCTGCCGCTGCTCATTGTCTGGGGCGCGCGAGACAGGATCATCCCGCTCGCGCACGGGCGCCGCGCCCACGAGCTCGTCCCTGGTAGCCGCCTCGAAGTGTTCGAGCGCTCAGGCCACTTCCCTCATCTCGACGAGCCGGATCGCTTTGCGCGGACGCTGCGGGACTGGATCGACACGACGGAACCCGGCACCGCCGATATCCGAGACTTCCAGGCGGCGATCCGCGAAGCCTTCGACTCATATCGGCTCAGCTGGACGGCGAGGACCAGAGCATCCGCAGCACGATCTCGACAAAGCGCGCATAGCGCTCGGGCGAGTATCGCTGCGGATCGGTCAACGCCATGCGCCCTGCCTCCTCACCGAGATCACGGACCGCTCGCGCCGTGAGCTCGACGTCGAGCTTGGCCGGGAGGTCGTTTGCGTCGATCGCGCCACGCACCAGCCGCTCGATCCGTTCGAGCACGCGAGCGCGGTTCATCTCGACGTGGTCGCGGACGAGCGACGGTGTCCCCTCGAGCGGGAGCAGGATGATCCGCCAGGTTGCGGGACGGCTGATCACGGCATCGAGGAAGCGTTTGACGCCGCCCGCCAGCAGCTCCGCCGGCTCGCGGTCCCCAGGTTCGTCGGGTACGACGGCGTCGAGTTGATCGAGCGCGTAGCGCTCCTCGCGCTCGATCACGGCATGCAGCAGACGGGCCAGGTTCGGGAAGTGGTCGTACACGACCGGACGGGTAACCCCGGCGGTGCGCGCGATCGCCTCGATCGAGACGCCGCCGTAACCGAGCTCCACGATCACGCTCAGGGCAGCATCGATCAGCTGCTCGCGGCGCTGCTCCGGCGCCATCCGCGGCGCGTAAGGCCGCCGAGTTCGGGGCGCGGCGCTTGGCTGGTTCGAGCGCGACTGGGGCGGCATCCCGGCGCGCAGGCTAGCGCAGAAGCTACGGGCCCATAGCTCTGTGGGAGCGTCCTTCGATCACGCGCTGGAGCACCTCGTCGTTCCAGGCGTGGGTGCGCAGCAGGCGGTAGCGCTCGGCGGCGATCCGCAGGTAGGCCTCGGCCTCGGTGCTCTTCTGGATCAAGCTCGCCTCGCGGAGCATGGCGACGACCGGTCGGTACTCGTGCTCCAGCCACAGCGTCGCCGTCTCGTGCCGGTCCAGCGGGGCGCCGCGCTCCTGCATGGCGCGATACCCCCAGGCCTCAACGCTCTCGGCGAGAACCGTGAAGTCCCAGGGGTCGCTGAAGGTGATCTCGTGGCGCGCACCGGCGGGGAGCGGGACCCGCTCGAAGAACACGCGCTCGTGGCTCTTGAGCGGCAGGTCTGTGAGCGTCGTCGCCTGGTCTGCGTCGACTCGGGTCACGACCTCGGTGACGTAGGCGTCGATGTCGCCCCGGCCGAGCGCCCGCGCCACCGAGACGCGGTTGTGACCGTCGCGGACGAAGTAGATCTCGCCCACCTTGAGCACGTCGATCGGTGGCATCGACTCACCACGGCGCATCGCGGTCGCGATGTGCTCCCAGCGCGAGCGGACGCGGGCCGAGGTGGGGCGGAAGCGCCGGTCGAAGTCATGGCCGCGGTCGACCGTGCCGACGATTGCCTCGAGCGGCACGACCTTCAGCCCGGCGCGGCGTTCGCTGACAAACCCGAGGGCTTGGATCACCTCCTCGTAGGGCAGGATCACGGCGACGTCGTCGGGCTCGAAGCGCAGCCGCGAGATCAGTCGTGCCGCGGTCGCGCGGCGGCGGGCGCGCAGGAAGTCGTGCTGCGCGTCCAAGCCGGGCAGCCCGGTGGAGCGCGGGGCGTTCATCGCCCGTGTGAGGTTAGTGGCTGCTTGCCTCTAGGCGCGAGGCCCGGCGGGACCGCCGTTGCCGGCGAGCAGGCTGTTTCCGTTTTCGGGGTCGAACAGATGCACATGCGCACTGTTGAACCAGAGCTGCGCCGGCTGTCCCTGTTTAACGTCGCTCTCGGGCGCGAGCCTGGCCACGACCTGGCTGCCCTCGTGCGAGTGCGGCAGGTCGGCGGCGCCCGCGTCCTGAGCCAGCTCCTCGAGCTCGCTCGAGGAGACGCGCTCGGACTCTACGACGAAGTACGCGTAGTACTCGGACCCCATCGATTCGAGTACGTCGATCTTGGCGGTGAAGGTGTGGCCGTCGGCGCGATCGCCAACCACCTTGACGTCCTCGAAGTCCTCGGGCCGAAGGCCCACGATCACCCCGCGGCGTCCACCACCGGGCCCGGACTCGAGGCGCCGCCGGAGGACGTCCGGGATCTGGACCTCGCCGATCGGGAGCTTCAGCCGGTCGCCGTCGAGCTCTCCCGGGAGGAAGTTCATCGACGGCGAGCCGATGAAGCCGGCCACGAACAGGTTCACCGGGCGGTTGTAGAGCTCGGACGGTGGTCCCACCTGCTGGAGCACGCCCGCCCGCATCACCGCGATCCGGTCTCCCAGCGTCATCGCCTCGGTCTGGTCATGTGTGACGTAGATCGTGGTCGTGTTGACGCGCTGCTGGATACGTGAGATCTCGGTGCGCATCTGCACGCGCAGCTTCGCGTCGAGGTTGGACAGCGGCTCGTCCATCAGGAACACGCTCGGGTCGCGGACGATCGCCCGTCCCATCGCCACGCGCTGGCGCTGACCGCCGGACAGGTTGGCCGGCTTGCGATCGAGGTGCTGCTCGAGGTCGAGGATCCGCGCCGCCTCCTCGACCTTACGGCTGATCTCCTCCTGCGGGGTCTTGGCCAGCTTGAGCGCGAACCCCATGTTGTCGCGCACGGTCATGTGCGGATACAGCGCGTAGTTCTGGAACACCATCGCGATGTCCCGGTCCTTGGGCGCTTTCTGGTTCACGACCTGCCCGCCGATCTTCAGTTCGCCGTCGGTGATGTCCTCGAGGCCGGCCACCATCCGCAGCGCGGTCGACTTCCCGCAGCCCGACGGTCCGACCAGGATCATCATCTCGCCGTCGTTGATGTCGAGGCTGAGGTGCTTGACGGCTTCGAAGCCGTCGCCGTAGCGCTTGGTGATGTCATCGAACTGGATATCGGCCATGTCGGTGAAGCTCCTGTTGTTAACCCTTGACTGCGCCCGCGGTCAGCCCGGCGACGATCCGACGCTGGAACAGCAGCACCAGGATCATGACCGGCACCGTCACCACCACGGCCGCGGCGGCGATGTCGCTGTAGGGGACGGTGAACTGAGAGACGCCTGGGAACTGCGCGATCGCCGCGGGCACGGTCTCGGCGCTCGTAGTCGAGGTCAGCGAGATCGCGAACACGAAGTCGTTCCAGCAGATGATGAACACGATGATGAAGGTGGTCACGATCCCGGGCATGGCCAGCGGCGCGATCACCTTGGTGAACGCCTGGAACGGAGTCGCGCCATCGACCTGGGCGGCCTGTTCGAGCTCCCACGGGATCTCGCGGAAGAACGACGAGAGCACGTAGATCGATAGCGGCAGCGCGAACGTCATGTACGGGATGATCAGTCCGGGCCAGGTGTCGTACAGGCCGATCTGGCGCCACAGGTTGTAGAGCGGCCCGACGAGCGAGATCTGCGGGAACATGGCCACGGCAAGGGCCACGGCGAGGATCACCCGCTTTCCCGGGAAGTCCAGCCGCGCGATCGCGTATGCCGCCGCACTGGCCAGGATGACCGCCAGCAGGGTGGCGATCAGGGCGATGCCGATCGAATTGCGCAGTGCGTCGGTGAACTGGCTCGAGCTGAAGATCGCCGAGTAGTTCGACAGAGTCCACTGGTGCGGGATGAAGCTCCCGTCCGTCGCGGTCGCCGAGGTCTTCAGCGAGAGCATCACGATCCACAGCACCGGAATGAGGGAGGCCACGGTCACGATCAGCAGCGCGCCCGACCATCCGGTGACCCGTTTGGTGTGCTCGTTCCAGAAGCCCGTCTGCGTGCGGGCGCGGGTACGGGTCGCACCCGCGGTGGCCGTGTCGACGCTCATCGTCCCGTCTCCCCGCCCGGGGCCGCCGCGGCCCCGAAGCCGGCGATGAATATGAACGCCAGGATGGCGACCAGTAGGAACAGCAGCACCGAGACGGCCGAGCCCAGCCCGAGGTTGAGGCGATTCAGCAGCGTCGAGTAGTTCAGCATCGAGATCGACTCCGTGCCCTGGGCACCCTGGTTGAAGATGAAGATGACGTCGAAGATCCGGAATTCGTCGAGCGTGCGGAACAGCAGCGCGACCAGGATCGCCGGCTTCATCAGGGGAACCGTGATCCGGATGAACCGCTGCCAGGCCGTGGCGCCGTCGACCTTGGCCGCCTCGAGCAGCTCGTCCGGGACGAGGGCGAGCCCGGCCAGCAGCAGCAGCGCCATGAACGGGGTGTTCTTCCAGATCTCGGTGATGATGATCGCGACGTAGCTGCCGAACGTGTGGCTGAGCGGGTCGGTGGAGAGCCCGAGCAGGTGGGGGATCCAGCCACCGTTGCCGAGCGACCAGGCCAGGTTCCACGAGTAAGCGGCCACCACCGCGACGATCCCGTACGGGATCAATGCGATCGAGCGCAGTAGGCCGCGTGCCACGAGCGTCCGGTGCATGGCGAGCGCCAGCAGCATCCCGAGAACGAACTGGAAGCCCACCGCGATCACCGTGATGATCACCGTGTGGATGACGTCCGACCACCATACGTGCGCCGCGAGGACGTGCCCGTAGTTGTCGAGACCGACCCACTTGGTGGCCTTCGGGAAGCGCAGATCCGAACGCTGGAGCGAGAGGATGATCGTGTCGACGATCGGATATGCGGTCACCGCGAGCATCACGATCGCCGCCGGGCCGACGAGCCAGGCGGCGAGCCGGCGCTCGGCGCGGGCACGCTCAGTCAGGCGCTTGCGCCTGGGGGCGGCCGCGGGGCCCGACGCGGTGACGGCTCCGGTGCTCATAGGAGCGCCCCCGATGACAGTGACAGCTTGATCTCGTTACGCAGGGTGCTCACCACCGTTTTCGGGTTGATGCTCGAGGTCGGCGACAAGGCCTTCTGAATGGCCAGTGTGACGTCGGCGTACGCGGGCGTCTGCGGGCGGAGGCCATAGGTCTTGAGCTGGTTGGCGATGAGCGTGTGGAACGGATACAGCTTCTCGAACGACGGGATGTTGTAGGTCGCTCCCCGCACGGGCGCCAGCCCGCCCTTGACCGCGTATGTGACTTCGTTCTGGGCCTGCGTCAGACAGCTCACGGCGTCGAAGGCCTCGCTCGGGTGCTTGGAGTACGCGGACACGGCCAGGTTGTAGCCGCCGATCGAGACGTGTGGCGCGATGCCCGGTGTGACCTGCGGGAACGGCGCGTAGCCCATCACCTTGGCTACGGCGGGGCCGGTCATCTTGGCAGACTGCCACACGAACGGGTAGTTGATCTCGAACGCGGCTTGGCCGTGGTCGAACGTCGTGTCGGACGAGCCCTCCATGGTCACGTTCAGCGACGGATCGGCGGCGGCGGAGGTCGCGAGCTGGTGCATGATCGAGGCCGCCGTCTTGGTCGACGGGCCGACCACGACGTGGTTGGCCCCGGTGATGATCGCGCCGCCGGCCGAGTCGACCAGCGAGTTGAACCACACGGTGAGCCCCTCGTACTGGGCCCCCTGCTCCTCGACCCAGTGCGGCTTACCCAGCTTGGCCAACTGCTCGGAGTCGGCGAACACCTGAGCCCACGTCGTGGGCGGCGGCTGATGGATCGCGGCGAGGAGGTCCTTGCGGTACCACAGCAGCTGAGTGTTGGAGTTGATCGGCACCGCCCAGACCTGCCCCTTCCACGTCGCCGTCTGGATCGGGCCGGGGAGGTCGTCGCTCCTGATCTGCGCCGCTAGGGCGGGCGGGACCTTCCTGATCCACCCGGCCGTGGCGAACTCGGCTGTCCAGTCGACGTCCATGGCCAGGATGTCGATCGAGGAGTCGTTCGCCGCCAGGCGGCGCACGAGCGACACGCGCTGCTGGTCGGACTGCGTCGAGAGGTTGTTGATACTGATCGTGTACCGGTCCCCCGAGCTCTTGCTGCAGGCGGCGGCAGCGGCCTTGAAGGAACCCGAAGGCTCGGGGAAGACGTACCAGTTGAGCGTCACCGGCCCCTTGCCGGAGGAGCCGCATCCGGCCAGCAGCACCGCGATCAGAGCGGCCGCGGCGAACCCGGCAAGCCGGTGTGTGCGCACGGGTCGGCGATGCGCGCGTATGGGCGCACGCGTACGCCCGCGAGCGCTTCCGGAACGGCCCGGCTGTCCTCTCCTCACTCAGCCCCTCCCCGGTCGGATTGGAAGGCGACGCGGCTCATCTTACTCACGCTCCGGGCTCGCGCAACCTCCCGGGTCGGGCTCGGGCGCAGGCCCGCCGAGCGGCCGGGCCGAACCGCTTTCCGGCGTGTCAGCGCCGCAGTGGGCGCACCGGCTCCAGTCGAACGGCTGTCCGATCTGCCGCAGGCGCTGGTCGTTGGTGCGCCACTCGCGGTTGAGGTGACGGCCGATTACGAGAGCGGCGACCGGGCCCGCACCGCTGGACTTGAGTGCGCCGGCCGCACTCTGGGCGTTGGCGCCGGTGGTCCATGTGTCGTCGATCAGCAGCACCGACGCGCGGTCGAGCGGGCGCGTGGCGGCGAACTTGCCGAGCGCGTATTCGTGCGCTTGGGCGGGAACGTCCGTGCGTCGCAGAAGCCGCTCGTGGCGCTGGCGTGTCGGGCCGAGGACCTCACCGACGATCCACCTGAGTGGGTGGCGCTCGTCGCGCTCGCGATCGCCTGACGGCACCGTCGTGACGAGGTCGAACGCGCTCGCGCCCGCCGCACGAGCGACGCAGTTTTCATGCGCCTCCAGGTAGCGCCACAAGACGGCTGCCAGCTCGACCGCGAGCCGGCGTCCGACCGAGCCGTTGACGCGTTTGTACGCAGCGAGTGCGTGGTGCAACTGCTCGTGCGCGACGCTATAGGAGATCGGCGCGACGGCGTCGACGTGATGTGGGGCGTGGGCGCAGGCAAAGCACCGGGAGTAGCCGTCGGTCAGGTTGAAGCACGTCCGGCACACGTCTGACGCCAGGGCGTGGAGCGAGCATGAAGTTCTCATAGGGCGCGGCCAGCTCGCGGACCGTCGGCATGCCCTTGACGGCCCTAGGCGACGAGCGCCTCTGTCGACGCGAGCCGCTCGAGCGTCGTCGTGATCTCGATCGGCGATGCGACGACGTGGACTCCGGGCGTGCGGCGAGCTCGCGGGCCCACGGCTGGGCGAGGAGCGATTCGGCGAGGAACACCGGACGACCATGGTTGAGCGCGCGGTTCGCCTGCCCGCGCGCCCCGCTCCTATGGGTGGCCTCGACTACCACGGTGGCGAGGGCGAGGCCGGACATCGTCGCGTTGCGCATCGGGAAGGTTTGGCGGCTCGGAGGCGTGTCCGGCCAGAACTGGGAGATCACGGCGTGGCTTCTCTCGAGCGTCTCCTGGAGGCGTGCGTTCTGTGGTGGGTAGGCGTGCGCGAGCCCGGTGCCGATGACCGCCACCGTGCGACCACCGGCGGCGAGGGCGGCGGTGTGGGCCGCCGTGTCGATCCCGGCGGCGAGCCCCGAGACCACGGTGTACCCGTGCTCGACCAGGTGCTCGACGATGCTCCTTGCCCGCGCGAGCGCAGGTGGTGCGGCGCGGCGGGAACCGATCACCGCCACAGACCGGGCGTGTTCTTGGCGCAGCAGGCCGGCGAGGAAGATCAGCGGCGGCCGATCGTGGACCGCGCGAAGGTTCTCCGGATAGTCGGGGTCGAGGACAGTGACCAACCGGAAGCCTTGCCGGCTCCAGCGGGCGACGTCGGCGGCAGCGGTGTCGAGGAGCGTCTGCATCGTCTCATCGTTAAAGAGCGCCGGCGGGTCGTTTCTTGCCCCCCATTCCTCCTCGAGGATTGCCAGCGCGCTGCCTCGCTCCTCGGCGAGCGTGGCGCAAACGTGGGGTGCTCGACGCGTCGCGCGGAGCAGCGCTACCAGGGCTGCGGTCTCTGCCTCGCGCGACGTCATCCCGGCGAGGCTAGGCCACCATTCAGACGGTGGCTATCGCAGCTCAGGCGACGTGTTCGGGCTGCTCGCTGAGGGCGTGCTCGGCCGTCGGCTCCGGGGCCGGCTCGGCCGCGTTGGCCTCTGCCGCCGGAGCGATCTCGTCAGCGTGCACCGCCGGCTCGGCCACCTGGGCCCCGGCCACCGGCTCGCTGCTCTGAGCGGGCTCTGCGGGCTGGACGGGCGGCGCGGTCACCGGGGGTGTCTCCGCCGGTACCTCATCGTGCTCCTCGCCGCTCAATGCGGACCTGAAGTCACGCAACCCCCGCCCGAGCGAGCGCCCAACTTCCGGCAGCCGCTTGGGCCCTAGCACCAGCAACGCGACGACCAGAACGAAGATCAGGTGCGTGGGCTGGAGGATGTCGCCGATCACGGGGAACAGCTTAGCCGGTCGGGATGCCCGGCATGAACGCCTGGCCGTCCAGGTCACCCGTGCGGTGGGCGACCGCCGACGATCACGCTCAACCGCCTGGAAGCGGCCGGAGCATACGGATAGTCGCCCATCGGCAGCGAGGCCACCTGGAACCAGTACGCCTGGTGGACCCGTGAGTCGCCGAGCCCGAACGTGTATGTCGTCTCGAACCGCCCGTTCCCCGTGACGTGCTCCTTGACGCCGTAGGTTGTCACCGCCGGGCCGACCCCGATCCGCAGGCGGACGAGTGCGCCGTCCGCAGGCAGGTATCCGCCCTCGAGTTCGCCAACGATGCGTACCGTCCCGCCCCATGGCAGGCGGCGCGGCGAGACCGAGATCAGCCGAACGCGTGCGGGCACGACGGTCCGGACCGTCCCGGTCGCCGGCAGCAGCGTGTTCGATCCGCCGTAGACCGCACGGACGATTCGCGAGGGGCCGGGCGGCAGCGTCGCCGCCCACCCACCGTCGGCGCTCGTCTCGACGGTCGCCAGGCGGCTGAATCGAGACAGGCCGTTGTCCGGCGCCCCGAGGATCTGAACCGGCGTCCGCGCGATGGGCAGCCCGTCGGCCGTAACGAGCACCCCGTGCACGGTCGTCCGCCTTACCGAACGCAACGTGCTCGGTAGCGAGGGTCTTCACGTGCACCGTCCGGCACGCGCTGACCTCGCGCCACCGATGTGCACCGGTGCGAATGCGCCTATGAGCGCAGATCGCGTTCTTGCGGATGACGATCCGCACGCTGACGTAGTGCCCGCCGGTGTCGATCGTGATCAGCCTGCCGTTGCGGCGGACACGCCTCGTCTTCCGGCCCACGAGCACCCGCCTCGTGACGATCACGGCCGGCGCCTCGATCTTCGTGAAGCTCACGTCCGAGGACGCGGCCAGACGCAGCGGCAGCCGTAGATCCTCGTCGCTCGTGACGCAGTTGCCGACGTTGTCGCACGAGGTGGCGCGCAGGACGTAGCTTCCGCTGCGCCCGGCGTCGTCGACGTCTGTCATCAGGTGGGCGCCGTCGAACGTGGTCGGCAGGCTCACCCAGTTGTTCGTGCCGGCGGGCGCCATCTCGATCGTTCCGCCGGCCACCCCTGACTCGGCGTCGGACGTATCGACTATGACGTGCGCCGGAGCGGCAGGATTCTGCGGCTCGAAGCTCAGCAACGGTGGCGCCTCGTCGATCTTGATCGTCTCCGAGCTGGTGCTGGTGTTCGGCTCGCCCTGAGGGTCGACAGCATTGTTCCACGCCGTGCATGAGACGGCATGTGCCCCGTCGCCGTTGACCGTGAGTCCGCCGGCGGGGTAGCTGCGCGCGGCGCCACCGTCGACGGTGCAGTTCGTCCCGGCGACGCCGCTTGGGCCGGCGGTGGCGGTGGCGTCTACGTGACGGGATGGTTCACCCATACCGTGGGATTGACGTCATTGGGGGTGCTCATGCGACACGGTGACGGGATCGTTGTCGACCGGCAGAGTCTCCGAGGGCGCGCTCGAGACGCCGGCGGCGTTCGTGGCCGCGAGCGTCAGCGACAGGGGTCCGCTCGTTCCGACGTAGTCGCGAGTGTCGACGGTGGCGCCGCTCGACCAGGTTTGGTTGGGGCACTGCTGCCAGGCGTTGGTGTTCGGCCGCGCCGTCGGGCCCCTGGATGTAAAGTTCGTTGACCAGCGCGTACATGTTGCAGATGCCCGACGGATCGCTCGCCGCCAAGAGGAACGGCCAAGGATCGCCTGACGGGTTCCAGATCCAATGGCCCGTCTGGTACCAGAGGTTGTTGCTGCCCAGCGCTTCGAGGATTGGCTGCTGGTTCTCGATTGCCGTGAGATCCACCTCGAAGACCTTGACGTACCCAGAGTTGTTGCATTTGCTCGCATAGCAGAAGAGCTTGAACCCGAAGTAACTGCTGTCCAGGGGGTAATTAATTCCCTCCGAGATCTGGCTGGTGCTCGGCTCCCACGTCGTGTGGCCACCGGACCAGTAATCCGCTGCACGCCATCCGTAGGCACTGCTCGAAACGATGCCGGCTGTCTCGATCTGCGGGATTGTCGCCGTATCGATCAGGATGCCGGGAGGCGCATTTATCTGCCACTCGCCCGGTGACGCCGGCGGTCGTCGAAGGAGCATCCAGCCATATAGTCCCACCCCTCATGCAGCGGCAGTCTGGGGTCGGTGTTGCAGTACGCCTTCCCGGTCATGCCTTTCGGCAGCGAATACTGCGCGAGGCATCCGGACTGGGAGATACCGAGTTGCACGTGCAGCATTCCCGCTTCGGCATTCGCGCAGGCGAGCACCAAGATGGTGATCAACGACGACGCGAACGCCAGCGCGCGCACGGCATGGGATCGGCCCCTAGGGCGTAGCGCAGTGACGTGGCTCTGGTCCCTCGGCGTCATGAGCACGATTCCTGGACGTTGAACGTCAGATCAGCAGGGCTGAACGTGCCACTCACGACGACCCCGGTCGTCACGATGAAAGTGCTGCCGACGCCGTCCCCGACCCACGCGACTGGGAATGCGCCAGCGGCTTGGCCGGCAGGTGGGTTCGAGTCAGACACGGTAACGACGGGCGGGCTGACGGGAACTCGCCGCACTGCGCCGGCATCGCCGAGAGGCGGTAGGTCCCGGTGGCCAGTGTGCTGCACGGTGAACCCGTGCCCGCCGGCGGTGGACCCCGCGCCACCGACCACGGTCCACGCCGTCACGGGCGACACACCGGGACGACCTGTCGCGCCCTGGCGGCCTTGCTGGTTCCAGACGAGTGGAACCTCGCCCCGGCCGCAGCGCTTCACGACGAACAAGGCGTGTGTTCGGATGTTCACACAGCCATGGATCGTCTTCTTATTCACGCTCGCCGCCGCGTAGCCGCCACCGGCTCCGACCGCGAAGAAGAGCGCCACATACGCGACGGCGTTGTGGCGGATGTGAGCGAGGACGTGGGGCATTGCGGTTCCTCTCCCTCGTGTCATGAATCCGGTGAGCTCCCCGGTCCGAGGAGTCCATTGGCTCCAAAGGCGGGCCGGTTGCCCGAGTCGGTTGGCGCGGTGGTCTGTGCGTGGTTTGTCGGCGTCACCGTTGAGTCGGTGCCGCCTGATGGCTGGGATTGCGAGCTGGTGGCCGGCCCGGAAGCCTCAATGGGTCTCGGCGTAGAAGCCGCCTCGCTCGGCTGGGTGTAAGTCGTGGGCGGTGGCGCGGGCGAGGACGCTGGCGCGCCGGGACCGCCTGCGTCTCGTGCGGACCCGGTTGTAGGTCGCTGACGGCGCGACCTGGTGGCGGTGAGCGCGCGCTGTGATGGCCCGGAGCGCGTCGAGCTGCCGGCGCGCCAGCCGGTCGATCGCGGTGATGTCGGACGGGAGCGCGGCGAAGACGAGGTCTCTCGCACCGCGCCGGGCTCACGGCGGCCGTGCCACGGTGGGCCCGGACCAGGCTGAGCCGTGCCCATCCAGACGGCCGCTGCCGCGCCGGCGAGCACGATCGCAACCGCTGAGATCGCGGCGAGTGGCAGCGCCGGCAACCGGCGGCGTGGCACGGCCTTCCGCGAACGGACCGCGTGGCCGATCCGGCGCGGGAAAGCCGGGCTGTATTCCCGCCTGACCAGGCGCCGTCGCCGGCGCCGGCTCGTCGGGCTCCGGGTCGGCCGCGGAAAGCGGTGGCGCCTCCAACGCGTCGTGGATCGAGGCTGACGCCTCGCCCCAAAAGTCCTCAGCGCGGCGTGGGGCCGGCGGCGGGAAATCGACCACGCTCCCGGTCGCCGGCGCGGTGCGCGCGGGCGGATCGGGATCGGCGGGCGCCTCGGCGGGCGCCGCGTCAGAGTCCTGACCGCTCGATGGTCCGAATGGGACCAGTTCGTCGAGCGGCCCCAGCCAGTCGCGCGGGAAGCGAACGACGTTGCTCTCCCCGCGGTCGTGCTGTGCGCCTACGTCGGTTTCGTCCGTTTCCAACTGTTTCCAGCCGTTTCTGCGCCACCTTGGCTGATCTGTCCTTGTGGCGCGGTATTCTACCGACTAAATTGGTTCCAGTTTGTCTCAATTAGAGAAGGTGGACATGAACCACCCGGATGCAGAGGACTCTTTTCTGACGGTGGCCGAGGTGGCAGAGACGCTCAAGCTCAACCAGCAGACGGTCCGCAACTGGATCGACCAGGGGTCGCTACCGGCGGTTCGGGTCGGGCGTCGGGTGCGCATTCGCCGCTCGGACTTCGAGCGGCTGCTCGCCGAGAGCTACACCGCCGGCGGCGCGGCTGCGGGTGGAGGCGGACCGAGCGCGGAGGACTTCTGGGGCGGCGAGGCTGTCGGTTTGCCTGAGGCTCCAGCCCCCGATCCCGCCGCGGCCAACGCACGGCCACCCGCGGAGCTGACCACGTAGCGTCCGGACCGCGCTTTCGCAGGGACCGCAGACCGACCATGAGCTTCAGCGACGACCTCCATCGCGAGCGCGCCCACATCATGCGCGCCGTGCGCCAGGCTGGGAGCAGCTGGGCCGAGGCCATGCGGGCGCACAAGCTGGCGCCACCGGATGCCGGGTTCGCGGGACGGCTCCGAACGCTCTCCCAGGCCGCTGCCGACGAGCAGGTTGCCTGGGAGCACGCGCACGCCGCCGGCTTGCTGTGGCGTCCGATTCCCGGTGCCGAAGGCGCGGAGCCGCCCTACGAGCTGCGCCCGGGCACCGGCCGGCGCGGTCCTGCGCCGCTCTGGTCGCGGTTCGACACCGCTGTCGGCGCACTGAACCGGGCGATCACGCAATCGAATGCGGCCATCGTCGCCGATGCGTTCGGAGAGATTGCGGACGCCGCCGCGACTCTGGCCGACGCCGTGGCCGCGGAGGATCAAGGCGCCCAGGCCCCCGGTCGCGCCCGCGAGGCCGTGTAGAGCCGCGAGGCCGCTTCGCCCCACTCAGCGAGGGCGGGGTCGAAAAGGAGAAGAACAAGGGCGGTTTCTGACCCCACCCCTGGCGGAACACGCGCTCCGCGCGCAACCGCCCCCGCGCCGCCGACGCGCACGACTTGCGGCGCCACCGTGCCCCAGCCGAGCTTGTGACCGACCTCCGCATGTAGGCTCGCGCCGCAATGCCGCTGGCTCCGCGCCGCTCTATCAACCTGCCCGCGCCCGGAACGCGGCGGGCCGTGGTCATCGGCGCCGGCTCGTTCGGGACCGCGGTGGCGGTCCTGCTGGCGCGGGGCGGGCTGCGGACCACGCTCCAGACGCGCACCAAGGAGCAGGCCGAGCGGCTGCAGCGCGACCGCGAGAACCAGGCCTACCTCTCCGGCGTAGAGCTCCCGCGCGAGCTCCGGATCGAGCATCTCGACGCGGGCCTCCAGCGCGCCGACTACGTCTTCCTGGGCGTTCCGTCCCACGGGCTCCACGAGCTCATCGCGCACCTCGAGAACAGAGGCCTGCCGTCGAGGGCGGCTGTCGTGTCCCTCGCCAAGGGCCTCGTCCCACCCGACGGCACGCCGCCGACGGTCATGCTCCGGCGCCGCTTCGGCGCCGGACGAACCGCCTGCGTCGGCGGCCCCGCCCACGCGCGCGAGATGGTTAGCGAGGGCGCCGGGCTCGTCGCGGCCTCGACCGAAGAATCGCTCGCCAGTGCAATCGCCGGCGTGTTCATCCGCGCCGGCGTGGTGTGCGAGGAGTCGAATGACCCGATCGGGGTCGAGCTCGCGGGAACGGCCAAGAACGCCGCCGCGCTCGCGTCGGGAGCGACCGAGGCGCAGGGGCTGAACGCCGCCGGCGCCGCGGCCGGGCACATCTTCGCGGAGGTCTGGCGCTGGGCGGAGGCTCAGGGCGCGCGCCCCGCGTCGATGATCGGCCTGGCCGGAACCGGCGACCTCGTCGCGACCGCACTCGCGCCGGAGAGCCGCAACCGGCGCGCCGGCGAGCTCCTCGCGCACGGGGTCCCCGCGGCCGAGATACCGGGCCGCGTCGGCCAGGCGGTCGAAGCGCTTCAGACCGTTCCTTTGCTGGCGCGGGCTCTCAAGAGCTTCGGGGTGTCGGCGCCGGTCACCAATGCCCTCGCAGGCCTGATCGACGGCCAGCTGCCGCTCGAGGAATGGGTATCGGTGGTGCGCACAACAGTCCCCCAGCCGCCGGCGCGGCGGGCGGCGCGCGACGGGTTCTGGCGGCGCCTGTCTGCGCGGGTTCGGCGATGGTTCACGCCAGGAAGACGGGAAGGCAACGAGATCTTTACTGCGGCTGAACCCGAGGGTGTAACCCTGGCTGACGCAAACGAGTCGAAGGAGAGAGCCGATGCCGCAGATCACCGTGACGGCGGACACGATCGATGACCGCGACGGGGGCGCCGTGATGCTCCGCGAGCGCGTCAACGTAACCGACTTCGAGAGTGGTCATTTCGCGGCCCAGCTGGTGGAGCGCCTGGGGTGGGCGGTGAGCGACGCCGCCGAGGTGGAGCAACAACCGCCCACGGAGAGCTGACGCCCGCTCCGGCTGCTGTCAGCGGCGCTCGGCCAGCGTCGTGACCACCGCTTCATACACGCCGGCGCCGTAGCGCTCGGACGCCACCCGCACGGCGGCGCGACCCTGCAGGTCGCTCGGAGAGCGTGGGATCGCGCTCGAGCGCGTTCGCCACCAGCCAGAACGTGCCGACGACGCCGGCTGCCTCCATGTCCTCGCGGGAGTCGCCCACCGCGATGCAATCGCCCCGGCCGTAGCCGCGCGCCTGCATGTGACGGGCCACCGCGCGCGCCTTCGAGGCGGCAGCGGGAATCAGGTGATAGGCATGCACGACCGGCAGCCCGAAGAGCCCTGCATGCTCGTGCACCACGCCGTTGTCGACGAGACGCAGCCAGTCGAGTCCGGCGTCCGCGAACGCTGCGTGAACCTCGTCCAGGTCGACAAGCCCCCGGAACAGGTGGGAGATCTCCCGCCCAACCGACCAGGGGGTGTGGTATTCGAGCCGGTCGCCGTAGCGCTCCAGCAGCAACGCCGGCGCGCCGGACGCCTCGATCTGCGCGTAGATCGAGCCGCGCTCGCCGGACGGCACGACGCCTCCGGTCAGCCACTCGAGCTCGCCGTCGAGGACCAGGCCGCAACCGAGCTCGAAGATGTAGGAGGACGCGCCGATCAGCCGCGCCGCCTCGGACACGCTCGACTGCTTGCGGCCCGAGTAGAGGACGACCTCGACCTCGGCCCGGGCGCACGCCTCGAGAGCTCGAGCGCCGAGCAGCGAGAAGCGCCCGTCCTCCCCCGTCAGAAGCGACGCGTCCGGCCCGAGCAGCGTCCCGTCAAGGTCGAGATAGACGCAGCGCACGGCGCGCGACCGTAGCAGTCGCCCTCGCCATACTGGCCGGCGTGCCCCGCGCCTCAGACACCAGCGAGCCGTGGAGCGCTCTGCTCGAGCTCGGGCGCAGCGACGAGCGGCTCGTGCACGAGGACCTGTACGGCCCCCGTGCGCCCCGGCTCGTCCCCGTCCCGCCGGAGCTGAACCCGCGAGTTCTCGCCGCCCTGGAGCAAGCGGGCATCACGCGCCTCTACGCCCACCAGGCTGAGGCGATCGAAAGCGCGTTCGACGGCCCCACGATCATCACAACGGGCACCGCCTCCGGCAAGTCCCTCTGCTTTCAGCTGCCCACCCTCGAGGTGCTGAGCAGCGACCGCGCCGCCCGTGCGCTTTACCTGTACCCGACCAAGGCGCTGGCGCAGGACCAGGCACGGGCTCTGCACGCCTTCGGTTTGACGCACGCGATCCGGCCTGCCATCTACGACGGCGATACCCCCCGCGCCGAGCGCTCGGCGATCCGCAAGCGCAGCAACCTGATCATCACCAACCCCGACATGCTCCACGTTGGGATCCTCCCCCACCACGCCTCGTGGGCGGAGATGCTCGGCAACCTGGCGTTCGTCGTCGTCGACGAGGCGCACGTGTACCGCGGCGTGTTCGGATCCCATGTCGGGAACGTCCTCCGACGCCTGCGCCGCGCCGCCGCTATTCACGGAAGCGAACCGCGCTTTCTGATGGCGAGCGCCACGATCGCCAACCCGGTGGAGCTCGCGGAGCGGCTCACCGGCCTCGACGGCTTCCGCCTGGTCGACGACGACGGCGCACCGCGGGCGGCACGGCGCACGGCGATGTGGAACCCGCCGCTGCTCGATGAGGAGCTCGGAACCCGCGGCTCCGCCCTGTATGAGGCGGCCGAGGTCTTCTCGGAGCTCGTCACCGCCGGCGCCCGCACGATCTGCTTCATGAAGTCGCGCAAAGGGGTCGAGCTGATCCTGCGCCACGCCCTGAACCGGCTCGACCCCGAGCTTGGCGAACGGATCGCGCCCTACCGGGCCGGGTACACCCCGGCGCAGCGGCACGACATCGAGCGGCGTCTTGTGGCCGGTGAACTGCTCGGGGTCGTGGCCACCGATGCGCTGGAGCTGGGCATCGACATCGGCGAGCTCGACGCGGCGATCTGCGTAACCTTCCCGGGCACGGTCGCGAGCCTCAGGCAGATGTGGGGCCGCGCCGGCCGGCGGGGCCGGGGGCTCGCTGTTTACATCGCCGGCGAGGACGCGCTCGATCAGTTCTTCTGCCGCCATCCCGACGAGTTCCTGAGCCGGGCGGTCGAGGCGGCAATCCTCGACCCCGAGAGCCCGGAGATCTACGCCGAGCACCTGATCTGCGCCGCACACGAGGCGCCGCTTACCGACACTGACGAGCCGTTCCTCGGCCCGGCCTGGCGCTCGCACGCCGAGGAGCTCACGAACGCGGGATTCCTCAGAGAGCGCCCGCGAGGCTTCGTCCCGAGCCGCGCCGACGACTATCCCGCGGCGCGTGTGGCGCTGCGCTCGGCCTCAGCCGACAGCTTCGTGCTGATCGACGTCGGCTCTGGAGAGCTGATCGGCACGATCGAGGCAGTGCGGGCGTATGCGACGGTGCACGAAGGTGCGATCTACATGCACCTCGGCCGTAACTACCGAGTGCTCGAGCTCGACCTCGACGGCCGGCGCGCTCTGCTCGAACCGTTCACCGGCGACTACTTCACCCAGGCCAAGCGCGAGAGCATGACCTACATCGAGCGCCTGCACGAGCGGCGGCGCACGCGCGGGGTCACGCTCTCCTTCGGCGAGGTCGTCTACTCGGAGACCGTGCTCGGATACCAGCGCAAGGGACTTCAGGACCACCAGACGATCGACTTCCACGCGCTCGAGCTGCCGACGGTCGAGTTCCCGACGCGGGCGCTGTGGTACGAGCTCGATGATCTGATCGCCGCCGAGGCATTCCCCGCCGAGCACCTGCTCGGTGCGCTCCATGCGCTCGAGCACGGTCAGATCGCCGTCCTTCCCCTGATCGCGATGTGCGACCGCTGGGACATCGGCGGGCTCTCGACCAATGCGCATCCTCAGACCGCGGGCCCCACGATCTTCATCTACGACGGCCACCCCGGAGGCGTCGGCATCACGCGTCGCGGCTATGACCAGTTCGAGCGGCTGGTTGGCGACGCGCAGCGCCTGATCGGCGAGTGCCCCTGCCGCTCGGGCTGTCCCTCCTGCGTGCAGTCGCCGAAGTGTGGGAACCTCAACGAGCCGCTCTCCAAGCGTGGGGCGCTCGAGCTGCTGCGGCGGCTCAGCGGCGGCTCAGCTCCTTCGGGCGGACGAACGCGGTCAGGCACGCGGAATGGGGCGCGCGCTCGCTATCAGGCCGAGTCGAACGTGAGCACGGCAAGGGCCGCGCCTTGATGCTCGCCGAGCGCCTGACTGCCCAGCTTCTTGCTGGACAGCCGGCGCGCGACCCCGTGGCAGTAGCCGAGCGGCTCCTGGCCGTGCAGGCGCAGGACCCGCGCGGCTTCCGATTGGCGATCCGAGCCCGTACCGCATCCGTCACTGCCACCGACGTGGACCGTGCGCTCACCGAAGACCGGTCCTTGGTGGTGGACTGGCTCAATCGCGGAACGCTCCACCTCGTGAGGGCCGAGGACTACGGGTGGGTCCATGCGCTCACGACCACCCGGTCCGAAGCGACCGGCATCGCGCGTCGCCTGGAGCAAGAGGGCGTGACGCCGGCGATGGCAGAGCGCGCGGTGACGACGATCGAGCGCGCGCTCGCTGCCGACGGCCCTCTGACCCGGACGCGAGCTCCGCGACAAACTCCGCGCAGCGCGGATCCGGACGGAAGGCCAGGCGCTCGTTCATCTGCTCGCGCTGAGCTGCCTGCGCGGCATCGCGGTTCGAGGCCCGATGGTGGGCCGCCAGCACGCCTACGTGCTCGTCCGCGACTGGCTCGGGCCGCAGAAGACCCCAGATCGCGATGCGGCGCTGGCCGAGCTCGCGCGCCGGTACCTCGCCGGTCACGGTCCGGCAAGCGACCGTGACCTGTCCCGGTGGGCCGGGCTCCCGTTGCGCGACGCCCGCGCGGGTCTGAACGCGGTGGCTCCCGAGCTGGACCAGCGCCCGGACGGGCTGGTCGATCTGGCCGCGCGCACGCCGGCTGCCGAGCTTCCGCCGCCTCGCCTGCTCGGGGCGTTCGAGCCTGCGCTCCTAGGCTGGCGCTCGCGGGAGGAGATCCTTGGACACGACGAGCCGCACGTGATCAGAGGCGGCATGTTCCGCTCGTTCGCCCTCGTCAAGGGTCGCGCCGCGGCCACGTGGAAGATCCACAACGGGAGGATCGAGCTCGAGCCATTCGGCGCCCTCAGCCGCAGCGACGCCCGCGCACTCGAAGCCGACGGCGCCGCCGTGCTTCGTTACCTCGGCGTGTAGCGGGCGCTAGCATCGCGCGCCACGGCGAGATAGCTCAGTTGGTAGAGCACACGACTGAAAATCGTGGTGTCCCCGGTTCGAATCCGGGTCTCGCCACTCCGAGAATTCCTGCAAACGCGACCACACCGGCACTCGGCGATCAAGAGGGGCTTCTGGTGTGAAGATGCGCGGTGGAATCACGACGAGCCACTGTTGTCAGATGGGCGGGTATACCCTGAGCGCCCCTGCGGTCTAGCTGGTGCGATACGACCCCTTCCTCGAGCCGCACTATCGGCGAACCCGATCTATGAGGCCAGTAAGCGCTACTTCCGCAATCGTTGTGGCGCGCGACGTGATTTCGGCGGCTGACGCACACCGGCGAGCACGAGATCGGCGCGATTGGGGTCCGGGTCTTAGGCGTTGGGCAGATCAAGGATCGGCTTCTGAAGGCCCGCTCCGCCCCCGCCGCATGAAACGCCAGCCGGGCATGACTCCACCCGACGGCGGTAGCGGTGGTTGGTGCGCTCGATCGGAGGCGTCTACATCTCCCGTTATGGCCGCATCAGTCCGCTTGCGCGCGCCGATGCGCCAGTCGACGATGAGAAAGCACGCGCCTGAGACGAGTGGGACAACCAAGTACCAGGCCGAGAAGATGGCGATGAAGCTCACGAGCAGGGTCGTGGGCACGGCCGTCCAACGGACCTTGCCGCGCAGAAGCTTGACCGCGGCTGCTGTGGCGGCAACGTAGACGGCGATAAAGCAGGCGGAGGTGGCACGAACCAGCACTTGAGGACTGGTGAGCCCCACCGCCAAGACCACGAGCAGTGTGGCCCCCACCGCACCAATCACGAGGAGCGGGCGCCGCGGGACGCTGAGATGCTGATCGAGACCAAGCCATCGTGGTAGCGCCCCCGACCCGAGAGTGCGGACGCCAAGCGCGAGGCCGAGGCGATGTAGACGTTCATGGTCGCCATCGTGAGCGCGACGGCCAATATCGCCGTCGCTCGCCGACCGGCCACCCCCAGGCCCACCCCCATGAGATCCGCAAGGGGTACGCGCGAATGCTCGGCGGTGCTGACGCTTATCGTCGCGATCGCCAACCCGGAATACAGAAGCGCGATGGCGATGTAAGCCAAGCCCATCGCGCGGGGAAGCTGCCTACGCGGGTCGACAAACTCGCCGACGAGTTGAGCAACTGATTCCCAACCGACGAACAGCCACACGAGCAGGTTGCTCGCGGTGCCGATCGCCCACCAACCATGTGGCGCGAATGGCGTCCAGTTGGCTGCACGACTTGACGGAAGTGCGGTGCCTACCGCTACTGCGATCATGACGACGAGAGCTGACGCTACGAACAGCTGTACCTTGGCGGAGACGCGCAGACCGAGCGCGTTGGCGCCGAGGACCGCGCCGAAGATGGCGATCGCGACCGTCGCGGCGAGGGCGTTGCCAGAGCCTGTCAGGGTCGCGACGTAGAACCCGCCCATCATCGCGACGCAGGGCGCGCCGAAGAGAACGGCCGTGAGAAACCATCCGCCGGTGATCAGACCCGCCCGACGGCTGAACGCACTGCGGACGTACGCGGCAACGCCGCCGGCCACCGGCATCCTGATCCCGAGAGCGGCGAACAGGATTGCCAGTGGCGCTGAGAGCACGAGCAACGCGGCCCAGCTGATGACGGATGCAGGCCCGGCCGCCTGCACGGCAAGCGATGGCACCAAGAGGACGCCAGGACCGATCAGAGAGCCCACGTAGAGCGCCGCGCCGGTCGCCACGCTGAGACTTCCTCCGCTGCCGGCCGCGCCGGTGGCCGCGTCGACCGATTTCTGAGTCACGATCCGAAGCTAGTCCACGCGCGCGGCCGTTCCTGGGCCAATGGGCGAACTTCTCTGGGCCAGGAGGTGACGGCTTGGACGGTGCGGCTTTTCGGCGTGGTCGTGGATCTGGCATGAGGACGCTGCGCGGAAGTAGCGCCTGAGATACTGCCGGGGATCGCGCACGAAGACAAAACAGCAGCGGGGGTTTGCGAAGACCGATCCCGTGCAGCGGGCGCGCCGCTGCGTGCCAGCGCTGTTGAGTCGTCTCGGCTGACCCTCGAGCCGCTCACGCCCGAGCACGCCGTCGAGCTCGCTCCGATCTTGGGCGACGTCGCGCTGTATGAGTACATCGGCGGCAAACCACCAAATGCTGCGGAGCTTCGAGCACGATTCACGGCTCAAACCCAAGGACCGGCGGCGGATGAAGAAACATGGCTCAACTGGGTGGTCCGTGAACGCGAAACCGGGATGGCGGTTGGTCTCGTGCAGGCGACAATCGTCGGCACGGGCGTTAGCGCGACAGCGAGCCTTGCCTGGATGATCGGGCGAAGTTATCAACGCCGCGGCCTCGCAAAGGAGGCCGCAGCATTGATGGTGCAGTGGTTGGCCGTACGCGGCGTCGTACATCTGCGCGCGCACGTACATCCTGACAATCGCGCGTCTGGAGCCGTGGCCGAAGCGGCTGGGCTGAGCCCAACGGATCGTATGGTGGACGGAGAGGTGCGCTGGGAGTCGCCTCGAGGGTCCTGCGCGACGTTGATGACGTAGGCGACCCGTCCGCGCCTGTCAACGAGTACCTCAGACGAGGGCCGGGAGTCGCATGCGGTCTCAGCGACATTTCGTCCCAGGCTGATAGAAGCTCTGCCTTATGTCGTGGAGCGCAGGAGCTGCTCCTGCGCTACGGGCAGCTCTTTGGTCCAGGCACCTATTACGAGCTCGAACCTCCGCCACCGCCGCGCGTCCACGTCGACGACGCCGCCCGTCAGACCATGCACGCGCTCGACCAGAGCCGAGGCGTGATTGCGATCGTCGAAGACGAGCTCGTGTCTTGACGAGATAGGTGACCCAGAAGGGCGAGGTGGCCGAGCGCGCGCGTCGGTAGCCAGCCATGCTGTCGCCAAAGATCGAGATCGTTGCCGCGACCAGCTGCTGCCAGCGGGCTTTAGCGCCAGCGTCGGGCAGTAACGACGCATCACCAGTGGTCGTCTTGATCTCGTACGCCGAGAGCCAGACGCCAGCGCCCCTCTTCCTCGACAAACACGTTCTTGTAGCGAGCTCGCTTGTCTCGCCGCATTGCTCGGTCTGAGCAGCAAGGCTCTGTCTGTCCCCTCACGACAGCCACGTTCGCGAGCAGCGGCTCAAGACTTCGCGTCTCGACGCACTCGGTCGTCTTGCATTGCAGTCCCGGTTTCGCTAGGGCACGGAGAAGTTCCTCCCGCGTGAGCGCGTCCCCGCTCCGGGCGTCAACCAGAAGGAAGTCTTCAGTGAGCAGCGCGCGCAGCGCTTGGACATCCCCGGCTTGAAGTGCCTCAAAGAAGCAGAGATCAGCCGCCAGCACATCGAGCTTCTCCCGGTCATCAAACACCGGCGAAGCCTACCAGAGCTTGTTCGATCACCAGACCGTGATTAGGACGTGCGTCCTATCTTGCCGGTATGCTTTCAACCAGGTGCTCGGAAAGCCGTTGCATCGATCCGTGAATGAGCGAGGAGAGACCATGAGCGATAGCGGATCGGGCAGCCGATACCCGCGCTATAGGGCCCTCACGGGCGCGGACGATGACGCGTTTTGCCGGCGGGTCAGCGATGCGCTCAGTCTCGGGTATGAGCTGCACGGCTCACCTTCGGCAACCTATGACGGCAAGACCGTAATCCTTTGCCAAGCGCTCCTGTGGCCGCTCGACGAGCCGCCGCCCGAGCGAGAAGCGGAGCAGTAGACGATGGAGGGCTCAGCTGCGCAAGGGCGCCTCGGGAGCAAGACCGTCACGTGGGTCAGCCCGCGAGACGAGGACCCGCAGCTTTCACGGCTGTCGGGCCTTGAGGCCATGCGGTCCATCTTGGAGGGCGCGCTGCCCGCGCCACCCATCTGCGCGCTGATGAGCTTCGAGATGATCGAGGTCGAGCGCGGGCGCGTCAGCTTCCGTGGGCATCCCGGCAACGAGCACTACAACCCGATCGGGTCCGTACACGGCGGTTTTGCCGCCACTCTCCTGGACTCTGCGATGGGCTGCGCTATTCATTCGACCCTTGAGCGTGGCGTGGGGTACACAACCGCTGAGCTGAGCGTGAATTTCATCAAAGCGATTGTCGCGCGAAGCGGCCCGGTGCGTTGCGACGGCGTGGTCATTCACACGGGCCGGCGGATCGCCACCGCCGAAGGCCGTCTCTATCTTGAAGAGACACAGAAGCTGCTGGCCCACGGGAAGACAACCGCGATCATTCTGGCGTAGACGAGATCCCTGCGCGGACGGCGACGAGCACTTGGCGGTCGAGACAGCCATCCCAGGTCGATCGGGAAGCTGGTCGTGCTGACGGGCTGATGCATGAGCGATCCGGGCGCGTGGAGCGCGGCACGAGCTGCTTGTCACTCACGGCCGTCTGGCCAGCCGTCGCGGAGCGCCTCGCTCAACCCGACTCGGTCTTTGAGCTCGAACGGTCCAACCATGCCGTCTGAGGTAGGCGATCATCGACTCGGCGGTCTCGGACACCTCGGTCGAACCCGATTTTGCGCAGGACTTAGACGTTGTCTTGTGACCGATCACGACCGAATGGGAGTCGGTGCCGGGACGCGAAGGCAACGACGAGCCCATGGCGTTGCGAAGCTCAGTGAGCAGGTTGAGCCTCACGTCTCGCGGGCCCCTTGATCCGGCGCCTCAGCGGCGGGGGGATGCCAGCCGTAGGCCGTCGGCGGCCGCCGGGCGGACCGCCGCACCCGGCGGCACGCCAGGGCAAGCCCGGCGCCGAGCAAACACAAACCGGCGGTTACGACTGTGGCGAGGTTCCAACCTTGCGCGAGCCCCGCCGCACCCGGTCTGTCATTACCGGCAGCGAGCAGCGAAGCCACAATCGCCACGCCGACGGCTCCGCCCACGTAGCGAGCGGTGTTGTTGGCGCCGCTGCCCATGCCCGCTCTTGCGCGCGGCACGGACTCGACAGCAAGTCGCCCCAGCGCCGCGTTCGCGAGGCCGTAGCCCACCCCGAGGAGGATCAGACCGGGGATAAGGCGGACCCAGCCGGAGTGTGCTGATAGCTCAGAAAGCCCGGCGAGGCCGAGCGCGCCGAACACGAAACCGATCGCCAGGCGGCCGCCGGCATCCAGCCGATCGGGCAGGCGCCGGACGTGGAAAGCCACCAGGGTGCCGGTCACGGAGAACACGGCGAGAATGCCGGCAGCGGCCATTGGCGAGCGGTGAAGTGCTCGTTCTAGAAAGGTCGGCAGAAAGCTGGCCATGGCCACCATCGCCAGACCGACAAACAGAGCGCCCGATGCGGAGGCCAAGAACAACGGATGACGAAAGAGTGAGAGCTCGATCATGGGTGTCGCGTTGCGCTGCTCGAGCACGACGAACCCCACGAGCAGCATGGCGCTCAGGAGAAGCAGCCCGATAGTGGAGGCGGCGCCCCAGTGCGCGCGCCCCAGCGTCAATCCCGCGACGAGACTGGCCATCCCGGCGGCAAACAGCGCCGCACCCCAAGGGTCGAGAGGTCGGGGAGCCAGCGCGCGATTCTCGACCAATCGGAAAGAGACCGCTACTAGCAACGCCGCTGCGCCTGCCTGCACCCAGTAGCCTGCCCGCCAACCTCCGATGAGAGCCGTTGCGGCCCCGACGAGCGGCCCCAAAGCGGTGCCAGCTCCAACGGCGGCACCCCACACCCCCGTGGCCCAGGTGCGGTCCGGACCACTCGGGAAGGTGTGTCCTATCAAGCCAAGGCTGGATGCAACCACGCCTGCTCCGGCCGCGCCCTGAAGGATCCGTCCCGCCACAAAGACCCAGACGACCGGCGCGGCAGCCGCAAGGATGCTGGACAGAACGAGAGCCACGTTCGACATCAAAAACACGCGACGGCGGCCGTGATCATCGGCCACCGATCCCAAAGTCAGCAGCATCGCGGCGAGTCCCAGACTCATGCCGCTCAGCGCCCAAGTCTCCCCACCAGCTCCACCCCGCAGGGCAGCGATCGTGGGTGCCACGGTCGCGACCACGTTGGCGAAGACCAGCAGCACGAGTCCCGTGCCCAGGCTCGCTATCAGGAGCGTCAGCCCAGGCCGATCGAGTTCTCCGGAAGGCGCTGAAAGGCCGCCGCCCCGACCAAAGCGCAAGGATTCAGGCATGCTCGTCCGCTCCTCGTGCCTTGCGGCAAGCCCGACCGGTCACAGTGCCCTCGGCATTGCAGCCGAGCGTACCACGCTTGGTTCGATCACCGAACCAGCTTCCCAGGGGATCCGGCACGGAAAGCGGAAAGGCCTCGTGAGCCGATGGCGTTTGCAGTGCTCAGCGCTCCCCTAGCGGGTCGCCCATCTCCAGCTGCCGCCGTGGCGGGCGGATCATCCAACTTCAGCACCCGACACAGGTGTCGCCACAGCTACTTGTTCAAGACAAAGCCGCGAGCACGACGCGGAAACCGTCGGGATCCTCATAGGTCTGGCCATTCCGCTCCCAGTAAGGGTTCGCTGCGCTAACCCGGGCCCTGCGCACACCGTCGGCGCGCTCACGCACTGCCTCCCAAGACCCGAGGTAGAGCACAATCAGCGTTTCCGGGTGCGGCTCAGGCGGGGCGTGCGCTCCGCCGGCGGTCAGCTCGAGCTGTACGCCGCCTTCGGGAAGAGCGAGGATCACGCCGGCGTAACCGTCATGTCCTTCGAATCGGTCGACCTCGAGTAGGCCGAGCTCGTCGCGCCAGAACCGCACGCACTCCTGCAGTCGTGCGGTGTGACGGGTGAAGCGCACCGTCAGCATGTCTCAGGTGCAGCCGCGCCTAACATGGCGGCCGTCGTGCGGCAGCTCGTGCCGCGCGCGCGGAGGCGAACGCAAATGATCCAGCTCAAAGCCCTGAAACATCGGAATGGGTTACAGCGCCTTGCGAGGGTCGGGGCGCCAGGCGGGTTGCACCTCCCCAAAGCCAAGTTCGCCCGCGACGCCGCAAGCTCCCTCGCTCAAGGCTCGCCCGAGTCCCTGGCCGCGCCAGCCCGGATGGATCCACAGCTCGTCGATCGCGCCCGTCGGGGCAGCGCCGACGATCGTCGCATACCCACGCGGCTGCTCGTCGACGTAGAGGACCACTGCCGCAGCGATCGAGCTACCGGCGCTGGCCGGCTCGGCGGAGACGAGCTCGCGCAGGTAGGCAGCGCGCATCGCCCGAACCAAGGGCGTGTTCGGCTTGGCGCTACGCACGCAGCGCGTCCCGGTCGCGTCTGGACTGGTGGGGGGAAGCCGAAGCATCTGCGCGGTCATGGAGCCGATCCGCCGAGTGTCATCTTCTCGTTCGAGATCCACGCGGCAGACGGTCAGATTCCGCGTCTGATGCTCGATCACGGCGCGCGCACACACCGTGTCTGAGACCCCCACCGCCCGATACAGCTGCAGCGAGAACCCGATCCCCGCCCAAGTCGTCTCCTGGCCGGCGGGGTTGGCAGCCAGACCCAGAGCGGTGTCGGCCAGCGTGAACAGCACGCCGCCGTGTCCGATCAGACCTTGGTTCAGGTGCTCCTCGGTAATCGTCAGCCGGCACGCGACCTGCCCGGGGTGGATCGATGCGATCGTGATCCCGAGGAGCTCTCCCGCGGGCATCGCCGTGGCGTCACCCGGTCTGGAGCTGCTGGAGGCAACGCTTGGCGGTTCGCTCATCGAACCATGATATCGTGGGCGGCTCTGCGCACACCGTCCGAGCGCAGTAGGCGTGATCCTCAGGCCCTCCACCCTTAGCGGAAGCTCAGGCCCTCCTTCACCCTTAGCGGAAGCGGCTCAGGAAAAAACGAAGACACCGCATGAAGAGATCTGCAAGGTTGCCCGTGGCTGAGCTAAAGCCGGGAATGGCGCTGATAGTGATCGACGTTCAGCAGGGATTCTCGGATGCCTCATGGGGGCAGCGCAATAACCCAAGCTGCGAGGGCAACATCAAGAGGTTGCTTACGTGTTGGCGCGAGCAGCAATGGCCCGTTGTCTTCGTCCGCCATGACTCACGGCTGACCGACTCGCCGTTGATGCCGGGCCAGCCCGGGAACGCGTTTAAGCCGATGATCGACGGCGATCCGGACCTCCTGGTCATCAAGCATGTCAACTCGGCCTTCTATGGCGAGCCCGATCTTACGCTTGGCTTTGCAAGCGGGAGATCGGCGGGGTCGCGATCTGCGGTATCACGACCAATCATTGTTGTGAGACGACGGCGCGGATGGCCGGCAATCTCGGTTTTGACACCTGGTTTGTTCTCGATGCTACCCACACGTTTTCAAGAGCTGACCTAGACGGTGGGAGGATAAGCGCCGACGAGCTGGCACGGACCACGGCCGCGAACTTGGAAGGAGAGTTTGCAACCGTGGTCGAGACAGAGGCTCTGCTCGGCGCGGCCGCGGATCTAGCAGGCCGCCGGCTCCCTGTCGCATAACAAGGCGATGCGCGCAATGCATGGCGAGCGCTGTGGACGCTGGAGCAGCGCGTCAGCTGAAAGCCGCAGACTGCGCGCGAGTGAGAAGCTCGGCGGAACGGGCGCGGAAGCTGGATGTCGTAACGACTGCACGAGACTTCGCTATTGTACCTACTGGTAGGTCGAGTCGGCACGGGTACTGATCACGAGAAACCGGACTCCGTCGAGCGCATGCGCCGGGCAAACATTCCGCGCCCCGGTCTCAGACTTGTCCGGTCGCCTTTCAGGGCGCGCCGGCTGGTCGGCAACACACAGTCCGGCCCGCTGGAAGATGCCAGCATCAGGCGTGGCTGAGTGCTCATCACGGTCAGGAGGATGCAGGTGACCGAGCCTGGCGCGAAATCACCGACGCCTGAGAGGCCGATCTCGGGTAGCTGCCTGTGCGGCGGCGTGCGCTTCGAGATCACCGGGCCGTTTCGTCGCGCGAACTACTGCCATTGCTCTCGCTGCCGGAAGCACTCAGGCAGCGCCGCCCTCGCTCAAGGCCGCGTGCCACGCGAGCATTTTCGACTGCAGGCTGGGGCGGGTCTCGTTGAGACCTACCGCCCGCCAGCCGGAATGGTCAAGGCGTTCTGCCGTGTCTGTGGGTCCAGCCTGTTCGGCGGTACGTGGCCCGACGGACCCGAGGTGTCCGTCCGTCTGGGCACACTCGACGGCGACCCCGGCATCGCTCCCCAGTACCACAGCTTCGTAGGGTCGAAGGCGAGCTGGGACGTGATGACAGACGATGGCCTGCCGCGCTTTGAAGACAAGAAGCGCGAGGCATGAGCGAGGGGCGCTCTGAGCTCGCTGAGTTCTTGGTGGCGCGAAGGGCACATGGTGCGCGAAGAGTGGCGTGGCTGATCGGCGGGTTTCGGTGATCGACGTCACGCGGGAGGTCGAGCAGACAGCGCTGAAGGCGGCAGCGGCGACGCCAGCTCTGCGCTCCCTGACGGCGGAGGCGCTAGACGACGTCCTGCGGGATGTGGCGGACCGGCTAGACGCCAACGCCGACGCGGTGCTCGCGGCAAATCGCGACGACCTGGCCTCGGCACGATCGACGCTTTCAACAGCAGTGCTCGACCGGCTGGGGCTCGACCGAGCGCGGCTTTTGAAGACCTGTGAGCAGCTGCGCGCCTTAGCCGAGCTGCCGGCAGTAAGCCCAGTTATCGAGAGGGTGAAGCGCGATGGTCGAGTGATCGAGGTCCGGCGGATCCCGGTCGGGGTGATCGGCGCCAACTACGAGGCCCGGGCCAACGTGACCGTTGATATTGCCTCACAGCTGATCAAGTCGCGCAACGGCGGGGTTCTGCGCACCGGCGCCGCCGCGCTGCGCACGGCGAGCGCGATGGTTGACTTGGGCATTGGCCCAGCATTGCAAGCAGTCGGCGTGTCCGCAGCGCGGTCGGCCTCATCCGCCGGCCCGACCACGAGGCAGCGGAGGCACTCGTTGCGCTGCCTCGGCTCTGCCTCTGGTGATACTCCGCGGCAGCGGCAAACTGACTGCACAACTCGCCCAACAGGCCGCCGCCAACGGCGTGCGGACGCTAGCCCATGCCGAGGGCGGAGGTGTGATGTACGTGCAGCTCGGCGCGGACACAGATCTCGCCTTCGACTGGTGGAACGAGGCCTCGACCGGCTCGGCGTTTGCAACCGCCTGAACCTGCTTCTGATCGACTCACGCCTCTGGGATGAGCTTGCGCCACGAGTCGTGGAGCGACTGACGCTCCTCGGGATCCAGAGCTCCCTTCCACCGCACAAGCACGAGCTCGGCTATGAGTGGGCGACCGATCCTGAGCGGGCGGGCGGCGTGACCCTGGCACCCGCGCAAACGGTGCCTTGGCTGCGCAACTGGCCAACACGAAACAGCTGGGCTTGCGGGGACGGTTGTCGCCGAGGATCGAACGCAGCATCCGAATTCATCGAGAGCCCCCGCGGCACAGGGGTGTTTTGGAACGAGACAACCCGACTGCTCGATGGCTATGAGCTTTTTCGCGCACCAGGGACGGGGATCAGCACGGAACACGTTCCTGGACCCCGAGGCCCTGTGACCTACCAGGACCTGCATCTCGTCAGGTTGTGGTACGGCCAGCAAGCTGAAAATGAGGCAGGTAGCGCAAGGCCCTTCAGGCTCTCGAGCCTCGTTCGCAGAAAGGTCGCTAGGTCGCCGTGCGGAAGCCCTTCGGCGACGAGCTTTCGAGCCCGGGAGCCGAGACATGCAGCACCTCGTACCGGGTGCCTTCGCTCTCGTCGTCTTGTTCGTGCCAGAGCGAGAAGCGGACCAGCTCCCACCGCGTGGGATCCAAGACAAGCGCGGTTGAGTGTAGCCCTGGAGTAGTGCTCGCCGGGCCTACGTGCCGGTCGCTTGCTAGCGCGTTGTGAAGATCATCGTCGGGTCCGAGCGTGAAGGTGAACTTCGAGGCCGCGCGTGGCGGCTGCAAACGCGGGCCCAGAGCTCGAAGAGAGTCCAACCCAATGCGGCACCCGTGGCCGCCCGAATGACGCGCACAACCCCGCAAACCCCTCGTCAAGCAGGAAACGCTGATGGCATTGCCGCGCACCCAGAAATAGAACGGCGCGTACTGATTGACGGGCGAGCCGGCCACGCCGCGGCAGCGGAACGCATACACCTTGGATCCAAGCCCCGGATAGTCGATCGAGCAACGCGCCGCGCATCTCAACGCGGCGGCGGATGATCTCCATGTCGTAGTCCGCGGGTAGCGCGATCTCGTTCTGCATCGCGTGCATCAGCCCTGAGCCTTTCCGAACTGCCGTGCCGGGCACTGGAGAGGTCGGACTCGGTGTTCGCAGCCAGATGCGGAGGAACTGCGCCGCCGTACTGAGCGACCCCGAGGCCGAACGAGAAGTCTTCGAGCCCGACCTCCACCAGGTTTATGAACACGTCCTCCGGCCTGATCGCGCACCGATCGTCGAGCAGTTCAGTGATCCTTCGGTAGAGCGCCTGCGTCTGCTCGAGAGACCTGCCCCGCGCCAGGTAGATCTGGATTGCTGAGAAAGCCGCTCGTGCGATCGATTCCCGGATAGCCGCCGTCATCATGACTACGCGTCTCTCGGCGCGGGTGATGATCTGGAAGTGATCTTGGGCGGGGACGCCAAGCGCTTCGATCAAGGCGACGTGGACCGCGTCTGCGATTTGCACGCCGACACCACTCGACGAGGCACTGAAGGGGAGGAATATCGCGACAAGTGGCATGGGAGTCTCGGTTATGCGCTGTACCTACTGGTATGCAATAGCGCCATGCACACATCAGCGCGGCTGATGGCCGGATGACCGCTCGCCCCGGCGAGGCGACGAGATGCAGCGCTGGCTCGGAGACGGAGCGACCTTCTCCCGGCAGCGAGGACTCATCCAGCTATTCCCGGCTGCCGCCGAGGCGAGGCTTTGCCTTGACCTCAGGTCTGCGAGCACGCCCCACAACCAATCTCTGGAGGCATGATGAAGCCACGCACCCCCTGCAGGTCACGCTAGTTGGCGGCCCTACGGCTGTCCTTGAATACGGCGGACTGCGCTTCATCACCGATCCGACCTTCGATCCGCCGGGCTCCTATGAGCCGCGGCCAGGCGTCACTCTGACGAAGACCGCCGGGCCGGCGCTGGGCGCCGAGGAGGTCGGGGACGTCGACGTCGTCCTGCTCTCCCACGACCATCATAAGGACAATCTCGACGACCCCGGCCGAGAGTTTCTGGCACGCGCTTCCAGAGTGCTGACGACGAAAAGCGGCGCTGAACGGCTGGGTGAGGGCACCACCGCTCTAGCCAACTGGACGAGCATCGAGATCGATCGCGCGGATGGCGAACCGATCCGCGTCATGGGGCTGCCGGCACAACACGGCCCGGACGGCTCCGAGCACCTCGTCGGTGAGGTCACCGGCTTTTTGCTCACCGGCAAGGATCTGCCTTCGGTGTACATCAGCGGAGACAACGCTTCGCTCGACGTCGTGCAGAGCATCGCCGATCGCGTCGGCAAGATCGACATCGCGGTGCTGTTCGTGGGCGGGGCGCAGATGCCCTACCTCGGGGACGCCTATCTCACGCTGTCCAGTAGCGCGGCTGCTCAAGCCGCCCAGCTACTGGGCGCGCGCGCCGTCGTTCCACTGCACTTCGCCGATTGGGCGCATTTCTCAGATGGGTTGACGTCGCTGCAGGAAGCCTTCGCGGCCGCTGCCATCGGTGAGCGACTGATCGTCGCCACCCCCGGCCAGACCGTCTCGGTCTAGTCGGTGAGGAGCCCCTCGATGCCCCCTACCAAGCCTCGCGAGCTCAACGCTTCAACCCAGCTCACAGCGATGCAGTGAGCGCGGCGGCTCGCCCGACCCTGACGCTGGCGGTCGCCAGCCTGGGAACCTTTTTGGTCCTCGTGGCGTTCACCTCGACCGTCACCACCGTCGCCCCGACTGCCAAGGCGCTGCACGCTGGAGGGAGCGGCCGGACGTGGATCTTGAGCGGCATCAGCCTGGGACTGGCCGTCTCCTTGCTCGCGCTCGGAGAGATCGCAGACGGGCGGGGACGCCGGCGAGTCTTCGTGTGGTCGACCGTGGGGTTAGTCGCCACGAGCGTCGCCGGAGCCCTCGCAACCAGCATCACCGTTCTCGTCGGCGCCCGCATCCTTGAAGGCATCGCTTGCGCCGGCGTGCTCGCCTCCGGCCTTGGTCTCATCGGCCGCGCGTTCCCGGCTGGGCAAGCCCGAACTCACGCCACCGGGCTGTGGGGCGCCACGCTCGGAGCCGGCATCGCGGTCGGACCGGCCGCGAGCGCCGGGCTGGCGGCCCTCGGCAGCTGGCGGACTATCTACTGGGTCGTCGCCGGTGGCGCGGCGCTTCTCGTGCCTATGGCGCGCATGATTACCGAGAGCCGACGCGAGACCGTGAGGCGGCTTGATGTGGCGGGAATACTGGTCTTCGCCGGCGCCATGGGTTGTCTGACCACGGGATTGACGCTCGGGCGCCAGAGCTGGACCGGGCTTGGCACGGTGGTGCTGCTGGCCGCTTCTGTGCTGCTTCTGGCGGCGTTTATCGCGGTCGAGCTAAGCGTCAGCCATCCCCTTCTGCAACCCAAGCTCTTCACGAGACCGTTGTTCATCGCTTCCTCAACGGGAGCGCTGTTCACCGGGCTGGCGTTGATCGCGCCGATGAGCTTCCTGCCGCTGATGACCCAGGAAGCGCTAGGCCAGACAGCGCTCGGGAGCGCTGGAACACTGGCTCTGTGGTCAGTGCCGAGCATGGTCGTCGCGACACAGGCGCGGCGGCTGCCGCCAGGCTTGGCTCCGCAACCCGCCTCTCGATTGGCTTTGTTCTCTGCGGGATTGGCGTGGCGACCCTCAGCGGGCTGAGCATCCACGGAGCATGGGCTCGTCTCGCAGCTGGACTGATGATCGCTGGCGTTGGCAGCGGGCTGACCAACGCCGCTCTGGGCCGCCTCGCGGTCGAGTCGGTGCCACTAGAGCACACCGCGATGGGTAGCGGGGCCAACAACACCGCGCGCTATCTAGGCGGCGCCGCAGGTATCGCGTTGGTCGTCGCGCTTGTTGCCGCTGGCAGCGATGGCTCTGGTGCGGTGGGGCTCATGCACGGTTGGAATCTCGCCGCCTCAGTCGCCTTCGTTTTGTGCTTGCTCGCCGCGATGATTGCGGCGGGTTGCGAGCTTCTGCAAAGAGCAAGACCAGAGACGGCTGATGGTCGGTCTGCTCTGGGTGCTGTCGTCCCATAAAGGAATGTGAATGATCACTGTGAGCGATCTGCGGTTTGGCGCCGACGCGAGAAATCGAGTTGCCGAGAGCTCCAACGCCGAACCTGAGGGGTTTCTCGCGGCGCTTGAGAGTTTCTACTACGCGCTCGCGCACCAAGACGCCGAAGTCCTCGCCCAGGTCTGGTCTGACGACGACTTGGCGCAGCTGAACAATCCGCTTGGCGGGATCCTCCGAGGCGGCGAGGCGATCGTCGATCTCTACCGGCGCATCTTTTCCGGACGAGCCCGCCTGGACGTCGAGTTCGGCGACTTCGTGCAGTACCTTGGCGAGGACCACGCGCTCGTGGCCGGCCGTGAATCCGGGACCTACAGCGTGGATGGCTCGTCGCCCGTCAAGCTCTCGATCCGGACTTCTCGGTATTTCCGCTACGACGCAGATCGCGGACGTTGGCTTCAATTTCACCACCACGGCAGCATTACCGCCCCGGAAGCGCTCGCCGCCTATCAAGAGGCGATCCTCGGTTGACCCGGCTCGATGACCATTGCCTGACGCGGTCCCTGGGGCGCGGGGGCCTTGGATCGGATGAGATTGAAGCGGCTCACTCAAGCGCAGCACGCGTGCGGTGATGGCTGACCGGGCGAAGGTTCTGCTCATCTCGGGAAGTCTGCGTAACGGCTCCGTGAACACCTCGGTGCTGCGCACTGCGCAGATGCTGGCCGGCGAGAGAGTTACGGCAACGCTGTACACCGGATTGAGCGAGCTGCCGCACTTCAACCCCGACGACGATGTCGATGGTGCGGACGTCGCCCCCGGCGTAACGCGCCTGCGCGAGCAGTTGCGCGAGAGCAACGCCGTGCTCTTCTGCACGCCTGAGTACGCTGGCGCGCTGCCTGGCTCGTTTAAGAACTTGCTCGACTGGACAGTGGGCGGCGGCGAGACTTACGGGAAGCCGATGGCCTGGATCAACGCATCCAGCCGACTTGTTCCTGAGGCCGCAGCGGGCGCTCATCGATCGCTTCGCGCGGTCTTGAGCTACACGGGGGTCGAGATCGTGGAGGCAGCATGCCGGCGTATCGTCGTGCCTCGCGAGGCCATTGACGCTGATGGCGTTATCGTCGATCCATCCATCCAGGAGCAGATCGGGCAGGCCCTCCACGCTCTGGCCGATCACGTAGCCCAGCCCGCGCCCCCGAGAGCCAAGCAGACGGACACGTTATCCATCGGCAAGCTCAAGCCAAGCGATCGGGCTGAGTGGGAGGAGCTGTATCGCGGCTACATGAACTTCTATGAGCGAACCCCGCCCGGCGAGCTCTACGACTCCGCCTGGAAGGCATTTATGCAAGACCGGGACGTACACGCTTTGGGGGTTCGGCTGGATGGCAGCTTGGTCGGCATCGCCCACTTTCTGATGCACGTGAGCACCTCAGATGCCCCTGTCTGCTACCTGGAAGACCTCTACACCGCCCCGCGCGCACGCGGAAACGGGGTGGCGCGTGCGCTCATCGCGGCTGTCACCGCTTGGGCGCGCCACCAGGGATGTTCTCGCGTTTACTGGCTGACTCACCACTCGAACCGCCCAGCGCGCGCTCTCTACGATCAAGTCGCTAGCAACGACGGCTTCATTAGCTACGAGATCGTCCTTTAGTCCCGAGCGCCCAGATCGCACCTCGCGACGATCCTGCAGGTCCCGCTCAGACCCTGCCGCGCCAGGCGCACGGGCGCCCTCCCTAACGAGGGCTAGCCGTGGTTCGGTCAGCGAACAGCGGCTAAACTGAGTACCGATGCTTCCAAACGACTACGCCGCTCAGGATTGCCTGCTTGCCCGGGCTCTCGAGACAGTGGGCGAGCGCTGGACGCTGCTTATCATCCGTGACTCGTTCTTCGGCGTGCGCCGCTTCAGCGATTTCCTCGCCCACTTGGACATTCCGAAGGCGGTTCTGTCTGAGCGGCTAAAGAGTCTGGTGTTCAACGGCATCATGGAACGCCGCCCCGACCCGGATCGCCCGGGGCGCGAGATCTACGAGCTGACCCAGGCGGGTCGCGATCTCTGGCCTGCCATCTACGCGCTGCGAGCCTGGGCCGCAACTTACCGCGCGCCGGGAGGAACCCGTCGCTCCTTCGCCCATGCCGCCTGCAAGCGCGAGCTCGCGCCCGATGGCTCCTGCACGCGCTGTGGAGTCACGCCCGCCGCAGAGGACGTCGTCATGGCGTTGCGTCCGGGTGCGGGGCACATCCGCGAGGACCCGGTCACGCTCGCGCTGCTCGAGCCTCACCGGTTGCTCGAGCCGCTCAAGGTCTGAAGCGTCTACCGGCCCGTAGGGGGCTGAGGTCGGCGGGAACCTTCGGCTTTTCCAAGACGCTTGGTTCGCTCATCGAACACTGCTAGGTTTCTCTGCAATGCGCTTGAGCGACCGTGCCAGCCGCGAGTGCGGGAGCCCCTCTGGCCAGTGGCGGGGAGCTCGATCGTGCGCGGCCGCTCGGATTATCGGAGGCCCGAGGCGAGGATCTGGCTTGCTGCCTCAGACGGTTCGAGGTACGTGTGAGCGACTCTGAGAAACGACCCGTGGTCACTGAGGCACTGCTTGAGCAGTCGGGGGACGGGCTCATTCCCACCGGGGCGGGCTGGTTCGTTCTTAACGCGCGCGACGCGCGATGGGAGCACGCATCGGGCCGCTCCGCGACGTGTGACTTCGAGGGAGAGCCGAAGTTCGCCGACTTAGGCATCAACTTGAGTGTTCTCGAACCCGGCCAGTCGATGGCGATGTACCACTGGGAGGAAGATCAAGAGGACTTCCTCATCCTCGCGGGCGAGGCCCTGCTGATCGTCGAAGGCCTCGAGCGGACCTTGCGCAAATGGGACCTGTTCCACTGCCCGGCCGGAACCAGGCACGTGATCGTCGGCGCCGGCGGCAGCAGCTGTCTCGTGCTTGCCGTCGGCGCACGCGATCGCTCAACCGGCGTCAACTGGGGCGGATATGTCCCAGACGCGGCGGCTGCGCGTCATGGCGCGAGCGTCAGCGACAACACGAGCGATCCCCGGCAAGCTTATGCCGGGCTCGAGCGACGTAAGCCGACTCGGTATCGCCATGGATGGCTTGACGACGAATCAGGCTGATCCGTCCAACCACAGAAGTTCCGCCACGGCGAGGTTCGATGACCGAACCTGCGATGCTAGCCTAAGCGGATGGACAGCGAGAACACCACTCCGCTCGAGCAGACCGAGCCGGTGCCTCCACTCCTCTCCGCGGTCCTAAGTCTCGGTCCGCATATCCGCTATGCCGCGATGTCCGGGGCGCAAGGCATCGAGACGCGCGAGCGGGCGGGATTGGAAGGCGGGTCCTCCGCGAGCTCCGATTTCTACGAAGAGCTCTTGGTTAACCCCACCATCCTCGGGATAGCCTGCCGCCGGGGAGACCTTGACTGCGGGGGCGTTCGGCACGTAGTCGTGGGTTATGGCCTGTTCAATCAGGTGATCGTTCCGATGCCGGGCGGACACCTCTCCGTGGCGGTCGAGCTCGAGGTCGACCCGCGATCGGTCATTGAAGCTCTCGCGCCGCTGGTCGAGGCCGCTATCGCTCGATAGTTGGCGGACCGGCAAGCCGCTGTGTCGCCCAGAGCACGCGGTCGGGGATCGTGAGCGTGACTTCGGCGGCTCCTCGTCATCTGCGGCTCGGCGGAAGCGGGATCCTTGTACCTACAGGTATGTACGATATAGGGATGGATACGCAAGGGAAGCTCATTACCACCACCCAGGAGCTGCTGTGGGAGCGAGGCTACGTCGGCACGAGCCCCAAGGCAATCCAGGTACGCGCCGGCGTTGGTCAGGGCAGCATGTACCACCACTTCGACGGCAAGACCGATCTGTGCGCAGCGGCAGTACGCCGCAGTGGGGAGAATCTGCAGGCCGAGGTTGAGCCAATTCTCGCAGGCCCAGGCACGGCGCTTGAGCGGATCAGCGCCTATCTGCGTCGCAAGCGGGACGTTCTCCGGGGCTGTCGGATCGGCGGCTTGACCCAGGACCCGGAAATCATCGCGCAAGCCGAGCTGCGGGCGCCGGTCGCGGAGACGCTCGTCTGGCTGCAGAATCGCATCGCTGCGGTCTTGGCCGAGGGGCAGGCGAACGGCGAGTTGCGCGAAGACTTCTCAGCCAAGCGGATTGCGCGCACGATCTGCGCCGTGCTTCAGGGCGCGTACGTCCTTGCCCGCGGAGAACACTCACCCAAGGTGTTCAGCGACGCCATAGAAGGCGCGATCAGCCTGCTGGAGAGCCTGGTCGCAGACCCTCAGTGAGCACCAGCAGAACCTCACGACTATCCCCACCGCTCCCTAACCCAAAGCGAGACTCAACACGCACCACGTTCCACCTCAGCGCTCGTCCGGCGCACGAACGATCAGGATCCGCTCTTCGCAGCTTCTCAGTTGGGGCTCTGGATGCAGCAGCTGATCTACACCGCCGGAGGCGAGCTTCGATGGGAGGATGCGCAGACGCCGCAGCTAAGCTCGGACGCAGCGGCTCTCGTCAGGCCTCTCGCGGTCGCGACCTGTGACTTGGACGCGATGATTATTGCCGGAGAGTCACCGTTTCAAGGCCCGTTTGCGCTGGGCCACGAGTGCGTTGCCGAGATCGTCGCGCTAGGAGACGCAGTCAGCTCTCATCGTGTTGGGGAGCGCGTCGTCGTGCCATTTCAGATCTCATGCGGCAGTTGCGCCGCGTGTCTGCGTGGTCGAACCTCCAACTGCCTGGCGGTGCCGCGCGCTTCGACTTACGGATTTGGCCCGCAAGTCGCGACGTGGGGCGGTTTCTTGTCGGATCTCGTCGCAGTCCCGTACGCCGACCACATGCTGGTCGCCGTCCCGGCCCCACTCCCCTCAAGCGTCGTGGCGAGCGCGTCCGACAACATCGCGGACGCTTGGCGCTGTGTGGCGCCCGCGCTTGAGCGAGAGCCAGGCGCTGCCGTCATGATCGTCGGCGGGTTCGGGCCGGGATCAATCGGCCTGTACGCGGTGGCTATCGCTCGGGCCCTCGGTTCAAGCCAAGTCCTCTACGTCGATCGGCATCTCGGGCGCTGTGAGGTCGCCCGAGCCCTGGGCGCGCAGGTCTTCGACCAGGAGCGCCCCCGGCGTCTTGGCCCGTTCCCCATCACCGTGGATGCCGCGGGTGATGCTGGCGCGCTGGCCTTCGCGCTCCGCTCCACCGCACCCGATGGCGAGTGCACCAGCGCGGCGATCTACTTCGGCGCGACAGGCGAGCTGCCGCTTTTGGAGATGTATGAGAAGGTCGTGACGTTTCGTACCGGCCGCTCGCACGCGAGGCCCAATATCCCGGCCGTGCTCGATCTGGTGGCGGGCGGACAGCTACATCCGGAGCTCGTGACCTCCTACACGGTGGACTGGGTCGATGCTGCTGATGCGCTCGCGGAGCTCGACTGGACCAAGCTCGTGGTTGAACGCGCAAGCGACGTAGATGCTGCGCCGGGGCGCGTCAGCGTGGCCGCGCCGTAGCTCACCCGCCACCGCGGGCACGATTGAGAGCTGGCGCGCCCAGACGAGGAGAGGGGCCCGGTATTCTCGGTGTGTGGTCCGCCCTAAGACCAGGGACCGGATGATTCGGGCCGCGGCGGCCCTGTTCCAGCGTGATGGCTACGACGCGACCTCCTGGCGGAAACTGGTTGATGAGGCAGGCAGTCCGTGGGGATCCACCTATCACCACTTTCCGGGAGGTAAGGAAGAGCTCGCTGTTGCCGCGCTCGCCTACGGCGGCGACGCGGTTGCCGGCGCCATCACCTCGTGCTTTGAGCGCCACCAAGACGCAGGCGATGCCATTGAGGCCTGGTTTCGGGCCGCCGCGAAGGAGTTGCGAAGGAGCGACTACAGCCGCGGCTGCCGAGTGGCCACCGTCGCGCTTGAGACCATCCCGGACTCTGCGCCGATCACGGCGGCGGTTCGGGACGCGTTCGACCGCTGGCGCGAGTTGTTGACCACGAACTTGGTCAGGTCGGGCATCGCTGAAGGACCAGCAACTGATCTGGCGGTATTCGCGCTGACCAGTATCGAAGGCGCCCTCCTGGTGTCCCGGGTCTGGGCTAGTACGGATCCTCTTACGCGCGCTGGCTCGCACGTCGCGGCGCTCGTCCGGGCAGCGCAACAACCGGGCCCCTAGCCGCTCAAGCTCTTTCTGTCGCGACGGCTCGCTCGGCATGGGTGGTCGCGAGCGGGTGGTTGCTGGCCGGGGTTCGATCGGTTTCGGGACAGGCGCAACTCACTTCCCGAGGCAGTCGGGGTCCGCCCGCGGCGTCGGTGGCCAAAGCGCGACTGGGAAGGCGGATCGGCAGATTCGGCGTTAGGCTTGGACGAAATTAGGACGAGCGTCTTAGCAGCAACCACGCTTGGCCAGAACAAGTCGATACGAGGGGACTGCCCGGATGCCAGACGCCGACGTGTACGAGCAACTGAAAACCTTCATCAACGAGCAGGTGCCGTTCGCACGCTCTTGCGGCGTCGAAGTCACGCAGCTGGCTGAGAGTGGCGCGGCCGCAGCCCTTCCAGAAGCAGCGACGCTGCTCAACCATGTTGGGACGCAGCACGCGGGCGCGCTGTTCACGCTCGCGGAGTCGGCCTCGGGCGCATGCATGTTGGGCTTGGTGGGCGAGCGCTTCTCCTCGATCACACCACTCGTGCGTAGCTCAACCATCACGTACCGCCGGCCGGCCAAGGGGCCAATCACCGCGTCAGCGCAAAGCGATCTACAGCGCGCTTCCCTTTATCAGCAGCTCTTGGAGAACGGCCGCTGCGACTTCAGCGTTCACGTGGACCTGCACGACCAAGCCGGCGAGCTCGTCGCCGAGGCAGACATGGCCTGGCACGTGCGCAGTCGGGAGAGCCAACCCACGCGTCCAACTCCCTGAGCGCTGGGGCTGAAGGCGTCGCGCCGCGCGATGCTGGTGCGCTTTGGCATCGATGATCTGCTCGCGATGCTCGATATCGCGCGTGTGCGCGGTGATGAGGTAGTCGCGTGGCCGGCGCGCTGAGGTCGTCTCGCTCGTTCGGTCCGTGTCCCGGCTCACGCACCAGCGCTGTCCCATTTGCCCCGCTTCACGGTTTGGCGCCCCGTCGGGCGGGTATTCGCGCATCAGGCCATCCCGGCCCCGTCAGGACGAGGCCGAGGTAAGGAGAGAGACACAGCCAAGCGAAGTCGGAGCAGCGATCCGCCGGCGCGGCGACCGTGGTTCGCCGGGGGACCGGCCTGGGTAGTAGCTAAACCGAAAGTAAAGAGGTGGGAAACACCTGCCGCGTAACGCGTGCAGGAGCGGAGAGGAGTGAGCGATATGACGCAAGGCGTGGCGGTTGAGCGTGAGTTGCGCACCGTCGAGACGTCGATCCCGGCCCGGATGGATCGCTTGCCGTGGTCGCGCTGGCACTGGCTCGTGGTGATCGGGCTTGGAACGGTGTGGATCCTGGACGGGCTCCAGGTCACGATCGTCGGGTCGATCGCGGCCCGGCTGACCGAGCACGGGAGCGGCATCAAGCTCACGGCGGCCGAGATCGGCGTAGCCGGGTCCGCGTACATCGTCGGCGCTTGCCTGGGTGCCCTGTACTTCGGCTCGCTGGCCGACAAGATCGGGCGCAAGAAGCTCTTCATGATCACGCTGCTCGTATTCCTCGGCGGCTCCATAGCCACCGGGCTGTCGTTCAGCGTGTGGTGGTTCATCCTGTGCCGGGCCATCACCGGCGCGGGCATCGGTGGCGAGTACTCGGCGATCAACTCGGCGATCGACGAGCTCATCCCGGCCCGCGTTCGTGGTGCCGTCGACCTGATCATCAACGGCTCCTACTGGATCGGGACGGCAGTTGGGGCCGCGCTCTCGGTGGTGCTGCTGGATCCGAGCATCTTCGCGCGCAACGTGGGGTGGCGGGTGTCGTTCTTCCTCGCCGCGATCTTCGGGATTGCGATCCTGCTCGTCCGGCGCAACGTGCCGGAGAGCCCACGCTGGATGGTCATCCACGGCTACGACCGGGAGGCCGAGGCGCTCGTCGACGACATCGAGGCGCAGGTCACGGCCTCGACCGGGCTCGAGCTCGACCCGCCGCACCGCACGCTGCGGATCAAGCAGCGCAAGAGCGTCCCGATGAGCGAGATCGCGCGGACGTTCTTCAAGCTCTACCCGCGGCGAACCGTCCTGTGCTTCTCGCTGTTCACGGGGCAGGCGTTCCTCTACAACGCCATCTTCTTCACCTATGCCCTGGTGCTGACCAAGTTCTACGGCGTGGGATCGGGCTCGGTGGGGTGGTACATACTCCCGTTCGCAGCCGGAAACTTCGCCGGCCCGCTGCTGCTCGGCCGGTTATTCGACACGGTCGGGCGCAAGCCGATGATCGCCGGCACCTACATCCTGTCGGGCGTGCTGTTGATCGTCACTGCCTTCCTGTTCAAGAACGGGACGCTCACCGCGGTGACCCAGACGGTCGCCTGGTGCGTGATCTTCTTCTTCGCGTCGGCCGGCGCGTCGGCGGCGTACCTGACGACGAGTGAGATCTTCCCGATGGAAACCCGGGCGCTGGCGATCGCGTTCTTCTACGCGTTCGGCACGGTCGTCGGCGGGGTTGGCGGGCCGCTGTTGTTCGGGGCCCTGATCGCCACCGGCAAGCCGAGCGACGTGTTCGTCGGCTACATCATCGGCGCGGCTTTGATGATCGCCTCCGGGCTCGTCGAGGTGGGCCTCGGGGTTGAGGCGGCCGGCCGCGAGCTCGAGGACATCGCCGCGCCGCTGAGCGCGCAGGAGGCCGAGGAACAGCAGACCGCCGAGGCCGCGGACGTCCTCACGGTAGGCGGAACGGAGCCACGGGCCCGCGAACACGCGAGCCCGCCCGCCCCGCCCGCTCTCCAGTCAGGCGACGCCGTGCGGCCGGGCCGAATATGAGCACGGAGGCTGGCATCCGCGGCCCACCCGTGATCGAGTTACGAGCGGAGTGTGAACATGGCACAGTCACCGACCACCCGGACACAGAACAAGCCAGGCACGTCAGCGTCCCGTGCTCGAGGCCCCCGCAGCTGGTCTCCCCTGCAGCCGGGGTCAACGTACGAGCCCGACGAGGACCGTTACTGGCAGGAACGCGAGGTCACGCTCATCGAGCGTGCACTCGAGGATAAAGGCGAAATGCGACGCAGCGAGCTCGGCGATCTCGTCGGTTGCAAGTACTGGGGACCCGGCCGTTTCACACGCGCTCTCCGCTCGGCCGCGGAGCAAGGGCGCATCAAGCACCCCGGCTTCGGTCGCTACGGCCCGCGGGGCGCGTCAGGTTAGAGTCGCACCTGCGCCGGTCTGCGCACCCGACAGGGTCACGCTTCGCTGCTCGTGGCTGCGGCTCTCACGCCGATTGCCTCGAGCTCGGCGGCCACGAGCGCCTCGTAGCGCCCTGCCAGGAGGTCGCCCGCAGGATCTGAGGTACGCCTGAACAGCTCGTCATCGGGCAGCGTCAGAACCGCTCGTACGGCGAGCAGACGCGAGCGCTCCTCGGAGCTCGGCATTCGCAGCGCTGCGCGCACTTCGTAGAGTCGGCGTGCCTCGCGAAGCCTGGCCGGCAGAACGAGCATGGTGAGCAGCGCCGTGGGAAGCGCCCACGTGAGCAGGCCCAGCAGCACCGCCGCGTGATGGGCGGCATTCTCGCCGCTGCGCCCGATCGCGGCGACGTTGCCGCCGGTGCCGGCACCGGCATCGCGGAGGGCCCCGGCGATGGCGTTCCCGCCGAGCGGGATGTTCTCGGCCGCGGAGGCTGCGGTGGAAAAGCCGGACTGAACCGAGAGGCCGGCGTCGCTCACCCCCCGACCCAGGCCCGACAGCGCATTCACGCCGTGGTACACGCGCAGCCCGAGCCAGGCAAACGCGATCAGCAGCAGTACGACGAACGCGTCGCGCGTGAGGACCCGCCTGCGCGCTGCGGGAAGGTCGGGATACAAGCTCATGAGGCCCCGATACCCGCGCGGCGGGGCTCGCGCTCAGCTCTCCACCAGTCGCTTGAGCCGCTGGAGCGACTCCTGCGCCTCGTCGTCGGCGCTCTTCTCGACGGCCTTTCCGGCCAGATCACCCAGCTTGCCGCCGGGAAGATCGAACTCGGAGATATAGGTGAACGTGGTTTTGTCCTCGCCCGAGAGCTCATACCGAGCGCGGGCAGTGCTCCCCGCCGGCCCCTCGCCATTCCATTCGAGCAGCTCCGCCTCGGCCACGTCGGTCGCGGTCCACTCGACCTCGAAATCAATGCCGCCGAGCGCCAGCTTTTGCTTGAACCGAGTGCCTTCCTCCACCGTGTCGGGTGGGGAGCCCTCGAACGCCGAGTGGATCGTCACCCATTCGCCGAGGCGCGGGACGTCAGCCACGACACCCCAGACATCCTCACGCCGCGCATCGATGTCGATCGATGCCTTGACCTCCGTCATCGATATGCCTAGGCGGCCGCGGGCTCGCCCTCGAGCGCGTCGGCCCCCGAGGGTTCCTGCCCCTCGCCCTCGGCGCCTTGGCTCCTCCACGCTCTCGAGTTCCTGCTCACGAGCCGCGTCCTCGGCCCGGACGGGTGCCGGAACGAGGGTGAGCGCGACCACGACCAGCGTGAAGGCCAGGAGCCGGCCGCCGACGGTCAACGGATTGTTGCCCAGGGGTTCTCCGAAGACCAGGATGCCGGAGATGATGCCGAGCAGGTTCGCCGCCGCGGTGCTGGCGGCGATCACGCCGATTCCCTCGCCGATCTGGAAGCTGCGCGCCGATGCGAAGAACGCGCCGACAGCACACAGGATGCCGAGCCATGTCCACGGCCCGACGAAGCCCCAGATCCCGTGATCTCCGCTCGTCACGGCCTTGATCGAGACATCCGCGACCCCGAACCATATCCCCGCGCTGATACCCAGGAGCACGCCGCGGTGGTTATACAGCCGCTCCCAGCGATGGGCTAGCGCACAGACGACCCCGAACGCGATGGCGAGCAGCTCGAAGAAGGAAAGGGCCAGAATGCCGTACGTGGTGTGGTTGCTCTCGGAGTGAGCGGTGGCTCCGAGCACGCCCATTCCGAGCGCGAGCACGCCCAGGCCGACCCACTGCCGGCGCTGGAGCTTGAAGTCAAAGAATCGCTCGGCGAGGATCCCGACGAGCACGATCCCGCCGGAGATCACGGCCTGTCCGAGCGATATCGGCGCGAGCGCCAATGCGCCAATGTGCAGCAGCCAGGCCACGACGGCCGCGAGCCAGCCGATCATGAACCACTTCGAGCGGAACAGGGCAACCGCCGATTCCTTGGGCCGCCGGATGTCCACAGACTGGCAATGGACGGCGCCCTTCTGCTTCCACAGTCCGCCCAGGCTCGCGCCCGCGGCACAGGTGAAAGCCAGCAGGAGCCCGATGAGCACTGTGAGATGCATCACCATGCACCTCACCGCATAGCGGTCCAGCGAAACCCCCCTTTGTTCCACTTGTGTCTCGGATTACCGGAACAACCGGCCGCAGAGCCGCCCTCGCCGCCACTGCCTGCTCAGCCGACGAGGCCTCGGCGGCTCCCGTCCGCGCCGCCCAGCCGAACACCCGCCACTCACCGAGAGTTGTCAACCGCTGGTCAGTAACGCTACGATTGCCGCGCGTGCCCGAGCCGGCCTACACCCGCCTGGGCGTCGACGAACGCCGCCGCCGCCTGCTAGAGCTGGGTCGCGAGCTGTTCGCCCGCCACTCCTACGACGAGCTCTCGATGGCGGGAATTGCGCGCGCCGCCGGGATCTCGAAGGCCCTGCTCTACCACTACTTCCCGAGCAAGCAGGAGTATTTCCAGGCGACGCTGGCGACCGCGGCCGAGCAGTTGCGCGAGCTGACCGAGCCCGATCGGAACCTGCCGCCAATCGACGCTCTGCGCGGCAGCCTGGACGCATATCTGAACTGGATCGACGCCAATCAGCTCGCGTACACGAAGCTGATCCAGGGCGCCACCGGCCACGCCGAGGTGCGCGAGCTGATCGATCAGGTGCGCGACGCCACCTCGGCCCGAATCGTCGAGGGGATCGCCGGCGGGCGCTCGGTGCCCGGGCAGCTCAGGGCGGCGGTCCGTGCCTGGCTGTGGTTCATCGACGGGGCCTGCACCGACTGGGTCGAGCATCACGACTACACGCGCGAGCAGCTGCGCGACCTGCTGCTCGGCACATTGATCGGGGCGCGTCGCGACGGCGGGCGGCGCCGAGTTCCTCGCGCCCCCGGCCGGATAGCGACCGCAGTATTCGCCCCGGCCGGGCAACCAGTCGGAGTAACCTGAAAGCACGAAGCCGAGCCGCCCGGCACCGGCCACCACGAAGCTGAGGGAGATCCCGATGACTGCGCTGCAATCACTCCTCGAACACGGCCAGAGCCCCTGGATCGACTACATCTCGAGGCCGTTCGTCGAGGAAGGCGAGCTGAAGGCGCTCGTCGACGACGGGATCGTCGGCGTCACCTCCAACCCCACGATCTTCCAGGGCGCGATCGCGGACGGCAATGCTTATGACGATCAGCTGCGGGAGGTCCTCCAGTCGGAGACCGACCCCAAGGAGGTGTTCCTGGCCCTTGCCCAAGTGGACATCAAGAACGCCTGCGACCTGCTGCGCGGCGTGTTTGATCGCGGTGACTCCACGCGCGACGGCTGGGTCTCGCTGGAGGTCGACCCCAATCTGGCCATGGACACACAGGGCACGATCGAGGAGGCCAAGCGCATCCACGCGATGATCGAGCGCCCGAACCTGTTCGTGAAGATCCCGGGCACCGAGCCCGGGCTCCAGGCGATCGAGGACACGATCGCGGGCGGGATCCCCGTGAACGTCACCCTGCTGTTCTCGCTCCAGCGCCACCGCGAGGCCGCCGAGGCCTATCTGCGCGGCCTGAGGCGCCTGCGCGAGGACGGTGGCGACCTGCGCACCGTCGCCTCGGTGGCCTCGTTCTTCGTCTCCCGCGTCGACACCGAAGCCGACAAGCGCCTGGACGAGATCGGCGGCCACGACGAGCTCAAGGGCAAGCTCGCGATCGCCAACGCCAAGCTCGCCTACCAGACCTACAACGAGCTGTTCAGCGGCTCGGATTGGGAGGAGCTCGAGGCGGAGGGCGCCTCACCGCAGCGCTGCCTGTGGGCCTCGACCTCGACCAAGAACCCGGCCTACCGCGACGTTCTCTACGTCGAGGAGCTGATCGGCCCCAACACGGTCAACACGATGCCGCGCGAGACGATCGAGCACTTCCAGGACCACGGCCGCGTCGAGGCGACCCTGGAGCGCGACGTCGACGGCGCCAAGCGCACGCTCGAGGAGCTCGCGCAGGCCGGCATCGACTACGACGACGTCGTGGCCGTGCTCGAGCGCGAAGGCGTGGAGAAGTTCGCCGACTCGTTCAAGCAGCTGCTCGACGGCGTCGCCGGCAAGCGCGACCAGCTCGTCGCGGCATGAGCTAGCTCGGCAGCTCGAGCACCAGCTTGCCGATGTTCTCGCCGCGGAAGAGGCGGAGGAACACGGCTGGGAAGTCGCGGATGTCGCCGCGGACGACATCCTCGCGCGACTTGAGCTCGCCGCTGCGCAGCCATCCGGCCAGCTCGGCACGTGCCTCCGCGTAGCGGTCGATGTAGTCGAACACGAGAAAGCCCGTCATCGACGCCCGCTGCACGAGGAGCTGCATGTAGTTCGAGGGCCCCCGCGGCGCCTGCTCGGCGTTGTACTGGGAGATCGCGCCGCAGATGACCACGCGGGCACCGCGGGCCAGCCGTGTCAGCACGAGGTCGAGCGTCTCGCCGCCGACGTTGTCGAAGTACACGTCGACCCCGTTCCGCGTGTACTCGCGCAGCTGCGCGCGCAGATCGCCCTGCTTGTAGTCGATCGCGGCGTCGAAGCCGAGCTCGTCGAGCAGCCACGAGCACTTCTCGGAGCCGCCGGCGATCCCCACCACGCGGCACCCCTTGATCCGCGCGATCTGACCGGCCACGCTCCCCACCGCGCCCGCCGCCCCGGAGACGACCACCGTCTGTCCCGGCTCGGGCCGCCCCACGTCGAGCAGCCCGAAGTACGCGGTCAGCCCACCGATTCCGAGCACGCCCAGATGCGACGGCGCCGGTGCTGCGTCCGTGTCGATCCGCTCGAGCCCCGTGCCATCGCTGAGGGCATATCGCTGCACGCCGAGCATCCCGGCCAGTTGCTCGCCCACCTCGTGGTCGGGATGGTGGGACTCGACCACGCGCGCGACCGCCCCCGCGCGCATGACCTCGCCGATCTGCACCGGCGGCACGTACGAGCGCGCGTCGTTCATCCAGCCCCGCATCGCCGGGTCGAGCGAGATGTACTGCACCTCGAGCAGGACCTGGCCGTCGCCGGGCTCGGGCGCCGGCTCCTCGACGTACTCCCAGTCCGATTCCTTGGGCTCGCCAACCGGGCGAGCCGCCAGCCGGAGCTGAGCGTTGAGTCGTTGCTCGCTCATCCGGCGAGGCCGCCGAACACGGAGAACGGGTTGAACGGCGTGGCGAAGGGCGCCTCCGCCACCACCTCGGGCAGGCTGGCCTCGGCGGTCACGCCGGCGTCCGGTGGCGCCTCGCGCCGGATCCGCTCGGCCAGCGCGGCGGCGCTGTCCTCGTCGGCCGCGCCCGCCACGAGGAACTCGCGGCGCTGGACGGTCCGGATGCCCTCGGCGCTCAGCCGGCGCGCGAGCTCGCGCGCCGCCTCCAGTGAGGCGCAGCGCACCCTCACCTCGTACTCGGGGTAGCCCTCGGCCGCCGATTCCAGTCGCTCGCGCTCGAGCAGCTGCTCGTGCTCGGCCGCCGCCTCCGCGGAGGAGCCGGGCAGCGGCCGATCGGGCGCCGCCCATTGTTCGGCGTCGGGGTGCCAATGCTCGATCAAGGCGTCGAGCCGCCAACCGTGGTCGCCTGCCACCGCCTGGATCGCGCGTTCGGCGGCCTGCGCCTGCTCGAACGTGGCCGTGTAGCAGAACACCTGCGGCCCGTCGCGCGAGACGATTACGCGATCTCCGAACGAGGTCCGCAGGTCGTGTGCGACATCGAAGGCCTCCAGCCGGCTGGTGAGCTCGTGGGCGATGCCCTCCTCGTGCAGATCCACGCGCAGGCGCCAGTCGTCGTTCATGGCCGCCAGCCTAGTCCATGCCTGTGAGCGGCGCTCAGGGCACGCGGTAGCCGAGGCCGCGCAGCTCGGCGTAGGCCGCGGCACCGGCCACGTTGGCGTGGTGCAGCGCCTGCTCGGCGGCGAGATGTCCGCTCAGGCTGTGGCGGACCGCCGCGCGACTCAGGGCGCGGAACGCGGCCGCGGTCTGCCCGAAGGCGGTGGCCAGAGCCGCGTCGGCGTTGCCCGCAGCCCCGCCCGGATTCAGGCTCCTCAGCTGGGCCGCCGCCGTCGTGTAGGCGGTGGCCAGCTGGTCGGACGTGGCGATGAGCTCGCTCGTCGTGATCGTGTGCTGCAGGCGGCCGCCGAGCGTCGCGCGCGTCCCGTGCAGCGGGAAGATCACGCTGTCGAGCGCGGACGCGTAGCTCGGGCTGGGGGTGGGGGAGAGCGAATGCGCGGCGGGGACCGGGGCCGGTGTGGTCACCGTAACCGTCACGCGCCTGGCGACGGCGGCCGCGGCCGGCCGTGCGGTGTGGCGGGCGGTGACTCGCCCGGCCAGGAAGCCGAGCGCGGCGAGCGCAAGCACCGCCAGCGCCACGAGCGCGGGGCGGACCAGGCCCGTGAGTGCCAGACGCCGGCTGTGCGGCGGCCGTGCCTGCGCCCGGCGCCGGCGCGGGAGCGGACGCCCGACCGCGGGCAGGCGGCGAGCCGGCCGGACCGGTGCGGACGCGATCGGCGCCGGCACGAGCTCGGGATGCTCCTCGATGCCGCTGCGCCTCCGTAGCTCCACGAGCGCGGCGTCGGTCGCTTCGGCGACGAGGCGTTCGCCGTACTCGAGCTCGAGCGCGCGCGTCACGTGTGCCAGCGCCACCGGCGTCGCCTGGGCCTCGGCGGCCAGGATCGCGAGCGTGCAGCATGCGCCGATCGCCGCGCCCGGGAGCTGGAACGAGCGCGCCAGGTGCTCGAGATCGGGCTCGGTCAGCCGTGCGTCATCCGGAAGCAGCCGCCGCCAGATCTCCTTGCGCGCGTCGCGGTCGGGGAACGGGAAGTCGACGACGCAGTCGAACTGCGCTGCCAGCTCCTCCTTCAGGCCGCGCAGCGAGGTCGTGGTGAAGACGACGACGCCGGCGTGATGACGGGTGCGCTCGAGCAGCGCGGCGCCGCTCATGCCCTGGCCGGACTGGCGAGACCCAGGCCCGCCGCGCAGGAGCACGTCGGCGTGATCGACGACCAGGACCGCTCCCACGCGGCCGGCGGCACGCATGAGCTCCTCCGCCGCCTCGCTCTGGACCTCGGCCTTCCCGCCGGCATCGAGCGAGAGCACCGGGGCGCCCGTCCTCGCGCCCAGGATCTGGCAGGCCATCGTCTTCCCGGTGCCGGGCCCGCCCGTGAACAGCAGGCGTAGGTGCCCGCCCGACTCGGCCGATGCCGACGCCGCCTGAAGCAACGCCAGCTGAGACTCCGGGAGGACGAGATCGTCCCAGGTGAACCCTGGTTCGACCTGTGTCCAACCGGCGTCGACTCCGCTCCCGCGGGCGTGTCCCCTCTCCATGTCGGCGGAGCATATGCCCGCGCACGGCGGCGTGTAACCCTCGAATGCGTCAGCCGCGTACACCGGCCCGCGCTCGCGGGCCCAACCCGAGCCGTGCCCGCGAGCGGGCCGCGGCGTCGGAGAGCCGCCAGCATGCGCCGGCGGTGCCGGCGGCACAGACGAGCACGGCCGGCCACGCGCCGACGCCCAGCGCCAGCACGTGCGAGAGCGCGAAGGCGGCCAGCCCCACCCCGGTGAGCTGGAGCGCCGTCCGCGCTCCGTCGCGGCCGAGCCAGATGCCCACGCACGGCACGGCAAAGCCGACGAGGACGACGCCCCCCAGCGGTCGTGAGCCGGTGCCGGCGGCGACCGCGTAGCCGGCGATCAGCCCGGTGGCGGCGATCGGCGCGGTGAGGACGGGACGCTCCATGTTGGCCTCAGCTTACGCGCGCTGCCCGAGCGGCGCGCCCGGCCGATCGAGCGCGCTCACCACCCACGCCGCCAGCGCCACCAGGCTCGTGGCCGCACCCAGTCCGCACACCGCCTCCCAGCCATCGCTCGCGTACAGCGCCGAGGTCGCCGCCGAGAGCGCGGTGCCGCCGAGGAAGTAGGCGACCATGTACGCGGTCGTGAGGCGGCTGCGAGCCTCTCCGCGCAGGGCGTAGATCGCGGACTGGTTGGAGATGTGGAGCCCCTGCACGCCGAGGTCGAGCACGACGATGCCGGCCAGCAACGCGGCGAGCGAGGCCTTGCCGAGCGCGAGCAGCCCCCACCCGGCCAGCAGCGCCAGGATCACCGCGGTGGTGGCCAGCCGACCGTGACCCCGATCCGCCGCGCGCCCGGCCACCGGCGCGGCCAACGCCCCGGCGATCCCGGCCAGCCCGAACAGCCCGATCACGCTGTTGCCGTAGTGATAGGGCGAGCCGGAGAGCAGGAACGACAACGCCGTCCACAGCACGCTGAAGCTGCCCATGCTGCACGCGCCGAGCAGCATCCGCTGGCGCAGCACCCGCTCCTGCGCGATCAGCGCGCCCACCGAGCGCAGCAGCGCGGGGTAACCCAGCCGTTCGGTGGCGGGCACCCGCGGAAGCGCCGAGCGAAGCACGATCGCCAGCAGCAGCATCGCCGCGCCCGCGAGAACGAACACCGCGCGCCACCCGAGCGCTCCCGCCACCAGCCCGCTCAGCGTCCGTGCCGTGAGGATCCCGATCAGCAGGCCGCTCATGACCGTCCCCACGACGCGCCCGCGCTGCGCGTCGGCGGCGAGCGAGGACGACATCGCGACGACGATCTGCGCCACGACCGAAGTCACGCCCGCGACCCCGATCGCCAGCGCGAACATCGCGAACGCCGGCGCCGCCGCGGCGCATCCCTGCGCCACCGCGGTCACCACCAGCATCACGGTGATCAACCGCCGCCGCTCGTGGAGGTCTCCCAGCGGGACGAGCAGCGCGAGGCCGACGACGTAGCCCGCCTGGCTGGCGGTCACGAGCAGGCCCGCCGTCCCATCCGACACCGACAGGGCGTGCCCGATCGTGTGCAGGAGCGGTTGGGCGTAGTACAGGTTGGCGGCGGCGGCGCCGCACACGAACGCCAGCAACAGGACCAGCCGCCGGTCGACCCCGGCGCCGAGCACGGCCTCATCGCGCATCGAGCCTGAGGCTAGCGGCGGGCCTTCAGCCCGGACCCGCACAACGGCACGACGGTCGTATCGTCGGCGTGCTCCCGCGCCGCCCATACCAGCGCCGCCGTCGGCTCCACGAGCAGTCCGCGCCGTCCGAGATCCTGCGCCGCCGGCGCGATCGCCGCCTCGGGCACGGTGACTATGCGCCCGCCGCTCTCACGGACCGCGGCCAGGATCTCGGCGCCCCGGGCGGGCCGCGGGATCGCGATCCCCTCGGCCGAGGTCTGCCGGGCCTCGACTTCAACCGGCGCATCGAGTCCCCGCCGCCACGCCTCGGCCAGCGGTGCGCAACGCTCGCTCTGGAGGCCGATCAACGCCGGCAGCAGGTCGATCTGCCCGGCCTCGCGCAGCTCGCGAAAGCCGCGGGCGGCCCCGAGCAACAGCGTGCCGTTCCCGATCGGGATCAGCACCGAGTCCGGGGGGCGCCCGAGCTGCTCGACGACCTCGAACGCGAACGTCTTCGTCCCTTCGACAAACAGCGGGTCGTGCACGTGCGAGGCGTAGGTGGCGCCGGTTCGTGCCACCTCCGCCGCCGCTGCGTCGGCGACTGCCGTCCGGTCCCCGGCGATTCGCGAGACCGCGGCGCCGTACGCGCGGATCTGGGCCTGCTTGCCGGCCGAGGTCCCCTCCGGGACGAACACGGTGCACGGGATCCCGGCCCGCGCCGCGTACGCCGCGATCGCGCTGCCGGCGTTGCCGCTCGAATCGGCGATCAGGTGCCGGGCGCCTCCATGAACCGCGCCGGCGACGAGCACCACCGCGCCGCGGTCCTTGAACGATCCGGTCGGCATCAGGAACTCGAGCTTCAGGTGCACGCCGTCGCCGTCGCCCGCCGGGATCAGCGGCGTCCAACCCTCGCCCATCGACAGCCCGGGGACCTCGCTCACCGGGAGCCGGTCGGCGTAGCGCCAGAGGCCCCCGCTCCTCACCGCGTGCTGGTCGCGAGCTCCAGGTAGGACGCCCGGAGCGGCTCGGGCAATCGGCTCACGACCTCGAGCAGCTCGGCGGACACGCCGGCGCGGGCAGCGGCGTCGATCAGCTCAGGGCGCTCCGCGGGCGGGATGTCGGCGAACATCTGGTGCAGCCCGTCCTCGTCCTCGACCACGAGGATGACGTGAGCCCGCGTGTCGTGGTCGATCTCAGCCAGCGCAGCGAGCCGGGCCTCCGCGCTCAGGTGCCCGACGAAGCGGCCGATCGTCACGGCCTCGCCCCGGCGAACCAGCTCTCGCGTGATCTCGGCGATCTGGGCGGCCGGAATCAGGCCGATCACGGGGCCCGCCCGGCGCGGATCGAGCTCAGCGGCCACGTCGGTGATGAACAGGACCGGGAGCTTGGCCGCGACATCGACGGCCCGTTCGGGCTCGAGCATCCCGGCGATCCGCGCGGTCAGCATGGGCCCGAGCGCGCGCTCGGCGATGGCGGCGATGACGCCGGCGGGAAGCAGCTTGCTCGCCGCCGCCAGCCGGCCGAGGGGCCCGGCGTGGGCGGAGAACAGCATCTCGGTCACCTGCTCGCGCAGCCGCCGGAGCTCCTCGGGATCGACACGCTCCAGGTAGGCGAGCGAGTCGGGATCGCGGCCGAGCAGCCGCGCCAGCTTGAGGATCTCGCCTGTGAGCGCCGCGCTCATCCCACGATCCGCCGGATCGGTCCGCGCAGGAGCCGCGGCACGAAGCTGAGCGCGCGGTCGCCCACGCCCTCGATCTCGGCCGCCTGCCGGCGGCGCGCGTCCCGGATCGCGGCCGTGAGGTCGTCCAGCTCATCCGCCTCCAGGCGCGCCAGCCCGGCGGGGGGTTCGCTGCCCAGGAGCGCCGCAAGATCGGTCATGCGGCGCGCGAGGTTACCGGGAAGTAGCGACGCGTTCCAGGAAGGGCACGAGGTGGCGGAAGAAGGCGTTGTCCGGGTACGCGCCGGCGGGGTCGTTGTGCGCGTAGGTGCTGTGGCGGTCGACGAGGACGAGATTGCCCGCCGGGATGTGGGACTGCGCGGCGAGGAGCGCGCGCGTCGAGCAGCACCCCCGGGCCGCCGAGCGCGGCCGCGAAGGCGTAGATGAGCAGCCGGTGGGGCAGCCGCCGGCCCATCGTCGCGTGGACGCCCAGCACGGCCTGGGCGGGGTTGGCGATTCCGTTCGCCACCGCGCCCGAGTCGTCGGTCAGCCGCTGGGGGAAGTACCACTCGGTCCCGTCCGCGCTCTCCACGCCCAAGCCGGAGAACATCGTCGCGAAGCGCTTGATCGGCGTGAGCGCGCCGGCGCCGTTCCAGCCATGCAGGCCGTGGCGCGCCTGCGCCGCCACGCCCCGGCCGAGGTGCGCCTGGGCGGCGATCAGCGCCGGCGGCGAAGTCGCGACGTTGAGCGAGTACCCGTACTGGGCGAGGTTGGTCACCGGCACCGGCGGCTTCAGGAACGCCGGCAGGTAGGGGAACGTCTGCCCGAGCGAGCGCTGATTGGGGGCCAGCAGCGCGCCGAGCGAGCCGGTGGCGTTGAGCAGCCCGGCGAACGGCGTGGCGATGCCGCCGAACGCCAGCCACGGCGAGGCGCTCGGCGCGTCGAGCTTCGACAGCGCCGAGCGCGCGTCGGCTGCGCTCTCGGGCGGGAAGCTCCCGCCGTCGATGTAGACCAGGCCGGCGAGCTCGTCGGCCCCGGCGCGGCCGTGGAAGTTCCAGGTGGCGTAGGCGGTGACGACGGCGCCGCCGAGCGAATGGCCGCCGAGCACGACCTTGCCGCCGAGCCGGCGGGCGGCCGCGATCACGCGGTGCAGATCGCCGACGGCGACGTTCATGCCCCACCGCTTGGCGAAGGCCACGGTGGCGTCCGGGATCAGGTGGAAGTGGCGCGTGATCGCCCGATTGGCCAGCCAGCCCAGGTAGTAGTTGAACACCTGAACCGAGTTGGCCCTGCCCGCCTTGGCCCGGTTCAGCATCGACTGGTCCTCGAGCAGGTTCTCGCGCCGCTCGACCGACCACACCTGCCAGCCCTTGACCCGGGCGACGATCCAGCGCGCGAGCGGGACGAAGTAGGCGCTGCCGGCGGAAGTTCCCGGCTCGAGCACGAGCACGTTGCGCGCCGTGGCCGGGCCGATCTCGATCACGCCGACCTTGTCGTAGCGGGCTGGCGTCCCGGGCGCGGGGTATCCCTTCATCCATGTGACCCTGAGCGCTGCGCCGGCCGGCGCAGCGCATAGCGCGAAGGCCAGGCAGCTGCTCAGCAGCGCGGCGAGACGCAACTCAGCCCGTGAACGTCGGGTCGGTCCGCCGTCCCGGCGCGCTCGCCTTCTTCTTGGGCGATGTGGCTTTCTTGTGGGCCGCGCTCACGTGCGCGCACCCGTACACGTAGCGGATGACCGTCCTGGCCGGTCCCTTGCTCGTGTACTCGTACACCCGCACCCGGTGGCGTCCGGAGCCGGCGAACCCGGGGATGCTGACCGCGTGGAGCGCGCGGCCCTTGCGCGTGAGTACGCGCCGGCCGTCGACGTAGACGACGACCTTGGTGATCGCGCGGTGCCTGTAGCGCGGGAGGGCGAAGCGGATCGCCGCGCGCGCTGTGCACACCGACAGGCCGCTCGTCCCCTTCAAGCTCGCGCCCGGGCCGCCGGCGCTATCGGGCGTGGTGTCGATCTTGATGTAGGAGTAGTCGCCGGACCACCCGTCCTGGCTGGTGGGGACCAGGCCCGGGCAGCCGTCGCGCAGGTCCTCGCAGTCGTACTTGGTCCCATTTGCCAGGTGGAAGTCCAGGCGCGAGTAGTAGTAGAACGAGAACGCGTTCCCGTCGTGGTTGGGGTCGATCGCCGCCTCCACCGGATCGCTCCGCCACCGCTCGCTCAGCAGCATGTTGTCGGCCGCGGCGTCGTGCTTGAGGTACTTGTCGAACCACGCGGTCGTATACCAGTCGATGATGTCGGGGCCGCGCAGCGACGCACCGAACGCCTGGTTGGGGATCCAGCTGAAGTCGAGGTGCGAGCCACCTCGGATGATGATCTCGCCCGTGTCGACTCCGGCCTTGGAGTAGTTGAGCGACCAGGTCGACTTGGCGTTGGGGTTGGGCAGCTGGGTGTTCGGCGCGGGCGGCAACCCGTAGTCGGCCGACATGCCGAGCGCCGGCTTGGTGATCGGCACGGTCGTGCGGTCCTCGGGATGGGCGGGACAGGCGGACTCGCCGATCGTCTGGGAGGGCGCGCCGGGGGCGGCGCCGGGGACCGGCGCGTCGTTCGGCCCCGGGCCGCCGAGGTCGTCCCAGGCCACGATCGCCTTGACGCGGGGATCCCACTGCCCGACGTAGGAGACGCCGGCGGCGCCGTAGGAGTGGCCCGCGAGGCCGATCTCGCCCGGGTCGAGGAGCTGCCAGAAGGGGTTGTAGGCGGCGTCCAGCCCCGCCGCGACGCGCTGGTTCTGCTTGGCCGCATGGCTCGTCCCCGTGGTGCAGCTCGTGACCGGCTCGTACGGGTGCGAGGGGGTGGACAGGAAGAAGTCGATCGCGTCCTCGGTGCCGTCGTAGAACGGCGTGCCCGTGCTCTGCGCGGGGAAGCCCTCGTTCTGGTCGGGCGACTGGCCATAGGTGTCGCTCTGGCCCTGTCCCTGGGGGTCGAAGGTGAGGACCACGTAGCCGGCCTTGGCCAGCGTCTGGGCCGCGTACCAGTACATCTGCTCGTCGGCTTGCACAGAGCCGTTGGTGATCACGATCCCGGGACGCTTGGCCGGGCCCGCCACCGTCGCCCACACGTGGCCGGAGATCGTGGCGCCGTCACGTGCGGTGAACAGAACGGGGCGGACGATCCCGTAGCCGGCGGAGCCCCAGTTGTAGAGGCGGATGTCCCCGGCGCAGCCGTTGCTCAGGTTCCAGCACAGGTCGTCGGTGAAGAAGCGCCCGGGGTCGGCGGCCTCGGTGGCGAGCGCGTTCGCCGTGTTGTTCGTGCTGTCGACCGCCAGCTGGGCCTGGTACTGCGGCGTGTCGTAGATCGTCTGGCGCTGCTGCGTGATCGAGAAGTTCTGCGCCTCGACGACGGGGTTGAACGTGCTCGGCGGCATTGCGGCCGCGGGCGCAGCGAACGCGGCCGCGGTGAGTCCGACGACGATCAGTCCCCACAACCTAACCCTGCCCTTCATGCCGGCATCTCCTCCTGTTGCAGCGCGATGTAGTGCAATCCCGGGCGACCTGGAAGCACCCGGGATGGCCAGTGAAAGCTACACCGGAAGATCGTGCATCTCGCCGCTCGCTGCTTCAACGTCGATCGGCACGCTTCTGGGCCCGCCAACCGTGCACGCGGCACATGCGGCGGCGTCATACTCACGGCCATGGGTGCGGCCCTCGCCGGGGATGTGGTGCGCAGGATCGTCGCCCGGGCGAATCTGGACGAGTTCGCCGACCGGGTGCTCGACAGCTTCTGGGACCGGCCCGAGTTCCAGGAGGTCCATCCTCCGCGCGAGCGGGTGCGGGACTGGGTGCGCTGGAACCTCGATCTGGTGGTGCGCTGGCTGGTTGAGCAGCGGCCGCCGTCCGAGCACGAGCTCGAGATGTTTCGCGAGCATGCTCGCGCTCGCGCCGCCGACGGCGTCCCGGCCGACATCGTGCCGGCGAACTTCCGGCGCGGCGCGCGCTTCGCCTGGGGCGCGCTGCTCGCGGCGGCGAGCGAGGACGAGCGCCCGGCACTGCTCGAGAGCGCGGATCTCCTGTTCGAGTACGTGGACCGCGTCTCGCGCATCTACTCCGAGGTCTATGAGGAAGCGGCGCGGGTCCGCGTGGCCGGTCCCGCGGAGGTCGCGGCGCGGGCGCTGCTCGGGCGGATCGCGGCCGACGAGCCGCCCATGCCCGAGGACCACGAGCTGGCCGAGCAGCTCGGCTTCTCGCTCGAGCGCGCCGCGCGCCCGTTCGTGATCGCCTCTCCGGGTGGGCCCGCGCGGCACGCCGCGCTCGCCGCCTTGCTGCGCCGGCGTGGTGCCCTCGCCGTCTCCGAGGGCCGGCGTGTGGCCGGGCTGGCTCCGGCGCGCTCACCCTGGACGGGGATCGGGCTCGAGGCCGAGGCGATCGTCGCTCAGGGCGCTCCGGCGATCCGGGTCGAGCGCGGACGTGCGCTCGAGGAGCTGCGGATGGCGGTCGAGGTAGCGGCGGCGCGGGGTGCGACGGGCGAGATCTCGCTCGAGGACTACCTCCCGGAGCTCCTGCTCCGGCGCTCGCCGCAGATCGCGATGCGAATCCGTAAGCGCGTATACGGACCGCTCAGCGAGGAGCTGGCGCACACGCTCGATGTACTCGTCGCGCACAGCTTCGAGCGCGGGTCGACCGCCACCGCACTCCCGGTCCATCGCAACACGCTGCGCGACCGGATCGCGCGCATCTCCGAGGCCACGGGGCTCGACCTCGAGGGCGCCGAGGGGCGCGGCCTCGCCTGGTTGGCGTGGCTGGCCCGACGCGGCAGCGTCGAGTAAGGGGTGGTGCGGGGGGGCTAAGGCCCCGCACCCGGGGACTGGCTCCATCCTCCCGATGTGCGCCTCGAGCTCTCAGTCGATGCTCCTCTCAGCGTGGATTCAACCGAGAGGAGCACAGAATGCAGCCCATCCTCACCCAGACCATCGGAGCCGGCCACCAGGCCGAGATCCGCCGCGCCGCCGAACGGCAGGCCCGCCTGGCGGGACTCCGGCCGCCACGGACGCGGAGCACATGGCGATACTTCCGGCATGCGGCCCAGCCTGACGAGCAGTCACTTCGTCGGTCGCGTCGGGGAGCTCGACGAGCTCGAGCAGGCGCGGCGTGAAGCGGACGGCGGCCAGCCCGTGGTCGTCCTGGTCGGCGGCGACTCAGGCGTCGGTAAGACGCGACTGGTATCGGAGTTCCTGAGTCGCCACGACTCCGCGGCGCTCGTCCTCCAGGGAAGCGCCTCGCTCCAAGCCGACGGCGAGCTCCCGTACGCACCGCTGCTGAGCGCGCTTCGGCCGCTGGTCCGCCGGCGACATCCCGCGCTCGCAGCGCTCGGCAGGGCCAGCCGCTCGGCCTTGTCGACGCTCCTTCCCGACCTCGAGGACGGCGACGTGCCGGCCCCGGAGCGCGACGATCCGTCGGCGCAATTGCGCCTGTTCGATGCCCTGCTCGACCTGCTCGAGGTGTGTAGCGAGGGGCACGGGCTCGTGCTGATCCTCGAGGACATGCACTGGGCCGACCGCTCCACCCGCGCGTTCGTGAGCTTCCTGGCACGAACCTTGCGCGAGGAGCGCGTGATGGTGCTCCTGACCTACCGCACCGACGAGCTCCACCGCCGGCACGCCCTTCGCCCGCTGCTGGCCGAGCTCGAGCGCATCGACCTCGTCCGCCGCATCGATCTGACGCCCTTTGACCGTGGTGAGCTCGCCGAGGTCCTCGCCGACATCCTCGGCGACGAGCCGAGCCCCCAGCTCGTCGACCGCGTGTTCGCCCGTAGCGAGGGCAACCCGCTCTACACCGAGGAGCTCCTGGCCGCGGGGCTAGACGGCCGGGGCGCCGCCCCCCAGAGCCTGCGCGACGCGTTCCTGCTGCGGCTCGAGCGGCTCGCGCCGGAGACCCGGCGCGCCGTCCGCGCGATCGCGGTCGGCCGGATGCTCGATGAGCCGACGATCGCCGATCTCGTGGAAGCTGATCACGAGGCGCTACACGACGCACTGCGCCAAGCGGTGGACGAGCAGGTCCTGATCGCCTGCGAGGAGGCGCGGCTCGGCTTCCGCCACGCGCTCCTGCGCGAGGCCGTCTACGACGATCTGCTGCCCGGGGAGCGGGGCGAGCTGCACCTGGCGCTGGCCCGCCTGTACGAGGAGCGCATGGGCGGCCAGATCGAGCTCGAGCCGGCGACGATGATCGCCAGCCACTACGCCGCCGCGGGCGATCAGCCCGCAGCGCTGCGCGCCACCGTGCAGGCCGCACTGGCCGCGCGCGAGGTCCACGCCCACGGCGAGACCGCCGATCTGGCGGAGCGCGCGCTCGAGCTGTGGCCGCGGGTGCCCGACGCCTCGCACATGCTGCCCCTGGACCACGTCGAGCTGCTCACCCTCGCGGCCGAGGCCCACGCGGTGGGCGGCGACCGCGCCCGCGGCGAGGTCCTGCTCAGGCATGCGCTCGAGGAGCTCGATCCGAAGGTCGACGCGCGCCGCTACTCGGCGCTCCTGGCCAGGCTCGCGCGGACCGAGTGGCAGCTCAACCGGGGCCTCGAGGGGGTGGAGACGGCGCAGCGTGCGCTGGCCATGCTCCCGGACGACGAGGTGAGCCCGGAGCGGGTCGCCTTGGTGGCATGGCTGGCGCGCACGCGGTTCCTGAGGGGCCGGTTCCGTGACGCGATCGAGGATGCCGAGGAGGCGCTGAGCGAGGCCGTGGCGATTGGCGACCGGCGCACCCAGGGCGAGGTCTTGAACACGCTCGGCATGGCCCGGATCGCGTTGGGGCACGTCGACGAGGGGGTGGAGGACCTGCGCGGCGCGGTCGCGATTGCCGAGGAGCAGGAGGACGACGATGCGATCAGTAACGCGTACGCCAACCTGGCCAGCGTGCTGGGCAACGCGGGGCGCACGCACGAGGCGCTGAGCACCGCCCGGGAGGGCCTCGCCGCCACGCCGCGGCGGGCCACACGGAGCCGCGACTGGGTGACGCTGACCCTCGCGGACCTTGAGTTCGAGAGCGGGGATTGGCGCGCCGCGCGCGATCACATCGGCGCGGTGTCGGCCCACATCGTGGGCACGGCGCTGCTGTTCCGCCAGATCCGCAACGCCGAGCTGGCGTTGGGCGAGGGCGACCTCGAGGCCGCCGGCAAGTGCCTCGACGCGCTCGAGGAGAACGTCATCGGCACCTCTCAACCCCAGTGGATCGGCTCCTTCGGGACGCTGATGGGCGAGCTGCTCCGCCGCCAGCATGACCTGATCGGCGCGCGGACCGCGGCGGCGCAGGCGCTCGACCGCCTCGAGGTGTGCACCGACGACGTGATGCGGATCGCCAGCATCTCGGCCGTTGGTCTGCGCGTCGAGGCCGACATCGCGCAGCGCGCCCGCGACCTGCGCGAGAAGGCCGACGAGCGCGACGCACTGGCTCGGGCGCGGATCCACATGCAACGGCTGCGCGCTGCGGCACAGGAGGGGGGCGCGGTCGAGCGGGCGTGGCGCGAGCAGGGCGCGGCCGAGCTGGCCCGAGCGCGCGGAAAGCACGACCCGCGGCTGTGGCTCAAGGCCGCCGACGCGTGGCTGGCGATGGGCCGTCTCTACGCGGCGGCCGTCGCCCGCTGGCGCGCGGCGGAGGCGTACGTCGAGGGCGGGGAACGCCAGGAGGGCGCCGAGGTGGCGGCCCAAGCCCTGTCCACTGCGCGCGAGCTCGGATCGCGCTGGCTGGTCGACGAGCTCACCGGGCTGGCCGAGCGAGCCCGCCTCGATCTCGAGCGCGGCGCCGCCGCCGATCACCCGGCTTCGCCGGAGGACAATGGCGCCTCCGAGGACCCCTTCGGCCTGACCGCACGTGAGCGCCAGGTGCTGGCTCTGCTGGCCGAGGGCGCCACCAACCGCCAGATCGGCAACGCCCTGTTCATGGCCGAGAAGACGGCGAGCGTGCACGTCTCCCGGATCCTCTCCAAGCTCGGCGTGCGCAGCCGGACGCAGGCGGCTGCGGTAGCGCACCGCCTCCACCTCAGCCGCTGAGCCTGTTCAGTCGACGAGGACGGGCGTAAACGTGCCCGCGAATTCCTGCGCGAACGCGCTCACGACCTGCGGGTCGAACTGCGTGCCGGCACCGCGCTCGAGCTCGGCCAGGGCCTGCGCCGGCTCCAGCGCCGGCTGGTGCGGGCGCTCCGAGGTCATGTCGTGGAACGCGCTGCAGACGAACACGATCCGCGAGCCGAGCGGGATCTCCTCGCCGGCGAGCCCGTCCGGGTAGCCCGCGCCGTCCCAGCGCTCGTGGCTCGAGCGCACGAGCTTCGATACGTCCTCCATACCGAGGCCGGCGGCCAGCAGACGCTCGCCCACGAGCGTGTGCAGGAGGATGAAGCGCCACTCGTGCTCGGGAAGCTTGCCGGCGCGCCCGAGGACGTCGCGCGGGACCGCGAGCGTGCCCACGTCGCACAGGTGGATGGCGGCCTCGAGCTGCTCGATTTCCTCGGCGTCCAGCTCCAGGCGCCGGGCGATGCGCTTGGCCATCGCGGCGACGTCGTAACGGGGCCGGACGAGGCGGAGCGCCTCGGTCGCGTCGGCGGGCGCGCGCAGCCCGGGTGCCTTGCGCTCGGCGCGGCGGCCGTGAGCGCGGCGGACCGCCAGCTCGAGCGCGGCCTCGTGTGTCTCCGCCTCGGTCCGCAGGCTTGCGGTGCCGACCACGCACGAGATGTGAAAGCCCTCGCCGATCTCGTGCAGGGCCGCGGCCGCCGCGTCGCGCACCGAAGCGCTGAGCCGCTCCGTGCCGAAGGCGAGTAGCGCGAAGCTCCCGCCGCGCAGCCGATAGGCGGTCCCGTTGCTGCCCACGCCGTCGACGAGCTTGCGTGCCAGCCACGCCAGCAGCGCATCGCCGATGGCGTCGCCGTAGGCGTCGTTGTAGTCCTTGAAGCCCTCGAGCACGAACACGTACAGGGTCCATCGCCGATCCACGTCGCCGATCTTGAGCGTGAGGTCGCTCTGGAGCCGCTCGATCCCGAGCAGGCCGGTGATCGGGTCGGTGGCGTTGATCGGACTGGTCGGTGGAGCCGGTGCCGGGGCCGGGGCTGGCGGGGCAGGCGCAGGCGTAGGCGTAGGCGTAGGCGTAGGCGCGGGCTCGGCCGGTATCCGCAGTGGCGCCTCACGCGCGGCAACCCGCGCGTCCAGGCGCGGGATGGTGGCGAAGGCGACAGTGGCGCCGAAGAGGCCGCCTGCGAGGACCGCCACCACGGCGATCGGGCCGCCGAGCAGAGCGGCGACCACGAGCAGGGCGAGCGCACCGAGCGACAGCCCGGCGAGCATCGGCGCTCTGCGGGCAGAGCCGGAGGACGTGCCCATAGGTCGTTAAATCGGCGCCGATGCCCTCCGGCTGTAGGCTCGCCGCGTGACGGTGCGTTTGCCGGCGGAATGGGAGCCTCACGAGCGGACCCTGATGGGGTGGCCGTGCCGGCGGGAGCTGTGGGGTCCGACACTCGAGCGGGCGTGCAGCGAGTACGCCGGCGTGGCCAACGCGATCGCCGAGTTCGAGCCGGTGACGATGATCGCCAACGCAGGAGCGGATGCTGCCGCGGCCAGGGCCGCGTGCGCGGCCGAGCGTCGAGGTGGTCGAGCTTCCGACTCGACGACTCGTGGCTGCGCGACTGCGGCCCGATCTACGTCTACGGCGAGGACGGGCGGCGTCGGGCCGTGCACTTCCACTTCAATGCCTGGGGGGAGAAGTTCCATCCGTTTGATCGCGACGCGGCCGTGGGCGGGCTGGTCGCTGAGCGCCTCGGCGATCCGGTCGTGGTGGCGCCACTCGTGCTCGAGGGCGGGTCGATCGTGGGCGACGGCTCGGGCACGCTCTTGACCACCGAGGAGTGCCTGCTGAATCCCAACCGCAACGGCGGCCTGCCGCGCGAGGAGGTCGAGCGCGCGCTCGTCGAGCAGCTGGGCGTGGGGCGGGTGGTGTGGCTCGAGCTCGGTCTCGTCGAGGACAAGGACACCGACGGCCACGTCGACCTGATCGCGGCCTTCTGCGACCGTGACCGGGTCGTGCTGCTGGCCCCGGGCGCGGAGAACGCGAACCACGAGCGCGCGCAGGACAACGTGGCACGGTTGCGCGCCGCCGGGATCGATGTGGTGGAGCTACCGTTCCTCCCGTATGCCGAGGTCGCCGGCACGAGGGTCGCGGTCAGCTACCTCAACTACTACATCTGCAACGGCGCGGTGATCGTGCCGGTGTCCGGGGCGTCGTTCGATGACGAGGCTCTGTCGGTGATCGCCGGCGTATATCCGGGCCGCGAGATCGTTCCCGTTCCGGGCATGGTGCTCGCCTACGGTGGCGGCGGGCCGCACTGCATCACCCAGCAGGTCCCGGTGCGCGATGCCCCCTGAGCTGCTGAGCGCACTGGACCCGCCCGAGTCGCCGGCGCGCACGCGCCCGCCCGAGCGGGAGCTGCTGCGCGTGGGCCTCGTCCAGGAGCGCTGGCATCCCGATCCCGAGGAGCACGAGGAGGCGCTGGCGGTGGGCATCCGGATGGCCGCCGGCGAGGGCGCACGGATCGTGTGCCTCCAGGAGCTGACGCTCTCGCCGTACTTCGCGATCACGCCCGACGGGCCGGCGGCCGCCGGAGCCGCCCCGGAGGACCTGATGACCGGCCAAACCTTCACGTTCGCCGCGCGAATGGCGCGGGAGACGGACGCATTCGTGCACGCCTCGCTGTACGAGCGCGCGGACGCCTCCGATGGCCTCGGGTTCAATACCGCGATCGTGGTGGCGCCGGACGGCGCGCTCGCGGTGCGCACGCGCAAGCTCCACATCCCGGTCACCGCCGGCTACTACGAGGACCGCTACTTCCGGCCCGGTCCCGCCGACGGCGATGCTTTTCCGCTCCTGGAGATCCCGGGCGGCGCGCGCTTCGGCGCTCCCACTTGCTGGGACCAGTGGTTTCCCGAGCTGGCGCGCGCGTACTCGCTAGAGGGTGCCGAGGTGCTGATCTATCCGACCGCGATCGGCTCCGAGCCCGATCACCCCGGCTTCGACACCCAGCCCCTGTGGCAGCAGGTGATCGTGGCCAACGGCGTGGCCAACGGGACGTTCATGGTGGCGGTCAACCGGATCGGCGTCGAGGACCCGCTCACGTTCTACGGGTCGAGCTTCATCAGCGATCCGTACGGGCGGGTGCTGGTGCAGGCCGGGCGCGACGCGCCGGCCGTGCTCGTGGCGGCCCTGGACCTCGACCAGCGCCGCGACTGGCTCGAGCTGTTCCCGTTCCTGCGCACGCGCCGGCCCGACGCATACGGCCTCCTGGTGGACGCCGGCCGGCCGCGGTTGGGATAAAACTATGGCTATCCCGTAGTTATCTCCCAAGCCCTCGGTGAGGCGGGTCGCTGGGTACAGTTCGCGGACGTGGGAAAGGTCTACGACGGCATCGACGATCACCTGAGGGCCTGGATAGCCCGCCAGGCGCTGTTCTTCGTCGGTAGCGCACCGCTCGACGGCGATGGCCACGTCAACGTCTCGCCCAAGGGACCGATCGACACGCTGCGGGTGCTCGACCCGCATACGGTCGCCTATCTCGACCTGGTCGGCAGCGGCGCAGAGACGATCGCCCACCTGCGCGAGAACGGCCGGATCGTGATCATGCTGTGCGCCTTCCAGGGCCCGCCGAAGATCGTTCGCCTGCACGGCAGCGGCGAGGTCATCGAAACGAGTGACGGCCGCTTCGAGGAGTTGCTAGAGCGCTGTGGGTTCGCTGGGCCGGCGCACCCGGAGGCGCGCCGCGCGATCGTGATCGTCGAGCTCGACCGCGTCGCCGACTCGTGCGGTTACGGCGTCCCGCTCTTGAGCGTCGAGGGCACGCGCCCGCACCAGGACGCCTGGGCCGCGAAGAAGCTCCGGGTCGGCGGCAGCGAGGCGCTGCTGGACTACCAGCGCGAGAAGAACTCGCGCAGCATCGACGGGCTGCCGGCGGTCGAGCTTCCCGACGTCGCGGCCGTGCGCGAGTAGCCGCCGGTGCCGCCGGTCTTCGACGGCCACAACGACGCGCTGACCGCCGAGGACCACGCGGATCTCGCGCGCGGGCGTGCCGGCGGCCATCTCGACGTGCCGCGCATGCGCGCGGGCGGAGTGCGCGGTGGCATCTTCTCCATCTTCACCCCGTCGCCCGGATGGGGCGAGGGACTGTCGGCCTCGCTGACGAAGCTTCCGCCGGCGCCGCCGGTCGACCACGCCACCGCCGCTGCAGACGCGACTGCGGTCGCCGGGCGGCTGCTCGCGCTCGAGCGTGCCGGAGAGCTTCGGATCGCGCGGCGGGCGGCCGACCTCGAGCCGGAAGGGCCGCCGGTAGCGGTCCTGCACCTCGAAGGGGCGGAGGCGATCGACCCGGCGCTGGAGTCGCTCGAGCTCTGGTACGAGGCCGGGCTGCGCTCGCTTGGCCCAGTGTGGAGCCGGCCCAACGCGTTCGGCGACGGCGTCCCGTTCGTCGCGCCGTCCTCGCCGGACACGGGTCCCGGGCTCACCGCCGCGGGAACCGAGCTCGTCCGGCGCTGCGCCGAGCTGGGGATCATGGTCGACGTGAGCCATCTGAACGAGGAGGGCTTCTGGGATCTCGCCCGCCTCGAGCTTGGGCCGATCGTGGCCAGCCACAGCGCCGCTCACGCCCTGTGCCAGGCCTCGCGCAACCTCACCGACCCCCAACTCGACGCGATCGGCGCCTCGGGCGGGCTCGTGGGGATCGTGTTCGCCTGCCCGTTCCTGCGCGAGGACTTCGCCGACGACCCCGACACTCCGGTCGAGCTGATCGCCCGCCACGCGGCGTACGTGGCCGAGCGGATCGGGATCGACCACGTGGCGCTCGGCTCGGACTTCGACGGGGCGACGATGCCGGCCGGCGTGGGTGATGTCGCCGGGATGCCGCGCGTGCTCGACGCCCTCACAGCCGCCGGGTTGAGCGCCGGCGAGCTCGAAGCGGTCGCCTGGGGCAACTGGCGGCGCGTGCTCGCCGCGTGGTGGCAGTACTAAGCGTCGAAGCTGCTGGCGAGCGGGAGCGCGTAGTAGATCGCCAGGGCCGCGCAGATCGCCAGCGTCGGGTAGGGGGACACCGGAGCCAGCGCGGTGGCGATCAGGTAGGGGACAAGCCCGGTGACGCTACGGGTGAGGATCCGCCGGCGCCGCTTCTCGGCCAGCTCGGGCGTCAGCAGATGCGCCTTGCGGAACAGGATGTGCCAGTTGAGCGTGGCAAAGGCGACCGCCATCGCCAGCATCACGCCACCGTAGACGCCGGCCGCGAGGTTCTCGCCGTGTCCCAGCCGCAGATAAGTCGCGAGTAGCGCGGTGCCGAACGGGATCACGCCGATCGTCAGCAGCAGGATCAGGTTGAGCATCAGGATGCTGTGGTCGGCGGCCCGCAGCCGGCCGATCATCGCGTGGTGGTTGACCCAGATGATTCCGATGGTCAGAAACGATGTCGCGTAGGCGGCGTATTGCGGCCACTCGTGCGCCAGGTCGTGGGCAAGGTTGCCGCCCGGCTTCGGCACCGCGATGTTCAGCACGAGCAGCGTGATCGCCACGGCCAGCACCCCGTCGGAGAAGGACTCGAGCCGGTTCGTGCTCATACCGTGAGGTTCGCCGGAAGCCCGGCCTCTCCTGGCTTCGCGAAGGGCTTACGAACCTCTTCGCGAGTTCGTAGCCGCCTCTTCGCGCCGCGGCCCACAGTGAAACCAAGTCTCTTTCACCGAAGGGTCACGACAAATGAACTCACACATGAAGCGTTACATCCTCACGGGCCTGGCGACGCTGGGAATCGCCGCGGCCGGCGCCCCGGTGGCGTCGGCGCGGATCTTCGACGCGCAGCAGGCCTCGAGCGAGAACTGGGCCGGCTACGTCGCGGACAGCAACCTGGGCAGTGGTCAGTTCTTCGAGCGTTTCGGGCAGCTGGGTGGAGCCGAGCGTCAACTCGAGCACGAGCCAGGGCTACTCGGCGTTCTGGGTGGGGCTCGGCGGATCGAGCAACCAGTCGCAGTCGCTCGAGCAGGTCGGCACCTCCGCCGACACGGTGGACGGCCAGACGCAGTACTACGCCTGGTATGAGCTGGTCCCGGCTCCGGAGACGCAGCTCAACCTGGCCGTTCACCCCGGCGATCACATGACCGGCAAGGTCAGCGTCAGCGCTACGACGGTGACGATCTCGCTGTCCGATCAGACGACCGGACAGTCAGTAACCAAGCAGCTCCAGATGAGCAGTCCCGACACCTCGAGCGCGGAGTGGATCGCGGAGGCGCCGTCGAGCGTGAGCCAGGGCGGCGGCGACTACCAGACCCTGCCGCTGGCCGACTTCGGCAAGGTCACCTTCACGAACGCGACCGCCACCTCCGACGGGCACACGGGCTCGATCTCCGATCGCGACTGGTCACTCCAGCAGGTGCAGCTCGCCTCCTCGGGCGGCGGCAGCTGGGCCGGCGGCGGCGCGGGGATCGCCGGCGGCGGCAACGGCTTCGTCTCCAGTCAATCGGGCGCCGGCGCACAGGCCTCGTCTCTGTCGAGCGACGGCTCGTCGTTCTCGGTGGCGTGGAGCGCCGGCGGTGGCAGCGCGGCCCAGAGCACCAGCGGCGGCGGTGATCCGTACGGCAACGGCGACGGATATGGCTACGGCAGCTACGGCGGCGGCGGATACGACGGCGGTGGCGGCGGCGGGGTGTACTACGTCGTGCCCGGCGGTGGCTACGCCTACGTGGTCCCCGGCGGCTACGGCATCTGATTGACGCGGGCGGTCCCGCACCCGTCCGCCGACAGCGCGAGCGCCACCGAGTCCCGGTGGCGCTCGTCGTCGCACACGACCACGATCGCGCCGCCCGAGCCGGTGTAGTTGGCGCTCGCTCCGCACCCGCGCGCGATCTCGATCATCTCCACGTGCCGGGGCGCCAGCGCCATCATTTGCCGCCGAGCCTCGAAGGTGCCGTCCACGGCGCGTGCGAACGCGTTCCGGTCGCCGGCCAGCAGCGCGGCGCGGGCCTCGCGGGCGCAGCGCGCGCACGACGCCATCGCGCCCCGCACCGCCGGCTCGCCGCGCTCCCAGCGCTCGCGCAGGTCACGGTGGACGAGGCCCGAGTCCTCGGCCGCGTCGGCGCGCCAGGCCACGAGCAGCGGCGGCACCAGACTCGGATCGAGCCGCTCGTAGCGCCGGCCGCCACCGGCGAAGTCCATGAACGTGAGCCCGCCGTAGGCCTGGGCGACCCTGTCCTGGAGGCCGGCGGCGATCCCCAGGTCCTCGGCCTCCACCGCCAGCGCCAGCTCGGCCAGCTCGGCCGGCGCCAGCGCCACCTCGTGCAGCGCGCACAGCGCTCGCAGCACGGCGATCACGATCGCGCTCGATCCCCCGAGCCCGACCCCGCGCGGGATCGAGGTCTCCCAGCGCACCGCCACGGTCCGCTCGCCCGCGATCCGCCGCACCGCTGCGGCGACGAGCTCGCTCTCCGGCGTGATCGCCACGGCCGGGGCGGACACCGCACTCGCCCGCGCCGTGAACGACGGCAGCGCGACCGCCAGCACCGCGCCGCCGTAGCCGTCCGAGGGGTTGCCGGCGAGCGCGGCGCGGGCCGGCGCCTGCCCTTCAGCCACTGCCGTCGAGCCGCGCGCGCAGCGCGGGGCCAACGCGCGGATCGCGCAGCGCGTACTCGAGGAAGGTGGCGCAGTAGCTCTCGACCGTGCCGATGTCGTGACGGCGCTCGCCGTCCGCGAGCGGTACCGCCAGCACGCGACCCCCAGCGCGCAGCACGAGGCGCAGGGCGTCCGTGAGCTGGACCTCGCCCGAGACATCCGCCTCCGCCCGCGATAACGCGCTGAACACCTCCGGCCCGAGCACGTAGCGGCCCATCACCGCGAGCCGGCTCGCGACCTCCCCGGGGTCGGGTTTCTCGACCAGGTCCACGACCTCGAAGGGAGCCTCGCCGGCCGCCGGCACGACCATCCCGTAGCGCGGGACGAGCTCGTCCGCCACCGGCGCCACCGCCAGCACCGCGCTCACGCCACCGCGCTCGTAGGTCTCGATCAGCCGCGCGACGATGCCCGGCCCGCCACCGCCCTCGACGATCGCGTCCCCGAGCGCGACCACCACGCCCCCCTCGGGAACGAACCCGGCGGCGTGCGCGACCGCGTCGCCGAGCCCGCGGGCCTCCGGCTGGCGGGTGTAGAAGACCTTCACCGCGACGTCCGGGTGGCCGTCGAAGTGATCCTCGATCGCCCGCTTGCGCCGTCCGGTCACGAACAGGATTCGCTCGATCCCCGCGCCGGCGAGCTCCTCCACCACGTACTGGACGACCGGCTTGTCGACGAGCGGCAGCATCTCCTTGGGCTGCGAGCGGGTCGCCGGCAGGAGTCGCGTCCCGAGACCCGCCACCGGGACCACAGCGTCAGTGATCACGCGCCAATGCTAAGAGCGGCGCTCTAAGCGGCGGTGCGCGCCTTTCCGCGCCCGGGCCCCGGGCCGGCCCGAGACGGTAACCCGCGGCGGGCTGGTCGAGCGCGGCCTCCCGGAGGTGGCGAGGACCACACCTGCGATTCCGCCATCAGATGTCGCCGTCGCCGTCGCTCGGGCCGCCGTGGTTGTCGGAGTCTCCGTCACCGGCGTCCGGGCCCTGCGGGATGCCACCCGAGCCGCCGCTCGTGGTGGTGTGGGTCGGGGGCGGCGGAGGCGGTGGCGCGGTGTGCGTAGTGGTGGTCGGCGGTGGGGGCGGCGGCGGGGCCGAGTGCGTCGTCGTCGTGGGCGGGGACGGCGGCGGTGTCGCGTACCTGGTGCTCGCCGGCGCGGCCGGGGCCGCGGCCACCCTGGCCGCCTTGTGCGCCGGCGCGTGGGGCTTCGGCTTCGGTTTCGGCTTGGGCGTGGTGGCCGTCGTCGTGGCAGCCGCGGGCGCCACAGTGGGCGTGCCCCGCGGGGTCGAGGTCGACGAGGACGCCCCGCAGCCGGCGACTGCGAGTGCGAGTGCGACCAGGCCGGAGAGCAGGATCGCGGGTGGATGTGGACGGTGCATGCGGTGCTCCTGTTCGAGGGGTGTCACGTCGGGTGACTCGCTTCAAAGGACGCCCGCGAATGCGATTGCTTCCCGACTATCCTCGGGCCGTGCACTTCAGCGAGCTGACGCCGCCCGAGCAGCGCGTGCTCGGATGCCTGATCGAGAAGCGGTGGACGACTCCCGACCAATACCCGCTCTCGCTCAACGCGCTGCGGCTGGCCGCCAACCAGTCCACCAACCGCGACCCGGTGACCCGCTACGACGAGGCGACGGTTCGTGATGCGGCGCAGCGGCTGTGCCGCTATGGGTTGGCGCGCCTGGCCAGCGGCCACGGAAGCCGCTCCACCAAGTACCGCCACCTCGCCGAGGAGGCACTGGGGCTCGGACGAGAGGAGCTCGCGGTGCTGGCGGTCATGCTGCTCCGCGGCCCGCAGACACCCGGTGAGCTCAAGGCTCGCACCGAGCGCATGGCGCAGCTGGGCTCGCTGGCCGACATCGAGCGCGTGCTGGAGCGGCTGGCCGAGCGGGGCTTCGCCCGCCGGCTGGAGCGCCGGCCGGGGCAGAAGGAGGACCGCTTCGAGCACCTGCTGGGCAGCCACGCGGATGCCGCGGCCCCCGCGGCATTCCCTGGTGGCGCGACGAGCGCGCCGCTCGCGCCACCGTCGGCCGCCCCGGCCGCCCCGGCCGCCCCGGCCGCCCCGGCCGCCCCGGCCGCCCCGCTCTCTCACGCGCCGGCGCCGTCCAACGGCCTCGAGGCGAGGATCGAGGCGCTCGAAGCCGAGGTGACGACGCTGCGCAACGAGCTGGCGGCGCTCCGCGAGGAGCTCGGCAGCCCGAGCCCCACCCTCTAGCTCCTAGAGGTTCTCCACCGCCACCGGCTCGATCCCCTCGCCGGCGGGCAGCTCGAACCCCAGCACCTGGGCGTAGAAGCTGAGCTCGGCATCCAGCGCGCGGCGGATGTTCTCGGCCCGCCGGAACCCGTGCTGCTCGCCCTCGAACGCGAGGTAGGCGACGGGCAGCCCCTTGGCCCGCAGCGCCTCGACGATCGCCTCGGACTGGCTCGGTGGGACGATCGGATCGTCCAGGCCCTGGAGCACGATCAGTGGCCGGGCCAGCTCGTCAACGTGGTGGATCGGCGAGCGTGATCGGAACAGCTCCGGCAAGTAGGGCCCGACGAGGTTCTCGAGGTCGCGGCTCTCGAACTTGTGGCCGATCTCGGCCAGGGCCTCGAGGTCGCTCACGCCGTACCGGTCGCCGCCCGCCGCGAACGGCGTGTCGGCGCGGGCCAGCGCGAGCAGCGTGGTGAAACCGCCGGCGGAGCCGCCACGGATGCACATGCGATCGGGGTCACAGCGACCCTGCTGCGCGAGCCAGCGCGCCGCGGCGATGCAGTCGGCCACATCGACCTCGCCCCACCGGCCGTGCAGCACGGTACGGTAGCGCCGGCCGTAGCCGACGGAGCCGCCGTAGTTGACCTCCACTACCGCGATCCCGCGCGTGGTCCAGTACTGGATGCCCAGCTGGAGCGCCGGGCGTGCAGCGCCCATCGGCCCGCCGTGCGCGAGCAGCAGCAGCGGCGGCAGCTCGTCCGCGGGGCCGGCGTACTCGGGGTTGAGCGGTGAATAGAACAGCGCGTGCGCGGTCCGTCCCTCCTCGGAGGGAAACTCGATCGGCTCGGGAGTCGAGATGTAAGCCAGGAGCCGGGACAGGTCGCGTGGTGGGCGGAGCGCCTGGACCCGCTCGACGGCGGCGCCATCGTCGTCGAGGTCGATCTGAAGCAGCGCGCTCTCGGCCGTGGCCGAGCCCGCGATCGCGAGCACCGACGCGTCGCCAAACCCGCGCAGCATCTCCACGAGCGAAATCGGCACGTCGAGGTCGCGGACCGTGCCGTCGGTCAGCCGGACAGCCAGCCCGTCGAACCCCCCGCGTACGCGCGCGAACACGATCCGGCCGTCGGGCAGCTCGGCGTAGCGCGAGCCGCCGAGCGTCCATTGCGGCTCGCCGATCTCCGCCTCCAGCTCGACCAGCGCGGTGACCGTGCCCGTCCACCGGTACAGGTTCCACCACCCGGTCCGGTCGCTGATGAAGCTCAGCGACCCGTCGGCCTGCCAGCACGGCTCGGACACCGACTCCTGCTCGCCGCCGGCGATCACCTGCTCCTCTCCGGAGTCCAGGTCGCGGACCACCAGCCGGGTGGCGTCCCACGGCATGCTCGGGTGATCCCATTCGACCCAGCACAGCCGCTTGCCGTCGGGGCTGTAGCGCGGGCTCGAGGTGAAGTCGGGACCGCTCACGACAACCTCCGGATCGCCGCCCCGGACGGCGTCGAGGCGCACGATCTCGTTGCGCACGTCGACGGCACCGCGGCTGTCCGGGGGATGGTGCTCGCGCACGCAGACGATCCAGCGGCCATCCGGGCTCACGTCGCCGTCGGCGTAGCGGTCTCCGCGGGTTGCCTCGGGCTCGGCGGTCAGCGCCCGCGGGCCCGCGCTTCCGGGGTCAAGGCGATAGAGCCGCTGATCGGCGGCCGCCGCGAACCACACGACCCCGCCGCTGATCCACCACGCTGCACCGCCGTACTCGTGGACCGCCGTCCGCGCGCTCCACCCGTCGGGCAGCAGCTCCGCCGTGGTCCCGTCGCGGCGGCGGCGTACGAGCTGGACGCGGCCGGCCTCGTCGGGGCGGGACTCCGACCAGACGACCTCGTCTCCGTCGACCCGGACCTCCGAGACGCGCACGGCCGAGGCGACGAGCAGCTCCGAGGTGATCGGAGTCGGCCACGAGCCGTACGGCAACGTGCCGGTCATGCGCGACGGCGCGCTCGCTGGGTGAGCTCGGCCTCGAGCGCCACGAGAGCCGCGTCGAGTGCCGCCTCGGCGATCGCGTCGCCGACGTCCCCAACCGGAAGCCACGAAGGTAGGAGCGAGATCTGCGCGGCGAACTCGAGCGTGATCGAGGTCGCACCGGCGTGGGCGAGCGTCCAGAGGAGCTCGAGTCGATCCTGGTCCTCGGGGCCGTCCGGGATGCGGGCGAGGCGTATCTCACGCGGATGCTCGACCGCGACCGCCAGCTCGAGCGCGAAGTCCTTGCCGAACGGGCTCTGCTCGACGTGCACGAACGCGCGCGCTCGCCGCGGAAGCCCGCGCGCGTCGCGCTCGAGCACCTCGACGTGGCGGACGTACTCGCCGATCCAGGATGGATAGCGCTCGAGCGCTGCCAGCAGCTCGAAGCACCGGCGCACGGCAACCGGGACGCTGGCCTCGGCACGGCCGCCGACCTCCTTCATTGCTCGCGGTTTCGGAGCGAGTTGGCCACGGGAAGAGTCAAGGCGGATCGGTTCGTCTGGGAGGTGGAGATGCGCGGTTGGAGGATCCTGGTGTGCGGCGGCGCGATCGCGTCGGCCCTCGTGTTCATTGGCGGAGCGTCCGCGACGCCGCAGGGCACCAGCGCCGCCACCAGCGGCGGTGCGTGGGTCCTGACCACCGCGCAAACCGGCTCGACGTACGCACCCACCTTCACGGGCAACGGCGAGCTAGGCGTCCGCGTACCCCCGAACGGGCAGGGGTACGCAGGCGGCACCGTCCCCGCCCAGTCCGAGCTGGCCGGTTTCTACGCGCAGGCGCCCGGCGACGTGCAGAAGCGCTCGAGCATCCCGACCTGGTCGACCCTCACGTTCGCCGACGGCGGTCAGGACTTCTCGCTCACCACCGGTCGGACCACCGGTTGGCACCAGTCGATCGACCTGCGCACCGGCGAGATCACGACTACCGCCCGGTGGACCGCGCCTGACGGTCATGTGACCGACCTCACCTACACCGTCCTCACCGACCGCGCCCGCCAGGACGTTGGCCTCGTGCGCCTGGCGTTGACGCCGACGTGGTCCGGCCCCGCCGCCGTCACCGACCTGATCGACGGCACGCACGCCGAGCTCACCACGCAGGTGGCCAAGGGGTGGACGCCGGCGTCACGCCAGGACTGGGTCTCGGTGCAGACCGAGGGCACGCATATCGCCGCGGCGCTCGCCAGCCAGCTCGCGCTGAGCGGGATCACGAGCGCCACCGACACGCCGGTCGACCAGTCAACCGACCAGAGCGTCGGCCAGCGGCTCGACTTCCAGGTGACCGCCGGTCACACCTACACCGTGACCAAGTACGTCGGGGTCGTGAGCGGCTCGGACCCGGCGGGCGCGACGAGCGCCGCCCAGGCTCAGGCCGCGAGCGCAGCCTCGACCGGGTGGAACTCGCTGCTCGCCGCCGGCAACGCCGCCTGGGCCGGGCTCTGGACGGGCGGCATCGACATCGTCGGGAACCCGTCGCTGGCCGCGATGGTGCGCGCGAGCGAGTTCTATCTGTGGTCGAGCACGCGCGACGGGGTCGCCTGGAGCATCTCCCCGGCCGGGCTCTCCTCCGACGGCTACGACGGCCACATCTTCTGGGATGCCGAGACGTGGATGTTCCCGAGCCTGCTGGCGTTCCATCCGGACCTGGCGGCGATGATGGAGGCCTACCGCTACGCGCGCCTGGGCGCAGCCGAGCAGCATGCGGCCGCGACCGGCTACAAGGGCGCCCGCTACCCGTGGGAGAGCGCCCTCGACGGGACCGAGCAGATCCCGCCGCCGGTCTCGGAGAACAGCGAGGGGCTGTTCGAGCAGCACATCACGGCCGACATCGCGCTCGCGCAGTGGCAGTACTACCTGGCCACCGGCGACCGCGGCTGGCTGGCGAACCGCGGTTGGCCCGTGCTCTCCCAGGCGGCGACCTTCTGGGCCTCGCGGGCCGTGCGCGGCGCCGACGGCCGCTACCACATCGACCACGTCACCGGGCCGGACGAGGAGAACCCGAACGTCGACGACGAGTCCTACACCAACGTCGGCGCTCGCACGACGCTGCTCGACGCGGCCGCCGCCGCGCGGGCGCTGGGCATGCACGCGCCGGCCGCCTGGACGGGCATCGCCCGCGGCCTCGTCGTCCCCCAGGCGGGCCGGATCCACCCGGAGTTCTACGGCTACCGGGGACAGCTCGTCAAGCAGGCCGACGTGACCCTGCTCCAGTACCCATGGGCCTACCCGATGCCGGCGCGAATCGCCGCCGGCGACATCGACTACTACGTGCCGCGCACGGACCCCGGCGGGCCTTCGATGAGCGATGCAGTCAACGAGATCGACACCTCGGCGCTGGGCACTCCGGGGTGCTCGAGCTACGTGTACACCGAGCGCAGCTTCCAGCCCTTCATCCGTGACGCCTTCGACCAGTTCTCCGAGACACGGACAGGCGGCGCGTTCACGTTCATGACAGGGATCGGCGGCTTCCTCCAGGAGTTCACCTACGGCTACTCAGGGCTCCGCTTCGGCGCTTCCGGCGTGTCACTCGATCCCAGCCTCACGCGCCAGCTTCCGGGCGTAGTGCTCCACGGCCTGTCCTGGCACGGCCGCCGCTTCACGGTGTCGATCGGGCAGCGGATCACGCGGGTGACGCTTCAGAGTGGCGCGCCCCTGCCGATCGCCACCCCGGTCGGGCGGCGGGTGCTCCGGCGGGGGCGCCCGCTGACACTGGCCACGCGGCGCCCGGACGTGACGCCCACCGCAGACATCGTGCGCTGCGGCTCGGCCTCGGCGAGCTCGGCTCAACCGGGCGCGCCCGCTCTGGCCGCGGTCGACGGCAGCCCCGCGACCGACTGGCAGCCGATCAAGCTCCCGGCGTTGCTCAAGGTGGCGGTGCGCGCCGGCGCCTCGCGCGCACTCGTGGCCACGCTCCGCTGGGGACAGGCGTGGCCGCCGGCGCCCGGCCCCAACATTCCGCCGCCGCCGGGCCCGGTGATCACTCTGCGGGCGACGCGCTACGCCCTCCAGGTGTCACAGAACGGCCACCGCTGGCGCACGGTGAAGGTCGTGGCGCGGAGCGCCGGGACCGTCGATGTCCTCCACTTCAAAGCCCTCAAGCCGCGCTTCGTGCGCGTGGAGATCCTGAGCGGTGCGACCAAGGTGACCATCGCGAACCCGCACGGCAGCGGCACCGTCACGGGCACCGAGATGCCGATGCTCGACGAGCTGACCGTGACCGGTTAGAGGATTCCGATCTCGGAGTTGTCGCCGACGAGGAAGCGGTAGGCCCGCGGCTGGCGGTGGTCGCGACCGATGCGGACGTTGCGGCCGAGCAGCGATGACTCCATCCGCCCGTCGAGTCCATGCACGACGGCGCCGGCGAGCAGGATCGAGTGCTCGACCTCCGCGTTCTCCACCCGGCAGTGCTCTCCGATCGCCGTATACGGACCGACGTAGCAGTCGGTCAGGCGGGCGCCTGCGCCGATGATCGCCGGCCCGCGCACCGAGGAGCGCTCGAGTCGTGCGCCCGCCTCGATGACCACCCGGCCGTCCACGCGCGAGTCGATCAGCTCGCCCTCGACGCGGCCGACGATCGTGTCGAGCACGAGCTGGTTGGCGGCGAGCATGTCCTCGAGCCGGCCGGTGTCCTTCCACCATCCCTGCACGATGTGAGGCTCGACCCGTAATCCCTGATCGACCAGGTGCTGGATGGCGTCGGTGATCTCGAGCTCGCCGCGGGCGGACGGGGCGATCGCGCGAGCGGCCGCGTGCACGGCGGAAGTGAACATGTACACGCCGACGAGCGCGAGGTCCGTCGTCGGCTCCTTCGGCTTCTCGACCAGGCGCAGGACGGCGCCGTTACTGAGCTCCGCCACCCCGTACTGCTCGGGATCGGGCACGGGCGTGAGCAGGATCAGCGCGTCCGGCTCATGGCTGCGGAACGCCTGCACGAGGTCGTCGATCCCGCCCTGGAGCAGGTTGTCGCCCAGGTACATCACGAACGGCGACTCCTCCAGGAAGCGCTCGGCCGTCAGCACCGCGTGGGCCAGCCCGAGCGGCTCGTCCTGGAGGATGTAGGTGATCCGCAGGCCAAAGCGCGATCCGTCGCCGACCGCACCCTTGACCTCGTCGCCCGTCTCGGGGGCGATGATGATGCCGACCTCCTCGATGCCGGCCTGCGCCATCGCCTCGATGCCGTAGAACAGAACCGGCTTGTTGGCCACGGGGACGAGCTGCTTGGCGCTCGTGTAGGTGATCGGCCTCAGCCGCGTCCCCTTTCCGCCGGACAGGATCAGCCCCTTGAGCGGTTGCATGGCCGGTGAGCGTACTCAGTAGGCCCCGGCCAGCTTGCGGTGATCCCAGCTCGCCGTGCGCCGCGGCACGAACTGGAGGGCGATCCGCTTGGGTGCCTGAGCGCGGATCATGTCCTCGACTTCCGAGTGGCCCGTGTAGCGGCGGTAGATCTCCGCGCCCAGCGCGGCGACCACGTCGGTGTCGCGGTGGATCACGGTCTCCGCCTCGATCATCACGCCGCGTAGCTCGTCGTAGCGCTCGCCCGTCTCGAGCTGAAGCGTCGCCCGGCGGTCGCGCTCGAGGTTGCGCGCCTTCTGGGACTTCGCGTACGTCCAGGCCCACAGCTCGCCCCTGCGGACGACGTACCACAGCGGCATGAGATGCGGCCAGCCCCGAAGGCCGTTGGTGGCCACGATCACGACGCGCTGCTCCTCGAGGAACGCCGCGAGCTCGCGCGCCGTCATCTTGATCTGCTCGCGCCGGCTCATCGAGCGGCCTCGTGATCGATTTGGGTCGCCATGCGGACCAAATCGATCACTGGTCCGCCGGCGGCATCAGCGTGAGACCGGCTCGCCGGCCGGCTCAGCGGGGGACCGGATCCGCGGTGGCGAGGATCGAGCGCGCCGCTTCAAGCACGGCAGCCCTGGCGTCCTCAGGCCCGAGCACGGCGGCGTCGCCGGCCTCCTTGAGCACCTCGCGGACGAGCCAGTCGAGACCCTTGAAGCCGAGCTCGACGACCACGGCGCCGTCCTCGAGGTCCGCCACCACGGTGCGCTCCTCGCGCGCCCAGCGGGCGCGGTCGGCCGAGATCCACAGGCGCGCCCGGCGCGAGGCCGGCACCTCGCCCGTCCGCGGCCACCCGTCGACGTCGGCCGCCGGGTTGACGTCCGGTCGGGGCTCGAAGCGCTCGTCGTCCACCGCGGCCGACTTGATCCGGTCAAGCCGGAAGTGCCGGACGGCCTCGCGCGCAGGGTCGTAGCTCGCCACGTACCACCCCTCGCGGCCGTTGATCAGCGCGTACGGCTCCACCGTCCGCGAGGAGAACTCGTCCTCGTTCTCCTTGTAGTACTCGAACGACAGCAGTCGGCGATCGGCGATCGCGCGCGAGACAACCGCCGCGATCTCCGCGTCGTCGCCGCCGGGCGCGGACACCTGGAGACCATCGTGGACGGGGTCCTCGCCGAGCGCGCTCACGACCTTCTCGCGCGCCGAGGCGAGCGAGCCCTCGGGGATGTGCTCGCCGATCAGGTCGATGGCCGCGATCAGCGCCTTCGCCTCGACGGGCAGCAGCCGCGCGGGGCGGGCGAACGAATCGCCGTATGGCTCGGGATCGACCTCGATCATCCCGTCGGGAAGGATCTCGGCGTACAGGACGTAGGTGCCGGCGCCGAAGTTGACGACGTTGAGGACGGAGATGTCCTCGCGGAGCTCCTGCTCTGAGAGCTTGAGCGCGCGGCACAGCTCGTCGCCGTCGAGCCGGCGGCCGGCACGTCCGGCGTCGATCAGGATGCTGGCCAGGGTGACGAGCCGGGCGAAGCGCTCGGGACGGATGGCCACGTCGGGGTGGTGGCCGTTGCCGTGCTCGGGTTGCTCGGCGCGGGCCGGGACGGCAGCCGGCTTGGCGGTGCCGGCGGCGAAATCGAGCTCCGGCGAGCCCGAGTGGCGCTCGACGAGTAGCTCCACCCGGTCGTGGAGCTCAGCCGCGAGCTCGGGCGGCCCGACGATCCGCGCGTTCTCGCCCAGGCCCAGAACCCAGGCGATCAGCTGGCGAGTGTTCGCGTAGGAGGTCACGAAGCGGCGACCGCCGTCCTCCTCGGGCTGCATCTCGCCATAGCGGCCGAAGTGGCGCTCGATCTGCCAGGCGATACGGGGACCGATCCAGATCTCGGCCTCGCCGACCGCCTCGCCGAACTGCCACGCGATGCGATTGGCGTAGGCGCGGGGGTCGAAGTCCGCGGGGCGCTGGAAGTCGTGCTCGGCCTTGGTGGCGTAGCCGACCTTGCCGCGGATCCGCGACAGGCGGAACACGCGGATCGCCCGCCGGTCGTGCGCGTGGCCGACGAGGTAGAACTGCCCGCCCTCGTACAGGAGCTGGTAGGGGTCGATCCGGCGCGTGCCCACCTCGTCGCGCTCCATCGTGTAGTAGTCGAACACGATCGTCTTGCGCCGGAAGATGGCGGTCTCGATCTTGGCCAGGCGCTGGGACACGTCGTGGCCGCCGGCGGCGCCGGTGATCCCGAGCGCCACTGTGCGCTGCTCGGGCGCGTTCAGCGGACTGGGGCGCCCCCAGGAGATCTGCTGGAGGGCGAGCCGAAGGGGCTCTGCGTACGCGAACTCGCGGTCGAGCAGATGCAGGGCGGTCCGCAGCGCGGCCAGCTCCTCGTCGGTGAACTCGATCGGCGGCAGGTGGAAGTTCTCGGGCGGCAGCGAGTAGGTCTCCTGTTCGACCAGGCCGTCCACCGGCTTCTCGACCTGCAGCGCGATGCCGAGCGCCTCGAGCTCGGAGCGGTCGGCGTAGAAGCGGCGGGCGAACGCGTCCTCATTCATCGCGCTGTAGCCCTCGACGTCGCGGCGGATCTCGGGCGCGGTCACCGGACGGCGTTCGGCCATCAGATAGGAGATCAGCGATAGCTGGCGGATCAGCTTCTCCGTGTCTTTGGCCATCCCGGTGCAACTGTAGTCGGGGCCCACGCGCCGGCGGCCGCTTACGAGCGCTATTTGGGGAGATTTGGAACGACCCGCTCAGGCAGCGCGAGCGAAGTAGGCCCCGCCGCCCAGGGCCTTGTCGTAGCCCGACCAGCACTCGCCCTCCGGCAGCGCCTTCTCGAGCCGGTCGAAGCTCCCAAGCCGTCCGCCCAGGTTGTCGATCATGTGCACGAGCGTCGCCTCGCGCGTGCAGGGCACGACGGGGCTACCGTGCTCGAGCGAGCCGTGGTGGCTGAGGATGATGTGGAGCACGGCGTTCGCGAGGTCGGCCGGGAAGCCGCCCAGATCCTCGATCGCCCGGCGGACCATGTAGTAGCCGAGCGCGATCTCGCCGTACAGGCGGCCCTGGTCGGACATCGAGATCTCCTCCTCGCGCACCTCGTAGGCGTCGATCTTGCCGATGTCGTGCAGCAGGGCGCCGGTCACGGCGACATCCCGATCGATGCCCGGGAACGTGGCCGAGGTCGCGCTGACCGCCTGGGCCACGCCGAGCGAATGCTCGAGCAGGCCGTGACGGTAGGCCTGGTGGTAGTGCTTGGCCGCCGGCGCATCGCGATACCTCGGCCAGAGCTCGCCGAACAGCGTGGCGAGCAGCCGGCGCAGGTGCGGGTTCTGGATCGTCGTGACCAGCTCCTGCAGATCCGATTCCATCTGCTCCGGCGTTCGGTGCATGGCGCGACGAAGATAAAGTGGCGAGCGGATGGAAGCCACGGCGATCGTGACCGGCGGAACCGGCGGGCTCGGCTCAGCGGTGGTGGGGCGACTGCTCGACGGCGGGTGGCGCGTCGTCGTGCCGTGGATCGTCGAGTCCGAGCTCGAGCGCATGGATGAGCACGAGGGCCTGACGCTGGTCCGGGCTGACCTGTTCGACGCGGCCGCGGCGAGCGAGGTCGTAGAGGCGGCGCAGGCGCCGCTGCGCGGAGTGGTCAACCTGGTCGGCGGCTTCGCGATGGGCGCCCGAGTGCACGAGACCGACATCGAAGAGTTCGAGCGGCAGTTCCGGCTGAACCTCCGCCCGACCTACCTGGTTACGCACGCAGCGCTGCCGCGGCTGCTCGAGGCCGGCGGCGGCTCGATCGTGTGCGTCGGCACCCGGGCCGCGCTCCAGCCGTTCAAGGGCGCGGCCGGATACATCTCCTCCAAGGCGGCGGTGATCGCGTTCGCGCAGGCGGTGGCGGCTGAGTACAAGGACGACGGCATCCGCTGCAACGCGATCCTGCCGAGCGTGATCGACACGCCGGCCAATCGCGAGTCGATGCCCAAGGCCGACCACGCGAAGTGGGTCAAGCCGGCCGAGATCGCCGGCGTGATCGCGCACCTGCTCTCCGACGACAGCGCCCCGGTGAGCGGCGCGGCGCTCCCGGTTTACGGCCGCGCCTAGCGGGCATCCAGGCCCCGGCGCACGCTCCAACCCTGGGTTCGGCGCACCCCCAAGTAGGATCACCCTCTTATGGAACGTAAGTGGTGGACGCTGATCGTCGTCTGCGTGGCGACGTTCATGCTCCTTCTCGACATCACGATCGTCAACGTCGCGCTGCCCAAGATCGCCAGCGACCTCAAGGCGAGCTTCTCGGACATCCAGTGGGTGATCGATGCCTACGCCCTGACGCTGGCCTCGGTGCTGCTCGACCACGGGCTCGCTGGCCGACCTGCTCGGGCGCCGGCTCGTTTTCACGATCGGCCTCGTGCTCTTCTCGTGCACCTCGCTGCTGTGCGCGCTGGCGCCGAGCGCGCTGTTCCTGATCCTGGCCCGCGGCGGTCAGGGCATCGGGGGCGCGATCATGTTCTCGACCTCGCTGGCACTGCTCGCTCAGGAGTTCCACGGCCGCGAGCGCGGTACCGCGTTCGGGGCGTGGGGCGCCACGATCGGCGCCTCGGCGGCCGTCGGTCCGTTGCTCGGGGGCGCGCTGACGCAGGGCTTCGGGTGGCCGTCGATCTTCCTTATCAACGTCCCGGTGGGCGCGGCGGCAGTGGCGCTGACGCTCGCGCGCGTCGGGGAGTCGCGCAACCCGGAGGGCACCCGCATCGACTGGATCGGCACGGTCACGTTCACCGGCGCGCTGTTCCTGCTCGTGTTCGCGACGATCAAGAGCCCGACGGTTGGCTGGGGCAGCACCGAGGTCGTGGCCTGCCTGGCCGGCTCGGCGCTCCTGCTCATCCTCTTCCTGGTCTCCCAGCTCGTCCAGGACAACGCGATGTTCGACCTGCGGCTGTTCCGCAAGCCGACGTTCACCGGGGCGTCGGTGGTGGCCTTCGCCGTGTCCTCCTCGATGTTCGCGATGTTCCTGTACCTGACGCTCTACCTCCAGACGATCCTCGGCTTCTCTCCGCTCCAGACCGGGCTGCGCTTCCTGCCCGTGACCGTCGTGTCGTTCGTGGTGGCGGCGGTGGCGGGCAACCTGACCGAGCGGGTGCCGGTGCGGCTGCTGCTGAGCGCCGGCCTCGGTCTGACCGGGGCCGGCCTGCTCCTGATGCGTGGGCTGAGCGCGTCCTCGCACTGGACGGCGCTGCTGGTCGGATTCGTGGTCGCCGGCGCGGGCGTGGGCCTCGTCAACCCGGCGCTCGCCTCGACCGCGATCGGCGTCGTGCCGCCCCAGCGCAGCGGAATGGCCTCGGGAATCAACTCCACCTTTCGCCAGGTCGGAATCGCCACCGGCATCGCCGTCCTCGGGTCGATCTTCCAGAGCGCGATCGAGCGCCACCTGCGGCCGCTGCTCGCCGGAACGCCGGCCGCGGCACACGCCGCCGGCGTGGCGCGGGCGGTCGCCGCGCGGCGCGGCTCAGCAGGCGGAGAGCGCAGTTCCCGCCTCGCACCGGGCGCAGGCCGCGCAGGCCATCCACTCCGCCTTCGCCGGGGCGATGAACGACATCCTGCTGGTGGCGGGCGTGGTGGCGCTCGCCGGCGCGGTGCTGGCGCTGGCCCTCGTGCGGGGCCGGGACTTCGTCACCTACGGCGCGCGCGAACCGGAGCCCGCCGCGGCCGCAGCCGGCTAATCGTCGAACCGGCCCGCGTAGAGCGCGAACACCGCGCCCTGCGGGTCCTGCACGGCGGCGATCCGGTTGCCGTCGCCGATATCCGTCGGCTCCATCAGTGTGCTGCCGCCGAGCTCGGCGACCTTCGCTAGCGCGCCGTCGAGATCGCCGATCCCGAAGTAGGCGAGCCAGTAGGGAGGCTCCTCCGGCGCTGCGGCGCGGATGCCACCGTTGGTGCGCCTGTCGCGGTTCTTGACGACCAGGTACTGCATTGGCATTCCCTCCATGGCATCCACGGTCCAGCCGAACAGCTCACCGTAGAACCCGCCCGAACCGTCCGGGTCGGGCGAGGCCAGCTCGTTCCAGCAGAGCAGCCCCGGACCGTTGACCAGCGCCGCGCCGATCGTCTCCTTCGGCTCCCAGACGCAGAAGAAGGCGCCCTGCGGATCCTGGATCACGCCCATGCGACCGGCATCGAAGACGTCGAACGCCGGCGCGTGCACGGTGGCTCCGAGGCCCCGAGCGCGCTCCAGTGCGTCATCGGCGCTCTCGACCGTGATGTAGGAGTTCCACATCGGCGGGACGCCGGCCTCGCGCTGCTGCTGGGGTTGCGGCGAGATCGCCGCCACGTGCTTGCCGTCCACGCTCGCCATCGTGTAGACAGCGCCTTCGCCGGCCGGAAGGTCCTCCAGCTCCCAGCCGAACAGCTCGCCGTAGAAGGCCTTCGCCGCCTCCTGATCCGTGGTCGTGAGATCGGCCCACGAGAAGGTTCCCGGTGTGTATTCGCTTCGTTCGCCCATGGCGACGACCCTAACACCGTCCCCCCGTTTAACCTCTGTGGCGATGCGGCTTCTGATCACCGGCGCCGGCGGCATGCTCGGCCAGGACGTGGACGCGGCTGCTCGCGCAGCGGGCCACGACGTGGTGGCGCTCTCCCGCGCCGAGCTCGACGCCACCGACTACGAGGCCGCGGAGCGCGCCACGACGGACGTCCGCCCCGATGTCGTGATCAACTGCGCCGCCTGGACCGACGTCGACGGCGCCGAGTCCGCCGAGGATGACGCGCGGGCGATCAACGGCCTCGGCGCCGGCAACGTCGCGCGCGCGGCGAACCGCGGCAGGGGCCTGGACGATCCACGTCTCGAGCGACTACGTGTTCGACGGCGTCAAGCGCGAGCCCTACCTCGAGTCCGACGTCGCGCGGCCGCTGTCAGCCTACGGGCGGACGAAGCTGGCGGGCGAGCTCGAGGTGGCGATCGAGGCACCGTCGAGTCACACGATCGTCCGCTCCTCCTGGCTGTTCGGCGCCGGCGGCCCATGCTTTCCCGCGACGATCATGCGTCTGGCCGCCGAGCGTGACGAGCTCACCGTGGTCGACGATCAGGTCGGGTGTCCCACCTACACCGGGCACCTCGCGCGCGCGCTGATCGAGCTGGCGGACTCGCGGTTGGTCGGCCTCGTGCACGCGGCGAGCGCCGGGGCGTGCTCGTGGTACGAGCTGGCCTGCGCGATCGTCGACGCCCGCGGACTGCACTGCGAGGTCACGCCGGCGCGTACGGAGGACCTTGCGCGGCCCGCGCCCCGCCCCGCCTACAGCGTTCTCGGCACCGAGCGGGGGGGCGAGGTGCCGGCGCTACCCGATTGGCGCGACGGCTTGGCCGACTACCTGATGGTCGAGAGGCCGACGGTATGAGGCTGCTCGTCTGCGGCGGCGCCGGGTTCATCGGCTCGACGTTCGTCCGCCTGCGCGTGCGCGAGCACGGCGATGAGGTGACCGTGCTCGACAAGCTCACCTACGCGGGCCGGCGCGAGAACCTGCACGACGTGATCGACGACATCCGCTTCGTGCACGGGGCGATCGAGGATCCGGCCGCGGTGGCCGAGGCGCTGGCCGGCTGCGAGGCGATCGTCAACTTCGCCGCCGAGACGCACGTGGACCGCTCGATCTCCGGCCCTGAGGCGTTCATCATCACGAACATGCAGGGCACACACGTCCTGCTCGAGGCCGCACGCGAGCGCAGGCTGCGCTACGTCCAGGTGTCGACCGACGAGGTCTACGGCTCGATCGCCGAGGGATCATTTACCGAGGAGTCGCCGCTGCAGCCGTCGAGCCCGTACAGCGCGACGAAGACCGGAGCCGATCTGCTCGTCGCGAGCTACTTCCACACCTACGGCCTGGAGACGTTGATCTGCCGCGGCTCCAACAACTACGGCCCGTACCAGTACCCCGAGAAGCTGATCCCGCTGATGATCCTCAATGCGCTCGCCGGCGATCACCTGCCCGTCTACGGCGACGGGCGCAACGTGCGCAACTGGCTGTTCGTCGAGGACTTCGGCCGCGGCATCGGCCACGTGCTCGAGCACGGCGTTCCCGGCGAGGCCTACAACTGCGGCGGACCGGACGAGTGCGAGAACATCGATGTGGTGCGGCGGATCCTCGCGTTCACCGGCGCCGATGAGTCGTTGATCGAGTACGTCACCGATCGGCCCGGGCACGACCGCCGCTATTCGCTCTCCAGCGAGAAGCTGCGGGGGCTGGGGTGGAGCGCCCGCACCCGCTTCGAGGAGGGGCTGGAGCGCACGGTGGCGTGGTATCGCGACAACGCGTGGTGGTGGGGGCCGATCCGCTCGGGTGCTTACCGCGACTACTACGAAAGCCACTACGGTCGCGCGCTCAAGGCCTGAGGTCGGGCCGGGATGACCGCCGCCCGCGGACGGCACGCGCCTCCGCCTGAGGTGCGGCGGCCGAGGCAGCGCGAGCGGCTGCTCGACGCCGCCGCACACGAGTTCGCCGCCCACGGCTACGCGGCCAGCAGCTCGGAGTCGATCAGCCGCCGCGCCGGCATGTCGAAGGCGACCTTCTACGAGCACTTCGACAACAAGCAGCGACTGCATGCTCGCGTTGTTCGATCGCGCCGCCGAGATCGTCGGGACCGCGGTGGCGCAGGCGGCCCGGGACGCGCGCGATGGAGCGCTGCACCGGATGCAGGCCGGCACGCGCGCGTTCCTGGTCTCGGTCGCCGAGCACCCGCAGTTCGCGCGCACGCTGCTCGTCGAGAGCATCGTCGCGGGTCCGCGAAGCCGCCCGCCGGCGCGATCAGATCGTCCAGGGCTTCGCCCAGCTGCTCGATGCCGAGAACGCCGAGGCGGCGCGGCGGGGCTTGATCCCGCGCTTCGCCTCGCCCCACGATCCGCTGGCGATCGTCGGGGCCATCGGCGAGCTCGTCTCGCGCCAGGTGCGGCTGGGCGTGCCGGGCGACGTGCTCGAGCTGGCGCCGGTGATCGACCGGTTGATCAGCGGCCTGCTCGCGCGCGCGTCATGAGCCCCGAGCTCGAAGCGCTGTCCGCCCAGGTCGTCCGCTGCCGGCGGTGCCCGCGCCTGGTGCAGTGGCGCGAGGAAGTCGCTCGGGTGCGACGCGCGGCGTTCGCTCAGGAGGAGTACTGGGGGCGGCCGCTGCCCGGCTTCGGCGATCCGCGCGCGCCGGTGGTCGTGCTCGGGCTGGCGCCGGCGGCCCACGGCGGCAACCGGACCGGGCGCATCTTCACCGGCGACCGCTCGGGGGACTGGCTGTTCGGGTCGCTGTACCGGGCCGGCTTCGCCAACCAGCCCCAGTCGATCGCACGCGACGACGGGCTGGCACTCACCGGGTGCTACGTCACCGCCGCCGTGCGCTGCGCGCCGCCGGCCAACCGGCCGCTCCCGGCCGAGCGCGACACCTGCCTGCCCTACTTCGTCCGCGAGCTCGAGCTGCTGCCCCGCGCCCGGGTCGTCGTGTGTCTGGGCGGCTTCGCCTGGGATGCGGCGCTGCGCGCGCTGGCGGCTCGGGGCGCTCCGATCCCCCGGCCGCGTCCGCGCTTCGGCCACGCCGCCCTGGTCGCGGTCGGTGACTACGAGCTGCTCGGCTGCTACCACCCGAGCCAGCAGAACACGTTCACCGGGCGCCTGACCGAGCCGATGATCGACGAGGTCATGCGCCGGGCCCGGGAGCGCGCTGGGCTTGCCTGAGCGGCTTCCTGAGCTCCGAGCGGGCTGTTCCTCGCCGACCCGCCCGAGCGGTGGGCGGCGCTCGGGTTCGACGTGCGGGACGCGCAGGTCGAGCTGGCCGGCGTTCGGCTCGTCAGCTCGGCGCGCCGGCAGCGGGATCACCGCCTGGACGCTGAATGGGGTCGACGGGTTGACGAGCGGACCCTCGCCGAGGGCGTGTCGCGTTACGGGCCTATGTCCTGTTTCTCGACACGCCTCGGGAGGGACACGCCTCGGGAGAGGACACGCCTCGGGGAGGGACACGCCTCGCGGAGGGGCCACGCGAACGGCGCCATCGCCGTCGACCACGTCGTCGTGGCCACGCCGGACTTCGAGCGGACGCGCGAGGCGCTGGCGCGCGCCGGCATGCCGCTGAAGCGGGTCACAGAGATGCGCGGGACCCGGATGGGCTTCCGCCGCGTCGGGCCGGCGATCCTCGAGCTGGTCGAGGCGCCGCATGCCGAACGGCCGGCCTTCTGGGGCCTGGCCATCGTGGTGCGCGACCTCGACGCCCTGGCGAACCGCCTCGGCGACCGCCTCGGCGAAATCCGCCCCGCCGTCCAGCCCGGGCGCCGGATCGCCACGGTCCGGCCGAGCGCCGGGATCAGCACCAACCTGGCCTTCATGGACTCCGCGAAAGCGGTCAAGAGCTGACCGCGCGCGCAGTACGCTCGAACCTGTGGATCCTATGGCGCACTTCAGCCCGGCCACGCGCGAGTGGTTTCGCAGCGCCTTCGACGGCCCCACGCCGGCGCAGGCCCAGGCGTGGCCGGCGATCGCCAGCGGCGAGCACGTCCTGATCTCGGCGCCAACCGGGTCGGGCAAGACGCTCGCCGCCTTCCTGTGGGCGATCGACCGGCTGGCGCAGCGCAGGCGAGCAGCGCGAGCACATCGGCCTCGTCTACGTGTCCCCGCTCAAGGCGCTGTCCTACGACATCGACCGCAACCTGCGCGCCCCGCTGCGCGGCATCGGGACCGAGCTGACCGTCGCCGTGCGCACGGGCGACACGCCCCAGCGCGAGCGCCAGGCGATGCTCCGCCACCCGCCCGACATCCTGATCACGACGCCCGAGTCGCTGTACCTGATGCTGACGGGGCGGGCTCGGGAGCTGTTCGCGGGCGCCGAGTCGGTGATCGTGGACGAGATCCACGCGGTGGCGGCGACCAAGCGGGGCGCACACCTGGCGCTGACGCTCGAGCGGCTGACCGAGGCCGCCGGCAGCGACCTTCAGCGGATCGGCCTGTCCGCGACGCAGAACCCGCTCAGCGAGGTCGCGAAGTTCATGGTCGGCCCGAGCCGCGAGTGCCGGATCGTCGACACCGGCATCCGCAAGGAGCTCGACCTGCGGATCCACGTGCCGGTCGAGTCGATGGTCGAGCCCGAGGCAACCCCCGCCCCGGAGCTCGACCCACTCAGTGGCGGCAGCGAGGCCACCCGGCGCTCGATCTGGCCGGCGATCTACCCCGAGCTGCTCGAGCTGATCGGGCAGCACCGCTCGACGATCGTGTTCGTCAACAACCGCCGTGGCGCCGAGCGGCTGGCGCTGCGCCTGAACGACCTGGCGGAGAAGGAGATCGCCCGCGCTCACCACGGCTCGCTCGCGCGCGAGGAGCGCTCCGTGGTGGAGGAGATGCTCAAGGCCGGCGAGCTCCCGTGCCTGGTCGCGACCTCGAGCCTCGAGCTGGGGATCGACATGGGCGCGGTGGACCTGGTGATCCAGGTCGAGTCGCCCAAGTCGGTGGCGCGCGGCCTTCAGCGGATCGGCCGCGCCGGCCACTCGGTGGGCGACGTCAGCCGGGGCCGGATCTTCCCCAAGTTCCGCGCCGACCTGCTCGAGTGCGCGGTGGTGGCGAAGCGGATGCGCGACGGCGTGATCGAGACCACGGTGGTTCCGCGCAACGCGCTCGACGTGCTGGCCCAGCAGATCGTGGCCATCGCGGCCGCCGCGCCCGAGGACCAGCCGATTGCCGTCGAGGACCTCTACGCCCTGATCACGCGCACGTACTCCTACGCCGAGCTCAGCCGCACCCAGTTCGAGAACGTGCTCGACATGCTCGACGGCCGCTACCCCTCGACCGAGTTCGCCGAGTTGCGCCCCCGGATCGTCTGGGACCGCGTCAAGGGCCTGATCCGCGCTCGCCGGGGGGCGCGCCAGCTTGCGGTGACCAACGCGGGCACGATCCCCGACCGGGGGCTGTTCGCGGTCACGCTGCCCGACGGGCGGCGTGTGGGCGAGCTCGACGAGGAGATGGTCTACGAGGCGCGGCCGGGGCAGACGTTCCTGCTCGGCGCGAGCACGTGGCGAATCGAGGAGATCGGCCGCGACCGCGTGATCGTCACCCCCGCGCCGGGACTACCGGGCGCTGTTCCCTTCTGGAAGGGCGACAGCATGGGCCGCCCGAAGGAGCTCGGCGAGGCGATCGGCGCGTTCGCGCGGTGGGCGGTCGAGCAAAAGCCCGAGGACCTCGCAGCGCCCTACGACCTCGATCGCCGCGCCGCCAACAACCTGGTCGAGTTCCTGCGCGAGCAGCAGGCGGCGACGCGCGTGATCCCCTCGGACCGCGCGATCGTGATCGAGCGCTTCCGCGACGAGATCGGCGACTGGCGCCTCTGCATCCTGAGCCCGTTCGGCGGCCGCGTCCACGCGGCGTGGGGGCTCGCGCTGAGCGCCAAGATCCGCGACGAGCTGGAGCTCGAATCCGACGCCATCTGGTCCGACGACGGGATCATCGTCCACCTCCCCGACGCCGACGAGCCGCCGGGGGCCGACCTGGTGCTGCTCGATCCCGACGAGATCGAGGACCGCGTCGTGGCCGAGCTCTCCTCGAGCGCGCTGTTCGGCGCGCGGTTCCGCGAGAACGCGGGGCGGGCGCTGCTGATCCCGCGGGCGCGTCCCGGCAAGCGCACGCCGCTCTGGCAGCAGCGGCTGAAGTCGCAGTCGCTGCTCGAGGTGGCCAAGAAGTACGGGGAGTTCCCGATCGTGCTCGAGACCTACCGCGAATGCCTGCGCGAGGTGCTCGACGTGGCCGGCCTGGTCGAGCTGCTGACGAGGCTCCACCGCCGCGAGATCTCGCTGATCGAGGTCGAGACCCCCACCGCCTCGCCGTTCGCCTCGAGCCTGCTGTTCGACTACGTCGCGACGTACATGTACGAGGGCGACACGCCCAACGCCGAGCGCCGCGCCGCCGCCCTGTCGCTCGACCGCGACCTGCTGCGCGAGCTGCTCGGCCAGGAGGAGCTGCGCGACCTGATCGACCCGGGCGCGCTCGCGCAGGTGGAGGACGACCTCCAGTTCCTCTCCGAGCTGCGCCGCGCCACGGGCCGGGACGGCCTGCACGACGTCCTGCGCACGCTCGGCGACCTGACCGCGGCCGAGGCGCAGCTGCGCGTGGTTCCGGGACTCGACGCCGAGCGGATGCTGGCCGACCTCGCCGGCGAGCGGCGCGCGGTGCGGGTCCGGCTCGCCGGCGAGCAGCGGTGGATCGACGCCGGCGACGCCGGGCTCTACCGCGACGCGCTCGGGGTGGCGCCCTCCGGGCGGCCTGCCGGCGGCCTTCCTCGAGGACGTCCCGGATGCGCTGGCGAAGGTCGTCCGCCGCTACGCCGCCACCCATGGACCGTTCACGACTGCCGACGTGCGTGCGCGCTACGGCGTCGATCCTGAGCCTGCGCTGGGGCAGCTCGAGCGCGACGGCGTGCTCGTCCGCGGCGAGCTCCGCCCCGGCGGGACCGAGCGCGAGTGGTGCGACCCCGAGGTGCTCCGCCGCCTGCGCCGGGCCTCGCTCGCGGTGCTGCGCAAGGAGATCGAGCCGGTCGACCAGCGGGCGCTGGCTCGCTTCCTTCCCGCCTGGCAGGGCGTCGACCGTCACCCGCCGAGCGGGGCCGGGATCGACCGCCTGCGCGAGGCGCTTGTCCCGCTTGCAGGGCGTGGCGCTCCCGGCGGAGGTGTGGGAGCGCGACGTCGCTGCCGCGCCGGATCGGCGCGTACTCGCCGGCTTGGATCGACCAGCTGTGCGCGAGCGGCGAGCTGGTGTGGATCGGCGCCGGCGCTCTCGGCCGCCATTCCGGCCGCGTGGCGCTGTACTTCCGCGAGGACCTGACGCGTGCTCGGCCCGCCGCCGAGCAAGGGGGCGGCCCCAGAGGGCGCGGCCCACGAGCGGATCCGGGACCGGCTGGCCGCCGGCGCCTGCTTCTTCACCGACCTGCTGGTCGACGTCGAGCTCTCCCCGGAGGAGATCCAGGAGGCGCTGTGGGACCTGGCCTGGTCGGGCGAGGCCACCAACGACGCGTTTGCGCCGCTGCGCGCCCCCCGCTTGACGCTGGCGCGAGCCCAGCGCGACCGGGCGCGCCTGGGCGAGCGGCGGCCCGGCCGGTTCGCCGCCCGCCGCCGCGCCGGAACTCAGGCGCAGGTGCAGGGGCGCTGGTCGCTGACCGCGCCGCTGTTCGCCGCTCAGGTGGACCCGGCAGCGCGCCGGCGGGCGCTCGCCGAGCTGTTGCTCGAGCGCTACGGCATCCTCACCCGCGAGCAGGTGCTGGCCGAGGGCGTTCCCGGCGGCTTCTCCGCGATCTACCTCGAGCTCTCGCAGCTCGAGACGCTGGGCGTCGCCCGGCGCGGCTACTTCGTCGAGGGTCTCGGCGGCGCCCAGTTCGCGCTGCCCGGCGCGGTGGAGCGGCTGCGGGCCGAAGGCGACGCTTCGCCGGTCGTGCTCTCCGCCGTCGATCCGGCCCAGCCGTACGGCGCGGCGCTCGCCTGGCCCGCCCGCGAGGCCGCGCGCGCTCCCGCCCGCGTACCGGGCGCATACGTGGTGCTCATGGGCGGCGAGCCGATCATCTATCTCGAGCGGAGCGGCTCGCGCCCTGCAGACGCTGGTCGCAGCCGGCGACCCGCGGGTGGAGGCGGCGCTGCGCGCTCTCGTGGATCAGGTGCGGGCCGGTGCCGTCAAGCGCCTCGCGCTCGAACGGGTCGACGGCGAGGCCGCCCTGACCTCGCCGCTCGGCCGCGCGCTCGTCGAGCTCGGGTTCCAAGCGGGGCCGCGGCGCCTGACCCTCAGTGCCTGAGGGCGACACGATCGCCTGGGCGGCCAACCGCATCCGCCCCGTCCTCGAGGGCCACGTCCCGGAGGAGATCCGCACTCCCCACCCCCGGCACGGACTCGACCGCTGGCCCGAGCGGCTGGCCGGGCGAGCCGTCGAGCGTGTCGACACGCACGGCAAGCATCTGTTCCTGCGCTTCGAGGGCGGCCTCGTTCTGCACTCGCACCTGGGAATGACGGGGGCGTGGGGGGTGTACCGGCCCGGGCGACGGTGGGGCCGCTCGGAGCGCCGTGCGTGGATCGTGCTCGGCCGATCCGGATACGAGGTGGTCGAGTTCGACGGCCCGCTGCTCGAGCTCATGACCGAAGGGCGCACGCGCTTCGATCAGCGCCTCGCCGCGCTCGGCCCCGACGTGCTGGCCGCCGAGTTCGACTTCCCGCTCGTTCCTGGCCCGGGTCCGAGGAGACGACCCGACCCGTCCGCTCGGCGACGCCCTGCTCGACCAGCGCAACGTCGCCGGCATCGGCAACGTGTGGAAGGCGGAGGGCTGCTGGGAGGCCCAGGTCGATCCGTGGCGGATGATCGGGGCGGTCCAGGACGAGGAGCTGGTGAGGATCATCGAAGCCACGCGGCCGCGCATGGAGCTCTCCGCCCGCGAGGGACCGCGGACGATCCAGCCGCGCGTGTACGGCAAGCGCGGGCAGCCGTGCCCGCGGTGTGGGACGAAGATCGTCGCGCGCGGGCAGGGCGACGCCAACCGGACGACATACTGGTGCCCGGGATGTCAGAGGTGAGACGGCTGCGACGGGTGGGTCACAAGGGCGCCGATCTGATCGCGCCGGGCAACACGTTCGCGAGCTTCGACGCCGCGCGCGAGGCCGGCGTCGACATGATCGAGTTCGACGTGCTGCCGGCACGCGGCACGGGTCGGCTCGTGCTCGCTCACGACTACGAGGATGCGGCGGCCCACACGCTCGAGGAAGCGCTCGGTTACCTGAGCGCTGAGCCGTTTGCCGGGATCGAGCTCGATGTCGACCTCAAGCTGCCGGGGTATGAGCTCGAGGTCGTCGAGGCGCTGCGCACGCACGGCCTGCTTCAGCGGGCGCTGATCTCGACTCAGTACCCCGCGAGCCTCGCCGCGATCCGCGCCGCCGAGCCCGCGGTCAGGCTCGGGTGGTCGGTGCCGCGGTTGCGCAGCGACCCGTTCCGCTCCCGGGCCTGGCGCGGCCCCGCCCTCCTCGCCGCGGCGGCGATGCGGGCGGCACTGCCGTGGCGCGCCGCGGCAGCGGTCCGGGCCGGCCGCTGCGACGCGCTGATGGTCCACTGGCGGCTGGTCACGCCGCGCCTGGTCAGAGCGGTCGTCTCCGCGGGCGGCGAGGTCTACGTGTGGACGGTCGATGAGCTCCCGCGGCTGCGCGCCCTCGACGCGATCGGGGTCACCGGCGTGATCACCAACGATCCCCGTCTGTTCGCGGCACTCGCGACGTCGTGATGAACCCGCGCCGCGGGCGTAGTGTCGATGTGATCGAAGCATTGCCGGCGCACGACGCGTTTGACGCCCTGTACCGCTCCGCGCGCGATGACGTGTACGCGTACGTGGCCACGCTGCTCCGCGACCGGGCCGCCGCCGAGGACGTTACGGCGCTCGCCTTCGAGCGGGCCCTGCGTCGCCGGCGCACGTTCGACCGCCGCCGGGGCGAGGAGCGCGCGTGGCTGTTCGGAATCGCGCGCAACGCCGCGCTCGACGAGCTCCGGCGCCGCCAGCGCATCGCACGCCTCGTAACCGAGCCACCCGACGAGGCGGTGGCGGAGGACGATGGCGAGATCACGTTGCGGCGCACGGTCGTGCGCGATGCGCTCGAGCGGCTGAGCCCGCGCGAGCGCGAGCTGATCGCCCTGAAGTTCCACGGCGGCCTCTCGAACCGGGCGCTCGCGCAGGTCCTCGGCGTCAGCGAGTCCAACGCGGGCACGATGCTCCACCGCGCGATCGAGAAGCTGAGAAAGGCATGCAATGCGACGGCTTGACGAGTTCCCGATCGATCCCGACGTGGCCGCGGAGCTCGACGCGATCGACGCCGCGCTGGCCGGCGAGCCCGTAGATCCCGAGCACGCCGACGTGGCCGAGCTCGCGCTGCTGGTGGCGGCCGAGCGCCCGCGCCTCGAGCCCGGCGCGGCGCAGGCGCTCGACGAGCGCGTGCGGACGCGCTTCGGCGCGCGCGCCCCACGCCGGCGGCGAGCCTGGCCGATGATGCTCGGTTCGCTCACCGCGACCGCCGCCGTGGCCGCAGTCGTGGTTCTCGCGCTCGGGGGATCCAGGAGTCACGTCCGAGTTGCAAACCGCTTCGACTCCGGCGAGCTCCGCAGCGAAGGCCCCGCCGCCGGACACGCGCGCGGCGACGGCCGGCGCGTCGAGCTCGGCCGCCGGCACGGCGCCGCTCAGCCCCCCCGGCAGCGGGCGCCAGGCGATCCAGTCCGCCCAACTCCAGCTCGCGACCTCGCCCAACGAGATCGACCAGGTGGCCCAGGAGGCGTTCGACGTGATCGGCGCAGTGCGCGGCTACGTGGACAACTCCACCGTGACCCAGACGGGCGGCTCCGACGGCTCCGCCAACCTGAGTCTGACGGTGCCGGCGGCGTCGCTGGCGCAGACGATGACGCAGCTCTCGCAGCTCGCGCACGCCCGGGTGACAGCTCCCGCACCGACGGAATCCAGGACGTGACCGACCAGTACGGCGCCGACCAGCGGGGCGTGGCCGATGCCCAGGCGCGGCGGACCGCGATCCTCAAGCAGCTGGCGAACGCGCAGAGCGACCGAGCAGGTGAACAGCCTGAACGCTCAGCTCCACGACGCCGACGCCGCGCTGGCCGCCGCCCAGGGCACGCTCGCTTCGCTGACGCACCAGATCAACACGGTTCAGATCGCCGTGACGATCAGCGCCACCCCGGCGCCCGTGGCGCAGACGACGGGCTTCACGATCGGCAAGGCCGCGCACGACGCCGGCCGGGTGCTCGTCGTCGCCGCGGGCGTGGCGCTGATCGCGCTCGCCGTGCTCGTGCCCGTCGGCCTGGTCGCCGCGCTCGCGTGGTGGGCCGGTGCCTCGGCTCAGGCGCCGCCGGCGCGAGCACGCGCTTGACGCCGCCTGAGTCGCCGCTGTGCTATCTCTGACCGGATGGCGGCGACGAGCGAGGAGACAGTCGGGCTGCTCCACAGCGTGCCCGTGTTCTCCGCGCTGGGCCCCGAGGAGCTACAGCAGGTGGCGCTGCTCGCCGTGCCGCGGCAGTTCGAGGCCGGCGAGGTCGTCTTCCGCGAGGGCGATCAGAGCGACACCTGCTACGTGATCCGCTCCGGCCGCGTGCGCGCGATCCGCGAGCACGCCGATGGCCGGACGATCACGCTTGCGAACTTCGGCCCGGGCGACTTCTTCGGCGAGCTCGCGATGTTCGACGACGAGCGCCGCTCGGCCACGGTCGAAGCGCTCGATCGCACCGAGGTGGTCGGCATCCTCGGTGGCGACATGCGGCGGCTGCTGCGCGAGCACCCCGACATCTCGGTCAAGCTGCTGGCGGCGCTGGGCCGCCGATTGCGGGAGACCAACGAGCGGCTCGCGCGCCAGTCGTTCCAGACCGTGCAGAGCCGGGTGGCATCGGTCCTGGCGCAGATGGTCTCGACCGCGCAGGACGGTGGCGCCTCCGAGCGCGACGTGTTGATCACCGCCACGCAGGCCGATCTGGCTCAGCTGGCAGGATCCTCGCGCGAGTCGGCGAGCCGCTTCCTGGCCGTGCTCGAGCGCGCGGGAATCATCTCCCAGGGTCGCGGAAAGCTCGTCGTGCACGAACCGAGCGCGCTGGGACGGTACGTCTATTAACGAGGAGTTCTCGGCCGGTGGAGTGGTGGTGCGCGATCGCGAGGTGATCGTGATCGTGCCCGTGCGGCGCGACGCGCGCGGCAACAAGGTCCTGGCGCTCCCGAAGGGTCACCCCGACGGGCACGAGAGCGCCGAGCAGGCCGCCGAGCGCGAGGTGGCCGAGGAGACCGGCGTCAGCGCCCAGCTGATCGACAAGCTCGGCGACGTGCGCTACAGCTACGAACGCAACGGCCGGCGCATTGCCAAGCGGGTTTCGTTCTACCTGTTCGAGTACCGGTCCGGAGACGTCGCCGACCACGACCACGAGATCGAGGACGCGCGGTGGATGCCGCTCGAGCAGGCCAGAGACGCTCTCACCTATGACGGCGAGCGCGAGATGATCGACAGGGCGCTGTCGCGATTGTCGCCCGACCGATAGTCTGCGGCCGTGCGCGTCCTAAATTTCTACTCGTCGGTGTTCGCCGATCAGCTCCGTCGCGGACGCAAGACCGCGACCATCCGCCTGGGCGACAAGTCCCACAAGTACCACAAGAACGAGTGCGTGCTGGTGACGATCGGCTACCAGCACTCGCCGCGCGAGAAGATCTTCAACGCGGTCATCGACCAGGTCGAGGTCAAACGCGTCAAGGACCTCTCTCCGCGCGACATCGAGCACGACAACCCCGAGTTCCGCCGTGTCGACGAGATGGTCCACTTCCTCGAGCAGATCTACGGGCGCAAGGTCGACATGGAGGACACCGTCACCGTCGTGCGCTTCTCGCAGATCATCGAGAACCCGCCCGAGCTGCGCGACCGCCTGCACGGACTCGGCGGCGCGCAGAACTAGAGCGCTACGCCGCCTTGATGGCCTTGCCGGGGCGGGTGCAGTTGCCGCTCGGGACGCATCTCCAGCCGAGCACCGTTCGGTACTGGCCAGGCGGCGACCCGCCGGGCCGGCCCTTTCCCGTCTCGAACGCCGCCACGACCGCTCGCGCGCGGTTGCAGATGACCTGGCCCTTCAGGATGGTGACGCTCACGGAGCGGCCGTTCACCTGCACCGGCTGACAGGGCCGGCCCGGTGCGGCGGCCGGTTGCGTCTTGACCGTCGGGGCCGGCGTGACGACCGGAGGCGTCGCGCTCGTCGGAACCGTGCTGGGGGTCGGGAAGACCGAGCGGGGGGCGCTTGCGGCCTTCGCCCCGGTCTTGGCCGGCTTGCTGCCCCCGTGGTCCAGGATCCCGACCACGACGATGATCAGCAGGATCCCGATCAACGGCGGGTACAGCCTGCGCACGTTCCGTGATCCTCCCGGCGACCGGCCGCTCGGCGCGCGCGCGGTCCGGGTGCGTCGACGCAGACCGCCGGCCGGGCGCGCCATCCCGGACCGCCGAGGCCTGCCGGTGCGCAGAGCGCTCCCGCTCTTCGGAAGCGGTGGACGTTGCCATACGGGGCCGCGACTGCCGCCGTCGGGAGGAGCGTCAGCCGGCGCTCCATTCGGAGCCGAAGGCTCCGCCTCGCTCGCCTGGCTCGCACCGCTCGGCTGTCGCGTCTGGCTTTGGCCCAGCGGGGTGCCGACGACGAGCCCGTTGGCGGGCGGACGGCTGGGTGGCGGCGGGTCGGACCGGGGGGGTCGCGGCGCGGGATCGAGCACCGGAACGTCGGGCACCGGAGCCTCTGGTGCCGGCGCGTCGAATGCCTGAGCCGCGGGGCTCGCGGTCTCGGCCGAAGGCTCCGGCTCCGGCTCCGGCTCTGGCTCCGGATCGGCATCGCCTCCGGCTCAGCCGGTGCGCCGCGCGCGGCAGCGGCTCTTGCCAGCTGCCTGATCCGGTACCTCGGGGATCGTGTCTACCGGTCCCGACCAGGCCGTTTCCGGGGGCCGCTCCTCGGCTCGAGGCCGGCGACGGCGCGGGCGGGATGGCGGCTCGCCTGTGGTCGCCGCGAGCTTGGCCAGTGTCTCCGCCAGCTCCTCCGGTGAGCGCTGGGGCGCGCTGAAGCCGCGACGATCCCCGTCTCGTGCCATTGGCCGGATGATAGCCTCGGGTCAGTGTGAGAAGTGCCGCTGACAGGGGGCCGACCACTGCTCTCGCACTCGCTGCTGCGCTCGTGCTGGCGGTCGCCGCGATCGCCGGATGCGGCTCCGGCGGGCCGACGACGCGGCCGCTCTCCTCGGTGGCGCCGGCTGTCCCGACGCACCACTGCGGGACGCTCCCGGGGCCGGGCGCGACGTTCTTGATCCTGACCGGCAGCACGAGCTGCGCCCAGGCGAGGCAGGTCTTCACCGACCTGTTCGCCGGCCGCGGAAGGCCCGAGACCTCACCCGGCACGCAGCAGAGCGCCACCAACGTCGACGGGTGGCTGTGCGGGGGTGGCGCCGGCGGCTTCGGCTGCTCCAAAAACGGCCAGGCGATCTCGGCTGGCGCCTGAGCGCGCCCCGCCCGATAGCTCAGTACCAGGGCGGGTTGTAACTGTGCTCGTGCGCGAGCGCGGCCGCGGGATCCCCGTAGCGGTCATGGATGTACTCGGCCATCGACTGGAGCTCCTGCGCGGCGGTGGGATTGGACTGGGGGCAGCTGCCGGCACCGTAGTGGCAATAGTTCACGGTTTGAAATTGCCCGAGACCGAACGCATTGTCGGACGCGATGCCGAGATCCCCGCCGGGATCCTCGATCTGCTCGACCCCAAGCCAGTCCGCGAGCTGGCCCTGGTCCCACCCATACTGCTTCGCGATCGCCTTGAAGATCGGCAGGTAGGAGGCGATCGCCGGCCACGGCCCAACCCCGGGGATCGCGCCGATGCCGAAGCCCAGAGTGCCCTGCGGCCCGCCGGTCAGTGGCACCAGATGAACCTTGCCGTTGCCGACCGACACCGGTTGGTTGTTCGTGGGCTGCGCTGGTAGAGTGGTGTTCGTCGCGCAGCGGGCGGTCGGGCTCACGAATTCGATCTGATCGGAGTGACCCGGCAATCGCGACAGCCCCCACTGCGCAAGCTCTGTCTCCCCCACGGACGCGGGAAGGCCCTGAACCTCGACCAGCGCGTCGCAGGCGTGGTCTGTGGAGATGTCTTTCGCGGGGCCGGAGGACCCTGCCGGATCGTTGGCGCCGGCTCCCCAGATCCCAACCAGGTGAAGGTGCATCGCCTTGCCCAGAGCATCGAGGTGGGCCGCCAGCCGCGGCTCGCAGCCTGGCTCGAAGTTCGCCTTGATGCCTTCGAAGAAGCCGTCTTGCCCGCCGTGGACCTTGAACACCAGCGGGGGGGAACGCCGCTCGGGTCGCACGTCGACGTCGTCTGAAGCTGCACGAGCGGAGGGCTCGCCTGGGCAAATGGATTCACGCTCGCGCGTGCCTGTGCGGTCGCCCCCGAGCCGGGGGAGACGCTGCCGCGGGGGAGCGTCTGCGTCGACTCGACGGTCACCAGCACGTCGGGCTCGCTCGTGAAGACCGGCTGGGGCGAGCACGATCCGCTCTGCGTGCAGTATTGGACGGAGGTGACGGTGCCCTCGTTCGGCTTGGACGCCCATTGCCGCGCGGCCGCGTACACCTTGCCGGGGTCATAGGAGTCCCGGGGCTCGAGCACGCCGTTGATGTTGACGAGCGTGTTCCATTGGCTGTCGACGCTCTGCTCGGCGGCGAGGGCGGCCGCGTCGGCCGCCGTCTGGGCATTCGTCGCGATCGAGGTGGACAGGCCGAGCCAGAGCACGAGCATGCCCGCCGCGAGCAGGGCGACCATCACCACGAGCAGCAAGAGCATGGCCTGCCCGTGCTCGTCGCGCGAGACCGAGGAGAGGCTCCGCATCCCCCGCCGGGAGTCGAGATTCGTGTGTGAGCGCCATCCGAGAGCTCACGGCGCGATCAGAGATACCAGATTCGAGCTGGCGCCGTTACGATTCGAGCTCCGGGGGTCACTAGAACGCGAGGCTACCCCGGGGGCTTTCCGGGTAGGGAAAGGGTGCCTCATTTTCTTGGTTGCAGGAACGGAATTGGACTTAGCAACTTTGTGGCAGCCGGAGGTTTTTAGGACCACACGGGCACCCTGGGGAGGCCCATGCGTGCTCGAGCTGTCCAGGGGTGCCGCAGACTGGGAGCAGGGAATGCCTGGACATCCGATCGAGTACCCATCCGGCGCAGGCACGTACGCCGGGTGTGTGCAGGGCGCCCGGTCGCCGCGGGAGCTGACATGGCGGTGATGCGCCGCCAGACGAACCCGCGCCAGCGGCAGGGGCTGCTGCTGGTCGTGGTCGCGGCCGCGGGGTTGATCGGTGTGTTCGTGCTGGTCGCGAACTATGTCTCGAGCGTCTCCAAGCAGGTCGGGCCGAAGGTCGACGTGCTGACCCTCGTCCGGCCGCTCCCGGCCTACCAGCCGGTCACGACCGCGGATCTGGGCGTCGTCGCGCTACCGGCCAAGTGGGTCCCTGGGACCGCGTTGCGTGACGCGAGCCAGGCCCTCGACCAGATCAGCCAGGTTGCGCTCCCGCAGGGAACCGAGCTCGAGCAGGGCATGCTCACAGGACAGCCGGCCCTGCAGCCCGGGGAGCGCGAGTTCGGGTTGCCCGTCGACCTGGCGACCGGCGTGGCCAACCAGGTGCAGGCCGGCAGCAACGTGGACGTCGTGGCGACCTTCTCCGGCAGCGGGACCGGCAGTCAGAGCTCCGCTCGCACGATCGTCTCCGACGTCCCCGTGCTGATCGCCGCGCAGTCCAGCACGGGCTCCTCAGGCTCCGGGGTCGTGACCTTGGCGCTGACGCCCCAGCAGGTACAGCAAGTAGCCTTCGCCGAGAGCTTCGCCCAGAAGGTCTGGCTCTCACTGGTCGCGCCCGGTACGCATGGCGCACCACCGCAGCTGGCCCCCTACCAGCCCGGCCTATGATTCGCACGCTGCTCGCGATCAACGACCACCGGATCGCCGATCACATCTCGGGCCTGGTGGCAGAGAGCGACGAGCTCGAGACGGTGGCGTGGCTGCGCGATCCCCAGGAGCTGAGGGGTGCCCTTCCGCGCTCCGATGTCGATGCGATCGTCCTCCACGATCGCCGCGGAGCGCTGCCGCTGATCGAGGTCGCGCGCGAGCTGACCGTCGCGCACCCGGATGTCGGGCTCGTCCTGATCGTCGCCGAGGACTCGCCGGAGGTTCTGCGCAGCGGCATGCAGGCCGGCGCCCGGGACGTGCTCGCCGCTCCGGTCGCGCTCGAGCAACTCGAGACGAGCGTGCTCGCCGCGGCGTCGTGGACCCAGGCGCTGCGGCGGCGAGCGGAACGCGAGAGCGGAGATCTGCTCGGCGTTGGGCGGATCGTCACCGTCGTCGGAGCAAAGGGCGGAGTCGGCACGTCGACCGTCGCGGTGCACCTCGCGCTCGCGGCGCGAGAGCTCGGCGCGGCGTCGGTAGCGCTCGTCGAGTACGACCTCCAGGGCGGCGACCTCCGCGCGTTTCTCGACCTGCCATATCGGCGCAGCGTGGCCGACCTGGCAGGGGTGGCCGACGAGCTCACCACGCGCCACCTGCAGGAAGCGATGTACACACATGCCAGCGGCATGCGCGTGCTGCTGGCTCCCCAGGACGGCGAGCAGGCCGAGGGCGTGACCGCGGCAGCGGCACGCAACATCCTCACCGCGATCCGCACGCGCGAGGACCTGACGATCGTCGATGCGGGCAGCACGCTGAGCGAGGCAAGCGCGATAGCCGTCGAGATGGCCGACCTGGCGCTGGTCGTCTCCACCCCCGACGTCGTGTCGCTGCGCGGTGTCGTGCGGCTCACCTCGATGTGGGACCGGCTCAAGGTCGAGCCGGCCGACGTCGCCGTCCTGCTCAACCGGACCTCGCGCAAGCTCGAGGTACAGCCGGACCTGGCGCGCCGTGTGGTGCCCATCCCGGTTCTGCAGACGAGCGTCCCGGCCGACTTCTTCGCCCTCGAGTCGGCCGTCAACACGGGCATTCCGGCGACTGCGGGCGCGAGCAAGGCGATGCTCCAGCCGATGGCCGCGGTGCTCGGCGAGGTGTCCGCACTGCCGGCACAGGCGAGCGAGGGTCGGGCCGCCGGAGCGCTCGAACAGCATCGCCGCCCGGTTCGCCGGCGAGAGCGGCCAGGCCACGATCGAGATGACCGGCGCGCTCCCGGTGCTGCTGGTGCTGGCGCTCGTGCTGTGGCAAATCGTGCTGGTGGGTATGACGTTCGTGTTCTCGGGTCACGCCGCACGCGCCGGCGCCCGCGCGTTCGCGGTCGGCGATGCGGTGCAGCCGGCGGCGCTCAAGGCCGTGCCGGGCGGCTGGATGGGCGGCGTCCAGGTGAAGCCGCACACTCCAGCTGCGGACGCGCCCGATCCCCAGGACATCGAGGGCGCGGTGACCGTCTCGATCTGCGTGCCGATGGTGGTGCCGGGGTTCGGCTGCCTCGTGCGGATCCCCACCACGGCCAACACCGTGCTCGAAGAGACCGCGCTCGCCAGCGAGCGGCCGGATCTCACGATCCTCTCCGGAGGATCGTCGTTCGGGCCGGGCTCACCGCCGCGGGTGGCGCCGCACTTCGTGTCGGGGACGACGGCAACCATCTTCGACCCGCCGGGTGGGGGGCCGCCCCAGGCGACGGTCCCGACGGGGCTGCCGCCCGCCGTTCAGCTGATGATCCAGGCGGCGAACGACATCGTGTCCTATCCGTACTGCTACGGCGGCGGCCACGATGCGCCGAACTTCTGGCCTACGGTCGGGATTCCCGGTGACGGGTACGACTCCTGCTATCCAGGTCCGGCGGTCGGCTACGACTGCTCCGGTGCGGTCGAGTGGGTGCTGCACCAGGGCATCGGCTACGACAACGCTGGAGTGTCTGGCAGCATCGTGCTCCCCGGCAGCGGCAAGGGACAGTACGTCACGGTCCAGGCCGGCCCGAGCCACGTCCGGATGACGATCGCGGGGCTGGATTTCGAGTCGATCGGGGCCCAGCAGCGAATCGGGCCGACCTGGTACCCGGTCGGTCAATTGGGCTTCCCCGACTCGACGTACTCGCTCACTCATCCGACGGGGCTGTGATGCGCGGTCGGGGAGCTCGCCTCAACATCGTTCTCACCGTCGCCGTGGCGCTGGTCGTGGCCGCGGTGTTCGTCTTCCGCGGCGGCACCGGCTCGAGTGCCACGCCCGCCTCGCCGCAGTCGGTGGCGCAGGCATTCGCCAGCGCCTACCTGCGTTACCTGGACGGGCAGATCCCTGTGTCCCAGCTGCCGGACGCCGATGCCGGGGTGCTCCGGACCGCAGCGGGGGTCGTCGTCCCCGCCCCGCTCCGGGCGGGTCAGCTGACGCTCGCCCAGCTCGACGTCTACGACGTGTCGCAGACCGCGGCCCGGGCCGGGTTCGGTGCTCGCGACGACCAGAGGCATTACCTCGCCACGACGATCGCCCTCGCCCATCGCGGCGGCGGATGGGAGGTGGTGGGACTGGTGCCGCCCGACCTCTCGGACCTGTACCCGCCCCCGAAGATCCCGCCGGCCCCATCCGCGGCGCGGAGCGCAGCGGCGAGCTTCGCGCTCGCGTACGTCGACTACCGCGAGGGCGTTCGCCACGACCCCCCGTCAGGCCTGCCGCTGATCGGGCAGGAGATCGCGAGCCGCCAGGACCCGCTCGCGCACCTCGTCGCCACGCACACGGCCGCCCACCTCGACAGCCTCGAGCTGGGTCCGGTGACGAACGGCACGGTCGCCGCGACCGCGCAGCTCAGCGGAGGCAGCTCGAGCGTCACCATCCTGTTCACGATGCAGAAAGGAGCCGGGCCGTGGATGGCCTCGCAGTTCATCGTCTCGCCTTGACGATGAACCGCCTGCGCTCGCAGTCCGGGCAGTCGGTCGTCGAGACCGGCGCGACGATCACGTGGCTGCTGCTCGCCGCACTGTTCGCCTGGCAGCTCGCCCTCGTCGGCTGGACGACCGTGTCGGCTGCCAATACGGCGCGGACGGTGGCCCGGCTCTACAGCCGTGAGCAGAATGCCACCCATGCGACGCAGGACGCGTACAGCACGCTCAGCGGCGACGGACTGGGCGCCGGAGCGAACGTGAGCTTCGACGGCACCACCTGGAGCGTCACCGCCAAGATCCCAATCGTCCTGCCGGGGATCGCCGGCCTGCCGATCACGCAAACCGCGGCCATGCCCACCACCGGCTGATGGGTCTCCGCGACCGCATCGCAAACGAGCGCGAGCAGAGCGCGAGGGCCGCGCTCGACGGCACCGACTACTACCGCCGGCGCCTGCTCGAGGAGGTCAACCTCGGTGAGCTTGCGCAGCTGACCGAAGCCCAGCGCCGGGTCCGGCTCGAGCGGATCGTCGGGCGGATGGTGACGCGCGAGGGCCCGGTGATGACCACCTCGCAGCGAACCGCGCTGATCCGCCGCGTGATCGACGAGGCGGTCGGCCTCGGAGTGCTCGAGCCGCTGCTGGCGGATCCCTCGGTCACCGAGATCATGGTCAACGGACCCGACGACGTGTGGATCGAGCGCGACGGCCGGCTCGAGCCCGCGGACGTCCGCTTCACGAATGAGGCGCAGCTGTACCAGACGATCGATCGGATCGTCTCGCAGGTCAACCGGCGCGTGGATGAGTCAAGCCCGATGGTCGACGCGCGCTTGCCGAGCGGCGAGCGCGTCAACGTGATCATCCCGCCGCTGTCGCTGACCGGGCCCGTGATCACGATCCGCCGCTTCCCGCGCCGGTTCACGCTCTCGCAGCTGGTCGAGATGGGCACGCTGGATGAACCGACGCGCCGCCTACTTGCCGCGTTCGTGCGCGCGCGCCTGAACATCGTCATCTCGGGCGGTACCGGCGCCGGCAAGACGACGCTGCTCAACGCCCTGTCGGCGGCGATCCTCGAGCGCGAACGGATCGTCACGATCGAGGAGGCGGCCGAGCTCCAGCTCCAGCAGCCGCACGTGATACCGCTCGAGGCTCGGCCTGCCAATGTCGAGGGCAAGGGTGAGGTGACGATCCGCGACCTCGTCCGCAACAGCCTGCGGATGCGTCCGGACCGGATCATCGTCGGCGAGGTCCGCGGCGTCGAGACGCTCGACATGCTCCAGGCTCTCAACACCGGCCACGAGGGCTCGCTCGTGACCGTCCACGCCAACACCGCCGACGACGCGCTCTACCGGCTCGAGACGCTGGCCACGATGAGCGACCTGCACATCCCTCACGCCGCGCTGCGCGAGTACATCAACGCGGCGATCCACGTGATCGTCCAGATTGATCGAGGCGCCGACGGGCTCAGACGCGTGAGCGAGGTCGCCGTGGTCGGGTCAAAGCGGGGAGACACCTTCCGCTTGCAGACCGCAATGCGGTTCGAGAGCGAGCCGGTCGGGCCCGACCGGACCGTAACCGGCACCGCGCGCCACTTCGAACTGCCCGAGCGGGTCGCCCGCCAGCTGCTGCTGTCGGGCATCGAGGTGCCGTCGGCGTTCAAGCTGGCGGCGAGCGCATCCGCCCCGACGCGGGACGCGGCATGACGACGCCGGCTGCCATCGGCGGCCCGGCTGTGCCGCTGCTGTTGTTCGTGCTCGTCGCGATGGTTGCGCTGGTCGGCTTCTGGCTGCTGGTCTCGAGCTCGGCCCGGCGGAGCACGCTGATCGAGCGCGGCGGCCTCGAGCTGCGCCGCCGCCCGAGGCTGGACGAGCGGCTGAACGCCCGGCTGCTGCGCACCCGCCGCGGGACGGATCTCGCAGCGCGCCTGCACTCGGCCGGCGTCGAGCGCAGCGCGGCCCAGTTCCTGCTGAGCGTGCTCGGTGCGGCGTTCGGCGCGTTCGTGATCTTCGGTCTGCTGTTTCCTCCGCTGCTGGCGATCGTTGCCGCCGGATTGGCGGTATGGGCCTGCTTGGCGTGGCTCGATCGCAAGCTCGAGAAGCGCAAGGAGGAATTCGTGAGCCAGCTCCCTGAGATCGCGCGGCTGCTGTCCAACGGCACCGCGGCGGGGCTGTCGATTCCTACCGCGATCGAGTTGTGCGTGCGGGAGATCGAGTCGCCGGCGAAGGACGAGCTGCGAACCGTGGTCGAGGAGCTGGGCTTGGGACGCTCACTCGACGAATCGTTGAACTCACTCCAGCGCCGCCTGCCCTCGCGCGAGATCGCGGTCTTGATGACGACTCTCATCATCCAGCAGCGGGTGGGCGGCGACGCCGTCCAGGCGCTCCAGCAGCTCTCTGACACGCTGGACACGCGCCGGGAGACGCTGCGTGAGGTGCGAACGTTGATGGCCGGGGCCCTGTACACGTCCTACATCGTCCCGGTGCTCGGGATCGGTTCACTCCTCCTGCTCGACGCGGTCAACTCGCAGACCCTGCATCGGTTGACCACCCAGCCGCTGGGGATAGCGGCGCTCGTGGTCGCAGCGGGCCTGTACAGCCTGGGATGGATCGCGATCCGCCGAACGACGAGGGTCGAGGTGTGATCGACCCAGCGCTCACCGGTCTGGCCAGTGTCTGCTGCTGTGCCCTCGGCATCCGCGGCTTGGTGCTGATGCGCGGGACCTCCGAGGTCGAGCGCCGCGAGCTCCTCGACCAACAGGTCGAGCGAACCGAGCGCCGCGGGCCCACCCGGCAGCTGATCGACCTGTTGGGGGCGCGGCTCGGCCCGGCTCTGCTCGCGCGGATGAGCCCGCGGATGCGCGAGTCGACGGTCAGGCGGCTCGACTTGGCCGGAAGGCCGAATGGCATCGGCCTCGAACGGTACGCGGAGCTCAAGGCCGGGCTGCTGGCGATCGCGGCCCTGGTCGCCCTCTTCTTCCTCGCGCTCGGCTCCTGGTTCGTGGCGCTGCTGTGCGTGCTGCTGGGCTGGATCGGGATCGACATCTGGCTCTCCCGGACGGGCAGGCGGCGCCAGGCGCAGCTGGAGCGAGACCTTCCCGACTTCATCGACATCCTTGCCATCACCGTCCGCGCCGGCACCGGGTACCGCGCCGCACTTCGCAGGGTGGCGAACTCGCTCACGGGGCCCGCTCCCGATGAGGTGCTGGCCACGCTTCGGCAGATGGATCTCGGCGCGACGCGCCGCGAGGCCTTCCAGTCACTGCGGGAGCGCAACAACAGCCCGACGCTCGACGGTTTCGTGGCCGCCCAGCTTCAGGCCGAGGAGCTCGGCGTGCCGCTGGCCGACGCGCTCGCGAGCATCGCAGAGGACACGCGACGCGCGGCGGCCCAGACGGCGCGGCGCCGGGCACAACGCGCAGCGCCGAGGATCTCGCTGATCGGGGCGACCGTCCTGCTGCCCGCGACGATGCTCCTGATCGGAGCGGGCATGGTCATCGGATCCGGGATTCATCTGGGACAGATCCTGTGAGCGAACCGCCCCCGCCGAGCGCAGGTACGAGCGCCGCCTGGACCGAGCGGTTCATTCGGCTCCTGCTCGTATTCCGCGGGCTGGTGCTGTTCATCACCCTGGTGACGCTGCCGAGCGCGCAGCGGACCCCGATCGTCGGTCTCGCCGTGATCGCCGCGGCCATCATGACCTACGTCCCCCTCCGACACTGGAGAAGGGTCTCGCGCTCGGTCGAGCGTCACCCCGTGTACCTGTTCGTCGAGGTCGCACTCGCCACGCTGATTCTCGCCGCCGCCGGCGCGCACAGCGCGTTCTTCTACTTCACGCTCGGAACCGCGGTGCTGGCGGGTGTGATCTACGAGCGGCGAGGTGCGATCCCGTTCTCCGCGTTGCTCATCGCCGTCTACGAGTTCGTGGCGCTCGAGGGATTGCCGACGCTGCATCCCCATCACGACGCCCAGACGATCGTGTTCGCGCCGCTGCTCTACCCGCTGGCGCTTGCCGCAGGCATCGCCGCGCGGGAGCTGATCGAACGTGGCGTCGCGACCGAGTCTCTGCTTCGCGATCGCACGGAGGCGCTTTCGGCTGAGCGGGAGCGCATTCGCGTGGCGCGTGAGCTTCATGACTCGCTGGCGAAGACCGTGGAAGGCCTGGCGATGACCGCCTCCGTGCTTCCAGGCCGCTGTGCACGCGATCCCGTGAGCGCCGCCTCGGTCGCGCAGCAGCTTGCGGCTGACGCCCGGCAGGCTGCGATCGAGGCGCGTGCGCTGATGTCCGACCTGCGTCCGGGCGACGCGGCCGAGCTTCCGCTGGCCGAGGCTCTACGCCGGCAGGCCGAAGGCTTCGCCGAACGCTTCGGGGTCGGCCTCCGCGTCGACGGCGACGTCGGGCCGAGCATCGACTTCCCCGCCGAGGAGAAGCACGAGATCCTGCGGATCCTCGGCGAGGCGCTGACCAACGCGTGCCGGCATGGTGGCGCCGAGCGCGTGAACGTCGCCCTGGAGAACCACGGCTCGGCGCTCGTCATGCGTATCGCCGACGACGGGCGCGGGCTGAGCGAGCCGGTCGACATCGAGCGGCTGAAGGCGGCGGGCCACTTCGGCGTCGCCGGCATGTACGAGCGCGCACGGCTCATCGGGGCCACGCTGACGGTCGAGGGCGGATCTGAGCGTGGTGCGGTGGTGAGCCTCAGCATTCCAGTTCCGAGCGAGGGTCAAGCCGGTACCGGGAAGTCCGCGCGCAAGCGTCCGGGACGGATGGTCTGGCGGCGCCGGCTATCGCCGCCCACCGACGTGTTGTCACGAGGGCGTTCTTGATCCGCGTTCTGATCGTCGACGACAACGCGGTGATCCGCCGCGGCGTGGCGGCGCTGCTCGCCGAGGCGCCGGACATCAACTTGGTCGGCGAGGCCCCGGACGGACGCGAGGCGATACGCATCGCCTCCGACACCCGCCCCGACGTGGTCCTGCTGGACGTGCGGATGCCGGTCATGGACGGCGTGGCCGCCGCGGGTCCGCTCTCCGAGCGGGCGCGGGTCATGATGCTCACCTACACCGACGACGAGGAGCAGGTCGTGGCCGCGATTCGCGCCGGCGCGTCGGGCTACCTCGTCCACGGGCAGTTCGACGCCGACGAGCTGGCCTCGCGCATCCGGCAATTGGCGGCCGGCGAGACGGTGCTGTCACCCGCCGTGGTGGGCACCGTGTTCGAGGCGCTGCGGCGAGCCCCCGGCTCGCCCGATGAGGCCTCCGGACCGGCATCCCTGACCGCGCGCGAGCGCGAGATCATGAACCTGATCGCCAAGGGGCTGACGAACGGCCAGATCGCCGAGCAGTTTGTGCTGAGCGAGAAGACCGTCAAGAACCATGTGAATCGGATCTATTCGAAGCTTGGTGCGTCCAACCGGGCGCAGGCGACGGCGCTGTGGCTCGGCACGGCCCGGCGCGAGATCGGGTGAGCCACTCCCCCGGGGCCGGGGTGGGGGCCGGGCCCGGGACCCGGGGCGAATTGTGGGCCTCCCTGGGTCTCCGGGCCCAGTCGCAGTTAGGTCCCCTGTCGTGTCGCAGATGAGCCGCTGGGCTCTGGCGAGGTCGAGACCCCCGGCGTAGCTTTCCCTCATCGGGTCGGTCAGGGAAATACAAAAGGAGAAGGCCATGTCAGACCTCATGCTTCGCACCGCAGTCGCCACTCGCATCAACGCCTACAGCCTCGCTCACGCGCTTGCCAACTCCGCGCAGCAGGCGACCGCACGGTTCCGGCGCGAGCAGACCGGACAGGACATGGTCGAGTACGGCGGCGTGCTGCTTCTCGTCGCGCTGGTCATCGGCGCGCTCATCACCTCGGGGATGCCCGGCCACGTCGCGGGCCTGCTCAAGGCCGCGGTCGACAACGTGTTCAGCGGCCAGAACTCCTCGGTCACAGCCAAGTAGTCCCAGCCACATACATCCTTCATCGAGGCGCGGGGAATCAGGTCCCGCGCCTCGATTGCTGTCGTAAGGGCCGGTGGCGGGGCTAGCCGCCGGACGGCGTGGCGGACACAGGCATCCCGGCGATCGTCGGCCCAGCCGGCAGCACGACGTTGAGGGAACTCACGGACGGCGGGGGCGCAGGGAAGTAGACCCAGAGCGGTTGCGTGGTCCCGACTGGCATGAACGCCTCGACGTCGGCGGTGAGCGGCACTCCGCTGCTGCTGTAGACCGGCACGTATTCGCTGCCTGTCGCGGGATCGGTGAGGTAGATGCCGCTGGCGGAGTCGAGCTCGGCTTCTCCACCTGGATAGCCGCTGGTCTCAGCCGGAACCGGTGGCGCCGTGGGCGTGCCGGTCAGGTCGAACTCACCGTCGCAGCCGTTGCTGCTGTCCGCGTTCTGGCACGTGGCACTGAGCTCGAGCACGGCGAGGTTACCCGTGCGGTACAGCCTCTCAGCGGTAACCGTGTAGGTCGACAGGTAATCCGTCTTGGCCTTGAGCGTCACGGTCCGCGTCGCCCCGTTCGACTGAGGCGCCGCGCTGGGTGCCGCGGCGGGTGGAGGGCTCGGCTTGGTCGGCGCCTTGACCGCGTAGGCGATCGTCACACGGCGGTTGAGCGCACGTCCCGCGGGATTGTCTGCACCGTCCCCCTTGGTGTTCGGCGCCACCGGATCGCTCGATCCCCTGCCCGATGCCTGGAAGGTGACGGGCGCGTTGCCGGTCAGTGGCTTGAGCGCGTTTACCACGGACTGCGCGCGCGCTTGCGAGAGGGGGATGTTCACGGCGTCGGTGCCGATCGAATCGGTGTAGCCGATCACGGTCACCGGTCCCGTGGCGCCCGATTTGATCCGGGCGGCGACGTTCTGGAGCAGGCCCCGCGCCGCCGGCGTGAGGTCGGACTTGCCGAACTTGAACAGCACGTCGGCGTTCAACGTGATCGTGGACGTGCCCGCGGCCTCCGAGTCACTCCCCGAGCTGCTCCCGATGATCGTTGTCAGGTTCTCGACCGGCAACGTCAGCCCGCTGGTGTCGGTGCTGCTCTGCGGGTAGGCGAAGCTTGCCGGCGAAGCCGCCTGTACGCCCGACCCAACGGCGCTCGGCGAGGGCGCCGAACCGGATCCGATCGGGATGCCGCTGACGACAGGGCCACCCTCGGGAAAGAGGACGTCAACCGTCTGGACCGTTGGCGGCGGCGCGGGGAACTTCACCCACGCGAGCACGACCGGCGAGCCGACCTCCGCGTCGGTCAGCTGTGATGCGTCCGGCCGTCCCTGCGAGTCGACGACCGGGAGATATTGCTTCTTGGCAAGCGGGTCCACGAGCGTCACCCCGCTGGGCGTGCCGTTCCCGGCCTGGGCGTAGTGCCTCGAACCCTGCTGGGCGTGAACGCCGGCGGCGAAGTCGAACGCGAGGTTGCAGCCATCGGCGCCCTGCACGCAGCTGATGCCGAAGTCCAGGACCACGAAAGGGCCGGCTCGTCGAAGGTCGTAGATCGACACGCGCACGTGATCGGGCTGATCCGATTGAGCTGCGAAATCATCGACCGTCGCGAGTGCGTGAGTCGTCGGGCTCGAAGGAGCGGTCCTCGACACCTGAGTGACGGTCCGCGAGCGATGGTGCGCGGAACCCCCGCATCCCGCCAGCAGGGCGACCGCGAGAATGCCGAGCGCACCACCAGCGAGCCTGCGGTGCCACCTCAAAGCGATCGAAGCCTCCTTCGCTCGGCCCAGAGCATGGGATCCCATACCTCGAAAGAGAGGCTACCAATTGCGCTCGGGGCGCCGGGGCCGCGCGGGCCCGCATCAGCCGGCTGGGTCCGGGGACCCAGTTCTCGCCTGGGCCCCCGGGTCCGCAAATGAGCCGTCGGGCCCTGGCGCGGGCCGCATGCCTCGCCTATCGTTGCTCGTGGCGTTCGACGAAGAGGATCCAGCGATGTCAGACCTGATGCTTAGAACTGCCGTGAACACTCGTATCACGGCCTACACCGCGGCCGACGCGCTGGCGCGGCAGGCGAGCGCGGCTGTGGAGCGCCTCCGGCGTGAGCAGACCGGGCAGGACCTCGTCGAGTACGGCGGCGTCCTCCTGGTCGTCGCGCTGATCATCGGCGCATTGATCACGACCGGTATCCCGGGCCACATCGCCAGCCTGGTCAAGTCCGCCGTCGATAACGTCTTCAGCGGGCAGAAGTCATCCGTTACGGCTAAATAGCCTGTTTGCCGTCCTGGAAGAGGCGCTCGCGCCACCTGTCACTGCTGCACGCGGAAGCTGTGGATGATCGCGGTGGGGTCGAGCAGGGTGGCGCGGCCGGTCCACACCACGTCCACATAGGTGACCCCGGCCGGCGCGAGCACGACCAGGGTCATGGCATGGAGCGCGAACGTGGTGTCCTCGGTGCTCACCAGCCTCGCCTGGTTGGCGCCGGCGACGTGCACTGTGGCGACTGCGGCCTTGCCCTTCAAGTAATTCCCGTCCGAGAGCGGGAGCAGGGCGCCGCCTTTGAGCCTTGCGAGCGCCTGGTCGTATGTCTGCCGACTCGCGCTCGCCCCGGTCGTCATCGTCTCGATGTCGATCCGCGGGAGCTTGAGCGTGGTCGTACCGCCGTGGGTCGTGTCGTCCCCCGCGCCCGGCGCGAGGACCGACATGAACGCGGTGTGCGGACCCTGGGGCGTCACCGAGGCGGGCCAGTTGCTCGGCAGGATCATGGTGAACCACGGACCGTGGAAGATGCCGTAGCCGGTGGGAGCCCGCACCGGGCCCGACAGGGTCAGCTCGCTGCTCGAGCCGCATCCGGCGAGTGTCGAGGCGGCCAGCGTCGCCATCGCGAAGGCGAGCGCCGCTCGTCCGAGGCGCAACCGGCCGATGCGCGCCGGCGGGGTCATCGGTTCAGCCGGAATGAATGGATCACGGCGTTCAGGTTCAACGTGCCACCGCGGCCGGGTTCGTTGGCCGCGATCACGTCGAGCAGCACGCCGGGCCGCGGCTGGACCATCAGCCAGGTCCGGTCGAACGTGGTCGCGATCGGCTGTGAGCCGGACAGCGGTGCCACGTAGCTCTCGTTGATCAGCCGGGCCTCGCGCGCACCGGGGATGCCCACCGTCCGGGTGTCGAAGGCGAGCAAGCGAGTCGTCGTAGCGCGTTCCGAGGCGCGGAGATTGTTGACGACCTGGTCGAGGCTCAGCGCGAGGTGCGGGTTCTCGGCGACCAGGACCTCTGCGTTGACCATCTGCGGCGGGGAGCCCGCACTGCTCAGCCTGACCACGGTCGAGCCGGCGGGAGCGCCGGCGACAGCGGTGCTGGTGGCCTCGTAGCCGGTGGGCACGGCAACCGAAAAGCCCGAGCCGTAGTACACGGAGAATCCAGTCGGAACGCGGCGCGGCCCGGCGAACGGGGAGTTGCTGCTGCTGTTACTGGCGCCGCAGCCGGCGGCGGCGAGGGCGAGGGCGAGGAGCGCCAACGTGGCGCCGCGCACTAGCACCCCGGTGCCCGATTGAACGGCACCGGGTTCCAGCCGCCCGAGGGCGGCCGGACGGTGATCGAATCGACGCACTCGGTCCCGCTGCCGTCCTGGACACCGCCGCCCAGCCCCACTCCGGCGTTCCCTTCCAAGGAGTAACTCGAGTTCGACTGCTTCACGTGGAAGGTCTCCAGCTGCTCGGACCCGTACCTGTTCACGGCGCTCACGACGGCCGGGATGCTAGACAGGTCCAGGTGCAGCAGGTCGTTCACGTCGCTGGCCGCGGCCGGGTCGTTGGCGAGGTTGAGCGTGGCCTGGAAGTCGCTGCCGACGCCGGTGCCCCCCGAGTCGCTGCTGCTCACCTCGAGCACGGGCTCCTCGTGGCTGAGCGCTGAGCTCTTGCCGGCGCCCTCCGAACCCGGCTCGCCTGTGCCCGAGCCGCCGGGTCCCTCCGATCCTGGAATCTCCGCGTGCTGGTCGGTCGCCGGACCGATGTCCCACACGCCCTGACCCTGAGCGTCCACCACCAGCGCGAGCGGCTGCCCGCTCGGCGAAACCGTCACCACGGCGCTGCCCTGAACCGAACCCGCACCGTCGGCTTGCCTTCCCCCGAACAGCGACTCGCCGAGCGACGCGCTGCCCTGGCCGCCGAGGCTGATCTGGTACTGCCTGTCGCCCTTCTGGGACCCATAGTCGATGCGCGACGCGTCGACCTGGGCATTGGCCGAGACCCCGGCGTCGGCGCCGCCGACGCCTTCCACGTGCGCGCCGGCATCCGCGCTGCCGCTCGCGTACACGCCGAGCCCGATCGAGTGCGAGGAGAGCTGCTTGTGCGGGAGCGACCCCTCACCCGGCGCTCCCTGGCCGCCGTCGATGTTGTCCAGCAAGCCACCGATGGTGCCGCCGAACAGGCCCGAGGTCGTGTCGTGGACCGCGAGCGACAGGCCGCTGCCGCCGGAGATCTTCCTGAAGTCGCCTTGCCCCGCCGACCAACTCGATGCGCTGAACGTGCTCGAGTCGCCGACCAGGCCACCGCCGCCCAGGCTCGCCCCGGCCGAGGCGTCGAACAACGGCCCGGCGCTCACGTGTGCGCCGACCTGAAGCGAGGCTCCCACCTGCTTGACGTCGGCGATGTTGACCTGGGCGGTCCCGTTGCTCAGCTTGGTCAACGTCACGACGTACTGGTGCTGGCCATCGGCGAACCCCACGCGGGCGTTGTAACCCACGGTCCTGGTCGTCTCCGCCACGGGGTAGGCCGGTCCGGCCTGGCACGCGTCGAAGCCAAAGACTCGGTCGATCGTGCACATGATCTGGTGGGCCACTTGGCCCGCCAGCCCGATCGCGATAACCGCGCCCACGATCAACGCGATCAGGACGAGCACCCCAGCCATCTCGACCGTGTCCTGACCCCGCTCCTCAGCGAGGCGATGACCTCGCGGACGGCTAGGTGAGGGCGTGATCAGCACGCCCTGTATCAACCCAGACAACCCACCCGGCCACAAGAGCCACGGGTCCTCATCCGCGCCCGCTTGGGGGCCCAATCTCGGTGGACCACATGGCCTGGGTCCCCCGGCTCGGTTCGCGATCCGCCATGCCAGACTTCGTCGCGACATGCCTGCGTCAGTGACCCTCGTCGGTCTCGGGTGTGAGCTCGATCGTCTGTTCTCGAACCAGCGGCCCGCCTTGCCCGTACCGGCGCCGCCCGGCCGGGAGGACCTGCGTGACCTGTTCGAGGCCATCGCCGGGCCCCTGCGGGGTGGTGAGCGGGTGATCGTGGTCGTCGGCGACTGGTTGCCTGCGGAGGCACTCGAGCGTGTGCACACCGTCCACTCGCTGCTCCAGACCGATCGCGTCGCGATCCACGTCACGGCGCTGCCACCGCTGGCCGCGAGCGTCCAGACGGCGCTCGCCGCCGCGCTGGCGTCGCTCGCCCCATCGGCCGGCGCGCTCGCCGGCGCGCTCGACGCCGTCGGGGCGCAGTTGCCGGTGCTCGCGTGGGTGGGCAGCGTGGCCGGGCTGCGCCACCCCGCCGTCTCGCTGCTCCACCACGCCCGGTCGGCGTTGCCGTGGAGCTCGTTCGGCGTCGGCCTGCAGCCGGCGGCGTTCGTGCAGCCGCTGGCGCGGAGATCCGAGGACCTTCCCCTCGCACCGCCGGAGCATCCAGTGGAATTGCTCGTGGCGGCGAACGAGAGCGCGGAGCTCGAATGGATCATCGAGGACGTGGCTCCGGCGTTCGGCGGCGTCCCCGTCCGCCAGATTCCAGCCACGCTCCATGGCGCTCAGTGGTGGGGAACCTCGCGGCTGGCCGAGGCCGTCGGGATCCCCACCGACCTCGAGGCGCTGGCCGACGCGGTGCTGCCCCACCGCGTGGTCCCGTGCGGGTGGTGCGGCGAGCCGATTGCGGCTCCGCCTTGCCCGTTCTGTGGTGACGCGGCTCCCGGCACCGGCCCGTCGCGGCCCCGACCATCCGTTGCTACGCTGGCCGCGGGCGAATCAGCCGAGCAGCACGACCCAGGAGCGTAGGATGCAGGACGGCACAGGACGGGAGACGGCGGCGCGTCTCGGCTCGAGCGAAGAGGCCCCCGATGAGCGCCGGTACCGTGCTGAGCTAGCTCCGTCTCAACCGGCGATCGGGCACCAGGACCGCCCTCGCGAACCAGCCGGCGGGACCCAGGCGCTGGCGCAGGCGCGCACGCGTGGCCCGATGACGCGGCGCGACATCTACGACCAGCCGATGCGCGCCGGGCGGCCGGTGCCGACCGGTCCGCTCGCGCGGGCACGCGCTTGGCTGCGGCTGAAGCTCTCCACCGAGCTGCAGCGGCGCGAATGGGCCGTGGACGAGCGGCTCGCGCGCGTGCCCCCGATGTCGCGCCCGAACACGATCGCGGTGGTCTCGCCGAAGGGCGGAGTGGGAAAGACCACGATCTCGTTCGTGCTCGGCAACCTGCTCGCTTCCGAGCTGCATCTGCGCGTCGTCGCCCTCGACGCCAACCCCGACTTCGGCACGCTCGCGGCCTTGGCTCCGGACGATACGCGAACGCTGCGCTCGCTCGCCGACCTGCTGGCCGACGCCGACAACATCGAGTCGCCGGCGGAGCTGCACCCATACGTGTCGCGGCTGAACACCGGCCTGCACCTTCTCGGAGCCCCCGCACACGCCGAGGTGATGGCGCAGATGACGCCCGGGCTGTATGCCCGGCTGCTCGATTTCCTCGAGCGCTTCTACGAGGTCGTGATCCTCGACCTCGGGACCGGGATCACCGACCCGCTCGCCCAGTTCGCCGTCAAGCGCGCCGACCAGAGCGTCGTGATCACCACGCCGGAGTGGATCACCGCCGCCGGCGTGCTCGGCGCGCTCCGCTACCTCCAGTTGGAGGAGGGGACGTTGGTGCTCAACCAGGCTCCCTCTGGTCGCAACGCGGGCAATCGCGAGGTGATCGAGGCGAACTTCCGCCGCCAGGCGGTCGCCACCAAGGCGACGATCCCGTACGACCAGCGCCTGCGGGTGATGCTCGACACCGGCACCTACGACCTCGCCGATCTGAGCCTCTCGATGCGCGTGCCGGCCAAGGAGCTCGCCGCCGCGGTGGCGACGAACTTCGTCTGAGCCTGGCCCGCTGGGCTGAAGGGCCTACGGCCCGGGCCGGGACCCAGGCCGAAGTTGAACCCTGCGGCTCTTGGCGGGTGCGGCGCCTGGGATCAGGATGGCCTGGTGTCGGCCATTCGCAGTCATCGAGAGCGAGTGCCTCGGGCTCGCGGCGAGCAGGGCCAGGCGGCGGTCGAGCTCGGCGGCGTGCTCGTGCTCGTCGCGCTGATCGTCGCGGCTCTCGTTGCGATCGGGCTGCCGGGCGAGATCTCGAGCGCGATCGGCCGATCGGTCGACGCGGCCTTCAGTGGCAAGGGCCTGCCGGCGAGCACCGGCCGCCCGCCGGCGGCGAGCGTCCCGCCCGCGAGCACCAGCCGCCCGCCGGCGGCGGGCTCTGCGTCCGGTGGTGCCGGCGGCGGGCGCGGCGGGATCGGCGAACCGCGGGCCGCAGTCCTCGCGGCTGCCGAGCGGCGGCCAGCGCCCGTACGTCCCGCCCAAGGGCGCCCACGGCCGACCGCAGCCGGTGCGCGGCGGCGGGTTCAAAGACGCCTACGGGAACGTGTGGAAGTGGGATCCGAGCGGTCACGCCGGGCCGCACTGGGACGTCGAGCACCCCGATGGCAGCCACACCAACGTCGCACCCGACGGCACCGTGATCGGCAAGGACAACTTCCCCAACAAGGCGCCGAAGGGCAGCAGCGACGGCGGCGACAGCGCCGGCAGCACCGCGAAGAAGGTGGCGGGCGGAGCGGCGATCGTCGGTGGCGTTGGCGCCGCGATCTGGTGGGGTGCGAAGATCCTCTCGCCGGCCTGCGGACCGCTCGCCCCGGTGTGCGCGGTGCTCGGCTGATCGATCATGAGCCCGCCCGCCGACCTTGACCGTGACCTGTGGTTCGAGCCCGGCTGCTGCCGCGACGGGCCCCACTTCCTGCACTACAACCCGCACACGTTCCCGGGCCGGATGGGCGCCTACTGCGAGGCGCACGACCGGACGTTCGCCGTCTCTAAGTCGGAGATCGAGCGCTGCTCGCCGGAGGCGGCGTATTGGGTCCGGGGGTTTCTGTGCGGGAACGAGCCGCCGCCCCCGCTCGATCCCGACGGCTACGAGATCGACGATCTCGACGACCGGCGCTGGGATCGGTGGCGCTCCGCCGTCGAGGAGTTTCGCCGCTCCGGGGCATGGCCCGCGGGAGCTCCGACCGGGCCGACGCCGTGAGGTCGGGAGTGGACGGGGCCGCGGAAGCTTCTCCCGACCGCCGGGTGACCGGCCGCGTGATGCTGCTGGCGCTCGGGACGCTGGCGCTCGCGGCCGTCGTCGCGGCGGTGCAGAGCTCCGCCGCCAACGCCGTGCTGCGCGGGCTGTTGATGGTGGCGCTCGTGCCGTGCGCGGTGATCGACCTTAAGCGGAGGATCATCCCCAACCGGATCACGGGCCCGGGCGCCGTGGTCGCGCTTGTGGCCGGGCTGGCGATGAACCCCGGCGGCGAGCCGGCGCGGCTGCTCTGGATGGCGATCACGGCGGGATTCCTGCTCGTGGCGGCCCTCGCCCGGCCCGGCGGGATGGGGATGGGCGACGTCAAGCTGATGGGCGTGATCGGTCTGTTCCTCGGGCGCGCGGCGGTCGTGGCGCTGGGCGTCGCCCTGGTGGCGAGCGTGTTGACGGGCGTCGTGCTCGCCACGCGGCTCGGCGTGCACCGGGCACGTAAGACGGCGCTTCCGTTCGGCCCCTACCTGGCGCTCGGTGCGATCGTCGCCGCGCTCGCCGGAGACCCCATCATCCACGCGTATCTACACCTGCATGGCTGAGGCGGCCGGAGCGGAGCCCTAGCCCGGCCTCGCCGGCGCCGATGCCGGCGGCCAGGAACGCATCGGCCTGGCCGCCCAGCGTCTCGACCACTGAGCGGGCCCGCAGGCAGGCGCGCATCCGGCCGGGTGCGACGTCGCGGTCGACCCGCACGATCTTCTCGCCCTTTCCCAGCCAGATCAGGTCGAGCGGAAAGCGCATGCCGAACGTGTGGACGGCCGGGCATCGCGGGATCAGCAGCGCGTGGTCAGGTGGCAGCGCGTCCATGCGCGCCAGCCCGCGGCGACGCGACCGGCTCGACCGCGCCTCAACGAGCGTGCGGCCGTTGGCGAGGGCCCTCTGCGGGAGCCCGTCGAAGCGGTCAGCGTGATCGGCCACCTATACGCCGGGAGCCTATCGACGCGGACGCGGCCGACGGACGCGACCTGAACGTGCTGGATCGCGGGGGTCGTAGTCCAGGGCGAATCGGCCGGCCCCGGAGAAAAGTTTGGCACTCTCCCTATGCGAGTGCCAAACACACGCTATATTGTGTGCTCGATGGCACTCTCGGAGGCGGAGTGCCAAGTACTGAACAAGGCACAACCCCCATTCGGAGGTTCATAGAATGAAGCTCAAGCCCCTTGGCGATCGGTTGATCGTGCGGGCAATCGAGGAGGAGGAGACGACCGCCAGTGGCATCGTCCTGCCCGACACCGCGAAGGAGAAGCCCCAGAAGGGCAAGGTCCTAGCGGTCGGCGACGGCAAGGTCAACGAGGACACGGGCAAGCGCACTCCTCTCGACGTCGCAGAGGGCGACGAGGTCCTCTACAGCAAGTACGGCGGCACCGAGATCAAGGTGGACGGCGAGGAGCTCCTCGTCCTCCGCGAGTCCGACGTGCTGGCGAAGGTCCAGTCCTAAGGGAGAACCAGAACAGATATGGCACACAAGGAACTGAAGTACGAGGAGGATGCCCGCAAGGCGCTCGAACTGGGCGTCGACGCGGTCGCGAACGCCGTCAAGGTCACGCTCGGTCCCAAGGGCCGTTACGTCGTCCTCGACAAGAAGTTCGGCGCCCCGACGATCACCAACGACGGTGTGACGATCGCGCGTGAGATCGAGGTCGAGGACGTATTCCAGAATCAGGGCGCCCAGCTGGTGCGCGAGGTCGCGACCGCGACCAACGACGTCGCCGGCGACGGCACCACCACGGCGACCGTGCTCGCCCAGGCGATCGTTCGCCAGGGCATGAAGAACGTCGCCGCCGGCGCCAACCCGCTGGCGCTCAAGCGCGGCATCGAGCGCGCCGTCGAGGACGTCGTGAAGAACATCGAGTCGCAGTCGGTCGAGATCTCCGGCAAGGAGCAGATCGCCCGCGTGGCCACCATCTCGGCCGGCGATGAGGAGATCGGCGACGTGATCGCCGACGCGATCGACAAGGTCGGCAAGGATGGCGTGGTCAACGTCGAGGAGGGCCAGACGTTCGGCATGGACCTCGAGTTCACCGAGGGCATGCAGTTCGACAAGGGCTACATCTCGCCCTACATGGTCACCGATCAGGACCGGATGGAGGCGACCCTCGAGGATCCCTACATCCTGATCGCCAACCAGAAGATCGGCTCCGTCCGTGATCTGCTGCCCGTGCTCGAGCAGACGATCCAGTCGGGCAAGCCGCTCCTGATCATCTCCGAGGACGTCGAGGGCGAGTCGCTCGCGACGCTCGTGGTCAACAAGCTCCGCGGGACGTTCACCGGGGTCGCGGTCAAGGCGCCGGGCTTCGGCGACCGCCGCAAGCGCATGCTCGAGGACATCGCGATCCTCACCGGCGGCGAGGTCATCACCGAGGAGATGGGCCTCAAGCTGGAGAACACCCAGCTGAGCCAGCTCGGTCGCGCTCGGCGCGTGGTCGTGGCCAAGGACACCACGACGATCGTCGACGGCAACGGTGACACCGAGGCGATCAAGGGCCGGATCAACCAGATCAAGACCGAGATCGAGAACACCGACTCCGACTTCGACCGCGAGAAGCTCCAGGAGCGCCTCGCCAAGCTGTCGGGCGGCGTTGCCGTGGTCAAGGTCGGCGCGGCCACCGAGACCGAGATGAAGGAGAAGAAGCACCGCGTCGAGGACGCGCTCCAGGCCACCCGGGCCGCCCTCGAGGAGGGCATCGTGCCGGGCGGCGGCGTCGCGCTGCTGAACTCGCAGGACGCGATTCAGGCCGATGCTCTGAGCGAGGCCGATGAGCGGACCGGTGCGGCCATCGTGCGTCGTGCGCTCGAGGAGCCGCTGCGTCAGATCGCCGAGAACGCCGGCCTCGAGGGCTCGGTCGTGGTCAACGACGTCCGCAAGGCCGACAAGGGACAGGGCCTCAACGCGGCCAACGGCGAGATCGTCGACCTGGTCAAGGAGGGCATCATCGACCCGGCCATGGTGACTCGCTCGGCGCTTCAGAACGCCGCGTCGATCGCCAAGAACATCCTCACCACCGAGGCGATCGTGGCCGAGGTCCCGGAGAAGGACGGTGCCGGCGGTGGCGGTGGCGGCATGCCCGACATGTCGGGGATGATGTAATCCGCTGCGACAAGCAGACGTTGGCTTCGAGGGCCCGGCGCGCGCCGGGCCCTCAGCCGTTTAACGGCACGATCGCGAGGCCGATGGGATTCGTGCCGACCGGAACCGGGATCTTGACCGGCGAAGAGCGCTCCTCGGTCAGCCGCCCATCCGGCCCAATGCGCAGGGCGTGGAGCGCGTTGCTCCGCCGCGGCGGGGTCTGGCGCACCGCCCGCATGTCGAGCAGGAAGATCACGTGACCGCTCGGGTCGATCTGCGAAGTTCCACGGATTGCCCGGGGCATCGAGCGCCACGGACTGGATCTGGCGCGGCGACGCCGGCCGGCGCGAGATATCGAACACGCTGATGTTGTCGCTGCCCGCGTTCCCCGAGTACATGCGCGTGCCGGCTCGGTTGACCTCGGTCCAGCAGGGCAGGAACGAGTGCTGGTTCGCCAGCACCCGCACGAACGTGAGGCGCGCCTGATCAGTCCAGCGATAGACGACCGTCCGGGACAGGTTGGCGAGCTGCGCGTAGAGGAGCTTCAGCCGCGGATGAGATGCGAGCCCGGCGGGCCACACGAACGGAACCCTGTGCCCGTGCGGGAAGACGGCGTTTGGCAGCCGCTGGGGAGAATCGGGTCCTTCGCTCAGCGTGCCGCCGGGCCCGATCCGGAAGGCCCGGAAGACGCCGGCTTCCTCGCTCGTGATCAGCACCTTCCGGTCCGGAGTGACGTAGGCCTGCAGCGGTGAGGAGCCTGGCGGCACGTCGATCGAGGAGACGGGCCGGCTGAGCGTTCCGTCCGAGCGCACGCGGAAGCTCGTGTAGTTGGCCGGGAAGCTCCTGAGATCGCGCACGCCGTCCTGAGCCTTGTTGGCCACGATCAACGTGTCGCCGGCCAGCCCGAGGCTCGACGGCGCCTTCCCGTTCGAGTGGAACGGCGATCCCGTGACCGGCGACCAGCACGCCGCCTCGGCGGATGTGGAAGATGGCGATCGTGTCCGAGCCCGAGTTGACCGCGAACAGCAACGTGTGGCTCGGGTTGGTGATGACCTCCTGATCGGCATCGAGCACGCCCGAGTTGCTGAGATCGTGCGAGCCGCTGCCGCCGGTTGCATATCGCCGTACGCCGTGCGGGCTGATCACGCCGCTCACGTAGCGGAACGCGAGGATCTGGTTCGCGTGCGCTCGCGGCGAGTTCGACTCGATGTAGATGGTGCCGCTGACCGCCGGAGCCTTCGCGCTGCGTGCAAGCGCCGCGCCGCTGAGCCCCGCCGCGAGCAGCGCGAGCGGGACGAGAGCTACGCTCGGGGCGATCCGTCGAGTCACGCGGCTCAGAACGGTCCGCGCGGCTGGGGGTCGATGCGGATCAAGCTGCCCTGACGGACGGGAACCTCGTCCTCAGCGACCGAGTAGCCCACGGGAGAACCGTACCGGCCAGCCGATGCTCAGGGGTTCTTAATTGCGAACTCGCGGGCGCGGGCGGCGCTGGCGAGAAGCAGTCCCAGGAATTGGTCGAGCGTCTCGGCGCTCAGCGACTCGAGCGCGAGCTCGCCGCACACGAACACCTCGCCGGCACGGTTCTCGGCGAAGCACACGAACGGCGCCTGCCGGTTCCAGTAGAGGAGCTGATGCGGGTCGATGACGCCCGCGGGAAGCACTGCCGCCTGAGCGCGCACGAAGCTGCCCCGGATGATCACGCCGACCTCGAGCGGATAGCCGACGGCATCGAGCGTGAGGCCCCACTCACCGGGCGCCACCTCGCGTACCTCGGTCTCGAGCGAGGCCATGAACCGCGCGACGGTGGCGTCTGCGCTCATGCGTCTCCCGCCGGCGGGAAGCGCGAGACGAGCCGCGGGAACGACCCCCGCATGGGTTCGACCGGCATGCGGAGGTGCATGAGCAGTAGCTGGCCGTCCTCGCTCTTGATGTACATGAAGGTGCTGATCTCGCGCTTCTTGCGCGTGTTGCCCGGCGAGCATCCCGACCGCGATGTCGCCGGCCGCTCCAGCGAGGCCGAAGCGGTCGTGGAAGTACCGGCCCATCGTCTTGTCCTCACCGGTTATCTGCACGTCGGTCAAGCGCTCGTAATCGATCGCCAGGGTCTCATGCGAGCCCGCGCGGACCAGGCGCACCTCGTCGGCCAGCGTGACCAGCGAGTAGGGCATCGGGTGCTTGAAGTCCGCGTACGCGCCCTCGGCGCCGACCACGTAGAAGCCGCCATGCGATCGCAGGTCGGGGTCGTCGACGAGCGTCCCCATGGACTCGAGGTGATCGTGCACCGCCTGAGCGCTCCCCCTGCGGGCGGGTAGCCACTGGGGGTTGCGCACCGGCAACCGACAGGACGGACAGAGCCGGAGCTTGTTGCGGCGCGCGAGCTTCCGGCTGACCGGGGCGCTGTCGGTGCAGTGCGGGCAGCGCAGGAAGCGGTACTCCTCGCCGCAGTGGCCGCACGGAAACTCGGTGGCGTCCGCCGGAACGGGCTCCATCGCTGCGCAGTTCGGGCACCGGACGGTCACCTCCCTGCTCGCCGGGGCCATCGGCTCACGGTAGCGCACGCCGTCCGAGCCTCCTGGACGGCAGCGGCGCAAGATCTTGTGCGTCCAGTCACGAGCTCGCGGAAAAGTTCGCTCTCAGCAGCCGTTATGTGTCTTGCCCCACGACCACAAGGAGTGAGTAACTATGGTCGCCAAACTCAGGCGCGGGAGCCTGATAGCAGTTTCTCTGCTGTTCGCTTTCCCCACGCTGGCTGCAGCGCACACCCTCGCGGTGTCAGCCGGCCCCTCGCGGTGCGTGACGCCGCTCAACGGCGAGTACACCGCCACCGTGACCGTCACCGAGACGTACTTCGGCGGAACCACGGAAGTCATCCCGGTCGGCCAGAACGTGCGCGAGTTGAGCACGAGCACCGACCACGGCAACACCGGTTTGAACCAGAACTACTTCACGCAGGGCACGGTCGGAACCCAGACCGGCTCCGCCAACCTGGGTCAGCCGACGACGTTCTCCTCGCCCTCGAGCGGAGCCCCGGCGACGCAGACGTTCACGGTGACCACCTCGGTCCCCGAGACGTATGTGCTGGGCAACAGCTACATGCACTCGCCCTCGAGCGCGACGATCACCGCGCCCACGGGTGGGTGCACGCCGCCGCCCCCGCCGCCCCCGCCGACCGTGTCGGTGACCGCGGCCACGAGCTGCGCGGTGCCGCTGAACGGCACCTTCAACGCCACGATCGAGATCACCTCGAGCGCGGCCTTCACCGTGCCGCAGGGCACGACCTCCGGGAGCAGAGGAGTCAACTTCCTCTCGCCCAACGTCTCGGGCTCGCCGTCGAGCATCCCCGCCGGCCAGAGCACGTTCACTCTCAGCGGCCTCACGCAGCAGACGGTGTACGTGATTGGTGCCCCGGGCGGCAACGTCGCGAGCGCCACGATCGCCGCGCCAAGCGGTGGCTGCACGCCGCCTCCGACCTGCTCGACCGGGCAGATGCTGGTGGGCGGGACGTGCGTTACCCCGACGTGCCCTGCCGGGGAGACGATGAGCGGTGGCACGTGCGTCACGCCGAGCTGCCCCGCCGGCCAGACGATGGTGGGCGGGACGTGCATCACGCCGAGCTGCACGGGCTCCAGCTGCGGCACGACGCCGCCTCCGACGTGCGGAGCCGGGCAGACGATGTCGGGCGGCGAGTGCGTCACCCGGCCTTCGATCTCCTGCCCCGCAGGGTCGACGAGGATGGGTAACAGCTGCGTGCGCGAGGCATGCCGCGTGGCAGCTCGCTCGGCCTACCGGGTCCGCGCGGGTGAGATGAACACGATCGTCGTCTCCGTCCGCGCCGGCGGCACGGCGGTGCCGGGCGCCACGGTGCGGGTCACCATGCCCGGCGGCAGGACGATCAACCTCACGGCCGCGAACGGGAGCCTGACCATCCGCGTCAAGCCGAAGCGGAGCGGGACGATCTACGTCCGCAGCACCGGGTGCACGAACGCCAAGGTGAAGGTGTTCGCGCCGAAGGTTCCCGTCGCCCATCATCCGCCGGCCTTCACCGGCTGAGATGGCGAACCGTCACGCAATGCGCCGCGGCCTTCGGGTCGCGGCGCTTTGCGCCGGCGTCGGCCTGAGCGCCCTCGCGGTGCCGGGGGCCGGGCGGACCGCGTCGATCCGGCGCCAGGTGCTCTCGTATCCCGGCCTCGCGTCGACGTGGGCCTACCTCGAGCGGCCGACCGCGGCGTATGCCCGGCCGGCACGCCGGGCGCGGGTGCTCGGCTGGCTCGGCTTGACCACGCAGGACGGTACGAGCGAGCTTCTCTACGAGCAGCAGCGAGTGTTCGCTCACGGGCGCTGGTGGGTCCAGGTGCGGCTTCCGCTCCGGCCCGCGGGCCAGATCGGGTGGGTGCCGCAACGCGTCCTCGGAGCGCCACAGACAGTCCACACCTACCTCGTCGTCTCGACCGAGCGGATGACGTTGACGCTCTACCGCGACGGTCGGGTGATCTTCACCGCGCCGGTGGGGCCGGGCAAGCCGAGCACGCCCACCCCGCACGGCCAGTTCTACATCCGCGACCGGCTGACCGGGTTCCCGCCCGACAGCATGTACGGACCGCTGGCGTTCGGCACCTCCGCCCTGTCCAACGTCGAGACGGACTGGCCCGGCGGCGGCGTGATCGGGATCCACGGCACCGACGAACCGTGGCTGATCCCCGGGCATCCCTCCCACGGGTGCATCCGGATGCGCAACGCCGACGTGCTGCGCCTCGCCCGGCTGCTGCCGATCGGGACGCCGCTGACGATCAGTTGACGGTGAGGGTTCCGGACGCGCTGGCCGTGTTGCCGGAGAGGTCGCTCGCAGGCGTCGTGCGGTGCTACGTCACGGAACCACCTCGATTGACACACCGCCCACGCTGAACGGCTCCCGCGCCGGCACGCCGGCGATCCGCACCCCGATCAGCCCGCGCTCGGCCGGGTCCTCGACCAGCTCAACCGCACCGAGGCTCCCGATCACCGAGCGCCACCGCTCCGCCACCGCCGCGGCATCGCGTACGCCCACCACCGCCCCGGCGATCCGCGCCGCCGCGCTTCGCCCACTCCATCCCGGGCCGCCCCACAGCCACGACTCCGCCGGCCGCGGCTCGCTCAGCGACACGATCGCGCCGTGCATGTCGGCCGGATGCAGGTGGACCTCGCGCATCCCCGGCAGATCCACCTCGAATACCTCCCGCACCCCAGCCGCGGCGGCCCGCTCCCGCGCCGGCTCGAGATCGGATACCTGGAACATCAGCATGTAGCCGCAGTCGCCACCGCGCCGGTCGAGCAGGCGCCCGGCCGTAGTGCCGTCGCGCACCGGCGAGACGACCTCGAGGAACGTGTCGCCGAGCGCGAACACCGCGTTGCGCAGTCCGAAGTGCTCCACGCCGGGGTCGGCAAACGGCTCACCGAGTCCGAGCTCGGCGCGCAGCGCGCCCGTCACCGGCTCGAGCGAGCGCGCGGCGAGCACGGCCTGGCGCAGTCGGGGCGGTGCGGCTCTCACGGCTCGGGCGCCCCCGAGCCGCTGCTCAGCCGGTGAACGTCGGGCCGCGGGAACCGGGGCGGGTGGCGTGGTGGCTCGCGGTCCGCCGCTTTGCCGCCGGTCCGAATGGCACCGAGGTTGGCGCGGAGCCGAGCGGTCGCCCGCCGTAGATAACCTGGCCGGCGGCGTTCTGATAGGTCATCCAGGGCGTCGTCGGCCCCGCGTTCACGGCGGGCTTGCCGTAGTCGCACACGCCCGTCGGGAAGGCCTGCTCGAGCTCCTGCCACTGCGCGTCGGTGAACACGATCGGCAGATACGAGGCCCGGTCAAGCGGCTGGAGCTGGCACTTCAGCACGTCGTCGGTGTGCGGCTCGCCGGCGTCGAAGCGCGGCGTGCCGTACGCCTGGACGATCGCCTGGCACGCCGTCAGCGGGACGTCGGTCCCACTGCCGTTCGTGCAGCGGTCGCTCACGCTCGAGGGCTTGTCGGCGATGATCTTCTGAGACAGCGCGATGTTGCGATGGTCGCCGTACACGCGGGCCAGCCACCCGTCCATCGCGAAGATGGCGTCATCGGCGAACGTGGGGTCGCCGATCAGCGGGGCCGGACCCTGCCACAGGATCTGGTTTGCCGCGGTGCCGAAGTCGCGCAGCAGGCGATCGCGCAGCGCATAGGTGCGGTAGACGTCGTGGAAGGCGCCGGGGTCGGGGCCGCGCAGGTCGATGATCGCCACCTGGTTGAGGTTCGAGGCCGTGTCCACGGCGCCGTCGGTGTAGGCGCGCTGGAGCGCGATCGCGTCGGCGCCGCTGCGCGCCGAGGAGAAGTCGCCGTTGATGTCCAGCCCCCCGAGGTGGGCATTCAGGTCGGCGAACTGCTGCGGGTTGATCTGGCCGCTCTCCAGGGCCTGAAGCCCGTACTGGATGCCGATGTTGTCGAACGGGCGGTTGGCGTAGCCGGTCGACGGCTCGCGGCCGAACATGTTGACCATGTAGTCCTCGAGCGTGCAGCGGACGCCGTGCGGGTTGCTCGGGCTCCACACCTCGGAGGAGGGCACGTCCGGGCAGTCGCGGTCGGCCTTGCCGGAGTTCGGGATGGCGGTGGTGAACGTGATCGGGTTGGCCGGATTGGGGTGGTCGATGACCGCGCTGATCTGCGTCGGGCCCCAGAGGTCGGTCTGGTCCTTGGTCTCGAAGTAGTTGAGCAGCATGTAGTAGTCCTCGTACTCCATCGACGAGGACCAGGCATCGGTGAACGAGCACTGGGGCGTGATGCCCTGGTAGATGCCGGGATAGGCGTTCGCCACCTGCTGCTGTACGAGCGAGCCGCCCGAGCAGCCGCTTCCGATCGTCCAGCGAATCTCGCCGTAGTGGTCGACCACGTGCTCCTTGGTCATCTCGAGCGACTCGGCCTCGGTGAGCAGGTTGCAGTTGTGGCCGGCGTTGTCGAGCGCGGTCGACATCACGATGAAGCCAGCCGCCGAGCACCTTCTGGTCCTGGACGCTGGGTGCGGTGCCCGTGCCGTAGGTGGTGTCGCAGCTCGCTCCGTGCATGATCACGAGGCGCCCGTTGTACTGCCGCTGCGGAGCCCACGGCGCCCACGGCTTCCCCGGCTGCCAGAGCGTCGCGATCGTGTACTGGTCGCGGTCGATGTAGCCGGTCTCCTGGCGGATGATGAACGGGACGCTCACGCCGTCGGTCGTGGTCGTGCTGGCGATCGCCGAGGACGGAGGGGGACTGCTCGGGTCGTAGGACTGGAACGTCGTCGTGTTGCCCTGCCCGGAACCGTTGGAGCCGGCGCTCCCGGTCCCCGCGGGGACGTAGTAGTAGGCGTAGGTCGGCGCCTGGTCGCACTGCTTGTCGCTGGCGCCGCTCTGACACAGCCACGGCTGGATCTGCGGGCCGGAGAAGACCGGGCCGCCGATCGGATGGTTAGTGATGGTCAGGCGCGCGCCGTAGCCGTCGGGCAGCCGCGCGGTCAGGACGTTGGCTCCCACGCGCAGGCCGGTCAGCAGCCCCTCGAACTTCCCGTTCGGGCGCAGAGCGAACGAGCGCGTGACGTTGCGGGTGCCGAGCGTGACGCTGAGCGCGCGACGGCCTGGCTCCCGGAGGCAGGATGATCTGGACCAGCGCCTCATCGCCCGACACGAGGTCCGCGCGCGTGGACAGAACCACGATCCGGACCAGGTGGGCGGGGGCGATGCGCACCGCGGCCCGTTTTCCGGCGGCCGAGAGCGCGTTGCCAGCTCCTCCCACCAGCAGGGCCCCCGCGACGACCATCGCCAACAGCAGCTTCGACACTCCCGCCCGTCGCATAGCCATCTCCTCCTCCTCGCTTGGCCCCGGACTCGTATCACAACGGAACTTGGAGTGGCAAATGGGACCCGGCCGGTGGGGGGTCGAAAACGGGAAATATGGGGCCGTTTGCGACCCACCCCAGAGGCTCAGGTCAAGGCGCCTCGAAGGCTCAGGGCGACCCGCCCCGGAGGCTCAGGTCAAGGCGCCGGCGAGACCGAGCCGACGAGCGAGGCGTACACGCACCGCGTCCGCCGCGCCACCTCGGTCCAGTCGAAGCGCAGCACGTGCGCGCGCGCCTCGGCCACGAGCTGGGCCCGAGTGCCATCGTCGGCCAGGACCCGCTCGAGCGTCTCCCGCAGCGCGCCGGCGTCGCGGGCCGGAAAGCGCAGGCCGACCGTGCCGTCAGCCGGCACGACCTCGCGCAGGCCGCCCGTGTCGGCGACGACGCACAGGCATCCCGAGGCCATTGCCTCGAGCGCAACGAGCCCGAACGGCTCGTAGATCGAAGGCACGATGCACAGGTCGGCCACGCGATAGAGGGCGTGGAGGCGATCGTCGCCCACCCACCCCAGGAACGATCCGTAGCGGGTCAGCCGCAGCCGGCGCGCCTGGCGCTTGAGCTCCGCCTCGGCCGTGCCCGAGCCGGCCACGACGAAGCGCACGTTGCCGAGCCGGCGCACGACCGGCGCCAGCGCATCGAGCGCCAGGTGAAAGCCCTTCTCGTACACGAGGCGGCCCACGAGCAGGACGAGACGGTCATCCGGCTGGGCGAAGCGCGCTCGCAACGCGTCCAGGTCTTCCTCCTCGGCCGGCTCCAGATCCGCGGGATCGATCCCGTTGGGGATCGCGGTGATCCGCTCCGGCGCCACCCCGAACACGCTGCGCACGTGGCTCTCCATGAACTCCGAGCAGGTGATCACGTGGTCGGCGCGGCGCACCATCGAGCGCTCGGCGGCGTGGATGTGCGACTGCGGATGGTTCTGCACCCATCCCTGGTGGCGTCCGTACTCGGTGGCGTGCACGGTCACCACCCAGGGCGCTCGCGCCCGTCGCGCCACCTGACGCGCCGCGCCGGCCACGAGCCAGTCGTGCGAGTGCACGAGATCGGGCTCCAGCCGATCGCACAGCTCGAAGCCGGCGGCGCGCATGTCGAGGTTCATGTCCTTGACCCAGCGCACGAACGCGCCGATGTCCTTGGGGAACGGCGGCTCGCGGACGCGGTGCACCACCACGCCGTGGCGCTCCTCCTCGGCCGCCAGCCGGCCGCCGCCGCGGGTGAGCACGTGCACCTCGACCCCGTCCGCGAGCAGGTGCTCGGACAGCTTGCGCACGTGCCGCCCCAGGCCGCCTTCGATCACCGGCGGGTACTCCCACGAGATCAGCAGAACGCGCACCGCGGCGCACCCTACCGGGAAGGGGCTACAGCCGCTCGAACACGCCGAAGCCGTGCTCGCCCAGCACCTCGCTGAGCCGGACGCGCCCGTCGAACGAGCGCGCGTCGCCACGCAGCACGTCGCGCCACCGGCCGCGCGGAGCATCGAGCGTCGCGTCGCCGACGTCGGGGCGCACGGCCACCGCGACCAGGACGTCGTCGCCGCGCAGGAACGCGCACGCGCGATCGCCCGCTTCGAGCGGCTCATACCGGCCGCCCGTGAACACGTCGGGCCGCCGGGCCCGGAGCCCAAGCAGGCGCAGGATCAGGAACATCTTGCGCGTCTCGAAGTCGGGCGGGGAGCCCCCCATCAGCCGCCGCAGCATCGCCTGGCGCCAGTCCCAGTCGACGGGCCGGCGGTTGTCCGGGTCGACGAGCGCGAGGTAGTGGAGCTCGTCACCCTGGTAGATGTCGGGCACGCCGGGGGCGGTCAGCTTGAGCACCACCTGCGCCAGCCCGGGACGCTCGGCCAGCTCGGCCAGCTGCCAGCAGAACGGCTCGAAGTCCTCCAGGAACGGCTTGTGTGTGTACAGCGCGCGGCAGAAGCGCTTGACCGCGTCCTCCCACTCGGCGTTCTGGTCGACCCAGTTGGTGTTGCGCTTGGCTTCGCGCAGCGCCTTCTCCATGTAGGCCTCGAGCCGGTCGCCCTCGATCGGCCACGCACCCGCCAGCGTCTGGAAGATGAAGTAGCGCTCGATGCCGTCCGGGGCCCCGCCGGCGCACAGCTCCTCGGTGGCGTCGAACCACCGCTCGACGTGCGTGCGCCACTGCACCGCGACGCTCGAGATCGCGGCGATGCGGGCTCGCACGTCGGCCGAGCGCTTGGCGTCGTGGGTCTGCGTGGTCAGCAGATTCAAGGGAAAGCGCGCGGCGCGCTCGACGTTTGCCGCGTGGAAGCGCTCCACGCTGATCCCGAACCGAGAGGGATCGCCACCGACGTCGTTCAAAGCCAGCAGCCGCGCGTAGCGGTAGAACGCCGTGTCCTCGACGCCCTTGGCCATGATCGCCGGCGTGGTCTGCTGGAAGCGGGTGACGAACGCAGCCGGCGCGTCGCGCTCCAGCAGCAGCATCTGCGCGACGTCGTCCGGGAGCGAAGCGGCCGCGATCGCGCGACGGTCCTCCTCCTCCACCCGTCCCCTCGACGCCTCGACGTAGGTCCGGTACACGGGCAGCGAGGACACCGCTTGCGTCAGGTCCTCCACGCGCCCGGGGTCATCGAGCTCGCGAGCCAGCCGCTCGAGCTCGGGCCTGAACGTGCCGCTCGCCTGCTCGAGCTTGGCCTCGGTCGCCCACTCGCCGAAGCCGCGCGAGTCGCCGGAGATCCGCTCCCACAACTCGTTCAGCACCCGCTCCCCGGCGGGGTCGACGAACAGGCCGCACACGTCGTTGAGGTACTCGTAGCCGACGGTCCCCGACACCGGCCAGTCACGCAGCTTCTCGCCGGGATCGAGGATCTTCTCGACCCACACGAGCGAGACGCCGCGCTCGTGCAAGCGCCCGAGATACTCGGCGGGATCGGCCAGGCCGTCGGGATGGTCGACGCGCAACCCGTCGATCAGCCCGTCGCGCACGAGCGAGATCGCGAACGCGTGGGTCGCCTCGAACACCTCGGGATCCTCGACGCGGATCGCCGCCAGGTCGTCGATGTCGAAGAAGCGCCGGTGGCGCCCGCTGACCGGATCGACGTCGAAGAACTTCTCGCGCAGCCCGGGGTCGGCCCAGAAGCGGTTGGCGTCGTCGGCGCCCATGTGGTTGGGGACCACGTCGAGCACGATCCCCAGGCCGGCGTCGCGCGCGGCCTCACTCAGCCGCCGGAACTCGTCCTCCCCGCCGAGCGCGTCGGACAGTTGCCCCGGGTCGACCACGTCGTAGCCGTGCGTGGAGCCGGGCCGGGCCTGAAACGACGGAGACAGGTACAGGTGCGAGATCCCCAGGTCGCGCAGGTACGGGACCAGCGCGCGCGCGGCAGCGAAGCCGAACTCCGAGGTCAGCTGGAGGCGATAGGTCGCCCGCAGCTCGGGACGCGCCCGCGCGTTCATCGCAGCCGCTTGAGGATCACGATCGAGTGAGCCATCACCGGCACCTCGGTGCGGGCGCCGTGCTCACTGGAACCGGGCTCGGCCTGCGCGTCGGCGGTCGTCAGCTCGAGCGCCCAGCGCGCGCCGAAGCGCCGGCGCGGCAGCGTGAACGTCCGGTCCTCCCAGTGCGCGTTGAACAGGACGAAGAACGAGTCGTCCTCGACGTCCTCTCCGCGCGGGCCGGGCGTGGCGATCTCCCGCCCGTTGAGGAACATGCCGAGCACCGGCTCGCCGCTGTTCCAGTCGCGCCGGGTCATCTTCAGCCCGTCGGGGCGGAACCACCACACGTCGGGTAGGCCCGAGCCCTTGAGCTCCTCGCCGCGCAAAAACGAAGTGCGGCGGAACACGGGATGCTGGTGGCGCAGGCGGATCAGCCGGCGGGTGAACGCGTGGAGCTCCTCGGCACGCGGACCCAGCTCCCAGTCGTACCAGGAGATCTCCGAGTCCTGGCACCAGCCGTTGTTGTTGCCGCCCTGCGTGCGGTCGATCTCGTCGCCGCCGAGCAGCATCGGCGTTCCCTGCGAGATGAACATCGTGGTCAGGTAGTTGCGCTGCTGGCGCGCCCGCAGCGCCAGGATCTCCGGGTCGTCGGTGTCGCCCTCGGCACCGTGGTTCCACGAGCGGTTGTCGTCGGTTCCGTCGCGGTTGTCCTCGAGGTTGGCCTCGTTGTGCTTGCCGTCGTAGCTGACGAGGTCGCGCAGGGTGAAGCCGTCGTGGGCGGTGATGAAGTTGATCGAGGCGAACGGCTCGCGGCCGTCGGCCTCGTACAGATCGGCCGAGCCGGACAGTCGCTGGGCGAACTCGCCGCAGTTGGACTGCTCGCGCCAGTAGTCGCGCATCGAGTCGCGGTAGACCCCGTTCCACTCCGACCACAGCACGGGGAAGTTGCCCACCTGGTAGCCGCCGGGACCGACGTCCCAGGGCTCCGCGATCAGCTTCACCTGCGAGAGGATCGGGTCCTGGTGGACCACGTCGAAGAACGCCGACAGGCGATCGACGTCGAAGAGCTCGCGCGCCAGGGCGGACGCGAGGTCGAAGCGGAAGCCGTCGACGTGGCAGTCGATCACCCAGTAGCGCAGCGAGTCCATGATCAACCGCAGGACGCTGGGGTGCACCGGGTTGAGCGAGTTCCCCGTGCCGGTGAAGTCCATGTAGTGGTGCGGGTCGTCCGGAACCAGGCGGTAGTAGGACGCGTTGTCGGCGCCCTTGAAGGACAGCATCGGGCCGAGGTGATTGCCCTCGGCGGTGTGGTTGTAGACGACGTCGAGGATCACTTCGATGCCCGCGCGGTGCAGCGCCTTGACCATTCCCTTGAACTCGCGCACCTGCTCGCCGCGGCGGCCGGTGGCGGCGTACTCGGAGTGCGGCGCCAAGAAGCCGATCGTGCTGTAGCCCCAGTAGTTCGTGAGGCCGCGCTCGGCCAGGAACGACTCGTCGGAGATGTGGTGCACGGGCAGGAGCTCGACGGCGGTCACGCCCAGGTCCTTGAGGTACGCGACCGCGGGGTCGGAGGCCAGGCCGGCGTAGGTCCCGCGGAGGTCCTCGCGGACCTCCGGGTGGCGCATCGTGAAGCCCTTGACGTGCGTCTCGTAGATGACCGTGTCGGCGAACGGGATCCGCGGCGGCGTGTCGCCCTCCCACCAGAACTGGTCGTCGATCACCACCGACTTCGGCATCGCCGCGGCGTCGTCCTCGTCGTCGAGCTCGAGGTCGGCGTCGTCGGCCCCTCTCGGGATCGGGCACGTACGGCAGCACGTTCGCGTCGTGGGCCCAGTCGACCATGCCCTCGATCGCCTTGGCGTAGGGATCGATCAGCAGCTTGGCCGGGTTGAAGCGATGGCCCTCCTGCGGCGCGTACGGTCCGTGGACGCGAAAGCCGTAGCGCTGCCCCGGACCGACGCCCGGCAGGTAGGTGTGCCAGTTGAGCGCCTGGCGCTCGCGCAGCTCGACGCGCGTCTCCTCGCCGTCGTCGTCGAACAGGCACAGCTCCACGCGCTCGGCGTGCTCGGAGAAGATCGAGAAGTTCGTGCCCTCGCCGTCCCACGTCGCGCCCAGCGGGAACGGCCGTCCCGGCCACTGCTCGGTCATCGGATCAGCGCTCCTGAGAGGGGTTGAAGCTCGACATGCCCATCACCCAGCTGCGCTTCGGCGGTGCTCAGCTCGACCGTCGACCCGGCGCACGGTACGCGCCGCGGCTCGGACGCGAAGTTGCAGACGATGTCGAAGCCGCGCCGGCGCACCCGCAGCCAGCGCTCCTCCTCGTCGAAGTCGATCGCCTCGGCCTCGCCGGTGCCGATCCGCCGCCGCGCCGCCAGCAGGTCCACGTACAACCGCGCAATCGCCGCGTCGCCGCGCCGGGTGAGCTTCGAGCGCTCGAACGTCGCCACGTCCTGAGGATCCGGGATCTCGCCGCCGAACTGCGCGAAGGACTCGAACTCCCGCCGGCGCCCTTCGCGCGTGGCGTCGGCGATCTCGGCGTCGATGTGGTCGGAGAAGAACTGAAACGGAGCCTCCTCGCCGTATTCCTCGCCCATGAACAGCATCGGCGTGAAGGGCGAGAGCAGCGTGCAGAACGCGGCGAGCGGCCGCGCCGGCGCGGGCATCCGGTCGCCGTAGGCGCGGTTGCCGACCTGGTCGTGGTCCTGGGAGTAGACGACGAACTGCTCGGGCGCGACGTCGTCGGCGGCGGCGCCGAAGCGGCGGCGGCGAAACGGCGAATACACACCGTCGTGCACGTGCGGGCGGTGAAACGCCTTGGCGAGCTGGGCCATCTCGCCGAAGTCCGCGTAGTAGCCGTCGTGCTCGTCGCTTACGAGCGTGCGCAGGCAGTGGTGGAAGTCGTCGGCCCAAGCCGCGTCGCAGGCGTACCCGCCCCGTTCGCGCGCTCGCATCACCTTCGGGTCGTTGAGCCCGCTCTCGGCGATGACCAGCGCGCTCGGGTTGATCTCGTGCACGCGCCGCGCCACCGCGGCGACGATGTGCTCGGCGCCCGAATCGAAGATGGCCCAGATCGCATCCAGACGCAGCCCGTCGATGCGCGAAGTCGCGCACCCAGCCCTCGGCGCTCTGGGCCACCCACTCCCGCACCGGGTCGCACTCGGCGTCGTCGTAGTTGACCGCGCGGCCCCACGGCGTCTCGTACTTCTCGGTGAAGTACGGACCGAAGGCGTCGAGCGCAGGAGTACCCGAGGCGCCCACGTGGTTGTAGACCACGTCGAGGATCACGGCCAGTCCCGCCTCGTGCGCCGCGCCCACCAGCTCCGCCAGCTCGTGCGGTCCGCCGTAGGAGGACTGCGCGGCCGACAGGTAAACACCGTCGTATCCCCACCCGTGCCGCCCGGGGAACTCGGCCACGGGCATGATCTCGATCGCCGTCACGCCGAGCTGGGCCAGCGCCGGGAGCTCACGCGCGGCGGCCGCGAACGTGCCCTCGGCCGTGAACGTCCCGACGTGAAGCTCGTAGATCACATGCTGATCGAGCGTGAGCGGATCGCTCAGCGCCGGCGGCGTTCGCACGTCCAGCACCCGCGAGGGACCGCGCAGCCCTTCGGGCTGCCAGCGCGAGCAGGGATCGGGATACGCATCGCCGCCGTCGAGCACGAACCAGTAGTCCTCACCGGCGCTCGCCTCCACCACCGCCTCGTGTACCCCGTGGCCGGCGTGTTCGAGCGAGACCTCGCGCTCGCCCACCCGGACCGACACCGACTCGGCCCGCGGCGCCCACACGCGGAACTCGGCGCGGCCGTCTCCGGCCGTCCGCGCCCCCAATGCTCGCTCCCACGGATACTCGGCCGCCGGACGCATACGCGCCCGGCTCTCACTCATCGGGCACGAGCCAGATGCCGGCGAGGGGGGGCAGCGTGATCTCGGCCGACACTGGTTGACCGTGCCACGGGATCGGCTCGGGCGCCACGCCTCCGAGATTGCCCATGTCGCTGCCGCCGTAGAAGGTCGAGTCGGTGTTGATCGCCTCTTTCCACCGGCACGTGCGCGGCAGCCCAAGCCGGTACGGGCTGCGCGGCACGGGCGACAGGTTCGCCACGAACACCGCGACCCGCTCGCCGTCGCGCGATTGGCGGGCGAACGCGATCACGTTGTTGTCGGCGTCGTTTGGCTCGAGCCACCAGAACCCGCTCGGGTCCGCGTCGACCTCCCACAGCGCCGGCTCGGACTTGTAGAGCCGGTTGAGGTCGCGCACGAGCGCCTGGATGCCGGCGTGCTCGCGCGTCTCGAGCAGGTGCCAGTCGAGCGAGCGGCTCTCGCTCCACTCGGCCTCCTGGGCGAACTCCGAGCCCATGAACAGCAGCTTCTTGCCCGGGTGTGCCCACATGTAGGCATACAGCGTGCGCAGGTTCGCGAGCTTCTGCCAGCGGTCGCCCGGCATCTTGTTGTACAGCGAGCCCTTGCCGTGCACGACCTCGTCGTGGGAGAGCGGCAGGATGAAGTTCTCGCTGAACGCGTACATCAGGCTGAAGGTGAGCTCGTGGTGGTGGTAGCGGCGGTAGATCGGGTCCTGCTGGAAGTAGCGCGAGCGTGTCGTGCATCCAGCCCATGTTCCACTTGAAGCCGAAGCCGAGGCCGCCCAGGTACGTGGGCCTTGATACCCCGGGCCACGCCGTTGACTCCTCGGCGGCGGACACGATTCCCGGCTCGCGGCCGTAGATGACCTCGTTGAGCTCCTTGAGGAAGGCGACCGCGTCCAGGTCCTCGCGTCCCCCGAACTCGTTCGGAACCCACTCGCCGGCGCGGCGCGAGTAATCCAGGTAGAGCATCGAGGCGACTGCGTCCACCCGGATCCCGTCGATGTGGTACTCGCGCAGCCAGAACAGGGCGTTGGAGATCAGGAAGTTGCGGACCTCGTGGCGCCCGAAGTTGAACACCAGCGTGCCCCAGTCGGGGTGCGCGCCGCGGCGCGGGTCGGCGTGCTCGTAGAGGGCGGTGCCGTCGAAGCGGGCAAGCGCGAACTCATCGCGCGGGAAGTGCGCCGGGACCCAGTCGAGGATCAGGCCGACGCCGTTGGCGTGCATGCGGTCCACGAACTGGCGAAAGTCGTCGGGCGCGCCGAACCGCGGAGTGGGCGCGAAGTAGCCGGTGACCTGGTAGCCCCACGAGCCGGTGAACGGATGTGCCATCACCGGCAGCAACTCGACGTGGGTGAAGCCCATGTCCTTCACGTAGGCCGACAGCTCGTCGGCGAGCTCGAGATAGCTCAGCGACCGGTTGTCCTCGAGCGGGTTCAGCCGCCACGAGCCGAGGTGGACCTCGTAGATCGACATCGGGCTCGAGAGCGGCTGCTGCTCGGTGCGCCGGGCGAGCCACTCGGCGTCCTGCCACCGGTGCGTTGTCCGGCTCACCACCGACGCGGTCTTGGGCGGGATCTCGGTCTCGAGCGCGTACGGATCGGCCTTGAGCTTGAGCTCGCCGTCGGCGGCCAGGATCTCGTACTTGTAGCGCGCCCCCGCCTCGACGCCCGGCAGGAACACCTCCCAGATCCCGGTCGAGCCGAGCGAGCGCATGCCGTGCAGCCGGCCGTCCCACGAGTTGAAGTCGCCGACCACGCTGACCGCTTGGGCCGCGGGCGCCCACACCGCGAACGCCGTGCCCGTCACGCCGGCATGCTCGCGCACGTGCGCGCCGAGCTTCTCGTAGATCTCCTCGTGGCGCCCCTCGGCGATCAGGTGGAGGTCGAGCTCGCCCAGCGTCGGGCCGAACGCGTACGGGTCCTCGATCGTGAAGTTGCCGGCGTTGCCGTAGTCGACCTCGAGCTGGTAGCGCAGCGGCAGCTCGGCTTTGGGCACGTGCCCTTCGAACACGCCGCCCGCGTGGATCTGCTCGAGCGCCACCGTCTCGCCGCCGTCGACGTGCGCCTTGATCTCGCACGCCGCGGGGCGCAGTGCGCGGATCACCACCCCGCCGTTCTCGGCATGGGCTCCGAGCACCGCGTGCGGGTTCGAGTGCTGGCGATGGACCAGCGCTTCGAGCTCTTCGGTCTGCACGGTCATGTGGCGTCCACCAGACGGCGAATACCCGCAACCGGGATCGGAACCCACTCGGGGCGGTTGTCGAGCTCGTAGCGGAGCTCGTAGATCGCCTTCTCGAGCTCGAAGATCGACAGCAGGTTGGTCACGGCCGCCTCTCCCCCCGGGAGGAGCGTGGCGTCGGCCACCTCGAAGTAGCGCTCGAGGAAGCGCTGGCGAGCCTGGTCCTCGAACTCGGGCGGCGCCGGCGTGTCGCGCAGGATCTCGACCGCCGAGGTGACGTACGCGAACGAGCGGAGCATCCCCGCCACGTCGCGCAGCGGCGAGCGCTTCTGGCGGCGCTCAGGCAATGGCCGTGCGGGCTCGCCCTCGAAGTCGAGGATCACCCACCCGCGCGGGCTGAACAGGGTCTGGCCCAGGTGGTAGTCGCCGTGCGTGCGGATCACCCGCCCGCTCACGCCGATCTGGGCCCGGGCGGCGAGCCGCTCGCGCACGTCCTGGCCGCGTCCGGCGATCGGCGCCAGGCGCTCGTCGTCGGGCAGGCGCAGGAAGATCCGCTCGATGTCCTCGTCCACGGTGGCGGTGAGCAGCGACAGCGCCTCCTGGCTCGGCTCCTCGGGCGAGAACGCGGGATCGCTGGCGTCCGTCGAGAGCGCGTTGTGCATCTCTGCCGTCACGGCGCCAAGGCTCCCGAGCTGGTCGAGGAACCAATCCGGGTCGGAGACGATGCGATCGAGCGCGAGCTCCCACCCGCCGGTGGCGCCCGGGGAGGAACTGCTGGGCCACGCCGAGCGTCGCGCTCAGCGCCTGCCCCTCGTACTCGTACCAGCCGTGCAGCGGGGCGATGTTGGGGAACCCGTGGGAGGTGAGGTAGCGCAGCATCTCGAGCTCGGGGTTGATCCCCGGCTCGAGCTTGCGGAACACCTTGAGCACGAGCTGATCGTCGATCACCAGCGAGGAGTTCGACTGCTCGACTCCCATCGGCCGCACGCTCGCGTCCTCGCCGATCGAGGCCACGCCGTTGGCCCGGTGGAAGCTGAGCCGGCCCTCAGCGGCCTCGAGCTCGTCGCCGCGATCCATTCGCCACACCAGCTCGACCAGGCGCGACGGCTCGGCCAGTGCGTCGTAGGCGGTCCAGTCCTTGGTGCGGGCGATGGCGAGCTCGGTCACCGGATCCCCGCTTCCGCGCAGCAGGAGCGGGAGCTGGTAGAGCTCGTGCGTGCCGGTGGCGAAGCGCGTCTGCACGAGCGCCAGGAACAGCGGCGGCTCGTCGCGCAGCGCCACTGCCTCGACGATCTCGATGCCGGTCACCGCGCGCGACTTGGAGGCGTACCAGCGCTGATGGGCGACCCATCCACGCAGGCTCTCCTCGTCGAGGCACTGGCGGATCTCGGTCACCGGGATTTGCGTGGGCTCGGTCATTCGCTCGTGGGCTCGTCCGGCTCGACCAGCGCGAACCAGTAGAAGCCGCGCGGCGCCAGCGTCAGGAGGTAGGGCAGCTCGCCGATCCGGGGGAAGCGCGAGTTGCCGAACAGCTCCACGGGATAGCGTCCCTCGAAGTCGCTCAGGTCGAGCTCCACCGCCTGAGCGGATCGGGCGAGGTTGTGCACGCACAGCACGAGGTCGTCTTCGAAGCGGCGGATGTGGGCGAAGATCCGCTGGTTGGAGGGCTCGATCGGCTCGTAGGTGCCGAAGCCGAACACCGGGTGCTCCTTGCGCAGCGCGATGAAGCGGTGCATCCAGCGCAGCAGGCTGGTCGGCGTGCGCAGCTGCGCCTCGACGTTGACCGCCTGGAAGCCGTACACCGGGTCCATCAGCGGTGGCGCGTAGAGCTGCGCGAAGTCCGCCCGCGAGAAGCCGCCGTTACGGTCGCCCGTCCACTGCATCGGTGTACGCACGCCGTCGCGGTCGCCCAGGAACACGTTGTCGCCCATCGCGATCTCGTCTCCGTAGTAGAGGACGGGCGACCCGGGAAGCGAGAACATGATCGCGGTCATCAGCTCGATCTCGTCGCGCCCGTTGTCGAGCAGCGGGGCCAGGCGACGGCGGATCCCGAGGTTGATCTTCATCCTCGGGTCCTTGGCGTACTCGGAGTACATGTAGTCGCGTTCCTCGTCGGTCACCATCTCGAGCGTCAGCTCGTCGTGGTTGCGCAGGAACAGCCCCCACTGACAGCCATCGGGGATCTGCGGCGTCTGCTCGAGGATCTCGTAGATCGGGACCGCCTCCTCGCGGCGCACTGCCATGAACATGCGGGGCATGACCGGGAAGTGGAACGCCATCTGGCACTCGTCTCCGTCCCCAAAGTACTCGACTACGTCCGCTGGCCACTGGTTGGCCTCGGCCAGCAGGACGCGATCGGGATAGCGCTCGTCGATCTCCCGGCGCACCCGCTTGAGGTACGCGTGTGTCTCAGGCAGGTTCTCGCCGTTGGTTCCGTCTCGCTCGTACAGATAGGGCACGGCGTCGAGCCGGAACCCGTCGAGGCCGAGGTCGAGCCAGAAGCGCAGCACGTCGAGCATCGCCGACTGGACCTCGGGGTTGTCGTAGTTGAGGTCGGGCTGGTGGGAGAAGAAGCGGTGCCAGTAGTAGGCGCCGGCCTGGTCGTCCCAGGTCCAGTTAGAGCTCTCGGTGTCGAGGAAGATGATCCGCGCGTCCTCGTAGCGGTGCACGGTGTCCGACCACACATACCAGTCGCGCTTGGGCGAGTCCGGGCCCGAGCGCGCCTCCTGGAACCACGGGTGGTCGCTCGAGGTGTGGTTCATGACCAGGTCGGCGATCACGCGGATCCGCCGCGCGTGCGCCGCGTCGATCAGCTCGTGCACGTCGTCGACCGAGCCGTAGTCGGGATGGACCTGGGTGAAGTCGGCGATGTCGTAGCCGCCGTCGCGCAGCGGCGAGCGGTAGAAGGGCAAGAGCCAGATGCAGTCGATGCCCAGCCATTGGAGGTAGTCGAGCTTCTCGGTCAGGCCGCGGAAGTCGCCCGAGCCGTCGCCGTTGGCGTCGAAGAAGGCGCGGATGTGAATCTCGTAGAACACCGCGCGCTTGAACCACAGCGGCTCGGCCTCGAACCACTGGCGCGCCTGGTTCTGCGCGGCGGTGCTCGGCTCGTGGCGTCCGTCGGTCCGCGGCTTCGGGCGCTCGGCTGCGATCAGATGGGTGAGGGTGGGCGGTCCCGTCATCGGCTCAATGTTCCACGCGGACGACGTGCGCCTGGCGGATGCCCGGCTGGAGCGCGACGTAGTTGGGGCCGATCCGCCACTGGTAGCGCTCGTCGCTCAGCAGGTCGTGCACCGTGAACGTGGGGGGCAGCCCCAGGCTGGCCGGAATCACGGCGGCGCCCTCCTGTCGCTGATGGGGGTCGACGTTGACGATCGTGATGATCGTGTTGCCCGGCGACTGCTTGGCATACGCGATGAGGCCGTCGTTGGCGGTGTCGAGGAAGGTGACGTTGGACAGGCGCTGAAGCGCGACATTCTCGCGCCGGATGTGGTTCAGGCGCTGTACGAGTCCCAGCAACGGGCCGTCGAGCGCGCGCTGCCTGGTCTCGTACTTCTCCGAATGCAGGTATTCCTCGGAGCCCTCGCGCACCGCGACATTCTCGAAGTGCTCATAGCCGGAGTAGATGCCGTAGGTCGGGCTGAGCGTGCCGGCGAGCACCAGCCGCGCCTCGAAGGCGGCCGGTCCTCCGTGCTGGAGGTACTCGTGCAGGATGTCCGGCGTGTTGGCGAAGAAGTTGGGGCGGAAGTACTCCTGCTCGCCCGAGTAGGCGAGCTCGGACACATACTCGGTCAGCTCCCAGCGCGCGTTCTTCCAGGTGAAGTAGGTGTAGGACTGGCTGAAGCCGATCTTTGCCAGGTGGCGCATGACCGAGCGCCGGGTGAACGCCTCGGCCAGGAACACGACGTCGCGGTCGCGGGCGTGCACCTCTCCGATCAGCCAGCGCCAGAACTCGAACGGCTTGGTGTGGGGGTTGTCGACGCGGAAGACCTTCACCCCGCACTGCACCCACTTCAGCATGACGTCGCGCAGCGCGTGCCACAGACCCTGCCAATCCGGCGACTCCCAGTTGACGTTGTAGATGTCCTGGTAGCGCTTGGGCGGGTTCTCGGCGTACTTGAGCGTTCCGTCCGGCCGGCGGTGGAACCACTCGGGATGCTCGTGCAGCCAGGGATGGTCGGCCGAGCACTGGATCGCGAAGTCGAGCGCGATGTCGATCCCGTACTCGCGCGCGGACGCGGTCAGCGCGCGCAGATCCTCCAGCGTCCCCAGCTCGGGGTGGACGGCGTCGTGGCCGCCGTGCTCGTCGCCGATCGCCCAGGGAGAGCCGGGATCGGCCGGCCCCGCCACCAGCGCGTTGTCCCGGCCCTTTCGGTTGGTATGGCCGATCGGATGGATCGGCGGCAGGTAGACGACGTCGAAGCCGAGCTCGGCCAGGCGCGGAATCTGCTTCTCGACACCCCGGAGTCCGCCCCAGGAGCGGGGGAACATCTCATACCAGGCACCGAAAGCGGCGCGCGGGCGGTCGACCTCGACCACCAGCGGCTCGGGGAGCGCGACCCGGCCGTGGCGCTCCTGCGTGCGCTCGACGGCCGCGAACAGCTCGGGCCCGAGCACGACGTCGTGCTTGGCGCTCTCGGGCACCGCATCGTCCTCGAGCGTCTGGAGCGCGTGCTCGATCACCGCCCGGTCCTCCGCCGAGGCCGCGTCACCGGCGGCGGCGCGCAGGAGCAGGACTCCCTCCGACATCTCCCCCGCGAGGTCGTGCTGGTCGGCGGCCACCTTGCGCGCGAGCTCGTCGCGCCATGTGCCGAACACGTCGGTCCACGCCTCGAACGTGTACTCCCAGCGGCCCATCTCCTCGACGGTGAAGGCGCCGCCCCAACGCACGCCTCCGAGATGCGCATCGGTGCGCCGCAGCTCGGACTCGCGCCAGTCGCCGTCGTCAGGACTGCGGTAGCGGACCACCGCGCGCAGCAGGTCGTGGCCGTCGCGGAAGATGTCAGCGGAGACCTCGACGGTATCGCCCACGCAGCGCTTGGCCGGGAAGCGGCCGCCGTCGACCGCCGGCGCCGGCAGCTGGATTTCGATCCGCGGGGGCGGAACCTTCTTCTGGCGACGGGAACGCGTCGCACTGCCCGCGGGCTTGACTTTGGTTTCGGGCATGGAGGACGGGGTCGAGGACAGGACGCTTGCAATCGACAGTATCCGGGACCGCGTAGTGGGTAAACACGCGGGAAGTGAATGCGCTACCTCGATCATCCGGAGTGCAACTGCACCTCACATCGCTTCCCGGCGGACGGCTCGGGCAGGAAGCCTATGGGTTCGTCGACTGGCTGGCCGAGGCCGGTCAGTCCTGGTGGCAGCTGCTCCCGCTCGGGCCGCCGGACCGCCACGGATCGCCGTACAAGGCGCGGTCCGCGTTCGCCGCCTGGCCGGGGCTGCTGGCCGATCCCGACGCCGAGGTGAGCGACGAGGAGATCGAGGCCTTTCGCGAGCGCGAATCGTTCTGGATCGGCGACTGGGAGCGATTCTCGCGCCGCGGCGCCGTCGCCGATCAGGTGCGCTTCGACCGCGAATGGGCCTCGCTTCGCTCATACGCGTCCGAGCGCGGCGTCCGCCTGCTGGGGGACGTGGCCATCTATGTGGCTCCTGGCAGCGCCGATCACCGCGCCCATCCCGAGCTCTTCCAGGAGGGCTTCCTCGCCGGTGCACCGCCCGACGCCTACTCGGACACCGGGCAGATGTGGGGCAACCCGCTCTACGACTGGCCCGCGATCCGCCGCCGGCGCTACCGCTGGTGGGTCGAGCGCCTGCGGCGCACGCTTCAGCTGTTCGACGTGGCCCGGATCGACCACTTCCGCGGGCTCGTTTCCTACTGGGCCGTGCCCGAGGGCGACCGGACCGCGGTGAACGGGCACTGGAAGCGAGGGCCCGGTCGGGCACTGTTCCGGGCTGTGGAGGCGGAGCTCGGGTCGCTGCCGTTCGTGGCCGAGGACCTGGGCGTGATCACCCCGCCGGTCGAGGCGCTGCGCGACGAGCTCGGGCTGCCCGGGATGGTCGTGCTCCAGTTCGGCTTCGATCCGAGCGACCCGAACAATCCGCACCGGTTCGAGAACCACGCCGAGAACCGCGTCGTCTACACGGCCACGCACGACCACGACACCGCGCGCGGCTGGTACGAGTCGCTCGACCCGCGCGAGCAGTTCACGGTCGACGAGGTGTTCGCCGAGCACGGCGTGCGCGAGCAGGAGCCCTGGTGGTCGCTGATCCGGCTGGCCTTCGCCTCGCCCGGGCGGGTGGCCATGGTCCAGGCGCAGGACGTGCTCGGATCCGGCAGCGAAGCGCGGATGAACCAGCCGGGGCGGATCGGCACGAGCTGGAAGTGGCGGATGGAGCCGGGTGCGCTGACGCCGATCCTGGCGCGGCGTCTGCGTGAGGTCACCGAGGAGGCGGGGCGACTGAGCTCGGCTTGATGCGAGCTCGGGCGAAGAGGTAGGTGGCCCTGACGCTCGTCTTCGTGTGGCGGTAGGCATACGTGAGATCCCCCCGCAGACGTCGCCAGCGGCTCGTCTCGTAGCTGATCAGCGTCGAGGGGTGAACCTTGGTGGGCACGCCGGCGCGCTCGAGCGCGGCGAGCGCGCGCTCGGCGATTGCGAGCTGACCGAACGCGGTCGGGTGGACGTGGTCGGTCATCACCAGGTTGCGTCCGCCGAAGTCGGCGAGGTCGGTCACGCATGCGCCGTGCTCGCGCGCCACGCGCTCGATGATCGCGTTGAGATCGCGGACCTTGGCCCCGGCGCGGGGGCGTCCCAGGTCGAGCGGGGCCGTCGCCGTCAGCACGCGGTCGGATCGGCGGGAGAGTGCGCTCAGCGCGGTTCGGTAGTCGCGTTCGAAGGCATCCGCGTCCCACGTCGACCGAGCGCACGTCGTTGACGCCGATGTACAGGCAGCCGAGGTCGTAGCGCGCCGCCGGGTCCGCCGTGCGCTCGAATGCGGGCAGCTGATCGTGCGACGACGCCCTGCACCTGCGCCCCGTCCACAGCGTAGCCCGAGTACGGCAGCCCCAGCCCGCGCGCCAGCCACAGCGCCCACGACTGCAGCGCCACGCCCCATTGGAGCTCGCCGCCGCCATTGGTGATCGAGTCGCCGAAGGCGAGCACGCCGAGCCGGCATTCCGGCGGCTGGCTTTGCGCAGGCATGCAGCGGGATTGAAGCGCAACTGCGCGGCCGCGGTTTGCCGTCTCGCCCTGAGGAGATAATCAGGCTCGTGGACCAGGGCAGGGTCACCCTGAACGACGGCCGCGAGGACGTTCGGCGCGCCGCGTCGGACCTGGCGGGGCGGCTCCCGGAACCCCTCGCGCCGCTCGCGCGCCTCGCCTACAACTACCGGTGGTCGTGGACCCCGGGTGGCCACGAGCTGTTCGCGAGCGTCGATCCTGAGCGCTTCGAGCTATGCGGGCGCAATCCCGTGCGCCTCCTGCAGGAGGTGAGCAGGCGCACGCTTCAGCGTGCCGCCGCTGACGAGAACCTGCTGGAACGGGCCGCGGCGCTGGAGGCGGCAGTGAGCGCCGATCTCGAGCGGCCCTTCGCCACCGCAATCGATCCCGCGCATCCGGTGGCCTTCCTGTGCGCCGAGTACGGGATCCACGTGTCGCTGCCCGTGTATTCGGGCGGGCTCGGCGCGCTCGCCGGCGACATCGTCAAGGAGGCCTCCGACAGCGCGGTCCCGCTCGTCGCGGTAGGGCTCATGTACCGAAAGGGCTACTTCCGCCAACGGATCGACGCCGGCGGCTGGCAGCACGAGTACTGGCTCGACACCGACCCGGACCGGCTCCCCGCTGCGCTCGTGTGCGACACGGGCGAGGAGCCGCTCATCATCACCGTGCCGATCTACGAGCACGACGTGCGCGCGCAGGTCTGGCGCGTGGAGGTGGGGCGGATCCCGCTGTTCCTGCTCGACACCGACGTCGAGGGCAACAGCGCTCGCGAGCGCTGGATCACTGCGCGGCTCTACGAATCGGATTCGAGCACGCGTCTGGCCCAGTACGTGCTCCTCGGGGTCGGCGGGGTACGCGCGCTGCGCGCGCTCGGAATCGAGCCCGGCGTGCTTCACCTGAACGAGGGCCACGCGGCGCTGGCCCCGCTCGAGCTCGCGGGCGCGTCGATGCGCGGCGGCGAGTCGCTCGAGCCGGCGCTCGAAGACGCGCGCGAGCGGACCGTGTTCACCACCCATACGCCGGTGCCGGCCGGCAACGACACCTATCCGGTCCACCAGCTCGAGCAGGCGGTGGCGCGCCTGAGCGACGAGCTCGCCCTCGATCGATCGCAGGTGATCGCCCGCGGCAAGACCCACGCCGAGGATGAGCACGAGCCATTCGGCGTCACCCAGGCGGCGCTGCGGATGAGCCGCGCCGCGAACGCGGTGAGTCGCCGCCACGGTGAGGTGGCGCGCGAGATGTGGCAGTCGCTGTGGCCCGAGCGGGGGGTCGACGATGTGCCGATCGGGCATGTGACCAACGGCGTCCACGTCCCGACCTGGATCGGCGAGCCGATGCGCGAGCTGCTCGACCGGCATCTGGGCGAGGGGTGGTTCGCCCGGGCAGCCGACCCGAGCACCTGGGAGCCCGTGCACTCCATTCCCGACGGCGAGCTCTGGGACGTACGTCAGCGCCAGCGAGCGCGGCTGATCGAGTACCTGCGCGCGCGCAGCACCACCGACCGTCTGGCGCGTGGCGATCTGCCCGAGTACGTCGAGGCGGCGGCGGGGGCATTCGATCCCGGGGTGCTGACGATCGGGTTCGCCCGGCGGGTGGCGACGTACAAGCGGCTCGAGCTCCTGACCCGCGACCCCCAGCGCACGCTCGAGCTGCTCGGCGGCGATCAGCCCGTCCAGGTCGTGCTCGCGGGCAAGGCCCACCCGCGCGACGAGGAGGCCAAGCGCACGGTGCAGCGGCTGTTCGGGCTCAAGTACGCGCGGATCGTCGGCGAGCGGGTGGTTTTCCTCGACGACTACGACCTGGCCTCGGCCGCGCTGCTCGTGCAGGGCTGCGACGTGTGGCTGAACCTGCCGCGGCCGCCGCTCGAGGCGAGCGGCACGAGCGGGATGAAGTCGGTCATGAACGGCGGCCTCCAGCTCAGCGTGCTCGACGGATGGTGGGCCGAGGGCTATGACCCGGCGGTCGGCTGGGCGCTGTCGGGCGAGGTCGACCACGACCACCACGCGCAGGACGAGCGCGACACAGACGCGCTGCACCGCCTCCTCGCCGAGGAGGTCCTCCCCGCGTTCTACGCGCGGCCCGAGGGCGGACCGCCGGCGGCCTGGCTCGAGCGGGTGCGGTCCTCGCTGGCTGCTCTCGGCCCGCGCTTCTGCGCCACCCGGATGGTCGCCGAGTACGTGCGCGACGCCTATCGCGGATAGCGCGCGCGGGCGGGAACTTTGCCCGGGCCCGCGGCGTCATTAACCTGAACGCGATGTCTGTCCCGGCCGATCACCCTGAGCTGACGGCGCGCGAAGCCGCCGATCTGTCGGCGCTCGCCGACGGCTCGCTCGACCCCTCCCGCCGGGAGGAGGTCCAGGCGTGGGTCGACGCCTCACCCAGACGGGTCGCGCTGTACGAGCGCGAGCGCCGCGTGGTCGAGCTCCTGCACGAGGCGCGGAAGCGCTCGAGCGCGCGCCCGCGTCGCTGCGCGCCCGGGTCGAGACGGCGCGCCGCCCGGCGCCGCGCCGGCGGCTCGCCTACTCGGGCGTCCTGGCCGGCGCGGTCGCCGCGGTGGTGGCGGCCCTGCTGCTCGTGCTTCCCGCGAGCGCGCCGTCGCTGGCCCAGGCCACCGCGGTCGCCGCGCGCGGTCCGGTCGCCGCCGCGCCGGGACCGGATCCGGGCGCGCCGCGCGCCCAGCTCGGGCGCGACGTGGAGGACGTGTACTTCCCCAACTGGTCCTCCACCGGCTGGCGAGCGGTGGGGCAGCGCACGGACACGCTCGACGGACGCAGGATGGCCACGGTCTACTACCGGTGGGATCGGGCGCAGATCGCCTACACGATCGTCAGCCTCCCCGCGCTGTCCCAGCCCGCCGCCCCGGTCAGCTACGTGCGTGGGCTCGCGCTCCGCACGCTGACGGTGGATGGACGCCTGGTCGTGACCTGGCGGCGGGCGGGGCACACATGCATCCTGTCCACCGGCCAGGGCGTCCCGCCGGCCGTGCTGCGCAGTCTCGCCGCCTGGCACCCGACCGTCTAGGGGTCACTCAGGAGCGCGCGCGCGACCCGCTGGCGCGCGCGGTGCAGCCGGGTCGTGATCGTCGCCTCGCGGACCTTCAGCGCTCGCGCCGCCTCGCGGTAGGAGAGGCCGACCACGTCGATCGCCACCAGCGCGTCGCGGAAATCCTCAGGGAGCTCCGAGATCGCCTTGTAGAGCTCGGCGGCCTCGAGCCGCTGCTCGGGCTGTGCGGCGGCGGGATCCTCGAGGTAGTCGAGCTCGTCGGGGAGGGGCGCGGTCTGGGGCCGGCGCCGGGCCGCCCGGTGCTGGCTGAAGTAGGTGTTGCGCAGGACGCGGAGCAGGTAGCCGAGATCGTCCTCCGAGCGCAGGAAGCGCGGCTTGCGCAGCACGCGCGCGAACGTCTCCTGAACGAGGTCCTCGGCCTCCTCGCGTGAGCCGGTGAGGCTCCACGCCGCGCGGTACAGGCGGTCGAGGTGGTCGCCGAGGGCCGCAGGATCGAGTTGGTGAGCCGTCAGTCTCGGAGATCGGAGAGCGGCCGCGGCGCGGGCCCCACGTACTTGGCGGTCGGGCGGATCAGCCGGCCCTCGCGCTTCTGCTCCATGATGTGGGCCGACCACCCGGCGGTGCGCGCGCAGGTGAACATCGGCGTGAACAGCTCCGGCGGGACGTGGGCGAAGTCGAGCACCACCGCGGACCAGAACTCGACGTTGGTGGCCAGCACCCGGTCGGGACGGCGCGCCTCGAGCTCGGCCAGCGCCGCCTTCTCGAGCGCCTCGGCGACTTCCACGCGCGGCGCTCCCAGCCTGCGCGCAGCTTCGCGCAGCACCTTGGCCCGAGGATCCTCGGCCCGGTATACGCGGTGCCCGAAGCCCATCAGGCGCTCGCCGCGGTCGAGCATGTCCTTGACATAGCGCTCGGCGTCGCCCGACGCCGCCACGTCGTCGAGCATCTTGAGCACGCGGCTCGGGGCGCCACCGTGGAGCGGGCCGCTCAGGGCGCCGACCGCGGCCGACAGCGCGGCCGCCACGTCGGCTCCGGTCGAGGCGACCACGCGCGCGGTGAAGGTCGACGCGTTCATCCCGTGCTCGGCGGCCGAGATCCAGTACGCGTCGATCGCCTCCACGTGCCGTGGGTCGGCCTCACCGCGCCACCGGATCAGGAAGCGCTCCGGTATCGAGGTCGCCTTGTCCACTTCTCTCTGCGGGACGGGGGGCTTGCCGATCCCGCGCGCGGACTGGGCCACGAACGACAGCGCCATCACGCTGGCCCGGGCGAGGTTGTCGCGGGCCTCCTCGTCGGGGATGTCGATCAGCTGCTTGAACCCCCACTGGGGGGCGAGCATGGCCAGCGCCGACTGGACATCGACGCGCGGATCGCCCGAGTGCACGTGCAGCGGGTGCGGCTCGGCGGGAGGCATGCCGGGGAGCAGGCGGCCGTCGACGAGCAGCCCCCAGACCTGCTCGAAGGGGACGTTGCCGACCAGCTCCTCGATGTTGACGCCGCGATAGCGGAGCGCGCCACCGGCCCGGTCGGGCTCGGCGATCTCGGTGGCGAAGGCGACTACGCCCTCGAGGCCTGACTGCACTTCGGTGGTGGCGGTCATCGCGCTCGCTCCTGTTATTGCGGGGTCCGGGGGCACCCACAGGCTAGCCAGTGATCGATATGGGTCGCTATGCGGACCAAATCGATCACTGTCCAGTACGTTGGGAGCGTGAGCGAGCTGCTGTTCGAGTCTCCGAGCGCACTCGCGGCGCGCGTGCGCGCCGGCGAATTGACCGCGCGTGAGCTGGTCGAGACGTCCCTGCGGCGGATCGACGAGCTCCAGCCGACGATCAACGCCTTCACGCACGTGGCGCACGACGCGGCCCTGGCCGCCGCGGACGAGATCGCCGCCGGCGATCCGCGCCCCTTCGCCGGCGTCCCGATCGCGATCAAGGACAACCGTCCCGTGGCGGGGATGCCGCTGACGATGTGCAGCGACCTGTGGAACATCACCCCCGGCCACGACGCCTTCCTCGTTCGCCGCCTGCGCGAAGCCGGGTTCGTGATCGTGGGAAAGACGGCGCTGCCCGAGATGGGGATCCTCCCGACCACCGAGTCGCGCCGCTTCGGCCCGACGCGCAACCCGTGGGACCTCGGATCGGACCCCGGGCGGCTCGAGCGGCGGGTCGGGGGCCGCCGTGGCCGCCGGCATGGTCCCGGTGGCGCACGGCAACGACGGCGGCGGCTCGATCCGGATCCCCGCCTCCTGCTGCGGCCTCGTGGGGCTCAAGCCGGCGCGGGGGCGGGTGTCGGTCGGGCCCGACGGCGGCCAGAGCTTCCTGGTCTGCGACGGCGTGCTCACGCGCACGGTGGCGGATACGGCCGCGATCCTCGACGTGCTCGCCGGCTACGAGCCCGGCGACGCCACCTGGGCGCCGCCCGCCGCCGGCGCCGTACGCGGAGCTGGCCGAGCACCACGCCGGGCCGTCTTCGGATCGGCGCTGGCGCTCGCCTCGCCGCTCAGCGGACGCGACGGTCGATCCGGCGTGCGAGCAGGCGGCGCGCGACGCGGCGGCGCTGATCGAGTCGCTCGGCCACGACGTCGAGGAGATCACGCCGCCCTGGGCGAACAGCGACCTGCTGGCCGACTTCACGCGGTCCTTCGGGCCCGAGATCTCGTTCGTCACCTGGCTCGGCGGGATGCTCGCCGGGCGCGAGCCGACGCCGGAGGACGTCGAGCCGCTCACGTGGGACGCTGTACGAGCACGCCCGCGAGCCCGACACGATCACCCTGATGAGCTCGCAGGCCAAGCTCGAAGCGTTCGCCCGCGCGATCGTCGCGTCGCTCGCGCATTTCGACGTCGTGCTCACGCCGGCGCTGGCCCAGCGCCCGCTGCGGATCGGCGAGGTCCACGGACGCGGTCCGGACCCCTGGGATCACTTCCAGCGCAGTCGGCCTGTTCACGCCGTTCACGGCGATCCTCAACGTCACCGGCCAGCCGGCGATCTCGCTCCCGCTCTACCACGGCGAGGACGGCCTGCCGATCGGCGTCCAGCTGATCGGTCCGCCGGCGCGGGAGGAAGTGCTCCTGCGGCTGGCAGCGCAGCTCGAGGAGGCGCTTCCCTGGGCCGAGCGCCGGCCGGCGCTATCCCACGCCTAGCACTGCCGGCATCGACCGCGGCGAAACACCCAGACGCTCGGCGTCGGCCGTGCCCCTCGGCGAGGTCATCGACATCTCGAGCAGCTCCACCTCGTCCCAGGTTGCGAACGCCGCCGGGCCCATCAGCAGCTCGACCAGGCGCAGGCGTGCGGCGCATGATCGGGACCGGAACCTTGACGATCGGCCGCCGGCGCCCGAGCGAGCGGAGCACGCAGCGCACCATCTCCTCGTAGCTCAGCGTCCCCGGCCCCGCGAGCTCGTAGCGGGCCCCGCTCGCCTCCTCGACGTGGGCACCGCCGGGGAGCACCGCCATCACGCAGTCGGCGACGTCCTCGGCCCACATCGGCTGGAAGGCGGCGCGCCCGGAGCCCGAGATCGGCATCACCGGCAGCAGCGACATCCGCTCGAGCAGGGTCAGGAACGGATCGCCGGGCGAGTAGACCGCGCTCGGCGCGAACACCGTGTGGACGAGGCTCGACTCGACAACGGCCCGTTCGGCGATCGCCTTGGCGCGCATCATCCTCGGCCGGCTTCGGGTGGTTGCGCCGAGAGCCGAGAAGAACACGAAGCGCTCGACGCCGGCGCGCTCGGCGGCCCGCACGAGTCGCCAGGTGGCGACCCCGGCCAGCTCCTCGATCGAGCCGCGCGGCTGGTCGCGGATCACCGATGCCAGATGGACGACGGTCTGCACGCCCCGCAGCGCGTGCCGGAAGGAGGCCGGATCGGCCAGGTCTCCGAGCGCGAGCTGGACCCGGACGCGCTCGGCGCCAAGCCGCCGGGGGTCGCGCACGAGACAGCGGACCGGGGTCCCGGTGGCGGTCAGCCGGCGAAGCAGCGGACGCCCGATCGTCCCCGTCGCGCCAGTGAGCAGCAGCACCACCCGCAGCCTACCGGGCCCCGCGGAACCGTAGAATGGCCCCACTTCCGGAAACGACCCGAAGAGAGAAATCCACCCCTTATGGCCTATGTGATCGCCGAGCCATGCATCGGCACGAAGGACAACTCGTGCGTCGAGGTGTGCCCGGTCGACTGCATCCACCCGACGCCTGATGAGCCCGACTACGAAGAGGCGACGATGCTCTACATCGACCCCGAGGAGTGCATCGACTGTGACGCCTGCGTCGAGGCCTGCCCCGTCGATGCCTGCTTCGCCGAGGACCAGCTCCCCGACGAGTGGCAGCACTACGCGAAGATCAACGCGGACTACTACGCCAACCGCTGAGGCGCGGTGCATCCAGTCCGGGCCGGCCTGCGCTCCGCTTCAGAAGTCCGGGACACCGCTTCGCTGGGCCGGCGATCACCACGGTCCGGCATCCTGCCGGCCCTTCTAGGCCATCGGGAGCGACATGCCCGTCGGCTGCGGCGGGCCCGCGGGAACCGCCATCATCGGCAGCTCCACCGGCGTGAGCGCGATCAGGCCGCGCGCGCCGTGGGCGATCGCCTGCGCCGCCGGGTCGTCCGGGTCCGCGAACACGAGCGGAATGCCGGCGTCGGCCTGCTCGCGCAGCGGCATGGTCAGCGGCACCTTGGCCAGCAGCGGCACCTCGAGCTCCTCGGCCAGCAACTGGCCGCCGCCCTCGCCGAACAGCTGGTAGCGCTCCCCGCTCGGGGTCACGAAGCCGGACATGTTCTCGATCACGCCGGCGATCTCGAGCTTCAGCTTGCTCGCCATCTCGGCGCTGCGACGCGCGACCTTCTGCGCCACCGGCTGGGGCGTGGTCACGATCAGGAACTGGGCATCGGGCAGCAGCTGGGCCAGGGTCATGCTGACGTCGCCGGTGCCGGGCGGGAGGTCGATCAGCAGGTAGTCGAGCTCGCCCCAGTCGACGTCCTCGAGGAACTGCTGGAGCGCCTTGTGGAGCATCGGCCCGCGCCACACGATGGCCGCGTCCTCCTCCACGAAGAAGCCGATCGACATGACCTTGATGCCGTCGTGCGCGGTCAGCGGGATCAGCTTGCGCTCCCCGTTGACCTTCGGGCGCTGGCTGCCCAGGCCGAACATGCGCGGCTGCGAGTAGCCCCACACGTCAGCGTCGAGCACTCCGACCAGCTTGCCCTCCGCCGCCAGCGCCGCGGCCAGGTTCGCAGTCACGCTCGACTTGCCGACGCCGCCCTTGCCCGAGCCTACGCAGATCACGTTCTTGACCTGGGCGAGCGCGCCGGCGGGGAGGTGGCCGCGCCCGAGCTTGTGGCCGAGCGCCTGCTTCTCGCTGTCGCTCAGCACATCGAAGCTCACGTTCACGCCGGTCACGCCCGCGAGGTCGCGGACGGCGTCCGCGACGCCCGACTGGAAGTGGGAGCGGATCGGGCAGCCGGGCGTCGTGAGCGAAACCATCACGTCGACTACGCCGTTCTCGTGGATGTCGATCGAGCGGACCATCTCCAGCTCGACGATGTCGCGGCGCAGCTCGGGATCGATTACGGCGCGGAGGGATTCAAGGACTTGGTCTCGGGTCGGCATGGGACTCATTGTGGCAGGCGCGTGGGGTCCCGACTGTCCGTTTAAAGACCGACCGGGACGCCACTTCCGTGGCGCCCCGGCGGTTGAGGGAGGAGAGGGTGCTGCATTCGCCGGCGAGGATATGAGGCCGGCGAACCTGTCCCGCTCACGACGCTCTCCTGGGCGCCGGCGGGGGAAGTCTGAGCCTCTACGAGGCCGTGCTGATCAGCTCCTTGACGCGCGCGCTGAAGGCGTCGGTCTGCTTGGTCAGGTCCCGCTGGACGGTGCGAACCTCGCGCTCGACGCGCTGACCGCCCTGCTTGACGCTGCGCTCGAGCCGGGTCCGGCGCTGGCGAAGCTCGCGCTCGAACCTGGTCCGCGTCCGGCGAACCTGGCGCTCGAACCGGTTGCGGGCGCTGGTGCCACGGCGCTCGTAGCGCTTGATCTCGCGCTCGAGGCCGGCGCGCGTGCGGTACCTGGTGGCGAGCCCCTTGACCGTCGAGACGACGTTGTCGCGGGCCAGCAGGCTCGCGCCGACGGGCACGAGCACGGCGCGCTCGGCGATCGTCCGCGTCTGGGTTGAAGTCGTGGTGCTGCGGGTCCGCGCCGTGCTGCGGGTGCGCGCGCTGCTCGTGCTGCGCGACCGCGTGGCCGACGTGCGGCGGGTGCCGGTGCTCCGGCTGGTGGTGGGCTTCGAAGCGCCTGGGCTGTTGCTGGTGGTTGCCATGTTTCTCGTCTCCGCTCCCGTGGGTTCCATGATATTACCCGGCAGTCAGTTTCACCGAACACATGTTTGTACCCCGGGGTGGGCGCGGCGTTACAGCCCCCTGATGTCGCTACGTCCCGATACCCCAGTATCGCCGGGCTATGCGCCGGAAGTGTGAGCTTGCTCCAGATCTTGGGGCAAGGCCCGGGCCATCCAGGCCGCGGGGGTGCGGAGCTCCTCGAGAGTGGGGAGGGCGTCCGGGGAGGAGAAGACGTGGTGTAGGGCGGCCGGTCCGCGCTCGCGCACGATCGCGTCGCAGAAGTACTTGCCCTGCTCGTACTGGCGCAGCTTGAGGTCGAGCCCCAGCAGCTTCGCCACCAGTCGGTTGAGGACCGACTGGGAGCGTCGCCGGCGGTCGAGCGCCTCCCGCAGCTTGGGGAGCGAGGGGAGCAGGTCGGGGGCGACCGCGTCCATCACGTGCTCGGCGTGGCCCTCGATCACCGCCATCGTCGCCTGGACGCGATCGAGCGTCTCGCGCTCGGCGTGGCTCGTGACGATCGAGATGAGATCGCCTTCCCGCAGCGCCGCCAAGATCCGGCGGACCTCCTCGCCGCTCGGGAGGCGGAGCTTGCGCGGCGCGTCGATCCGGAGCTCTGCACTCTTGAGCAGCTCCCGGACGAGGCCGGCCATGTGGCGATGAAGCCACGGCACCCCTGCGAACTGGACCGCGTGGGTCACCTCGTGCAGGGCGACCCAGGTCATGAACTCCTTCTCCTCGGCGCCGAACGCCTGCACCGCCTGGCCCAGGTTGGGAAGCACGAACAGCAGGCGGGGCGGCCGGTCCTCGACGGCCTCGTCGAGCAGCACGAGCTCGTACTGGCCGAGCACGCGCTGGGCCAGGTAGCCGAGCACGACTCCGACCTCGGTGCTGACGACCAAGCCGACCCCGAGCTCGAGCGCGGGCTTGAGCGGGCCGAGGCTCTTGCCGGTCTTGGCGAGCACAGGGTCGAGCAGGACGCGCATCGCCTGGATGTTGCTCGCGACCCACTCGCGGCGGCTGATGCCTTCCGGCGGCGGGAGTGGACGTGCGGGCGTGAGGCCCGTATACGCGATCACGCGCACCTCGGACTCGGCCGCGAGCGCCGGCAGGTCGGCGGTAGGCGGCTGGGCGTCGCCGGTGCCCGCGACGTAGCCGGCGATCCGCTCGGCCAGGATCCAGTCGATCATTCGGGAATCTCCTCGAGCTTGCGCAGCGTTTCGGGGCTCCGAGCGGCGATGATCGGCGAGGTCGGCTCGGCGTCCAGCGGTGCCGCAAGCGGGTCCTCGAAGCGCGGGAAGCTGACGACGCCGCCCCCCTCGCGGACGATCAGCTGCCCGGCCGCCGCGTCGACGCCACGGGCGCGGCGCAGCGACACGAGGCCGTCGAAGCGGGCGGCCGCGACCTGGCAGAGCGCGGCCGCGATCGTCCCCATCGCGCGCAGCCGGTAGGCGGTGTCGACGAGCGCCTCGATCGAGGACTTGACCCAGCGTGGGTCGGCGGACTCGATGCCCAGCACCTCCAGGCGCCCATCGCGGCCCCGGCGCTCCTTGAGGTCGGGATCGAGCTGGCTTCCGTTCAGGTACGCCCCGTCGCCGCGTCGCGCCCACCATTCCTCCGACGGGCCGAAGTCGTAGACGTAGGCGAAGGCGACGTCGGCCATCGTCTCGCCGTCGGCTACCGCGATCGACAGCGCGTGATGGGGGATACCTCGCTTCGCGTTGAGCGAGCCGTCGATCGGGTCGATGATCACGCGCACGCCGGAATCGCCGTAGTCGATCTCGCCCTTCTCCTCGGAGAAGGCGGTGAAGCGGAAGCCCTCTTTGCGCAGGCCGTCCAGCTCGGCCAGGACGAGGCGCTCGGCGCCCTGGTCGATCTCGAGGGTGCGGTCACCGCCGCTGCCGCGCGTGCCCGTCTCGACCGCGCGCTCCTCGGTACTGGGGGCGTCGGCGAGCAGCCGCTCGAGGCCCGCCGTGGCGCGGCGGCAAAGGCCGAGCCAGTCGGCCTCTAGAGCTGAGCGGGTGGAGGTCATCCCGGACCTATGCTGTCAGACGGCGTGAGCGCGAAGGTTGATAGGGAGGCTGGTGCTCAGCAGGTCATACCCGTGCGGGCCGCGGATGACCCTGTGGTGGACGAGTTGACGGCGGCTCAGCGTCAAGCCGTCACGCACCGGGGCGGACGGCTGCTGGTGGTCGGTGGCGCTGGGACCGGCAAGACGCGCGTCATCGAAGCCCGGTTCCGGTGGCTGGTCGGCTCCGGGTCCCGACCTGAGCGGATCCTCGTGGTCGTCCCGACGCGGGCGCGCGCCGACGCGCTGCGCGCCCGGCTCGAGGTCGCCCTGGTGGAGGCCTACGAGGAGCTGTTCGTGCTCACGCCGGTGCAGCTGGCGGCGCTGGTGCTGAGGCGGGCGGGGTCTGCGGTCGACGCGCTCGAGTCGATGCTCGGAGCGGGCGAGCGGCTCGCCATGCTGCTCGAGCGGATCGACGAGCTCTCGCTCGAGCGCCACGACTTCGGCGGCAGCGCGGGTGCGCTGCTCGGCGGCTTCATCCGCCGGATCGACCGGCTGAAGGCGGAGCTGATCGGGCCCGACGACTACGCCGACTGGGCGCTCTCGCTCAACGGCGACCCGGCGCAGGCCGCACTGGCGCTCGAGTTCGCCGAGGTCTATCGAGCGCACGAGCGGCTGCTGGCCGAGGCCGGCGCGCGCGACGCCGGCGGTCTGCTCGGCGATGCGCTCCGCATCGCGCGGTCCCGCGACGTGGCCGGGATCGAGCAGCTGCTGCTCGACGACGCCCAAGAGCTCGACCTCGCGGCGGCGACGCTGGTGCGCCAGGCCAGCGGCGAGCGTCTCGTGGCGTGCGGCGACCCGTCCGCCGCGGTCGAGCGCTTCCGCGGAGCCGGCGCCGCGAGCCTGGCCGGGTTCAGCCGTGGGGGCGGGAGCGTGATCTCGCTGGAACGGAGCCTCCGTTGCCCTGGCCCCGTGGTGCGGGCCGGGCGAGCGCTCGTCGGCGTCGAGTGCGAGCCCGCGAGCGAGCCCCGGATCAGTGGCGTTCTGGCGCTGCGCGAACCAGCGGGCGCAGGCGCAGTCGGTGGCGGCCGACGTGGAGCGGCTGGTGATGCGCGAAGGTGTCGATCCGGGGCGCGTGCTCGTGCTCGTGCCCGACATCACGCGCGAGGGCCAGGCGGTCGCGGTCGCCCTGGAGGAACGCGCCGTGCCGCACCGGGTCGTCGGCGAAGGCGCGTTCTTCCAGCGCGCCGAGATCCGCGACGTGCTCGCCTGGCTGCGGCTGCTGGCCGACCCCTCGGACGCGCCGGCGGTCGTGCGCGCGCTGGCCCGGCCGCCGATCGAGCTGCGCTCGGTCGACATCGCGCGGTGCACGCAGATCGCCCGGCGGCGCAAGCTCGACATGGTGGCCGCGCTGGCCGCGGCGACGGAATCGCCCCAGGTCCCGCCGGAGGCGCGCGAGCGGATCCGCGTGTTCCTGAAGCTCTACCAGGGCTCGATCGCGACGATCGATACGGCGCGCCCGGACCAGTTCGTGCACCGGCTGATCGACCGTCTCGGGCTGCGCCGCCAGCAGCTGTTCGCGGCGCAGGCCGACGTCGTCGAGCGGCTGCGGGCGCTGGCGCAGTTCGGTGAGCTCGCCTCCGTGCACGTCCGCCGCGCGCCCCAGGCGACACCGCGTGAGTTCGCACGCCAGGTGGCGGCGGTGGCCGACTTCGGCCTGCGCGAGCAGGAGGAGCCCGAGCTGGCTGGCGCGGGCGTGGTGCAGGTGGTGCCGCTCGAGGCGGCGGGCGGCCTGGAGGCTGATCACATCTACATGCTGGGATTGCACGCGGGGCTGAGGGCACCGGAGCCGGAGTCGATTCCCGACGCGCTGCTGCGCGAGGACGTGCCGGCGGACGATGAGCGGGGGCGGGAGCGGGCGCTGCGTCAGCTGTTGTACCTGGGGCTCGGTCGCGCCCGGTCCCAGGTCGTGCTGGCGTACCCGGCTTCAGGGGACCGCGGCGAGCTGATCGCCCCGTCGGGGTTGGTGGAGGAGGTCCGCGTCGCGCTCCGGAGCGCGTGGGAGGAGCGCAAGGAGGAGCTGTTCGGGCCGGCGGAGACGCTCCACTCCACCTACCGGCTGCTGCGCGACGAGCTGCTCGAGGGGACGATGCGCGCCGGCGGGCGTCTCGGCGAACTTCGCTTCGACACCGATCTCGACGTGTCCCACGCGGTCGTCCGCTACCTGGAGCTCCTGAAGCTGGCCGCGCTGATCTCGCGCCCCGACGGCGTCGGGGTGGCCGAGGGCCTGCGCGACGTCAACTCGCGGATCCTCCAGGCGGTCACGGCCGAGCAGCGCGAGATCTTCGTCTCCTCGACGCTCGACGACTACCTGCTCGACGCCGAGCGCGACGCCCGCCGGCGGGCGCAGGCGGTGGCGGCGCGCGACGAGCCCTCACTCGAGCCGTTCCTGCCCCTGCGGGGCGGCGGCGTGGTGCTGTCGGCCTCGGACATCGACACCTACCGGACTTGCCCGCTCAAGTACAAGTTCGCGCGCGTGTTCCGGATCCCGTCGGAGCCGACGATCCACCAGCGGTTCGGGATCGCCGTGCATCAGGTGCTCGAGCGCTTCCACGCCGCCCGGGAGGGCGCTGGTGGCGGCGGGACCCTGCCCGACCTGCTGGGCTTGCTCGACGTCGCGTGGAGGCGCGGCGGGTTCGGCGACTCGGAGGAGGAGCGCCAGCTCCGCGGCAAGGCGGCGTCGGCGTTGTCGCGCTACCACGAGCGCTACCAGTCGGCCGAGTCCGAGCCGGTGTGGTTCGAGCGCGCGTTCGCGTTCCGGCTGGGCCCGCACCTGCTGCGCGGGCGGGTCGACCGGGTCGACCGGCTCCCGGGCGGCGAGTACGAGCTGATCGACTACAAGACCGGCCGCCCCAAGTCCGCGGGGCAGCTGGCCGAGGACGTGCAGCTGTCGCTCTACGCGGTGGGCGCGCGCGAGGCGTGGAGCCTCGACGCCTCCCGTCAGGCCTACTACTACCTGCTCGACGACCAGAAGGTGTCCGTCGGCTCGGACTCGGGCGGGGCGGACCGCGCCGAGTGGGTGACCGAGGTTGCGATGGAGGTGGCCGATGGCATCCTCTCGCAGGGATTCGAGCCGACCCCCTCGTATGCCGCCTGCTCGCTGTGCGACTACCGGCTCGTCTGTCCGGCCGCCGAGGTGTAGCGGGCCCCGTCTATGCGCCGCGCGGGGGCTCGTCGCCCCGCTGGCGCAGGAAGCGCTGAAGCTCGCGCGCGATCGTGTCCCCCGATGGGAGCGGACCGGGCGCCTCGCTCGCCTCCGTGCCCGCGGCCTGCTCGAGCTGCTCGACGAATGCCTGCACGTCTGGGTCGCTCTGAACCGCGGCGTTGACCTGGCGGTCGTAGTCGCCGGCGGCGTCCTCGAGCTCGGTGGCGTCGACGGCGACGCCGACCAGCCCTTCGAGCTTGCGCACGAGCGCCAGGGCCGCCTTCGGGTTGGGGGCGGCGGCGATGTAGTGGGGCACTGCCGCCCAGAGGCTGGCGGAGGGCAGGCCGGCGTCCTGGCAGGCGGCGTGGAGGACGCCGACGATCCCCGTCGGTCCCTCGTAGGAGGAGCGCGTCAGGCCGAGCCGAGCCACCAGCCCGGGATCTGACGCAAGACCAGTGACCGACACCGGGCGCGTGTGGGGGACGTCGGCCAGCAGCGCGCCCATCGTCACCACGAGCTGAGTCCCGAGCGCCTCCGCCAGGTCGACGATGACCTTGGTGAACGTGCGCCACCGCATCGACGGCTCGGTGCCGCTGAGGAGCACCAGGTCGCGCGGCGCGCGCGGCACCCGCGCCTCGTGAAGCTCAACCGCCGGCCACTCGATCGCCCGCGCGCTGTTGTCGACGAGCTTGACCCTCGGCCGCACGCTCTGGAAGTCGTAGAACTCCTCGGGATCGATCGAAGCGAACCGCTGCGCGGCGAGCGCGCTGCCGACGAAGCTGAGCGCGCTCGAGGCCGAGTCGGCCGCGTCGTTCCACCCCTTGAAGGCACAGATCAGAGCGGGCGCTCTGAGGCCGTCGGGGCGGTACTCCCACTGAAGCGGCTGCATCCGGTCCACCGTACATCATGAGGATATGAGCATTGGCGGTAAGCATCTGGCCGCGGTAAGCCCCCTCGGCACGGTCAGCTCCCTGCGCGCGGGGGATTCGGTGGAGGGCATCTACGCCTGCGCCCGCAAGGACCGGTTGCTCACACGATCGGGCTCGCCGTACCTGGCGCTCGAGCTGCGCGACCGCACCGGCTCGCTCCCGGCGCGCATGTTCCGCGACGCCGATGCTTCGGCCGGGGGGTTCGAGCGCGGGGATCTGGTCGCGGTCAGGGGGCACGTCGAGCGCTTCCGCGAGGAGCTCGTGGTCGAGGTCTCCTCGATCGCCCGCGCCGATCCCGACGAGATCGATCCCGAGACGTTCCTGCCGGCCACCTACCGCGATGTCGAGGAGCTCGACGGGTTCCTCGAGCACCTTGCCGGCGAGGTCCACGACCGCCGCTTCGCCGCGTTCCTCTCGTCGCTGCTCGGGGATGGCGTGCTTCGGGAGGCGTGGCGGCGGGCGCCGTGCTCGCGCGCCGGCCACCACGCCTACCTGGGCGGGCTGCTCGAGCACACCGTCGGGGTGGCGACGCTGGCGTACGAGCTGTGCCAGCTGCACCCGCGGCTGAACTCCGATCTGCTCCTGACCGCCGCCATCGTTCACGACCTCGGCCGCACGCGCGAGTTCACCTACGGCGCGTCATTCGGGTTGACCCCGCAGGGCCGCCTGCTCGGGCACCTCGTGCTCGGCGAGCGGATCGTGTCCGAGCGCGCCGCGGGGGTGCTGGATGACGAGCGGCTCATCGCGCTGCTGCACTGCCTGCTCTGCCACCACGGTGCGGGGGCGGCGCCCGGGGGGCGGTTCGGATCGGTCGAGGCGGTGGCGCTCTACCGCCTGAACGCGCTCGACGCCGGCGTGAAGGAAGCACTCGAGCACGGGCTGGGGACGTAGGCGCCCCGCGCGCGAGGTGCGGCCCCGGGTCACACCTCGAGTGGCCGATTTAGTGCGCGTGGCGCTCCGTATCGACCACGTAGCATCACCGGCGGCGCGGCAGGGGCCTGGTGGCCCATCCAGTCTTCAAAACTGGCAGGGCCGGGCAGCCCCCGGCTTGGAAGGTTCGATTCCTTCGCCGCGTCGTGGCTGGAAATGCGGCGATTCTGAGGCGCGACGGCGCGTGTGGCCCGGTCTGGTACGCCAAGTACCGGTTGCCGTCGGGCCGGCAGGTCCAGAAGAAGCTCGGTCCTGCGTGGACGTCGCGCGGGCGGCCGCCGGCCGGCCACTTCACCAAGCGCCTGGCGCAGTCCTGGTTAGACGACATCCTCGCGCGCGCGAGACGAAACGAGCTCCCGGGGATGGTCGCGACCGGCGCCACGCTCGCCGACGCGGCCGCCGAATGGCTCCGATACTGCGAGCACGATCGCGCGGTCAAGCGCTCGACCCTGACCGAGTACCGCCACGCCGTCGACCGGCTGGTCCGCGACCTCGGCGATCTCCGGCTCGAGGACGTGACTCCGGAGCGGCTCGAGCGCTGGAAGGCGTTGGCGTCGGAGTCGCTGTCCAACCGGAGCGTCGCGAAGTACCTGGTGATCCTCCACGGCATCTTCCGGCGCGCGATGAAGGTGTGGGGGCTGCCGCGCAATCCGGTGGCGGACGTCGAGCGGCCGCGTCGTATCGAGTACAGACGCGGCCTCCCACGGCGGTCTCGGCACGCCGAAGAGCGGCAAGGCGTCCTTCGGCTCCGGTCCGGCGATGCCGGGTTCCCGACGTCGCTCGCACGCTCGCCGGCCTGGCCGATCGCGACGAGTTCATCGACGACGAGGATCTGGTCTTCGTCGCACGTGGCGGAGCCTTCCTCGAGGCCACCGCGCTCCGAGCTCGCTACAAGGCGGCCCTCGTTCTCGCCGGCCTCAAGCCGCTCCGCTTCCACGACCTGCGCCACACGTTCGGCACGCTCGCGGTCCGCCGCGCCGAGGTTCCCGCGGTCCAGGCCTGGATGGGCCACTCGGACATCCAGACGACGATGCGCTACGTGCACCACCGCGACCGCGGCGGCGAGGCAAAGCTGCTGGCCGAGGCGTTCGCGGTGCCGCCGATTCCGGATGCGGCGGCGATGCGCGATGAGACCGTCTGATGGCTTGGGCATTCCCGAAACGTCCGCTAACGCCCGGAAACGTCCGGGCCTCAGATTTTCTGGATGCAGCTGAGTTCGCTGCGCGGTTCTCAGTGAGCAATGCCGGGCGGTGGGACGTTTCTGGGCGTTTCGCGGTCAGCACGCGAGTGCGTGGAGTGTATGTCTGCTAATCGGCGTTAGCGGGTGTTACGCGTTTGAACAGGTTGGGGCGCACCTGCGCGCCAACCTCGTTGACATAGAGCGCGGGCGGTCGGCGCTGTCAAGCAGCGTCAGGGCCGTCGACCAACAGGGCGTTCACGACACGAGGATGCGGTCGACGCTGCTTGACGGTCGTCGACCGAACGCGCTACCACGGATCACGGGCAGGCAGCCAGCGGTCGGCAGCCAGCGGTCGGCCTTCAACGGTTCCTGCTCTTGTGGCCCGAGCGGAAGAGCTCCGGCCACAGGGTCGTGCCTCGGCGATTCGTCCAAAACGGCAGGATCAGCCGGAACTCGGCAAGCATGGGCGGCCTCCGCCCGCCGGAGGGTGCCGGCGGCGGCTGCGCCACCACGACAGCTGCGTCACGCCTATTCTGGTCCGAGGCGCTGGTGGCGCTTAGGCACGGAAGCGGCACCCGCGCGCTGTGCCGTCAGGCCGAGGGCGCGGGATCCGTCGTCGCTGTCGGACGAGCCCAACCGGAAGCGGCCTCGCCGGGGCGGTGTGCCGTCGCTGACCGGAGCCTTTGAAGGGAGTCGACTGAGGAACTAGGATCAGCCGATGGCCGTGCTGACCGGCGTCTCTCCTGTTCTTCTGGTCGCCGAGCTTCAGCGCTCGGTGAACTACTTCAGCGACCGTTTGGGGTTTGAGTGTCACGTGTTCGGGAGTCCGCCGAACTTCGCAACCGCTGCTCGTGATGCGGCGGTGATCCTCATCGCGGTTTCGGATCAGCCCGAGCGCCTTGTGCCTCATTGGCAGATCGTGGACAGGATGTGGGATGCGTACATCCGCGTCGATGATGTGGACGCGATCTACGCAGAGGTTCAGGCGCGAGGGGCGGGCATCGACTACACGATCTACAACGCTCCGCACGGCTTTCGCGAGTTCGGTGTGCAGGATCCCGATGGCCACGACATCGCGTTCGGACAGCGGCTCGACGAGGCATAGCGACTCGTCCGCACGGTCCGTGCCAAAGCGGTCGGCGGCGTGTGGCGCCAGCTGCGGCCTTGATCGGCCTACGGCAGTGATGCTGCTGATACCAAGGGGCGTGCGGGATACTCAGCTATGGCTGACGTGGTGCGCTTGCTCACATTTGTGGACATCGATGATCACGATGCTCGCGGCGTGTCGGTGTCGGCGCTGCACCAAGCGGTCCTTGAGGACGGGCGTCGGGTCGTCCTCTTGGATGACCGGGGATGGACCAGCAGCAGGGGCGCCGCCAATGCTCCCGTCGAGGACATAAAGCGGACTGCGCGGGTTGTCGTTGGACCGGACGAGCCGTTCGGGGATCGCTCGCAGACCGACATGGAGGTCCTTCATTGGGAAGCACTCGTACGAGCCCTTCGCGAGCACGGCATTGTGGTCGATGCAGCCGAGCTACGAGCGCTGCCGCATGCCGTCGAGTTGAGTGACCGAGTGCGCGGACTGGCCGACTCGGAGTCAGCAGAAGAATCTCGCTAAGCGGGCTCCATCAGCGCCGCGGAATCACCCGGTGAACGGGCCGTGGCCTGACGCACCCCGCTTCGCGGCGTCGCGTGTTCCCTTCCCCCTTGGTCGACCATCGGGAGCCTCCGTCTCCGTAGCCCCAGGTTCTGGCGATCAGCGAGTCCCCAGGCCTTTCTCGCGCCAGTGCTCGGCGTACGGGTCGTCGTTGAACCGTGCGACCTCGCGGTAGCCGAGACACTCATAGAGGGTGAGAGCCTCTGTGAGGTCGTTGCGGGTGTCTAGTCGGATTCGCGTTCGGCCGTGGTTCGCTGCGTAGCGCTCGAGTTCCTTCACGATACGGCTGGCATGGCCACGCCGGCGAGCCGATGGCATTACCCAAACTCGTGCCAGCTCCGCAACGCCGTTGTCTAGGAGGCGAACGCCGCCACAACCGACCGGCACGCCGTCCACGGCCGCGAGGATCAGAACGCCCGTCGCGGGCCGAAGTCACCGCTTGGGGCCTCTCGTAACGCTCGATCGATTTCCGCTGCCGTGGCCGGACGACGCCAGAACCGGCTCACCACGTCAGCCATGTACGCGCGCAGAACCCGCTCACCCAACGCAGAGGCCGGGTCAGCCACTATCAGCGCCACCTTCGACGGCCGCGTGGCCATCCCGGCACTATGTCAGTAGCAGCTGGTGGCTAGGTTCGTCAGTGGTGCGAGGACACGGGACCACGCACAATCCGAACCCGCGGCCGCGGGCTTCCGGCGCTACGTGACGAGCGGCAACGCCGCTTCCGGATCGATCGAGCTCCGGCAGCGCGTGGGTAGCCGAAGCCGGAAGCGGCGGGCCCGCCGTGACCCCATAGGATCGAGACGGAGCTTCGTGTTCGATATCAACAGACAGACCGTGTGGTCGCCGGCGCTCAGGGCTGGTCAGATCTTCGTGGGCTACTGCGAGGTTCGAGAAGCTGAACGGGGTAGCGCCCGGGTTTCGTCACGTCGCCGAAGACATGGTCGACATCGATCGCACCCAACTCGCCCATTCACTCACGCGGTGATCGAGACCACCGCATCGTCCCATCACGAGATCCTCCTCAAGCAAACCGACGTCATCGTCTTGCCCTCCGTCGTGATGCTTCTTCGCGGCGGCGTCGTAGAGCCGCTGGAACTGCCCGATGAGAACGTTGCACGAGCGGCGCAATTCGAAGCGCACATGCCGACCTGACTCGCCCCGACCTGACTGCCGCTCTGATCGACCTCCGGCAGCGCCGCAATTAGCCCTTTGCGATAGCGGGCGTGACCGGGAATCTGGACGGCTCCGGGTGCCTAGCCCACCAACTGCTTGAACTCGGGGTTCTCCCGGATCGGATCGAAGTCGGGGTCTTCGGCGGCGAGTGAGCGGGACTGATCCGAACGTTCGATCGCGAGCCGTAGGTGTTCGATCGCGTCGTTCGTCCGTCCCGCGAGGCTCTCGCAGCACGCCACGTTATAGAGCAGCCCGGGGTACTCGGGGTGAGCTTCGGTCAGCTCCCGCCCTCGATCGGCGGCTTCCGCGTACTCGCCCGCTTGGTAAAGGGGGCCGAGCGGGGCCCAGAGCTCAAAGCCGGTGGGCTCGTATGCCTTCCCCGGAGTGCCCCCGAGGGCAATAATCGTCGTCCCCGGCTCCTCGGCGAACGCCGTGCGGCTAACGCCGGGGCGGACGAAGACGAATGTGCTGGCGGGCGCCTCGACCCGTTCGCCATCGAGCTCGAACCTCGCGCGGCCGCACTGCACGAGATACAGCTCCTCTTGCCCGTCCCCCACCTCTTCCTCATCGTGCTCGTTGATGATCCGGTCGCCTGCCTCGCGACCGATCCAAGCGTTGACGCCGAACGACGTGATGCCGAAGTGCAATCGGACGGGCCGCGACGGACACCGGCCATCGCTGATCTCGCTGATCTCATCGAGGTGCGCTGCTGCATAACGAGTCATGGAACCTCCCGCGTCATATCTTTGAGTGCCCGGCCACGCAGCCGAGGCTAACGACTACGCGGCCCGCCTGGGAGAGCAGCGACACCGCCGCCTTTATCGGCCAGCGGCAGCCCGTCGTAGCCCGGAGCGGCAGTCTTACTTTGATGAAGGAGGGTGGCCCTGGTCGATGCGACCACGGAGTCATCGTCCAGCGCGGATGTATTTCCGGCATGCCTCACGATAGGTGGTGCGGGCGGCCACGAGACCAGCTTCGTGCTCCCCTACTTTCTCAGCGGTCGAGGCATCCCAGGCCGGACCATGCTCAAGACCGTTCGTTGCGGTTCGCGCGTAGGCTCGACTTGCCTTCTCGCACGCGTCGACAGCGCGGCCGATCTCAGACTCGGAAGGAAACCGCATAAGTAGGCGACTTTGTGCGTCACGGAGCTCGTACGTGGCGCGCCAGGTCTGAGTGAGTGCTTCTCGTGCGATTTCAGATGCTGGATCAATCTTCCGCGACCACAGCACGAGACAGTCCTGAGTCCGGCCTATTTTTCTCTCAAGCTTCTCACCGAACCCATCTAACACGGCGACGCTCGCAGCGAATCTGGCTTGCCCCGCCTGTGCGCGGGCGGCCACTAGCGGAGCCGAAATGCCCACACCTGCGGTCGCCACGAAGCCGACTATCGTGACAGCGTCGGACGGCACGCTGGACCACTTTACGAGCTCACGCGGACGCCAAAACGCGACGGCAAGATTGGGCGCTTCGGACGACGACCGGGTCTGAACTCGTTCGCCCGAGTGACACCGAACCTGGACAGATACTTGGGCACCGATGCCCGGCATCGAGACCGCGCGGCCTCACCTGCTACGGAAGCGTCTGGATCAGAACTGCTGCGTTGATCGAGATGGAGCAGAACGTCGTTTCGGCGTCCCGTCGCCATCTGATCCTTGCGGCGTGACTGGCGAGGAGCTGACCGATTGGTGGGCGCGAGGCGAGGTGTTTGGTGGCGGCGTCAGCCACGAGTAACATCTTCGGCGCGTGGGTGCTCCATCTGCGGTATGGCGCGGCCGAGGCCAGGAGCGCCGATTTGAGGGAACCCGAGACGGCGTGCGAGCGACACGGGTGCCCGGAGAAGTTCGACCCACCCCTGACAGTGCGTTGGGCGAGCGCCGTGGCCAGCGCGATGGCTGCCGGCGGTCCTGGCGCGTCAGCTACGCAATTCCCGGGAGCAGCATGCAGATCTGCTGCGCGGCGAATCTGTTGAGCCGCCAAGCGAGTCAATTCGCTGGCGGAATGATCGCCCGAAGCGGCGCTGCGCCGGAGACGGCTAGCAACGCGAAACCCCTCTGCTAGGTGAGAAGGGCGTGGTCGGGGGCATGTCATCGAATCCGTCCGCTCAATGCCGGACCGTCGGCGCGCCCTTGGGGTAGGCTCAACGGATGATCTCGCGGAACGCCCCCACCTGGCGCCTCCGGGTTGGACTGTGCGCTCTGTTCACTCCTGTTCTGGTTGTTAGCCTCATCGCGGGTTGGAAGCCGGGCATGTATGTCGGCTGGCGTGCGTCGCGCTGGCGATGCTGCTCGGCGTCGCCGACGATGTGATCGTCCGACGCAGACGGCGCGCCGTCCGAGGCCGTTAGACCACCCACCTCAGGCCGAGCGCGCTGATTCTTGTGGGGCCCACAGTGTCGGATGATCGACCTCCGAAAGCGTCCGAGCGAGCCCGGAGGAGAGCCGTGTCGCGAACTCGACCTAGTCGGCACTTGTCGCGAGGAGGAGAGGTTGGAAGAACCCGGAGGTTTGCGGTTCTAGACATTGGACACGTGTCCATCCGGCTGCCACGGCGAGTTCAGCTAGCCGCTGACGTGTAATAGCGCGGTACCGTGCGGAGTGCTCGGCGACATGCCAGCCAGCCTCTTGCTCGGTAAGGACCAGGAGGCGCACCGTGTAGAAGCTGCTGTCTGGCGAGTCCCAATCGTGAAGCCGCACCAGCAGCCTTCGCGGCGGGCCAGAAACCAATCGTAGTGGTGCCGTGACGGGGCGCTCCACCAACGCGCGGTCGTAGTCGCGCGTGCTCGCGATCAGCAGGCCGCGCGGCCTTGTCTTTGCTCGCATCGCCCCCAACGCGCTTTTGATCTCGTCATCGTGGAAAAGATGCGGAAGCGCGTTGTCACAGCAAACAACCACGTCGTAGCGGCCGGCGACCTCGTCGAGGCTGCGGAAGTCCGAGATGCCGAAGGACGCGCTGACGCCCAGCCGTTCTGCCTCGCGCCGAGCCCGGGCTACCGCGCCCGCGCTGAGATCGGTGCCCCGAACGCGGTAGCCGCGACGCGCCAAGCCGAGCGCCTGGGTCCCGATGCCACAGGCGCAGTCCAGGACATCCGCTGCCGACTCGCTCCGAGCACGGATGATCTGATCCAGAACAGCGCCTTGCTCCTCTACGACCGCCTCCCAGGAGCCGCCCCAGACGAGGTCGTAGTGATCCGCGAGCCCGTCATAGAACTTCTCAACAGACGGCATCGCCGGGTGTTAGCACGCGAGCCGAATCACTGCCGGTTCGCGATCGATCGAGGGGACGCCGAGGGCGCCGCTGGAGGACGCGGCTGTAGGACTACTACTGTCCAGCCCGTTTGACCGCTCACGTGATTGGCGCCGCACTGGACAGCACTGAGGGCTGGAGCGACAATCGCTGCGTGCGGAGAGGTGGATTCTTAAGGTGGCAGCTTGGAAAAACGCTACGTGCCGGATCGCGCTCGGCCTTCTGACGCAGGAGACCTTCACGCATCGGATAGATGAGCTCTACGGCGGTTCCCGCGTTGATCCCCGGCAGCTGGTCGGCGATCTCACCTTCCGGACCCACGACGGGAAAAGCGACCACCGTCGCGCCCGTATTGGCTCAATGTGGAGCTGGCGCCGCGCCGATCAGGAAGCGGGAGACCGACTACCGCTTCTAGGGCTGGACTGGTCGGGTGCGACGCCCGACATGCTCATCGGCCGAAGCTCCAGCTGCGATCTGGTCCTTCAGGATCCAAACGTCTCACGTCGGCATGCCCAGCTCTTCTTCCGTGAAGGCAGATGGATCCTAGTGGACCTCGATTCCACGAACGGCACCTACATAAATGGCGTACGGGTCCATAGGAGCGAACTCCTGCCCGGCGACTTCCTCGCATTGGGAACCGAGCACCTACAGGTCGACTGAAACAGCCAGTTGGCCGCATTAGTGCGGCTTCTGGTTTGATCGACGTCCGGCAGCGCCAGACTAGTCCGATGCGACAGGCAGCGTCCATCAGTCGGCAATTCGGGCGCGTGCTACCACCTGCAGGCGTCGATGCGCGCGCACCTAAACGTGGAGACCGATCGCCAGCTGGGCAGGACCACCTCCGCAGGCTCGCAGCGCGGGGATGATCACGGTTCGGCCGGAACGCGGTGCTTGTAGAGTCCGATCAGACGAAGCCGACGCCCCTTGAGGGCATATACGACATTCACCGGGCCGGTGCTCACGCTCACCAGAACTGTGTCCGCCCGAGGGTCGTGGGCAACCTCTGTCTGCTCATAGCCGCTCCCAGGCGGCAGGACGAACCTGCGGACGACGTGGCCACGCCGGTCGAGCTGGAGGAGCTTCGTGATACCGGGCGTTCCCGTCCGACCACACTCTTCGACCGAAACCATCCCGGTGCGATCAAACGCCGCAGAGGAAAAACCGCATCCTCGTTCCGGCTTAGTCAGTTTCCAGGACGATGGACTGGAGTGGTGTTGCACCAAGACTCCTGCCTCGGAACAACCACCGCTCTGGATGGTCCCGGAGAAGTTCCCGCGGAGGAACGCGATACGTGACCCGTCCAAGCTCCAGGCCAGCCCTGAAGGAGCCGAACAGGTTCCGACGTTGCCCACGGCCACCCGCTCGGCACTCGTGTGCAGATCCCGAATCACGATCCGACCACGATTTCCTGGATTACACGCGCGCTCCAGCAGGGCCACCCGCTGGCCGTCGGGGCTGGGCACCGCATCGAGCACGAGCCATCGGCCCGGCTCGATGAACGACAGCCGGAACTTCTCGTTACTGGGGTTGAAGGTCTCGACTCGGCTGGCGCAGCTATCCCAGATCGGAACGCACTCGCTCCAAGCTCCCGCCCGACAATTGAGGTCGTGAGAGATCGTGATCAGGTAGCGCCCATCACGCATTCGATGCGGGTTCGAGACATAGGATTGCTCGGACGTCGACCGAATCTGCGGGACGCGCGCTAGGACCCCGAGACGCCGACCGTCCCGCAGCGAGTAGCGCTCAATCACAGCACCATGAGCGCTCCCGGCGAGCGCCACAAACGATGTCGGTGAGTCCGCATCGTGACCAAACGCCGAAGGCGGCAGTGCCGCCACGGCAAAAGCCGCGGCGGTTCCCACGGCTAACCACAGCTGGCCGAACCGGATGAGCAACCGCAGATTCATTTCCCGTCGTGAGCTCGCCCCAAAGCACGAGGCACTCGGACGCGGATGTGCACCCGGACAGTATGCCAGTCGGCACGAGCCACCGGAGAACACGCAGAGTCGCCTTGATCGAGGAGGAGCACTGCCGGCTATAGCCCGAAGCAGCAGCGACCGCCTTCTGCTCGCGCGCATGGGACGATGGCGGCGTGATGGCTGCACCCGAGATGCCGGCGGAGCTTTACGTCACCGTGATGGTGGGAACACAAGTTGTTCCTGGCGCCCTCATCGAAGTCGAGCTTCCGATGCGGAGGAAGAACAGCTACCGGTTCCCTATGGGCCCTGCTGATTCGGCCGGGCGGCTTCGCATCACTGGCGACCAGCTGACGGGCTGGGCCCAACGAATCAATGCGCTATTCCTGATGGATTACGTTGGGTTGGGGGGTGGCTGGACCGGCGAGATCGTCATCCGCCCGGTGGGGAAAGGGGGGCATTCAACGCCTGCGCCAGGCGCACAGCACCTGGAGGCATACCGGCCTGTATCCAACGAACTTCCCGTCTGACCTGGTCGACCTCGAACATGCCTTGGCGACCATCGACAATCGGCTACCGATCGAGGTAATCGTTGAGCCAGCGCATGAAGGCGTGTCGACGCGGACGTCGCTTCCCCCTTTATCGACTTGCGATCGGCGGGACGCCAGAATGGCGAGATGAGCGGCGCGTTGATACTGACCGGGGCACCCGGGTCAGGGAAGAGTTCTGTCCTCGATGCGCTCAGCACGCTCCTAGAGATCGAGAGAGTGCGCTTCGGTGCCGTGGAATCCGAGCAGTTAGCCCGTGGCTATCCATGGCTCTTGGCGAGCGAGTGGGTACCGCAGCTCGCTGCTGTGGTGGCGCTTCAGAAAGAGGTTGGTCGCGACACGTTTCTGGTCGTTGCCACCACTGAGGACCGCGATCAGTTACGCGCAGTCGTCAACGCGGTGGATGCGCAGCCGGTGCTCGTCGTCTGTCTTGCCGCACCCCCAGACATCGCGGCGGAGCGTGTCGCTGCGAGAGAACCCGACGCGTGGCCCGGAAAAGCCGCACTTGTCGATCACGCCCGCGTGCTCGCCGAACGGATCCCGGCTATCCCCGGCCGTGATCTAGTCATCTCAACCGTCGACCGAGCTGCCGATGACGTCGCCGCCGAGATCAGGCAAGCTCTCAGGGATTACGGAATCCTGGCTCCGAACGCGAGACGGCCCGCTACCGCTTAGATCGACTTCCGGCAGTGGCGTCACGCGCATCTCGTTCACTGCGAACTATCCGGCGGCTGGGGCACGCGCTCGGCCGGCCAGAGCGGCCGAGCGCGGCGTGCGGCTGTCAACAACGGATCAGTGCTGATCGTCTGCGTTGTGAACTCAATGCCGAGGTCCGGCCATTCGCAGGCGAGGAGCAGCTCCCCGGCAGGGGGTAACGGCCACAGCCAGTACCGCTGACGCCAGGCGCGCCGACTACCGCCCCCTCCATGTGATCGAAGCACGGGCGCTTCTGGAGGCGATAGTGACCCTGTCGGCAGGGCAACGGTCGAGACTGACCGCCTTACTGTTGAGGCGCCAGCTGAGGTCGACCCGTCTCCCGGCATCCGCGCAAACACCCCGAGGCCATAGGAGGTCGCTTTGCGCCCATCTGAGAACTGGACGCCAAAGCGCCAAGTGCCGGGCCCAGCTTCTACGCCCTGCCGTGCTTCTTGGCGTCCGTGGAGATGTACCTCGAGCGCGATCCCTTCTGGATAGACCTCGGCATGATCGATCCAGTGCGCCTGCCGGTCGGTATGGACGAGGAACAGCTCGAGCGCGACGATCCCCGGCGATACGTCCGCTGGCGGCCCGGCCCAGGCCGGGATCCGCTGGTGCGGCGGACGAGGTGGACGGGGAGGCGGCGCCGGCGGTGAATCAAAGAAATTGATCCGGGGATCGTAGACGCGCTGGTCGGGCGGTACCAGCCGCGACGGAGGAAGCCCGGCTGTCGCTTCGATCGACGCTGGATAGCCGGACGATTTGGCTGCGGCCGCCTAACCTTGCGGTTGCATGGGTGTGTCCAACAGCAAGGAGCCAGATCCGGCGCTGGCGGAGTCGATCGCCCGGCGCGGTTGCATCTTGCGGGGGATCGTAGGCTCGACCGTGCATGGCCTTTCCAATCCCGGCACTGATGACCGCGACGAGATGGGCGTCTGCATCGAGCCGCGCGAGTACGTGACCGGACTGCGGCGCTTCGAGCATTGGGTGTTCCGCACCCAGCCTGAGGGGGCTCCCAGCGGACCGGGGGATCTCGACCTGACGATCTACGGCCTACGCAAGTTCTGCCGGTTGGCGCTGAAGGGCAGCCCGACCGTCCTCTTGTTGTTGTTCATCGACGGTGAGCACGTGCTCGAGCGCGCTGCGCTCGGTGCCGAGCTCCAAGCGCTCGCGCCGGCATTCGTGTCCGCGCGCGCCGGACGCGCGTTCCTCGGCTACGTCGACGCTCAGCGGCGCGGCCTCGTTGGCGATCGGCGCGCCGCCCGGACCCGTGAGCTCTCCAGCGAGCATGGCTACGACACCAAGTACGCGATGCACGCGCTTCGGATCGCGCATCAGGGCCTGGAGCTGCTTAGCACCGGACGGATCACTCTGCCGATCGCCGACCCGGAACGCAGCCGGTTGCTGCAGGTGCGCAGGGGGGAAGTACCGCTCCGCGATGTGCTGAACCGCCTCCACGAGCAGTCGGTCCGGCTCGAGGACACGATGGTGGCCAGCGATCTGCCCGAAGAGCCCGACCGCAAGGCCGTCGATCGCTTCCTCGTCAATGCCTACGACCGCGCCTGGGCTGGCGAGCTCGAGCTCCGGCGCTGACCGTTCTCCAAGACTGTCGCTTCGATCGAGGCAGGGAAGGTGGCCGGTCCGCCTGCACTGACGAGCTAAGCGTCGAGGCTGATAGCGCGTCCTTTAGCCGTCGCTGTTGGGACGTCGAGGCTGATTTCAATGCCGACCGATCGCGACTATCCCTGGCTGAGAGACAAGAACGCCGGTCGATATCGCTCTGATCCCGAGGATCTGGAGGCGGCGGCGAAGTTGCACCTCGCCAAGCAGCTAAACGTGATCGACGAGGCCAGGGAGTCCACCTCCGTGGGGCCGCCGCGAGCAGCGCTCCCGCCGTCCAGGCCGGTCTCGTCGCCGGGGCCCCAGCAGCCCGCTCCTGAGCCGCAACAGCCCGACTCGGATTCCAGTGCCCGCGCCTGGTCGTAGGCGCCGCTGGCCGCGCCAGCCGGGAGAAAGTGCCCGATGCGGCCCTCAGCGCCTCGCTGGGCTGCGGCGTACCGACCGCCGTCGCGGACCTGCGCGACGGCGAGACGGTGCTCGATCTCGGCTCGGGGGCCGGCGCCGATGTGCTCACAGCCCGTCGCGTCGCCCCGACCGGTAGAGCGATCGGCCTGGACATGACCGAGGAGATGCTCGAGCTTGCCCGCGCCAACGCGCGAGCGGCTGGCGTTAGGAACGTCGAGTTCGTCAAGGGCTATCTCGAGGACATGCCGCTCCCGGACGCAAGCGTCGACGTCGTCATCTCCAACTGCGTCATCAACCTGTCCGGCGAGAAGCCCAAAACGATCAGTGAAGCCGCCCGGGTGCTACGACCCGGCGGCAGATTCGCGATCTCAGACGTGATCGCCGACCCCGACATGGACGAGGCGACCAAGGCCGATATGGCCGCGTGGACCGGCTGCATCGCCGGCGCGCTCACCGAAACCGAATTCCGCTCCGCGCTGACCGCCGCCGGCTTCGAAAGCATCGAGATCCACCCAACCCACCAAGTCCACGAACACGCGTCAGCCGCGATCATCCGCGCCCGCAAGCCCAAGGAGGCAGTCTGATGAGTCCCTGGGTGCGCGGAGCGTGGAAGCGATTGTCCGCGAGAGTCACCCGTCCGCGTAAAGGGGGACTGTGCACGACGACCAGAGATGCTCGCCGTGTTGTCAAAGCGCGAGCCTAGTCACTTGGTCCAGTCTTTGTCGGGGGGCCTGGACTGACGAGGCGGGTCTCATATGCGAGGACAACGGCTTGGACACGGTCGCGAACGCCGAGCTTCATCAGGATGCGGGTGACGTGCGTCTTGACGGTGGTCTCGCCGATGATGAGCTCGGCGGCGATCTCGCCGTTTGTCTTGCCGGTCGCGACCAGCCGGAACACCTCGAGTTCTCGCGGGCTGAGCTCATCGAGTTCGGGCGCGGGAGCTGTGGGGGCGCGGGAGGCGGAGAACTCCTCGATCAGGCGGCGCGTGATGCTGGGTGAAAGCAGTGCGTCGCCCTCCCCGACTGTGCGGATGGCGGCGACGAGCTGGCGGGCGGGCACGTCCTTGAGCAGGAACCCACTCGCTCCGGCACGCAGCGCGTCGTAGACGTACTCGTCGCGATCGAAGGTGGTAAGGATCAGCACGTTCGTCTTGGGATCGTGGTTCTGGGCGAGGATCCGGCGGGTGGCTTCGATGCCGTCGAGTTCGGGCATGCGGATGTCCATCAGCACGACGTCCGGTTGCAGCTCTCGCGCCAGGGAGACGGCTTCGGCGCCGTTGCTCGCCTCGCCCACGATCTCGATATCTGTGGCGGTTGCCAGGATCATCCGGAAGCCGTCACGGATCAGCTGCTGGTCATCGGCGATCAGGACGCGCACGCTCAAGTGAGTGCTCCTTGCAGGCCGCGCGGCATTCGGGCGACGAGCTGCCAGCCAGGCTCGCCGAGGACCTTGTCGTCAACTGCGCCGTCGCATAGCGCGATCCGCTCGCGCATCGCGTCGGTGGGCCACGCGTTCGGTCCGGGGCAGCGGGCGGTGAGCCGTAGCTCGAGATCCTCCTCGCCAAACCGCAGCGTGACACCCACGGTGGGTGCTGGGTGGCGGCGAGCGCTCTCCAGGGCGTCCTCGAGGATCCGGTAGAGACCGAGGTCGACTCCGGCCGCCAACGTTCCCGGCTCACCGTCCACCCGCAGTTCGACCGGCTGACCACGCTCGCGCGCGCGTTGGATCAATGCGTAGACCTGAGCGACGCCCGGTTGCGGCTCGCGCCCTGGTGGATCGTCGCCGTGGCGCAAGACTCCGAGGAGGCGGCGCATCTCTGTGAGCGTCTGGCGGCCGGTGTCCTCGATCGCGCCCATCGCGACGTCAGCTCGCTCGGGGTCGTCGGCGAGCATGCTGCGGGCACCCTCGGCCTGAACGACCATCCCCGCGACGCTGCGCGCCACGATCGCATGCAGCTCGCTCGCAATTCGCGAACGCTCGCCGGCGACGGCCAGCTGCGCCCGGTCCTCGCGTTCGGCCGCCAGCCACGCGGAGGTGCGCTGAAGCTCCGAAGTCAGCGACCTGCGCGCGCCGATCGCGCGGCCGGCGGCCCACGCCGCGCTGATCGTGAAGGCCGCGCCGGCAAGGTTGCCGACCGGCTGGTGCCGCACGATCAGCACGCTGATCGCTGCGCTCCCGAGCAAGAATGCGAGTCCGAGTACGGCCTGGCGTCGGGGCAGCCAAGCCGCGACTGTGTATGCCGGGACGAGTAGGAAATACGCAGCCAGCAGCGGCGAGTGGTCAAGCGGCGTGAGGTACGCGTTCATCACCGCGGCGAGCGCCCCGACGACGAGGACGAACCCCAGCGGCGAGCGCCGGCGCCACACCGCCGCCAGCGCGACGGCCGCCACGGCCAGCATGTTCAGCGCGATCGGACCGTGGCGGCGCTCACCGATCAGCACGCCGATCTCGAGCGCCACCAGGAACACTCCGGCGCACGCCGGGTCAAGCCAACGCCAGCGCAAGCCGCGATCGGGCCCGACCGGCAAGCGGTCGCGGCTGGCCGGCGAGGTGACCGGGTGGGGCGCAGGCCCGATGCCATCAATTGGAATGCGCGCGCGGACCTCAAAGCCGTGCCCCTCGGTACGCCCCCCGGCGTACAGCTCCCCGCCGTACAACCTGACTCGCTCATTCATACCGACGAGCCCGTGCCCGGCTTCTCGGTGGTTGTTGCGGTCGGGCGCCGGGCCGTGCCCGGTGTCGGAGACCTCCAGCTCGAGGAAACCGGCGGCGACGGCCACGTTCACGCGTGCGCGCGCGGGGCCAGCGTGCTTGATCGCGTTCGTCAGCGCCTCCTGCACGACACGGTAAGCGACCAGATCCAGGCCGGGCGATAGCGCCTGCAGCCGACCGTCGACGCGCACGTCCACCGGCAGCCCTGCGGCGCGCGCGCGCTCGACGAGCGCATCCAGCTGCGAGAGACCGGGTGCAGCCGAGCCCGCCAGCGCGCCGTTGCCGCGGTGCAGCACGCCGACGATCCGCCGCAGCTCCACCAGCGCGTCACGGCCCGCGCCCTCGACAACCCGCATCGCATGCCGCGCCCTTTCGATATCGACGCTCGCGACGCCGCGGGCGCCGCTGCTCTGAAGCACCATCACGCTGACGTCGTGCGCGATCACGTCGTGCAGCTCGCGAGCCATCCGATTTCGCTCCTCGGCCGCGGCGCGGCCCGCGCGGGCTTCCTGGGCCTCCGCCAGCCGAGCCATGCTCGCCTCGAGCTCGTCCGTGAGCCCTCGGCGCGTCTCGAGCGTCCGTCCGAGCGCGAACGGCAAGCCACCCAGCAACGCCCAGGCCCCGAGCACGGCGCCGACCGAACCGCCGGGCTGAGAGTAAGAGATCACCACGACTCCGACCAGCCAGTAGGCGAACACCACCGCCGCTGCCGAGCATGCGCTCGCGGCCCCGCGCACGGCGGCCGAGCAGATAGAAGTTCAAAGCGATCGCCGCCACCTCGAACGCGCCGCCCCCGGTATAACCGCTGGCAAGCTGGAATGCCATGAACGCGGTGACCGCGAGCACCGTCGTCAGCCACGGGTTCAGTCGCCGCCAGGCAACGCTGCCCGTGAGCAGAACGAGCGGCACGATCGCCAGCTCGTCCGGTCCTCGGTGAAGCTGCGAGGAGGCATCCGCAAGCGCCCCGGCGGTGAGCAGCACCGCCAGCACCACGTCGATCACACGCAGATCGACCGTTCGTGCCCGCGCGATCAAGCTGCGTCCAGTGCCCACACGCGCACGCTAGCGCCACAGTCAGGACCGCGCATCCGACCAGGCGACGACTCGGGTCCTACTCGAGTAGGACCCGAGCCCCGTCAAATCACCGCCCAGTCCACACAGGTCCTACCGCCGGCCGACGACAGCAGCGCCACCAACTGAAACGCTGGCGCCAACCAATCAGGAGGCCAGCATGTCGAACACCGCAGATTCGCTGACAGCCCTCAGCCGCCGGACCTGGATCAGCCTGGTCGTGGCCGACGTGGTGCTGTTTGTCCTCGCCAACCTCACCGCCAAGAACAGCAGCCACCCCGGCACCGCAAGCAACGTGTTCTTCGCTGCGTTCGTGATCGGCGTCGTGCTGCTGATCGCGCTGGCGATCGCCAGCATGGTCAAGTCGCGACGGGGAGCGTCGCGATGAACCCGATCGGGAGAGCGGTAGCCATCCTCGGCGCGGTCGCATCGATCTTTGCTGTCGGCATTACGTCCGTGACCAGCGCCGCCAGCTCGGGTCTGCCGACGCTGACGCTCACTCTGAACGGTCGGTCGGTTGCTGTCAGCGGTGCGCTCCAGTCCGGGGCGGTGAACGTCGTCTCCAGCGTGAGCGTCAAGCACACCGAACCGGTGCTGATCCGCCTCAACCCGGGAGTACCGTTCTCGGCCTTTGCCCAGGCCGGGGCGGCGATCAACGCCCACCACGGAGACCTGAACTACATCGACCCGTACGGCTCTATCGTGTTCGATGTCAGCGCCGACAAGGGAACCACGAGCGCACAGACGACCCTACAGCCCGGCAACTACCTGGCGGTCGACCTGAGTAGCAGCAATCCCGACCCCCCGCACGCCACGTTCGTGATCAGCCAAGCGCCGCAGCCCGCCTCGCTTCCCAAGCCGGGCGCGACAATCAACGCGATCGACTTCGCATTCCGCGGCCCGAGCAAGCTTCACGACGGCGAGCTCGTGCGATTCCAGAACAGCGGCTTCCTCGTACACCCGATCCAGGGGATCGGCGTCAAGAACGCAAGAACCGCCCGACGGCTTACCGCCCTCCTGCGTGCCGCCAACGACAAGGAGGCCCCAAAGCTCGGGATAAGTTTCCCGGAGTTCGCCGGACCGCTTTCACCCGGCGGCTTCCAACAGGAGCTGATCACTGAGCGGCCGGGCCTATACGTCCTCGCCTGCATCCTGCGCACCCAGGACGGCCGCGAACAGACCCAACTCGGCATGGAACGCACGATCCGGATCGT
>CAVROW010000007.1:0-117009 GCA_963722995.1 uncultured Solirubrobacterales bacterium | reverse complement strand
TGAGAATGCCGGCATGAGTAACGAAAGAGGGGTGAGAATCCCCTCCACCGATTGCCCAAGGTTTCCTGAGTAAAGTTCGTCTGCTCAGGGTTAGTCAGGACCTAAGGCGAGGCCGAAAGGCGTAGTCGATGGCCAACGGGTTGATATTCCCGTACCACGTCGCTTCCGTTTGACCGATGGGGGGACGAGGAAGGCTATGGGATCCCAGGCGATGGTTGTCCTGGGGTAAGCATGTAGGGGTGGCCCTAGGCAAATCCGGGGCCGCTTAACCCGAGGTGCGATGCCAGCTGGCTTTAAGCCGGCGAGTCCCGGAAGCCATGCCTCCGAGAAAAGCCTCTAGGGAGGAAGCGCGTGCCTGTACCAAAACCGACACAGGTGGGCAAGTGGAGAACACTAAGGTGATCGAGATAACCCTCGTTAAGGAACTCGGCAAAATCGCCCCGTAACTTCGGGATAAGGGGCGCCCCAGTAGGGTGAAGCTCCTCGCGAGTGGAGCCCGAGAGGGCCGCAGTGAATAGGTTCAAGCGACTGTTTACCAAAAACACAGGTCTCTGCTAAGTCGTAAGACGACGTATAGGGGCTGACGCCTGCCCGGTGCCGGAAGGTTACGTGGAGGTGTTAGGGGTAACCCGAAGCACCGAAACTAAGCCCCGGTAAACGGCGGCCGTAACTATCAACCGAGGTAGTTGTAAAACTCGGCTATATGCTGGAAACTCTGAGTATCCCGCGCTACTCGTTCTGTCCGAGTCGGGCAGTACAGTGACAATGTGTCGGGTGCAGACAATCAGCAGGAAAGGCTCTCTGTCCCCGGTGCATGTATCCTCAGTGATTCTACGCCGGGTTCGCGCTCTTTCGCTGCTTGCGAGATGAGATAGTCCGACCTCATGGGCGACCATGAGAGCCGGCCAGAAATGAGCCGGCCGCCCTGACAAATCTACGCAGTAGTAACAAATGTGAACGGTCCTGATAAATTCGTTGCCACGACGCCGTAACGGCGTGGATCGCATTCGCTATATGCTGGAAAACCCGAGTATCCGTCCGTACTCGTCCTAAGCTTTCTGTACAGTACAATCCATGTGCGAAAATCAGCAGAAAGCTGAGCAGTCAGCTGTTATTTTTTTACAAATCTCTCGGGACTTCCTCCGCCGGGTTCGCGCTCCGGGAGAAGCGCTACAGAACCGGCTATCAGGTGGCTCATGAGTTCGCCTACGCAAGCGCGCAAAGCGTTTCTTCTTATGGGAGAAGCAGCTTCATGGTCGTATGTCGTCCGCGTGGCGACTACGCACGACGCTGGAAGCTCTCGGCGGCCTTCAACGTTTCCCAAACTGATCGGGCTCCGCTCGATGTGTTCAAGGAGACCCTCGGGTGTGGCACCATGAGGAAGGCTGGCAACGATGGCTGGTATTGGGAGGTGAATCGCCTCGCCGACATCCGGTCGTGCGTTGTACCGTTCTTCCGAAGGTTCCCGCTCGTCGGCACGAAGGCGCGTGACTTCGAGCTGTTCGACCAGGCGGTCGCGCTGCTCTCGAATGAAGTCATGTCGGACGTTGCGTACCGACAGGTCTTGCTCCTTAGGGAGCAAATGAATCGTGGCGGCAAGCGCCGCTACACGAGCAGAGAGAATCCTCAGAGACTATACGCCGAGCTCGTCGGCTGACCTGGCCGACGAGATGAGATAGTCCGATCTCGCGGGCGACCGTGAGAGCTGACCAGAAATGAGTCAGCCGCGTGCCACTGGCACGTAGTAACAAGCATGAACGGTCCTAAGGTAGCGAAATTCCTTGTCGGGTAAGAATTACTTGCCCCGCCGCTCCGTGAGGAGCGGCCGAGTACCGGCTCATATCGGGGAAGCCCTCCCGCCTCTGGCGCAGGGTAATCCCGAGGGAAGTCCTAGTGACCCCGTAACGACTGATCCGAAAGGAGAGGCGGGTCGCGACGCCGCTGAGCGGCAGATGGATGCGATCTGCAACACGCCGGCCCTCATCACGACAAGGGCAGCCTATGGAGAAAGAGTTCCGCTGGATCCCTGGTTCGTCAGCGGGCTGACGGAGGGCGAGGGATGCTTCTGCATCTCGTTCGCGCTTCGCAGCAAGCTCCGAACCGGGCTCGAGGTCCGACCTTCGTTCTCGCTTTCGCTGAACGAGAAGGACCTGGAGCTGCTGAGGGATCTACAAGCGTTCTTCGGATGCGGATGGATCCGGGAATCGAAGACCGATCGCACCTTCAAGTATGAGGCGCGGGCGGTCAGCGATCTTCTCGATCCGATCATTCCGCATTTCGAGCGCCATCCCCTTCGCGGGAGCAAGGCGATGAGCTTTGCGGCGTTCGCGGACGTTTGCCGGATGATCGAGCAAGGCGATCATCTGCGGCGGGACGGCCTGCGCAAGATCATCGACGTCGCCTACGAGATGAATCTCGGAAAGCGGCGTCTGGCGCGGGACGATCTCCTAAGGGCGCTGATGAGGTGAAGGGATAGTCTGCGCCTCTGGAAACAGGGGATTAACGCGAAGTTCCGACCTGCACGAATGGCGTAACGACTTGAACGCTGTCTCAACGAGGGGCTCGGTGAAATTGCAGTCTCGGTGAAGATGCCGAGTACCCGCGGCTAGACGGAAAGACCCCGTGAACCTTTACTACAACCTGGTATTGGGGTTCGATGCATCTCGCTCAGGATAGGTGGGAGCCTTGGAAGCGCCGGCTGCGGCTGGCGTGGAGGCAACCTTGAGATACCACCCTTGGTGTATTGGATCTCTAACAGTGCGCCGTGAATCCGGGCGCTGGACAGTGACAGGTGGGTAGTTTGACTGGGGCGGTCGCCTCCCAAAATGTAACGGAGGCGCGCAAAGGTTCCCTCAGCACGGTCGGAAATCGTGCGTAGAGTGTAAAGGCAGCAAGGGAGCTTGACTGCGAGACCGACAGGTCGAGCAGGTGCGAAAGCAGGCCTTAGTGATCCGGCGGTAGCAAGTGGAAGCGCCGTCGCTCAACGGACAAAAGGTACTCCGGGGATAACAGGCTTATCGGGCCCAAGAGTCCACATCGACGGCCCGGTTTGGCACCTCGATGTCGGCTCGTCGCATCCTGGGGCTGAAGTAGGTCCCAAGGGTTGGGCTGTTCGCCCATTAAAGCGGTACGCGAGCTGGGTTCAGAACGTCGTGAGACAGTTCGGTCCCTATCTGCCGTGGGCGTTGGAGAGTTGAGAGGATTCGTCCCTAGTACGAGAGGACCGGGATGAACGCACCTCTGGTGTATCTGTTGTCCTGCCAAGGGCACCGCAGGTTAGCTACGTGCGGATCGGATAACCGCTGAAAGCATCTAAGCGGGAAGCCGGCCTCGAGATGAGCTCTCCCATCCCCTTGAGGGAGTAAGACCCCTGGAAGATCACCAGGTTGATAGGCCGGATCTGGAAGCGTGGTGACACGCGTAGGAGACCGGTACTAATGGGTCGAGGGCTTGACGGATATTTGATATCCGTGCATTGGCACTGTGTAGTTTTGAAGGCCCGCGAGAGGGCGGTCTCTACCGGTTTCCGGTGGCTATGGCGAGGGGGAAACACCTCTTCCCATTCCGAACAGAGCCGTTAAGCCCCTCAGCGCCGATGGTACTTGGCCCGCAAGGGCCTGGGAGAGTAGGTCGCCGCCGGTTTTTTAGTAAGCACTGCAGGAAGTGGAGCACTATCGCCGATGCGGGACCTCGTGAACTTCTTCCGGGGTAACCCGCAGGCGTTGGTCCTCCTGGTCATCTGCGTCGTCCTCGGCCTGGGCACGTTCATCGCGGTGATCATCGCGTTGGCGACGTCCGGCTCCTCGACGACGACCGGCGAGCCGAGCGGCCTGATCACCCTGGTCGGCGTGTTCGGCGGTCGAACCTGAGGGAGTGGCCGGCGCTACCGCCCGCTGCGGGCGCTGCGGGCCGCGCCCCGGGCCGACCCGCGCGCGAGCCGGCGCCGCGGGTGCGCAGTCCTAGCGCAACGCCTGCTCTCTCCTCGATGGACCGCGGACCGGGCACAGGCAGTAGGCGGGCCGCGCCGGCACCGAGCCGCCGCGGCGGACGCGATTCCAGCGGAGCTCGCGTCGATGGGGATGTGGCCGCGCGGCCGCCGGCGGGTCGCCGAGGACGTCCTCGGCGAGGCTGAGCCAGGCGCGCAGGCGCTTTGCAGAAGACTGGAACATATGTTCGCGAAGCTACGGCCCGCACCGGACGGAACGGGCACAAACTTGCAGGTCCCGTTGCAGGCCGCCGCACTCGAATCCGGAGGATCTTGTGGGCCGGCCTCCACGGGCCATGGCCGCCGGCGGGATCGCCGGCCCTGGCTCGGGGACGAGCGCTGGTGGCCCTAGGCCCGCGCGCCCATCGAGGACCACACGTCGATCTTCGTGCGCACGCGCCCCACGACCTCATCGGTGAACTCCGTGGTCCCGGCGCCACCGCCCAGATCCGGCGTCCTCACCCCCGACGCCACCGTCTCGAGCGCGCCCTCGTAGATCGCGCGGGAGGCCCGATCGGCGTCGGCGCCCGACCGCGCCACCGCGTGTCGCAGGACCGCGCCGCAGGCGAGGATCATCGCGAGCGGGTTGGCCACGTCCTTGCCGAGCAGCGCGGGCGCCGTACCGTGGGGCGCCTCGGCCATGGCCACGGTCGTCTCGTAGTTCTCGTCGAAGGCCAGCAGCACCGACTCGGCGGCGGCGATCGAGCCGAACATCGGCATCACGAGATCCGAGAGGCAGTCGCCGTCGCGGTTGAGGGCCGGGATCACGAGCGGCGCGTCGGTGGCGCCGGACAGCAGTCCGGCGTAGGTGGCGTCGATCAGGACGGGCTGATAGGCGACGGCGGGGTGGCGGCCGGCGGCGGCGTCCATCTCCTCCTTGAGCATTCCTTCGTACACCGGCGAGACCGTCCACTTGGGGCCGCCGTAGACGCGGGCATTCATGTCCTCGGCCGTGCGGAACGCGTACTCGGCCACCGCGCGGCAGGTCGAGCGGCTGATCTTCTCGGTGCGGTAGGCGATCTCCTCGGGCGAGCCGGCGTCGCCCTCGCGCCACTCCTTGGCGCCATAGGCGTCGTCGACCGCCATGCGCACGATCGAGATCGGGTAGTGCACGCCGGCGATCGGCGAGACGCCGGAGAGGCGGCGGCCGGTCCGGATGATGACCTTCCCGTCGACCTCCTCGCGAAGGATCCGGTTCGGCGAGCCCACGTCGTCGGCGCCCTCGGGCGTGATCGTGGCCGCCTTCAGCCCAAGTCCCGCCTCGCGCATGGCCACCGCCGCGTCTGAGACAACGGCGTTGTCGGTGGCGCGTCGGCTCTCGAGCGAGAGGTCGAAGCGCTCTAGCTCGAGATCGAGCTGGAGCACCTCCGGGTCGAGCACCCTGACCGCCTGGTCGAGCAGCTCCTGCCCGGTCTCGTCGCCTTCCATGACCACGATCTTCAGCGCCGAGGGCATGGCCTGACCTTAGCTGAGCATCGAGGCGAAATCCGGCCCGCGTCACGTCAACGCCGGTTTACGCGCCGGTTTCAATTCGTTTCCACCGGGGATCACGTGCATTGGGAGCGGAGCTTGATCCGGGCCGGGAATCAGGGGCGAGGCTCTCAACGGTGGGGTGGTGCCGATCCAGAGGACCGCCCGGCGCCGAGGACCAGAGCGCGACGTGAGCTACAGCCAGGACGGGACGAATCCGCGACCCGCGACAGCGGGCGGGCAGCCCGCGCCAGGACGCCCCGGGAGCCCTTCGTCGCCGCCATCGCTCCCGCTTGGCGGATCGCTGCGCCCCCGGGGGCCGGTCCAGCTTCGGATCGACCACCACCCGGGGCCGGACGCGACCATGGTCACGGTGTCCGGCGAGCTCGACATCCTCACCGCGCCGCGGTTCAGCGCATTCATCGGCGAGCTGGTGCGCCGGCGCATGGGCGACCTCATCATCGACCTCACCGACACCAGCTTCGTCGACTCCGCCGGGCTCCAGATCCTGCTCAGCGCCCAGCGACGGGTGACCAGGCACGCGCGGTGGCTGGCCTTGATCTGCCCGGCCGGACCCGTGCGGGGCGTGATCGAGCTCGCACGCCTGACCGAGGCCCTGAGGGTGGTCTCGAGCCTCGAGGAGTACGAGCGGCGCTATCCGCGCGGCCCCGGCGCCGCAGCCTGACTAAGCGGGGTCCTCGACCGCCGCCGGCATCAGCTCCTCGCGCCGCTGACCGAGCGCGTCGATCACGAACTGGAGGTGCTCGTCGAAGTCGACTCCGAGCGCGGCGGCGCCCTCGCGCAGCTCGTCGCGATTGACCGCCGCGGCGAAGCTCGGCTGCTTCAGCTTCTTCTTGACCGACTTCGGCGTCATCCCGACCAGCCCCTCGGGGCGTACGTAGGCGCAGGCGAGAATGAAGCCCGACAGCTCATCGACGGCGAACAGCGCCTTCTCCATGTCGCTTTCCCGCGGCACGCCCATGAAGTCCGCGTGTGACGCGATCGCGCGCGTCAGCTCAACCGGATAGCCGCGCTGCTCGAGCTCGGCGATCGCGTAGCGCGGGTGGCCGTCCTCGAGATTCGGGTGGCGCTCGTAGTCGAGGTCGTGGAGGAGGCCGGTGAGACCCCACAGATCGGGATCGCCGCCGAACCTCGGCGCGTAGGCGCGCATCGCGGTCTCGACGGCCAGCATGTGGCGGCGCAGCGAGTCCGACTTCGTCCACTCGCACAGGAGGTCCCAGGCCTCGGCTCTCGAAAACTGTTGCGGCATGGGTCCTACCCTAGCTCAGCCCTCGGGCTCGGCCGCGCCACCGGCGTCGGTCCGAACCGCTAGCCTGGCGGCTCGCCCCCGAGCTGCCAGCGGCAGGAGGCTCATTCCCATGGAGAAGTTCGTAATCGAAGGCGGGGTGCCGCTGTCGGGCACCATCGAGCCGGCGGGAAACAAGAACGGCGCGCTGCCGATCCTGGCTGCCTGCCTGCTCACAGAGGATGAGGTAATCCTGCGCAACGTCCCGCGGATCCGGGACGTCGAGGCGATGATGTTGCTCCTGGAGGCGCTCGGCGCCCGCGTGCGCTGGCTCGGCCCGGGCGAGGTCGCGATCGACACCTCGACGGTCGACGATCACGAGGTCGACCCCGGCCTGGCCGAGGAGATCCGGGCGTCGTTCCTGCTCGCGGGCCCGCTGCTGGCCCGCTTCGGGCGGGCCGTGATGCCGCCGCCGGGCGGCGACGTGATCGGCCGCCGCCGGCTCGACCCGCACCTGGACGCCTTCCGCGCTCTCGGCGCCACGGTCGAGCACGGCCGGGACATCGTCCTCACCGCGCCCACGCTCGGCCTGCGCCCGTGCGACTTCCTGATGGACGAGCCCTCGGTGATGGCCACCGAGAACGCGCTGATGGCCGCCGCGCTCACGCGCGGCCCCACCGTGATCCGCAACGCCGCCTCCGAGCCCCACGTCCAGGACCTGGCGCGGATGCTGGTGGCGATGGGCGCCGCCATCGACGGAATCGGATCCAACGTGATGACCGTGCACGGCACCGGCAGCCTGCGGGGCTGCACGCACGCGGTCGCGCCCGACCACATCGAGATCGGCTCGCTGATGGCGCTGGCCGCGGTGACCGGCGGTGAGCTCGTGGTCAAGGACACCGTGCCCGAGGACCTGCGCATGATCCGGCTCGTGTTCGACCGCCTCGGCCTGCGCACGGAGCTGCGCGGCCTCGACGTGATCGTGCCCGGAAACCAGGAGCTGGTGATCCGCAACGACGTGGGCGATCACATGCCCAAGATCGAGGACGGGCCGTGGCCGATGTTCCCGGCCGACCTGACCAGCATCGCGCTGGCGCTGGCCACGCAGGCGCACGGCGCGGTGATCATCCACGAGAAGATGTTCGAGAACCGGCTGTTCTTCACCGACAAGCTCGTGACGATGGGCGCTGCGATCACGATCTGCGACCCGCATCGGGCGATCGTGTTCGGCCCGCGCCAGCTCCACGGCCGGCGCGTGGACTCGCCCGACATCCGGGCCGGGATGGCGATGCTGATCGCCGCGCTGTGCGCCGACGGATGCACCGAGATCGGGAACGTCCGGCACATCGATCGCGGCTACGAGCGCATCGATGAGCGGCTGCGCGAGCTGGGCGCCCGGATCATTCGCGTCGCCGACGACGCGCCCGTGCCGCGCGCATAAGGCGCGCTCCGCGGCCGCACGCCCGCCGCCAATCCGATAAACACCAGCCAGAGCCAGATGGTCGTCGATCGCATCCCCAGCGGAACGCGCGACGTTCTGCCCGATGAGATGCGGGAGCTCCGGGCGATGACCGACCGGATCCGCGGCGTGTTCGAGCAGGCGGGGTACGGCGAGGTGTACACGCCGGCGCTCGAGTACGAGCGGACCTTCGTGCGCGGGAACCTGTGGATCACCGATCCGGCCTACCGGGTGTTCGACGAGCAGGGCAACGTCCTGGTCCTGCGCTCGGACATGACGGTTCCGATCGCCCGCGTGGCCGCCACGCGCTACGCGCACCTCGACCCGCCGCTGCGCTTCTGCTACCAGGCTCACGCCTACCGCGGGGTTCGCCCACAGCGCGGGCAGTCGCGGGAGTTCCTGCAGGCCGGGATCGAGCTGATCGGATCGCCGGCGCCCGAGGGCACGGCCGAGGTCCTCACGGTCCTGTGCGCCGCGCTCGACGCCGCCGGCCTTCGGACCTACCGCGTAGGCCTCGGGGACGCCTCGCTCTACCCGTCGCTGCTCGAGTCGCTGAGCGTCCCCGCCACGGCGCGCGAGCGGATCCTGGCCGAGCTCGCCGGCGGCGACTTCGTCGGCGTCGAACGCGAGATTCGCTCGCTCGGGCTCACAGACCAGGACATCGAGCTGCTCCTCGGGGTCACGTCGATGCGCGGCGGCCCCGACCTGCTCGACGGCCTCACCGGCGCGCTCGAGGAGGCCGCCACCGGGATGCGCGCCGTGCACGCCCTGCTGGCAGCCGGAGGTGGCGTCGCGGATCATCTTCGACTTCGGGCTGGTGCGCAGCCTCGGCTACTACACGGGCGCGGTGTTCCAGGTCTACGACCCCGCCCACGGGGTCCCGATCGGCAGCGGGGGCCGCTACGACGAGCTGCTCGGTCAGTTCGGGCGGCCGCTGCCGGCGGTCGGCTTCGCGCTCAACGTCGAGCGGGTGCACATTGCCCTGACCGGTGAAGAGCGAGCTTCGTGACAGAGCTCCGGATCGCCGTCCCCCGCGGCAACCTGTTCACGCCGACCCTGGAGCTCCTCGACCGGCTTGGCGTGGACACGAGAGAGGCGCGTGAGAACGACCGCAAGCTGCTGTTCGAGGAGGCCGGCATCGTGACGATGCGCCCCTCGGACGTCCCGACCTATGTCGAGGCGGGCGCGGCCGACCTCGGGATCACGGGCAAGGACGTGTTGATGGAGCAGTCCGAGCGCGAGGTGTACGAGCTCGTCGACCTCGGCTACGGCGAGTGCACGATGGTGCTGGCCACGGCCGCCGGCGAGGACCGCGCCGCCGAGGCGCTCCGGCGACTCGGCGTGGTCCGGATCGCCACCAAGTATCCGAAGATCGCCGCCCGCCACTTCCTCGACACCGGCCGGCAGGCCGAGATCGTCGAGGTCAAGGGATCGGTCGAGCTCGCCCCGCTCACCGGTCTGGCCGAGGGCATCGTCGACCTGACCGCCACCGGCACCACGCTGCGCGAGAACGGGCTCGTGGTCAGGGAGGAGATCGCTCGCTGCACCGCTCGCCTGATCGCCAACCCGGTCGCCCACAAGCTCAAGGCCGGCGCGATCGACGCGCTGCTGGAGCGACTCGGTGCAGTGTGAGCTGATCGCGCTCGCGGACGCGGACCCGAGCGCGCTCGCCGCCGATCTTCGCGCGCTCGTGCCGACCGGGGCGGAGGTGAGCGCCGCGGTGTCGGAGATCGTGGCCGCTGTGCGCGAGCGCGGCGACGAAGCGGTCCTCGACTACACCCGCCGCTTCGATGCCCCCCGCGCGAAGCCGCTCCGAGTCGAGCCGGCCGAGCTCGAGAACGCGCTCGCTCGCCTCGACCGCGCTGTCCGCGGCGGACTGGAGCGGGCGATCGAGAACGTCTCACGCGTGGCCGAGGCCGGGCTGCGAGGCGACCGTGAAGTGGTCTTCGAAGGCCACACGGTGACGATCCGCGAAGCACCGGTGGCGAGCGCCGGCGTGTACGTCCCCGGCGGCCGCGCGCCCTACCCGAGCACGGTCGTCATGGGGGTGATCCCCGCCCGCGTCGCGGGCGTAGGCAGAGTCTCGGTGTGCGCTCCCCCCGCCGAGAACGGCGAGATCGACCCCACCGTCCTCGCCGCCTGCCGCCTGACCGAGGCGAGCGAGGTCTACCGGATGGGCGGCGCCCAGGCCGTCGCTGCGCTCGCCTACGGGACCGAGTCGATCGCCCCGGTCGACGTGATCGTGGGCCCGGGCAACCTCTACGTCCAGGAGGCCAAGCGCCAAGTCTTCGGCCAGGTGGGGATCGACGGCTTCGCGGGGCCGAGCGACCTCGTCGTGATCGCCACCGCGGCGCCCGACCCCGAGCCGGTGGCGCTCGACCTCCTGGCCCAGGCCGAGCACGGCCCCGCGCACCCTCGTGGTCGGGATCTCCACCGACGCGCAGCTGCTCGAGCAGCTCGCCGCCCGGATCGGCCACGCCCCCGACACCGGGGCCATCGCCCGGCTCGTCCGCACCGACACCGCCGAGCAGGCGCTCGCGCTCGCCCAGGCGCTCGCGCCCGAGCACCTGGAGCTGATCGGCCGCGAGGCGGAGCGCCTGGCTTCGCAGGCCACGCGTGCCGGATGCGTGTTCGTCGGACACCGGAACCGCATTCGGCGACTACATCGCCGGATCGAACCACGTGCTCCCGACGGGCGGCGCGGCCCGCTTCGCCTCCGCGCTCTCGACCGCCCACTTCCGCCGTCGCTTCACCGAGGTCCGGATCGGCAGCGCCGCCCGCGAGCTGGCCGGAGCCGGCCGCCCCGCTCGCCCGCGCCGAGGGGTTCGAGCTGCACGCGCAGTCGATGGAGGCGCGCGTCCGCGACAATGGCCCCGATGACCCGCTCGGGTGAGATCGACCGCAGGACGGGCGAGACGCACGTCACCGTGCGCCTCGGGCTCGACGGCGCCGGCGAGGGTGAGCGCGCCACCGGCGTCGGCTTCCTCGATCACATGCTCGACCTCCTTGCCCGTCATGGCCGCCTCGACCTGAGCGTCAGCGCCACCGGGGACCTGCAGACCGGCGCCCACCACACGGTCGAGGACGTCGGCATCTGCATCGGGCAGGCGCTCGACCAGGCCCTCGCCGACCGGACCGGGATCAGCCGCTACGGCCAGGCCACCGTTCCGATGGACGAGGCGCGTGCGTCTTGCGCGATCGACATCTCGGGCCGCGGGCTGCTCGTGTTCGAGGCCGAGCTGCCCCCGGGCGCGATCGGCAACTTCGATCACGAGCTGGCGGAGGAGTTCTTCCGCGCCCTGGCCGCCAACGCGCGGCTCGACGCTCCACCTGACCGTCGAGCGCGGCACCAACGTCCACCACGTGATCGAGGCGATGTTCAAGGCGCTGGCGCGGGCGCTCCGGGCCGCGACGGCGCTCGACCCCTCGGAGTCCGGTGTCCCCAGCACCAAGGGGGTGCTCACGTGATCCGCGTCGGGGTCGTCGACTACGGGATGGGCAACCGCCGCTCGGTGCAGAAGGCGCTCGAGCACGTGGGCGCGCAGGCCACCATCACCGGCGATCACGACACGCTGGAGCGCTGCGACGCGCTCGTGCTCCCGGGCGTGGGCGCGTTCCCGCTCGCCATGCGGCGGCTGCACGAGCTCGGGCTGGCCGACCTGCTCCACGCGGAGACCGGACCGCGGCAAGCCGCTGCTGGGGATCTGCCTCGGCATGCAGCTGCTGTTCGAGCGCTCGGAGGAGCTCGAGCCCGCGACCGGGCTCGGCCTGATCGAGGGCGAGGTGACGCGGCTGCAGACCGCCGGGCTGCGCGTGCCGCACATCGGCTGGAACGAGGTCCGGTTCGAGCGCGCGTCGCCGCTGACCGGGACGCTCCCGGCCAACGGCTGCCCCTTCTACCACGTGCACTCGTACGCCGTTCGCGCCCGGAACGCCGAGGACGTGATCGGCAGCACCGAGTACGGCGAGCGGTTCGCCACGATCGTCGCGCGCGGGTCGATCTACGGGGTCCAGTTCCATCCCGAGAAGTCCTCCACGCACGGCCTGGCCATGCTCGCGAGCTTCCTCGACGCGCACAGGCGCGCTCCGAGCTCCGCCACCGAAGCCGTGGCGCGGGCATGATCCTCTACCCGGCGATCGACATCCTGGGCGGCAAGGCGGTGCGGTTGACGCAAGGCGAATTCGACCAGCGCACCGAATACGACGACGATCCGCTCGAGGCGGCACGCCGCTGGGTCGCGGAGGGCGCGCGGGCGCTGCACCTCGTCGACCTCGACGGCGCACGCAGCGGCCGGCCGGTGAACGTCGAGCACATCCGGAGGATCGCCGCCGAGGTCGACGTTCCCGTGCAGGTGGGCGGAGGCCTGCGCAACATCGATGCGGTCCGCGAGGCGATCACGGCCGGCGCCAGCCGGGTCGTCCTCGGCACGGCCGCCTACGAGGACGTCGACCTGCTCGACACCGCCGTGGCGGAGTTTCAGAACCGGGTGGTCGTCTCGGTCGACGCGCGCGCGGGGAAGCTCGCCGGCGCCGGCTGGACCGATCAGACCGACATCCCGGTCGAGGCCGTGATCGAGGGCATGACCGCTCGTGGCGTGCGGCGCTTCGTGTACTCGAGCATCGAGCGCGACGGGATGCTCGCCGGCCCCGACCTGGAGGGCGCGCGGAGGATCGCGGAGACCGTGCGCGGTAGTTACCTCTACTCCGGCGGCGTCGCCTCGCTGGACGATCTCGGGGCGCTGGCGGCGCTCCGCCAGGTCAACCTGGCCGGCGTGATCGTCGGCAAGGCGCTGTACGAAGGGCGCTTCACCGTGGGCGAGGGCCAAGCGGCGCTCGACGGCCGCTGATGCACTACAAGCGCGTCATCCCGTGCCTGGACGTGGACGCCGGGCGCGTGGTCAAGGGCGTCGGCTTCGCCGACCTGCGCGACGCCGGCGATCCGGTCGAGCTTGCCTGCCGCTACGACGCCGCCGGCGCCGACGAGCTGGTGTTCCTCGACATCACCGCGACCTCCGACAAGCGCGAGACGGTGGTCGAGCTGGCGCGGCGCACGGCCGACGACGTGTTCGTTCCGTTCACGATCGGCGGCGGCATCCGCTCCGTGGCCGACGCCCAGGCGGTGCTCGACGCGGGCGCGGACAAGATCTCGATCAACTCGGCGGCGCTGGCGCGACCGGAGCTGATCGACGAGCTGGCGGCCACCTTCGGCGCCCAGTGCGTGGTCCTGGCCATCGACGCCAAGTCACGCCGCGACGCGGGCTGGGAGGCCTACCTCGCCGGTGGGCGAACGGCCACCGGGCGCGACGCCGTTGCGTGGGCGCGCGAAGGTGCCGAGCGCGGCGCGGGCGAGATCCTCCTCACCAGCATGGACCGCGACGGCACAAACGCCGGCTACGACTTACCGCTGACCCGGGCGGTGGCCGACGTCGTCGATGTCCCTGTGATCGCGTCAGGAGGCGCCGGAGAGCTCGGCCATTTGACCGAGGCGGTGCAGGCAGGGGCCGACGCCGTGCTGTGCGCCTCGATCCTCCACTACGGGCAACACACCGTTCCCGAGATCAAGCAGTGGCTGGCCCGCGACGGCGTACCGGTGCGTCCAGCCGCGACCGGGACAGCAGGGATCGAGGCCGCGGAAAGCCCGCAGCGCTAACAAAAGATTAAGTTGTGTACCGGCGGGGCCGGGCTTGTCTAGGCGGCCTCTTCGACGTATCCCGCAGCGGCGCACGCATCGCAGTACGCGGCGGGGGGAACGCGAGGCTCATAGCAACCGGGACGGCAGCACGTAGACGACCGCTTCGGCCGACCTCGGCCGATGCGAGCCGCAGCGGCATCCTTGAGCTCCTCGCGCATGCGATCGAGCTCTGCCGCGTGCTCCGCGCAGAACCGACGGCCTGAGACCGCCGGCGCCTGACAATGACTTCCACTACGACAGCGCATAGACATTAAAGGATAGCAAGATTCACCCGAACGCACGTTCCGTGGGCGGCAGATTGCCGCGCTCAACGGTGCGCCGGGAGCAGCTGGTAGAGCTTCGAATAGCCGCTCAGGTAGAGCGCTCCCGGGTCGGCGATGATCGGGTTGAAGGCGCCGTCGGGAAAGAAGTAGACCTTGCGGCCGGTGCGGACGTCGAGCCCGGTCGTATCGCGCGATCCGAGATCGGAGAAGTACACGACGTTGCCGACGATCGTGGGCGAGCCGGAGATCCGGCCGCCCGCGCGGGTGCGACCACCGAATCGCGCCCGACTGGGCATCGAAGGCGTAGAAGTTGCCGTCGTAGGAGCCGAGATAGACGGTGGGGCCGAGCCCGGGGACGTTGGCCACCGCGGCCGAGGAGTAGACGTAGGCGCCGGTCGAGGTCGCCCACGCCAGCTGGCCGTCGCGCTGGGCGAACGAGTACACCCGGCCGTCGGTGTTGCCCATGTAGACGCGCCCGAAGGCGACTGCAGGCGTGGAGTAGAAGTTGCCGCTGCCGAAGCCGAAGTGCGTGCCGCTCGTGCTGTCGGCCCAGACCTGGTGGCCGTTGCTCGCGCTCAGCGCGTACGCGCGTCCGGCGTAGTCCCCGAAGTAGAGGATGCCGTCGACGAGCGCCGGGCCGCCCTTGACCGCTCCGCTGGCCTGGAAGGTCCAGTTGACGTGGCCGGTGGCGGCGTCGAGCGAGTAGACCTTGCCGCTCTGATCGCCGAAGTAGACCGAGGTGTCCCAGGACATGGGCGAGGATTCGGTGCCGGCGCCGATCGGGATGCTCCACTTGATCTGCCCGGTCTTCATCGACAGGGCCACGAACTGGCCGTTCCCGGGAACCTGCCCCGGGTTCGGGTTCTTGGACAGGATCGGGATGAACACGAGGCCCTGCTTGACCCCGAGCGCGGGTGAGGCGGCGGCGAGCGTCCCGACCTTGGTCTCCCACAGCTTCTGACCGGTGCGCGTGTCGAGCGCCTTGGCCGAGCCGTCGTCGTCGACCAGGTACAGCGTGTGCCCGTAGATCACCGGCGGGAACTCGAGCAGCGCGTAGTCCTCGAAGGTCCAGCCGACGCGGAATGGCGGATCCAGCTTCGGTCCTCCGGCGAACACGCGCGTGCGGCCGGCGTCGAAGCCGTACCGGGGCCACTCGAAGTCGTCCACGACCGCCTTCTTCTTCGGCGCCGGCGGCGTGGTCGTGGTCGGGCGGGTGAACTCGACGCTCGGGTGGGAGACGTTGCCGGGCGAGTGCGCGAGGACGTAGGCCACGCCGCCACCTGCCAGGAGCAGGACGACCACCGCGGCGATGAGCCCCCGGCGCAGCCACGGCCGCGAATCGGGACTCGGCATGGCGGCCATGCTAGCCACCGGCGAAGATCCTCCGGTGATCGGCGCGAAGATCCCCCGGTGATCGGTCCCGAGGAGTTGCTCACCCGGCTGCGCGCCCTGCCCGCCGCGCAGCCGCTGCTCAGCCGGCTCGGGGACGCCGAGCCCGTGTACGTGGTGGGCGGGGCGGTGCGCGACCTGCTGCTCGGGGGCACGCCGTACGACCTCGACCTGGTCGTGGAGGGCGACGCGGTGGCCCTCGCGCGCTCGCTCGGCGGCCCGGTGCGCGTCCACGACCGCTTCGGTACCTCGACCGTCACGCTCGACGGATTCAGCTACGACGTCGCGCGGGCCCGCCGGGAGACCTACGCACGGCCGGGCTCACTGCCGGACGTCGTCCCGGCGAGCATCGCCGAGGATCTGGTCCGCCGGGACTTCACGGTCAACGCGATCGCGGTCGCGCTGGCCGGTGGCGCGCTCCACGCGGTGCCGAACGCACTGGAGGATCTGGAGGCGCGCCGTCTACGGGTCCTGCACGACCGGAGCTTCGCCGAGGACCCGACCCGGATGCTGCGCGTCGCGCGGTACGCCAGCCGCCTGCGGTTTGGCATCGAGCGCCATACGCGCGCCCTCCTAGACCCAGCGGCCCTGTCGACGGTCAGCGGACCGCGCATCGGGACCGAGCTGAGGCTGCTGAGCCGGGAGGAGGACCCGGTCGCCGCGCTGAGCGCTGTGCGCGAGCTCGGGCTCGATCGCGCGATCCACCCGGGGCTCGGACTGACCGACGAGGCGCTCGCTCGCCGCGCGCTCGAGCTCCTGCCCGGCGACGGGCGGCGCGAGCGCTTGGCGCTCGCGGCCGCGGCGCGCGGCGTGCCGGCGGGCGAGCTCACCGCGCTCCTCGACAGGCTGGCGTTTCCCGCCGCCGATCGAGAGGCGATCGTCGCCGCGGCGGAGCGCGCTCCCACACTTGCGGCGGGGCTGGCGGCGGCCGAGTCGCCCTCTGAGATCGCCGCGGCCGCGGGTGGCGCGGGACCCGAGCTCGTCGCGCTCGCCGGGGCCATGGGTGCCGCGGAGAAGGCGCGCGACTGGCTCGGTCGGCTGCGCCACGTCGGCCTCGAGATCGGAGGCGCTGATCTGATCGCCGCCGGTGTGGCGCCGGGACCGGCCATCGGCCGCGGCCTGGGCGCGGCGCTGGCGGCGAAGCTGGACGGGCGCGCCTGCGGGCGCCGAGCCGAGCTCGAGGTCGCGCTGCGGGCCGCGCATCTAACCTGAGCCGGGTGAGCTTCTACGACTGGGGCGAGCACTTCGCGATCGACCTGCCCGGGGCCCGCGCCGTATTCACGACCCGGCGGGGCGGTCATTCGGCTGGGCCCTACGGCGGTCTCAACCTCGGTCGCCTGACCGACGACCGGCCGGCCGACGTGGATCGCAACCGGGCCGCGCTCGAAGCCGAGGTCGGGGTGCCGCTGTCCTACATCCGCCAGGTGCACGGGAGCACCGTCCGGCGCGTGAGCACGCCGACGCGACCGGGACCGGCGCTGCCGGAGGCCGACGGCCAGGCCACGGCAGAGCGCGATATCGCTGTGATGGTCATGGTCGCCGACTGCCTGCCGATCGCGCTGGCCGGGGAGGGCGCGGTGGCGATGCTCCACGGCGGGTGGCGCGGGCTCGCCGGGGGGATCGTCGAGGAGGGGGTACGGGCGGTGCGCGAGCTCGGCGCGGAGGGTCCGCTCAGCGCCGCGATCGGACCCGGCGCCGGGGCGTGCTGCTACGAGGTGGGGGAGGAGGTGCACGCGCAGTTCGCCTCCGAGCACGGCGAGCACGTGCGTCGCGGTCGCAACCTCGACCTGGGGCGCATCGCCCGGGAGCGCCTGGAGCGCGCCGGCGTGCGGACGGTCCACGACATCGGACTGTGCACGATCTGCTCCGAGCGCTCGCTGCTCTTCTCCCACCGCCGCGACGGCGGCGTCACCGGGCGTCAGGCGGGAATCGCGTGGTTGACCTGATCCGGGGGCTCCGCGCCGAGACGGTGCGGGTGAACCTCGAGCGCGTGCATGCGGAGCTCGCCGAGGTGGGACGCGACGTGGAGGTCCTGGCGGCGGTGAAGTACGTCCCGGCGGAGGAGCTCGGGGTACTCGCCGAGGCCGGCGTGGAGCTCGTCGGGGAGAACCGAGCGCAGGAGCTCGAGGTCAAGGCCGCGGCGCTTCCCGGCCGCTTCACCTGGGACTTCATCGGGCATCTCCAGAGCCGCAGGGTCCGCCAGATCGTGCCCCACGTCCGCTACATCCACTCGGTGGCCAGCGACTCGGTGCTGACGCAGCTCGAGCGGCACGCGCGCCCGGACACCGAGGTCCTGATCGAGGTCAACGTAGCCGGCGAGGCGGGCAAGAGCGGGATCGCGCCGGGCGAGCTTCCGGCTTTCCTCGAGCGCTGCCCGGTGGCGGTGGCGGGGCTGATGACAATGCCGCCGCTGGCTGCTCGGGCCGAGGACAGCCGACGCCATTTCGCCGCCCTGGCCGAGCTCGCGCACCACCACGGCTTGAGGCATCTGTCGATGGGAACGAGCCAGGACTACCTGGTCGCGGTCAGCGAAGGTGCGACGATCATTCGCCTCGGGACCACCCTTTACGGCTGACGTCCGCCTCGGCGCGTCATAATCCGGAGCAGGGAATTCGTCCGCATCCCCGAATCCTGACGCCCAAATGGCCTTCCGCGACACCTGGCACCGCACGCTCGTCTACTTCGGCTTGGCCGACGACGAGGAGTACGAGGAGGAGATCGAGCCCTACAGCGAGCCCGAGGTAGAGCTCCAGGACACCTACCGCGACCGCCCCAACGTCCGCCGTCTGAGCGCGCGCCGGCGCCGGGACGAGATCGACGACATCTTCGCCGACGACCCTGCACCCGAGCGCCGCACGGCATCGCTGCGGCCGGTCGGCAGCGGACGCGGGAACGGCCGCGGCGCAGGCGACGTGCGTGTGCACTTCGTCGCCCCCAAGAACTTCAATGACGTTCAGGACGTGGCCGACAAGTTCAAGGACACGATCCCGGTGATCCTCAACCTCCAGGGCACCGACACGGATCTGTCCAAGCGGCTGATCGACTTCTCGAGCGGGCTCACGTACGCGCTCGACGGCGGCATGCAGCGGATCGCCGACAAGGTGTTCCTGCTCACCCCGCGCAACGTCGAGGTCTCCGCGGAGGAGCGCGCACGGCTGGTCGAGAAGGGCTTCTTCAACCAGTCTTAGCGCGCGTGGGGCCGGCCCGAACAGCGCGCCGGTAACGTTATTGCATGCGAGTCGGCCTGATCGGTGCTGGCAACATGGCCCGTGCCATGGCCCGGGGCTGGGGCGAGCCGGTGCTGGCCTCCGACGGCGGCTCGGGACGGGCGCGCCGGCTGGCCGACGAGCTCGGCGGCGAGGCGCTGTCGAACGTCGAGGTGGCCGAGCGCGCCGACCTGGTCGTGCTGTGTCACAAGCCGTGGCAGCTCGGGGCGGTGGCGAAGGAGATCTCGGGCCTGGCGAAGGCGGTGGCGTCGGTGCTCGGCCCGACGTCGATCGCCGAGCTCCAGGAGGCCTATCCGGGGCGTGCCGGTGTTCCGGCTCATGCCCAACACGCCGGTCGAGGTTCAGCGCGGCGTAGTCTGCTACGCGGCGGCGGAGGACGTGCCGGCCGAGCTCGAGCGGGAGGTGCGGGGGCTGCTCGAGCGACTCGGGGCCGTCGTCGTGCTGCCCGAGGCTCTGATCGGTCCGGCCGGCGCGGTGATGGGCGTCGGGCCCGCCTACCAGGCGCTGATCGCCGAGGCTCAGGTCGACGCCGGAGTCCGCTATGGGCTCGGCCCCGCGCTGGCGGGCCGGCTGGTGGCCGAGACGATGGCGGGCACGGCGATGCTGCTCGCCGCGCGCGACTACGACACCCTGACGGTCCGCCGCGAGGTCACCTCGCCCGCGGGCTCCACGGCGCGTGGCCTGGCCGCGCTCGAGCGCGCCGGAGTGCGCGCCGCGTTCCACGACGCGATCGACGCAGTCGTCTTCGGGGGCGCCCGGTGATCCTCGCCTTCGCCATCACGCGGGATGACATCGCGAGCTACGTGAACGCGTTGTTCGAGGTCTACATCCTCCTGATCTTCATCTACATCCTCACCAACTGGATGTTCTCGTTCGGCGTGCGCACGCCGTACAACCGGTTCTCGGACGCGATCCTCAACTTCCTGCGCGACGTGTGCGAGCCCTACCTGCGGCTGTACCGCCGGCTGATTCCCCCGATCGGGATGATCGACATCACCCCGATCATCGCGATCGTGGTCCTGTACGTCCTGGACCGGCTCGTGGTCGGCGCGATCCAGGGCTAGAGACCCCGTGGTCACGCAGGCGCGTTCGAGAGCTCGCGCGGCCGCGTTCCTGCGCGCGGCCGGGGTGATGGCGCTCGTGCTCGGCCTCGACCTGGTCACGAAGGCCGCGGTGCGCTCCGGGATCCCCGAGGGGGACACGCGCCGGTTCTTCATCGGCGTCAACCTGGTGCACGATCGCAACACCGGCGTGGCCTTCAGCCTGTTCTCCGGCGGCGGCACGCTCGTGCTCGTGTTCACGCTGGTCGCGCTGGCGGTGCTCGTGGCCTACCTGATGCGCCGGCCCGACCGGCCGTGGCTGTGGATCCCCACCGGGATGCTGATCGGCGGCGCGCTTGGAAACCTGATCGACCGGCTCGTCCACGGGGCGGTCACCGACTTCATCAAGCTTCCGCTGTGGCCGGCGTTCAACGTCGCCGACATGTCGATCACGTTCGGGGTGCTCGTGCTGCTGTGGGTGCTCGAGGGCCCGCGGCACCATGAAGAGCGCTGACGCGTTCGAGGTCCCGGCGGACGCGGCGGGCATGCGCCTCGACCGCTTCCTCGCGGAGCCGCTCGGCTCGCGGGCGCGGGCGCAGGCGCTGATCGACGCCGAGCACGTGCGGGTCGACGGCCTCGTGAGGCCGAAGCGCTACCTGGTGGCGCCCGGCGAACGGGTCGAGGTCGAGGAGCGCGAGGCGGCGGGCTCCGACGCCCGCGCCTCCGACGCGGCGCCGTTCGCGATCGCGTACGAGGACGAGCACCTGCTCGTCGTCGACAAGCCGGCCGGCGTCGTCGTGCATCCCGCCCGCGGCCACTGGACGGGGACGCTGGCGCAGGCCCTGGCCGGGCGCGGCGCCGGTGGGGAGGAGCCGTGGCGTGCCGGCATCGTGCACCGGCTCGACCGCGAGACCTCGGGGCTGCTCGTGGTGGCCAAGGACGATGCGCGTGCACCGGGCGCTCAAGGCGCAGCTGTCGGCGCGGCAGATCCGCCGCGAGTACCTGGCCCTGGTGGACGGCCATCCGCCGGCGCGCACGGGCACGATCGACGCGCCGATCGGCCGTCACCGCCGAGACCGCGTGCTGATGTCGATCGACACCGACACCCCGCGGGAGGCACGCACGCACTTCGAGCTGGAGCGGCTGCTGGCGGCGCGCCGCGTTGCTGCGCGTCACGCTCGAGACCGGGCGCACGCACCAGATCCGCGTCCACCTGGCGGCGATCGGGCATCCCGTGTGCGGCGATCCGCAGTACGGGGTGGCCGGCCGCTACGGCCTGCGCCGGCAGTTCCTGCACGCGGCTCGACTCGCCTTCGATCATCCCGTCACGCACGCCGCACTCGACGTCCGCTCGCCGCTCCCGGCCGATCTGACCGCGGCGCTCGATTCGGCGGCGCGCACAAATTAAATGCGACGGGGCGGCCCGTCCACAGCCGCCCCGTCGACTGACGCGAACCGAGCCACCGGAGGTAGGGGAAGGGAGGTTCGGTCCGCACGAGTCGTCGCCGAGGTAGGGGAAGGGCGACGACCCGCTACACAGCAAAACGTACCGCGTTTACCAAACTTGCGTAAACTAAGTTCCGAAGAAGTCGACCCTCGACCCCGTCGGCGCGGATCGCGCCCTGCCTCTCGACCTGAGAGGTTCGCGAGTCAACCCGTCGGCGGGCGGTTGTATCAATCGCAAAAGGGAGCAGGACTGTGGCTCAAGTTGGCATCAGAGAGCTGCTGGAGGCCGGCGTGCACTTCGGCCACCAGACGCGTCGCTGGAACCCCAAGATGCGGCGCTTCATCTTCGGTGAGCGCGACGGCATCTACATCATCGACCTCCTCCAGACGGAGGCGCTGCTGGAGAACGCGCGGAGATTCGCCTCCGAGGTGGCGCGCCGCGGCGGCATCGTGCTGTTCGTGGGCACCAAGAAGCAGGCCCGCGATGCGGTCAAGGAGCACGCCGAGGCAGCCGACATGCCGTACGTCAACCACCGCTGGCTTGGCGGCCTGCTGACGAACTTCCAGACGATCTCGCTGCGCATTCGCCGCCTGCACGACCTCGAGCGCTACGAGGCCGAGGGCCAGCTCCAGCTCCTGCCCACGCGTGAGCGGATGGCGGCGCTGGCCGACCTCGAGAAGCTCCGCGCCAACCTCGGCGGCGTCAAGAACATGCCGCGGGTCCCCGACGCCATGTTCGTGGTCGACCTCAAGACCGAGGTGATCGCGGTACGCGAGGCCCAGCGCCTGCGCATCCCGATCATCGGCCTGGTCGACACCAACTGCGACCCGGACGGGATCGACTACGTGATCCCGGGCAACGACGACGCGATCCGCTCCTGCGCGGCGGTCACGCGGGCGATCGGTGAGGTCGTCTCGCAGGGTCACGACATCTTCCGGGCCGAGGAGGAGCGCGCCCGGCTCGAGCGCGAGCGCCAGGAGGCCGAGGAGCGGGCCCGCCGCGAAGCCGAGGAGCGGGCTCGTCAGGAAGAGGAGGAGCGCCGGCGGCGCGAGGCCGCGGAGGCCGAGGAGCGCGCGAGAGCGGAGCAGCAGCAGGCGGCCGCGCAGGAGCAGGCGCCGGCGGCGGAGGGCGCGCCGGCTCCGGCAGCTCAGGAGGCCGCCGGCAGCTCAGGAGGCTCCGGCAGCTCAGGAGGCTCCGGCAGCTCAGGAGGCTCCGGCAGCTCAGGAGGCTCCGCCGGCGGACGAGGCCCCGGCCGAGGAAGCTCCGGCGGAGGTTGCCACCGAGCAGCCGAGCCAGGACGAGCCCGCCACCGAGACGACCGCCGAGGAGCAGGTATGAGCGCCATCTCCGCCCAGGACGTAAAGGCCCTACGGGATCGCACCGGCGCCGGCTTCATGGACTGCCGGAACGCGCTCGGCGAGGCCGACGGCGACGTCGAGCGCGCCGTCGAGATCCTCCGCGCGCGGGGTCAGGCGCAGGCGGCCAAACGCGCCGGCGCCGAGGCGGGCGAAGGCGCGGTGCAGAGCTACATCCACGCCGGCAACAAGATCGGCGTCATCGTCGAGGTCAACTGCCAGACGGACTTCGTCGCCCGCAACGAGAAGTTCGTGGAGTTCGCGCGCGACGTGGCGCTGCACATTGCTGCCGCGAACCCGGTGGCGGTGAGCGAGGACGAGGTCCCGGCCGAGGACCGTGAGCGCGAGGAGCGGATCGCCACCGAGCAGGCGGCCGACCGCCCCGAGAACGTGCGCGAGCGGATCGTCAAGGGCAAGCTCGACAAATGGCTCGACGAGGTCGTCCTCCTGCGTCAGAAGCACGTCAACGAGGACAAGTACGGCGGCAAGACGATCGACGAGATCAGGACCGAGCTCGCCAGCGAGACCCGCGAGAACGTCGTCATTCGCCGCTTCGCCCGTTTTGCCGTCGGCGGCTAGAGGCGCCGGTGCAGCAAAACTCGTCCGCGCCGCCGCCCGCGTTCAAGCGCGTCCTGCTGAAGCTCTCGGGCGAGGCGCTGATGGGCGACCTCGACTACGGCACCGACGCCGACCGCGTCCAGGCGATCGCGGCCGACATCGCGGCCGTGCACCGGCGGGGGGTCGAGGTGGCGATCGTCGTCGGCGGCGGCAACATCTATCGCGGCCTGGCCGCGGCGGCGCGAGGGATGGACCGAGCCACGGGCGACTACATGGGGATGCTCGCCACCGTGCTCAACGCCCTCGCCCTCCAGGACGCGCTCGAGAAGCTCGAACGTCGCCACGCGCGTGCAGTCGGCGATCACAATCTCCGAGGTCGCCGAGCCCTACATCCGGCGCCGCGCCATCCGCCACCTGGAGAAGGGACGGATCGTGATCTTCGCCGCCGGAACCGGGAATCCGTTCTTCACGACCGACACGGCGGCGGCCCTCCGCGCGGCCGAGCTTCACGCCGAGGTGATCCTGATGGCGAAGAACGGCGTCGAGGGCGTCTACACCGCCGATCCGGCGGTCGACGCCGGCGCCGAGTTCATCCCCGAGATCACCCACCGCGAGGCCCTCACCCGCGGGCTCCAGGTGATGGACTCGACCGCCTTCGCGCTGTGCATGGACAACGAGCTCCCGATCGTCGTCTTCAACATGGCCGACAGCCGCAATATCGACAAAATAGTCTCCGGTGAACGCGTGGGAACCCTGGTCATAACACGAGCGGAAGTGGGGGAGGCGTCAGCGGATGAGTGAGATGACGGACGAGCTGATCGTCGATGCGCGCGACCGCATGACCAAATCCGTCGAGGCGATCCGGCACGAGTTCGGCTCCGTGCGCACCGGCCGCGCCAGCCCCGCCCTGCTCGACCGGATCTCGGTCGATTACTACGGCGCGACCACGCCGCTCAAGCAGCTCGCCACGATCACCGCCCCCGAGGCGCGCCTGCTGACGGTCCAGCCCTACGACAGGAGCTCGATCAAGGCGATCGAGCGGGCGATCATGGAGTCCGACGTGGGGCTGACGCCCAACAACGACGGCAATCTGATCCGCCTCTCGGTGCCCGAGCTGACCGAGGAGCGGCGCAAGCAGCTGGTCAAGGTTGTGCGCCACATCGCCGAGGAGGGCCGGATTTCCATCCGGAACATCCGGCGCGACGTGATGCACGACCTGCGCGAGCTCAAGGAAGCCGGCGAGGCGGGATCCGACGACGAGCACCGGGCCGAGGTCGAGCTCCAGAAGGTCACGGACGCGCGGATCGCAGAGCTCGACGAGCTGCTGAAGAGCAAGGAAGCCGAGATCCTGGAGGTGTAGCTTGTCCGACGCCCGGAGCGGCGCGGCGGCGGACCTCGCCGCCGGGGCGGCAGGCGCCGAGCCGGACGACGAGCTCACGCGCCCCCGTTACGTAGCGATCATCACCGACGGCAACGGCCGCTGGGCCCAGGCCCGCGGCCTGCCCCCGATCGCCGGCCACGAGGCGGGCGCGGACACGGTCAAGGCGCGGCTGCGCGACGCCGTCGACCTGGGCATCCGGGAGCTGACCGTGTATTCGTTCTCGACCGAGAACTGGCGCCGCTCCGAGGAGGAGGTCTCGGGGCTGATGGCGATGTTCGGGCGGCGGATCGAGCTCGAGACGCCCGAGCTCCACGACGAGGGGGTGCGGATGCGCTTCATCGGCCGGCGGAGCGCCCCCGTCCCGTCCGGCCTGGTCGAGCGCATGCGGCTGGGCCGAGGAGCTGACCGCCGCCAACAGCCGGATCACCCTGTTCGTGGCCTTCAACTACGGCGGCCGGGCGGAGATCGTCGACGCGGCGCGAACCTTTACCGGTGGCGATGAGGACGAATTCCGCGCGCATCTGTACGCGCCCGAGATGCACGACCCGGACATGATCATCCGCACGAGCGGCGAGCGACGGATCTCCAACTACCTGCTGTGGCAGGGCGCGTACTCCGAGTGGGTGTTCCGCGACGAGCTGTGGCCCGACTTCACGCGGGAGTCGCTCGAGCAGAGCCTGGCCGAGTTCGCCGCGCGCCGGCGCCGCTTCGGGGGGCGCTAGCCATGCCGGCGGCGCGCCGTACGTCTGGCGGCCGGACGCGGCGGCGGCAGGAGCCCACGGTCAGGCGCGGTGCCGGTCGCCGCTACGCGGAGCGCGAACGCGAGCGCACGGGCGAGCGGCGCGAGCGCGGCCGAGGCTCCGACCTGCTGGCGCGGATCGCGATCGGCGTGCCTGCGGCGGTCGTGGCGATCCTGTTCGTCGACCTCGGCGGCCTGCCATGGGCGCTGCTCATGATCGCGCTCGGCTGGCTGTGCCTGCACGAGCTCTACCGGATGCTCGCGCGCTGGCGTCCGGTGGCCGTGGTCGGTTTCGCGGCGGTCGGCGGGGATGGTGCTGGCCGCGCGCTACGGCACCGAACGCCGCGTGCTCGAGGTCGCGGTGGCGGCCCTCCCGGTCGTGTTCCTGTTCGCAATCGCCCGGCCCGCGCCGGCGGGCGCCCGGCCCGCGGCGGGCGTGACGGTGGCGGTCGCCGGCACGCTGCTCGGCGTCTACTGGCTCGGGTTCGCGTTCGCCCATGCCGTGCTCCTGCGCCAGCTTCCGCATGGCAACGGGATCATCATCGACGTGCTGATCGGCACCTTCCTCGGCGACACCGGCGCGTACCTGGGCGGCCGGCTGTTCGGGCGCCGGCCGCTGGCGCCGAGGCTCTCGCCTCACAAGACCGTCGAGGGGCTGTTCTGCGGGATGCTGGTGGCGATCGTGTCGGTGGTCCTGGCCGGGCTCTATCAGACCTGGATCACCACCGGCGACGCGCTGCTCCTCGGGGCGGCGGTGGCGGTGCTGGCGCCGCTGGGCGACCTGTTCGAGTCCGCGCTCAAGCGCGACGACGGGGTCAAGGACACCGGGGCCGCGTTCGGGGCTCACGGTGGCGCCCTCGACCGCCTGGACGCGGTGATCTTCACGATCGTCGCCGCCTACTACATCTGGCTCGCCGTCATGCACTGACACGGGTGAAGCCATTTGCATCGCCGAGCGGTGGGACAAATGGCATCACCCGAAGGACGGCGGCCTACAATCGCCGCCGTGCCCCGTCGCATGGCGATCCTCGGATCCACCGGATCGATCGGGGTGCAGGCGCTCGACGTGGTCGAGCATTCGCAAGGCGAGCTCGAGGTGGTGGCGCTGGCCGCCTCGACCGCCTGGGAGCCGCTGCTCAAGCAGGCCGAGCGCCACCGCGTGCGCCGGATCGCGCTGGCCGACACCCACGCCGCGGCCCGCGCCGGCGAGGCGTGGACCGAGGGCGAGATCCTGGCCGGGCCCGAGGGCCTCGTGCGGCTGATCACCGAGTGCGACTGTGACCTCGTCCTGAACGCGATCGTCGGCTCGGCCGGCCTCGTGCCCACGGTGGCGGCGCTCGGCGAGGGAATCGACCTGGCGCTGGCCAACAAGGAGTCGCTGGTCGTCGGTGGCGAGCTCGTCACCCAGCTGGCCGAAGCCACCGGCGCGGCGATCATCCCCGTCGACTCCGAGCACTCGGCGCTGCATCAGCTGCTCGCCGGCGAGCGGCGCGGGCACGGTCGACCGGCTGATCCTGACCGCGTCCGGCGGCCCGTTCCGCGGGCGGACCGCGGCCGATCTGCAGGACGTCACGCGTCGAGCAGGCGCTGGCCCATCCCACCTGGGCGATGGGCGGCAAGATCACGATCGACTCCGCCACCCTGATGAACAAGGGCCTCGAGCTGATCGAGGCCCACCACCTGTTCGGCACCCCGTACGACCAGATCGACGTGGTCGTCCACCGGCAGTCGATCATCCACAGCCTGATCCAGCTCTGCGACGGAGCCACGCTGGCCCATCTCGGCTATCCCGACATGCGGGTGCCGATCTCCTACGCGCTCCACTACCCCGAGCGCGTCGACGTGCCGGTGCGCCCGCTCGACCTGGTGGCGCTCGGCTCGCTCACCTTCGAGGCGCCCGACGAGGACACGTTCCGCTGCCTGCGCCTGGCCCGCGAGGCCGCCCGCGCCGGCGGCACCGCGCCGTGCATCGCTCAACGCGGCCAACGAGGTCGCCGTGCACGCCTTCCTGGGCGGGCGGATCCGCTTCCTCGACATCGCCGCGGTGATCGAGGAGACGCTGGAGGAGCTACCCGGCCGGCGCGTCCACTCGTTCGAGTCGCTCGCCGACGCGGACGCCCGCGCGCGGCGTCTCGCGGGGGAGCTGGTGGCGGCGCGAACGCCTGCTTGAGCGACAAGCGGCGGGCTTGCCACACTGGAGGGGATGTCCTACGTCCTGGCCTTCCTCGGATTCGCCGCGCTGATCATCCTGCATGAGGCCGGGCACTTCGCCGCCGCCAAGGCGGTGGGGATGCGCGTCGAGCGCTTCTCGCTGTTCTTCGGGCCGATGCTGGTGAAGTTCAGCCGCGGCGAGACCGAGTACGGGATCGGGCCGATCCCGCTCGGCGGCTACGTGCGGATCACGGGCATGAACCCGCACGAGAACATCCCGCACGAGGTCGCTCCCGCGCGCCTACTACAACCAGCCGGTGTGGAAGCGGATCGTGGTCATCCTGGCCGGGCCGGCGGTGAACGTGCTGATCGCGTTCCTGATCGTGTGGGCGCTGTTCCTGGCCAGGGTCAGACCGTGCCGAGCACCCGCGTGGCGGCCGTCCAGAGCGGGACGCCGGCCGCCAAGGTCGCTGAAGCCGGGCGACCTGCTCGTCTCGGTCGATGGCGTCGGCGGATCGCCGAGCCGCGATCCGCAACCAGCTGGCCACCCACCGCTGCGCCGGCAAGCAGGTCAACGGCTGCGCTGCCGCCACACCGGCGCGGATCGTGGTCGCCGAGACGGCCGGCTGCTGACGCTTCGAGGTCAGGCCGCGCTACAGCGCGGCCGAGTCAACGGCCGCTGGTCGGCTTCGAGTTCGGCTGACACCAGACGCCGGTCGGCGCCGCGCACGCCGCGACGACGAGCGTCAGCCGCCTGTGGAACGTCACCGAGGCGACGGTATCGGTCATCGCGCGGATCTTCGAGCCCAAGGAGCGCAAGCAGCTCAGCGGCGTCGTCGGCGTCTACACCTACACGCAGCAGTCGTTCGCCACGAGCACGACGCCGCCCTCCAGGTGCTGGCGCTGATCTCGCTGTCGCTCGGCGTGATCAACCTGTTCCCGTTCCTGCCCCTGGACGGCGGCCACGTCTTCTGGGCGCTGGCCGAGAAGGTGCGCGGGCGGCGCATCCCCTTCGCAGGTCATGGAGCGCGCCGGCGCCGTCGGCTTCGTGCTGATCATCATGCTGTTCGTGATCGGGCTGACCAACGACATCTCGACCCTCACCGGCAAGGGCTTCAACGTGCGATAGTCCCCGCGTCACCGCGGCGACGTTTAGCGGCGCCCGGCAGAGGATGGACACGAGAGCACCCTGACACCAGGCGGCGGGCCGCGCGGTCGAGGCCCCGACGATGACCGAGGCGCTGCGGCGCACCGCGGCCGCGCACCCCGACATCGTCGCTGTGCGCACCGCCCGACGACGCCGTGTCGCTCACCTGGTCCGAGCTGCTGGCGAGGGTCGACGCGTGGCCGGCGGGCTGGCCAAGCTGGGCGTCAGCCACGGAGACACGGTGGCGATCATGCTCGCCAACCGACCCGAGTTCCACATCGTCGACCTCGCCGCGGCGACGCTCGGCGCGACGCCGTTCTCGATCTACGTCACCTATCCGCCGGAGGAGATCCGCTACCTGCTGGGCGACGCCGGCTCGCGGGTGGCGATCGTCGAGCCGGCGTTCCTGCCGGCGATGCTCGAGGCCCGCGGGGCCTCGGCTCGCTCGAGCACGTGATCGTGGTCGACGGAGAGGCGTCTCCGGCGGACGCTTGTCGCTGGCCGAGGTCGAGGCGTCGGGCGAGGGCTACGACGTGGCCGCGGCCGCCGCGAGCGTCGGGCAAGATGACCTGGTCACGCTGATCTACACCTCGGGCACGACCGGCCCACCCAAGGGCGTCCAGCTGTCCCACCGCAGCATCATGGTGGCGGCCCGGGGCACCGGGGAGATCGTCCCGCTCGAGCCCGGCGCCCGGCTCATCTCCTGGCTGCCCGCCGCGCACATCGCCGAGCGGATGGCCCACCACTACCTCCCGATCGTCTACGCGGGAACGATCACCTGCTGCCCGAACCCGCGCGAGATCGTCTCCTACCTCCCGCAGGTACGGCCGACCTGGTTCTTCGCCGTGCCGCGGATCTGGGAGAAGCTGAAAGCGGGGCTCGAGGCGATGCAGGCCGGGCTGCCCGAGGAGCAGCGCGCGCCGGTCCAGGCGGCGCTCGGCGGCTTCGATCGAGCGCGTTCGCGCTCGAGCAGCGCGGCGAGCCGGTTCCCGCCGAGCTCGAGGCGAAGGTCGCGCAGGCCGACGAGCAGATGTTCTCGAGGCTGCGCGAGATGCTCGGGCTCGACCAGGCGCTCGCGGTCAACGTCGGGCGCCGCGCCGACGCCGGTCGAGGTGCTCGAGTTCTTCCACGCGATCGGGATCGAGCTGGGCGAGCTGTGGGGAATGTCGGAGACGTGCGGCTACGGGACCTGCAACCGACCCGGCGAGGTCAAGATCGGGACCGTCGGCCCGCCCGACCCGGGCGTGGAGGTCAAGATCGCCGAGGACGGCGAGCTGCTCGTGAGCGGGGCTTTCGTGATGCGCGGGCTACCGCAACAATCCGGAGAGACGGCGGAGGCGCTCGACGCCGACGGATGGCTGCACACCGGCGACATCGGGCGAGATCGACGAGGACGGCTACGTGCGGATCGTCGACCGCAAGAAGGAGATCATCATCAACGCGGCGGGCAAGAACATGTCGCCCGGCGAACATCGAGGCGGCGATCAAGTCAAGCAGCCCGCTGATCGGCCAGGCGGTCTGCATCGGCGACGCCCGGCCTTACAACACGGCGCTGATCGTCCTCGACGCCGACTTCGCGCCCCAGTGGGCGGCGCGGCAGGGCTCGGGGACACGGTGCTTGAGGCGCTGGCCGGCGAGCCGGAGGCGATCGCCGCGGTCCAGGCCGGGATCGACGAGGCCAACACCCATCTGGCGCGAGTCGAGCAGATCAAGAAGTTCACGATCATCGCGCGGCGACTGGGCTCCCGGCGGCGACGAGCTCACGCCGACGATGAAGCTCAAGCGCAAGCCGATCGCGGAAAAGTACGCGGCCGAGATAGACGCGATGTACACGTAGCGTCGCGCGCCGCTACTTGAGCGCGTCAGGCCACCGTGACCGACCGGCCGCTGTGACGGCGCTGTCCGTGCGCCGAGTCGGGGGCGGCGAGCAGCGGATCGCTCTATCGGGTACTGCCAGGCTCAGCCTGACCGTGCCGCTTGAGGGGAACTTCAGGCGGAGATCGAAGTAGCAGCTCGCCCGGCCCGTGAGCGTGACCGTGCCGAGCGCGTGTAGGACGCGGTCCGGTGGGGGCGAACTGGATCTCGCCCGCTGGGGCTCGCCGGTGTCGCGATCGCGTACAGCGCCGGGCGCGCGCAGCCCCAGACCTCGAGGGTGCGCCCACTCGTGGTCGAGGTTACGGGCAGGTACAGGGGCATCCGCCAGGCGCTGTAGGTCGCCTTCGGTTGGCCGGTGTAGGTGAGCAGCCCGGCCGACCAGAACTTGTAGGGCCCGTCTTGGGCGGAGCCAGGTCGCTGAGGATGAACTGGGAGAAGCTGCTTCATCCGCGGGTTGCGCCAGGAGATGTACTCGGCCCAGTTGAGGTAGTAGCGCGCGGTGGTCGGCGAGACGAACGGCGCCGAGTGGTTCGGGCGGGTTGGTGATGTAGCCGAACTCCGTGTTGTAGAAGTTGAGGCGCTTGGGAGAGCGGTAGGCGCGCAGCGATCGCGTCGAGCGCCCGCTGGAAGTGCGGCGAGGTCCGGGAAGCCCGCGTAGGTCGGGTCGTGCTGGGGATCGAGGTTGGGCGGTACCAGCGCGTCCACAGGTGAAGCGCCGATCCCCGAGGCCTGGAACAGCGCCGGATTCTGCGCGCGGAAGCGTGCCGCGGATGCGGTGGCGGAGCAGCCGCGCTCGGTGGCGGCGAATCCGCGCAAACGGCCGGAAGCTCGAGTCCACGCAGTACAGCGCCTCGACGAAGATCAGCGGCCGCATCGAGTTGAACATGCCGAACTGGATTCCGCCCCGGGGGCCCAGGTCGCCGATCAGGATCGTGTCGCCGCCGTGGCCGGTCTGATGCAGCGCGTCCACGCGGCGTCCACGCAGGCTCCGGTACATCCGGCTGCTGTTCTGCACCCCGGGATGGCCGGGCACGGCCTGCGGCGCCAGCGAATAGCCGAGGTTCGGCTCGCTCCACACCGACCAGTTGGTGATGCGGGGAAGCGGCGTGCTCTGTCGCCCTTGGGGGTGAAGTGGCCGCTGTAGCGACGTCGCCACCGCGCGGACGAACTGGCCGAAGGCGCTCGCCGACGGCTCCCAGTTCCAGTAGGGCTTGTTGCGCGGCGCGCCGAGGCCGGTGGCCCAGATCGGCGCGCCCTCGCCGAGGTCGAAGTTGACGGTCATCCCGTCGGCCACGGCGTCGCGGACGATCTCGTCGTAGACCTGCCAGTTGCGGCCGGGATAGGAGCGCGGGTCCGACGCGTTGAAGCCGCGCGGGGCCTTGCGCTGGCGCGGGTTCGGCGCCACCTGATCCCAGCGCATCGCGACCTTGACGACGGTGGCGCCGGCCAGTCGCATCTGCTCGAGCGTGCCCGCGGGATCGGCCATCAGGTGCGGGTCGTCCTGGAACATCGACTGCATCGTGCTCGCCGCCCGCGCCGCTGCGGTGAGGCCGAGCCACAGCGGCAGGACGAGGGCGAGAGCGGCGGCGAGACGTCGGAGGCTCGAGGGCATTGGTGGTCCTAACGCCTGGGTCGGAAGGGAGTTGCGCTGGCGCGCTAGTGGATCGTGACGGTCCGGCTGAAGATGGTCTGGCCGTGCGGGTAGGTCCAGGCGATGCGGACCGTCCCGCTGCCGGGGAAGCTCACGTCGGTGTCGAAGTAGCCGTAGGCGTCGGTGATCGGGACGTTCTTGAGCGTACGGAAGCTCCGGGCCCCGGCGCTCTGGAATTGGATCTGGGCGGTCTGATCGAGGCCGGAGGAGAGCCGGGCGTAGTGCGCCGGCCGGACGCACCCCCACACCTCCAGCGGCTGTGAGCCCGTGGTCCGCGGGAGGAAGATCGGCATCCGGAAGGCGTAGTAGGTCGCCTTCGGCGTGCCGTTGGCGAACTCGAGTCCGGTGGCGAAGGTCCCGCCCGGCGGGTCGGTCAGCAGGTACTGGTCGAACGAGGCGATCCGCGGATCGCGCCAGCTGATGTATTCCGACCAGTTCGTGTACAGCCGCCGCGAGCGTGGGGTTGATCGCACGCGGGATCGTCGTCTCGGGCGGGTTGGTCTGGAAGCCGAACTCGGTCGAGTAGATCAGCAGGTGCCTGTCCTCGCCGTAGGCCCGCTGAGCGTCGTCGAGCGTGCTCTCGAGGTGCGCCAGCGAGGCAAGGTCGGCGTAGTCGGGCTCACCAGGCGTGGGAACGTTGGGCGGCACCTGACCCTGCGGGTACGGGTGCACCGCGACACCGGTGGCGTCGAACAGGCCGGGGTGCTCTCGGGCGAAGGCGGACGAGCCGGCCGCGGTGGCTGGGCAGCCCCGGGCGGTGGCCGCCGCGCCCCGGAGCGGGTGCAGCGAGCCGTCGACGCAGTAGAGCGCGCGCACGAAGCGCAGCGGCACCATTCCCGAGAAGTTGCCCGGCTGGTCGCCGGTCGTGATCCCGCGAGGGGCGAGCTCGCCGATCAGGATCGTGTCACGGTCGTGCCCGGTGGCCGCAAGGGCGCTCCAGCCGGCGTCGACGAGCCCGCGGTAGTACCGCGGGGAGACCTCGATCGTGGAGCGATCGATTGCCTGCGGGGCGAGCTGCTGACCGTAGTTCGGCTCGTTCCAGATCGACCAGAAGCTCACCCGCGGCAGCGGCGCGGAGGCGCCGGGCGCCTTGTAGGAGCCGCTGTAGCGCGTTCCCACCGCGCGCACCCACGCGCCGTAGTCGGCGGCCGAGGGCTCCCACACGCCGACCGTGCCGCCGCTCGGCTCGCCGGGCCCCTCGGCCCACTGGGGCGCGCCGCCCTCGAGTGTCAGCTCGACTCCGATCCCGCGGGCCGCGGCGGCGCGAACGATCGCGTCGTAGGGCGCCCACGCCGCCGGCGGATAGGCGGCCGGCGAGGCGGCGTCGAAGCCCGCCGGAGGCGCAGTGGCGTGCGGCTGCGGCGCGAGTCGAGCTCCACGGCATGAACACGCGCACGTCGTCGACACCGAGCCGCTCGAGCAGGTCGAGCGTCGGGCCGGGGTCGGACAGGAGCTGCCCCTGGGTCTCGAACAGGGTCTGCATCGGCGCCGGCCGCGGTGGCGTGACGCGCGGCGTGGATGCCGAGCCGCAGCCAGCCGCAAGCACGGCGCTTGTGGCAACGAGCGCAAGCACTCGGAGCTGGTGAGCAGGACGGAGCAAGCCAAGGACAATAACCAGGACGTCCGCGGCGGCTGGATGTGGCGACAGCGGCTCATAGAATCGACGCATGCTGACGTCGGCCCTTGCCGAGCGCGTCTCGCCGGCACAGGTCGACCGGACGCGTCGCGCGAGTTGGGCGGGCCCCGGGCCCTGGATCCTCGGTGCTCTGGTGCTCGTCGGAGCTTCGCTTCGCTTCGCCACGCTCACTTCGCAGAGCTACTGGTTCGACGAGGCCCAAGCCGCCCACGAGCTCCATCTCTCGCTCGGCGCGATGCTGCACTCGATGATCGTGCACGAGACCAACCCGCCGCTGTACTTCGTGCTCGGCTGGGTGTGGGTCAAGGTGTTCGGCAACGGCGAAGCCGGCCTGCGCTCGCTGTCTGCGCTCGCCGGTTGCGCTGTGATCCCGATCGCTTACCTGTGTGGTCGCGAGCTCGTCTCGCGCCGGGCCGGCCTCGCCGCGGCGGCGCTGGCGGCGGTGAACCCGTTCATGATCTGGTACTCGCAGGAAGCACGCGAGTACATGCTCCTGGCCGCCCTGTGCGGCCTGTCGCTGATGTGCTTCGCGCGGGCGCTGCGCGAACCGTCTCCGCGCCGGCTCGCCTGGTGGGCGCTCGCCGCGGCGCTCGCGGTGCTGACCCACTCGTTCGCGGTCTTCCTCGTCGCGCCCGAGGCGCGTCTGGCTGATCCACCGCGCGCGCAGCCGTGCCAGCCTGCTGGCGGCCGGCGCCGTCGCCGCGGTTCAGGCCTCGCTCCTGCCCTTCCTGCTCACCCACGCCACGACCTCGCTGCTCGGCTTCATCAAGGCGACGCCGCTGACGATGCGGATCCGCCAGGTGCCGGTCGCGTTCGGCATGGGGACGCTCTACCAGAGCTCGCTCGTCGACTACGGCCTGCTCGCGGCGGCCGCGCTCGCGGTGGCGCTGATCCTGCTGCTGGTCGCCGGGGGGACGCGGACCGAGCTTCGGGGTGCCGGCATCGCCGCGGCGCTCGCGGCCTGCGTGCTGCTCATCCCGCTCGTGGCCGCGCTCGCCGGACAGGACTACTACATCCCGCGGGCGCTGACGCCGGCATGGATCCCGCTGGCGGTGCTGATCGGCGCCGCGTGCACGACGCGGCGCGCGCGCTTGCCCGGCGCGGCGCTGCTCCGTGGTCCTGCTCGGCACCTTCGTCTACGCCCAGGTCCGGATCGAGAGCGATCCGCTCTACCAGCGTCCGGACTGGCGGGGAGTGGCCGCCGCCCTCGGTCGACCCGCGCGGTCCCCGCGCGATCGTCCTCTACGACTCGCTGGGCACCGACCCGCTGACCTTCTACCTCCCGCGCGTGCCGTGGACCCAGAGCCGCGCGCCCGTGAGCGTCGGCGAGGTCGATGTGGTCGCGAGCGCCTGGGAGCACCCGACGGCTGGAGCGGCGGCCCGGCTGGTCTCGGCTCGCACGGTCGACGGCTACCTGGTGGCGCGCTTCGCGCTGGCCTCACCGTGGAACCTCGCGCCCGGCGCGATCGGCGCCCGCGCGCAGTCGCTGCTCGGTCCTGCGCCGGCGGCCCCTGCCGTGCTCGTGCAGCAGCCCTAACGCCGAAAAAACCTGGCTCCTCCTAAGCTTCCGCCGGCAATGCGACGGGCGCTCACATCGATCGGGCTTGCCGGTGCGGTTGCGGTGGGCGTGGTCGCCGCGCTGGCCGGGCCCGCGCTGGGCGCCTCCTCGACTCCGGTCACCGACTGCAACGCGCACGGCCGGCTCACCCAGACCTACACGCCAAAGCAGCTCCAGACCGCGCTCGCCACGATGCCGGCGGACATCAAGGAGTACACCGACTGCTACGACGTCATCCAGCGGGCGCTCGTGGCCGAGATCGGCGGCCACCACGTCTCGGGCACGGGCGAGCTCGAGCGGGTCGGGCGGATCGTTCCTGCCGACGCCGGTGATCGTGATCATCGTCGTGCTCGCCCTCGTGGCGGCGACGTTCGGCGCCCTGGCCCTGCGCCGGCGGGGCGGCGGCGACTCAGACGAGCCGTAAGGCGCAGCGAGCTCCGCCACCCGAGTGGGCGGCGGAGCTCGGCCCCCCTCAGTGGATCGAGATGCTCTGGGTGCGGCTAAGATCAGCTGCATCGAGGCATGCGTCCTGGGTGCCGGCTCGCGTTCGCCGCGTCCACGCGGTGCGGACGACGCCGCTGCCGCCGGGAAGGCTCACGCGGACGTCGAAGTAGCCCTCGGGGTTCGGATCGTCACGGTCTTGATCGTCGTGAACGGGCCGTGGCCACCGCGCTGGAACTGGATCTGGACCTGCTGGCCCGGGCCGGCGAAGTGCGCCGGCCGGACGTCGCCCCAAACCTCGAGCGTGCGGCCGCGCCGGGTTGAGGTGACGGGCAGCCACAGCGGCATCCGGAACGCCCCGAAGCTCGGCTTGGGCTTGCCGCTCGGGAACTCCAGGCCGCTGGCGAAGATGCCCCCGGCCGGATCCTGGAGCAGGTACTGGTTGAAGCTGGCGATCTCCGGGCTGGCGCCAGCTCAGGTACTCGGCCCAGTTGATCCAGGCCGCCTGCGTGCTCAGGCTCACGCCGGCGCGTGGATCGGGCGGCTGGCGTCCGGTAGCCGTACTCGGTGTTCCAGATCGGGAAGTGCTTGTGCGAGCCGTAGATCGCGTTCAGCCGGTTCAGCACGCCCTCGAGCCGCCCGATCTCCGGCAGGTCGGCGTAGTTCGGATCGCTCCGGCCGCCACCGTAGTAGTTGGTGGCGACGTTGGGCGCGACCGGGTGCCCCTGGAGCGTGTACGACGTGGGCGGCGAACCCGCTCGCCTGGAACAGGGCCGCGTTCTGGGCGCGGAAGCGCCGTGATGCGGCCGATGTGGTCGGGCAGCCGATCGCCGCGCGCGGCCGAGCCGCGGAGCTGGCGGTAGCGCGAATCGACGCAGTAGAGCGCCCGCAGGAACGTGAGCGGCTTGATGCCGCCGAAGCGCCCGGCGCGCCGTTGGTCCCGCGAGGGGCCGTCTCGCCGATCAGGATCGTGTCCCGGCCGGGTCGGTGGCCGCTGCCGAGGAGCCCGCCCCAGGCGGCCGCGAGCAGGCCGCGGTACCAGCTCGCGGCGATCGCCACCGAGCCGTTGCCGTTGGTCTGCGGGGCGAGCTGGAAGCCGTAGTTGGGCTCGTTCCAGATCGACCAGAAGCTGACGCGCGGGCAGCGGCGTACGAGGATCCGCTGGGCCTGTAGGAGCCGCTGTAGCGGCTGCCGGCGGCCTTGACGAACTGGCCGAAGGCGCTCGGCGAGGGCTCCCACACGCCCGCCGGATAGTTGCCGCGCGGCTCGCCCGGCCCCAGCGCCCACTGCGGGCGCCGGGCTGGTCAGCGTGAAGAAGACCTGGATGCCCGTCGGCCTGCGGCGTCGCGCACGATCGCGTCGTACGGGGCCCAGTTGCCCGCGGGATAGTCGGCCGGATTGCTCGGGTCCGCGGGCTTGCGGCTCGGCGCGATCGTGTCCCACGTCACGATTGACGCGGATCTTGTCGACCCCGAGCTGCGCGGAAGGTGGCCAGCGTGCCGACGGGGTTGGCCTTCAGCTGGATGTCGTCCTGGATGATCGACTGCTGGGTGTGCGACGCCAGCAGCGGGCGTCGCGTGGAGGGCGCCGGCGGTCAGGACCAGCGCGAGGGGGAGCAGACGTATGGCTTTTCTTGGCATGTGTGATTGCAACCGGTCAGGGCGCTGGGAGTTGCGGGCTCTAAACTGGCCCGCATGGCCTCGCAACGCCAGATTCAGGTGGGAGGCGTGCCGATCGGGGGCGGAGCCCCTGTCGCCGTCCAGACTATGACGAAAACCGAGACGGCGGACCTGCGCGCCACCATGGATCAGATCCGCCGCGTCGCCGAGGCGGGCGCCGACCTCGTCCGCTGCGCGGTACCGCGCGAGAAGGACGTCGAGGCCCTGAAGACGATCGTCCGCGAGTCGCCGATCCCGGTGATCGCCGACATCCACTTCAACTACACGCTGGCGCTGAAGGCCCTGGATGCGGGCGCTCACTGCGTGCGGCTGAACCCCGGGAACATCGGCGGGCCCGACAAGGTGGCCCAGGTGGCGGCGCGGGCCAAGGAGCTCGGGACGCCGCTGCGGATCGGGGTCAACTCGGGATCGCTGCCGGCGCACCTGCGCGAGCTCGAGTTCACCAACCCGGTCGAGGCGCTGGTGGCGGCCGCGCTCGGCTTCGTCGAGCTGATGGAGAGCCTTGAGTTCACGAACTTCAAGGTCTCGATGAAGTCGACCAGCGTGCCCAACACGATCGCCTCGAACCGAATGCTGGCCGAGAAGATCCCCTATCCCCTGCACCTGGGGGTCACCGAGGCGGGGACCAAGTGGTCGGGGTCGCTGAAGTCGGCCGTCGGCCTCGGAACCCTGCTGGCCGACGGGATCGGCGACACGATCCGGATCTCCCTGTCGACCTTCCACGCCGAGGAGGAGGTCAAGGTGGCGTGGGAGATCCTCAAGGCGCTGAAGCTCCGCGAGCGCGGCCCGGTGCTGATCGCCTGCCCCACCTGCGGCCGGCTCCAGTTCGACATGGACAGCGTGGTGGCCGAGGTCGAGGAGCGTCTCGCTCAGTACGACGATCCGATCGAGGTCTCGATCCTGGGCTGCGCCGTCAACGGGATCGGCGAGGCGCGCCACGCCGACTTCGGGATCACCGGGGCCAAGGACATGGGCATGATCTACTCGCGCGGCGAGCCGCTCAAGAAGGTCCCGACCGAGCGCCTGGTCGATGAGCTGTTCGCGGAGATCGACCGCTACTACGCCGCCGGCAAGCGCGTCGTGCGCGACGAGGCCGACGCCGCGGCCGCGCGCGCATGGCTCTCCGAGAACGAGGACGCCAGCGCGATGACCCCCGAGCGCCTGGCGGCGCTGGAGGCGGCGGCGGCCGAGGTCGAGAACGGCCGCGCGTCGCTCGACGAAGAGGCCTCGCCGGTGGCGGGCCGGCGCTTCACCCGGGCCTAGCCGCGACCGCGCGACGCGGAACGCCGTCCGGGGCGACGTTGCCACGGCGGCCGAGTCCGCGCGGCGCCGGGCACGGATGCCCGGCGCAACCGGCCCCACGGACGCCGGAGCGAAGCCCCGGCCCCTATCCGGAGACCTTCTTGAAGCCCTCCGCCACCTTGGACCAGTTGACCACGTCCCACCACGCATCGAGGTAGTCGGGCCGGCGGTTGTTGTACTTCAGGTAGTAGGCGTGCTCCCACACGTCGACGCCGAGCAGGGGCGTCTGGCCGTCGGACACCGGGTTGTCCTGGTTGGCGGTGGAGACGACCGCGAGCCCCGACCCGTCGTGGACGAGCCAGGCCCAGCCCGAGCCGAAGCGCTTGACCCCGGCGTCCTTGAACTTGGCCTTGAAGTCGTCGAAGGACCCGAAGGCGGATTCGATCGCGGACGTCAGATCGCCGTCCGGCTCGCCGCCACCGTCGGGCGACATCCACTCCCAGAACAGCGAATGGTTGTAGTGGCCGCCGCCGTTGTTGCGCACCGCGGTCCGCTTGTCCTCGGGCACCGAGGAAAGATCCTTCAGCACCTCCTCGATCGGCTTGTCGGCGAGCTCGGTCCCCTCGAGCGCGTTGTTGACCTGGGTCACGTACGCCTGGTGGTGCTTGTCGTGATGAAGGTGCATCGTCTCTTCATCGATCGTCGGCTCGAGCGCGTCGTAGTCGTACGGCAGGTCCGGCACTTCGTAGGCCATGGTCCCTCTCCTTGCTGGTGGTCGGGTCGTTCTTCTATCAGAAGGCGCCGGGCTCGTCGCGTACGCTTGGCCCCCACATGACCCGCCTGTCCGGTTACTTCCTGCCCACCGAGCGCGATCCGCCGGCCGACGCCGAGGCGCTCTCGCACAAGCTGATGGTGCGGGCGGGGCTGATCCGCCAGGTCGGCTCGGGCCTGTGGAGCTGGCTGCCGGCCGGCTGGCGCGTGCACCAGCGGATCGTGCAGATCGTCCGCGAGGAAATCGACGCGGTCGGCGGCCAGGAGATGCTGATGCCGGTGCTCCAGCCGGCGGAGCTCTGGCGGCGCAGCGGCCGCTACGACATCGACGAGCTGTTCAAGCTCGAGGATCGCAAGGGCGCCGACATGGTGCTGGCCATGACCCACGAGGAGGTCGTCACCTCGCACGTGGCGGCGGCCGTGCGCTCCTACCGCGACCTCCCGCTGATCCTCTACCACTTCCAGGTCAAGGGGCGCGACGAGCCGCGCCCGCGGGCCGGGGTGCTGCGCACGCGGGAATTCGTCATGAAGGACTCCTACAGCTTCGACCGCGACGAGGAGGGGCTGGCCGCCTCCTACGAGAAGCACATCGGGGCCTATGACCGGATCCTCGACCGCTGCGGCGTCGAGTGGTACCGGGTCGAGTCCGACGTGGGGATGATGGGCGGCTCGGCGGCGCACGAGTACATGGCGCCGTGCGGGGCCGGTGAGAACGAGGTCGCGCTCGCGCCCGGGTACGCGGCCAACGTCGAGGTCGCCTCCGCCGAGGCGCAGCCGATCCCGCTGCCCGCCGCCGCTCGAGGCCCCCGAGGAGGTGCACACGCCGGGGATGACCACGGTGGCGCAGGTGGCGCGCGAGCTCGGGGTCCCCGACGGCGCGCTGCTCAAGGCCTACCCGGTGATCCTCGACGGGGACGCGATGACGCTCGTGATCGTCCGCGGCGACCACCGCGTCAACGAGATCAAGCTCCGCAACGCGCTGCGCAGCGACTTCCGCCCCGCCCATCCCGACGAGGTGGCGCAGCGGCTGGGACCGCCTGGGTTCATCGGCCCGGTCGGGACCCAGCTGCCGATCGTGCTCGACGCGGCGGTGGCGCCGGGCCCGTACGTGACCGGCGCCAACCGGTCCGACTACCACCTGCGCGGCGTGGAGCCCGGCCGGGACTTCCGGTACGAGACGGTCGACGTCCGAAGCGTCGTGGCGGGCGACCGCGTGGGCGGCGCGGCGATCCGGATCGAGCCGGCGATCGAGGTCGGCAACATCTTCAAGCTCGGCACGCGCTACTCCGAGCCGCTCGGCGCCACATACCTGGACGCCACCGGCAAGGAGCGGCTGATCGTGATGGGCTGCTACGGCTTCGGGCCGGCGCGAACCGCGGCGGCCGCGGTCGAGCAGTACGCCGACGAGCAGGGGATCTCGTGGCCGCGCGCGATCGCGCCCTTCGATGTGGAGCTGGTCGGCCTTGGCAAGGCGGGCAGCGAGGAGCGCGAGCTCGCCGAGCGGCTCTACGAGGAGCTGCGCCTGACCGGCCTGCGCGTCCTCTACGACGACCGCGACGCCGGGCCGGGGGAGAAGTTCACCGACGCCGAGCTGCTCGGTTGCCCCGCGCGGGTCACGGTCGGCCGGCGCGCGCTGGCCGCGGGCGAGCTCGAGGTGCAGGTCCGCCGGGGGCGGGAGAGCCGGACGGTGGCGATCGAGGGAGCGGCCGGGGCGATCCACGGGCTCTGGCAAAGCCTCCCCTGAGGGCGGTGCCCCAGCGGCTCACCAAGCGCCGGCTGTTCGGGATCGACCGCTCCGGTCCCCCGCCGTCGCAGACCCTCTCCGGCCGGCCGCTCAACCCGTGGACGATCCCCAACGCGATCGGCTACGTGCGACTGGCCGGGATCCCGGTGTTCCTGGCGATCGCGCTCTCGAGCCGGCACGGGAAGGACGCGCTGGCCGTGGTGCTGTTCGCGGTGATCGGGTGGGCGGACTACCTCGACGGGTTCGCGGCGCGCCTCACGGGTCAGTACAGCCGGCTGGGGGCGCTGCTCGACCCCCTGGTCGATCGGCTGCTCGTCGTGTCGGGGATGGTCGTGGCGTGGCGCTTCGAGCTGCTCCCCCGGTGGGCGCTCGCCGTGGTCATCGCGCGCGAGCTCGTGATGCTCGTGATCAGCCGCTACGCACTGCGCGAAGGGATCGACCTGAAGATCAACTGGCTGGGCCGTCTGGGGGTGGCTCCGATCATGGGCGCGCCGTTCTTCGCGATGGCCGGAGTCCACTGGCTGGCGCTGGTGATGCTATACGTGGGGATGGCGTTGGGACTGGGGGCTACTTTTCTGTACATCGTGCGGGGTGCGCGGGAGCTGAGGGCACGGTCCGACCCGGATCGCAAAGCCTCAAGCTCAGATTGACCCTATGGGAACCGCAGGTATACTCGCACCTTCGCTAATCCCGCTTGGCGGGAGGGAGGATCATGGACACGTTTCCCGACCTCGGCTCACTCACCGATCCTGAGCTCAAGGAGCTCATCAAGCAGCTGACCGACGAGGAGATGGAGATCTCCTACAAGCGCCGGATCCTCCACGGCAAGATCGACATCCTGCGCGCCGAGCTGGTCAACCGCCTGCGCAAGAAGGACGAGAGCGGTGAGCTCGTGATCACGGGCGCCGACGTCCAGCAGCTGACCGACATCCTGGCCGGTCGCGTCCCCGCCGAGGATCCCGAGTAGCGCACTCGGTGGCCCAGCATTGCCCCGAGTGCGGTTTCGCCAACGCCGACGGCGCGAACTACTGCCAGCGGTGCGGCGCCTTCCTCGCGCAGTCGGAGTCCTCGCCGAGCACCACGACCCAGTCCTACCGTCCCGGTGAGACCGGAGACATCGAGGAGATCCAGCTTCCGGACGTCGCCGGCCGGGGGGCCACGCTCGTGATCCGGGCGGGCGGGGGACGCTCCGGCGAGACGTTCCTGATCAACGGCGATCGGCTGACCGTCGGGCGCCGGCCCGACAGCGACATCTTCCTCGACGACATCACCGTCTCGCGCGATCACGCGATCCTCGTCCGGCGCGGCAGCGACTACTACCTCGACGACTGCGGCTCGCTGAACGGGACCTACGTGAACCGCCGGCGGATCGAGTCGCACCGCCTGAGCGACGGCGACGAGCTCCAGGTCGGCAAGTACAAGCTCGCGTTCCTGACCGGCTGAGATGAGCGCCTCGGAGATCAGCCCGCCCCCGTCCACGCTGCTCGACGCGGCCGAGGTCGCCGAACCCGTCGAGCCGGCCGAGCCGACGGCCGAGCGCCCCCGGCAGAAGGCGGCCACGATCGGGACCGTGTGCAAGGCGCTCTCGCAGGAGTTCCCCGAAATCTCGATCTCGAAGATCCGCTACCTCGAGGACCAGAAGCTGCTCGCACCCCGCCGCACCCAGGGCGGCTACCGGCTCTACACCCAGTCGGACATCCAGCGCCTGCGGACGATCCTGCGCCTCCAGCGCGACGAGTTCCTGCCCCTGCGCGTGATCCGCCAGGAGCTGGCCGGGGGCCGCGCCGAGCGCGAGGTGGCGGCCCCCGGCCCCCCGAGCGACGGTCGCTCGCTGCGGCGCGCGAGCGTGACGCCGCGCGATCCCGGGGCGCTGTACTCGCTCGAGGACGTGGTCGAGGAGACCGGCGCCGAGGCCACGCTCGTCCGCGAGCTGGTCGACTTCGGGGTGATCAAGGGCGAGCTTCGCGGGGGCGCCCGCTACTTCGACGAGACCGAGCGCGAGATCGTGCGGGCCGTGTCCGAGCTCGCCCGCTACGGCGTCGGCGGGCGCAACCTGCGCGTGTTCCGCAGCTCCGCCGACCGCGAGGCGCAGCTGCTCCAGAGCATCCTCGCCCCGGCTCTGCGCTCGCGCAATCCGGAGCGGCGCAAGGAGGCGATCGAGGCGCTCGAGAACCTGGCCTCGGTCACCACCCATCTCAAGCACCTGCTGCTGATTCGCGATCTGCGCAAGATCGCCACGTAGCTCGTGGCCGGTGATCTGCGCTCGTACGTGCGCGACATCCCGGACTTCCCGCGCCCCGGGATCGTGTTCAAGGACATCACGCCGCTGCTGCTCGAGCCGAGCGCGCTGGAGGCCGCGGTGGCGGGGCTCGAGGCGTACGCCGAGCCGCTGGGCGTGGAGCTGGTCGTCGCCGCCGAGGCCCGCGGGTTCATCCTCGGCGGCGCGCTGGCGCGTCAGCTCGGCGCGGGGTTCGTGCCCGCGCGCAAGCCGGGCAAGCTCCCCTCCGAGACCGTGAGTGAGGAGTACGCGCTCGAGTACGGCATCGACGCCCTGGAGGTGCACGCGGATGCGCTCGCCGGCGGGGCTCGCGTGCTCGTCCACGACGACCTGCTGGCCACGGGCGGGACGGCGCGGGCGCTGTGCGAGCTCGTCTCCGGCCGAGGCGCGCGAGGTCGTGGGGTGCGCGTTCCTGATCGAGCTCAGCTTCCTGGACGGGCGCGAGCGGCTGGCTCCGCACGACGTATACGCGCTGATCGATTATTCGAGCTGATGCCCACGACCCGGCGGGAGCGCACGATCGAGTCCGAGATCGGACGGGTGTGGGAGCTGATCGAGGATCCCCACCACCTGCCGCGGTGGTGGCCGGGGGTCGAGCGGATGGAGGAAGTGGAGGACGAGCGCTTCACCCAGGTCCACTACACCAAGCGCGGCCGGCCGGTGCGGATGGACTTCCGGGTGCTCGCCTCCGAGCCGCCGTCTCGACGCGCCTGGGAGCAGGTGGTGGTGGGGACCCCGTTCGAGCGCGTGCTGGGCCAGGCGGTGACCGAGGTCCAGCTCGAGCCGGCGGGCGCTGCCACGCGCGTGACGATCGCGCTGACGCACAGGCTCAAGGGCTACTCCCGGACGGGCGGCTTCCTGCTCCGCCGGGCCACCCGACGGCGACTGGACGAGGCGCTCGACGGGCTCGCGCGGATCGTCTAGCTCAGGGGATCTTGAGGGCGCCCTTGAGGATGACCGGCCCGGGCGACGTCGGGTGCGACTGGGTCTCGAGCGTGACCAGCAGCTGGGTGTAGCTGGCGGCGTTGGTCGGGAGCGGGCCCTCGGTCTGGAGCTGGCCGTTGGAGGTGACGCCCGGGCTCACGAACCCGACGAGCTTGCTGCTCGAGGCAGAGTTGGACAGCCACACCGCGTAGGCGTTGTGGCTGTTGGCGGGGACGCCGGTGGCGACGATCACGACGCCCATCGTGTTGTTGACGGTGACGATCTGGGCGATCCCCTTGGCGTTGCCGCCGCTCGGAGGCAGCAGGTTGACCTGGGCGATCACGTGGCCCGCGGTAGTCGACGTGGTGCCGGCCGGCGTGCTGGCCGTGCTCCCGGGGCGCGCGGCGGTGCTCGAGCTGTGCTTCTTGCTGCTGCCGCCGGTGAGAAGGAGCACGAGCACGACCGCGATCACCACGAGCGCTCCCAGGCCGAGGAGCAACGCGCCGCCGAGGCGGGAGCTGCGGCGTGCCGGAGCGCCGGTGTCGCCCGCCGGAGACGACCCGGCCGACGCGGAGGCGGCGGCCGCGGCCGGCGCCGGTTCCGCGGTGGCGCTCGCCGACTCCCGCGCCGGGTCCTGGACCGGGATCTCCGGGAGAGGATCGCGCGCGAGCGAGGAGAGCTCGGAGGACACCACGCGGGCCCACGCGCGCTCGGTGGGGGAGCGGCCGAGGCTGGCGCGCGTCTCCTCGGCGATCCGCGCGGGCAGCTGGCCGAGCAGGTAGTCGGTGATGAGCGCGCGCCGGACGGGGTCGAGCCGCGTCTGGGGCCCGAGGGCATCGAACGCGGCGAGCGCCCGCTGGCGCACCCCGGCCCGGTCGATCGCCAGCATCCGCGCGATCTCGTCGTAGCTTCGGCCGCGCTGGAGCACGAGCTCGAGCACGGCGCGCTGGTCCGACGGCAGGCTGTCCAGTGAGGCCATTTCCGGGTCTAGCGTAGAGAAGGTCACGCCGCGATGACGCGGCCGGCCGGGAATCACGCGTATGGTGCCCCGCCGTGGACGCTCAGCCCGCGCTCAGCCCCCGGCCGGGCGGCTTCGAGGACCTGCTCGGTCTGGAGGTGGCCGAGCTCGGTGGCGAGCTGGCGCGGGGCGCGGCGCGCGTGCGCCCGCAGCTCACCGACGCGGGCGGCCAGGTCCACGGCGGAGTGTTCGCGGCGGTCGCCCAGGACCTCGTGGCGCGAGCCACCGCGGGGGCGCTGGCCGCCGAGGGCGGGGAGGCGATCGGGCTCTCGAACCAGACGAGCTACCTGCGGCCAATCTTCTCGGGCGAGATCCGTGCAGTGGCGCGGCGCCGTCACCGCGGGCGCAGCACCTGGGTATGGGAGGTCGCGATGAACGACGACCAGGACGAGCTGTGCGCCTTCAGTCGCGTGACGGTCGCGGTGCGGGTCTGAGGCGCTTCCTCGCCCGGCGCAGCGCCCTGCTCTCGGCGCTCGCGCTGCTCCCGCTCGGCTGGCCGCACCACGTCGTGCTCGGCGTGGCCGACTCGCCCGGCGATGCGGGCGCGCTCGTGGCCCACGCGCGCGTCGACGCGCGCTACCAGTACCTCGCGGGCGGGGTCAACACCGGGTCGGGGTGGTCGACCTGGAACCCGAACGGGACGTTCGCGTCGATGTACGTCCAGGAGTCGATCGCCCACCACGTGATCCCGGTGCTCACCTACTACCAGCTGCTTCAGTCGCGGCCGTCGCAGGGCTCGAGCGAGCAGGCGCGGGACCTCTCGAACCTCCGCAACCCGGCCACGATGCGCGCCTACTGGAGCGACTGGAGCCTGCTCCTGCGCCGCGTGGCGCCCGCGTCCGCCCACCACCTGGTGGTGATCCACGTCGAGCCCGACCTGTGGGGCTACCTCGAGCAGGCGCACGCGGTGGCGCTGGCGCGGGGGTTCGCGCACCGGCTGATCGCGCTGCGGAACGCGCTCGCGCCCCACGTGGTGCTGGCGTGGCACCTGAGCGTGTGGGGGACCGACGTCGACCCGACGTACTCCAAGCCGGCGCTGGCCGAAATGGACGCGCTGGCGGCGAAGTCGGCCGCCTTCTACGAATCGCTCCACGCCCGGTTCGATCTCGTCTTCAACGACGTCACCGATCGGGACGCCGGCTTCTATCAGTACGTCGAGGGCAACCCGCACACGTGGTGGGGCCCGGCCGACTTCGCCCGCCTGAATCGCTACCTGGCCGGGTTCACCCGGCGCACCGGGACGCGCGTCGTCCTCTGGCAGTTGCCGCTCGGCGACACGAAGCTGAACAACACGTGGGGCCGCTACCGCGACAACCGCCTGCAGTGGTGGTTCGGTGCCGGATCGGGCGCGCATCTGCGGGCGCTGCGCGGGGCCGGGGTGATCGGCCTCCTGTTCGGCGGAGGCGCGGCGGGGACGACGAGTGCGCAAACCGACGGCGGGTTCTTCTATCGCCTGGCCCGCCGCTACGAGGCTCATCCGCTGGCGCTGGGTTGAGGTGCGAGCCGGCTGGCCGCGCGTGCGCCGCGGCCGAGCCAGAACTGGATGAACCGGCGCAGCCGGGGATCGGATAACCCGGTGGGCCGCAGCAGGTGCGCCCAGGCGAGCGCGGCCAGGCCCGGGGCGCCCGGCCGGTGAACCAGGATCACCGCCTGCCCGGCCGCGGCCAGGGCGGGGGAGAAGGCGGGCGCGAGCGAACGGGCGAACGCGAGCAGCCCGGGCGGCGGGTCGCGCGTCCCGTACACGATCAAGACGTCGCCCAGCTCGAGCGCCTGGAGGATCTGGTCGTCGCTCAGCCGCGCCTCGTCGTGGCGGACGGGCTCGGGAACATGGGCGCCGCTGGTCGGAGGGTTCGAGTCGTAGCGCGGGCGCGGCCTGCCCGGGTGCCAGGATCGCGTGGCCGAGGTCGCGGTAGGCCTGCCCGGGACCGGTCTGGCCGCCGGCGACGCCGGGCTGGTCACGGCCGGCGAAGAACCCGGAGAGGAGCGCGATCAGCCCGACCGACAGGGCCAGCGACACGAGCACGATCGCCAGCCGCTCGAGCAATGCGGCGGCTGGGCCGAGCTTCACTCCACGGCGCGGATCATGCGCCGCGAGGGATCCCGCGGACGTCCGCCGCGACCGTTGCCCGCCGGCGAGGCGGCGCAGGCCAGCAGCTCCTCGATCGACGAGCGCAGCTCCTCGACCAGCGTCTCCACATCCGCGAGCGTGTCGTAGTCGGCGGTCAGCCCGAAGTTGAGCTGCCCGTTGTAGCTCATGAGCGCGATGCCGAGTGCGGTGTTCCTGGCCAGCGGCACCATCGGGTAGATCGCCTCGAGCTCGCGCCCGAGCATGTAGAGCGGGAACTGCGGACCCGGAACGTTCGTGACGACGAGGTTGAACAGCCGCTGGCGCGCCTGGAGCCGCGCGGCCTGCGCCATGATCGTCGGCGGGGCGAACCCCGAGAGCCGGGTGAGGGCCTCCGCCCCGACGGCCTGGCCCGACTCCTTGATGTCGCGCATCGCCTCGCTGATCGTCTGAAGCCGCTCGCACCGGGTCGGTGATGCCGACCGGGAGCGGCGCCCACATCGCCGTGACGCGGTTGCCGAGCGCGCCGCGTTCGATCTCGGCCCGCGTCGACATCGGGACCATCGCCTTGAGCACGATGTCCTCGGTGGGCTCTCCGTGGAGCCGCATGTACCGGCCGAGCGCGCCCGCGACCACGGCGAGCACGACGTCGTTGACCGTGCCCCCGAGCGCGTTCTTGATCGCCTTGAAGTCGGCCAGGTCGCCGCGCAGCCAGGTGAAGCGGCGGTGGGGGCCGATTGTCACGTTGAAGGGGCTGGGCGGCGCCGGCTGGAGTCCCGCCCACGCCAGCGCGCCGAGTGCGATCAGCGTCTCGCCGGCCTTCTGCGCGATCGTCCGCGGGCCGCGGAACGCCGCGCGTACGCCGCGCACGATCTCCCGCGGCGCGATCGCGCGCTCGAGCAGCGCGTCGGCGAGCAGCTCGGCGTCGCTCGGGAGCGGGCGGGGGATCCACTCGTGCTCGGGCGGGGCGACCGGCATCGGGTCGGGTGCCGAGTCGAACAGAACGGTCGCGATGTCGACGCCCGAGATGCCGTCGACGAGCGCGTGGTGGGTCTTGGACAGCACCGCGAAGCGATCCTCCGCGAGTCCCTCGACCAGCCACAGCTCCCACAGCGGCCGGGTGCGGTCGAGCGGCTGGGAGAAGACCCGCCCGGCCATGCGCTTGAGCTGATCCTCGCCCCCGGGGCGGGGCAGCGCCGTATGGCGCACGTGATAGGTCGGCTTGAAGTGTGGGTCGTCGACCCATACCGGCCGGCCCTGGCCCAGCGGCACGAACGCCAGGCGCTGGCGATAGCGCGGGACGAGGTGCAGCCGCCGCGTGATCTGCTCGACCAGGTCCTCATAGCGCGGTGGCGCACCCTGGAACACGGTCACGCCCGCCACGTGCATGTGGGCCGAGTCGTGCTCGAGGTGCAGGAACGAGGCGTCGAGCCCGGTGAGCCGGTCACGGTTGGCCATGCCCGGAGATTCTTGCAGGCTTCCCGTCGGCCGCGGCCGACCCGGCTGCGCCCGGCGGAGACAAGATGCTCCAGTAACCGGTGTGACGCGACTCACACTTTAGAAGAGGCTCCCTTGCGACGATGTCCCGGTCGTAACTTCGACCTGCCGAATCGCCCCTGCTCGGTGCGGGGGCGAACGGGGGACCCACTGCCAGGCGTGACTCTTCCGTCTGGCCGGGGCGAATCGGCTGCCCGGCGTCGCCGGCATGCAGCTGTAGCGACCGACCGCCGCTGCACGCGTGAGTGCTCGGGCGGACGGCCGCGAGCCCGTCAGCTAACCCCGTAGGCGCCAGTCGAGATCAAGGAGGTCTCACATGCTGCGCGCTCTTCGAGTGCGTGACCTGCGCCGGAGCCATATGGCCATCGGCGCGCTGATTATCGGAATCCCCGCCTCGGCCGGCCTGCTCTCAGCCGGACGGGCACTGGCAGCTACGGTGGCCACGCAGCCCGCGTCGTCGGGGACGCTGGCCACCCACGTGAAGTCACACCGGATCCCCTACGGACGCGATGTGGTCGTCATCGGCACTGCTCCCGCCTCGCAATCCGGACAGCCGCTCGAGCTTCAGTTCGAGCCGACCGGCGGCGGGGGCGACTGGAGCACGCTGCGCTCGGCCACCGTGCCCAGCAGCGGGCAGTTCCGGCTCGCCGCGCCGCTCGAACGCTCCGGCGTCGTCCGTGTCGTATCGGGCTCCTCGGGCTCCGCAACCACGACCGCGACCAGCGCCTCGAGCGGGACGCAGCCGGTGGCGGTGATCGCCCGGCTGCGGGTCAAGCCGCAGACGCTCACCGACCTCGGGGGGCAGCGGCTGGATATCCGCGGACGCCTGCTTCCGGGCCTCGGCGGTCGCACGGTCAGGCTCGAGGGCCGCTCCGCAGGAGCGGGCTGGCACACGCTCGCGATGGCGCGCACGGGCGCCGGCGGCCACTTCGACCTGCGTTTCACCCCTTCGGGGGCGGGCCAGCAGGAGCTCCGTGTTCGCTTCGGCGGCGACGGCGCCAACGCGCGGACGGCCGCGCGCGCCGGTGTAGTGACCGTGTTCCAGCAAACGGTCGCGTCCTGGTACGAGGACGGGGGCAGCACCGCGTGCGGCTTCCACGCCTACTACGGAGTCGCCAACCGGACGCTGCCGTGCGGAACGCACGTCACGTTCTGGAACGGCGGACGCACGGTCACCGCCACCGTCGATGACCGCGGGCCGTACGTCGGCGGTCGCGACTGGGACCTGAACCAGAACACCGCCGGGGCACTCGGCTTCGGTGGCGTAGGGACCATCTGGGCCTCGCTGTAGGAGCCTCGTGCTGGCGTCGCGTTCGCCTGTCCGCCCGTGCTGACGGGCGGATGCGACGTCCGCCGCTCCTCGCGTGGCCATCCCCGCGATGGCCGCCGGGAGGCGGCCTACGATGGGCCCCCGATGACGTCATTCGAGACTTGGCCCCGCCTGATCGGGCATCTCGACATGGACGCCTTCTACGTGTCGGTGGAGCTGCGCCGACGGCCCGAGCTGCGCGGACGGCCGGTGATCGTCGCCGGCACCGGCCCGCGGGCGGTGGTCACGACGGCCTCCTACGAGGCCCGGCGCTACGGCGTCGGCTCGGCGATGCCGGCCGCGCGCGCCCGGCGCCTGTGCCCGCAGGGCGTGTACCTGCCGCCGGACTTCGCCTACTACCGTGAGGCGTCGAGTGAGGTCATGGGGATCGTCCGGGCGCATGTCGAGACGGTCGAGGTGATCGGACTCGACGAGGCCTATCTCGAGCTCACGGAGCTGCCGGCGCCGGTGGAGCTGATGCAGCGGATGCGCGCGGAGATCCAGCGCGGGACGGGGCTCGGCTGCTCGGTCGGGATCGGCCCCAACAAGCTCGTGGCCAAGGTCGCCTCCGACGCGGAGAAACCGGGCGGGTTCGTCGTGCTCACGAGCGAGCAGGCGCGGGCTCGGTTCGCCGGCGCGTCCTGCGGGCTCGTCCCGGGGATCGGACCGAAGACCGTCGAGCGCCTGCGGGCGGTCGGGATCGAGACGCTCGGGCGGCTGGCGGCGGCGCCGGCGCCGGCGCTCGGGGCGCGGTTCGGGCCGAGGCTCGCGCTCGAGCTCCAGCGCCGGGCGCGCTTCGAGGACGAGACGCCGGTGAGTCAGAGCCGGAAGGTCGTATCCGAGTCCCGGGAGACGACTTTCGATCGGGATGTGACGAGCCTTGGCGAGCTCGAGCGGATTCTCGAGGAGCTCGTGGCGCGGCTGTGCGGGGCGCTCATCGAGCAGGGCCGCGGCGGCCGCACGATCGGGATCAAGGTGCGCCTGGACGACTTCTCCACGCATACGCGGGCGCGCACGCTGGCCCATCCCGTGAGCCGCGTCGAGGAGGTGGGGCCGGTCGCGCTCGACCTGCTCCGGCGCTTCGCGCCGCCGCGGCCGGTGCGCCTCCTCGGCGTTCGGGTGGCGGGCCTGAACGCTGCGCGCGCCGGCGCCGCGACGCAGCTGAGGCTGGCCGTCTAGTAGAGCGCCGAGGCGAGCTTCCGGCGGGCCGAGCGCGCGAGCGGATGCTCGACGCCGAGCTCGTCGAGGACCCCGACGACGACGCGGCGGAGGTCCTCGCGCGCGCCGTCGGCGCTGGGGAGGGCGTCGATCAGGAGCTCGAGCGCGCGCTCGTGCTCGCCGGCGTCGAGGGCCGCGAAGGCGTCGGGCAGGTTGGGCACGGCAGGCGGTTGGGCGCGCTCGAGTGTGATCCGCGCCGACAGCCCGTCGGCGGCGAAGCTGCCCGGAACGCGGCCGAGGACCGTGAGAGCCTCGTCGAGCTCGCCACGCTCGCGCAGGATCCGCGCCAGCGGCACCGCGGCGTCGGCCCGGGTCGGCTCGAGCTCGAGCGCGCGCCGGAGCGAGCTCTCATCGCCGTGGGCAACGAGGCCGTCGGCTTCGGAGGGCAGTAGCGAATCGAGGAAGCGCTCGATGCTCGCGGGCGGCTGGGCGCCGACGAACTCGGCCGCGACCTTGCCATCGCGAAACGCCTTGACGGCGGGGATGCCCTGGATCTGGAAGGCCCGAGCCAGCCGGGGGTTGGCGTCGACGTCGACCTTGGCAAGCTCGAGCTTGCCCGCGCGCGCGGTGACGGCCCGCTCGATCACCGGTCCGAGCGTTCGGCAGGGGCCGCACCATTCGGCCCAGAAGTCGACCACGACGGGAAGCGTGTGCGAGCGATCGATAACCGCGGACTGGAAGGTGCTCTCGGATACGTCCATGGTTTCGATGGTAGTGGGCAAACTCTGGGACATGAGCGAAGTCACGATCGAGCGCAACGGCGTGCGGCTGGCGGCCGAGGACGCCGGATCCGGGCCGCCGGTGGTCCTCCTGCACGGGCTGACCGCGACGCGGCGCTACGTGGTCATGGGCTCACGGGCGCTCGAGCGCTCGGACCATCGCGTCGTCGCCTACGACGCCCGCGGGCACGGCCACTCCTCGCCGGCGAGGAGCCGGTCCGCCTACGACTACGAGGATCTCCGCGGGGATCTGGAAGCGGTGCTCGACCGTTTGGAGATCGAGCGGGCGGTTCTCGCCGGAAGCTCGATGGGGGCGCACACGATCCTGGCGCTCGCGCTCCACGCTCCCGAGCGCGTGGCCGGGCTGGTTGTCATAACGCCCGCATACGACCCCGACACGCAGGACGACCCGGCGCGGCTGGCACGGTGGGATGCCCTCGCCGACGGGCTGGAGGAGGACGGAGTCGACGGCTTCGTGGCCGCCTACGGCGAGCCGGCCGTCCCTGAGCGCCTGCGCGAGACGGTGCTCAAGGTCATCCGCCAGCGGCTGGCGCTGCACGAGCATCCGCGCGCGGTGGCCGATGCCCTGCGCACGGTGCCGCGCTCGCGTCCGTTCGGGACGGTCGAGGAGCTGGGGGCGATTCGCGTGCCGGTGGTGGTCGTGGCGAGTGACGACGAGGCCGATCCCGGTCACCCGCGGGCGGTGGGGGAGGCGTACGCAGCGGCGATTTCCGGCGCGCGGCTGGTGAGCGACGAGCCGGGCCGCTCGCCGGTGGCGTGGCAGGGCAGCCAGCTGTCGCGAATCATCGCCGACCTGGTGGCCGAGGCGCTCTAGCACTGGCTTGGGGGATAAACCTGCGCTCAAGGCGATCCCCGCAACGAGCGAAATACCCGATCTGGATACTTCGCGCAAAGTGCGGCAATTAGACTGACGTCGTCCGCCGTAGCAATGTCTGTCGAAAGGGAGTGGGGCATGGCGCGTTCTGAGATGCGCAGCAGTGAGCCGGTGGCCAACGGTGCACCGGCCGAGGCCGAGGGGAAGGGCGCTGAGCGAAGTGGGATCCGCAACGGGAACGGCCGTTCCTCGCGACGGTCCGCGCGGCCGGTGAGCCGGGTCGAGCGCGATGCGATGGTCAAGGAGGCGCGGGAGACCGAGTTCCCGATCGCCATGCGCGGCTACGACCGCAGCGCCGTGAATCGCTATGTCGAGCAGGTCAACCGCCTGATCGCCGAGCTCGAGATCTCCTCCTCGCCCGAGGCCGCGGTCCGGCACGCCCTCGACGAGGTCAGCGACGAGACGCGCGAGCTCCTGCAGCGAGCTCACGACACCGCCGAGGACATCACCGCCCGGTCGCGCTCGAAGGCCGACGATCGCGCTCCAGGCGGCCGAACGCGAGGCTCAGGAGGTGCGCGAGGCGGCGCGCGCAAGAGGCCGAGCAGCAGCGCGAGGCCGCCGCGCGCGAGGCGCAGGCGCTCCGCGACGGCGCCGCCGCCGAGGCGTCCGAGCTGCGCGACTCGGCGCAGCGCGAGGTCAGCGAGCTGCGGGAGAGCACGATGCGCGAGGTCGCGGACCTGCGCGAGGCGGCCAAGCGCGAGGTAGCGGAGCTGCGCGACACCGCCGCCCGAAGTGGCGGACTGCGAGACACGGCGGCTCGCGAAGTGGCGGACCTGCGAGACGCCGCGGCTCGCGAGGCGAGCCAGGTCCGGGCGGCCGCGCAGCGGGCTTCGGACGAGATCCGCGCCGACGCGCGGGGCGAGGCCGATGCGCTGCTCGAGGCGGCGGAGACGCGGGCGCGCGAGCTGGCGCGCAACGCCGAGATGATCTGGCGCGAGCGCCGGCGGCTGATCGAGGACATGCGGTCGGTCGGGGACCAGCTCGTCGCGCTGGGCGAGGTCGAGGGAGCCAAGCGGTTCGCGCGGTTCGGCGAGGACGGGGAGCTGGCGGCCGAGCCGGCCTCGCCGGAGGAGTCGGCGATCGTTGACGAGCCGGCGGTGGCGATCGCGCTCGATCAGCCCGCCGCGGCCGCGGCCCAGGAGGCGCCGCCGGTCTAGGCGTCGCTCGCGTCCGGGTGGCCGGCTACAGCGGGACGCCGCTGCCGAGGAAGCTGGGGATCGGGCCGGGCGCTCGGCTCGGCCTGATCCACGCTCCCGCGGGGTTCGAGGCCACGCTCGGACCGCTTCCGGACGAGGTGCGGGTACGGGCCGCCGCGCGCGGACCGCTCGATGTGATCGTCGCCTTCTTCGTGGCCCGGGCCGCGCTCGAGCGCCGGCTGGGGGCGCTCCGGGCGGCGCTCGATCCCTCCGGCGGGCTGTGGATCGCGTGGCCCAAGCGGGCCTCGGGCGTCGAGACCGATCTGAGCGAGAACGTGGTCCGTGAGCTCGGCCTGGCCGCCGGACTCGTCGATAACAAGGTGTGCGCCGTCGACGAGGTGTGGTCGGGGCTTCGCTTCGTCTATCGCCTGCGCGACCGGCCGCGGCCTCTGCCCGGGCCGCGGCCATGACGCTGGGGCTTACCCGAGCGTCACCGTCTGGGTGCGGGCGTTCGCGGGCGCCAGATAGCCGTTGCCGCGGTAATGGACCAGCACGTGCAGCGTGACCACGCGGTTGCGAGCGCCGCGTCCGGGCTTGCGGTTGAACACGACCTGGGTCGAGTACGTGCAGTTCGGCTGCAGCGTGGCGAGCGCGAAGTTGACCCGCTTGCCGCCGGTGAAGAACCGCACCCCGACGAAGCCGGTGCACGCGAACTGGGCCGGCGTCGACGCCGGGTGCCCGACCGTGCCCGAGATCGTGAACGTCCACGGCTTGTGCCGGGCGTGCCGCGGGGTGACGCGCCGGGTCACAGCGGGCGCGGGGCGGTGGGCCGGATAGGTCATGAAGATCTGATCCGCGCCGAACTCGGTGGTGTTGCCGCCATGGCTACCCACGATCCGGTAGTGGAAGATCGTGCCCGGGGCGAGACCCTGGAGGAGCTGGCTGACCGTATGGGATGCACTGTCGCCCGGAAGCGTGCCTCCGAACGTGCTGTTCCCGTAAGCGGTGCTCACGCCCCACTGGAACGACCACGATGTGCTCTGTCCGTTGGGGTTGACGACCCCGGTGACGGTGGCGGAGTTCGCGCTCACCGACGAGGTGGGTCCGGTGCTCACTCCGGGGGGCGGATGGCCCGCGGTCTTGAACGTCCGGTCGGCGCCGGTCGGTCGTCCCGAACTTGCTCGTGGCCACGAGGCGGTAGTGGTACACCGTGCCGGGGATCAGGCCGCTCGCGGTCTCGCGTACGGAGACGCTCTTCGTCCCTGAGCCAGCCGAGTGGGTGGCGCCGTTGACGCCGTAGCTCTGGTTGAGGCCCCACTGGAAGTAGTACGTGGTGCCCGACCCGTTCGGGTTCACCGTCCCGTTCAGCACAGCGCTCTCCTGCTTGACGCTCGAGGCCGAGCCGGTGGTCACCGCCGGCGAGGCCGCGGCGAGCGCTACACCGGTACACGCCGCGCTCATCGCGACGACCGTCATGGCTATCAGCCAACGCTTCATCGACACCTCCTCAGAAGTCTCCTCACTGCGCTATACCGGGCGCGGCGGCGAAAGTTGCGGTGGCGGCGGGGGCCGGGGGCGCGGTCGGCTACCGCTCCATGGTTGGGACCGCGGTCCCTGGGCGCCGGCAGACGAGCTCGACGAGCTCGGACAGGTGGTGATCGCCGGGACCGGGTGCTCCGGGATCTGCGCGGGGCCGGCTCCATGGGCGAGGTAGGCAACGTCCCGCATGCCGGCCTCGACTGCGGCGCGGACGCCGATCGCGGTGTCTCGACGACGAGGGTTCCCGGGGCGCGGTACCCATCCGCGCGGCCGCGTGGAGGACGAGGTCCGGGTGGGGCTTTCGACGAGCGACGTCCTAGGCGGAGATCAGCTCATCCTCGGTGAAGACCGTCGCACCATGAGTCCGAGGTGTGCTCGTCTTCGATCGCGTCCCGAGAGGCGACGCAGCTCTTGATGCCGGCGGCCTGAATGGCAGGACGCTCTGCGCGGCACCGTCGACGGCCTCCAGCGAGCGCTCGAAGGCGGCCTGACGGGCGAGGTCGAAGCGCTCCCAGAACTGTGACGGTAGCGGGCCTCCGAGCCGGCGCTCCGCGTCCTCCTCGATATCGGCGAGCACCTGCCCTGATAGCGCGCCCGCGCCTCCGTGCCCGCGATCGGCATTCCGGCGCCGTGAGCGCGGCGACAAGAACCTGTTCGAGATCGCCTGCTTCGACGAGCACGCCGTCGCAGTCGAAGATCACCAGCTCAGGGGTGCGCGGCGCGGTCGAACGGTCGGGTCATGGCGGCGGCGATCGTCGCATAGTGGTTGACGGCCGGTGGCGCGGGCCGTGCCGCCCGAGGGCGTGTCGAGTTACGGGCCTATATGTCCCGTTTCTCGACACCCCTCAGAGTTCGAGGGACCCGGATGGGCTTCCGGCGCTCGGATCGCCGATCCTGAGGCCGGCGAGCGGCTCTCTCCGAACCCATCCCTCTTCAATGCTCGATAATCGATCTTATGTAGACCAACCTTGATCGGCTGGCTGCCGCACATCGTCTGCGTCGCATCCGACCGCTCGACGTCTGACGTCGTGACCGCGACAGCGCTCAGAACCTGATGCGGTGCCAGGTGCGCCCGCCATCGGCGGTGCGCAGGAGGATCCCGGCCGGCCGTCCCTGGAGGCCGGTGCGGGCCGGGGCGTAGATCACCGACCCATCCTCGTCGTTCTCGAAGCCGAGGTCGACGAAGAGCTGTCCCTCGCTGCGGTAGCTGAGCACGAGCCGCCAGGTTCGGCCTCCGTCGAAGGTGGCGAGCAGGCCCGACCGAGCGGCACTGACCGTGGCGATCACCGCGTGCTCGGCAGCGGTCTCGGCGACGCCGCTGATGTCGAACCCGTCACCGCGCCCGGGATTTCGCAGGCGCACCCAGTGACGGCCGCCGTCGACGGACCCGAACGCCGCCCGGTTGCCGAAGCTCCCGGCGCCGGCGGCGTAGCCGCAGATGGCGAGGACGGAATCGCGGCTCGACGAGGCGAGCTGGCAATCCTGCCCCGGCAGCCGGTCGCTCGTCACGTGCGCGCCGGCAGCGCGGACCAGTCGACCTGCGTCGGCCACGTACGCGTCGGGCCCGGCGCTCACGAGCGAGCTCACGGTGAACCCGGCCGGCGTGAAGCGGCGGAGCACGCGGAAGGTCGTGCTTCCCGGGCCGGCGCGCACGAGGGAGAGCGAGCCCTCTGCGCCCGACTGCGGGCTCCCCCGCCCCACCAGCGCGTACACGCTCCCATCCGCGGCCGGTACGAGCGAGATCACCAGCAGCGGCCGGATGCCGTTGACGCTTGTGATGCGCCGCCAGGTCCGTGCGCCGTCGGCGGTGATCCACAAGCCGGGAGCGAAGGCGAACCCTTCGCGAGCGTTGACGAACCGGATCTCGGTTACGCCTGCGCCCGACGGCGCGATGCTGAGCGGCGCCCGCGGGGCCGGAACGCCGCGCCACGAGACCCCACCGTCGAGTGTGCGCACGAGTGAGGTACACGGGGGCCGGGCGCACGGCGCGGTCCCCAGAACCCATCCCTCCCGCGAGGAGATGAACGACAGGCTCGCCCCGGCGAAGGTGCGCGGAACCGGGCCTCCGGCGGCGAGAACCGCTCCCGCCCGACCGCCCGAGGCCGGCGCTCGCGCCGGCGCCTGTGACGGCGCATTCGCTCTCTTCGACGGTGCCGACGCGACCGTGCGCGGGTGGGCCGCAGACCCGCAGGCGGCGGTTCCGGCGACGGCGCCGAGGACGGCGACGATCAAGCAACCCCGCACATCTCACCTCTACCCGGCGCCGTTTCCCGCCAGCGCCTTCACGGGTCACTTCGCTGACTGCCCTAGTCGGCGAGTCCGTGCGTGTAGGCGTAGTGGACGGCTTGGGCGCGGTCGCGGGCCCCGATCTTCGCGAACAGGTGATTGATGTGGCTCTTGACGGTCGCCTCGCTGACCACGAGCGTCGTGGCGATCTCGGCATTCGAGAGGCCGCGAGCGATCAGCGCGAGCACCTCGGCCTCGCGAGGGGTGAGTTCGTCGGGCAGGGCCTTTGGAGGAGCGGGCCGGCGGACAGCCCCGGCGGCGGCAATGAGACGCGCGTGGACAACCGGGTCGAGTAAGGCGTGATGATTGGCGGCGGCGTGGACGGCGCGGGAGATCTCGGCGATCCCGGCGTCCTTGGTCAGATAGCCTCGGGCGCCGGCGTTGAGCGCGTCGAGGATCGAGGCCTCGTCGGCATGGGTCGTGAGGACGACGACCTCGGTCTCCGGCTGCGCCGCGCGGATCTGGCGGGTGGCCTCGACACCGTCGAGCTTGGGCATCCGCAGGTCCATCAGCACGACATCAGGGCGGTGGCGCGCGCATAGCGCCACCGCCTCCTCGCCGTCGGCGGCGGCGACGACGGGAGTTATGTCGAGTGCCGCCTCGAGCAGTGTCATCAGGCCCTCGCGTACGAGGGCCTGGTCATCGACCACCATGACTCGCACGGGCTGGCTCATCGCTCCTCCGGAGCAGCCGCGCGCCCCCCGGTCGGGGGCGGCAGCCGGAGCTCGACGCGCCAGGCCTCACCATCGGCGCCGGCGCTCAGCGTGCCGCCGAGCAGTTGCGCGCGCTCGCGCATGCCTTGAATCCCGTAGCCGCCGCCGCTCGCCGCGAGCCCCCCGCGCGCCGGGACCACTGCGCTCCCGGGCGCTCGGTTCTCCACACGCACCCGCACCTCGTCGCCGGGATCGTGGCCCGCGTGGACCGAGACCGCCACCTCGGCGCCCGGAGCGTGCTTGCGCACATTGGTGAGCGCCTCCTGAATGATGCGCAGCACCGCCTCGGCCGTCGCGCCGGCAAGACGTTCGAAGTCGCCCTCGATCGTCAGCTCGGCCGGCGCTTCGGCACTCGTGCGGTAATCGGTGACGAGCGCTTCGATCGCTGCCGATGCCGGAGTGACGGGATCGCCGCGCAGCGCCCCTACGGCCCGGCGAGTCTCGACGAGTCCTTCGCCTGCCAGCCTGTGGGCGCGCTGGACGCGGGCCAGGATCGCGTCGCGCTCGGCGCCCTGCTCGATGAGCGAGCTCGTCGCCTCGAGCTGGATCGCAAGCCCGGCCAGCGTGTGCGCCAGCACGTCGTGGATCTCCCGCGCGATCCGCGTTGACTCCTCAAGCCGGGCCGCCCGCACCTGCTCCTCATGCGAGCGCTGCGTCTGGGCGAGCAGAAGCTCGGCCTGCTCGGTGCGAACGCGCGCCTCGCGGCGGTTGGACGCGCCCATCATCACGGCGACGAAGCCGAGCGTGTAGGCGAGCAGTCCGAGCGCGCTGCCGGCGTACGCGAGGATCGATACCGCGAGCGCGAGCACCCCCACGACGAGCACGGGGAGAGCACGGGAAAGCGGCACGCTGATCGAGGCCATGACCATCGCCACGAACACGAACGCGCTGGCGGCGGTATTGGGCGCGGCGCCGACCAGCACGCCCCCCGCCCCGGCCAGCCCGTAGGCCGCGGGTGCCACGCCGCGGTCGAGCTCGGGATGGCTCGTCCACGCCAGCCAGCAGACGACGCACGCGAGGAATGAGATCAACACGACGAGGCCGCGTCCGCTCCCCGCTGGCGGATGCTTGGCGTTCAGAACCGAGATACCGATCAGGACCAGCCCAGCCAGCCTTATGGCGGTGGCCAGGCGCTTGTCGAGACCGTAGAGGAGCACGTCCGGGAAGGTACGGGCTCGGGGTCAGGCGAGCGTCGGCGCGAGGGCGCCCAGCTGGTGCTGGCGACGAACCACGAGCACCAGCGAACGAGCGCACACCTCGAACACCGCCATTGCGAGCAACGCGGCCGGCCAGGCCGAGGAGGCGCTGATCGCGTGCTCGGCGCTGAAGTGCCCGATCGTGGCCGCGCCTCCATGGGTGGCCCAGACGAGGAACGCGAACCGCGAGCCCATGCCCACTACCCAGAAGAATGCCGAGGCCCAACCGGCGCGCGCCAGCACGGAGCCGCGACCGTCGGGACGCATCCGAACGGTTTGCGCGCTCGCGACGCCGATCGAGAGCCCGACTGCGGCGAGCATCGCCACCAGCACGAGGTCGTTTCCGGAGGTGGGAATGCCGTGGAGGTAGTTGGCCGCGGCCACTGCGACGATCGCGATCGGGCGCAGCAGCGAGTGAAGGGTGAGCCGGCGCTCCTTGATCTGCAGGAGAACCAGGAGGACCAGCGCTGAATCGAGGAGATAGTCAGTAATGTCATGCCTGCATCGTCGTCTCCGGCCGGACGGTGAGCATCGGCGCCCGGGTCGATTCGCGGGTGGAATAGACGGGCTCCTCAACCCACGGGTGGAGCGCCGGAGCAGCTATCTGCCCGCGCTGGAGAAATACGCAACTATATGGTTGCGCTACGATCCGGCGGGATGGCGACAAGGCTCCTGGTCCTCGGAGGCGGTAGGTTCGTCGGGCGCACCGCGGTGCTCGAGGGGCTGGCCCGTGGTTGGGAGGTGACCACGCTCAACCGCGGGCGCGGCTGGAGCCACCCCGACGCGCGGCGCCTGATCGGCGATCGGCTCGAGGCCGGAGCGCTGGCGCCCCTGGCCGACGGAACCTGGGACATCGTCCTCGACACCTGGGCCGGGACGCCGCGTGCCGTGCGCGAGAGCGCGCGAACGCTGGCCGAGCGCACCCGCCATTACGCCTACATATCGAGCTGCTCGGTGTACGAGCCGCCGTTTGCGATGGGCGCCGACGAGACCGCCCAGACCGTTGCGGCGTCGCCTGACGCGGACGAGGGCGACTATGCCGAGTGCAAGCGCGGCGCGGAGCTCGCGGTGCTCGAGGCCTTCGGCGATCGCGCGCTGCTGGCTCGCGCCGGCATGATCCTGGGGCCGTACGAGGACGTGGGCCGGCTCACCTGGTGGCTGCGGCGCATCGCCGCCGGTGGCGAGATCCTCGCGCCGGGACCGCCGGAGCTCCCGCTTCAGTACGTGGACGCGCGCGACCTGACGACCTTCGTCCTCGACGCGGCCCTCGCCGGGCATCAAGGCCCCTTCAACGTCGTGAGTCGGCGCGGGCACACGACGATGCACGGGATGCTCGAGGCGTGCGTGGCCGCGGCCGGGGCGGCCGGCACGCGGCTGACCTGGCTCGATGCCGACGCAATCGAAACGGCGGGCATCGAAGCGTGGACCGAGCTCCCGATGTGGCTTGCGCCCGGCGAGTTCGAGGGGATGCTCGGCTTCGACGTCGAGCGCGCTCACCGCGCCGGGCTGCGCTGCCGCACGGTCCGGAGACGGTCGCGGACACGTGGGCGTTGATGTCCATGCTGGAGGGGAAAGTGCCGGTTCGGGCAGACCTCCCCACCACCGGATTGGACGCCGAGCGGGAACGCGAAGTCCTTGCCGCGCGGCACGCGCGCAGGTGGCTGAACGGCCGGTATCCTCGCAGCTAGACTCTCTGGCCATGCCCAAGCAGCAGCGGACGATGCGCGTCGAGCAGCGCAGCCAGCTGGCGGCGATCCAGCAGCTCGAGAGCCGAAGCGACGAGGAGCTCGAGGCCGAGACGAAGTACAAGGCCGCGGCGCAGGCCATCCTCGGCGCGCGAGCGGCCGAGCGCTACGACGCCAAGACCGCGCGTGCGCATTTCCAGCGCGCGATGGCGTCGGCGCGACCGCAGGAGCGCATCCAGCTGCGGCGTATGGCCGATGCGTCGCTGGCCCTGGCCGAGCGCCGGGCGGACGACCTCAAGCGCGCCACCGAGCGGCTCGGGATGGAGGGCCCTACCACCCGTCAGCTGCGCGGGCTGAAGCTGATGGGTCTCGTCGCTCCGCCCGCGAGCGCCGGCACGCTGGCCCGGATCAGGGGAATCGTGCTCGTGATCGTCGCGATCGTGCTGATCCTGGCGCTCGCCTTCGGGATCGTGTACGGCATCGGCCAGGCCGCCGGCGGCCTCTCGGTCGACCTGGCGATCTTCTACGGCTTCCTGCTCGTGCTTGTGGCGTTCGGGGTCATGTTCTTCCTCGGACGCCGGCGGCAGAAGCGCGCTGAGGCGGAGCGCGCCGAGCAGATCGCCGCCCGCGGCCGCTAGCCCTACCGGGGTGCGGTGATGTGCGGCCGTTATTCGCTGGCGACGCCCAATCCCGCCGAGGTACGGGGCCGCTTCCCGATCGGCGAGGCGGTCGAGGTGCGCAGGCGCTACAACGTCGCGCCCGGGGACGAGGTGCTCGCTGTCACAACCGATCGCGAGGGTCGGCCCCGCGGAGAGCTGCTGCGCTGGGGGCTCGTTCCGTCGTGGGCGTCCTCACCCGACACCGGCCTCAAGATGATCAACGCGCGCGTCGAGACGGTCGCGGAGCGGCCGGCCTTCCGGCGCGCGTACGAGCGCTACCGGTGCCTGATCATCGGCGACGGGTTCTACGAGTGGCGGCGTGTTCCCGGCGCGCCCAAGCAGGCCTTCCACATCACGCGCGCCGGCGGAGCGCCGTTCGCGTTCGCGGGGCTGTGGTCGATCTGGCACGACGGCGACGGTGAGACGTTGCGTACCTGCACGATCCTGACCACGGCGGCCAACGACGCCATCGCTCCGCTTCACGACCGGATGCCGATCATCCTCGCACCGCAGGCCGAGCCCGCCTGGCTCGATTCCGCCACGCGCCCCGAGGAGCTCTCACGAGTGCTCCACGGGCTGAGCGACGAGCAGACGGAGATGCGGGCGGTCGGTCCCGCCGTCAACGATGCCCGCTATGACGGGCCCGAGTGCCTGGCCACGGAGGGCGTTCAGGCGGCGCTGTTCTGAGGCGTCTCAGGCCGCGATCGCGGCGCGCGGACGAGCGGGTCTCGAGGTCCTCGATCCACTCGGCGAAGGCCTCGGGCGGCAGCGGCCGGCTCATGTGATAGCCCTGCGCCAGGTCGCAGCCCAACCGGGCAAGGCGGCGCAGCGTCTGCTCATCCTCGACGCCTTCGGCGATCACGCGCAGGCCCAGGTCGTGGCCGAGATTGATCGTCGAGCGGACGATGATCAGATCGCTCTCGTCCTCGAGCATCGGGGAGACGAACGAGCGGTCGATCTTGAGCTCGTCGATCGGGAAGCGCCGCAGGTTCGCCAGCGACGAGTAGCCGGTGCCGAAGTCGTCGACCGAGATGCGTGCGCCGAGCGCGCTCAGGCGCGTGACGGTGGCGAGCGCGCGCTCCGGGTCGGACATCAGCATGCTCTCGGTGATCTCGAGCTGGAGCGCCTCGGCGGGAAGGCCGTAGGTGGCGAGCAGGAGCTCGATGTCGGCGGGAAGGTTGCGGTCGAGCAGGTTGCGCACCGACAGGTTGACCGCGACCGACAGGTCCTTGCCCGCCTGACGCCACTCCGCGCACTGAGCGATGCAGCGCTCGAGCACGTAGCGCGTGAGCGGACCGATCAGCGCCGTCTGCTCGACTGCCGGGATGAACGCGCCCGGCGGCAGCAGGCCCTGCTCGGGATGCTGCCAGCGGATGAGTCCCTCGGCGCCGTGCACGCGGTAGCCGTCGACGTCGACCACCGGCTGGTAGTAGACGACGATCTCCCCCGCCTCGAGCGCGCGGCGGAAGTCGCCGATCACGCTGAGACGCTCGACCGAGTGACGGTCGAGCGCGGGGGCGTAGATCTTGCAGCCGCTGCGCGCCTCCTTGGCGGCGTACATGGCCACGTCGGCATGGCGCAGCAGGGTGTGGGGATCCTGCCCGTCCTCGGGAAAGCGCGAGACGCCGATGCTCGCCCCCACCTCGACGGTCATCTCGTCGAGCGTGATGGGCTCGTGGACGGACGCCAGCAGCCGGGCGCGAGCATCTCGAGCGCCTCCGGATCGTCGGTGTGCTCCTCGGGCAGCACCGCGAACTCGTCGCCGCCGAGCCGCGCGACCACTCCGCCGTCGCCGGCGCAGGCGGCCAGGCGCGGCCCCAGCTCGCGCAGGAGCGCATCGCCGTAGTGGTGACCGAGGGTGTCGTTGACCTCCTTGAAGCCGTCGAGGTCGATCAGCAGGACCGCGAACGATGAGCCCTGCGCGGTCGAGCGGGCTATCTGTGCCTGAAGCTCGTCGCGGAAGCGCTCCCGGTTGGCGAGGCCGGTGAGGTCGTCGGTCGTCGCCATACGGTGGAGCTCCACGCCGCGCTGCTTTGACTTGAGCAGCTCGCCGACCAGGTACTGGAAGATCACCAGCGTCAGGGCGACGAGGGCGATGCCGACGGTGCCCGTCTTCGCCGTGGCGTAGACGGCGCCCATCGTGAGGAGCGCGGAGAACAGCTCCGCCGACATGAGCGGGAAGGCGGCGTCGCGTGCGCGGTCGAGCAGCGACGTGCGCTCCACGTAGCACCGATAGCTGAAGATGCAGAAGAAGTTGACCGATAGCGCGACGACGAACGTCGCGAACACGAGCAGGTAGTACGCGGCGGACGCCGGGCCGACGCGCGAACCAGGCGTCATCGCGTGGAAGAACAGGCCGCCGGCGAGCGGGAACCACGTGAACGCGACGAGATTGCGAGCAGCAGCGTGCAGCGGCGCCGCGATCCGTAACCACGCCACGACCATCGTCACCGCGCCGATCGCCGCGGCCGGGCCGCCGCCGAGGAGGACCATGGCGAGCATCAGCGCCCAGCAGCGTGCCGGAGACCTGAAGCTGCTGCTCGTCTCGACCGCGGTGAGGATGCTCACCACGGCGAACACGGCGATGACGAGCAATTGGCCCACCTCCAGTGAGCCGAGCCCGCGTCAGCAAGGCACGCCGGCGAGCGCGCGCGAGCACCAGGCCATGCAGACTGCGCCGCCCGGCTCCCGGCTGCCGCGGAGTTCCCCGTACCTCGGTGGCTGCTTCCTTGCCCATGCCACCCGTCTATCGGCGAAAACCGCTGCATCCTCAAGCAATCGGACGCGCCTCCGGTGCGCGAGCACGCGTCAGTCGAGCGGCGCCGTGGAGCTGAGTGTCCAGGCCGATCTGGACACCACTCAAGGTTTCGGTAAATCCGGCCGATGTACCCCCGGAACGCCGAAGGGGCCCGCGGCAACGGACCCCTCCGAGGACACATAGGCTTACTACGGCTAGACGATTAGCCGCCAAAACCAGCCCATACTGATCTCCTTTATTGGCGCGGCAGAGCGACGCAGCGTCATGGGGCCAGACTGCATAAGACCGACGCCATCAGGCGCCGGCGCTTACCCCTGCTCGCTCCTCCGAGTACCCCGCGTTTCCTAGAACAACGGGGAAGGGTAGCGGGGCGCTTTCGTTACACAACTCGAACATTCGTCCAGTTGCGTTTAGGTCGGTAAAGCGGCTCGCAGCGCAAACGAACAGGGCCCCCGCCAATGGCCGGCACCCCCGGGACAACCGTGGAGCGCTCAGCGCCCTCGCGCTACGGCGCCACCGTGACCTGCGACATCACGACCGTCGGCGAGGGCATTCCGTCGCCGGGCGGGTTCGTGGGCAGCGCGCCGATCCGCTGCACCACGCTCAGCCCCGAGACGACCTTGCCGAGCAGCGCGTAGTCCGCGGTCAGCCCGGCGGACTGCGTCGCGTTGGCGGCGGTGACGACGAAGAACTGACTGCCGGACGCGCCCGCGGGCTGAGTCTGGGTCTTGGCCATGGCGACGTCGCCCTGCACGTACTGGGTGCTCTGCGGTGGAGGCTCGACGACCGTGTAGCCAGGGCCGCCGCCGCCCGTGCCGGTCGGGTCGCCGCCCTGGATCACGAACCCGGCGGCTACCCGGTGGAAGGTCACGCCGTCGAAGAAGCGGTGCTTGACCAGGTAGTAGAACGAGGCGGAGGTCTTCGGCGAGTCCTTGACATCGAGCGTGAACGCAAACGTCCCGCAGTTGGTCTGGACGGTGACCGTGTAGGTCGTGTGGGGATCGAGCGACTGGTGCGGCGCGGGCAGCGTCTTCGAGCGCGCGGCGGGCGCGGCCACCGTCCGGCATCCCGAGGCACTCGAAGCGGCTGAGGAGCTCGCCGCCGAGCTCGCGCTGCCGGCGGCGGTCGATGACGTGTGGCTGCTCGAGCCGCCGCAGCCGCACAGGGCGGCTCCGGACGCGAGCAGCAGGACGATGACTCGGCGCACGGAGGGCAAGGAAACCACATCGCGATAATCCGCCCCGCTGCCGATGGCCCTCTCCCCTCTCCTCGCCCGCTACGACAACGTGCTCCTGGATCTGGACGGCTGCGTCTGGGTCGGCGACACCCCCACCCATGGCGCGCGTGAGGCGGTGGCCGAGCTGCGGGCCGCGGGCAAGTCACTCGCCTTCGTCACCAACGACTCGCGGCGGAGCCCGGAGGAGTACGTGCGCAAGCTGTGGTCGCTCGGCCTGCGCGCCTCGCTCGAGGAGGTGGTGACGGTGGGTGCGGCGATCCAGTTCGTACTCGCCGACCGGGGGAACCGCCGGCTCACGTACGTCATCGGGTCGCCTGCGATCTTCCGCCATGTAGGCGACGCGGGAGCGCGGATCGTGAACGGGACCGAGCGCGAGGCCGAGGCGGAGATAGTGGTCGTCGCGGGCCACGACGCCTTCGACTTCCACGAGCTGCGTACGGCGACGCGAGCGCTGCTTGACGGCGCCGAGATGCTCGCCGCCGATCGCGACCGGACGTTTCCCACCGAGGACGGACTCTCACCGGGGACAGGCGCGATCGTCGCCGCGCTCGAGTACGCCACCAGTCGCGAGGCGCAGGTCGTGGGCAAGCCCGACCCGCAGATCTTCCGCACCGCGCTCGACCGCCTGGGCGCCGGAAAGACGCTGGTCATCGGCGACCGGATCGAGTCCGATCTCGCCGGCGCTGCCGCCGCGGGACTCGATGCCGCGATCGTGCTCACCGGCGTCAGCTCTCGCGCCGAGGCCGAGTCGGCCACCGATCCGGCTCCGGTCGCGATCGCCGAGGATCTCCACTCGCTCATCCTCCGCGCGTGAGGAAGCTGGCCCTGATCGTCAACCCGTCGGCCGCCGGCGGCCGGACATCACGGCGTCTTGCGGCGGTGCGGGTCGCCCTGCGCTCGCACGGACTCGAGCACCGCATCGACTGGACGCGCAGCCTCGAGCACGCGCGCGAGCTGGCGCTTGGTGCCGCCGCGGCGGGCGAGGTGGCGGTGCCCTTCGGCGGCGACGGACTGATCGGCGCCGTGGCCGGCGCCCTGAAGCACTCCGATGCCCTGATCGGCGTGCTCCCGGGCGGGCGCGGAAATGACCTGGCGCGGGTGCTGGGGATCCCGCGCGATCCGGTGGAGGCGTGCCAGGTCCTCGCCTACGGCACGCCGCGCGCGCTCGACCTCGGCCAGGTCGGCGAGCGCACGTTCGTCGGGATCGCCAGTTGCGGCTTCGACTCGGTGGCGAACCGAATCGCCAACGAGACCCGGCTCGTGCGTGGCAATCTCGTCTACGCCTATGGCGCGCTGCGCGCGCTGGCGGCCTGGCGGCCCGCTACCTTCACCCTCATCCTCGACGGTGGCGAGCCGTTGACCCTCACCGGCTTCACGGTCGCCGCGGCAAACTCGAAGGCGTACGGCGGGGGGATGTTCCTCGCTCCCGACGCCTCGCTCGAGGACGGCCTACTCGACGTCGTGACGATCAGTGACATGCCAAAGCTCCGCGTCCTGCGCCTGCTGCCGACCGTGTTCAGCGGCAGCCACGTCCGCCAGCCAACCGTGCGGATCCTGCGCGCCCGCGAGCTCGAGATCAGCGCGAGCCGCCCGTTCGTGCTCTACGCCGACGGAGACCCGCTCGCGGAGCTCCCGGTCACCATCCGGTCGCTGCCACGGGCGGTAAACGTCCTCGTGCCGGGCCCGGCCGGACGATGAGCATGCTCGGGGCCAAGATCGCCGCGGCCCGCGCAGTGGGCGGACTGGCCCGTCGCGCCGGGCGCGGCGGCGGCACCAGCCTCCCGGGCAAGGTCCTGATCCGCCTCGAGCCGCACGCGATCGGCGAGCTCGCGGGGCGCCTCCCGCGCGGGTCGGTCATGCTCTCGGCGACCAACGGCAAGACGACGACCGCGGCGATGATCGCCTCCGTGCTCGAGCGCGGCGGCGTCCCGCTCGTCCACAACCGGGCGGGCGCCAACATGGCGGGCGGCGTGGCCTCGACGCTGCTCGCGGCTGCGCGCGGCGCCCGGAAGATCGACGGCGAGCTGGGGCTGTTCGAGGTCGACGAGTTCTGGCTCGACCGGCTGGCGCCCCAGCTCGAGCCTCGCGCGATGCTGCTATCCAACCTGTTCCGCGACCAGCTCGACCGCTACGGCGAGCTCGAGACGATCGCCGACCGCTGGGCCGGCGCGGTGGCGCGGCTGCCCTCGGCGACGCGACTGGTGCTGAACGCCGACGATCCGCTCGTGGCCGACCTGGGGCGCAGCGCGCCGCACGTCACCTACTTCGGGATCGAGGATCCAGAGATCGCGCTGGCGCAGATGCAGCACGCCTCGGACTCCAAGCACTGTCGCCGCTGCGGGGCCGCTTACACCTACGAGGCCATCTACCTGGGACATCTGGGCCGCTACAGGTGCCCCAACTGCGGCCAGGAGCGTCCCGAGCCGGCCGTGGCGGCTGAGGCGATCACCCTCGAGGGGACGCGCGGGGCCACGTTTCGTCTGCGCACGCCGCGCGGCACCTCGGAGCTGCGCCTTCCGCTCCCCGGCCTCTACAACGTCTACAACGCCTTGGCGGCAGCGGCCCTGTGCCTGGAGCTCGATGTCCCGCTGAGCACCGTGATCGACGGTCTCACCAGCGTGAGCGCCGCGTTCGGGCGTGCCGAGCGGATCGAGATCGCCGGGGTCGAGGTGTCGATCCTGCTGGCCAAGAACCCCGCCGGCGCCAACGAGATCCTGCGCACGCTGGCGCTCGAGCCCGAGCAGATCGACCTGCTGGCGATCCTCAACGACCGCATCGCTGACGGCCGTGACGTCTCATGGGTATGGGACGCCGACTTCGAGCTGCTCGCGGGCCACGTGCGGGCGGTCACCTGCGCGGGCACGCGCGGGGCTGAGCTCGCCCTCCGCTTCAAGTACGCGGGCGTGGCCGTGGATCGCCTAAGCGTCGTGGCGGATCTGCCGCACGCGCTCGACCAGGCGCTCGCCGGCACGCCGTCCGGCAGGCTGTTCGTGGTGCCCACCTACACGGCGCTGCTCGAGCTGCGCGAGGAGCTCTCGCGGCGGGGTCACGTGGGACGCTTCTGGGAGTGACCGTGAACGCGATCTGGCACGACCTCGAATGCGGCGGATACCTCGAGGACATCAACATGTGGCGCTCGCTCGCGGGGCGCTGCGGCGATCCGGTGCTCGACGTGGGCGCAGGGACCGGCCGCGTCACGCTCGATCTGGCACGCCAGGGCTACGCGGTCACGGCGCTTGATCGTGACCCGCTGCTGCTGGCCGAGCTCGAGCGGCGCGCCGCGGGGCTCGACGTGAGCACTGTGGTCGCAGACGCCCGCGACTTCGAGATCGCCACTCGCTTCGCGCTGTGCCTGGTGCCGATGCAGACGATCCAGCTGCTCGACGGGAGCGCAGGGCCGCGCCGCGTTTCTACGTTGCGCGCGTGCGCATCTCGCGCCCGGCGGGCTGCTGGCGATCGCGATCAGCGAGGCGCTCGACATCTATGAGGTGCGCGACGGCACGCCCGCGCCGCTGCCCGACATGCGCGAGCTCGACGGGGTCGTGTACGCGAGCCACCCCACAGCGGTGCGCGCCGACGCCGGCGGGTTCGTGCTCGAGCGCCGGCGCGAGACGATCTCGCCGACCGGAGAGCGGAAGGTCGAGCACGACACGGTGCACCTCGACCGGCTCTCCTCAGCGCAGCTCGAGCGCGAGGCGCGGGCGGCCGGCCTCAGCCCCGACGGGCGCGCGGTCATCCCCGCCACCGACGATTACGTGGGCAGCTCGGTGGTGATGCTCCGTGCCTGAGCTGCGGGTGTGCGCGCTGTACCCGGACCTCATGAACATCTATGCCGACCGGGGCAACCTCCTGCTCCTCGAGCGGCGCTGCCGGTGGCGGGGGTTCGAGTTCACCCTGAGCGCGAGCGGCCTGGGTGACGCGCTCGACCCCGAAGGCGCCGACCTCTACTACATCGGCGGTGGGCAGGACCGCGACCAGAAGCTGTGCGCGCTCGATCTGGCCGAGGTCAAGCGCGACGCGCTGCACGCTGCGGCCGGGCGGGGTGCCGTGATCCTCGCCGTGTGCGGCGGCTATCAGCTGCTCGGACGCTCCTACCAATTGGACGACGAGGTGCTGCCCGGCGTCGGCCTGGTCGATCTCAGCACCGTGCGCGAGGAAGGGCCGCGTCTGATCGGCAATGTGGCGATCGAGGTCGAGCTCGAGCCCGGCCACCCCCGCGTGCTCGCCGGCTTCGAGAACCACGGCGGGCGAACCCACTTGGGCCCGGACACGCAGCCGCTCGGTCGGGTGCTGAGCGGCCACGGAAACAACGGCGCCGACGGCTACGAGGGCGTGCGCTCCGGAAACGTGATCGGGACCTACCTGCACGGCCCGCTGCTCCCGAAGAACGCGTGGTTCGCCGACTGGCTGATCCAGGCCGCGCTCGGCCTCCCGACGGCGCTCGAGGCGCTCGACGACGAGCTCGAACAGGCCGCTCATGCCCAGGCGCGCCAGGCCGCGGGCGTGTAGCCTCCGCTCGCCCGGCCGACCGAGCATGCAGAAGCTCCGCCGCACTGCTCCCTTCCTGATCGCATCCTGCCTGTGCGCCGTCAGCGTGTCGCTGGCGCTCAGCGGCTGCGGCGCCGGGGCGCACACGCCGAGAACCGCCCCACCGTCCTCCACCGCCCGGACGGCGACGCTGCCCGGCACCGGCAAGCCCCAGATCACGATCGGCGACAAGAACTTCACCGAGCAGTTCGTGCTCGGTGAGCTCTACTACCAGGCGCTCAAGGCGCAAGGCTTCCCGGTGCTCCTGAACCAGAACATCGGCCCGACCGAGGTCACGATCCAGGCGCTCCAGACAGGGCGACTCAGCCTCTACCCCGAGTACATCGGCACGTGGGACACCTCCGTCGCGGGCCTGAAGGAACAGTTCGCCAGTGGCGCCGCCGCCTACCGGGCGGGCCGCCGGTGGGCCCGCCGCTACGGCTTCGATCTGCTCCGCCCCACGCCGTTCGGCGACACCGACGCGATCGCGGTGACGTTCAACTATGCCGTGCACAACGGGTTGGAGACGATCGCCGATTTGACCAAGGTCGCCTCCACGCTCACGCTCGGTGGCCCGCCGCAGTTTCAGCAGGAATCCGCGGGTCTGCCGGCGCTCGAGCAGGCGTACGGCGTGACGCCGGCTTCGTTCCAGCCGCTGGCCATCGGCGCCCAGTACCAGGCGCTCGACCAGGGAACCGTCGAAGCCGCCGATGTCAACACGACGGACGGTCAGCTGATCACCGGCAACTACGCGTTGCTCGGCGATCCCCAGCACGTGTTCGGGTGGGGCAACGTGGTGCCGGTGGTGCCGACCAGGGTGCTCCAGGCCGAGGGGCCGGCGTTCGCCGCCACGATCGACAAGGTGAGCGCGCTGCTCAGCACCGCGGTGATGCGTCAGCTCAACGCGGCCGTCGACGTATCGGGCGAGACACCGCAGGTGGTGGCGCTGCAGTTCCTGATCGCGCACGGCCTGGTGCCGCCGAACCAGGGTTCGTAGGCGGACCGCTCAGCCGCTCGAGCCGAACCCTCCGGCACCACGCTCGCTGCCCGCGAGCTCGTCGACCTCGACGACCTCCGGCGCCTCGACCTTGACGAGCACGAGCTGCGCGATTCGATCCCCGGCGTCGACCGTGAAGGCGCTGGTGCGGTCGGTGTTGAGAAGCAGGACCCGGAGCTCGCCCCGGTAGCCGGAATCGATCAGCCCGGGGGCGTTCACGAGCGCGATCCCGTGCCGCGCCGCGAGCCCCGAGCGCGGGAGCACGAGGCCTGCCTGGCCCTCCGGGATCTCGACGGCAACACCGGTCCGGAGCGCCGCGCGCGCCCCCGGCTCCAGGCGTGCGGGCTCGAGCGCGTACAGATCCAGGCCTGCGTCCCCGTCGTAGGCCCGGGTCGGGAGCAGCGCACGGGGATCGAGCCGCCGTACGCGGAGCGTCATCGAGCGGGAGGAGCGCTGACGGCGAAGCTGGCGTACCGGGCGGCAACGGTGGCCGGCAGCCGCGCGGCCACGCGCACCCCGTCGGGCATCTCCTCGCGCTCGAGATCGCCGGCGATCTCGTGCAGCTCGGCCAGGCGAGCGCCCTCGTCGTAGGGGATCAGCAGCTCGACCGGCTGGAGCGTGCGCGCGAAGTCCTCCTCGATCCGCTCGATGAGCTCCTCGATGCCCTCCCCCGTGAGGGCGGAGACGAGTACCGCGCCCGGGTGCCGGTGCTGGAGCTCCGCGCGTCGCTCGGCACTGACCTGGTCGGCCTTGGCCAGCACGAGCAATTGCGGCGCCTCATCGGCGGCGATCTCGTGAAGGACGTCCTCAACGGCCCGAGTCATCTCGACCAGCTCCTCCTCGGGCACCGACGCGTCGACGACGTGCAGGATCAGGTCTGCCCGCCGGGTCTCCTCGAGGGTCGCTCCGAACGCCTCCACCAGCTGATGGGGAAGCTTGCGGATGAAGCCGACCGTGTCGGTCATCAGGTAGTCGCGGCCGCCCGCGCGGAGCAGGCGCGTCGTCGGGTCGAGCGTGTGGAACAAGCGGTCGCGTACGCCGACGTTTGCGCCGGTGAGCGCGTTGAGCAGCGTCGATTTGCCGGCGTTGGTGTAGCCGGCGAGGGCGACCTGCGGCAGATGGGCGCGCTCACGCTCGGCCCGCATCACCGATCGGCTCGAGCGAACGCCGGCCAGCTTGCGCTTGAGCGCCGAGATGCGGTCGCGGGCCAGGCGCCGGTCGGTCTCGATCTGCGTCTCGCCCGGTCCACGGGTGCCGATCCCGCCCCCGAGGCGCTCGAGGTGCGACCACAGGCCGCGCATGCGCGCGAGGTTGTACTCGAGCTGCGCCAGCTCGACCTGGAGCTTGCCCTCGGCGCTGTGGGCATGTGCGGCGAAGATGTCGAGGATGATCGCCGTGCGGTCGATCACGGGCATCCCGAGCGCCGTCTCGAGGTTGCGCTCCTGGCGCGGCGTGAGCTCGTCATCGCACGCCACCAGGTTGGCGTCGGCGCGCTCGCACTCGACTTTGAGCTCCTCCAGCTTGCCGGCGCCGAGGTAGGTCGTGGGATGCGGATGATCGCGCCGCTGGGTCATCTCGCCTACGTCGGCGACGCCTGCCGTGCGCAGGAGCTCGCGCAGCTCGGATAGGTCCCCGTGCTCTTCGTCGGGGATCGCCGCGATCATGAACGCGCGCTGGCGCGCCCGCCCGGCGGAGCGCTGGCCATTGGCACCGAAGGCCGAGCCCTGGGCCCGTCCGTGTCTGCTTCTCTGCACAAAATTGATGGTAGCTCCGGCCGCCAGCACGGCTCCCCTCGCGCAGTGCGCAAGTGCCAGCCGCTGCGGGCCGTTGTCTCCCAGGCAGCGGTTGTGCAAACCGCACAAATCTTGCCGCGAACGGGTTATGATCGCGGCTTGGTCGGGCACCGGGGGCTCCTACCTCGAATGCAAGCTATACGAGCTGAGGGCGAGCAGAGCGAACGACTGCGATGACTGATGTCTCGACCGATCGGGGCGGCGTGGCCGCGACGACGCGCAGGGTCGGGCGCTACGAGGTGCTCCACCAGATCGGACGAGGTGGGATGGCCGTCGTGTACCTCGCTCGGCAGTCCGCGCCCGAGCGCCACATCGCGCTGAAGGAGCTCGGCCACTTCGACGCCACCGAGCCGCAAGCGGCCCAGCGCTTCGTCCGCGAGGCCCAGTTCGCGGGCTCGCTCAACCACCCCAACATCGTCACCGTCCACGAGTACTTCGAGGACGGCGGCATCCCGTACATCGCGATGGAGTACGCGCAGCGCGGCTCGCTGCGCCCCTACGTGGGTTGCCTGTCACTGTGCCAGGTCGCCGGCGTCCTCGAGGGCATCCTGGCCGGGCTGACCCACGCCGAGCAGGCCGGCATCGTCCACCGCGACCTCAAGCCCGAGAACCTGATGGTCACCGATGAAGGTCGGGTGAAGATCACCGACTTCGGGATCGCCAAGGCCACGCTCAACGCCGGGATGAGCACCTTCCTCACCAAGGAGGGGATGACCGTCGGGACCCCGATCTACATGGCGCCCGAGCAGGCGGTGGCCGCGGACCAGATCGGCCCCTGGACCGATCTCTATTCCGTCGGCGTGATGGCCTACGAGCACATCGTCGGCCGTCCTCCGTTCCGCGACGAGCCGACGCCGGTGATCCTCTTCCGCCACGTGAACGACAGGATCCCGCCGGCCAGCGAGGTCGCGACCGGCGTCGATCCGGCGCTGTCGGCATGGATCGATCGGCTGCTCGTCAAGTCGCCATCGGAGCGGACTCAGAGCGCGGCCGAGGCCTGGGACTCGCTCGAGGACATCATCATCGACCTCCTCGGCCCTCGGTGGCGCCGCGACGCCAGGCTCGGCGACCAGATCCTCGATGGTCAGGGAGCCAAGCCGCTCACACCGGCTCCGTTCGAGAGCACGCGCACCCCGACTCCGCCTTCCGTTCTCGCTCCTGCGCCACCGCTGCGGGTGCCGGCGCCCGTGGTGCCGAGGAGTCGAGCGTGCTCGATCCGGCGGTGGCGGCAGCCGAGACGCTCCTGGCCGCGCCCGACCCGGTGGCGGCGGCCGACACGATCGTGCCTATGCCTGCGCCCGAGCCGGTGGCGGCAGCCGAGACCATCGCGCCGGCGCCGGCGTCCTGTGCCGGGCGAAGACACGATTGCCCCGCTCGCCGAGTCGGTGGCGGCGGAGATCCTCGTCCCGCCCGACGAGCCCGCCGAGGCCGTCGAGCCCGCCGAGGCCGTCGAGCCAGCTGCGGCCGTCGAGACCATCGTCCCGCCCGAGCCAGTCGAGCCCGTCGCGCCCCCCGAGCCAGTCGAGCAGTCCCTGCATGCAGCGACCACGATGCACGGCTCGGCGCCGGCTCCCGCGACGCCCCCGTCCCCCGCCACCGCGCGGCGCCGGCGGATCGTCGCTGCGGGGGTGGCGCTCGGCCTCGTCCTCGCCGTCGTCGCCGTCGTGCTGGCGGCGGGCTCCGGCGGCTCAAGCAGACGAGCGCTCACTCGGGCCCGATCACGATCGCCTACCGGGCGCCATGGACCATCGACTGCGCGTCTCGGACTCGACGGCGGTGTCATCGCGGCTCAGCCCGCCCCGATCCAGCTCGCGTCCCGCGGAGCGAGCCTGGTCGCAGGCTCGCTCGCGCAGTCGGCGCGCCATCCCCGCCGCCGTGCCGCCGGCGCTCGAGTCCCGCTACGGCCATCCAGCGGCCGGGCTCGGTGCCACCATCGCCGGAGCTCCTGTACGCGAGTACCGCTGGAACGTCGGCTCGGCGTCGACCGTCGATGCGTTCGTCATCCCCGCAGAACGCGGGCGACCTGGCGATCATCTGCACTGCCTCGTCGGCGACCGCCGCGGCATCGTGCGACACGCTGGCAAGGACCGCGACGCTCAGCGGCGCCCAGTTGCTTGCGCCGGGGCCGGACGCCGCTCTGACCGCCGGCCTGACCCGCGCCGTCGCCGGAGCCGCCGCCGCGCGCGGCAACCTGGGCGGCCTCCAGGCGGGCAAGCTCCCGGGTCGGGCTCCCGCGGCCCAGGCGATCTCGAAGGCGGATGCCTCCGCGGCAAGCTCGCTCACGCGGCTGTCGGTTCCGGCTCGGTACGAGCATCCCGTGGCGGCGCTCGCGTCGGCTCTGACGGCCGAAGCCAAGGCGCTGTCCGGGCTCGCGACTGCCGCACAGCGCAACGATCGCGGCGGCTACGCCGCCGCGGCCATGACCGTGAGCAGCGCCAGTCAGACGGTCGCCACCGCGGCCGGCGCACTCCGGACTGAGGGCTTGTCGCTGCCCGCGCTGGCCTCGCTCAGCATTCCCGGCCTGCCGGTGCACCGAAGAACCCGGCCGCTGCCAAGCCGACGACCTCGGGCTCGTCGTCCTCCAGCCCGTCCGTGAGCACCGGGAGCTCCGGAACCTCGCAGAGCTCGGGAGCTTCGCAGAGCTACATCCCGCCAACCCAGAACTACTCGCCGAGCCAGGGCTCCTCTCCGACCCAGAGCTCTCCGGCGCCGTCCAATCCGACACCGCCGCCATCGTCCGGTGGGTCAGGCGGCGGCGGGACTGTCACCTCTCCCTTCCGATGAGAGCCGCCGCATCGCGATCGTCGACCGGCTCCCGGAGCGTTTGGGCGTACGTCTTGATGTGCGCCGCGCTCGCGCTCTGTCTCGGCACCGCCAACGCGGCGCGCGCGAACGACATCGCACCGACCAGCTCGGCCGTCGCCTCCGTTCAAGCTCGCGATCGTGACCCGGCCCTACGCGCGGGCATCCCGGCGAGCTGTTGCTCGTCAACCTCCTGATCGACGGCGTCCGCGCCCCGGAGACCTGGTCGGGTGGATGTCACCTGTGCCTCGGCGGCGGGCATTTCGCGTTGCGCTGGCGTCGGATCCATCCCGGGGAATGGCAGGATCCGGTGTCGGGGAAGATCGTCATCACGCGGAGGACCCTCTGGATCCAGGGTGTGTTCCGCCCCGGCCTCGTCGGCCGGTTCAGGCTCTACGGAACCACGCCGAACGGCCGCGACATCGAGCTCAAGCAGCAGGGGTGCCTCTCCCCGCTCGTGCAGTCGCTGCACGCGAACACCACCTTCACGCTTCCCACCGTGCCGTGCTCCGGCTGCTGTTGCCGGCGCCGGGCAGCCGGTTCTCGCCCACCGATCCGATCACGGTCAGCGCGCGGCTTCCAAAGGAGCTGGCGAGGGGTCATTTCTGGTCGCTCAGCATCCTGATATTCAGTAAGCAGAAGGGCTGTACCACCTTCGACGCGCACTTCTTCCGCCACGTCCGCGGGCGGCCGGGGCAGCTGCTGATCGCGACGCTCATGCCCACTGACCGGACCACCGAGCCCGGGCCGTCGCCGCAGTGGTGCAGCGGTCAGGCGGAACTGGCGTTGCTGGAGAATGACGGCTCGAACGCCAAGCGTCATCCTCTCGAGGTTCAACGACTTCACGGTCGGCTGAGCTCTACAGCCGGCGGATGCGTTCGAGCGCGGTCAGCAGCCGGTCGTCGGGCGTCGTCAACGAGATCCGGAAGAAGCCCTCGCCGCTGCGGCCGTAGGCGCCACCGGGCGATATGACCACCGCGGCCCGCTCGAGCACGTGCTCGCAGTAGGCGGCGGCTGACTCGAACTCGGGCGGGATCGGAGCCCAAACGTAGATCGTCCCCCTGGGCGGGGTGACCCGCACCCCCGCCTCCGCGAGCGCCTCGCAGACGAGATCTCGCCGGCGGCGGTAGATCTGGTTCATCGCCCGGACGTCGTTGTCGAGCTCCGGCGCCAGGGCCGCCGCGCCGGCCAGCTGCACCGCCTCGAACAGCCCCGAGTCGATGTTCGACTTCAACCGCCAGTAGTGTGCGATCGCGTCGGCGTTGCCGACGATCGCCGCGCATCGCCAGCCGGTCATGTTGTAGCCCTTGGACAGGGAGAAGACCTCGACGCCGACCTCCTTGGCGCCGGACGTCGAGAGGAACGACGGCGCCACGTACCCGTCGTAGGTCGTCTCGCTGTAGGCGTTGTCGTGCACGACGAGGAAGTCGTGGCGTGTCGCGAGCTCGACGACCTGCTCGAAGAATCCGTCCGGCACCACCGCGCCCGTCGGGTTGTTCGGGTAGTTGATGAACATCAGGCGCGCGCGCTCGAGCGTCGAGGCCGGGATCGCTTCCAGGTCCGGCGCGAACCCGCGCTCGGGCAGCAGCGGCATCAGCACGGGCTCGCCGCCCGCCATCAACGGCCCGCCCGTGTACACCGGATAGCCGGGATCGGAAGCGAGCGCGACGTCGCCGGGGTCGAGGAACGCGAGGTTGAGGTTGAAGATGCACTCCTTGGCGCCGATCGCCGCCATCACCTCGGTGGCAGGGTCGAGCTCCACTGCGAAACGGCGCTGGTAGAAGCCGGCGACCGCTTCCAGGAACTCGGCGCGGCCCCGGTTGGAGGGGTAGGTGTGGGTGCTCGGGTCGGCCACCGCCTCCTGGGCGGCGGCCACGATCGGCGCGTACGTCGGGGTGTCGGGATCCCCGATGCCGAGGCTGATCACGTCCACACCGGCCGCGCGCTTGGCCGCGATCTTGCGCTCGAGCTCGGCGAACAGGTACGGCGGAATCTGCTCCAGGCGCCTACTCGGTCGCATGCAGCTCCTTGACGAACTCATCGGCGAGCCTCCCGTGGAACACCGGGACCGCCCACCCGGTGAGGTTGATGTGCAGGTCCTCGCCCACCTCCACCTCGAGCTCCCCGCCGTCGAGCACGACGGTCACGGGCGAGTCGCCGCCGCCCAGCACGTAGGCCGCGGCAGCGCCCGTGGCGCCCGTACCGCTGGCTGACGTCTCCCCCGCCCCGCGCTCGTAGATCCGCGCGCGGATCCGTCCGGGGCCGATCTCGGTGAACCACGAGACGTTGGTTCGATTGGGAAACAGCTCGTGCTCGACGATCTGCTGGCCGATGGCGGGGAGGTCCAGCGCGCTCAGCTCGTCCTCGTCGCGCACGCGGATCGCGCACTGGGGGTTTCCCACCTGGACGTGCTGAAAGCTCCAGTTACGGCCCGCGGCATCGAGCTCGCCGCGACCGTCCTCTGCGCCCGCGGGGTAGTCGGCGCTCCGCAAGCGTGCGCGGCCCATGTCGAGCGTGCACTCCGTCGCCGAGGTGATCCGGGGCCGGATCTCGCCGGCCGCGGTCTGGATCGAGAACGTGTCGGCGTCGGCCCAGCCTCGGCGGCGCAGATACAGCACCGCCTCGCGGGAACCGTTGCCGGACAGCTCGGCTTCGGAGCCGTCGGGGTTGAAGATCCGCAGGCGCGCCACGAACCCCGGCTCGTCGGGAGGCGAGAGGAGCAGGATCCCGTCGGAGAAGATCCCCGTGTGCGCGGCGCAGATTGCCTTGACCCGAGCCGGCGAGAGCTCGAACGGCAACCGGCTCTCCTCGACGATCACGTAGTCGTTGCCAAGCGCCTGCCACTTCTCGAACTCCACGGCGCGGCAGTGTATGTGTAGGGAGTGATGATCGCGCGGCCGTACGCCCGGGCTCGACGAGCCGGACTCACGCCCCTGCTCGCACTGGCGGTGGTGGCGCTGCTGTCGCTGGGGGCGCGAGCAGCGCTGCTCGGCGAACCCTGCCGTGCCCCGTGCCGCTCCGCGAGCGACCACCTGCTCGTGTTCGACGAGGACTACTACGTGAACGCCGCCCGGGTGATCGCCGGGATCCGGCCGCCGCACGGCTATCCGTACGCCCAGGCTCCGCTGGGGGATGACCCCAACGCCGAGCATCCGCAGCTGGCGAAGCTGGTGATCGCGGGCGCGATCGAGCTGTTCGGTGACGGGCCGTTCGCGTGGCGGATCGGCAGCCTCGTGATGGGAACGGTGGCGCTGCTGGGGATGTTCGCGCTGGCGCGCGCGGCCGGCGCCGAGCCCTGGGTGGCGGTGGGCGCGGCCGCGCTGATGGCGCTCGACAACCTCCAACTCGTCCACGGCCGCATCGCGACGCTCGACGTGTACGCGGTCGCGGCGATGGTGTGGGGCGCGGCTCTCTATCTCCGCGGGCGGCCGCTGCTCGCCGGCGGGGTGATCGGCGTGGGTGCGTGCGCCAAGGAAGTGGCGCCGTACGTTCTGCTCGCGCTCTGGACGTTCGAGGTGCTCCGGTGGGCGTGGCGCGGGACGGTCCGCGAGGCAGCGATCGCGGTGACGCGTTGGGCGACGTGCGCGGTGGCGGCGGCCGGGGTCTTCGTCGGGCTGCTCGCGGTGCTCGACCGGATCGCGCCGCCCTACGCCGACGCCTCCAGGCAGCTCATCACCGGCGGGGCGTTCGCCCACATCGCGCACATCGTGAGCTACGCCGCCCAGGAGACGAGTCCGCACGGGCCCACCGGAATCGCCTCCTACCCGTGGGAGTGGCTGGGCGACTACAAGCCGATCTCCTACCTCACGATCAACCCGAAGCAGCCGGCACCGGGCCTCGATCACACGCACCCGGCCGCCCATTTCCTCGGCATGATCAGCCCGCCCATCCTCCTGCTCGGGCTGTGCGGGTTGGTGGTCGCGGGGGTGGCGCTCTGGCGCCGGTGGCGCGGAGCGCGAACGGCTGAGGACGGCGCGGCCGAGAGCGAGCTCGTCCCGCTCAGCCTGGCCTGGCTGCTGGGTACGTTCATCCCCTTCGAGCTGCTCAGCATCATCTACAACCGGACCAGCTACCTGTACTACATGATCGTGGTCATGCCCGGTCTCTACCTGGCGGCGGTGTACATGATCGAGCGCTTCGCCCCGGGCCGGCGACTCCTGTTCGGCGCGCTCGCGGCGCTCGTCACGGCCGCGGTCATCATGTATCCGTTCACTCCCCTGCCGATCTGAGGCGCCGCCGGTTCACGGCCTTCGGCCGGTGGGGCCCAACCACAGATCCCGGATCCGGGCCGCGACCTCGGCGGGTTGCAGATCGGTCAGGTCGAGCTCGTGGACGCCGGCCAGCTTGCGCATCCACGTCAGTTGACGGCGCGCATAGTTGCGGGTGCGGCGCTTCATCGCCTCGGGTTCGCCCGCCAACAGCTCCTCGAAGCCGAGGGCCTTGCGAGCGGTGATCGAAGCGCCCGCGGCGCTGGCGCGCCTGACCTCCTCCTGCACGCCGGCGGCGAGCATCCGCTCGACGCGCGCGTCGATCCGGGCATACAGCTGCTCGCGATCCATCACCAGCCCGACGAGCAGCGTTGCGCGGCGCACTTCCTGCGTCCACAGCTCCGAGTCGCCGGTCGGCGGCTCCAGCTCCCCGGCATCGAGCAGCTCGAGGGCGCGCACGATCCGCTGGCGATCCGCAGGCGCGATCTCCGCCGCCGCCCACGGTGCCCGCTCGCGGAGCGCGGCGTGCAGCGCGCCGGGACCGCGGAGCTCGAGCTCGGCGATCCAGCGCTCGCGGACCCCGGGAGGAGGCGGTGGCCGCATGCTCAGCTCGGTCAGCGCGGCGCGCAGGTATAGCCCTGTTCCCCCTACGACGATCGGCCGCCGGCCCGCGGCCAGCAGCTCGTCGATCTCGGCGTGAGCGAGCTCGGCGTACTCGCCGGCGCTGAAGCGCGCGTCGACCGGGAGGAACGAGATCAGCCGGTGCTCGAGCTGCGCGCGCTCGGCGGCGGTCGCGGCGCCGGTCAGGGTCTCGAGGCTCGCGTAGACCTGGAGCGCGTCGGCGGAGACCGCCACCGGGTCCTCGCCGGTTTCCCGAAGCAGCCGCCCGAGCTCGATCGCCACCGCGGTCTTGCCCACGCCCGTCGGACCGAACAGGGCGATGATCTCGGCTCGCGACACGCCGCGGAGTATGCGCGTCTACACTGGCGCGCCGTGAGCCTGGTCGGCGGCAGAGTGCTCGTGACCGGCGCCACTGGCGGGATCGGCCAGGCGATCGCCCGGGCGTTCGCCGCTCGCGGCGCCCAGCTGGTCGCTGAGCGGGCGCCGCGCCGAGGTGCTCGAGCCGCTCGCCGGCGAGCTCGGCGCACAGGCGGTGGTGTGCGACCTCTCGGCGCGCGACGAGGTGACTCGGCTTGGTGCGCGAGGCCGGCGAGCCCGACGTGCTCGTCGCCAACGCCGCGCTCCCGGCGTCCGGGCTGCTGACCGAGCTGACCCAGGAGCAGATCGACCGGATGCTCGAGGTCAACCTCCGAGCCCCGGTGGCGCTGGCGCGGGCGCTCGCCCCGGGCATGGTCGCGCGAGGGCGCGGTCACATGGTGTTCATCTCCTCGCTCGCGGGCAAGGCGGCCTCGCCCGCGTCCTCGATCTACTCGGCGACCAAGTTCGGGCTGCGCGGCTTTGCCCTCGGGCTGCGCGAGGACCTGCGCGAGCACAGCGTCGGCGTCTCGGTCGTCGCCCCAGGGTTCATCCGCGATGCGGGGATGTTCGCCGACGCGGGTGTCGACGCTGCCGCGCTTTGTCGGCACGCGCACGCCGGACGACGTCGCCGGCGCCGTGATCGGCGCGGTCGAGCGCAACCGGGCCGAGGTCGCGGTGGCGCCGGCTGCGCTGCGCGCAGGGGCGAGCTTCGCCGGGGTTGCGCCTGCGGTGGCCGCCGCGGTCAGCCGGCGGCTCGGCAACGAGCGGATCGCACTCGATCTCGCCGAGGGTCAGCGCGACAAGCGCTGAGGCGAGCGCTGGCGGCTTGCGGGGGCGAGCACCTGCCTCAGCGGAGCTAGTCGCGGCGCGCTGCGCCGGCTTCTCGGTCGTAGCCCGGGGCGGGCTCTCGCTCGTACCCGGGGGCGGCCTCGTGCTCGCCGGTCACGCTGGACAGCGTCTCGATGATCTCGTCGGCGAGCTTGGCACCGTCGACCGCGTGCTCGGGCGTGGCTTGGATCCGGACGACCACGTCGTCGCCGTCCACCTCCTGAAGCAGGACTTTGGCCGCCGAGCGTGTGGGCGTGGTCACGCGGTCGTCGAGCAGGGCCTGGACGTGGCTCGGGCGCACGCCGGAGCTGAGGGTCACGCGCACGTCGACCGAGTCGGGCTCGCGCAGCGGCACGACGGCGGCGGCGAGCACCACGTTGTTGGGGATCATGATCCGGTCCTCCCCCCGCGCCAGGGTCGTGTACAGGAGGCCGAGCGAGCTTACGATGCCCTCTACGGTCCCGCCCACGGCGCCGGCCTGCAGTCGGATCCGCTCACCCACGCGGAAGGGCCGCGCGCTCAGCAGCACCATGCCGGCGATCAGGTTCCCCAGCGTCTGCTGGGCGGCGAGACCGAAGACGACGGCGGTGAACGCGCTCGTGGCGAACAGCGTGCCGGGATTGGCGCCCGCGACGCTGAACGCGATCACGATCGTGATCACGATCGTGAGCAGGCGGATCAGGAATCCGACCGTGCCTGCCGTTCCCGGATCCATGCGACGGAAGAACGTCGGCGCCGCGGCCTGACCCACATCGCGCGCCACGGCCCAGCCGAGGGCCAGCAAGGCGACGATCGTGCCGAGACGCAGCGGGACGAGCCAGTTGCTGTTGGGCCCGATGCTCAGGATGGTCCGGCGGTCGTAGTAGATGACTACGACGGCGACGAGGAGGGGCAGCAGCACGGCCGCCTGTCGCCGGGCGCGCTTGACCGCACGCTGGCTCACGTCGACCGCGAGGCCCACCTTCTCCCATGCTTCGCTGCGCGTCTCGAACATTCGCTCGAGATGCAGGTCTCTTCGCTCTTTCAGTCGTCTCGGCATTGATTCGCTCTCCGCTTCGACATCGTTCCACCGTAGCTGGCGGCGCCACGCGCCGATGTCGACAACCGGTCGGACCAGTTCGGCGGGGCCGACCTCGGCCCGAGCGCGGGCGCAGTCGCAGTCGACAGGATGACGGCTCGGTCTGGAGCTTCTCAGAATAGTGTGCGCTGCTCGGGCTCGCGCGGCGGGCTCGCTCGCGCCGGCGGATTGCGCCCACCACCGCGCATCCGCTCGCCCAGCGGCAGATCAGGACCCCGAATGAGTGCCGACAGGCGCCTGCGCTCCTCCTGCGGGGCATACGCGCCGCGCCGGTACAGCTCCCGGTAGCGCGGCAGCAGGTCGGGCCTCTGCTGCTCCAGCCACTCGAAGAACAAGCCTTTCACGTCACCGCGCAGGTGCAGTGCGATGCCGGTCACATACGCCGCTCCGGCCTCGGTGGCGAGCTCCACGATCCGCGCCACCTGCTCGGGCGCGTCGTTGACCCCCGGCATCAGCGGCGCCACCAGGACTCCTGTCCTGATGCCCGCCCGGACGAGCTCGGCGACGGCTTCGAGCCGCGCCTTCGGATTCGGCGTGTGCGGCTCGGTCGCTCGCCAGGCCCGCTCCTCGAGTGTCGGGATCGACAGTGCCGCACTGAACTCGGTGCGCTCTGCGATCTGCCGCATGATCGGCAGGTCCCGGAGCAGGAGCGGCGACTTGGTCAGGATCGAGCACGGGTTCTCGGCGTCTCGCATCGCCTCCCAGATCCCGGGCATCAGCTTGTAGCGCCCCTCCACCCATTGGTATGGATCGGTGTTCGTGCCGAGCGCGACGTGCTCGCCCTCCCACGACGGCCGCGCCAGCTCCGCTCGCAGCAGCTCCGGCGCGTTCACCTTGACCACGATCTCGCGCTCGAAGTCGCGGCCGGCGTCGAAGTCGAGGTACTTGTGCGTGGGCCGAGCGAAGCAGTAAACACAGGCGTGTGTGCAGCCGCGGTACGGGTTGATCGTCCACCGGAACGGGACCTGCGAAGCCGGCGGCACGCGGTTCAAGATCGACTTGGCGCGCACCTCGTAGAAGCGGGTCGAGAGCGCCTCGGGGGCATCGAAATGACGCACGACGGCATCGTGCGCGTACCCGGGCAAACGGGCGCGCTCCTCGCTGTCCATCGTGAGATTGCTCCAGCGCACGAACACATGTTCGCACACGTCTCCAGACGGAGCTAGGAGCTGCTGCGGTCCCTGGCCCCCGCGGCGCCGTTGCCGTTGCCCGTCCCCGCCTCTGCTCCGCCCGCCGCGGCCGCCCCGTCCGGGGAGGCGAGCTCGCGGATCAGCTCGTCGGTCCGCTCACGCCCCGTCACCAGGGCGGTGGTCAGCTCGCGCTCGCGCGCGATGGCGCTCACCAGCTCTCGGGCCCGGTCCGCGGTCATCGTCGACGCCACGTTTCGCTGGCGCTCCTCCTCGAGCTCGCGCTCCAGCGCGGCGCTCCGGGCCACGGCCTCGTCCCGCTCCGCGACGGCGGCCGCAATTGCGGCCTGCGCCTCCTCGGCCTTCCGGCGCGACTCCTCCGCCGTCGCCGTTGCCTCCTCGGCCCTCGTGCGCGCCTCCTCGACCTGCGCCTCCGCCCGCGCCGCCCGGTCCTGCGCGCGTTCCGCGTCGGCGCGCGTCGGCCTGCGCCTCCGCCGCGCCGCCTCGTCTCGCGCCCGGGCCTGCTCGGCCGCCGCCTCCGCCCGCGCCGCTTCGGCGCGGGCCTGCTCGGCCTCGGCGCTCGACGGAGCCGCTTCGGTGCGCGCCTGCTCGGCCTCCGCCTCGGCGCGAGCGGCGCGAGCACGCGCCTTCTCTGCGTCGATCGTCGCTTCTTCCATTCGCGCCCGTACGCGCACGGCCTCCGCTTCGGCCTCCTCAGCACGCACTCGCGCCTGGCGCGTCTGCGCCTCGGCCTCGTCCGCGCGTAGCCGCGCCTGGCGCGCCTCGGCCTCGGTCTCCTCGGCCTGCGCTCGCGTCTGCTTGATCTCAGCCTGCGCCTCCTCGGCCCGCTCGCGCGCCAGCTTGCCCTGCGCCTCGGCCTCCTCGGCCCGTAGGCGCAGGCGCGTGAGCTCCGCCTCGGCCTCCTCGGCGCGGACCCGCTCCTGCCTGAGCTGCGCCTCCGCCTCCTCGGCCCGCGCCAGGCGAAGCCGCAGCTGCTCGACTTCGGCCTCGGTCTGGCCGGCGCGGGCACGGACCTGCCCGAGCTCCGCCTCGAGCTCGGCGGTGCGTCCCCGCAGGCGCCCGAGCTGGGCCTCGGTCTCCTCCGCCGCCGCCCGAGCCTGCTTGACCTCGGCCTCCGCGCGCTCGGATCGTGCGACTGCCGCCGCTCGATCCGCCTCGAGCCTGTCGATGCTCGTCTGATCAAACGCGGGCTCGGCCGGCCGCGTGGCCTGCTCGGCACGCGCCGCACCCGCCTCCGCCTTCGCCGTCCCTGCTTCCGCCTTCGCCGCCTCGAGCTCGGCGCGGGCCCGCTCGAGCTCGCGCTCCGCGCGCTCCAGATCGGCGCGGCCCTGGTCGGCCTCGGTCTGGGCACGCTCCGCGCGTGCCCGGGCCTGCTCCACCTGGGCGTCGGCGCGCTCGGCCTGCTCGCGCCACTGAGCCGCCTCATCCTCGGCGCGCTCGACCCGGGATCTCAGCTGCGGCACGTCGCGCTCGAGCTGCTCGGCGCGCTTCACCGCCGACTGCGCTTCGACCCGAGCAGACTCCGCCTCGGCCTGGGCCGCCTGCGCCGCGACGCGAGCCTGGCCCGCGCTCTGCTCGGGCCTGCGCGGCCTCACCCTGCGCCTGCTCCAGCTCCGCCTGAGCCTGGCCGACCTCGGCCCGGGCTCGCTCCGCCTCGCTGCGCGCCCGCGCCACCTCGGCCTTGGACTGCGCGGCGACGCGAGCCTCATCCTCCGAGCCGCCCGCCGGCTGCGCGCGCAACAAGCCCTCGAGCTGCTCCCGCGTCTGGGCAAGGCTCCGCTCCAGGCCCTCGCTGCGAGCGCGCTCGATCGCCAGCGCGCTTTCGAGCTCCTCGGCTCGTTGGGCCGCCTGAACGCCCGCCAGCTCCTGCTCGCGCTGGGCGGCCCGGAGCTTCTCCAGCTCCGCCGCGCGCTCGGCGGCGAGTGCGGTGGCCGCGTCCTGCTGCTCGCGCGCGGCGCGAAGCTCCTCCTCGCCGGGGCCGGGCCCAGGGCCGGGGCGCGGCGGCGCGCTGACCGCGTCGGGCTGGCGCAGCGGGATGACGCCGGCCGGGGCGCCACCGCCACCGACCATGCCCCACTCAGTGAGGAGCTCGCTGCGCAGAGCGCTCGGATCCAGCCGGCTCCACCGCTCGATCTCGAACAGTCGCGCCGCCTCCGCGCGGGCCACGTCCGCCTGGTCGAAGGGCGCGGCCACGCCGCAGACGGCAATCGCGTTGCCGGCGAGGTCCCGTACCGGAAAGCGCAGGACCGCCATCGCGGGGCGCTTCTCGAACGACGGGACCGTGTACTCGAATTGAAGTGGCTCGTCGGGCGAGACGCCCCGCTCGTGCACTCGCGGACCGTCGATGGTCTCCCCCGCGCTCAGCTCCAGGTCCGCCTTGCCCTTCACGGTGTCCTGGCTCGCGCCGAGCAGCGTCGTGAACGTCCGGTTGACCTGGAGGTAGCGGCCGTCCAGGTCCTTCTGCCAGCCGATGGCGGGGCTCTCTTCGAGCGCGTCGCTGAGCAGGGCGTTGGCGTCGCCGGCGGCGGCCGAGCCGTCGCCCGGGAGCGTCAGCAGGACGTGCCGCATCCCCGCTGCGTCGAGGACCGCCTCGGCCTCGCCGCTGACATCCTCGAGCGTCACCATCGCCCGGTCGGCGTCGCCCGCGAGCACGCGTTCGATCTGCGGCGAATGCCGGCAGATCTCGGCTTGGTCCTTGTAACGAAGCCGGAAGGTCTCGGTGCTTTGTTCTATCTCGCCGTCGGCCCCGATCAGGGCCAGGGCCGGCGTACTCGTGGCGGGCGGCACGGTCCGTTCCTCAGTCGACTGTGGAAAAGCTCCACTACCTGGGGTCTTCGGCCGATACGCGCGGGTTTAAAGGCGGCCGGGGCGACGGCTCGACGTATGAGCCGTGAGCTTTAGGCCAAGATGCGCGCCAATAGCGTGGCTTCGCCGCTCAGAGTCTGGCTCGTGGCGCCCGTGATCTTGACCTCGACGAGCTCGCCGGGAGCTCCCAGACCGCTGAAGTTGACCACCTTGTTGTGCCGTGAGCGGCCGCGCAGACGGCTCGGGTCGGTGCGCGACGGGCCCTCCACGAGCACGTCGATCGTGCGCCCCAGGAACCGCTGGGCCCGCTCGCTCGCTCGGCGCTGGACCACCTCGACGAGGCGCTCCATGCGCGCCACCTTCGTCTCGTGCGGCACCTGATCGGGGAGGGTCGCGGCCTCGGTTCCGCGCCGCGGCGAGTAGACGAATGTGAACGCGCCGTCGTAGCCAACCTGCTCAGCCACTTCCAGCGTCTGCTCGAAGTCAGCCTCCGTCTCGCCCGGGAAGCCCACGATGATGTCGGTGGTGAGGCGCGCAATCGGGGACGTGCTCCCGGATCATCGCCACCCGGTCGAGGTAGCGCTCGCGCGTGTAGGTTCGCCGCATCCGCTTGAGGACGGCGCTGGACCCCGACTGGAGCGGCAGGTGGATGTGCTCGCAGAGCGATCGGAGCTCGGCGTGCGCCTTGATCACGTCCGCGCGCATGTCCTTGGGGTGCGGGCTGGTGTAGCGAATCCGCTCGATTGCAGGGATTTCGTCGAGCTCGGCCAGGAGCTCGGCGAACGTGACCCGGCGCTCGCGCGGCAGATCCCGGCCGTAGGAGTTGACGTTCTGGCCAAGCAGCGTCACCTCGCGCACGCCATCGGCCGCCAGTTGCCGGACCTCGGCGACCAGCTCGTCAGCCGGCCGGCTGACCTCGCGGCCGCGGGTCGAGGGGACGATGCAGTACGAGCAGACGCAGTTGCATCCGACGCTGATCTGGACCCACGCCTGGAACTCGCGGGCGCGCTTGGCCGGAAGGTGCCCCGTGAACCCCTCGAACTCGAAGAACCCCTGCGCGGTCAGCGAATCGCTGGTGAGGAACTCGGCCAGCTTGTGCACCTGCCCGGGGCCGAAGGCGACGTCGACGAACGGGAAGCGGGAGAACACCTCCTCCTTGACTGACTGGGCCCAGCACCCGCCGACGCCGACGATCCGGCCCGGGTCCTCCGCCTTCAGCCGCTTCGCCTCCCCGAGATGCGCGACGAATCGGTCGTCTGCCTTCTCGCGGATCGAGCAGGTGTTGAACAGGATCAGGTCCGCCTCGCCGCGCGCTGGGACCTCGCGATAGCCGAGCGACTCGAGCATCCCCTTCATCCGCTCGGAGTCGTGTTCGTTCATCTGGCAGCCGAACGTCGTGACGTGGTAGCGCTTTTGCGCCTGAGGGGAAGGTCCACGCATCCCGTCCATGATGCCATCCCTCCGCGGCAGGACATCGAGGTCGCGGAGATCAGCCCGGCGCGGACGCGGAGCTCTCGAGCCCGCTGGGAGCTCTCGAGCCCGCTGAGAAGCGCTCAGCCCTGGTCTGGTTTCGCGCCGCCAGCGCTGGAGCTGGCCGGGGCGCCCCGGAGCGGGGAGCGGCAGCCTGGTTCTTCGCGTCGCCCAGAACCGATCGGCAAGTGCCCAGCCGCCGTAGGCGACCGCGCCCACGGTCCCGGTTGCGGTCAGGAGCACGCCGGCGGCGGTGGCGCCGGCGACGCCGGTGGAGCCCAAGATCAGGACCATGGCCCCCGCCCCGACGCCCGGGCCGATCGGCAGCACACCGAGTGCCGCGACGGCGATCAGCACCGCGGCCGCGTCGAGCACCGAGGCGTGGACGCCGCTGGCGTGCAGCATCAGCCAGTTTCGGGCCACCTGTCCGCAAACGGCGAGTACCACGAAGACCGCTACGCGTACCCGCGTGCGCGGTTCGCTGAGCGCAGCGAGCCCCCTCCACCATCCGCTCGGGTGGCGCTGGGCCAGCCGAGCGAGCCCGGCAACGATGGCGAGCACCGCGCAGAAGCCGACCAGCGGCGTCCACCAGGGCAGGCTCAGGGGGGCGATGAGCGTGAACGAGAACAGCGTCGCGAGCGCCAGCTCCATCAGCACGATGGGCACCTCGGTAGCCGCGAGGACCAGCGCCTTGGGGCTCTCCCGCGGCGCCGCTCGCCGCAGCGAGGCGACGCGCGCGGCGAAGCCGAGCTCGCCGTTGACGGTGTTGCCGAGATAGCCGACGCCCGCCGCCCTGTACAACCGTCGGCGCTCGACGGTGCCGCCGGCGGCGTGGACGCAGATATTCCAGGCCTCGGTCCGCGCCAGCAGCGACCCCAGCTGGATCACCGCTGCCGCCGTCAACGCCCACCAGGGCGCACCCACGGCGGCCCCGGCGAACTGTCCCCAGCGCCCGGCCAGAACCAACGCCAGCACACCGAGCGCGATCAGCGTTCCGAGCACGGTCAGTGACGTGCGCCGGCCAGCCGCGAGGGCTCCTAGACGCCGCCATGTCCTCGCCCCGAAGCGCTTCGGCTCACAACTGGCCGAGCGTTCCTTGACGGTGTTCTGGGTGGCCGCGCTCATCCGGTCCGATGTCGATTCAGGCTCGGCCGCGGCGATGCGCTCTCGAAGCGAGAGGCCGAGCGCGCCGAGCAATGGCACGCGAACGCCGGGGCTCTGCCTGCTCACCATGATCCGGTCACCCGCAAGCCCGTGTCGTCGGCCTTGAGAACCATCAAACCTCCCTGAGCGACCGTGGACACCGAACCGGCGATCCGGGCACTCTCTTGTCGTGGCGGCTCTCTAAAGCTGGGGGCGAAGCTCTCCGTGAGGTCGCCGGCGGCGGCCTGCGCGAAGCGGATTCGCATAAAGCGGCGAGTGACCTTGCACGTCACTCTACCCCCCAGCGGATTACGACGCGCCGGCACAGAGGCCGCAGCGCGCCGCCGGACGGTCGCGAGCCTCGGCGCGGCTCAGAGGCGCGCGCCGAGGCTCTTGACCGAGTGCGTCAGCTGCAGCTCGACGCCCAGGCGCAGGCGTCGAACGAGGTGGTCGACTTCGGTGCCGACGGCGAGCCGATCACGGCGCCGCTCGAGTCGGTCAGATCCATCTCCTCGGACGTGGCCAGGTTGGCCGCGGCTCCGTTGGCCGTGGCGCTCGTGAACGGGACCGTGGTCAGGTTCGGCAGGGCCGCGAACCCGGCGTTTGTCCCGATCTCCAGCGGGGTCTCCTCGATCCACTCTGCGCTGCCCTCGCTGGAGCTGTACGGAACGGTCGTCGAGTAGTTCTCGCCTCGGGTCACGTCGTTCAGCGTGATCGACCACACGCCGGGCACCGTCTGGGTGATCGCGGCGTGCATGTGGTCGCCCGGCTGGACGGTCATGCTGATGGCGATCGAGGGGGCCGGGATCAGCTCATACCACGCCGAGTAGGACGCGGTGCCGCTCGAGCTGACGTCCTGCTCGGTGCCGGTCTGGATGAGCGTCGAGTCGGTCGTCGTGCAGCTCGTGTCCGTGCAGCCGCCACCGATGCCGATCCAATCAGAGGATGACTCGGCCTGCCCGCTGGTATGGGCGGTCGCGGTCGGGACGGTCCAGTCGCCGGTGATCGAGCTGAACAGGCTCTTGCCCGACTCGAGGGCGCCCTGGTTGTAGCCGAACCAGTTGCTGCTCTGGTTGGCGTTGAGCACGGCGAGCTTCAGCGTCTGGCCGTGGCTCTTGAGGCTCGCCGGCTTCGTGGCGCCGGACCCGGAGGACCCGGGCTTTGACGGCTTCTTCGCCTTCTTGTGCGGCTTGGCTTTCTTGTGCTTCTTCTTGTGGTGAGCGGCCTTGTGGCTCTTCGAATGGGTGCTCACCGCGACGGACGTGCTCGGCGCGAGCAACGCACCGATGACGACGACCAGCGGTAGCAGGAGGGCGATGCGGCGCATGGTGACCCTTTCTTCGGCGGCCCGCGGGTCAGAGCCGCCGACCTCCCAGTCCTGGGACGACCCGCTCTGCGAGCGCCTACCCGGAATCCGGGAGGTTCAACAGCCTCATGAAGCCAGCGCGCGAGCTACCGCCCGGAACTCAGCGGGCATACTCCACCGAACGCGACTCGCGGATCACCGTGACCTTGATCTGGCCCGGATACTCGAGCTCCTTCTCGATCTCACGGGCGATCTCGTGGGAGAGAATCGTGGCGGCGTCGTCGTCGATCGCGCCGGGCGCCACCATCACGCGGATCTCGCGTCCGGCCTGCATGGCGTAGACCTTGTCGACGCCCTTGTGACGGGTGGCGATCTGCTCCAGGTTGCGCAGGCGCTTGACGTACTGCTCGAGCGACTCCCCGCGCGCTCCCGGGCGGGCGCCGGACAGCGCATCGGCGGCCTGGACGATCACGGCCTCGATCGTCTGGGGCTCGACCTCGTTGTGGTGGGCCTCCATCGCGTGGGCCACGGCCTCGGGCTCGCCGTACTTGCGCGCCAGCTCGCCGCCGACGAGCGCGTGCGGCCCCTCGACCTCGTGCGTGACGGCCTTTCCGATGTCGTGTAGCAGCGCCGCCCGGCGCGCGGTCTTGGGGCCGGCGCCCAGCTCCTCGGCCATCATCGCGGCCAGCCTCGCCACCTCGATCGAGTGAGCGAGGACGTTCTGGCCGTAGCTGGTCCGGAACTTGAGCCGGCCGAGCACCTTGATCAGCTCGGGGTCCAGGCCCTGCACGCCGGCCTCGAGCACGGCCTGCTCGCCAAGCTCGACGATGTGGGCCTCGAGCTCGGACTTGGCCTGGTAGTACATCTCCTCGATGCGGGCAGGATGGATCCGGCCATCCTGGAGGAGCTTCTCGAGGGTCAGGCGCGCGACCTCGCGCCGGACGCCGTCGAAACCGGAGAGGACGACGGCTCCGGGCGTATCGTCGATGATGAAGTCGACGCCGGTCAGGTTCTCCAGGGCGCGGATGTTCCGCCCCTCGCGGCCGATGATGCGTCCCTTCATGTCGTCGGCCGAGAGCTGCACGACCGACACCGTGGTCTCGGCCGCGTGACCGGCGGCGAGGCGCTGCATGCACACCGACAGGATGTTGCGCACCCGGCGCTCGGCCTCGCGCTTGGTCTGCTCCTCGATCTGGCGGATCCGACGGGCCGCCTCGTGCTTGCTCTGCTCCTCGACCTCCTTGAGCAGCAACTGCTTCGCGCTGGCGGCCGACAGGCCCGAGATCCGTTCGAGCTCGCGCTCGAGCCCCTGGCGGCTCTGACTCAGCTCGTCGCGTTCGCGATCGAGCTCCGCCAGGCTGCGCGCGAGCGTCGCCTCGCGCTGAGCGAGCTCGGCCTCGCGGCGGGCCAGCTCGGCGCCCCGCTCGGGACGCTCGAGCTCGACCGCGCCGCCGGCGATCGGGGCGTGCGGCTCTGTGGCCACTGCCCGCGGGGCGTGGGTCCGGCCGTACAGCACGGCAGCGAGCACGAGTCCCACTGCGATCAGCGCTGCGGCACCGATGATTTCCATGGTCGTTCCTCTCCTGCCAAGGTCCGGACCCCGGTCCGGACCTGATCACAGCTTCGGTTTCTGGGAGCGACCGAGCGGCCCGTGCGCGATGCACGAACGGATGCCGGAAAGGCAAGCGCGCCCTAGAGGCGGCGGCTGGCTAGCGATTTGGTGGGTGTCGTCGGGGCGAGCCGGGCGGCCCGTTCGAGATTGCCGTCAACGCTCGAGTCCGGAATCCAAGATTTATAGGATTTGCTGGGTTCTTTTCGTGGCCCGCGGGCCATTCGTTCGCTACCGGCATCGTAGTACCGGCGCCCCGGGCGCGCAATCCGTGAACGCGCACATCCGCGGCTCAGAAAGCTGCCGCTCGCGTCCCTGCACTCGCATCGGTTTGCCGCCCGCTCGCGGCCTCAGGCCAGCGCGTCGCCGGCGTGCCCGGCCACTGCTTCGTACGCCAGCTCACTGTCGAAGCCCTTGCGCAGCAGGACCCCGAGGGCGCGCTCGCGGTCGCGCAAATCGAGCGGGAGTGACGGGAACCGGCGTCGCAACACAGCGCGCGCCCGCTCGAGCTCGTCCTCGGGGGGCGCCTGGCTCAGCGTGTCCTCGACGAGGTCGCGGTCGAGCCCGCGCTCGAGCAGCGCGCGCCTGATCCGATCGCTGCCCCACTGGTCGAGGTGGCGCCGGTCCTGCGCGAACAGCCGCGCGAAGCGGGCGTCATCGAGATAGCCCTGGTCCCCAAGCGTGGCCAGCGCCGCGTCGACCGAGGCCTCCTTCACCCCGCGCGCCTCGAGGTGCCGGCGCAGCTCGGCCTCGGTCCGCTCGCGCCGGTTGAGGTAGGCGTAGGCGAGGGCGAGCGCGCGCTCGTGCCCTTCGCCGGGCGTTGCCTCGCCCATGGCCTCCGTCGCCTACGCGGCGCGCCCGCGCGCCGCGGGCACCGGTTCCACCGCCTGAAGCGGCGAATCCTCCTGGGGCTCGATCGTCTTGACGAGGTCCCGGTCGAGGCCCAGGGCGGCGTAGATCTTGCCCTCGATCTCCTTCGCCGTCTCGGGATGCTCGTCGAGGAAGGCCTTGGCATTGCCCCGGCCTTGGCCGAGCCGCTCCTCGCCGTAGGAGAAGAACGAGCCCGACTTGGTGACGATGTTGTGCTCGATGCCGTAGTCGATCAGGCAGCCCGAGGTCGAGATTCCCCTGCCGAACTCGATGTCGAACTCGGCCTGCTTGAAGGGCGCAGCGACCTTGTTCTTGACCACCTTGACCCGGACTCGGTTGCCAACCGCCTCGGTGCCGTCCTTGAGCGTCTCGATGCGGCGGATGTCCAGGCGCTGGGAGGCGTAGAACTTGAGCGCCCGGCCGCCGGGCTGCGTCTCCGGCGAGCCGAACATGACCCCGACCTTCTCGCGGATCTGGTTGGTGAACACGCACAGGGTCTGGGTCCGGTTGAGGTTTCCGGCCAGCTTGCGCATCGCCTGGGACATCATGCGGGCCTGGACTCCGACCGTCTGGTCGCCCATCTGGCCCTCGAGCTCGGCCCGCGGGGTGAGCGCGGCCACGGAGTCGACGGAGATCACGTCGACGGCGCCGGAGCGGATCAGCATGTCGACGATCTCGAGCGCCTGCTCGCCGTGGTCGGGCTGGGAGACGAGCAGCTCGTCGATGTCCACGCCGATCCGGCGCGCGTACAGCGGGTCCATGGCGTGCTCGGCGTCGACGAAGGCGCACACGCCGCCGAGCTTCTGGGCCTCGGCGATGATGTGGTAGACGAGCGTCGTCTTGCCCGAGGACTCCGGGCCGAAGATCTCGATGATCCGGCCTCGCGGCACGCCCCCGATCCCGAGCGCGATGTCGAGCGACAGCGCGCCGGTGGGGATCGCGTCGACCGCCACCCGGGCCCCCGGGTCGCCCATGCGCATCACGGTGCCCTTGCCGAACTGGCGCTCGATCTGAGTCAGGGCACCCTGAAGCGCGGCCTGACGCTTGGCGTCGGTCTTGGCGTCGGCCGTAGCGCCTGCCTTTGCCTGCTCGCTCATCTCGGTTCGGCTCCTTGTCTCATGCTCTGTGAATCCACCACGGTAGGCGGGGTGGCGGACGGAACGGGACGCTAGTCCCGGACGCAGCAACGGAACAAGGCGCGCTCGTGACAGAAGCGCAACAAACCGGCCGGACGGATAGTGGAGCCGGCGCCGGAGGCGGCGCGGGCCCGCGCGTGCGAGAACCAGGTGATCCAATCGGGCGCTCGCTGCGTAGAGGAGCCGGTGGCCGCGGATCCGGCCCGGACCCTTGCGGCATCTGATCGAATCGGAGCTGAGACCCCAGTGTTTGCTCACAGCCGCCGCACACGCCCCGCCAACCTGCGCAACCTCGCCGACGAGGAGCTCATGGAGCTGGTCGAGAGCCGAGGCGATGCGCGGGCGTTCGGGGTGGTGTTCGAGCGCCACGCCGACGCGGCGTTCTCGCTGGCCTACCGGATGTGCGGCCGGCGGGCGCAGGCCGAGGACGTGGTGCAGGACGCGTTCCTGTCGCTGTGGCGGAGCGCATCGCAATTCGACCCGGCGCGCGGGAGCGTGCGCGCCTGGGTCCTGCGGGCGACGCACAACCGCGCGATCGATGCGTTTCGCCGCAGCGCGGGCAAGGACGCGCGCGACGTGGCCGACGAGGGGCTCGCGGATCGGGTCCAGGCGCGTGAGCGGACCGAGGAGGAGGTGGAGCGGCGCGAGGACGCCCGGCAGGTCCGCTCGGCCCTCGACGGCCTCCCGAGCGACCAGCGCCAGGTGATCGAGCTCGCCTACTTCGGCGGCTTCACGCACACGCAGATCGCCGAGATGCTCGCGCTGCCAGCCGGTACCGTGAAGGGCCGGATGCGCCTCGGGATGTCGAAGATGCGGATAGCGCTCGACGAAGGCAGCGGGGTCTCGGCATGAGCGACGCCGGACCCGAGACCCGCGACTGCGGCGGCGATCCGGCCGCGTACGTGCTCGGCGCGCTCGAGCCCGACGAGCTCGACGCCTTCCGCGCGCACATGGAGACGTGCGTGGTGTGCCGGGACGAGGTCGAGGCGTTCCGGCGCACGGCCGACGCGCTCGCCGCCGCTGTGCCCCAGTACCGGGCGCCGAAGGCGCTGCGCCGACGTGTGCTGCGAGTGGTCCGAGCCGAGCCACGCGAGCAGCCACAGCGCTGGCCGACGCGCCCCCGGACCGCGTGGCTCACAGCGAGGCCGAGGCCGGCACTCGCCGCCGCCACCACACTCGTGCTCGTGGCGGCGCTCGCCGTCGGCGTCATGCTCGGCACCGGCAGCGGCACCCGCACCCTGCAGGCAAGCGTGGTCGGCCTACCCGGGAGCGCGCAGATCCGCGTGTCGGGCGGGCGCGCCGAGCTGATCGTCGCGGGCATGCCGCCACCGCCCCCGGGACGGATCTACGAGGTTTGGTTCAAGCGCGGCGCCGCGGCGCCGACCCCCACCACCACGCTGTTCAGCGTCACGCGCGCGGGCGGCGCCGACGTGGGCTTGGCGGGACGTCTGAGTGGCGTCACCGAGGTGCTGGTCACGCCCGAGCCCGCCGGCGGCAGCCTCGTACCCACGCACCCCCCGGTGATCGTGGCCCGCCTGGACTAGCTCAAGAGCGCCAGATCTCGTCGAACGCCCGCTGATCGAACGGCACGAGCCGGCACTCCGCGATGCGGCGCTCGCGGACCGAGAATACGCCGACGGTCTCCCAGGTCAGCGCGCGTCCGTCGCGCACGGCGTGCCCGCCGGCGAGCTGGACGACGCGCCCGTCGATCAGCGCCATCCCGTGCACGATCACGCGGAAGGTGGCATTGGTCAACGCGCGCCGGCGCGCCAGGTACGCGAGCACCGCCTCGCGGCCGCGGTGCTCGCCGGCGATCGAGCTCGCACCGGGAACGTGCCAGACGACGTCGTCGCACAGCACCTCGGCCACCGGGTCCAGATCGCCGAGCTCGTAGGCCCGGGCCTGTGCGGCGTGGAAGCGGCGCACGACCGACACCGGGTCGCCGTCGAGCGTCCCCGATCCGACCTCGACCGAGCCGAGCGCCTCGTAGCGCGCACCGGCGGCGCTCAGGCGCGAGCGATACACCGTCACCCGCTCCCCCGTGAACGACAGCTCCGGTGGCGCCGGCAAGTCCACCGCGGGCGGGCGGCGGACGTCGCGCCCTACGCGGGCGACGGTGACGTGGGCAAAGAAGGGGCGGCCCTCGGGCGTATGCCAACCGCCCTCCTGCAGGGCGCGTGAGAGGCAAGCCTGCAGCGCCGCGAGGCGGCCACCGGCGTCCAGCAGCCGCACCGCGAGAACGTGCGGACGGCGGGGCGGCAGCCATAACGCCTCGTCCATGGTGAGGACCGCCGGCGGCAGCTCGGTTGCCCCAGAGCAGGCCTTCAGGATCGCCGGGACCTCTCGCGCGAGGTGCCACCCCAGGAAGCACAGCGTCACATGGAGGTCGGCTGCCTCGACCAGGCGCAGCCCCCGTGACGCCGGCCGCCATCGCACGAGTCCGCGGCGGACGGAGTCGGGTAGCTCGAGCGCGACGAACAGGCGCACGCGCTCGTCCGTGCTCATGCGCCCGAGCGCGCCCCCGCCTCGGGCATCGGCCCCACGGTCTCGCCACGCAGCAGTCGTCGGAGCAGGTGCATGGCGACGGTGGTGGAGCGCTCGCGGATGTCCGAGCGACTGCCGGGCAGGCGCGTCGAGCGGGTGATCCGGGTCCCGTCGCGAGCGGCGACCGTGAAGCACACGAGCCCGACCGGCTTCTCTTCGCTTCCCCCGCCGGGACCGGCGACCCCGGTGATGCCGATCCCGAAGTCGGCGTCGAGGCGGGCGATCGCGCCGTCGGCGAGCGCGTCGGCGACCGGCTCGGACACCGCCCCGTAGGCGTCGATCAACTCGGGGTCGACCCCCACGAGCGAGACCTTCGCCTCGTTCGAATAGGCGACGACACCGCCCGCGAAATATTCGGAGGAGCCGCCGCGCTCGGTCAGCCGCGCCGCCATCAGCCCTCCGGTGCATGACTCCGCCACCGCCACCGTTCGGCCCTTAAGCAGCGCCACCACCTGCTCGTCCACGGTCGAGCCGTCCACGGAGAAGAGCGCCCGCGGCTGGCGCTCGCGGATGAACTCGACGAACGCTTCGTACGCCGGCTCCGCCGCCGGCTCGAACCGCGTCGAGACCTCGATCTCGCCGCGGCGCAGGCACGTCGTGATCTCGAGCTCGGACAGCGACACTCCCGCAGCCTCGGCTTCGCGCAACGTCAGCGCTATCTCCGATTCCGGGATCCCGAACAGCCGCGCCATCTCGTGGCGGTAGCGCGGGGCGCCCGCGATCGCAGCCTGGAGCGCCTCGGTGCGTACCGCGAGCTCCCACATCGGCTGAAGCTCGCGCGGAGGCCCTGGGAGCACCACCACGGTGGGACCAGCGCCGGAAGCCGGCGGAACCACCAGCCCCGGGGCTGTGCCGATCGGGTCGAGCACGGTGGCGCCGTCGGGGACCACCGCCTGCTTGCGGTTGGCGGCCCGCACGGCGTCCGGGTCGACGCCGGGCCAGCGCCGCATGATCGAATCCACGATCTCGGCGATTCGCTTCTCGAGGCGCGGGTCGAGCACCATCTCGCGCCCGGCGAAGCTCGCCACGACCTCGGCCGTGAGATCGTCGGCGGTCGGACCGAGGCCGCCGCTGGTCACGATCAGCGCCATCCCCTCCGCGGCCATGAAGCGAAGCCCGGCCATGACGTCGTCGGGGCGGTCGCCGACGATCTCGATCATCGCGGCGTCGACGCCGAGCTCGAGCAGGCGCTCGGACAGCCACGGGCCGTTGCGGTCGGCGATGATCGCGGTGAGGACCTCAGTGCCGGTGATCAGGATGCCGGCGCGGAGCTTCATGCGCAGCGCGGCTGCTGCGCGGCGGGCAGGGCGTGCGCGCCGCTGGGATCGAGGGTGAAGCCGATCGAGCTCGCCGACGGCGGCACCGGGACCGCCTTGCCGTTGAGCTTCATGTGCACCGCGTTGTTACCCAACGTCAGCAGCAGCTTGGCCTTGGTCACGCTGGGGATCGTCTGCCCCGGGCCGAAGATCTGGCCCGGGATCAGCGGGTGTCCGCTGCCGTCGACGAGGCAGACGTAGACGCGCCCGGTGGGCACGAGCTGGAGCGTGACGGTCGTCGGTGCGGCGGGGGCCGTGACCGTGGTCGACGTCCGTGGGCGGGTCGGATGGTGGTTGGTCTTGGCGTGCAGGGCGGCTGGCGGGGTGCTCTTCGACCCGTTGTTCTTGCCGAGGATGTACAGCGCCACCACCACCGCCACCAGCACGAGGCCGATCACCGCCCACGGGGGAAGCAGCGGTCCGCGGGGGGCGCGCTCGCGCTCGCGGGCGCGGGTGGCGATCGGGCGCGGGTCGTGGTCGGAGGGCCGCTCGTACCGGCGCTTGTAGTCCTCCACGAGCATCCGGCTGTCGAGCCCGAGGTAGTCGCCGTACGTGCGCAGGAAGCTCTTGACGTACACCGGCCCGGGCAGGAGGTCCCACTCCTCGTTCTCGATCGCGCGCAGGTACTTGGCGCGGATCTTGGTGTGCGCCTCCACCTCGCCGATGTCGATCCGGGCGCGCATTCGCGCCTCGCGCAGGGTCGTCCCGATGTCCGGCATCGGCGTCAAGGCTATCGGCGATATGGGCCTCGCTCTGCTCGGCGTCCAGCGGGATGACTCGCGGCCGGCCCGGTCGTGGCGAGGCCGGATGTCGAGCGGGCCGAGCCGCGAGGGCCGAAAATCCGAGTTGTGGCGCGCGAAGGGCTACGGCTCGTCCGGAGCGGCCGCGACTCGCGCCGCGTCGCCGGCCTCGGACAGGTGCGCCAAGATGCGCGGCACGTCGGCCTCGGTGATCAGCACCTGCCGCGGTTTCGAGCCCTCGTAGCCCGAGATCACACCGCGGCGCTCGAGCATGTCGATTAGCCGGCCGGCGCGGGTGTAGCCGAGGCGCAGGCGGCGCTGGAGCATCGAGGTGGAGGCGGTGCCCATCTGGGCCACGAGCGCGATCGCCTCCTCGAGCAGCGGGTCCTCGTCGGGGTCGAACTCCGCGTCCTCCGACGAGCCGTCCTGATCGGCGTCGTCGGCTACCTCCTCGAGCAGCTCCTCGTGGAACTCGGGCTCGCCCTGCCGGCGCCACGCGTCGGTCAGCTCTGCGATCTGCTCCTCGTCCACGAACGCCCCCTGGATGCGCTGGAGCCGGCTCGTGCCGACGGGCGAGAACAGCATGTCGCCCATCCCGATCAGCGCCTCGGCGCCGTTCTGATCGAGGATCACCTGCGAGTCGGTGCGCGAGGACACCGCGAAGGCGATCCGGGAGGGAACGTTGGCCTTGATCAGCCCGGTGATCACGTTGACGCGCGGCGACTGCGTGGCCAGCACGAGGTGGATGCCGACTGCGCGGGCCTTCTGGGCCAGGCGGATGATCGAGTCCTCCACGTCGGCCGGCGCCACCATCATCAGATCGGCGAGCTCGTCGATCACGCACAGGACGTAGGGCAGCGGCGCCTCTGCGCGCGCGGCGCGGGCCCGGTTGAGCTCAGGCAGCGAGCGCGTCCGCGCCAGCGACATCAGGCCGTAGCGCTGCTCCATCTCCTTGACCAGGTTCTGGAGCGCGTTGGCGGCCATCCGCGGGCTCGTGATCACCGGCGTGAGCAGGTGCGGGATCGACTCGTAGTGGTTGAGCTCGACCTGCTTGGGGTCGACGAGCACCAGGCGCACCTCGTGCGGCGTCGCCCGCAGGAGCACCGAGCACAGCATCGCGTTGACGCAGGCGGACTTGCCGGCGCCGGTCGTGCCCGCGACGAGCAGGTGGGGCATCTTGGCCAGGTCGGCGCCGATCGCGCGGCCCGCGATGTCCTTGCCCAGCCACACGGTCAGCGGCGACCAGTCCTCCGGCGGGTCCTGGAAGACGTCGCCGAGATGGACGATCCGCCGGCGAGCGTTCGGCACCTCGACGCCGACCGCCTGCTTGCCCGGGATCGGGGCGAGGATGCGGATGTCGGTGGCGGCCAGCGCGTAGGCCAGGTCGTCCTTGAGCTGCGCGACCTTGGCCACCTTGGTCCCGGGCGCCAAGCGCAGCTCGTAGCGCGTGATGTGGGGCCCCGTCACCCGCCCGATCACCTTGGCCTCGACGCCGAAATGGCCGAGGGCCTCGACCAGCGTGGCCGCGACCTGCTCCTGGCCGGCGGTGTCGGGCCGGGCCGCCTCGCCGGTCGAGCGCACGAGGAAGCGGGGCGACGGCACGCGCCAGTGGAACTCGGGATCGTCTGTGACCGAGGCGCGGTAGCGGCCCTGTGGCGTCAGCTCCTCCGGGTCCACCGTGTGCTCCGGCTCCGCGGGCTCCTCCTCCGAGGGCGCTTGGGAGATAACTGTGTCTATGCCGTGGTTTTCTCCCAAGCCCTCGGTTGGCGGGGGCTCCAGGGCCTCGATGTGCGTGGGCCCGACGAACGGCTCGGGCTCCAGCTCCGGCTCGCCGAAGTCGAAGCCGGAGCCGGAGCCGAAGTCGGAGTCGGAGTCGGCAGCCGCCCGCGCCGCCGCCGTCGCCGGCCGCCGAGCGGCCCGGATCGCGGCGATCTCCTCGGTCGAGCGGCGCATCGCGCGCCCGCCGTGCAGAACGGTGGCGCGCAGGACGCCGGCCAGCGTCGCGCCGCTGACCAGGATCAGGCCGGCGGCGAACAGGAACACGGCGAGGATGTCGGCACCCGCCACCGACAGCAGGTGCGAGCTGACCCACAGCTCCGCTTGCCCTACCACCCCTCCCCGGCTCCGGAAGGCCGACGAAACCCAGAACCGAGCGCCCGACAGGCGCCCCGGTCCCACCCCCATCGTCCCGGCGGCGAGCGCCAGGGTGAGCGAGGCCAAGAGGCAGAGCGCTCCGGTGCGCAGCGGGCGCGCCGGCGGACGCACCTCGCGCGCCAGCACCAGCGCGCCGCCGATGAGCAGCGCCGCCGGGACGACGTAGCCGACCGCCCCGAACACGAACCGCATCCCGTCGACCGCACCGCCGCCCAGCGCGCCCCCGGACCAGCCGAACCAGGCGACCCCGCTCAAGAAGATGCCCACCGCCACCAGCGCCAGTCCGAGCACATCCACGTGATGTGGCTCGAGCACGAGCCGCGGCAGCGACGGGCGGCTCGCGAGCAGCGAGCGCGTGGCCCGCTTGGGCGGCGCCTTGCGTCTCTTCGTGGCGGCCATGTCCGAACCGACGGCTTCGACGGCGGGCGCCGAGATCCTTCCGTGTAGGAAGCCCTTATCAACGGTCCGTACCATCCCGCGGACACAGATGTCCGCAGACTACGAACGCCCGCCCCGCGTCCTCGTCGTCGAAGACGACGACGCGATCGCGCAGGTCCTACAGCGCTCGCTTCGCATGGAGGGATACGAAGTCAAGGTCGCCGGCGACGGCATCTCCGCGCTCGACCAGGCTCACGCCTTCCTGCCTGATCTGGTGATCCTCGACCTGGGCCTCCCCCGGCTCGACGGGATCGAGGTCGCCAAGACGTTGCGCAGCGGCGACGACGTGCCGATCCTCGTCCTGACCGCGCGCGACGCCGTCGAGGCCCGCGTCGAGGGCCTGGACTCGGGCGCCGACGACTACCTGGTCAAGCCGTTCGAGCGCCAGGAGCTGCTGGCGCGGATGCGCGCCCTGCTCAGGCGCCGGCCGCCTCGGGGGCAGGCCACACTGACGGTTGGGGACCTGAAGCTCAACCCCGACACGCACGAGGTCCGGCGGGGCGGGCGCGCCATGGACCTGACCCAGCGCGAGTTCGAGCTGCTCGAGTACCTGATGCGCAACGAGCGGATCGTGATCTCGCGCCAGCGTCTGCTCGACGAGGTGTGGGGCTATGACCCGTTCTCGATGACCAACACGATCGAAGTGTTCGTATCCAACCTACGGAGGAAGCTTGAAGCGGGTGGCGAGCCTCGGCTCCTACATACGATCCGCGGCGCGGGCTACGTTCTCCGCGTATAGGACGATCCCGATCCGCTGGCGGCTGGCGGGCGGATCGGCGGCGCTGACGTTCGTGATCCTCGCCTGCTTCGCCGCGATCGTCGGCGTGCTCACGACCCGGCAGGTCCGGGGCGAGTTCAACGACGAGGTGCGCTCGGCGATGGACCAGCTCAAAGGCCAGCTCCACCTCCACTGGAGCGCCGCGACCGGGGAGTTCGACTGCAACAGCACGGTCCACCTCAACGACTACGTGAGCGCTGAGCACGCCCAGATCCGGATCTACGACGAGGACGGGAACCTCGTCTGCACCCAGTACAAGATCAAGATCAAGGGCGCCAAGACGCTGCCTGCGACGCCGAGCTTCCCGCCGCCGACCAGCCCCAGCGGCACCTACCAGGAGCTCGGCTACCGGGTCGAGGTGCGCACGATCAACGTCGACCCGTCGCGCCAGGCCACGCTGCTGTACGCCCGGCCGCTGTCGGACATCGACCACACGCTGGCGCGCGTGCAGTTCTTCCTGCTCCTGGGGATCCTCGGCGGGACCGTGCTCGCCCTGCTCGCCGGGCTCGCCACGGCCGAGCGCGCCACGCGCCCGATCGCCGAGCTCACCGAGGCCGCGCGCGAGATCGAGCGCACACGGGATCCCAAGCGCCGGCTGCCGATGCCCGAGGCCGACGACGAGGTGGCCGAGCTGGCGCGCACGCTCGAGGACATGCTCGGCGCGCTCGACGCCGCCCGCGGCGAGACCGAGCAGATGCTCGACCGCCAGCGCGAGTTCGTGGCCGACGCCTCACACGAGCTGCGCACGCCGCTGACCAGCGTGCTCGCCAACCTCGACCTGCTGGCCGACGAGCTGCGCGGCGAGCAGGCCGAGACCGCACAGGCGGCGTTGCGCGCCACCCGGCGGATGCGCCGGCTCGTCGGCGACCTGCTGCTGCTGGCCCGGGCCGACGCCGAGCGCGCGCAACCGCACCGTCCCACCGACCTCGCCGAGGTGCTGATCGACGTCGCCGCCGAGCTCGGACCGGTGGCCGACGATCACGAGCTCTCGATCGAGGCGCGCCCGGCCGTGGTGCCCGGCGTGCGCGACGACCTGCACCGCCTGCTGCTCAACCTGATGGAGAACGCGGTCCGCCACACCCCGCCCGGGACCAACATCCGCGCCTCCACGGCACTCGACGACGGGCACGCGATGATCGTCGTCGAGGACGACGGCCCCGGGATCCCGCCCGAGCTCGAGCGCCGCGTGTTCGACCGGTTCGTGCGCGGCGCGGGCGACGGCGGGCGCGGCTCCGGTCTCGGGCTGTCGATCGTGCGCGCGGTGGCGGAGTCCCATGGGGGTACCGTCCGGCTCGAGCGTCCCGCCACGCCCACGGGGACGCGGTTCGCGATCAGGATCCCGGCCGCGCCGGGCCCGGTTCAGACCTCGACGACGACCGGCAGCATCATCGGCCGCCGCCGCAGCCGGTCGTAGACGAACGCGGCGAGATCGTCGTGGAGCTCCTGCCGGAGCAGGTCGATCTCGCGCACGCCGTCGTGCGCGGCGCGGGCCAGGGAGCGCTCGACTTCCTCGCGGATCTCCTCCACCAGCCCGTCCGCCTGCTCGACGAAGGGCACGCCGCGGAAGATCACCTCGGGCGGCACGACCGACTCGCCGCTCTGCTCGGACACGGTGGCGACGACGATGAAGATGCCGTCGCCCGAGAGCATCCGGCGGTCGCGTAGCGCAACGTCGGCCGGATCGCCGATGTCGACGCCGTCGACGAAGATCATGCCCGACTGCTCGCGCTCGCCGAACGACGCACCCCGCTCGTCGATCTCGACCGGCAACCCGTTCTCGCCCCGGAACACGTCATCGGGGTCGATGCCCACGGCGGCGGCGAGCTCGGCGTGCAGGTGGATGCGCTTGTGGTCGCCGTGCATCGGCATCACGTAGCGGGGCTTGAGCAGGTTGAGCATCAGCTTGAGCTCCTCGGCGTAGCCGTGACCCGAGGCGTGGATCGGCGCCTCGCGCGGCGTGATCACGTCGCAGCCGATGTGGTAGAGCCGGTCGACGGTCTCGTTGACGGCGCGCTCGTTGCCCGGAATCGGCGTGGCCGAGAACACGACCGTGTCGCCGCGGTGGAGCTTGATCATCCGGTGGTCGTTGTGGGCCATGCGCCGGAGCGCAGAGAGCGGCTCGCCCTGGGAGCCGGTGGAGATCACGACGATCTTCTCATCGGGCCAGTCCTCGACCTCCTGGGGCGGCACGAGGATCCCCTCCGGAAGCTCGATGTGGCCCAACGACCGGCCGATGTTGACGTTCTTGCGCATCGAGCGCCCCACCAGGGAGACCTTGCGCCCGAGCGCAGCGGCGGCGTCTATCACCTGCTGGACCCGGTGGATGTTCGAGGCGAAGCTCGTGACCACGATCCGCCCCTGCGCGCGCGAGAACACCTCCTGCAGATGCGGACCCACCAGGCGCTCGGAGGGCGAGAAGCCGGGGCGGTCGGCGTTGGTCGAGTCGCCGCACAGCAGGAGCACGCCCTCGCGCCCGAGCTCGGCCAGGCGCGAGACGTCGGCGGGCGGCCCGTCCACGGGCGTCTGGTCGAACTTGTAGTCGCCGGTGACCACGATCGTCCCCAGCTCGGTCCCCAGCGCCACCGCGCACGAGTCGGGAATCGAGTGGGTCATGTGGACGAGCTCGAGCGTGAACGGGCCGAGCTCGAGCGTGCGCGCCCGGGCGCAGGTCCTCGAGCGGGACATCGCGGAGTCGGTGCTCGTCGAGCTTGGAACGCGCCATCGCCGAGGTCAAGCGGCCGGCGTATACCGGGGGCCACTCGTCGAGCTCGCGGAGGATCCAGGGCAGCGCCCCGAGGTGGTCCTCGTGGCCGTGCGTGACGACGATCGCCTCGATGTCCTCGGCGCGGTCGCGGATGTAGCCGAAGTCGGGCAGCACGAGGTCGATGCCGAGCATGTCGGTGGTGGGGAAGCGCAGCCCGACGTCGACGACGATGATCCGCCCGTCGTACTCGACGACGGTCATGTTCTTGCCGATCTCGCCCAGGCCGCCGAGCGGCAGGACGCGTAATTTGCCGCTCACGCGCCGGCGGTCTGGAGGAGCCCGTGTCGTTCGAGCAGGCCGCGGATCACCGCGGTCTCGCTCTCGTCGAGCTCCACGTACGGCAGCCGCGGCGCCCCGACGCCGAAGCCGAGAAGGTTCAGGCCCGCCTTGATCGAGCAGGCCAGCGGCGCAACCGCCAGGTCGCGGTAGGTGTCGCGCAGACCGGCGTCGATCTCGTGCCGGCGCTCGGGCTCGTCGACCATCCGGTGCATCTCCTCGCCGAACAGGTGACTGGCCACGCAGATCCCACCCGGCTCGCCGAGGTCGAGCACGTCGGCCAGGAGGTCGTCGTTGCCGGCGTAGATCTCGAGGCCGTCGACCTTGGCCAGGTTGGCCGGGTTGGCCTGCTTGACGCCCGCGATGTGCTCGATCTGCGCCAGCTCCGCGAGCAGCTCGTTCGGGAGGTCGGCGCCCGTCCGCTGCGGGATGTTGTAGAGCAGGATCGGCAGGTCGGTGGCCTGGTCGACCTCCTCGTAGTGGCGGATGATCCCGCGGCGGCTCGGCCGGTTGTAGTACGGGTTGACCGACAGCAGCGCGTCGGGGCCGATCTCGGTGGCGCGCTCGGTCAGCCACACCGCGTGCCGGGTGTCGTTGGAGCCGACGCCGGCGACGACGGTGCAGCGCCCGCGCATCTCCTCGACAGCGAGGCGGACGATCCCCAGGTGCTCCTCGTCAGAGAGCGTCGAAGCCTCCCCGGTCGTGCCGCAGATCACCAGCCCGTCCGAGCCGTGGTCGACCAGATGGTGCATGAGGCGCACGGCGGCCTCCTCGTCGACACGCCCATCAGCGTCGAAAGGGGTGACCATCGCTGTGAGGATGGAGCCGAGGTTCATCCGCAACGCGATTATCGCAGGGAGAGCGGCGGGGTGAGGCCCGGGTGAGCGAGTAACCGCGTCCGGCTTCTGGCCGCGCCACGCTCCGCTCCAGTAGTCCAAGAGACCGCTTCGCTCGCGCGGCAGTCACCACGGGCCGGCCTCCTGCCGGCCCCTACGAATGCTCTTTGTGACCGCCCCACGCCAGGACGCCGAGCGGGCCGAGCTTCTGGCTCGGCGTGTCGTGGCTCGGCGGCGCAGTGGTCTCGACCGGCGGCTTCTCGGGCTCGGAGACGATGTGCGTGACCGGCGCCCCCGTGAGCTTTCCCACGCGCTCGGGCAGGCCCGCGTGCAGCCACTTGGACACGCGCATGGGAAGCGTCGAGATGATGATCTCGTCGTAGCGCTTGGGATCCCACGCCTCGGTCACCGCGATCACCGGATCGGTGTCGCCGACGCTCCCGTCGATCTCGAGCCCCTCGCCGCGCAGCCGCTCGAGCGCCTCGTCGAGCTTCGCGCGGGCAGCTGACCTACTCGGGCTGGCGGGGACGATCAGCGTGAACGCGACCGGCGGCTTGGCCGCCTGGAGCGCCTCGTACAGCGCCGGCGAGGTCGCGGTCACGTTGGCCACGACGAGGATGTTGCGCTTCCATGCCATCTCTCCTCGAAAGCTTACGCCTCGACCTTGAACGGGAGGTCGGTTGTGCGCTCGCCCTTGCCGCGCACGATCGGACCGTCGTAGGGACCGGGCTTCGGCCGCGGCTTGCCGCCGGGGAACGCCAGGCGGGCAATCGTGCGCTGGACCATCCACAGCTGCTGGTGGAACGGCCCCGAGTTGTAGGGAAGCCCGTAGCGCTTGCAGATCTCGCGGACCTTGGGAGCGATCTCGCCGTAGCGCGTCGAGGGCATGTCGGGATACAGGTGGTGCTCGACCTGGTAGCCGAGGTTGCCGCTGATCACGTGGAACAGCGGGCCGCCGTCGATGTTGGCGGCGCCGATCAGCTGGCGCACGTACCACCCGCCGCGGCTCTCGTCCTCGACCTCCTCCTGGGTGAAGGTGTACGTCTGGTCGGGGAAATGGCCGCAGAAGATGATCGCGTAGGACCACACGTTGCGAATGATGTTGGCGGCGACGTTGGCGAGGAGCGTGCGCTTGAACGGCTCGCGGAACGAGCGGCGCTCGACCAGCTCGCGGAGCACGTTGCCGTTGCCGCCGCTGGCCTTCCGGCGCGCCTTGCGCCCGAGGCGGCGCGCCTGCAACACCGGGTTCTTGGTCTTGCTCTCGTTGCGCGCGCGCACCGCGATGACCCCGGCCTCGATGCCGGTCATGACCAAACCGCTGATCAGCGGCCAGGAGATGTAGTCCTTCTGGATCTGGAGCCGGGCCTTGCCCGCGATCCCCTTGAGGTCCTTGAGAACTTCCTTGTGGGACTTGTCGCCCGCGCGTACCGCGTCGAGGTCGAGGTCGTGGAAGGCCACGCCCCATTCGAACAGGAGCATCAGCAGGATGTTGTAGAGGGGCTGGAGCGCATAGGCCGGGTGCCACTTCTGGTGCGGATCGATCCGCATGATCTCGTAGCCGAGATCCTTGTCCTTGCCCCGGATGTTCGTGAACGTGTGGTGGACGTAGTTGTGCGAGTGGCGCCACGACTGGGCGGTGGATGCGGTGTCCCAGTCCCACGCGCGCGAGTTGATCACGGGATCGTTCATCCAGTCCCACTGGCCGTGCATCACGTTGTGGCCGATCTCCATGTTCTCGAGGATCTTGGCCATCCCCAGCGTGCTGGCACCCACCAGCCACGGGATCCGCCAGCGCGAGGCGATCAGCTCGAGGCGACCGATCAGCGCGAGCTTGCGCTGGAGGCTGATGATCGAGCGGATGTACTTGGAGTCGCGCTCGCCGAGGTCGCCCTTGACCGCTTCGTGCAGCTCGTCGAACTCCTTGCCGATCTGCTCGATCTGCTCCTCGCTCAGGCGGTGCAGAGGGTTCTCGGGCTCGTCGTCGGGCACGCGTCCATTGACCTTGTGGCCGTTCTGGGTGGCGGTGGCCATGCTCGTTCTCCTAGCTGGTTGAAATGCCTAGAGGTCGATCTCGACGTCGCCCTCGGGCGCGCTGATGCAGGTGCGGATGACTTCGCCTTCCTGGCCGTAGACCTTACCGTTGCGCAGGTCGCGTACGCGGCCGGAGCGAAGCTCGCCCACGCACGTGTGGCAGATGCCCTCGCGGCACCCGTACGGCAGATCCAGCCCCTCCTCCTCGCCGGCGACGAGGATCGGGGTCTTGCCATCGCACTCGGTCTCGCAGTCGGACTGGCAGAACTTGATCGTCCCGCCCTCGCCCTCGCCCTTGTCCCCCAGCCCGAGCTTCGGCTGGAAGCGCTCCATGTGCAAGCGCTCGCAGTCGCCGTGCTCGTCCCAGTGCTCGCTGAACGCGTCGAGCATCTCGTTGGGCCCGGAGATGTAGCCCTCGCGATCGCCCCAGTCCGAGCACAGCTCCTCGAGATCGCCCGGGCCCATCCGGCCGTGCTCCTTGGTCAGCTGCTCGTGCAGGCGGAAGCTCTTGTGGCGCTTGGCCAGGTCGCGCAGCTCGGGCCCGAAGATCACGTCGTCGGTGTGCCGCGCCGAGTGCAGCACGACCACGTCCTTGATCTCGTCGTGGTTGTCGAGATGGCGCAGCATGCTCATGATCGGCGTGATCCCGCTGCCGGCGCTGATGAACAGCAGCTTGTCCGGGACGGGGTCGTCGAGGACGAACTCGCCCTCGATGCCGCCGAGGCCGACGATCGTCCCGGGCTCGGCCTCGACCAGGAACGGCGAGACCTTGCCGGAGTCGACCTTCTTGGGGGTGATGCTGATCAGCCCGTCCTCGCGGTAGGGGTCGGAGGTGAGCGAGTACGCGCGCCAATGCCTGACGCCGTCGATGTCGACGCCGATCCGGGAGTACTGACCGGGCTTGTGCCCGGGCCAGCGGTAGCCCGGCTTGATCAGGACCGTGGACGCGTCCTCGGTCTCGCGCTTGACCTCCTCGATGCGTCCGCGCAGCTCTCGCGTGGACCACAGCGGGTTGATCATCTCGAGGTAGTCGTCCGGCAGCAGTGGTGTGCTAAGGGACGACAGAGCCTTCAGGACCCGGCGCTGAACCGGGTGGACGTTTGGGGGCGCACCTTTCTCGGGCATCTACCCGGAAGTAATATCCAATGCCGGGTAATTCCTAACCTAGTTTTGCATCGTTCTTCCGCCTCCGCGCACCGCGTCGCTCCAGCGCGTCCCAAGCGGCCCGGAACCCGAGGGATGCCCCGGCCCGAGCGGGAGCAGCTGATCCTCCGGGTGGCCGGGCAGGTCTTCGCCCGCGCCGGCTACCACTCGGCCTCCATGGACGAGATCGCGCATCTCGCCGAGGTCTCCAAGCCGATGCTGTACACGTACTTCGGTTCCAAGGAGGGGCTGTACGTGGCCTACATCCAGGTAACCGGGCGCCGCCTGGTCGAGCGCCTTCAGGACGCGGCACGGCGCGAGGCCCCGCCGCTCCTCGGCCTGAGGCAGCGGATCGGCGAGTTTCTGGCCTTCGTCGAGGAGCACCGCGACGGGTGGAAGGTGCTGTTCGGCGAAGCGAGCTCGAACCGGCCAGTCGCCGCCGAGGTCGCCGACCTGCGCCGGCAGATCGCCGGCGCCGTCCGGCGGATGCTCGAATCGAGCCTGCCCGTGGCCAGCGGCCTGTCCGAGACCGAGATCGACGGGATCGCCCACGCGATCGTGGGCGCCGGCGAGTCGCTCGCCAACTGGTGGCTCGAGCATCCCGAGCTGACGCGGGAGAAGGTGGTCGACCTGTACGTGTCGGTCGTGCAGGGCGCCGTGCCGGCCGCGCTGCGCCGGCGGTAGAGTCCAGCCTTACTGGGCGACTCGGGGTCGAGCAGGTGCTCGAGTCCGACCACGGGCGAGCGCTCGAGCGACGGCACCCGCCGCACCGCCAGCAGCACCCCGGGCATGAACGACTCGCGGTCGATCGAGTCGTGGCGGATCGTCAGCGTCTGACCGACGTCGCCGAGGATCACCTCCTGGTGGGCGACGAGGCCGGGCAGGCGGACCGAGTGGATCGGGACCTCGCCCCCCATCAGCGCCGCGGTTCGGGCCGCGGTCCCGCTCGGGGCGTCGAGCTTGCCGTCGTGGTGGAGCTCGATGATCTCAGCGCGCGCCATGTGCCGCGACGCCTGAGCGGCGAACTGCATCATCAGCACCGCGCCGATCGCGAAGTTCGGGGCCACGAACACGTTGGCCCCCGAGAGGCCCTCGAGCTCGCCGATGTCGAACCCGGTCGTCCCGATCACCACGTGGACGCCGGCGGCCACCGCCTCGCGCGCGTTGTGGGCCGCGGTCTCCGGCACGGTGAAGTCGACGAGCACGTCCGCGTCGCCCAGGACGTCGGCCAGCGCCGTTCCCAGCGCCGGGTCCGCTCGTCCGGTCAGCGTCAGGTCCTCGGCACGCTCGACCGCGCCGCACACCGTCTGCCCCATCCGCCCCGCCGCCCCGGCCACGGCGACCCGCAGAGGCGTCACGCGGTCTCCGCGAGCACCGGCTCGACGCCGGCGAGCGCCTCCTCGAAGCGCGCCTGATCGGGCCCGATGCCCGCCGCCGAGAGCCGCTCGGGCGCCCACAGCTCCTCGACGAGCGACGCCAGGTCATCCAGGCTCACGGCGTCGATTCGCGCCACCGCCTCATCGAGCGAGAGCAGCGGGGCGCCGGCCAGGAGCTCGGAGCCGAGCCGGCTCATCCGGGCGCCGGTCGATTCGAGCGCCAGCACCACCCGGCCCTTGAGGTTCTCCTTGGCCCGTGTCAGCTCCTCCGGCGTCGCCGCCGCCTTGCGCAGGCGCGCCAGCTCGGTCCCCACCACCGACATCGCCTCCCCCACGTTGTCGGCGCGAGTCCCGACGTACAGGCCGACCTGTCCCGTATCGGCGTAGTGGCTGGTGAACGAGTACACGGCGTAGGCCAGGCCGCGGCGCTCGCGCACCTCCTGGAAGAGTCGCGACGATGAGGTTCCGCCGAACACGGCGTCGAGCACGCGCAGCGCGAACCGGCGCTCGTCGTGGCGGGAGAGGCCTGGACCACCCAGGCACACGTGGTACTGCTCGGTGTCCTTGCGCTCGAAGCGGCGCTGAGCACCGGCCGCCGCCGGGGCGCCCGGCGTCTGCGGGGCGGGTCCGGCGGGCGGCGCCGCGGAGCCGATCCGGTCCTGCGCCAGGGCCACGAACTCGTCGTGGTCGACCGCGCCGGCGGCCGAGAGGACGATGTTGGGCGGGACGTAGCGCTCGCGATGGAAGCGGGCGATGTCCTCGGCCGGCGTGTCGGCGATCACCTCGGCACGGCCGATGATCGCGCGTCCGAGCGGGTGCTCGCCGAACACTGCCTCGCCGAGCACGTCGAACACCTTCTCCTGGGGATCGTCCTCGTACATGGCGATCTCCTCGAGGATCACGGCGCGCTCGGACTCGAGGTCCTTCAGGGCGGGGCGGAACACCATGTCGGCCATCACGTCGAGCGCCTCGGGCAGGTGCTGGTCGATCACCCGCGCGTACACCGACGTGGTCTCCTTGCCCGTCCCGGCGTTGAGCTCGGCGCCCATGCCGTCGAAGATCTGATCGATCTGAAGCGACTCGTACTTCGAGGAGCCCTTGAACAGCAGGTGCTCGAGCAGGTGCGACAGGCCCGCCTCGCCGTCGCGCTCGCCCCGCGAGCCCGAGCCGATCCAGAAGCCGAGCGACACCGAGCGGACGGCGGGCATCGCCTCCGTGATGACCCGGACGCCCGACTCGAGCGTCGTCAGCTTGTGCTCTTGCTGCACTCGCGCGCTATGAACGCGGACGGTCCGGGTCGCGGTCGCGCACCCGTCCGCCGTCGCGATCACGGTCGCGATCGCGATCGCGACCGCCGCCGCGGGGCCCACGGCCCCGGTCACGGTCACGGCCGTTGCGCCCTCCGCGATCCCCGCGATCCCCGCGATCGCCACCGCGCTCGCGGCGCGGCCCGCCGTCGCCGCTGCCGACCGAGGCCAGCTCTTCGACCGACTTGCCCGCGACCTCCGGGTCGTCCGCCAGTCGCAGCCCGATGCGCCCGCGCTCGCGGTCGACCTCGACCACGCGCACGTGGAGCTCGTCGCCCCGGTTCAGGACGTCCTCGACCGTGTCGATCCGCCGGCCGGGCGCCACATTGGAGATGTGGAGCAGGCCGTCGGTGCCCTTCGCCAGCTCGATGAAGGCGCCGAACGTGGTCGTCTTGACCACCTTGCCGGTGAACTCATCGCCGACCTCGACCTCCTTGGTCATCGAGCGGATGCGGTCGACCAGAGCGTCGCCGCGCTCGCCGTCGGAGGCGTAGACCAGCACCTGGCCCTCGTCGTTGACGTCGATCTGGGACTCGAACTCCTCCTGGAGGGCACGGATCGTCTCGCCGCCCTTGCCGATCAGCAGCCCGATCTTCTCGGGGTCGATCTGGATCGTCGAGATCCGCGGCGCGTGCTTGGAGAGCTCGGCGCGCGGCGCGTCGATCACCTCGGCCATCTTGCCGAGGATGAAGTGGCGCGCCTCCTTGGCCTGGGCCAGGGCGTCGCGCATGATCTCGAACGTCACGCCCGGTGATCTTGATGTCCATCTGGAGCGCGGTGATGCCGTTCTCGGTGCCGGCGACCTTGAAGTCCATGTCGCCCAGGTGGTCCTCGACGCCGGCGATATCGGTGAGGATGATGACGTCGTCACCCTCCTTGATCAGGCCCATGGCCACGCCCGCGACCGGCTGCTTGATCGGCACGCCGGCGTCCATCAGGCTGAGGCTCGAGCCGCACACGCTCGCCATCGATGACGATCCGTTGGACTCGAGGATGTCCGACACGATGCGAATCGTGTACGGGAACTCCTCCTGGGTGGGGATCATCGGCACGAGCGCCCGCTCGGCGAGCGCGCCGTGGCCGATGTCGCGGCGCTTGGGACCGCGCATGAAGCCCGCCTCCCCGACGCTGAACGGCGGGAAGTTGTAGTGGTGGAAGTAGCGCTTGGCGGTCTCCAGCCCGAGCGTGTCCAGCCGCATCTCCTCACGCGTCGTGCCCAGTGCGACGACGCTCAGCGCCTGGGTCTGCCCGCGGGTGAACAGGGCCGAGCCGTGCGTTCGCGGGGCGACGGACGTCTCGATCGTGATCGGGCGGATCTCATCGGCGCTGCGGCCATCGGGCCGGCGCTTCTGGACCGCGATCCGCTCCCGGATCAGCGTCTTCTCCAGCTTGTCGAAGGCGAGCTGGGCGCGCTGGCGGAACGCGGAGTAGCTCTCGGCCTCGGGGTCGCCCGAGTACTTGACGAGCACCTGCTCCTCGACCGTCTTGCACGCATCCTGGCGCTCGAGCTTGTCCTCGACCTGGGTGGCCTGGGCGAGCGCCTCGCCGTGCGAGGCCTTGATCTCCTCGTAAAGGCCGGAATCGACCTGCGGAACCTCGACCTCGATCTTCGCCTTGCCCGCCTTCTCAGCGAGCTCGCGCTGGGCCTGGCAGAGCTTCTTGATCGCGTCGTGGGCGATGTCCAGCGCGTCGAGGATCTCCGCCTCGGGGATCTCGTTGGCGCCGGCCTCGACCATCAGGATCGCCTCGTCGGTCCCAGCGACGATCAGATCGAGGTCGGTTCCCTCGAACAGGTCCTCCTCGCTCGGGTTCACGACGAAGTTCCCGTCGACCTTGCCGATCCGCACCGCGCCGACGGCCGTGGGGAACGGGATGTGGGAGACCATCAGCGCCGCGGAGGCGCCGTTCATGGCGAGCACGTCGTAGGGGTTGACGTGGTCGACGGAGACCGGAAGCGCGACCAGCTGCGTCTCGTGGCGCCAGCCCTTGGGGAAGAGCGGCCGGATCGGCCGGTCGATCAGGCGCGCGGTCAGCGTCGCCTTCTCACCGGCGCGGCCCTCGCGCTTGAAGAACGACCCAGGGATCTTGCCGGCGGCGTACATGCGCTCCTCGACGTCGACCGTGAGGGGCAGGAAATCGACGTCGCGCAGGTTGCCGGCGGTCGCGGTACACAGCACCATGGTGTCGCCCGCACGGACGACGACGGCACCCGAGGCCTGCTTGGCCAGCTTGCCCGTCTCGAACGAGATCTCCTTCCCCTCGACCTCCACGGACACGCGGGTGGCAGCGTCAGACATATTCTCTATTCCCTTCTTGCTCCGCCCTTCGGTCGGCGGAGTGCTTAACGATTCTCTCTTTTAGTTCCGAACGGAGATGATGGTAGCGGGGGCTCCGACGGCCTCGCGCGCGGGACGAAGAAGACCCCGGCGTCGACGGGGCGGTCGCGCCCGTCTCCGGCTGGCGCCCCAGGTCAGGACGCCCCAGGCTCCGGAGCTAACCGGACCGCGCGGTCCGGTTATGCTAGGCTAAGCGGACCGCGCAGTTCCAGTTTACAGAAAGCCGCCCAAAGGAGCCTCCATGACCGGAAACGCCTCCCCCACCTCAAACCGCTGGCTCGTGCTCGTGATCGCCTGCCTGGCCCAGTTCATGGTCGTGCTCGACGCCACCGTCGTGAACGTCGCCCTCCCCTCGATCCAGCGCGGCCTGCACTTCTCGGCCTCGAACCTGGCCTGGGTGGTCAACGGCTACACGCTGATCTTCGGCGGCTTCCTGATGCTGGGCGGTCGCGCCGCCGACCTGCTCGGCCGAAAGCGTCTGTTCGCCGCCGGCGTGGCGTTGTTCTCGCTCGCGTCGCTGCTCAACGGACTGGCGCAGTCCTCGACCATGCTGATCCTCGGGCGGGGCCTCCAGGGCCTCGGTGCCGCGCTGCTCTCACCGGCCGCGCTCTCGATCATCAACACGACCTTCACCCAGACCTCCGAGCGGACGAAGGCGCTGGGCGTGTGGAGCGCGATCGCGGCCGGCGGTGGTGCGGTCGGCCTGCTGCTCGGTGGCGTTCTCACCGACCTGGCCTCGTGGCCGTGGATCTTCATCGTCAACGTGCCGGTGGGCGCGGTGGCGCTGGCGCTGACGCTGCGCTACGTGCCCGAGTCACGCGCGCACATGGAGCACCGGACGTTCGACCTGGCCGGGGCGATCGCCGTCACCGGCGGGCTGGTGGTGCTCGTGTTCGCGATCGTGAAGGCCCAGACCTACGGCTGGGGCTCGGCCAAGACGATCGGCCTGCTCGCCGGCGGGGTCGTGCTGCTGGGGGCGTTCACGGCGATCGAGACGCGCAGCAAGGCGCCGCTGATGCGCCTCAGCATCTTCCGCGTGCGCACGCTGAGCGTCGCCGACGCGGTCCTCCTGCTCGTCGCTTCCGGGATGTTCGGGATGTTCTTCTTCGCCTCGCTCTACGTGCAGGAGATCCTCGGCTACAGCCCGCTCCGGGCTGGGCTGGCCTTCCTGCCCGTGACCGGCGGCATCGTCGTCGGCGCCGGGATCGCCCAGCAGCTGATCCGCCGCGTCGGCATGCGAAACGTGGCCGTGGGCGGGATCACTATGGCCGCCGTTGGAATGGCCGTGCTCACGCAGGTGCCCGTGCACGGAAGCTACGCCGCCAACCTGCTCCCCGGCCTATTGCCGATGAGCATCGGCATGGGGCTGACGTTCGTGCCAATCACCCTGCTCGGGACCGGTGGCATGAGCGATGACGATGCCGGCCTGGCCTCGGGGCTGTTCAACACCGCCCAGCAGGTCGGCGGGTCGCTCGGGCTGGCGATCCTGGCCACTCTGGCCGCGAGCCAGACGAGCAGCCTGCTCGGCGGCGGCGGCGTCGGTGCGGTGGCGGCCCGTGTCTCGGGTTACCACGTCGCGTTCGCAGCGGCCGCGATCATGCTCGGTGCCGGCGCGCTGATCATGATGCTCGCCCTGCGCCCCCGCCACGTCCGGGCAATCGAGTTGACTCCCGCACCGGCGGTTTCGTAGGACAATGGATCACCCGATGCCCCCGGAACTGGAAGACCGCCGGCTCCGCGCCGACGCCCAGCGCAACCGCAGGCGAGTGCTCGACGCGGCGCAGGCGCTCTTCCGCGAGCGGGGGCTCGACGTCGGGGTGGCGGAGATCGCCGAGTGCGCCGGCGTGGGCCGCGGGACGCTGTTTCGCAACTTCGCCTCCAAGGAGGCTCTGATCGTGGCCATCGTGCGCGAGCGGATGCTCGAGATGGCCGGCCGCGGCCGGGAGCTCCTCGGCGATCCCGCCCCCGATCGGGCGCTGCTCACGTTTCTGGAG
>CAVROW010000006.1:0-143944 GCA_963722995.1 uncultured Solirubrobacterales bacterium | reverse complement strand
GAGCTGGCCGGGGCCCAGCAGGTCGACCGCGCGCTGGCCGAGGCGGTGGCCGACGCGCTGGTCGCTCATCCGGACATTCGCGAGGGCCACAATCAGGTGCTCGGCGCGCTCGACGCGCTGCTCACGCGGGCACAGGCGGCGGGCGCGGTCCGGCCCGATGTCTCCGCGCTCGACGTGCTGATGTTGATGAAGGGCGTCTGTCAGGCGACCAGCGCCTTCAGCCACGTCGACCCCGACATCGTGGGGCGGCAGTTCGACCTCGTGTTCGCATCGCTGCGTCCCGCGGAGCCCTCTGCCCAGCCGCTCCGCGGCCGGGCGCCCACGATGGAGGACCTCGAGCGGGCGTTCCCGGCAGCGGCCGGCGAGGCGCCGGCCGGCGCCTGACGCCGGGCGAGGCGGTCACCAGGCCCCGGCCGCGGGGGCGCGGTCGCGCGCGTGTATCGGCGCGGCCGCCTCCTACTCCCTACTTAGCGCATTCTCACGTTTGTCTTAGCGGCCGTGGTCACCCTCTAAGGCACATGAGAAGGAACCCGCCCATGATCGAACAGAAAGGCTCGATGACTCCATGCTGATCCTGAATGCCGTGCTCATGCTGCTGATCGTCGCATCGATTCTCTCGGTGCTGGTGTGGGGCGTCGCGACGGACCGCGCCCGTGTGGTGACGCTTGCCCGGCACTCGCGCCGGCGTGCGCGCATCCAGCAGCGCGCCGTTCCGCTCCAGCCGGTGGGCCGCCGCCAGTACGGCCGGGTCCCCGGCCTGAGCGCCCAATAGCCCTCGTCCCCGCGGTGAGGCCGCGCAGGCTCCACTGCGGAGGGTATGGGTAGCAGCCAGGTTATGTCCACGTTGGCAAATCGCAACGAACGTCACCTTGACGCTGATGGCGCTGTGCGCTTTTGGAATCGGTGTGCTGATCGCATGCCGGCTGAAGGCGCCGACACCGGGCGACGGGGGCCGCGCCGACTGGTGCGGCCCCGGCCCAGCCCTCGTGGATTGGGCGCGGCCGGTCAGCGGATTGCCGCGCCACCCTCGACGGCGCCGCCGCGCCGTCATCTCGCGCCAAACCCCCCCAGCGGCCAAGCCCTCGCGACGCGATTACGCGGTCTTCTGCGTCGAGCCGGTGACGGACGCTGAATCAAGCCGGTAGCCGGCGCCGCGCAGCGTGACGATGCTGATCGCCGGGCCGAGCTTTCGTCGCAGCGAGGCGATGTTCACGTCGACCGCGTTGGGACTGACCGCCGCGGAGCCCCACACCAGCTCCAGCAGTTGCCGGCGGGTGTGGACCCGCCCGGGGTAACTCAGGAGCGACGCGAGCAGGTCGAACTCGCGGCGCGTCAGCTCCACCTCCCGCCCCGCAGACCTGCAGCGCCGGGCGCCGAGATCGAGCTCCACGACGCCGGTCCGCAGCACGGTCCGCTCGTCCTCGAAGCCCCGGGCACGCCGCAGCTGAGCCCGCAGGCGCGCGGCGACCTCGGCCAGCGAAAACGGCTTGATCAGGAAGTCATCGGCCCCCGCCTCCAGGCCCGCGATCCTCGCCGCCTCGCGGTGGCCCGAGATGAGCATGATGATCGGGACCGTGGATTCGCGACGCACACGCCGGACCAGCTCCAGTCCGTCGATCTCCGGGAGGGTCAGGTCGACGAGCGCGATATCCACCGCCCCCCGGCGCAGGATGCCGAGGGCCTCCAAGCCGTTGTCTGCCTCCAGGACCTGAAACCCCTCGGCGCGTAGGTGCGCGCACACGGCCCGGCGCTCGGATAGCTCGTCCTCCACGACCAGAACTCGCGCCCCGGTCGTATTCATCGCCTTAGCCCACGTCAACGATCCTGCCCCGGGTAAGGAAACAAAATGACGACTATGGTGATCATCCTGAACGTCGTCATGTCGCTATTCGCCGCGGGTGTCCTCGCTTGGGTTGCACTGGTAGCGGGCGCATTACGTCCGGGTTCGCCAAGCGGGACGGGGCGCGCCGATTGGCGCGGCGGGTCCGCCCTGCCTCTCGTGCGGTTCGCGAGTCAGCGCACGGCCGCATCGATCGCCACGGAGACGAACAGCAGCGCGAGGTAGAGCAGCGAAAAGTGGAACAGCAGCGCGGCGGAGGCGGCAGAGCCCTCGCGTGATGCGGCCGAGCTCTTTGCCGCTGAGCTCTTGTGCCACAGTCGCCAGGCGAGCACGCAGAAGACCGCACCCAGGCACGTCGCCCCGGCCGTGTACAGGGCGCCGAACGCCCCCGTCACACCCGGCACCAGCGTGACCGCGACGAGCAGGACGGTGTACCTGAGTACCGCCCGGGCCGTGGCCTGAGGACCGCGCACCACCGGCATCATGGGCACCCCCGCCGCGGCGTAGTGGCGCGAGAGGAGCAGCGCGAGCGCCCAGAAGTGCGGCGGTGTCCACAACAGCACGATCAGGAACAGGAATCCCGCCCCCGGCCCGAGGTTGCCGTGCGCCGCCGCCCAGCCCGCCAGCGGCGGAATCGCGCCGGCGGCGCCACCGATCACGATGTTCTGGGCCGTGCTCCGTTTCAGCCAGCACGTGTAGACGACGACGTAGAACGCCCCGCCGCTGAGCGACAGCGCGGCGGCCAACAGGTTCGCGAACACGGCAAGCACGGTGAAGGCGAGTGCCGAGAGCACCAGGCCGAAGGCGGTCGCGCGCGCTGGGGAGATCCGGCCGGCAGCCACCGGCCGCGACGCGGTGCGCGACCCCATCAGCTGGTCGATGTCCCGGTCGAGCACGTGATTCAGCGCACTCGCGCCGCCGCACGCCAACGCACCCCCGATGACCAGCGCCGCCAGCGGCACCGGCGCCGGGTCGCCGCCCGCCGCGGCCACCATCGCACACACGGCGGTAAGCACCAGCAGCGACATGATCCGCGGCTTGGTCAGGGTCAGGTAGTCGCGCCATGTTGCGCCCGCGCAGCCAGCCCGCACCGCGACCGGAGCAGGCAGCGCCTCGACGAACTCGGTGACCGCCACCGTCAGGCTCCCTTGCCCCGAGCGATCGTCTGCAGATCGCTGGTCAACAGCTTCCCGGTCTGGTCGGGGAGGGTGTCGATAACCGGCGCCGGACGCACCCCTACGGGCCAGGCCACCTCGCCGTGCATGCCGAAGCGCGTCGAGACGATCGCGGGTGACATGGCAGCGCCGGCCGTGAGGCGGTGCACCCCCAATCCCACCCCCAGCCCCAGGATGACGGCGACGAGCAGAGGCCCCGCGATGCGCGCGGGGCGGACCATCGTGGGCCGCGAGGTCCACGGCATACCCCCGCCCGCCTTCATTACACCCGGGGCTCTGGCGGTAGGTCCTCGGGGATACTGGGCGCGGGGGTCGCCGCCGCCGTCGGTGCGGCACCCGGTTCGGAGACATCGACTGTCTCGGGCACGCGCACCGAGAACACCCAGTACCACACCCCGAGCGCGATGAGGATCGCGACTGGCAGCAGCAGCGTGAGCAGCGCGCCGGCGAGGAAGGCTGCGATGGGAACCACGGGCAAGTCTGTCTCCTCCTCAGGTCGTGAACGCCGCCGGGGCCGGGCCGGCCGAGCGGTCCGGCTCCAGCCACCGATAGAAGCCGATGATGAACGTGATCGCGTAGGCGAGCGACCCGGGCACCCACATCACGCCCGCGGCGATCTGCTGATCGGCCAGGGCGCTGATCCCGCCGGGTCGGATGTGGAGTGCCGCGTAGTAGCCGTAGATCGGGTGCGGCACCATGACCAGCGTGATCGCCAGCAGCCAGCCGACCACCATCGCGCCGGCCGTGTAGGCGATCCGCGCCGGCCAGACCAAGCGCGGACGCAGCGGCCCGGGATCGATCACGCGGGCCCAGAGCAGAAGCCCCACGAAGAAGAACATTGCGTGCTCTAACGCATGGACGCCCCCGGATGTCAGGGTCGCCTCATAGGCAGCGGGGATGTGCCAGCCGACGACCGTGGCGTTGAACAAAATCCACGCCGGGAGGGGCCGCGCCAGCGCCCGGATCGGCGCCATCCAACCGGACAGGGCGAGCGCCCGCGCGACCCTGGTCCGCGGCTCGAGCGGCAGCGCGCGCCACATTCGCGGCCACGGCCGACCGAGCAGCAACAGCGGCGGGGCGACGGTGAGCAGCAGGATGTGCTGCACCATGTGCACCCAGAACAGCTGGTCCGCGTAGTAGTCGATCGGCGAGTCGAGCGCGATCACGATGGTCAACAGGCTCGCGGAGAACGCGAGCGCCTGAAGGGGCTGCGGCCGGTCCCGCCGACGGCTGCCCAGCACGTACAGCCCTGCGGCGAGCGCGACGTATACCAGCGACGGGTCCAGCGACCAGGGGGTCAGGGGCATGGTCAGCCGACGAGGTACAGGAGGATGTAGGCGAGCACGCCGATCGCGACGAAGTACGCCCAGTAGAACGAGGAGGCCTCGATCCCGGCCAGGATCAACGCGGTCTCAGTCGTGGGCACCTCGGTTTGGCGCATCCTGCCCTCCCGCCGCACCCGCCACAGGCTCGCGACCTGAATCTCGATCCAATACAGGCCCATCAGCGCGACGATCGCATACGTCGCCGTCCATCCGAAGAAGACCGCGGCGTAGCCACCTTGGGAGGCGCCGAAGTCGAGGACCGTGTACTCGATGAACTGAAGCACAACCGCAGCGAGGCCCATGACAACCGCGATGATCCCGCCCGCCATCGAGTCGCCGGCCGGACGCCGCGCAGTCAGCCGGTAGGTCACGGCGCTGAACAGGAACAGGGCCGCGATCGAGACGCCGACGCCCCCGTCGGGGACCACGTCGCCCATCTTCCAGTTGTGGTTGAGGTCGAGCGCCTTCAGGTAGAAGAAGGCGAACAGGAACGAGGCGAAGAAGAACGTGATCGCGCCGCACAAGAGCCGGCCGCCGGCCCAGATCGCCCGGGGCTGCCACTCCGGGGGCTCGGCCTCAATATGGGGCGCGGTGGGAGCGGAGGCTTCCATGGCTTATGCAGTCCCCCCGGCGGGTGCGACCGCCGGCGCCCCGACCGGCGCGGGCTCGACACCGTACGGGTAGGGGTCCGCGTCGAACACCGGGATCCGATCGAAGTCGTGCACCGGCACCGGCGTCGGTAGCTGCCACTCGATGGACCTGGCGTTCCACGGGTTGACCTCAGCCGGTTCGCGCTTGATCAGCATCGACCACAGGACGTTGAAGAGGAACACGAGCATCGAGAGCCCGATGCAGAAGGCCGAGGCCGACACCCAGTCATTCAGCCCCTGCCATGAAGGGTTGTAGGTGACCACGCGGCGAGGCATGCCCATGAAGCCGAGCGCGAACAGCGGCGCGAAGGTCGAGTTGAACGCGATGAACAGCGTCCAGAAGTGGATCTTGGCCAGGCGCTCGTTGAACCTGAGGCCGTACATCTTCGGGACCCAGTAGTAGATCCCGGCGAAGAACGCGAAGATCAGGCCGCCCATGATCGTGTAGTGGAAATGCGCCATCACGAAGAAGCTGCCATGCGTGGTGACGTCGCTCGGCGTGTCGGAGTTGAACACGCCGGAGATCCCGCCCCACAGGAAGTTGAACATCCAGGCCAGGCAGAACAGCATCGGCACGCTGAACCGTATTCGCCCCCGCCACATCGTCCCCATCGCGCACAGGAAGATGAACCCGGTGGGCAGCGAGATCAGCTCGGTGGAGAGCATGTAGAACGGCCGCAGGTCGGCGTTGATGCCCGACACGAACAGGTGGTGCTGCCACACGAACCAGCTCAGGAACGAGATGCCGAGCATGCCCGCCACTGCCAGCCGGTAGCCCCACAGCGGCTTGCGGGAGAACACCGCCATCACCTCGAGCACGATCCCCATGCCGGGCAGCGCGAGGATGTACACCTCCGGGTGGCCGAACACCCAGAACAGGTTCTGGAACAGGTAGGCGCTGCCGCCCTGCCCGGGGATGTAGAACGCGGTCTGCAGGGTGCGGTCCGAGGCAGCCAGCAGCAACGCGGCGATCAGCATCGGCGCCGCCAGCAGCATCAGCCAAGCGGTCGAATACGCCCCCCACACGAAAATCGGCAGCCGCGACCAGGTCATCCCCGGCGCGCGCATCGTGGTGACGGTCGCGACGATGTTGAACCCGAACAGCGTCATCGACAGCCCGACCAGCGCGAAGAAGCCGATGTAGGCGTCGTAGCCGGCGGTCCCCTGCGCCCCGAGCGGCTGGTAGCCCGTCCAGCCGGTCTGAAAGCCGCCCCAGAAGATCGTCGTGAGGAGGATGACCTCGCCGGCCATCAGTATCCAGAACGTGAAGGCCGAGAGCCGCGAGAACGCCATCCGCCGCGAGCCGATCATCACCGGTACCAGCCAAGTGCCCAGCGGTCCCAGCAGCCCCGAGGTCATGGTCCCCATCATCATCGACCCGTGCATACCGACCAGCGTCAGATACTGGTTGGCGCCGAACACGTGTACGTTGGGCTGTAGCAGCTCGGTCCGGATCAGCATCGCGTTCAGCCCCGCGACGAAGAAGAACATCCCGATCCCCACCATGTACTGCTTGGCGACCACCTTGTGATCGGTGGACAGCGTGAAGTACCGGAAGACTCCCTCCTCCTCAGATTCGCGCTCGGCCAGCGATGGCGGGGCCCCCAGCATCCGCTTGAGCGGGTAGTTGGCGAATCCCAAGCCCACGAGGAAGCCGACCACGCCGAGGAAGTAGCCGAGGAAGATCGCGATGTCGTTCTGCCCCGCTTCGGTCGAGTAGTACTTGAGGTTCGCGCCATGGATGTGATCGCCGATGAAGTGGCCGAGGAACCAACCGCCGATCCCCAGCAGGATCCCGGTCAGCATGTTGAAGCCGATCAGCTTTTGCCAGCCGGTGCGGCGGCCGGCCGGCGCCGACACTGCGATCGCGCTCATCCGGCCCTCCTCAGTGCTTGTGGGAAGTAGGTCTTCGAGTACGGCGGCAGGGTCTTGGTGGCCGGCGCGTACTTCTGCTCTTGCTGGGCGATCCAGGCCGCGAACTGCGCCTTCGGCACCACCTGGCCGTGGTCGAACATGTAGCCGTGCCACACGCCGCACAGCTCAGCGCAGCGCATGTAGAAGCCGAGCGGTCCCTTGGTCGTCACGTAGGCGATGTTGTCGATGCCCGGGTTCGCGTCGGCCTTTACGCCGAGCTCATACGCCCAGAACGAGTGGATCACGTCGAGCGAGGTCACGTTGAACTGCACCAGCGTGTGCTCGGGCAACTCGATGCTCGGTGTCTCGACTGCGCCGTAGCCCGGCCAGCGGAAGGTGAAGTGCCACTGCTGCCCGATCACCTGCACCACCAGCGTCTTCCCGCCCTTGTCCGCCGCGGGAACGGCGATCGGGTTCGGGCCCTGACCACCGCCAGAGCCATCGTCCAGCAGCCTGACCGTGCCGTAGCCCGCCAGGAACAGGACCATCGTCGTCGTGACGATCAGCCACCAGAACTGGACAGTCGAGTTGCCGCGGATCGCCGGCCCGTCGACCACTACCTCCGGGGTCCGCTCGCGGAACGCCCAGATCGCGTATCCCAAGTAGACCAGCACGGCGAGCGCCACCGGGGTGGCGATGGCCAGCAGCACGGTGTTGTCGGTGACCTGCCCTGAGGCCTCGTCCGTCCCGCTTCCGGGTGGAAGCCCCGGGCCGAGCACCCAGATGACGATCGGCAGCATGATCACGTTTGCCAGCACCCAGAGCAGCGCGATGTTTCGGAAGTGGTGGGTTTGATCCTCGTTCACCGCTCCACCCGCTCGCTCATACGACCTTGATGTAGCCGTCCATGTAGCCGACGGTCTGCATGGGGCCGCCGAACCCAGCTATGTATCCAGCCGCGCACGGCACGAAGCACTGCCAGCGATACAGCCCCTTGCCGGGCGTGCGGAACGTGAACGAGGTCGTGGTGTGGTCATTGTGCAACGAGCACGGAGCCTGGCTGCACGGGTTCTTCGCGCTGGTGGACACCCCGTTGAGCGGCACCGACAGGCCGATCTGCGGGATCGCGAACACGTGCGAGGCGTTATCGGGGTCGATCCCTTGCGTCGGCTTGCCGTCGAGCGTCATGACGCCGCCAGCCGTTCCCGTGGCCTGGCCGATGAACGGGTTGCGCAGCCCCGAGGGGGTGTCGTAGTTGTAGATCGTCACGCGCACGAGCGTGTTCGCGGGCAGCACGTACGTCGTCACGTGCCGCCAGTTGCCCGAGTGGGCGTCGACCGCGTAATACGACACCCACGTGTTGTGCGGATCGTTCGGCTCGGCGGTCGGAACGGTCGCCAGGTACAGCTGCGTGCCCGAAGACCCCTGCACCGCCGCCGAAGAGCCGGGGACGTGGACGAGATACAGGCCGATGTAGAGCCCGATCAGGAGGCAAACGATTGCCGTTGCAATCGAGATCCAGATGCCAGGTTTTCGAGCCACACTCATTTCTCGCCTCTCTCCTCAGCGCGGTGTTATACCTTCCGCAGCGGGGCAGCGGAGGAGATGACGGCAATGTCATCAAGCTGTCATGTGCAGGTCATCTCGGGAGAGATCAGTCCTACATCTCTAGCTGCGCGCGCACTGGCCCCGGCGCGTCGCGCTCGGCACTACCCCTCGCCGTCGAGCGGTGCGGCTCAGAAGTCGCGCGAGATCGCCTGCACGACCGTCGCCTGATCGGAGACGTCCTCACCGAAGGCCTGATAACAGCCGGCGTTGATCGCGTTGATGACACCCGCCGGCGCAGGCCCCCAGCGGGGAGAAACGGGACCGTGCTCGGAGACGTACAGCGTTGCGTAGGCGTCCTGCCCGTTCACGTTCGTCGAGCCCCACTGGGCGCACGTGGTGCCATCCGTCACAGCGGCCGCCCTCGGACCAAGGGCGATCAGCGCAAAAGCCCCCACCGTCACGGCGCACAGGGCGGCTATGACCAGTGAAGCCGCCTTGTGGGAAGCGATCAGGCCTCGCACGGTCCACGGCACGCTGTCCGACGCGGTGTGCGTCGTCAAAGGGCTGGTGCTTGCGATGAGAACGCGCTCCTGCTCGTTCGCGGACCGGTGCTGACGCTTCCTTGGCATTGCTGACGTCGCCGGCCCCTCGACTGCCTCGCTTCCGAGGGCCAGGACTTATAGCCCATGGGTCGAGGACGGTCAAGGCGAGAGGGCCGAGCGACAAGCCGCAGGATACGATAGGCTCGCTCAGCGGAATCCGCGGGCCTTCCGGAGCGGCGGCAGGGGCATAGATGACAGCGATGTCATCGGCGCATTTACAGGTCACCTCTTGAGAGGTATTGTCCCGGCGCAAACGTGGGGGCTCGAAAGAGCAGATGCGCATACTGATCGTCGAGGACGAGACGCGGATTCGGGCATTTCTCGCCCGCGCATTCGAGGCCGAGGGATTCGGCGTGGATGTGGTCGGCGACGGCGAGCTCGGGCTCGCGCGCGCGCTTGCCGGCCAGTACGACCTGGTGATCCTCGACCTGATGCTGCCGGGTCTCAGCGGCCTCGACGCCCTGCGCGAGCTCCACCGCGAGAAGTCCGATCTCCCGGTGCTGATCCTGTCGGCGCGCAGCGATCTGCCGATCAAGCTGCAGAGCTTCGAGCTGGGGGCCGTCGACTACGTCGCCAAGCCGTTCTCGCTCGACGAGCTGCTGGCGCGCGCGCGGGTCCAGCTCCGCCGCGCGCGCGTGGCTGATGAGGGAGCGATGATCCGCGTCGGCAGCCTCGTGCTCGATCTCGCCCGCCGGCAGGCTCGCGTGGGCGACACCGTGACCGCCCTGTCGGATCGGGAGTTCCGACTGCTGCACTTCCTCATGCGGCACGTGGGGCAGGTGATCAGCCGCCAGCGTCTGCTCTCGGAGGTGTGGGGCTACGACTTCGATCCCCGCTCGAACGTCGTCGACGTCTGCATCCGGCGCCTGCGGGCGCGGCTGGGCCCGGACGCGCCGATCGAGACGGTGCGCAACGCCGGCTACCGGGCTGCGGCCTAGGATGCCGGCCGTGCTCCGCCGCTACCGCCTGGAGCTCCTCTGGGTCGCGGTCGGGATCGCCAACTACGCCGCGCGGATGGTGTGGCCGAGCTGGCAGACGATCCCCCTGCACGTCGCCTGGATCGGGTTGACCGCCTGGTGCGCGCTGCGGGTCTGGCCGGTGCGTCCGGGCCGCGGTGTCCTTGTCACGATCTGCGCCCTGGCGATCGCCTCGCTCGTGGTCGATGCGCTCGGTGTGCAGCTGTGGAACGACGTGCTCGAGGTGCCGCCGCTGATGGCGTTCCTGTACCTGACCCTGCTCTGGCAGGCGCGCCGGCGCCTGGAGGCCCACCACGATGCAGCGCACCGCGCCCAGGCACGCACCGAGTCGCTCGAGCGCCGGCAGCGCTTCATGCACGACGTCTCGCACGAGCTGCGCACTCCGGTAACCATTGCCCGCGGCCACCTCGAGCTGCTGCTGCGCGGCGACGGTGGCCGGCGCGACGTGGAGATTGCGCTCGACGAGCTCGACCGCGTCGACGGCGCGATCGGCCGGCTGCTGCTGCTCGCGGCTGCCGAGGAGGCCGACTTCCTGGTCTGCGCCGAGCTCGAGCTCGAGCCCTTCCTGGAGGACATCCTGATGCGCTGGTCGGGCGCCGCGCCCCGCGTCTGGCGGGTGGGGCCGCTCGCGCGCGGGTGGCTGCGCGCCGACGGCGAGCGCCTGCGCATCGCCCTCGACGCGCTGATCGAGAACGCGGTCAAGTACAGCTCGCCCGGAGCGGTGATCGAGCTCCGGGCGCGACCGGGCGCCGGGGGAAGCGTGTCGATTGAGATCGAGGATGAGGGCCGCGGCGTCCCCCCGGGGGCGCTGGCCGGGATCTTCGAGCGCTTCGGGCGCGCCGAGACCGCCTCGGCCGCCTCCCCGGCCGGCGTCGGCCTCGGCCTGGCCATCGTCGACGCGATCGCCAAGCGCCACGGGGGAAGGTGCACGGTGGCGAGCAACGCCGGCGGCTCGACTTTCGCGCTCGAGCTGCCCGGCTTCGTGCCGGCGCCGCGCGAGCGCTCTCAGCTCGAGCCGGCGCTCAGCTGAGCGAGCGCCCTGGCCTCGATCCTGCCGGCGAGGACTTGCTCGCCGGCGAACAGGGTGGGCGTGGTGACGACGCCGGCGCGCACCCCCGAGTCGAAGTCCCGCTTGACGCGCGCCCGCACGGCGTCGCTGCGCCGGTCGCGCTCGAAGCGCTCGAGGTCGAGGCCGATCCGTCGCGCGCGTTGCCAGAGGTGCGGGTCCTCCAATCGAGCCTGGTCGGCGAACAGCGCGTCGTGCATCTCCCAGAAGCGCTCCTGCAACGCGGCAGCCTCGGCCGCGCACGCCGCTGCCCAGGCGCGGGGATGGCTCGAGCGGACTGGGAAGTGGCGCATCACGCGCCGGAGCTCGAGGCGCGCCAAGTTCTCCGACAGCGCCGCGCAGTAGGGACACTCGAAGTCGGCGTACTCGATCACCAGCGGGTCCTCGGGTCGGCCCCGGATGTGGTCCTCGCCCGACGGCGCGGGCACCGGCGCCGAACCGAGGTCGCTCAAGAGCGCGCGGTGGCCAGACCGTCGAAGATCAGGTTGGCGCCCGGCAGATCGCCGGGCGAGGGCGCCTGATAGCTCCACGTCACGACCGCGTCGGGCCCGACGATCACCAGCGCCCGCTGCGGGAAGCCGCCCGCATGGTAGACGCCGAAGGCGCGCGAGACGGCGCCCTTGGGCTCGAAGTCGGACAGCTGCTCGATGCTGACGCCAAGCGCGTCCCGGAAGGCCTTCTGCGAGTAGCTCGAGTCGCAGGAGACGCCGTACAGCGTCGCCCCGCGGGCCGCGAAGTCCTCGAGCATCTCCTCGATAGAGGTTGAGCTGGTCGGTGCACACCGGGCTGAACGCGAACGGGTAGAAGACGAGCACCGTGGTGGCACCTTCGAGGTCGGCGCGCGTGAAGGCGCTGCCGTCTTCGCGGCGCAGAGTGAACTCGGGGACGGGCGTGCCCGGCGCGATGACGCTGTCCGGCATGGCTGCGCGCCGGGCTCTAGCGACGCAGGCCGAGCTCGCGGATCAGGGCGCGGTAGCGCTCGAGATCGTCGCGCCGGAGGTAGTTGAGCAGGCGGCGCCGGCGGCCCACCAGCATCAGCAGCCCGCGGCGGGAGTGGTGGTCCTTGCGGTTGGTCCGCAGGTGGCTGTTGAGGTCGTTGATCCGCTCGGTCATGAGCGCGATCTGCACCTCGGTGCGGCCGGTGTCGGCCGGGTTCTCGCCGAAGCGCTCGACCAGCTCCTGCTTACGTTCCTTGGTCAGAGTCATGCGGCGGCTCAGGCTAGCAGGCGCGTCGCGCCGCACCGCCGCAGATCTCCCGCGCCCGCTCCACGTCGCGGCGCATCTGATCTACCAGCGAGGGCACGGAATCGAAGCGGCGCTCACCGCGCAGGCGCTGCAGGAACTCCAGGCGCAGCGTCTGGCCGTAGAGATCGAGGTCGCGGTCGATCAGGTACGCCTCGAGCAACAGCGCGCGCCCGGTGCCGAACGTGGGTCGCACGCCGATGCTGACCGCGGCGCAGGCGCCGTCCGAGCGGGCGACGTACACGCCGTGGCCTGGGCAGACGAGCGCGTCGTCGGGCACGATGTTGGCGGTTGGGAACCCGAGCTCCCGGCCCCGGTGGTCACCGTGCACGACCTCGCCGCGGAACTGGAAGGGCGTGCCCAGGTGTCGCGCGGCGAGCTCGACCTCGCCGGCCAGGACGAGGCCGCGAATGTGGCTCGAGGACACGACCTCGCCGTCGACCTCCACCAAGTCGGCCACCCGGGTCTCGAACCGCGGCTCGTCGCGCAGCGCGCTGGTGTCACCCGCGGCGCGATGGCCGAAGCGGAAGTTCTCCCCCACCGAAACGTGCGTGGCACCCAAGCGGTCGACGAGGATGTGGTCGATGAACTCCTGCGGCGTCTGCTGGGCGAAGCGCTCGTCGAACGGGATCACCACGAGCTCGCTGACCCCGAGTGAGCCGATCAGGTCGGCCTTCACCTCCAGGCTGGTCAGCAGCTTGGGGGCCGCTTCGGGCCGGACGACGCGCAGCGGGTGGGGCTCGAACGTGAGCACGGTGTCGCTGCCGCGGATGACCTCGCGGTGGCCGAGGTGGACCCCGTCGAACTCGCCCACGGCGACCTTGCGCGCTCGGGGCGCGACGTCCTGGAGCATCGTCACCTGCATCGGCGGCGAAGCCTAGAGATCAAGGACGGAATCCCACGAGCGGCCTGATCCCCTCGCCGGCCGCCGTCGGGGCCGCCACCGCGATCAGGCCGTCCTCGTCGGTGGCGCGCACGAGCGCCGCGGGCACCGGCGCGGCCACGGCCCGGCCGTGGGCGAGCGCGCGGGCATCCTCGGGGCCGAGGCGGACCTCGGGCAAAAAGGCGAGCGCTCGACCGAGCTCGAGCACCCGCTCGGGATCGGCGTCCTCGACGGCGAACGGTCCGATCCGGGTGCGCCGCAGCTGCACGCAGTAGGCGTCGCCGAGGTCGGCGATCAGGCTGCGGACGTAGGTCCCGGATGAGCACTCGATCTCGAAGTCGCGACGCTCGCCCTCGCGCCGGAGCTCCTTGAAGCGGTGCACGATGACCTCGCGCTCGGCGAGCTCGACCTCGACTCCCGCTCGCGCCAGCTTGTAGGCGCGCTGTCCGCCGACCTTGACCGCCGAGTACGCCGGTGGGCGCTGAAGGATGCGGCCGGTGGGCAGCTTCAGCTCACCGTCCGGGATCTGGCCCGTGGCCTCGATCTCACCCTCGGGATCCCCGGTCGAGGAGATCGCACCGAAGCGGGCGACCGCGAAGTAGGTCTTGGGCAGCTCCATCAGGAAGCGCTGCACCCGGGTGCCACGCCCGACCAGGACCAACAGCAGCCCGGTGGCGAACGGGTCGAGCGTGCCGGCGTGGCCCACCTTGCATCCTCGGCCCAGCCGGCGGCGGACGGTCGCAACTACGTCGTGCGAGGTGACACCGGCGGGCTTGTCGTAGAGGATGACGCCGTCGGCGACGTGGGCGCTCACGCCGCGGCGAGCTGCTCGGCGATCTCCTCGCGCAGGAAGGCGACGAGCTTCTCCCAGTCGAGCGAGGTCGAGAACCCGGCGGCCATGCGGTGGCCTCCGCCGCCCTGGGCCCGCGCGATCGCCGAAACGTCCACGCGATCGTCGTTGGAGCGCAGCGACACCTTGCGCATCCCGTCCGCGTCTCCCAGGCGGGCGCGGACGAGCGCGGCCACGGCGGTGCCCTCGAGCGACCGGAGATGGTCGACGACGCCCTCGGAGTAGCTCTCCTCGGCGCCGGACTCCTGGAAGTCGCCGGTGTTGAGCTCGGTCATCGTGAGCCGGCCGCCGTCGTAGCGCTCGACCTTGGCCAGCCCCCGCGCGAGCAGGGCGAGCTTCCCGTAGGGGACCCCTTCGTAGACCCGGCGGTAGATCTGGTTGACGTCGACGCCGGCATCGATCAGCTCGGCCGCCATCGCGTGCGCGCGAGCCGTGGTGTTCTCGTACATGAAGCGGCCGGTGTCGGTGATCAGTCCGACATACAGCGCCTCGGCGATGTTGACGCTCGGGCTCATGCCGAGTCCGTGCATCAGATCCCAGACGATCTCGGCCGTGCACGAGGCCTCGGGCACGACGAGGTCGACCGTCCCGAAGTGCGTGTTGTCGTGGTGATGGTCGATGTTGAGGATGTGCGCGCCCGGGCGCCGGAATGCCTCGGCGGGGTTGCGCTCGAGGTTGCCGCAATCGAGGAACACGATCGTTCGCTCGTCCAGGTCCTCCGGCGGCGTGTTCACGAGCCCGGGAAGCGGAAAGAAGCGGTACTCGTACGGGAGCGGGAACTCGTCGCCGTCGATGAACATCAGGCTGTCCTTGCCGAGCGCGGTCAGGATCTCCTGCGTTGCGATCAGCGACCCGAGCGCGTCGCCGTCCGGGTTCTCGTGGGTCACTACGACGAAGCGCTGCGCCGAGCCGAGCTCGTACAGGACGCGCTCGCGGCTCGAGGCGCTGCCGTTGACCGAGCTCACGCGTCGGCCCCCTCGTCCAGGAGCCGGGTGATCCGCATGCCGCGATCGATCGAGTCGTCGTACTCGAACGTGAGCGCGGGCGTGTGCTTGAGCGTGAGCTCCGAGCCCACCCGGCTCTGGAGGAACCCGGTGGCGGAGCGCAGGCCGGTGAGGCCGGCCTCGCGCGCGGGCTCGTCGCCGAGGATGCTCACGTACACGCGGGCATGGCGAAGATCCGAGCTGGTCTTGACGGCGGTCACGGTCACGAATCCGACGCGGGGATCCTGCAGATCCTTTGCGATCGCGTCGCTGAGGACGGCGCGCACCGCCTCGTCGACTCGTCGCATCCGGCCGCTGCTCATGCTACCCACTGCGCCGGATTGTGAAGAAGTTTCATGGTGACAGGTCCTCGACCGACGCGACGATCCGCTCCACCCGCACGCCCTCGGGGCAGCGCGCCTCGAGCCAGCGCTCGACGTTGTCGGTCGCAGCCTGGAGCGTGCCCAGCGAGCCACCGGTGAGCGCTGCGGTGAGCCGTGCGCGCTGCCACAGATCCTGGTAGCCGACCTCGGCCACCGCGGCACCGAGACGGCCGTGGAGCTGCGCCTTGATCGAGGAGAGCTCCTTGCGCTTGGACTTGAGGCTCCCAGCCTCGGGGAAGTGCAGGTCGATCACGAGGACGGCGACGAAGCCGGTGGCGGACACCACACCCGCCGAGTACTCAGACGAGCTCGCGCTCGACCTGTCGCGTCGCGTACGCCTCGATCACGTCGCCTTCCTTGATGTCGGCATAGTCGCGGAGCACGATCCCGCAGTCGTAGCCGGTCGCGACCTCGCGCGCGTCCTCGTTGAAGCGGCGCAGGCTGGCGATCTCGCCGTCCCAGATCACGGTGCCGTCGCGGATCAGGCGGACCTTCGAGCCCCGCCGGATGATCCCGTCGAGAACATGCGAGCCGGCGATCGTGCCCACGCGGGAGGCGCGGAACGTCTGGCGCACCTCGGCCGAGCCCACTATGTCCTCTACCTCCTCGGGCGCGAGCATGCCTTGCATCGCGTCGCGGAGCTCCTCGATCGCACGGTAGATCACCGAGTAGTGGCGGATCTCGACGCCCTCGCGCTCGGCCGCAGCGCGGGCGTCGCCGACCGGACGGACGTTGAACGCGAGGATGACCGCGTCAGAAGCGGCGGCGAGCATCACGTCGGACTCCGTCACCGCACCCACGGCGCGGCGGATCACGTTCACCGACACCTCATCCTGGGGCAGCTTGGCGATCTCGTCCTCGATCGCCTCGAGCGAACCGGCGACGTCGGCCTTGAGCACCAGGCCCAGCTCTTGGAGGCCGCTCTTGAAGATGTCCTCGAGTGAGATGCGCTTACCCGAGCGGCGGGCCAGCGACTCTGCCTTCAGGCGGGTGGCCCGCTCGTTGGCCAGCTGGCGGGCGCGGCGCTCGTTCTCCACGGCGCGCACGGTCTCGCCCGCCTCGGGGACACCGTCGAAGCCGAGCACCTCGACCGGCTCGCCCGGCGACGCGCTCCCGACGCGCTTGCCGGTGAAGTCGTTCATCGCGCGCACGCGGCCCCAATGGGCGCCGGCGACGAGCGAGTCGCCTACTTCGAGCGTGCCGCGGCCGATCAGGATCGTCACCACGGGTCCGCGGCCGGGGTCGAGCTTCGACTCGATCACGGTTCCGGAGGCGGGGGCGCTCGGGTTCGAGCGCAGCTCCTCGACCTCGGCCATGACGAGGATCGTCTCGAGCAGGTCCTGGAGGCCCTCGTGGGTCTTGGCGGACACGTTGACGAACTCGGTCTCGCCACCCCACTGCACCGGCTGGAGCCCAAGCTGCGCCATCTCGGCACGGACGCGGTCGGGCTGCGCGCCCTCCTTGTCGACCTTGTTGACCGCCACCAGCATCGGCACCTCGGCCTCCTTGGCGTGGTCGACCGCCTCCTGGGTCTGCGGCTTGACGCCGTCGTCAGCGGCGACCACGATCACCGCGATGTCGGTGACCTTGGCGCCGCGCGCCCGCATCGCGGTGAACGCCTCGTGGCCGGGGGTATCGAGGAACGTGATCGTCTTGCCGTCCTGGTGGACCTGGTAGGCGCCGATGTGCTGGGTGATGCCGCCGGCCTCGCCTGCGGCCACCTCGGTCGAGCGGATCGCGTCGAGCAGCGAGGTCTTGCCGTGGTCGACGTGGCCCATGATCGTCACCACGGGCGGGCGCTCGACCAGGTCCGTCTCGGCGTCGTCGAAGGCCGGCTTCTCCTCGAGCTCCTCGTCGGAGTGGACGATCTCGACGTCCTTGCCGAGCTCGGATGCCAGGACCTCGATCGTCGCGTCCGACAGGGTCTGGGTCAGGGTCTTGAGCTCCCCGAGCGCCATCAGCTTCTTCATCACCTCGGGGACGGCCACGCCGAGGTACTCGGCTACGTCCTTGACCGTGGAGCCCGAGTTGATCCGGGTCGCGTCGGGCTCGGCGAGTGCCGAGCGCGAGGGACGCGACTCGGCTTCCTCGTCGTAGACCCCGCGCCGGCGCCGTCCGCGGCGCTGCCGGCGGGGGGGCTGGTTCTGCTGGGGTGGCCCGCCGCCGCCGGGCGCGCGGCGCGAAGCCTGGGAGTCGATGACAACGCGGCGCCGTCCGCCGGCGCTCCCGGGGGCGCGCTCGCCCTGGAGGCTGTCCCGGGTCGGCCGCTTGTGGGTGCCGCTCTCGGCAGCGGCGCCCTCAGGGGCGGGGGCTGCGTCGGCGGGCGCGGCCGGGGTCGGTTCGCTGCGCCGTGGGGCGGGCCGGGCGCCCTGCTGGGCGCGGCGCGGATCGACCGGGGCCGCGGCTGAGGCGGCCGCCGTCGTCTGGACCCGGCTCGCGGGGGCCTGGGCGGGCTGGGCGCGGCGCGGCTCGCCGGCGGGACGCTGAGGCTGGCTTGGGGCGGGGGCCTCCTGCTGCGGGCGGGCGGGCGGCGCCGGCGCCGCCTGGGGGCGCGCCGCGCGCGCTGACGGGGCTTGGGCCGGGGGGCGGCGGGGGGCGCCGCGGCTCATCTCCTGGCCGCGCCGCGGATCCTGGGGGACCTCGACCGGGCGCGCCGGAGTCGGCGCCACGGTGGGACGCGGTGGCGGCGCGGACGCCGAGGACCGAGCGACCGAGGAGCGGCCGGAGGACGAGCGTCGCGAGGGCCCGTCGTCGTCTGAGATCTTGACCCGGCGCGTGCCGGCGGGGAGCGGCCGGGGCGAGGGAGTCGGCGCAGGCGATGGCGATGCGGCGGTGCTGCCCGCGCTGCTCGTGCCTGCGCCGGCGCCGCCGTTGCCGAACACCCGGTTCGCCACCGCCTCGTCCACCGACGAGGAGGACGCCTTGACGTCGATGCCGGCGGCCTGTAGGCGCGCGAGGACCTGCTTGGCCGGCAGGCCACGTTCCTTCGCGATCTCGTGCACGCGCTTGTTCATCTCAGAGTGAGTGTAGGTTCTCCTACGCGCCCGCGCCATCGGCCGCTGCGGCACCGCCGGCCAGGTCCTCGACGCGGTCGGAGTCGATGCTCGCGAGTGCCTGGTGGCCCTCGATCCCGCAGTAGCGCGAGCCGGGGAGGGCCGCGTTCGGGCAACGCCGGCCGTTGGACAGGATCGCCGCGCAGCGGCCGCCCGTGTCCTCCTGCTCGTAGGCGTGCTCGGCCTCCTCGGCCGCGAACTCCGTCTCCGAGCGGATGTCGATGCGCCAGCCCGTGAGGCGGGCGGCCAAGCGGGCGTTCTGGCCCTCGCGGCCGATGGCCAGCGAGAGCTGGTCGTCGGGGACGATCACGGTGGCCTGCTTGCCGGCGTCGTCGACCAGGACCTCGCGCACGCGCGCGGGAGACAGAGCCTTGGCCACGAACCTGGCCGGCTCGTCGTTGTAGGGGATGATGTCGATCTTCTCGCCACGCAGCTCGGAGACGACCATGCGCACGCGCGAGCCGCGCGGGCCGACGCACGCGCCGACCGGGTCGACGCCGTCGACGTGTGAGACCACCGCGATCTTCGAGCGGTACCCGGGCTCGCGCGCCACGCCGGTGATCTCCACCAGGCCGTCGGCGATCTCGGGCACCTCGAGCTCGAACAGCGACTTGATCAGTTCCGGGTCGCGCCGGGAGACGATGATGCTCGGTCCCTTGGTCGAATTCGAGACGTCCTTGATCACGGCCTTGATCCGCTGCGAGTGGTCGTAGCGCTCACCCTCCACCTGCTCTGACTTGGGCAGCAGCGCCTCGACTCGCTCGCGCAGCTGGACGAGCGTGTAGCGCGAGTCGGACTGCTGGACGATGCCGGTGATCAGCTCGCCCACGCGGTCGCGGTACTCCTCGTACATCATGTCCCGCTCGGCCTCGCGGATCCGCTGGAGGATCACCTGCTTGGCCGTCTGGGCGGCGATCCGGCCGAAGTCGTGCGGTGTGACGTCCTCGGTCTCGATCTGGTCCTCGTACTCCTTGAGCTTCTCGAGGTCGATCTCGGGCTCCGGCGGCTCGCGCATCTCCCCCGTCTCGGGATCGACTGTCGGCTGCTGGTCGGTCGTCGCCTCGACGAGCAGCTGCTCCTCGAGCTCGGGCGGGATCTTCAGCTCCCACACCTTGAAGTCGCCGCTGTCGCGGTCCATCTCCACCTTGGCGTAGGGCGCTGAGCCCGGCGTCTTCTTGTAGGCGGACAGGAGCGCATCCTCGAGCGCCTCCATCAGCTTCTCGCTGGAGATGTTCTTCTCGGCGGCGAGGCCGCGGACGGCTTCGACGATCTCTCTCGACATGGTCAGACTCCGGGGACGAGGTTGGAGCGGGCGATCTCTTCATACGGGATCGTGAGGATCCCCCCGCCGGCTGCGATCGTGACGTCCTGATCGGAGGCTCCGACCAGCTCCCCGGTCACGCTCTTGTGTCCGTCTCTCTCTTCTCGCAGGCGCACGCGCGCGCGGCGCCCGAGGAATCGGCTGAAGTGCTGCGGCTTGGTCAATGGACGGTCCTGGCCGGGTGAGGAGACCTCGAGCGCGTAGTGCTCGCGGTAGTCGTTCAGGTGCCCGGAGACACGCTCGCACACATCCAGGGTGACGCCGTCCGGGTGGTCGATGAACAGGCGCAGCGTGGATCCGGCGAGCACCTCGGCAAGCAGCACCTCCACCTCGGGCTCGCAGCGCGCGAGCCGAGCCTCGATCTCAGTCTGGAGTGCGCTCACTTTCTCCTCCAAATATCAAGCCACCGGCAAATCTCAAAAAAAAAGCGGGCAGCGCCCACTTCCGGGTACTACACCGGGAAGCGCCCGGCGCGTGCTCCTCAATGTAGCACCGCGGCTGCTTGGCCGCTCCGGCTTTCAGGCGTCCGATTCTGCCCGCGCCGCGCGCCCGGTCGCGGTAGATCCGGTAGTCGCGCCGGCCCGGCTGCAGGCACGCCGCAAGCGCCAGCGGCTTGCGCGCCTCCGCGTGGCGGCCGAGCATCTGGAGCGAGCGGCCGAGGCAGAACAGCGCGAAGTCGTTGGTGGGTGCCCGGTCGATCACGGCCTCGAACTCGGCCGCCGCCTGCTCGTAGCGCTGCGAGCGAAACAGGGCGCGCCCGAGCGCCTCGCGGATCGAGGTCTTGTCGGGGGCAAGATCGCGGGCGCGCGAGAGCGGGATCGTCGCCTGGTGGTTGTGCCCGGCCTCGAGCAGCTCCGTGCCGCGCCGGAACAGGTCATACACATCGTCCATCGGACGGAGTTTAGGCCCCGCGCGGGGTCCCCCAAAGCGCCTTCGGCGCGTGCCATCGCGGGGGCAGCGCCCACAGCGCGCGCAGCGCGCCGGTGATGCCGAGCCCCGCGCGCAGCTCGGCTCGCAGAGCGCGACGCTGGTGCAGCGTCGGTGGCGCGCCGGCGCTCCCGAACCGAGTCAGGCGGATCGCGCGGATGTACTGCTCGGCCTCGGGCCGGCCCCGGACCCGCCGCTCGAGCACGGCCAGCGTCATCCCGGTGGCGACCGGCTGTCCGGTGCGTGCCATAGCCCGCTCGAGCTCGGCGACCAACTGCTCGGGCTCGCGAGCGCGTCCCGCGCGGAACACGCCGATGAGCAGGGCGGACGCGACCAGCGCGGCGGCGAGGAGCCCGGCGAGCAGCAGCGGCGGTGGTCCTCCCGAGCCGTGGGCGGCGCGCTTGGCGACCGGTCCGGGGAGCCGGGATGGGAGGCCAAGGCCATGGGGAAGCGGCGAGGCGGTCCCGAAGTCGGTGCTCGGCGCGATCGGCACCCTGCCCCCGAGCGCCGGATCGGCGCCGGGAGTGGGGTCGAAGCGGATCCAGCCATAGTGCGGGAACCAGGCCTCGACCCACGCATGCGCGTCGACGTCACTGACCACCCACTCGTGCGTCGAGGGGTCATAGGTGCCCGCGGTGAACCCGGTGGCCACGCGGGCGGGCACGCCGCCCATGCGCAGCAGCAGCGCCATCGCCCCGGCGAACTGCTGGCAGTAGCCGATCTTGGACTGCAGCAGGAACGTGGCCAGCGGATAGTCGCTGCGCGGCGGCGTCTCGTTGTAGGTGTAGCCCCGGGCGAGGTAGCCCTCGACGCTCCGCACGAACGCGTACGGAGTGGCCGCTCCCGCGGCCAGCCGCTGCGCGAGTGACGTACGCCCGCGCGTACGGCGACTGGCGAACCGCGGTGGCACCGTCGCCGTCGCTCCGGAAGTGGCTCGGCGCCACCGGCCCGCCCGAGTGGAAAGGCGGGAAGCGGACGCCGATCGGCGGCCCGAAGCCGTTCGAGGACGGCAGCTCGATCATCCGGTAACCGGCGAGCTGCGTGGGGTACGCGTCTCCCGCGCGCGCGAGCTGCGCTGCCGCGGGCTGCGGGTCATAGACGGTGACGCGATAGCTGGCGCCCGGTGCCAGCGGGTTCGAGGCTATCCACGTCCCCGGGCTGGCGCCTGGGAACACCGGGCCCCGCAACGTCCTGCGGCTCTCGGCGGTGCCCGCGGCCAGCACCGTCCCGATCTTCATCGTGCGTATCGTGACCTCGAGCGTCTGCGTCCACGCGGCGCGGGTCGCGTTGCTCACGTCCTCAAAGGGCCCGGCGGACGCGACCGATCCGGTGGTCCACTCCCTCCCGTCGAACACGTCGAGGTTCTCGGCCTTCCAGTAGTCGGCTCGCTTCCCGACCACGTCCATCACGGCCCGGCCTCGTCGGGGCCACACGATCGGGCCATAGTTCTGCGACCAGTCGAACGTGTCCACGCTCGAGGGAGCGAGGCCTCCGGCGAGCGCCTCGTAGTTGACCCAGGCGTGGTGCTGGTCGAGGTCGGGCGCCAGGATCAGCGCTCCGGCGCCGGCCAGCGCGCACAAGCCGATCACCGCGGCGCGGTCGGTGCGCGGAATGCGCTCGCCCCACATGAACGCTGCGATCAGCCCGAACAGGAGCAGTCCCTGGAGGTAGGGGTACTCGGGATGGAGCAGCGTGGAGGGCACCACCGCGAGCGCGATCAGCGGGAGCGCCGCGCCGGCGCGCCTGATGTCGCTGAGCACCGGGCCGGCGAAGGCGAGCGAGGCCGCGGCGTCCAGCAGCAGCACGCCGGCGCCGAGCAGGATCACCACGTGCGTCCACACGTTGACGCCGTTATAGGGCAGGAGCACGGCCGGGAGCGAGGACAGCCCCTGGCCGACGCCGTCGGCGATCAGCGCGATCCGGACGTGGCGCATCCACGACAGCGGCACCCCGCAGATCGGGAAGATCGCGAGCAGCGCCACGACGCCGGCGGCGAGCGCGAGCCCCCAGTGGCGCGCGGCCAGCCGGGGGCCGGCCACGACCAGGAGCAGCGCGAGTCCGAGCAGCCCGAGCAGGCGCCACGTCGGCACGGGGTCGAACAGCGTGGCCCAGCGGAGCACCCCGTACAGGCCGAGCGCGGCGAACGTGATCACGCGCACGCGGGGGCGCGCGACGGGATCGCGGCGGGCCTCGCGCGCGGAGCGGCCGTCCAAGGCGAGGGCGCCGGAGCTCATGCGACGGGCTCCGCCTCGCGAGGCCGCGCCCGGCGCGGCAAACCGGACACGTAGCCGATGCACCCGGCCACCTCGAATACCGCGACGCCGCGGGTGCGCATCTGCGCCGTCGCCGGCAGGACGAGCACCGCGGGCATGTGGCCGGACCCGCGAGCGCCTGCGGCAGGCGGCGCGGAGGCTCCGGGGCGACGTAGAACACCCGCCCGGTGCGCGCCCCCGGGGCCAGGATCGGGGGCTGGTGGTCGGGGCCGCCCTCGAGCAGCGCGAGGCGGGTGTGGGCGCCCGGCCAGCGGCCCAGGCCGCCGTCGATCTCGATCGGCCGGCGCTCGCCGGGCATCAGCAGCCCGCAGCCGCCGCGGCGCGCGAGCTCGAGCACGATCGATCCGGCGGCGCGGACCGCGGCGTCGAGCTCCTGGCACGCGGGCGCGGCGCAGCGTGCGTCGAGCACGACCAGGGGTCGCGTGCTCGCATCGGCGCGCATCCGCCGCTCGAGCAGGCCCGCGCCCCGCGCCACCGCCGGCCAGTGGATGCGCGAGGCGGGAGTTCCGACGCGGTAGGGACGCAGGCCGTCGAGCTCCGCCGCGGCGAGCGGCTCGGCGCTGGCGCGCCCCGCCGAAGCGTGCGAGTAGGCGCCCAGGTTTCGCCCGATCCAGTGCAGCGGCTCCACCCGCGGGAGCACGAGCAGCTCATCGGCGGTGCTCTCGCCCGGGGCCACGACCTCGGTGAGCCCGAGCGCGTCGCGGCTGACCACCGACGGCGGGCCGAGCAGCTTGCGCCCGCGCCGGGGGAAGCTGGCCACGATCGTGACGCTCGCGCGCCGGCTGCCCGAGCGCACCGACAGCGCGTCACCGACCCGCACCGCGCTGCGCGTCACGGGATCGAACACCTCCCCACCGGGCAGGCCGAGCGGGCCGCGCCGCACTTCGATGGTCAACTCGAACCGCTGGCCTTCGGTCACCCGGTCGGTCTGGAGCCGGCGCTCAGCGCGCGCTCCGCGGGCCGCCAGTGCGACCCAGAGCGGGGTCAGGATGCCGAGCCCGGCGAATGCCACGCCCGGGACGAACAGCGGCGCGGTGTCGAACAGGAACCCGATCAGGATCAGGGCGGCCCCGGCCAGCGTCACGCCGGCGGCCCGCTCGGCTCCGCCGGAGGCGAGCATCAAAGCGCCCGGACGGAGCGGATCGCGTCGGCGATGACGTCGCCGGCCGCACCGCGCTGTGACTCGGGCGCGAGCACCAGCCGATGCGCGAGGACGGGCTCGGCCAGCGCCTGCACGTCGTCGGGCAGCGCATGGTCGCGGCCGTGCATCATCGCGTGGGCCTTGGCCGCCTTGAGCAGCATCAACCCGGCGCGGGGGCTCGGCCCCAGCTCGACCCGGGGATCCTCGCGGGCGCGCCACAGGACGCGCACGACGTAGTCGCGCAGCGCGCTCGAGGCGTGCACCGCGGTCGCCGCCGCCTGCGCGTCCAGGATCTCCGCCGCGGTGGCGACGGGCGCGAGCGAGAGCACGCGGTCGCCGGCTTCGTGGTCGGCGAGCATGCTCGCCTCCGCGCTCGGCGTCGGATAGCCGAGCGAGATCCTGACCATGAACCGGTCGACCTGGGCCTCAGGCAGCGGGTAGGTGCCCTCGTACTCGATCGGGTTCTGGGTGGCGAGCACGAGGAACGGCCGCGCGAGCTCGTGCGTGTGGATGTCGACGGTGACCGAGCGCTCCTGCATGCACTCGAGCAGGCCCGACTGGGTCTTGGGCGAGGCGCGGTTGATCTCGTCGACGAGGACGACGTTGGCGAACACGGGTCCCGGCCGGAACTCGAAGCGGTGGGCACGTTCGTCGTATACGTTGGTCCCGACCACGTCGGCCGGAAGCAGATCCGAGGTGCACTGGATGCGGGCGAACTGGCAATCGATCGAGCGGGCGACGGCGCGCGCCAGAGCGGTCTTGCCCACGCCCGGGTTGTCCTCGACCAGCACGTGGCCCTCGGCCAGCAGGGCCACGACCACGTGCTCGAGCGTGGCCCGGCGCACCTGCACGGCCCGCGCGACGTTGTCCGCGAGGCGCCGCGCGAGCGCGGTGTAGACCTCAGACCCCTGCGGGGCTAGCGGCGCTCGCTCTGGCTCCACCCTTCTCCTCTCTGGACCGCAGTTGCTCGACCTCGTCGAGCACGGCCTGGGCGATCACGCCCTTGCTCGCCTGGGCCACCCTGCGCTCACCGGTGGCGGTGACGATCGTGACCTCGTTCTCGTCGGCGTCGAAGCCGATGCCGGGGCGGGAGACGTCGTTGACCACGACTGCGTCGAGTCGCTTGCGCTCGAGCTTCCCTCGCCCGTAGCGCACCGCGTCCTCGCCGTGCTCGGCGGCGAACCCCACCAGGACCTGGTCCTCGCGGCGGCGCGCGGCCAGCGCGCTGAGGACGTCGGTTGTGGGTTCGAGCACTAGCTCGGGCACGCCCTGATCCTTCTTCAGCTTGGTCTGCGCGGCCTGCGCCGGGCGGAAGTCCGCCACCGCGGCCGCCATCACGAGGACGTCGGCGCAGTCGAATTCCTTCTCGCACGCCGATTCGAGCTCGGCCGCGGTCTGCACCGAGATCACGCGCACGCCGGCGGGCACCGGCAGCGCCAGGTTGACGGCGATGAGGGTGACCTGCGCCCCGCGGCGCGCCGCTTGCGCCGCCAGCGCCAGGCCCATCTTGCCCGAGGAGCGGTTGCCGATGTAGCGCACGCTGTCGATCGGCTCGCGGGTTCCGCCGGCCGTGACCAGCACGCGCGTCCCCGTCCAGCTCTGCGGCGTGAGCAGCGCCTCGCACGCCTCCAGCAGCTGCGGTGGCTCGGCGAGGCGTCCGATGCCGCGCTCGCCGTGGGAGGCGAGCTCGCCCTCGCCCGGCTCGACGATCGTCACCCCGCGCGCGCGGAGCTGGTCGACGTTGGCCTGGGTGGCCGCGTTCAGGTACATGCGGTTGTTCATCGCCGGCGCCACCGCCACCGGGCACGCCGCTGCGAGCGCGGCCGCGGTCAGGAGGTTGTCGGCGTGGCCGTGGGCGAGCTTGGCCAGCGTGTTGGCGCTGGCCGGCGCGATCAGGTACACCTCGGCTCGCTCGACCAGCGCCAGGTGGCTGATCGGCGCGCGCTCGGGCACGGGCTCGCCCGGATACGCGCCCCGTGCCGGGTCGGGATCGAATTCGCCGGCGAGCACAGGAGCGCCGGTGATCGCCTCGAACGAGGTCCGCCCGACGAACTGCTCGCTCGCCGGGGTCTGGATCACGCGCACGGAGTGGCCCGCCTTGATCGCCAGACGGGTCGCCTCGAGCACCTTGTAGGCCGCGATCCCGCCGCTCACGCCGAAGAGCAACCGGGACACGGAGCCGGGCCTCCTACCGGTAGTGGTACTTGAGCTTGCCCTGGGCCACTTCCTCCAGGGCGATCGTCAGGTAGTTCTTGGAGCGGGTGTCGACCATCGGCGGCGGGAACTCGTCGAACGTCCCCTCGCCCAGGTTGTGGTAGTAGGAGTTGATCTGGCGCGCGCGCTTGGCGGCCACGATCACGCTGGCGTAGTCAGAGTCGACATGCTCGAGCAGCTTGTCGATGCGGGGTGAGATCAAGTCGGTTCCTTACCTCGAGGTGGTCGCACAAGGTTAGCGGCCTGGTGCGCGGCGTTCGACGCCAGCGACGAGCGCACGATCCCTACGAGCTCGTCGGTCGCGCGCTCGAGCCGGTCGTTGACGATCACGTGCCCGAACTCCGGCTGGGCCTCGAGCTCCCGCTGCGCGGTGCGCAGCCGCGCGTCGACCTGCTCGGGGGCGTCGGTGCCGCGCCCGACGAGGCGCGCTCGGAGCGCGTCGTTTGACGGCGGGGCGATGAACACCTGGATCGCCTCGGGCATCGCCTGGCGGATCTGGCGGGCGCCCTGAACCTCGATCTCGAGCACGACGGGGACGCCCCCGGCGAGGTGGCGCTCGAGCTCGGAGCGCAGCGTGCCGTAGCGGTTCCCGGAGTAGCTCGCGTGCTCGACGAAGTCACCGTCCGCGACCCTGGCCTCGAACTCGGCGGACCCGAGGAAGTGGTAGTCGACGCCGTGCTCCTCGCCGGGGCGCGGCGCCCGCGTCGTGGCCGAGACCGACAGCGCGAGCTCCGGCACGCGCTCGCGCAGCCCCCGGATCAGCGTCCCCTTGCCCACGCCGGACGGCCCGGTGATGACGAACACCTTCGCGTTCGACACTGCGCGGAGAGGCGGCGGCCGGGAGTCAGCGCCGCCGCATGAACGCGACCAACTCGCGCCGCTGGCGCTCCGACAGCCCGCCGATCGTCTTGCTCGGCGAGATCCTGCACTGCGACAGGATCTTGTTGACCTTCACGCGCCCGTACTTGGGTACCGCGAGCAGGAGGTCGAACACCTTCGCGGTCTCCAGGTATTCGGGCGGCGCCAGAAGCAGCTCATGAATCGGCTGGCGGCCGGCCTTGAGGTCGCGCTTCAGTTGCGCCCGGCGGCTACGTACATCGTTGGCGCGCTGAAGCGCCTCCATCCGCTGCACCAACGAGCGTTCCGGTGCAGCCATCGACTTAGGGGGCGATTCACTCACCGGCGGCATGGGCGGCGACTATACATCTTGCGCCGGGGCGATCAAGGCATTTGCGCCCAATTCGCCTGCACCTCAAGCTGAGGTCGAGCGATGTCGAGGAAGGTTGCGGGAATGGTCGAGATTTGCAGGGGCTTTTTGTGCCGTTAGCAACTAGGCCGCGCTGAGCGCAGAGCGATCATGGAGGCTCCGGGAACCGCGTTGTTTGCGCACACATCGCGGAGCTCCCGGGCGATTCGAGAACCGGCCGCGGGATCCCTGAAGCTCTCGGTTCCGACCGCGACCACCCTAGCACCGGCGCGGAGCAGCTCGAGCGCATCCTGACCGCGCTGCACCCCGCCCATCCCGACGATCGGGATCTCGATCGCCTGCGCCACCGAGTGCACCTGGGCGAGGGCGATCGCGCGCACCGCGGGGCCCGACACGCCGCCGGTCGTCCCCCCCAGCCAGGGCCGGCCGGTGGCGGGGTCGAGCGCCATGCCGCGCAGGGTGTTGATCAGCGAGACCGCGCTCGCCCCGGCCTCCTCCGCGGCCTGCGCGACGGCCGGGACGTCGGTGGCGTTCGGAGTCAGCTTGACGATCAGCGGCTTGTCGGTGATCGGCCGGACGCGCTGCAGCAGCCCGCTGATCTCGCGCGGGTCGGCGCCCATCAGCATCCCAGTCTCGACGTTCGGACAGGAGACGTTGAGCTCGAGCGCTGCCACCTCCTCGCGGGAGGCGTAGGCGGTGACCAGCTCCGCGACCTGGTCGCGGCTGAAGCCCATCACGTTGACGATCAGCGGCACCTTCAGGACGCGGAGCGCGGGCAGGTCCTCCGCCAGGTGGCGCTCGAGGCCCTTGTTGGGCAGCCCGATCGAGTTGATCATCCCCGCGCCGAGCTCCCACAGGCGGGGCGGCGGGTTGCCCTGGCGCGGCGCCGCGGTCACGGTCTTGGTGACGTAGGCGGCGAACGGGAAGCGTTCGATCAGCTCCTCCCCGAACGCCCGCTGGGCGGCGAGCGCGTCGAACGTCCCCGACGCGTTGATGATCGGGTGCTCGAGCTCGATGCCGCAGAAACTTGGACGAACATCGAAGCGGTCTCCCGGACTCATGGAGCGGAGATGTGAGGCCGGGAGCGCGGCGAAGCCGAGCGGTCTCCTTCGATGGCTTCCAAGGCGCCGGCGTCGAGCACCGGACCGTCGACGCACAGGCGGAGGAATCCGCGCCGGGTGGGCACCACGCACCCAAAGCAGGCCCCGAACCCGCAGGCCATCCCGGACTCGAGCGCCAGCTGCGCCGGCACCAGATGCTCGGCGCACAGGCGACGGACCGCCTCGAGCATTGGGGGCGGCCCGCACGCGTAGACCGTGACGCTCTCGGCGCGGTCATCCAGCTCCTCCCTGAGCAGGTCGGTGACGAGACCGTGCTGACCGGCGCTGCCGTCGTCGGTGGCCGTGCGCGCGTCGCGCAGGAGCGCGGCGCCGACGGCGCGGGCCCCGTCGCGGAAGCCGAGCAGCGTCCTGGCCGGCGGGTGACCGAGCTGGTCCTGCCAGATCGCGAGCGGGGCGATGCCGACGCCCCCGCCGACGAGCAGCGGGGTGCGTCCATCCTCGGCGGGCTCGAATCCGCGACCGAGGGGACCGACGAGTAGGAGCTCGTCGCCGGCCTCGGCCTCGGTGAGGCGCCTGGTCCCCGGGCCGACGTCCTCGAGCAGGAAGTGGAGCTCGTCGCTTCCGGCGGGCGCACGCAGGACGCTGAAGGCTCGGGGCAGAAACGGTCGCTCGGCCTCTCCCCCGCCCCAGCGAGCGGCCGTCGAGAGCATGTAGAACTGGCCGGCGTCGGGACGCGGGCCCCTGGGATCGAGGCACCGGAGCACCACATAGGCGCCGTGCTGCTCGCGGGCTGTGATCGTGGCGGACCGGCGGCCGAACGGCGCCTGCGTGCGGTCCGGGGTCGCGATCAAGCGTGGAGCTCCTGGAGGGAGATCACCTCGGGGGTCCCTCGGCGGGCAGCCGAGATCGCGCGAGCGGCGGCGACCGCGCCCGCCATCGTGGTGATGCACGGGATCCGGTGAGCGATCGCGCTCGCCCGGATCTCGTAGCCGTCGGCCCGCGCTCCCGTCCCCACCGGCGTGTTGACGACGAGGCCGACCTCGCCTCGCTCGATCCAATCGACCACGTGGGGTGAGCCCTCGCCGATCTTGTTGATCGCCTCTGCCGGGATCCCCATCTTGCGGATCGCGCGGGCCGTGCCGTGGGTGGCGACGATCCGGAAGCCGAGGTCGTGCAGGAGCATGGCCACCCCGGTGGCGGCCGGCTTGTCCCGGTCGGCGACCGTGATGAACACCGTGCCTTCGGAGGGCAGCCGGGCCCCGGCGGCGGCCTGGGCCTTGGCGAACGCAGTCGGGAAGTCGCGCGCGACGCCCATCACCTCTCCGGTCGAGCGCATCTCGGGGCCGAGCAGCGAGTCGGCGCCGGCGAAACGGTCGAATGGGAGCACGACCTCCTTGACGCAGACGTGCCCGTTGGTCGTGTCAGCCGGGAGCCCCAGGTCGTCGATGCGCTCGCCGAGGAGCACTCGTGTGGCGAGCTTGGCCACCGGCAGCCCGATCGCCTTGGACACGAACGGCACCGTGCGCGACGCCCGCGGGTTGGCCTCGATCACGTAGAGCTCGTCGTCGTGGATCGCGTACTGGACGTTCAGCAGCCCCCTGACCCCGAGCGCCTTGGCGATCCCCTCCGTCTGCGCCTTGAGTAGCGCGAGCATCTCCTCGCCCAGCGTGTGGGGAGGGAGCACGCAGGCCGAGTCGCCGGAGTGGATCCCGGCCTCCTCGACGTGCTGCATGATCCCGGCGATCCAGACGCTGTCCCCGTCGGCCAGGGCATCGACGTCGACCTCGATCGAGTCCTCGAGGAAGCGGTCGAGGTAGATCGTGCTGCCCGTCTCGGGGGTCGCCCGGAGCAGGTAGTCCCGCAGGCCCTCGACGCTGTAGACGATCTCCATCGCCCGGCCGCCGAGGACGTAGCTCGGCCGGACGAGCAGCGGGAAGCCGACGCGCCGCGCGCTCTCGATCGCCTCGTCGGTCGAGCACGCGGTGGCGTACGGCGGCGCCTGGTAGCCGAGGCGATCGAGCAGCGCGCCGAAGCGCGACCGGTCCTCGGCCAGGTCGATGGCGTCGATGCTCGTGCCCAGGATGTTGATGCCCGCGGCGTGCAGGCCGGCGGCGAGCTTGAGCGGCGTTTGGCCTCCGAACTGGACGATCACGCCTTCGGGACCCTCGACGGCGCACACGCCGAGCACGTCCTCCTGGGTCAGCGGCTCGAAGTACAGCCGGTCCGAGGTGTCGTAGTCGGTTGAGACCGTCTCCGGGTTGCAGTTGACCATCACGGCGTCGCGCCCGCTCCGGCGGACGGTCTCCGCGGCGTGCACGCAGCAGTAGTCGAACTCGATCCCCTGGCCGATCCGGTTGGGCCCGGAGCCGAGGATGACCACGCTGCGCCGGCCGTTCTTGCGGACCTCGTGGCTCGGGCCGCTTGGCCCGGGACGCTCCCAGCCCGAGTAGAAGTAAGGGGTCTGCGCCGCGAATTCGGCGGCGCACGTGTCGACCGACTTGAACGTGCGCTCACCGGTGAAGGCGGACTCAGGATCCTCGGCGAGGTCCTTCAGCTCGCGCAGGAACCACGGATCGATCGACGTGCGGCGGTGGAGCTCCTCGATTGTGACGCCCCGCCTCAGGGCTTCGAGAAGGTGGTCGAAGCGCTCCGATCCAGGCTGCTCGAGCGCCGCCAGCAGCGCATCCTCCTGCGCGGGCGGGCTCGGCTTGGTGTCGAGCTCGCGCGAGCGCAGCGCCTTGGCGAACGCCTGCTTGAACGTGCGGCCGATCGCCATCGCCTCCCCCACCGACTTCATGTGCGTGGTCAGTCCCGGCTCGGCGCCCGGGAACTTCTCGAACGCGAACCGCGGCCACTTGACCACGCAGTAGTCGATCGCCGGCTCGAAGCTCGCCGGCGTGGCCCGGGTGATGTCGTTCGGGATCTCCTGGAGCGTGTAGCCGACGGCGAGCCGGGCCGCGATCTTGGCGATCGGGAATCCGGTCGCCTTGCTTGCCAGCGCGCTCGAGCGCGACACCCGGGGGTTCATCTCGATGACCACGATCTCGTCCGTGCGGGGGTTGACCGCGAACTGGACGTTCGAGCCGCCGGTCTCGACGCCGACGGCGCGGATCACCGTGATCGCCTGATCGCGCAGCGCCTGGTACTGCTTGTCGGTGAGCGTCTGCTGGGGGGCGACGCACACGCTGTCTCCGGTGTGGACTCCCATCGGGTCGATGTTCTCGATCGAGCAGACGATCACGACGTTGTCGGCGCGATCGCGCATCACCTCGAGCTCGAACTCGCCCCAGCCGAGCACCGACTCCTCGAGGAGCACCTGGCTGATCGGGGAGGCGCTGAGGCCGCCGGCGACGATCCGCTCGAGGTCGGCCTCGGTGCGGACGATCCCGCCGCCCGTGCCGCCGAGCGTGAACGCCGGGCGGACGATGAACGGGAGCCCGAGCTCCTGGGCCGCCGCGCGGGCCTCGCTCAGGCTGTGGACGATCAGGCTGCGGGGGACTCTGAGCCCCGCCTCGTTCATCGTCTGGCGGAAGCGGTCGCGGTCCTCGGCGCGGTCGATCGCGTCGTAGTTGGCGCCGATCAGCTCGACGCCGTGGCGCTCGAGCGTCCCGTCCTCGTGGAGCGCCTTGGCCAGGTTGAGCGCGGTCTGGCCGCCCAGCGTGGGCAGTAGCGCGTCGGGCTTCTCGCGCTCGATCACCTGCGCCACCGGGCCCGGGAGCAGCGGCTCGATGTAGGTCCTCGATGCCACCTCCGGGTCGGTCATGATCGTGGCCGGGTTGGAGTTGACGAGCACGACCTCGTAGCCCTCGCGCATGAGCACGCGGCAGGCCTGCGTGCCCGAGTAGTCGAACTCGGCCGCCTGACCGATCACGATCGGCCCGGAGCCGATCAGCAGGATCTTGCGGATGTCCTCGCGGCGCGGCATCTAAACCGTCACCTGCGAGGCCGCGATCTCGCTCACGAAGCGGTCGAACAGGTGTAGCGCGTCGTGCGGACCCGGCCCCGCCTCCGGGTGATACTGGACCGTGGCACCCTGGACGTCGCGCAGCGCCAGCCCCTCGACCGTCCGGTCGTACAGGTTGATGTGGGTGAGCTCGGCCGCCCCGAACTCGGTCTCCCAGCGCACCGGCTCGTCGCGATCGATCGTCCGGGCGCCGTTCGGGCCCAGGACCGCGAACCCGTGGTTCTGGCTCGTGATCTCGGTCCGGCCCGTGGTCAGGTCCTTGACCGGATGGTTGGCTCCGTGGTGGCCGAACGGCAGCTTGTAGGTCTCGAGGCCGACCGCGCGGCACAGGAGCTGGTGGCCCAGGCAGATCCCGTAGACGGGCAGCTTGCCCACGATCTGCCGGACCGTGTCGACGACGTAGCCCAGGGCGGCCGGGTCGCCCGGCCCGTTGGCCAGGAATACCGCGTCGGCTTCGCCCCCGAGCAGATCGGCGGCCTTGACCGTGCACGGGTGGAGCTCGACCGTCGCCCCCCGCGCGCGCAGGTTGTGCACGATCGAGCGCTTCACGCCGGTGTCGATCATCGCGATCCGCGGTCCGCTGCCCTCGAGGACGGTGAGCTCGCGCGGCGTGACCTCGCGGGCCAGGTCGCGGCCGGCCATGGGCGGCTCGGCGCCGATCAGCTCGCGGGCCTCGATCTCGCTCCTCGCTCCGGGGAACACCCCGCCGCGCATCGCCCCGGCATCGCGGATGTGGCGGACCAGGGCGCGGGTGTCGAGGTCGGTGATGGCGGGGATCCCGCTCTCGGCAAGCCAGTCGAGCCATGCTCGCTCGGCCCCGGGAGCATCGGCCCGATTGACCGCGGCGCGCATGATCGCCGCGCGCGCATGGACCCGGTCTGATTCCATCGCCGCCGCCGAGACGCCGTAGTTGCCGATCTGGGGATAGGTGAAGGTGATCAGCTGCCCGGCGTAGCTCGGATCGGTCATCGCCTCCTGGTAGCCGGTCATGGCGGTGGTGAAGACGATCTCACCGACGGCGTGGGCATCGGACCCGCACGCGAGCCCGTCGAAGCGCGTGCCGTCCTCGAGCAGCACGTAGGCGGTCCGGGGGCTCACGTCAGCGCGCGGGCCTCGGCCAGCATCGGCGCCCGGAACGCGACGGCTCCGGCGGCGAGCGTGAGCAGGACGCGCCCGTACAGCGTCCGGCCGTGGAAGCAGCAGTTCTCAGAGCGGCTGGCGTAGCCGCCCGCGCCGACCTCGAAGCTCTGCTCCAGGTCGACCAGGGCGATGTTCGCGGGCTCGCCCGGCGCGATCCGCGGCGTGGGCAGGTCATACAGGGCGGCGCCGGCGGTCATCCGCTCAAGCAGCGTCTCGAGCTCGAGCTCGCCGGTCACCACGAGCTCGGTGAAGATCGCCGCGAAGGCGGTCTCGAGGCCGGTGGTCCCCATCGGCGCCTGCTCGAACGGGACCTCCTTCTCGTGGCGCGCGTGCGGGGCATGGTCGGTGGCGACGCAGTCGATGATGCCCGACCTGCAGCGCTTCGACGAGCGCGCGGCGGTCCTTGTCGGTGCGCAGCGGCGGGTTCATCTTGAAGCGGCTGTCGAGCGTGCGCACGATGTCGTCGGTGAGCGTCAGGTGGTGCGGGGTGACCTCGCCGCTGACGCGGGCGCCGGCCTCCTTCGCGGCCGCGAGCGCCTGCACCGACTCGGTCGAGGACAGGTGCTGGAAATGGACGCGGGCGCCTTCGTAGAGCGCGAGCGCGCCGTCGCGGGCGATCATCGTCGACTCCGACAGCGATGGGATCCCGGCCAGCCCGAGGCGGGCCGACACCGCGCCCTCGTGCATGACCCCGTCGCGCGAGAGCTCCGGGTCCTCCTCGTGCAGCGCGATCACGCCGCCGGCCAGGCGCTGGTACTGGAGGGCCTTGCGGAGCATGCCCGCCGAGACGACCGGCCTGCCGTCGTCGGTGAAGCCGAGCGCGCCGGCGTCGCGCAGGTCGGCCATCTCGGTCAGCTCGCTCCCGTGGAGGTCGCGGGTGATCGCGGCCAGGAACCCGACTGGGACCTTCGCCTCGCGCGAGGCCACCTCGGTGAGCGAGCGCAGGATCGCCGCGTCGTCGACCACGGGCGCGGTGTTCGGCATCGCGATCACGGCGCAGAAACCGCCGGCGGCGGCCGCGGCGGTGCCCGTCGCGATGTCCTCCTTGTACTCCTGCCCGGGGGTGCGCAGGTGGACGTGGGGGTCGACGAAGCCGGGGAAGGCGTGCTTGCCCGCGGCGTGCACCCGGTCGCCGTTCGGCGGCACCGGCAGCGAGCCGGGGGAGCCGAGCTCGGCGATGTGACCGTCGCGGATCAGGATGTCGTGGGGCTCGTCGAGTCCGGTCCGGGGGTCGACGGCGTAGGCATCGGTGATCAGGAGGTCGATCGGGGCCGCCCGCTTGCGGTACAGGCCCATCACGCCACCGCCGCCAGCTGTGGGGCACCGACCAGGAGCTCGTAGAGGACGGCCATTCGCACCGCCACGCCGGCCTTGACCTGGGCGCCGATCAGCGCCTGCGGAGAGTCGATCGCCTCGCCCGAGATCTCGACGCCGCGGTTGACCGGCCCCGGATGCATCAGCAGCTGACCGGGCTTCAGGCGCGCCGTGGTGATCTGGTAGCGGTTGGCGTACTCACGCAGGGAGGGGACGAAGGCGTCGCGCATGCGCTCGTGCTGCATGCGCAGGACATAGACCACGTCGGCGTCGTGGAGGTTGTCGAGGGTGCTCTCCGCGTTGCATCCCAGCGCCTCGATCTCCCGGGGGATAAGCGTCGGCGGGCCGCACACCGTGACCTCGGCCCCCATCTGGGTGAAGGCGAGGATGTTCGAGCGAGCCACGCGGGAGTGCAGGACGTCGCCGACGATCCAGATCTTGGCGCCGTCGAGCGAGCCGAGCCGGCGGCGCAGCGTGAACGCGTCGAGCAGCGCCTGGGTCGGGTGCTCGTGCTTGCCGTCGCCGGCGTTGATCACCGCGGCGTCGATCCAGCCGGCAACGAGCTGCGCCGCCCCCACGTGCGGCGAGCGGATCACGAGCGCGGCCGGGTCGTAGGCCGACAGCGTCTGCACGGTGTCCTTGAGCGACTCGCCCTTGTCCACGCTCGATCCGGCCGAGCGGATGCTCACCACGTCCGCCGATAGGCGCTTGGCGGCGAGCTCGAACGAGCTGCTGGTCCGGGTGCTCGACTCGTAGAACAGGTTCACGACCGTGCGGCCCCTCAGCGCTGGGACCTTCTTGATCTCACGGCCCGCGACCTCGGCGAACGATTCGGCGCGGTCGAGGATCCGCTCGATCCCGGACCGGTCGAGGTCGCCGATCGAGATCAGGTGGCGCGGGAGCCGGTTCACGCCGCCGCCCTCCGGGACTCGGCGGCCGGGCCGATCGTGACCGCGTCCTCGCCGTCGACCTCCTCGACGCACACGTTGACCCGCTGCTCCTGGGAGGTCGGGAGGTTCTTGCCCACGTAGTCGGGGCGGATCGGCAGCTCCCGATGGCCGCGGTCGATCAGTGTCGCGAGCTGGACGCGCGCGGGCCGCCCGTAGTCGAAGATCTCACCGATCGCCGCGCGCACGGTCCGCCCGGTGTAGAGGACGTCGTCGACGATCACGATCGTGCGGCGCTCGACGGGGAAGTCGAGCTGCGTGGCGTGGACGATCGGGGCGCTCGGCCGGATCGCCAGGTCGTCGCGGTAGAAGGAGATGTCGACGAAACCGAGCGGGACCTCGCTCGCCAGCAGCTCGCTCGTCAGCGCGTGCAGCCGCTGGGCGAGGATCGCGCCGCGCCGTTGGATGCCCACCAGAGCAATCGGTCCATACGCCGCGCCTCGCGATGCGTCCTGCTGCCCCGGCTCCGGGTTCTTCTCGACGATCTCGTGGGCGATCCGCACGAGCGTGCGGCGCATGTCATCCCGGTCGAGCACGACCGTGACGGGCGGCATCAACGCGCTCCTTCCTAGCCTCGCTGGACTTGGTTAAAGGAACCGACGCAGATGAGGGTAACAGCGCCGGCGGCGGTCCGGTCAGGTGAATCCATTTGGGGGCGCCTGCCGCCCCAAAATGGCATCAGTCGCGGTCCGGACGGCGCTCGTAGAGCACGTGCGGCAAGCCGGCGTGGACGATCTCGCGCTCGTAGGTGAAGCCGGTCTTCTCCATCACGCGCCGAGAGGCGAGGTTCTCGGGCAGCGTCAGCGCGACGATCCAGGGCAGATCGAGCGGCCCGAAGGCGACGCTCGAGCGCGGCGCGCGCCATCTCGGTGGCGAGACCCTGGCCCCAGCGCTCCGGCACGATCGCCCACGCCGCCTCGACCTCGTTCAGCCCGGCGGCGTAGGTGTACTGAAGCCCGCCCCGCCCCGCGAGCTCGCCGGTCTCGCGGTCGCGCAGCACCCACAGCCCGAATCCGAAGCGCTCCCAGTGGTCGATCCTGACGGCCATCCCGTCGGCCACGTCCTGCGCCGTCGGCGCCTCATCGTGCGGCCACATCGTGCGCGCGATCCGCGGGTCGAGCATGAACGGCGTCAGCTCGGGGATGTGCTCGGGGCTGAGCCGCTCGCAGCGCAGCCGCTCGGTCTCGACGAGCTCGATCGAGGCTCGGCTCACTCGGCCGTCGCCTCGGAGGCGATCGGCTCGCGCCACCGTACGAGCTCGGGCTCGCCGCGGTCGGGAAACGGCACCTCGATCGTGTCGAAGTCGCGCGGCATCAACGTCCGCGGGAAGACCGCGCGCGCCTCGTCGCGCAGCTGCCCGACCGTGTACCGGGTCGAGAAGTGGTTGAGCGCCAGCGCCGTCACCTCGGCCTCGCGCGCGAGTGCCGCCGCCTGCCGGGCGGTCGAGTGGCCGGTCTCGGCCGCCCGCTCGTGCTCGTCCTCGGTGAACGTGGCCTCGTGGATCAGGAGATCGGCGCGATGCGCGGCGATGCGCAGCGTCTCGCATGGCCGGGTGTCCCCCGAGAGGACGATCTTCCGGCCGGGACGCGCCGGTCCCAGCACCTGCTCGGGCACGACGCCGTTGACGGTCTCCCCACGCTGGAGGCGCCCGAACTCAGGGCCCGGTGCGAGCCCGAGCGCGACCGCCCGCTCCGGGTCGAACACGCCCGGCCGCTCGTCCTCATAGAGGACGTAGCCGAAGCACGGACTGCGATGCGCCACCGGGACGGGGGCGATGCTGTAGCCCTCGCGGCTGAGCACGTCGCCGGGTGCGAGCTCGACCAGGTTCAGCTCGTAGCGGACGCGGCCGGCGGCGCGCTGGGCAATCGTCAGCAGCTCCTTGAGGCCCGGTGGCCCGTGGATCGCCAGCGGCCGCTCCCGGGCCCGCAGATCGAACGTCTTCAGCATGCCGGGGAGCCCGAGCCAGTGGTCGGCATGGAAGTGGGTCAGGAACACCTCGGTCAGCTCGGTCAGGCCGACCGAGCTCACGAGCTGGCGCTGGGTGCCCTCGCCGCAGTCGAACAGGATCCGGTCGGCGCCCCGCCGGACCAGGATCGCCGGCAGCCCCCGCCGGGCCGTGGGGATCGAGCCGGCGGTGCCGCCGAAGAACACCGAGAGGTCCATCGGCGCGTCAGTCTGCCAGCCGCGCCCCAGGCTGAAGCCATTTCGGCTCGCTATCAGCGGGCCGAAATGGCTTCACCCGCGCAGCTCGAGGAGCGAGAAGTCCAGCGCGCCCGCGCGCACGCGCGCGCGGCCCATCGTGTGAGCTGGGCGAGCGCCGGCGCTCGGTCGGGCTGCCCGGATTGAAGATCTGAAAGCCGTCCCCGTCGCGCTCGTGCAGCGGGATGTGCGAATGGCCGAAGATCACCGCGTCGGCGTCCGGGAAGCGCGCCCGCAGCCGGGCGATCCGACCCCGGGCCGGACCGGCGTCGTGGATCACCGCGATCCGGGCGCCGCCGGCGTCGAACGCCACGGTCTCCGGGAGCTCCGCCCGCACCCCGGCGTCGTCGACGTTGCCGTAGACCGCCACCACCTCCCCGAGCTCCCGCAGTGCCTCGAGTACCGAAAGCGTCATCAGATCGCCCGCGTGGACGATCAGATCGGCCGCCCGCAGCCGCGCCACGCAGTCCTCGGGCAGCCGCCGGCGCCCGCGTGGCATGTGGGTGTCAGAGATGATCGCGATATCCACGGTAAGCTCTCTCCCTCGGGGTTCCCCCGCCGGAGCGGAACCCGACACAGGCGCCCGTAGCTCAGGGGATAGAGCGTTCGCCTCCGGAGCGAAAGGTCGCAGGTTCAAATCCTGCCGGGCGCGTTCTTCGAAAGCCCTGCCAGCGCGGGGTTTTTGTGTGTCAGAGTCGCGCCGCCGACGTCGCCGCGCCCGGAGAAGAGGCACGGGCTCATGCGGAGGTGATCTCGACGTGCGCGGCGCGGCGGGTGTGGCCGGCGTCGTTGGAGCCACACGCGGCGCGTCGTTCGCCAGGAACGCCTCGACCCGAGCGCGCCGGAAGCGCAACCGCGGCTTGCGGCCCGAGCCGAGCGACTCGGCACCGAGCTCGCGCTTGTGGGCGTATACCCACTCGCGGTTGACCCGGTATTCGCGCGCAACCTCGTCGGCCGTCATGAGATCGCTCGGTCGTAGGTCGCGGCCGATCGGCCTGGCAGCGACGACGTCGGCGAGCGCGGTGATCGACGCCGTGTCCAGACGTACGACTGCCGCGGCCACTTCGCTTCGGACGCCGGCCGCTCGGGCTCCGCGATCGCGCTCGTCCCGCGGCGCATGTTCGCGCGCGGGCGATCGATCGGCTGGTGAGCGGCCGCCGCTTGCGTCCCACAGATACGGCGTGCCGTTGGTGGACGGAAGCTCCAGCTGATTGGGTCGAGCGAGGTTCCGCCGTAGTCGAGCGCGTTGTCCGCTGCATCCAACGCTAAGCACAGTTCCCGGCGGTTTGACACGGCGCGATTCCAGCGCCGCATCGTTGATGCAACTGCGTGGGAGGGCTATTTGCGGGCGCGGAGTGCGGGGTGCGGGCGGGTTGCCTGGTGGTGCGCTTCGGGCTGGCGGGTGGTGCTGCAGGGGCGGAGCGTCTGGGCGGGCGAGGCGGCGGTGACGCGTGCGGGGGCGCGCGGGTGACGGTGGCGCGAGGCGAGGGGGCGCGCGGGTGACGGTGGCGCGAGGCGAGGGGGCGCTGCGTCCGGGACGAGTGGCTGGTCGATCTCGCTCGGGCTGCTTGCGCGACTGGCGGCGCGCTCGACAGCGAGATCGTCCCACGCACGGCTCCGTGCCCTCACGCGGAGGTCAGCTCACCAGCTCAAGGAAGGCACGTGGCGTCAGGATCGGTGGGTCTGGGTCGGCCAGGTCGGCGAGGTCCCGGTCGCCTGACACGAGGTAGTCGGCGCTCGCCGCGCGCGCCAGCGCCACCAAGAAGTCGTCGTCAGGATCGGGGGTGAGTCCCGCCTCATCCGGCGGATCCTCGATAAGCGTCGCCGTGGCGCGCAGCGTCGCTACGAACGCGTCCGCCTCTTCGTCGGTGATCCACCGGCGAAATCGATCGCGCGCGAGGACGCCGGCAAGCTCGCTCAGCAGTTGCGGGCTGACGTACGAGCTCGAACTTTTCCTGGGTCAAGCGCGAAGCAACCGTGCTGGAGTCTCGAGCGGAGCACGCCGCGCCGAGATCAGCACGTTCGAGTCGAACACGACCCGCACCTTGCGCTATTTGTGCGAGCGCCTCTCGCGACGGTATGCGCGTACTTCCTTGGTGGCCAGGTCGAGCGCTTCGTCCTCGTCCAGAGCGTCGTCGGCCTCTGCCCAGCGATCGAGCATTTGCCGCAGCTCGCGCCGACCGGCGGCGGCTTCGTCGCTGCGCATGTACGCGCGCAGGGCGTCCTCGATCACTTCGTACTCGCGGCGGCCCGAACTGGCTGCGAGCGTCTTAGTCGCGCGCAACAGATCAGGCTCCAAATAGATCGTCGTCTTTTGCCGAGGCACACCCCTAATATTGCCTTCTTGACGGCTTGCCGTCAAGAAGGCGCCGTGTCGAAGCCAGCGTAACGCCACTTGGGTCGTTCCACCCTAGGTCCGGTCGAGCGGTCCGGAGTGGTTGCCACACTCCATGACGTGGACCCCAAGCATCGAGACAGTCGCTTCGGGACGATCCGAGCATCGGTACGCGCGTACGTCGATGGCATCGAAGCTACCGCGCGCGTCTTTCCGTTCGGCGCTCTGCACCTTGCGGCTTCTGTGATCGACGCGCTCGCTCGCCTGACCTGCGGCAGTGACAGGCCCGATACGAGCAATTCGTCACCAGATATCTCCCGAGCGCCTATCACGTAGACCACCTTCCCCAAGCAGCTCTATGCAGGGCTTCGTTCGGTCGGGCTTCCACAATCTCTCCGTAGTACGAAGACTCGCTCTGATGGACGGCCAGCTGGACCACGAAGTGCATCTCCGGGTCGACCGTCGACGGGCGTAGGATCATCCGCGTCGAGGAGTTCCTCGCGGACCTCCGCTCCGCTATCGATGCGTCGGAGAACTACGTCAATGACCACGCAGACTTGAAGGAGCGCGTAGTCGAGCGCGAACGTCGGAACCCAGTGTTCGAGGTCATCATGATCTAACGTTCCCGAGACTTTTCAGTCCGTCGCGCCGACCTTGAGTCTCGCGGTGACCCGCACCGCGGGTTCCCCGATGCAGGGTGTAGCCGTCGCAAGCGCGCAGTCCGACCGTCGTCTTTCGGACCACGCTGACCGCCCAAGGTTTTGTCGGATGCCGGTTGACCCTATGGAGATCCTCGCCTGGATCGCTGAGCGCGAAGCTCACTCTCCCGGCGAGTCCGGCAAACGATCTACTTCGAGGGGCTACGCGACGGTCGAACCAAGCGGGTCAGGCTTCGAGTGGGTCTGTCGCCCGTGCTTCGACGACTTCGCCGACGAGGTGGAGTTCGTCGTCGTCAGCAGTCCGCCCGATGGCTCGTAGCCGCCATATGGGCCCGGCGCGCGACGCTGCTCGACGCCGATCTTCCGCCGAGGAATCCGCCTGGTCCAGTCGTCGTCGCCCAGCTTACCGCAGCGCTTACGCCGGACCGCTGACGGGGATCCGCCGTCCTGCGCAGCTCGCTGACCAACCGGAATTTCGCACCGCCGACGCCCCGCCCACACACTTGCATCAGAGGGATGCGGACCGGCGTGCCTCGCTGAACACAAGCTCGCGAGCGCCCGTAGAACCTACAAAGTCCATATTGAGCACATGAACTCTAGAAGCTATAATCAGCATGCAATGCCAGTTCTCGCCCCGGCAACGATCCCGATCGCCGACGCGGCCGAACGCCTCGGTGTGCATGAGAACACCATCCGCAACTGGATCGACCAGGGGCTCCTCGACGGCTACCGGACCCCTACGGGTCGCCGCAAGCTGCGGCTGGACAGCGTGGAGCGCCTCGAGCGCGAGATGTTCGGCGTCCCGACGCCGCCCGTGGAGCTTGGCGAGCTCGACCAGGCGCCAACGCAGCTGAGCCAGCCCGAGCGGGCTCAGACCAGACTTCCGTAAGCTCAAGCGGCTGTCCGGCCAGGTTCGTACCGTCCGGGCGATGAAGCTGCCGGATTCCGGCGCCTACTACGCCGATAGGCCTGTTGAGCACACCACTCAGGGCGATATATACGCCGGGATCCCGCTCGTCCACGCGACATGGGCGGATCCCGGCTTCGAGGCCGCCGGCGCTCGGAAACGACCTGGCGGACCGGATCCGGATCACGCGAGCGTCACTGCGTTCACGGGTCTCGCAGTAGTGCTCCACTACACGTGCGGGATCACGGCGCAGCCGCCGGGGCACCCGCGTATTCCCACCAGTACAGGCTGATGGCTCCGATTGTCTCGTTGCGTCAGCTGCGTCGGTGGGGCATGGGCAACAACGAGCTGCGCAAGATCCGTGATGGCTGCACTATCCAGGGGTTCATGTACCTCCCCCAGGCCGGCCCGTAAGCCTCGACAGTTCAGACGACGCGGATGACGAGTGGATGGGGCACGCGGCGGTATTGGTCTACCGGCCGGCTACGGTTACGCAGACGCTCCTTGACCACCAGCCACGCATCGCCAGACTGACCGCCGACGCGACGCGGATCCTGCACGCGGCGATCATCCAGACATACACGCCGAATAACTTCGCGTGGGACTCGCTCGCGGAGCCGGACATGACCGACGGGTGGTCGTCGCCGCCCGATCGGTGACGGCCGCTGATCTCAGGCGCATACCGCGAAGCGCCGATACAAGGGGCTGTGGCATCAGACGAGGCTCGAACATCGGTGGTGGCGGCGACGACGCGCTTGCCGCCGTTCGTGCGCTGTTGAATGAGCTTCAGGCGTTATTCGACGCTGGTCGCCATGACGAGGTGGTCGCGGCATCCGAGCGGGTTGTAACGGCGTTCGCTGATCGGGCTGATCCTGCCGTTCTCCAGCGTGTTGCGTACGCGCTTCTCCTGCAAGGACTCAGCCGCGAGAAGCGAGGACGCAGGAACGAGGCGATCCAGGTCTACGACCAAATCATTGCGGAGTACGTCGATTCGACTGATCCGAAGACGCGCAGGCATCTCGCATGGGCGTTCAACAACCGGGCTTTCGCGCTGAAGGAGCTTGGCCGGAGCGAGCGTGCGGCCGCAGCTTACGGTGAGCTGATCGAGCGCTTCAGCGAGGCCAGTGAGCCAGAGATCCGGCTGAGGGTGAGCTGGGCGCTTTGGAATAGGGCCGGCCTGCGCAAGGAGATGTCGCGAAGCGAAGAGGCGGATCGGATGTACGATCAGCTGATCGCACGCCATGACGAGAGGCTCAATGTCGAGCTTGCTCGGAACATCGCGTGGTGTATGGAGCGTCGCGCCTGGAGGCTTGGGCAAGCTGGCGAGGCGGTGCAGCAGATAAGACTGGTGCAGCAGATAAGACTGTCTGATGACCTCGTCGAGCGGTTCGGGGACGCATCGGATCCGGGCCTGCAACGCAGCGTGCTTGGTGCGCTGACATCACGAGCTGATGCCTTGGGAAAGCTCGGGCAACGCCCTGGGGCGGTCGCAGCGTACGACGACATCGTCGAGCGGTTCGAGCATGCAACCGAGCCCGGACTGCAGGAGCTCCTCGCGAGCGCGATGATCCAGAGAGGCGACGTACTCAAAAGCTTGGGTCGGCCCGAAGATGCGATCGCGACGTTTGACGGGATCGTGGCGCGGTGGGGTGACACGACCGCTCCTGGTCTGCCTGCACAGGTCGCAACGGCTCTTGCGAAGAAGGGATACGCGCTCGAAGAGCCTGCGTCAACTCAAGGAGGCGATCGCGGTCTACGACGAACTCCTTGCACGGCCCGCACGAGCGGAGAACGCAGACGCGCTTGGGCTCGCGGCCTGGGCTCTTCATCACAAGGCGATCAGCCTGGCGGACCTCAAACGGTGCGACGAAGCGCTCGCCACTTACGACGAGCTGCTCTCGCGATTCGGCGACTCGACCTCGCCGCCCCTCCGCGAGCGGGCAGCCCGGGCTCTGCTAGGCAAGGCATCCCTGCAGCTCCATCGGGGGCACTACGACGAGGCGATCGTTCTCTACGACGCAGCCATAGCCAGATTTAGCGATGCGACCGAGCCCGACCTGCACAACGTCGTCGTCGATGCGCTGGGGGGCGCGGGAAAGGCCCTGTTCGCGCAGGAGCGCTTCGAGGAAGCCATAGAGATATTCGACAGGCTCGTCGAGCAAGTGCGAGATGCAGGGCCTGAACTCCGCAAGATGGCAGCGCTCGCGCTCAACAACAAGGTGGCGGCACTCAACCACCTGGGCCGCGTCGATGAGGCCGTCGGCGCCCATCAAGAGCTGACCAGCGAGTTTGGGGATGACGCTGTCGCGGTGTTCGACGACGTCATCCGGTGCAACGTGGTTGCGACCGAGCCCTGGCAGCGTGAGAACCTCGCCGGAGCGCTGGCGGCCAAAGCCGCACTCCTGATCGAGCTAAACCGCCGAGCCGATGCGATCGCGGTCATGTCCGACCTGATCACCCGGTTCCAGGATGACGACCTACCAGTAGTCGTTCATGTCGTCGCACAGGCTCGCGAGGGGCGAGACCAACTGCTCACGGATGAATCGGACGACGAGTAGTCGCAGGGCCTTCGGATCGAGCCCGAGGCACTCGAAGTTAAGGCACTAGACGGGTGGCCGGTGCCTTAATCGGCGCAAATCGGCGCGATTCCGTAAGGATCCGCCCCTCCCAGGCCGCCCCCGCCCGCGCGTAAACCTGCTGCAAATACATAGATTTTGCCGACTCATGCTCCGCCGTAGAAGTGGCCTCCGGAGCGAAAGGTCGCAGGTTCAAATCCTGCCGGGCGCGCTGGCCACGCGAAGGCGGGCCGACGGGATCGGGCCGGCGGCGTAACGTCCGCCGGGTAGGACGAGACCATGGCGAGCACCTCGACATCGCCACCCGCCGGCCGCTCGCCGGCCAAGACCCGCGCGGCGGCTCTGTCGGTCGTGTCGAACGCCTGCCTGATCGCGATCAAGGTGGTAGCCGGTGTCCTCACCGGCTCGGTGGGGATCCTGAGCGACGCCGTTCACTCGCTGATGGACCTGATCGCGTCCGCGATCGCGTTAGCGTCGGTGCGTAAGGCGGACGAGCCCGCCGACGCCACCCACCGCTACGGCCACCAGAAGCTCGAGGACCTGTCGGCCGGCGCGCAGGCGCTGCTGCTGCTGCTCGGCGCCGGCTTCATCGCGCTCGAGGCGATCCGGCGGCTGATCGACGGCGGCCACGTCGACTCGATCGGCATCGCCATAGGCGTGGCCGCTGCCGCGGCGGTGATCAACCTGATCGTCTCCACCTACCTGAGCCGCACCGGGCAGGCCACCGAGTCCGCGGCGCTACGGGCCAATGCGGCCGACCTGCGGACCGACGCCTACGTCTCGCTCGGCGTGCTGGTGGCGCTCATCCTCGTGCGGGTCACGGGCGCGAGGTGGCTCGACCCGGTCGTCGGCCTGCTGGTGGCGGCGACGATCAGCGTCACCGGGCTGCGGATCCTGCTCGGCGCCGGCCGGCGACTCGCCGACGAGACCCTTCCCAGCGAGGAGCTCGACCAGCTGCGCGACGTCGTCGAATCGTTCCTGGGCGAGGAGGTCGTCGGCTTCCACGACCTGCGGGCGCGCCACGTGGGCAGCCTCCACGAGGTCGACCTGCACCTCCAGTTCGTGACCGGGACGAGCCTCGAGCGGGCGCACGAGATCTCCCACCGGCTCCAGGACGCGATCGTGGCACGGCTCCCTGGGACGACGGTCCTGATCCACCTCGAGCCCGAGCAGCGGGTCCGGCCCGACCGCTTCGGAGACGCGGTGGGCCGCGAGCGCGACCCGGTCTGAGCTCGCCTCAGGTGGTGGCCGACTGGACCGCGGTCACGAGGCCGTATACGGCGAAGGCGCTCGCGCCGGCGGCGAGCGGCCACGCCACCAGCCGGCGCTGGCCGTGCCGGGCGGCGAACCGCGGGTAGACCGCGAACACGATCAACTGGCTGACCCACAGCGCGACCAGCGACGGCCCGAGCAGCGCGCTGTAGAAGCCCTCCGGGTCGATCAGGCTGAACGGCGCGATCAGCACCGCCAGCGCGGCGATCGCCATCGTCACCGGGCGCAGGCGCCAGGAGGTGATCGCGTGCACGAGCCGGGTCAACGCCAGGTACTCGCACAGCATCACCCCGGCGGTGCTGAGCGCGACGCCGATGCCGACCGCCGCGGCCAGCCCGGACCCGGAGAACTCCCGGGCGATCGCCACGCCGGGGTTGGCGGCCTCGAGCAGCCCGGGTGCCGAGGCCAGCGGCGCCACCGCCGCCGCCACCAGAGCCGCGGTCAGCAGGTAGGCGCCGGCCACGCCCCGCCGGACGGTGCGCACCGGACGCGCGAGCTCGCCGCCCAGGAACAGGGGCAGTCCGCCGCAGACGTAGAGCAGCGAGGTCTGGGCGCTCGCCTTGGCGGCCACGCCGGCCGGCGCGGCCAGGCCGAAGCTCGCAGCGTGCGTCGGGACCTGCGCGATCGTAACCCCGTCGAGCACTCCCGCGAGCGCTACCTGCCCCGCCGCCATCGCCCCGATCACGAGCAGCGTCGCGCCGCGGCCAGCCACCATGACCGCGGCCAGCGCCACCGGGATCAGCAGCGCCAACAGCGTCTGGTAGTGGCGCTCGCCCGGCACGGCGGCGGGCAGCATGTCGTAGACGATCTGGATCGTCGTGTAGACGACGTAGAGCAGGTAGCTGAGGGTCCAGATTGCCGCCTGGACGAGGGCGACCCGCCGTCCCGCCGCCGCTTCGACGAAGCCGAACAGCCCGCCGCTGCCCGAGACGTGGCGCGCGTAGCGCAGCCAGACCGCGAGCGGCAGCGCGAACACAACGCGCGCCGGCGAGCATCGTCAGCCCGGCCGAGGAGCCCGCGCCCGCCACCGCTCCGGGCGCCATCAGCGCCACCAGCGCGAGCGGCCCGCCGAACGAGGCCACGGCTACGCCGGTGAACGCCCAGGCGCCGATCGGGCGCGCGGGCTCGGGCCGCGCGCGGCCGGACGGTCGCCGAGCGGCCGGCGACGAGCACGGCCGCCGGCCGCCGGCCGGGTCAGGGACAACCGCTACCCCCAGCCGGAGGAGCCGCCAGCGGACGAGGACCCGCCACCGCCCGCCGAACCGCCACCGGACGACGATGCGGCCGGCTTCGCGGACCCCCCGGTCGTGATCGCCGTGCCCGAGGGCGTGAGCAGCCACCACTTGGCCCCGAAGGAATCGCTTCCCTGGCCCTTCGTCGACCCGGCCGAGCGGTCGGCGATGAAGTAGTACAGGGGGTGGCCCTTGTAGGTCACCTGCTTGCTGCCGTCGGCGCGCGCGGTCGTGCCGAGCTCCGATGCCGTCACACCGCCCGAGGCGGTGGGCGCGGCCGGTGCTCAGCAGCGGCGGCCAGGCCTTGGCGCAGGCGCCGGAGCAGTTCGACCGGGTGCCGCTGTCGGCCACCCACAGGTACAGGGCACGGCCGGACGGCCCGATCAGGTAGGTGCCGTCGGGCCCGCTGGCGGTGGCGACGGAGACGCCGGCACCGGATCCCGCAGGGGCGGACGCGCTCGACGAGGACGACGCCGCGGCGGGAGCGGCCGCCTGGCTCGCGGTCGAGGTGCTGCCGGCGCTCCCGCAGGCGGTGAGCGCCACGGTCGCGAGGACGGCGGCGGCACACGCCCCAAGCCTCACACTTGTCAAACCGGCCATCATTCCCTCCCCTTCTCGGTTGCTCAGTCGTGAGCCCAAGGACCCCGGATGAGCGTCGATTCTTCCCGCGGTCGCCGGGTAGAGCGGTGGTAGAGAAAGCCCCGCAGGACGGAGACATCGATGAACGAGAAGGATCCAGAGCGCAGCGACGAGGAGCCGGCGCCGACCAAGGACTCGGACGCCAACCGCGTGACCAGCGAGGAGACCGAGCGGGCCGAGGAGGGACGCGCAACCGATTCCGACGAGGGCTCCCAGGAATAGTGCGCGCCGACATCGCGGTGGTCGGCGCCGGGATCACCGGCCTGGCCACCGCGTACGCGCTCAGCGAGCGAGGAGCCTCGGTTGCGGTGTACGAGCGCGCAGTTCCCGGCAACGCTCAGTCGGGCGGCGAGTCGCGGATCTTCCGCCATGCGCACGAGGACGCGCGGCTGATTGCCTCAGCCGTGCGCGCCCGCGCGGTTTGGCGCGAGTGGGAAGAGCGTTTCGGGCGTGAGCTGCTCTCGCGCGACGGAGTCGTCTCGATCGGGTCCCTCGCGCGGGAGCGGCTCGAGCTGCTAGAGCAGCGCGGCGGTATCGACGCTCGCGCCATCGAGGCCGCCGAGCTTCAGGGAGCGGCTGCCGCTGCTCGCGCGGTGGCACGGGCCGGCGATGCTCGACGGCGACGGCGGCGCGATCCGCACACGCGCGACGATCTCGGCGTTGACCGACGCCCTGCGCGACCGGCTCGTGTTCGACGAGGTGCTCTCGGTTCGTCCGACCGGGTCGGGGGTCGAGCTCCGCGCCGGTGGCGGCGTTGCCGAGTACGGTCGGGTGGTCGTATGCGCCGGGCGGGGCACGGCTGCGCTGGCACGCAGCGCCGGCCTCGAGCTGCCCGTGCGCCAATCCGCCCAGGTCCGGCTCTCCTATCGCGTCCGCGGCGAGCCGCCGGAGCACATTGCCTGTCTGCTCGACGCAGGCGGGACCTTCGCCGAGGAGTCGACCTACGCCGACCCCTACCCCGGCAACGTCGCGTACGCCGTCGGGCTCGGCCATGCGGCGGTTGCCGGCGACGGCAGCCTGACCGAGCCCGACGCGCTCGCCGCCGCCACCGAACGCAACCGCGACTACGTCGCGCGTGCGCTGCCCGGGCTCGAGCCAGAGCCGTTCGAGGCCCGCCACTGCTGGATCACGACGCTGCCCTGGAGCGCCGATGCGTTCGCCGTGTGGGAGGCCGGAGCCGCCCTGTTCCTCGCCGGCGATCGCATGTTCAAGCACGCCCCGCTGATCGGGCGGCTGCTCGCCGCGGCGGCCCTCGACGGCGCGGTGCACCCCGACCTGCGCCCTGAGGCGCGGCTGGGAACGGCTCAGAGCTCGCCGATCAGCTCCGCGAGATGCTTGAGCAGCCGCTCGCTCGGCTCCCGCTCGTCGGGCTCGAGCCGGTTATAGAGGCCGCGCCGCCGGCGGGCGAGCTCGCGCTGCTTGCGGGTGAGCAGGGCGCGACCCGTCGGGGTTAGCGAGATCAGGACCGTGCGCCGGTCGCCGAGGGTGCGCTCGCGCTGCACCGCCCCCACTCTCTCCAGCGAGTCGATCATGCGCGTGGCCGTGGGCGGCGCGACGCCGGCGTACCGGGCGAGCCGCGAGACCGCCAGGGTCCCCTCGCTCTTCAGGGGAACGAGCATGTAGTACTGCGCCAGCGTGAGCCCGGCGGAATCCTGTCCGCGCGCCTGCGCACGCCGGATGGCCAGCACGAACTCCTCCCAGGCTGCGGCGAAGCGGGCGGCGGGATCGGGCGCGGCGGCCGGGTTCACACCGGCAAACCTATCGCGTTCGCACGCTGACGCATAGCGTCAAAGACCTTTAGCGTCAGCAATCAATTGGTATACTAAGTATGTAAGGCGAGCCCGCTCCCCGGATCAGATCCCAGAGAGGTCACCCGAGGAGCGGACCCGAGACAGATCACATGGAGGCAGTAATGAGAATTCGCTTCGCCTACAACCTGATGCTGGCGCTCGCCGGCGCGTTCCTCGTCGTCGCCACGCAGGCCTTCTTGCCCGCCACGGTGGCGTGGATCACGTTTGGCATCGGCGCCGCTACCGTCCTGCTCAGCGCAGGCAGCGTCGCGCTGCGCACGGGCCTCGTCCAGAGGATCCTGGGCGCCGTGGCGCTGGTGGTCGGTGCATGGACCGTCGTTGCGAGCCTGGTGTTCGCCCCGACCGTCGTCGTGTGGCTCGGCTTCGCCTCGGCTCTGGCGCTGGTCGCGCTGGCCGTGACGGGCCTGATCGCGCACGAGCTGAAGACCGAGCGCGTCGTGCACTCGCTGGCCATCGACCGAGCGCCCTTGACAGAGCGCGAGCCGATCGCCGCGTAGTCACCTCCGCATCCGCGGACCGAAGGCCGGCGTCGAGAAGGCGCCGGCCTTTTGCGTGTCGGCCCCGGGAATTGACTATAAGCGTTTGCCGCCACACCGCCACGGGCAAGACGGGGACAGCGACGGAGGGAGGTACAGATGTCTTCGACGAGCGCTCGCCCGCGCGGCGCGCATCCGAGCACAGCGGCCGAGCTCACCACTGGCACGCTCATCGCCGCGGCCGTCGCGGTGTGCGTCGGTCAGGTCGCGCTGGCCATTCCGGCCGTCCTCAACGGCCTCTTCCAGCAGGACCTCGGGACGACTGCGTCGCAGCTCACCTGGATCTCCGACGCGTTCCTGGTCCCGGTGACGCTGCTCGAGCTCACCTTCGGCGTGCTGGGCGACCTGTTCGGCCGTAAGCGCCTGCTGGTCGGCGGCGCGCTCGTGCTGGCGGTCGGCGAGCTCATCTCGGTGCTCACCCCGGGCGCATCCGCCTCGACAGGAGCCCGGGTCACCGTTCTGTGGATCGGCCAGGCGCTCGCCGGCATCGGCGCCGCCGCCCTGTTCCCAACCTCGCTGGCGATGGTGGCCGCGGGCACGCACAACGCGCGCGAGCGCGGCCGGGTGATCTCGATCTGGGCCGCGGCCCTGTCAACCGGCGGGTTCCTCTCGCCGGTGCTCGGCGGCGCGCTGGCCAAGGTCAAGTTCGGCTCGGATCCGAACGCGAGCTGGCGCTGGGCGTTCATCGCGGTCATGGTGCTGGCGCTTCTCAGCGCCGCGGTCTCGATCCTGCGCGCGCGCAACTCCGCCGCGCCGGAGGGCCGCTCGCTCGACTGGCCGGGCCAGATCACGATTGCCGTCGGTCTGTTCGCGCTGCTGTTCGCCGTCATCCAAGCCGCCACCGCGGGCTGGGGCAGCGCCCAGGTGATCATCGGCTTCGTCCTCGCCGTGATCTTCCTCGGGCTGTTCGTGCTCGTCGAGCGCCGCGTGCGCGCGCCGCTCCTGCGCCTGGACCTGTTCAGCAATCGCGCCTTTGCGATCACCTCGTTCGTGACCGTGGTCGGGATGTTCAGCTTCCTCGGAACGGCGTACTCCTCGAGCATCCGGCTCTCCTCGATCCAGGGCTTCAGCCCGCTGAAGACCTCGATCGCCTTCGTCCTGATCCAGGGCTTCGCGCTCGTGCTGCTCCCGCTCACGAGCCGGATGCTGCACACCGTCAATCCACGGTGGATGCTCGGAGGCGGCTTCGTGCTGATCGCGGCGGGCGACTTCTGGGCCTCGACGCTGTCGATCTCGCACCTCTCGGTCGTGCCGATCATCGCCCCACTCGCGCTCGTCGGCATCGGCTTCGCGTGCGCGATCTCCTCGGTGACCGCGGTCGCGGTCAACACCGTGCGGATCCACCTGGCCGGCATGGCCAGCGCCACCACGAGCCTGCTGCGCGACTTCGGCTTCACCCTCGGCCCGGCGATCATCGGCGCGATCGCCCTCAGCCGGGCGGCCTCCTCGATCCAGGCCAAGGTCGCATCGAGCCCGCCCCTCCAGCACGCGCTGAACGCGTTCTACGGCTCGGCCGCACACGCGCCGGCGGCGGCGCGGCCCAACCTCGTCAAGGCGATCGCCGCCGTCCGGTCGGGTCCGCTCGGGGCCAACGGCGTCCCGAGCACGGCTCCGGGACCCGGCGGTCACATGATCGCGCTGAACCCGCTCAAGCCCACCGCCTTCCACGCCCTCGGGCACGCCTACTCGTTCGGCTACGTTGTGTGTGGCTGCGCCGCCGCGCTGTCGGCGATACTCGTCCTGCTCGTGCTCCGAGGGGCCGATCCACACCACGACGCCGACGAGCTCGCGCTGGCCGAGCGCGACCAATTCGCCACGAGTGGCTGACGAGGACGACGCCGAGGCATTCGCGCGACGGATGGCCGAGGTCACCGTCGGGGCGCCGGAGCAACTTTCGCAGCGCCTTCACCTGGCGGAGTACGACCCGGCCTGGCCGGAGCGCTACGAGCGCGAGGCGGCGCGCATCAGGGCCGCGCTCGGACCCCGCGTACGCCGGCTCGAGCACGTCGGCTCGACTTCAGTCCCGGGCCTGATCGCCAAGCCGATCATCGACATCGTGCTCGAGGTGCCGAGCTCGGCCGACGAGCCGGAATACGTGCCCGCCCTCGAGGCCTGCGGCTTCGCGCTGCGCATCCGCGAGCCCGACTGGCACGAGCATCGGATGCTCAGGCCGGCCGACGCCACCGTCCACCTGCACGTGTTCTCGGCGCAGTGCGCTGAAACCGAGCGGATGGTCCGCTTCCGCGAGCACCTGCGCGCGGACGCCGCCGACCGCGCGATGTACGCGCAGACCAAGCGCGCGCTGGTGGAGCGCGACTGGAGCTACATGCAGCAGTACGCCGACGCCAAGAACGACGTCGTCGCCGCGATCATGGCGCGGGCGCGCTAACCGGGCCGGCGGCTACTTCTTCTTGCGGCTATCGCTCGACGCGCGGGCCCGCGTCGACGCCGCCTTGCCCGCCTGCTTGGCCGCCGTGCCGGCCTGCCTGGCCGCGGACTTCGCGCCGCTCATCACACCGCCGGCGGCCCGCTTGGCCTGACCGGCCGCCGCTGTCGCCGTGTTGCCCTGCCGCGTGGAGGCGGCCTTCTTGCCCGACGTCTCGGACTTCGCCTTCTGCTGATTGCGCGCACGCGTCGCTGCGCCCTTCTTCGCGGCGGCGGAACGATCGGCTTTGGCCTGCGGCATGGTGCTCCTCCCGGTGGAGAGTTGATCGACGCGACGTCAACGCCCTACCCCGCTGCGCGCGCCCCCATGCCTCGTCCCGCCCAATGTGACACCAGCACATTCACGTTCCAAATTGCCTACCCGCTCCGCTGAGGGCCACCGTATCGGACATGTCATCATCAGTGGCATGTTCGAAGACGAAGACGGAAACATGGAAGACACCCTCCGCGCGATCGCGCGCGAGCTCGGCGAGTCGGTTCAGCGCAAGGCGTCCGAGCTCGACGTGGACGAGCTCGCCGAGTCGATCGGCGTCGACTCCGACCGAGCCAAGGAGTGGGTCGAGAGTGCGGCGGCGTGGCTGGGCCGGCGGTTCGAGAACCTGGGTGACGACATCAAGGACATCAAGATCCCGCAGACGTGGCCCGCGGGTCCCTGGAGCCCGCCCCACCGCAAGCCGCCCGCCGAGAGCGAGCATGCGGCCGCCCAGGACCCGCTACGCGGCGCGGCGCCCCACCCGCTCGACATGCCGACCGAGGAGCAGGGGCTGGCCCTGGCGGCGCTCGAGTCCGGGCGCTGGACGGTTGAGCCCGGAACGGAGGCGTTCGCGGCCCACGGCGACTGGCGGGGGCCAAGCGACGCGCTCGGGCTGGTCCGCGAGCTGCGCGCGCGGGACTGGATCGCCGCCGACGGCAAGCTCACCTCGGCCGGCCGCCACGCCCTCAATCGCTGGCTCGAGGGCGCGGCGCGGACCTAGACGCGCCGTCAGGCCGGCGTGGGCTGGCGCGCCGCCAGGTGGGCCAGCCGGGTGTAGTGGGCCGACGGGCCGCCGAGGAACGCGGCGTCCAGCTGGGCGCGCTTGAACAGCCAGTGGAGGTTGGCCTCCCACGTGAAGCCGATCCCGCCGTGGAGCTGGATCGCCGCGGCGGTCGTCGCCTTCGCCGCCTGTGAGGTCCAGGCCTTGGCCATCGCCGAAGCCTCCTTCAGGCGCTCGGGTGCGCCGGCGGCCGCCCAGGCCGCGTAGTAGACCGCGCCCCGGCCACCTTCGGTGTCGAGCAGCATCTGGGCCGCCCGGTGCTGGACGGCCTGGAAGCTCCCCACCGGCACCCCGAACTGCTTGCGCTCCTTGACGTACTCGATCGTCAAGTCGAGGGCGCGCTGGGAGATCCCGAGAAGCTCGGCGCTGACCGCGACCAGCGCTCGGCCCAGGCCGTCGTACACGTCGCCCTCGAGCGGCTCGCCGTCGCCGGCCGCGAGGCGACCGTAGCGGCGGGTCGGGTCGATCGCCGTGACGTCCTCGGCGCCGCCCTCCTGCACCGTGGCCCGGCCCCCAATCGGGTCGGCGAGCACGATCACCTCAGCACCCGCGGCATCGGGCACGAGCTCGGCGCCGCCGTCGCTGACGCATCCCGAGGGCGCCGCGGCGCTCGCCGCTCGCCAGCCCGGGTAGCCAGCGCTCGCGCTGTTCGTTGTTGCCGGCGGACTGGATCACGAGCGCGGCCAGCGCCGAGCCCAGGTGGGGCGTGGGCGCCACCGCGTACCCGAGCTCCTCGAGCAGCACCGCCAGCTCGATCAGGCCGAGCCCCTGGCCGCCGTAGGCCTCCTCGATCGCCGTCCCCGGCCAGCCGAGCTCGCACACCTCGCGCCATAGCCCGTCGTCGTAGCGGCCCGCCTCGGCCGCCTCGCGCACGCGCTCGAATGAGGAGCGGGTGCTCAGCATCTCGCGCGCGGTGCGCTGGATGTCCCGTTGATCGTCGTTGAAGTCGAAATGCATGGCTGACTCTCCTTCAGCGTCCGGCGCGGGGCAGGCCGAGGACGCGCTCGGCGATGATGTTCCTGAGGATCTCGCTGGTTCCGCCCTCGATCGTGTTGCCGCGCGAGCGCAGCAGCTCATAGGACCAGCGGGTACCGGCGGTGAGCGCCTCGGGACCGACGACCTCGGGGGCGAGCTGGGTCACCATCTGGTTGGTCTCAGACCACAGCAGCTTGACCAGCGACCCCTCCGGTCCCGGCTGTCCGTACTTCTCGGTCGCGGTCAGCCCGCGGTAGGCGAGGAAGCGCAGGACTTCGGTCCGGGCGTGCATCTGCCCGAGCTGCTCCGCCAGCGCCGAATCCTCGAGCCGGCCGTCCCGCGCGGCGGTATCGATCAGCTCATCGAGCGTCTGGCGCAGGCGCACCTGGAGGTTGAAGCCGAGGCCCGCGCGCTCGTTCATCAGCGTCGTCAGCGCGACCTTCCAGCCGTTGCCCTCGCCGCCGATCACGTGGGCGTCGGGGATCCGCGCCTCCTCGAGGAACAGCTCGTTGAACTCCGGGTCGCCGGTGATCTGCACGAGCGGCCGCACCTGGACCGCCTCCTGCTCCATGTCGAGCATGAAGTACGTGAGGCCCTTGTGCTTGGGCGCGTCGGTGTCGGTCCGTGCCACCAGCATGCACCACTTGGCGTACTGCGCCGCCGAGGTCCACACCTTCTGGCCGGTCACGACCCACTCGTCGCCGTGCTTGACCGCGCGGGTCTTGAGCGCCGCGAGGTCCGATCCGGCCTCGGGCTCCGAGAAGCCCTGGCACCAGATCTCCTCGGCCGACAGGATCGGGGGCAGGAAGCGCTCCTTCTGCTCGGGCGTCCCCCACACCATCAGCGTCGGGCCGCCGAGCAGCAGCCCCAGCGTGTTGGCGGGCAGCGGTGCCCGCGCCCGGCCGAGCTCCTCGAAGAAGATCGCGCTCTGCGTCAGCGTCGCGCCGCGTCCGCCGTACTCGACCGGCCAGTGGACCCCGGCCCAGCCGCCCTCGTGCAGGCGGCGCTGCCAGTCGAGCGCCCATTTGAAGCGCCCGCCCTCCTCTTCGGGCGGGGCGCCCGGAGGGTTCTCGGCCAGCCACGCCCGGAGCTCGTCGCGGAAGGCGGCTTCCTCTTGGTTGAAGGTCAGGTCCACGTCAGTCCTCCTTGGCATGAGCCCCGAGCAGCACGGCCTCGGCGCAGGTGCAGAAAACGTCCTCCAGCTCGCCCAGCCGCGCGTGCTTGCGCGCCCGGACGCGCTCGGCGCATAGCTGCTCGGTCCCGGCGCAGAGAATCAGCAGCGCGTCGGAATCCGGCGGAGTGCGGCTCGCCGCCCGGGCCGCGGCCGCGTAGCGCTTGGCGAACCGCCGCAGCGCGTCGCCGCGCACCTGGAGGGCGGCCGGGCCCGCCGCGTGGATCTCGATCAGGTACGTGCGGGCGAAGCGCGGCTCGGCCGCGAGCGTGCGCAGGTAGGCCCGGACCCCGGCCCGCAGCTGCGCCCGCCAGTCCCCGGCCTCGCGTACGGCCGCGCGCACAGCCTCGATCAGCACGTCGACGCCGTGGCGGTAGGTGTCCAGGAAGCACTGCTCCTTGGAGGCGTATAGCTCGTAGAAGGTGGTGCGGGAGACGCCGGCCTCGCGGACCACGTCCGCCACCGTGGCCGCGACGTAGCCCTTGTCGGCCACCACCCCGGCCATCGCCGCCAGCAGCCGAGCCCGCTGCCCGCGCTCGGTGTCGTCCGCGCCGAGCCGGGGAGCGAGTGCCGGGTGGCGTTCGACGAGCGAGGCCATGGCTCGTGTACCTTACAGGTATCCAAGCGTACCTGGCATTCTCAGGGTCGTGAGCGAGTCCGGCCCGCCCGACTTCTACCTGGTCGATGAGCTGCTCGATCCGGTCGACCGCGAGCTCCGCGACCGCCTGCGCGCCTTCTGCGAGCGCGAGGTCATCCCGATCATCAACCGCTACTGGGAGCGCGCGGAGTTCCCGTTCGAGCTCGTGCCCAAGATCGCGGAGCTCGACATCGCCGGTGGGACGATCGACGGGTACGGCTGCCCGGGCTACAGCGACATCGCCGCCGGCCTGATCAACATGGAGTGGGCGCGCGCGGACGGCAGCATGGGCACGTTCTTCGGCGTGCACTCGAACCTCGCCATGCAGGCCATCTACCTGCTCGGCTCCGAGGAGCAGCGCGAGCGCTGGCTGCCGGCGATGGCCCGGCTCGAGAAGATCGGCGCGTTTGCCCTGACCGAGCCCGAGCACGGCTCCGACGCCGTGCTGCTCGAGACCAGCGCGCGCCGCGACGGCGACGAGTACGTCCTGAACGGCCACAAGCGCTGGATCGGCAACGGCTCGATCGCCGATGTCGCGCTGGTGTGGGCCCGCGACGAGGACGGCGGTGTCGGCGGGTTCGTGGTCGAGTCCGCAGCGCCCGGCTACGACGCCGAGGTGATGGGTGGCAAGACCTCGCTGCGGGCGGTGTGGCAGGCCCAGATCGAGCTACGAGACGTGCGCGTGCCGGCCGAGAACCGGCTCGCGCGCTGCCGCTCGTTCGGCGACGTGGCGCGCGTCCTCACCCGCACGCGCTACACGGTCGCGTGGCGCGCGCTCGGGATCGCGCTGGCCGCCTACGAAGCCGCTGCCCGGTACGCGCGCGAGCGGATCCAGTTCGGCCGTCCGATCGCCTCCTACCAGCTCGTCCAGGACAAGCTCAGCCGGATGCTGGCCGAGATCACCGCGATGCAGCTGCTGTGCCTGCGCCTCAGCCAGCTCGCCTCCTCGGAGCGGCTGACCCCCGGGATGGCGTCGCTGGCCAAGATGAACCACGCGGCCAAGGCCCGCCAGGTGGTGGCCGATGCCCGCGACATCCTGGGCGGGAACGGGATCTTGCTCGAGAATCACGTCGCGCGCCACCACGCCGACATGGAGGCGATCTTCACCTTCGAGGGGACCGACAGCATCCAGTCACTGATCGTCGGGCGCGAGATCACCGGGATCTCGGCCATCGCACCTCGGGCTGAGCGATGAGCGAGCAGTTCGCCCGCGTCGGCCGGCTGAAGCTCTGCTACGAGACGTTCGGCTCGCCCGAGGCGCCGCCGATGTTGCTCGTCATGGGGCTGGGCGCGCAGATGATCCTCTGGGACGAGCGCTTCTGCGAGCAGCTGGCCGCCCACGGCTTCTGGGTGATCCGCTTCGACAACCGCGATATCGGGCGCTCGACGATCCTGCGCGAGGCACCCGTGCCGAGCACGACGGCGCTGGTGCTCCGGGACAAGCGAGCCGCCGCGTACTCGCTGGACGACATGGCCGCCGACGCGGTCGGTCTTCTCGACCATCTCGAGGTCCCCGCCGCTCACGTCGTCGGCGTCTCGATGGGGGGCATGATCGCCCAGCTGATCGCGCTGAACGCACCGGACCGCGTCTTGTCGCTGGTGTCGATCATGTCCACGACCGGCAATCGCCGGGTTGGCGGCGCCCATCCGCGGCTGTGGCCACGCCTGCTGCGCCGCCCCCAGTTCGAGCGCTCGGCCTACATCGAGGACTTCCTCGCCGGCTACCAGATGATCGGGTCACGGCGCTATCCGCCCGACCCCGATCGCAAGCGCGCGCAGGGTGCGCGCTGCTTTGACCGGGGCATCCACCCTGCCGGGTCCGCGCGGCAGCTGGCGGCGATCATCGCCGCGCCCGACCGGACCGAGCGACTCCGGCGCCTGAGCGTGCCGACGACCGTGATCCACGGCGACGCCGACCCGCTGGTGAACATCTCGGGCGGCCGCGCCACCGCGCAGGCCATCCCGGATGCGCGGCTGATCGTGATCGAAGGCATGGGCCATGACATGCCCCCGGAGCTGTGGTCGCAGATCATCGAGGCGATCGTGGAGAACGCCGCCCGCGCCGAGAGCCCTCGCCCGGCTCGCTAGTCGGTGTCGGCGTCGTCGTCGCGCTCGCCGCGCAGCTGGGCGTTCGCCGCTCGCAGCGCGGCCAGCGGATCGCGCACGGCTGCGCCCACGCGCTCGACGATCTCCGCCTGCTGCTCCATCAGCTCGGCCAGCTGGCCGAACGACGCGGCGGCCGCCCGGAAGGCGGTGGCCTGGGCGCGGTAGGCGATCGTCGCCTGCTCGGCCATTTCGAGCGTGGCGCGGGCCGGCGCGATCGCGCGGGTGACCAGGTCGCGCTCGAACTCGAGCTGGCGCTCGAGCACGCGCTGGACCTGCTCGGCCTGGCGCTGCATCGGCTCGAGCAGCTCGGCCGCCTTGCCGGCGGGGCCGGAGACGACCGACGCGGCCGCGCCGCCAACCTCGCGGATGGCGTCCTGCCAGGCCTTGAGCAGGTCGGTGGGATCGGGCACGAGCGAGAACTCTACTTCCGGCTGAGCTCGCCAGGCGTGATCACGCCACGCGCGACCGCCTCGTTGGCCAGGCGCATCCGGCGGTTCTCCGAGCGGTCGACGAGCCCGAACTTGTCGTAGAGCCGCGCGAGGTGCTGCTTGACGGCGGCGTCTGAGACCACGAGCTCCTGGGCGATCGTCCGGATCGACGCGGGCTGGCTGAACGGCTCGTTCGAGGCGAGCGGGCGGCACAGGGCGTGCAGGACATCGCGCTCGCGCCGGGTGAGCTCGGGGCTGGGATCGACGGCGAGGACCTGCGTGCCCTTGCCCGTGCGCACGGGCGCGCTCTGGTCCCGGAAGATCAGCCGCGTCTTGCCGATCCGCAGCTCGTCGCCCGGATGCAGTGCCTGCTCGCCGAGCACGCGGCGACCGTTGATGTAGGTCCCATTGCGGCTCCCGAGATCCCGCACCGCCCAACCCGAGCCGTAGTTCTCGACCACCGCGTGCAGGCGCGAGACGGTGCCGTCGTCGGCCAGGCAGACCCGGTTGGAGTCCTCGGTCCCCACCGTCATGCGGTCGCCGTCGAGGACCACGGGCTCGATGCCGGAGGACCGCCAGAGCTCGAGGTAGGCCGACATGCTTGCCAAAGAGTAAGGCCGCGCTCACCGAGCAGGCGCAAAAGTGTCACCACGGCGGTGATTGTGAGGTCCCCGCTCGGCAGCGACACTGCTCCCATGCAGTCGAAGCTCAGCGAACACCGGACACCGGCCGAGCGGGGCTTCACCGCGCCGCTCGGAGCCCCTCTGCGCGCCGTGGGCGCAGGGGAGGCCATCGCGTGCGGAAGACCGCTAGGGAAGTGGGGCAAGATCGTCCAGAGCGCGAGTGCGGCTACCCGGGGGCTGATGCCGCGCTCGGTCGACCCGGGGGGGACCGACAGGTAGCTCGGGACAAGAGAGGCGGCGGGCGCGGGCGGGACCGGACGCGCTCTTCGCCTGTACCCGCCGGCCCGGGCTGGGACCTCCCCCCCACCCGGGCCGGCGCTGAAGCGCGGCCTCGCCGGCGCCGTCCGGCGCCCGCCGGCGAGGCCGCTTAGTCTCGTCGGAGTGAGCCGAGAGCCTCAGCCCCCCGCGGTGGCGGTGCACGAGCTGGTCAAGCGCTACCCGAAGTCGCCCGTGAACGCGGTCGACGGGATCTCGTTCGAGGTATCCGCCGGCGAGGTGTTCGGGCTGCTCGGGCCCAACGGCGCGGGCAAGACCACGACGGTCGGGATGCTCACCACCCGCGTCAAGCCGACCGCGGGCCGCGCCCTGGTCGGAGGCGTGGACGTGGTCCGGGAGCCCGTCCGGGCCCGGGCGCGCCTGGCCGTGGTGCCCCAGCGCTCGAACCTCGACCGCTCGATCTCGATCCGCCGCAACCTCACCTTCCATGCCGCCTACCACGGCGTCAGCGCCGCCGACGCGCAGGCCCGCGCCGATGAGCTGCTCGAGCAATTCGGCCTGCGCGAGCGCGGCGACACCAAGCCCGACCTGTTCTCGGGCGGGCAGGCCCAGCGCGTGATGATCGCGCGGGCGCTCATGCACCAGCCGCAGGTGCTGTTCCTGGACGAGCCGACCACGGGTCTCGATCCGGCCGCCCGCCTGTTCGTGTGGGATCGCCTGCGCGAGCTGCGCGACCGGGGCGTGACGCTGATCCTGACCACGCACGACATGCGCGAGGCGGAGGCGCTGACCGACCGGGTCGGCATCGTCGACCATGGCAAGGTGCTTGCGCTCGAGGAGCCCGAGGCGCTGATCCGCTCGCTCCCCGGCAGCTCGACGCTCGAGCTGAGCACCCAGCCGGCCGACGGCGACGCCGGGCGCGTCATCGCCGCCCTCGGCGCGCTCCCCGACGTCGAGCGGATCGAGCCGCTCCAGGCGCAGGCTGCCCTGCGCGTGCGGCTGTACGTCGCCGGCGAGGCGCCGGCGCTGGTTGCTCCCGCGGCCACCGTCCTCGCCGAGCACGGGCTCAGCCTGAACGGCGTCGAGCTCGGACGCCCCACGCTCGAGGACGTGTTCATCCATCTCACCGGCCGGACCCTGCGGTGAGCGCACTCCCGGCCGTCGCGAGCAGCCAGGGGCGCGCGTTCCGCGCGGTGCTGCGCCGGGACCTGTTCGTCACCTGGTCGGAGCTGCCCGTGTTCCTGGCCCAGGTGATCCTCCAGCCGCTGTTCCTGCTGTTCGTGTTCGGCAAGGTCCTCGGCGCCCTCGGCTACACGCGCGGCGGCTACGCGCACCTGCTGTTCCCGGGGCTGCTCGCACTGACCGCGGTGATCACCGGGATGCAGACGCTCGCCTTCCCGCTCGTGGTCGAGTTCGGGTGGACCAAGGAGATCGAGGATCGGTTGCTCGCCCCGATGGCCACCGGCCTGGTGGCGGCCGAGAAGGTCCTGTTCGCCACCCTCCGGGCGATCGTCGCCACGTCGGTGATGGTCCCGGTCGGCATCCTCGTGCTGGGCTCGATCCCGTGGCGCTGGAGCGGCGTGCCGCTGCTCGTGCTCGCGCTCGTGATGGGAAGCATGCTCGGCGCGGGGCTGGGGCTCGTGATGGGAACGCTCGTCGTCCCCAACCGGATCAACATCGTCTTCTCGCTCGTGTTCACGCCGCTGCTGTTCACCGGCTGCAGCCAGTACCCGTGGCCCTCGCTGGCCCGCCTGCGCTGGTTCCAGGTGGTGACCGCCATCAACCCGATGACCTACGTGAGCGAGGCGATGCGCGGCGCGCTCGTGCCGAGGATCCCGCACATACACCCGTGGATCTGCATCCTCGTCCTCGCCGGCGCGCTGCTCGTGCTGATGGCGATCGGCGTGCGCGCGTTCTATCGCCGCGCGATCGATTAGCGTCTACGACCATGCTCGGATTGCCCGATGGTGTCAGCGCCTGCCTGTTCGACCTCGACGGCGTCCTGACCCAGACCGCCAAGGTCCACGCCAAGGCGTGGAAGCAGATGTTCGACGCCTACCTCCAGGATCGCGCCAAGCAGCGCGGGGAGGAGTTCGTGCCCTTCGATCCGGTGGCCGACTACGACGAGTACGTCGACGGCAAGCCGCGCTACGAGGGGGTGCAGTCGTTCCTGACCGCGCGCGGGATCGACCTGCCCCGGGGCGATCCGGGCGATCCCCCGGACAAAGAGACCGTCGACGGATTGGGTAACCGCAAGAACGAGATCGTGCTGCGGCTGATCCACGACCAGGGGGTCCAGCCCTACGAGGGCTCGGTCCGCTACGTCCACGCGGTAAGCGACGCGGGGCTCAAGCGAGCTGTCGTGTCCTCCAGCACCAACTGCCATGACGTGCTCCGCGCCGCCGGCATCGACGACCTGTTCGACACCGTGATCGACGGGACCGTGGCCGAGCGCGAGCATCTGAAGGGCAAGCCCGCGCCCGACACGTTCCTCGCCGGGGCGCGCGCGCTCGGCGTCGAGGCGAAGGCGGCCGTGGTGTTCGAGGACGCGCTGGCGGGCGTGGAGGCCGGCCATGCAGGGCGCTTCGGCCTCGTCGTCGGGGTCAACCGCACCGGTCAGGCCGACGCGCTGCGCGAGCACGGAGCCGACGTCGTCGTGGACGACCTGGCCGAGCTCCTCGACCGCCAGTGATCGATCACCCGGCGTTCCCGGTCGAGCCGTGGGCGGTGCGCGAGACCGAGCTCGACCTCGACCGTCTCGCTCAGACCGAGTCGGTGTTCGCGCTCGCCAACGGGCACATCGGGCTCCGCGCCAACCTCGACGAGGGTGAGCCGTTCGGCCTCCCCGGCACGTACCTCGGCGGGTTCTACGAGCAGCGCCCGCTGCCCTACGCCGAGGCGGGCTACGGCTACCCCGAGTCCGGCCAGACCGTGGTCAACGTGACCAACGGCAAGATCATCCGCCTGCTCGTGGAGGACGAGCCGTTCGACCTCCGCTATGGCACGCTGCGCCAGCACGAGCGCGTGCTGGACCTTCGGGCCGGCGTCCTGCGCCGCACCGCGGAGTGGCTCTCACCCACCGGGCGCGCCATCCGGATCGCCTCGACCCGCCTCGTCTCCTTCACCCAGCGCGCCGTCGTCGCGATCCAGTACGAGGTCGAGTCCCTCGATGGTGAGACGCCGGTGGTTCTCCAGTCCGAGCTCGTGGCCAACGAGTCGCTCCCGACCGGCGAGGCCGATCCGCGCGCCGCCGCCGCGCTCGCTTCGCCGCTGCACGCAGCTTTCGCGGGCAGCGACGGTCACCGGGCCCTGCTCGTGCACACGACCAAGGCCAGCAGGCTCACCGTCGGTGCCGCCATGGACCACGTCATCGATGGTCCGCCCGACACCAAGGCGACGGTCGAGCACTTCGAGGACGTGGCACGGCTCACGGTAACCGCCAACGTGAGGCCCGGCACCCCGCTTCGGATCGTCAAGTTCATTGCCTACGGATGGTCCGGGGCGCGTTCGGTGCCCGCCATCCAAGATCAGGTGGCAGCGGCGCTGGCCGGCGCCGAACACGCCGGCTGGGACGGGCTCGTAAAGGCACAGCGGGATTATCTGGAGCGTTACTGGGAGCGCGCCGACGTCGAAATCGATGGCGACGCCGAGCTTCAGCAGGCCCTGCGCTTCGCGCTGTTCCACGCGCTCCAGGCGGGCGCCCGCGGCGAGCAGCGGCTGATCCCGGCCAAGGGCTTGACCGGACCCGGATACGACGGGCACACCTTCTGGGACACGGAGGCGTTCGTGCTCTCGATGCTCACCTATACCGCTCCCCACGCGACCTCCGATGCGTTGCGCTGGCGCCACAGCACCCTGGATCTCGCCCGCGCCCGCGCCCGTTCCCTCGGTCTGCGCGGCGCCGCCTTCCCCTGGCGGACGATCAACGGCGAGGAGTGCTCGGCGTACTGGCCGGCCGGCACGGCGGCGTTCCACATCAACGCGGCGATCGCCAGCGCGGTGACGCGGTACTACAACGCCACCCAGGACCACGACTTCGACCGGGACGTGGGCATCGAGCTACTCGTCGAGACGGCCCGGATGTGGCGCTCGCTCGGTCACCACGACGCCTCGGGCCGGTTTCGCATCGACGGGGTCACCGGTCCGGATGAATACAGCGCGGTCGTCGACAACAACGTGTACACGAACCTGATGGCCCAGCGGAACCTCCGCGCCGCGGCGTACACGGTCGACCGACAGCCCGAGCGCGCGGCCGAGCTCGGCGTGGATGACGAGGAGGCGGCCAGCTGGCGCGACGCCGCCGACGCGATGGTCGTCCCCTATGACGAGAAGCTCGGCGTGCACCCCCAAGCCGAGGCTTTCACCGAACACGAGGTCTGGGACTTCGAGCGCACCGGGCCCGAGCAGTACCCGCTGCTGCTGCACTTCCCCTACTTCGACCTGTATCGCAAGCAGGTGGTCAAGCAGGCGGACCTCGTGCTCGCACTGCTGTTCTGCGGCGACGTCTTCACCGACGAGGAGAAGGCGCGCGACTTCGCCTACTACGAGCGCCTCACCGTCCGCGACTCCTCGCTCTCAGCCGGGATCCAGGCCGCCGTAGCCGCCGAGGTGGGCCACCTCGAGCTCGCGTACGACTACATGACCGAGGCGGCCCTGATGGACCTCGACGATCTCGAGCACAACACGCGCGACGGCGTCCACATCGCCTCGCTCGCGGGCAGCTGGATCGCCGCAGTGGTCGGCTTCGGCGGCCTGCGCGACCACAGCGGCCGTCTGAGCCTCGCGCCCCAGCTTCCCGCCGCGCTGACCCGCCTTGCGTTCAACATCAACTACCAGGACCGGCGGCTGAAGATCGAGGTCGTCCACGGCCGGGCGACGTACACGTTGATCAAAGGCAGACCGTTCGAGTTCGGCCACCACGGCGAAACTGTGACCATCACCGATGAGCGCCCGGTGGTGCGGCCGATTCCCGACCCACCTGCGCTGGAGCCGCCGACCCAGCCTCCGGGGCGCGCGCCGGAACGGCGGCGGGCGCCCCGCTGAACGCCGGGGGCTCGCGGGTATGCTGGACTGAGTATGTCCGCGACCGCGTCCACGTCCCGCCAGCAGGTCGCGCTCGACTGGCTCGAGCAGGGACGCCGGGTCGTCGTCGCCTCGCTGATCGAGACCGTCGGCTCGGCTCCGCTCGATCCCGGGGCCGAGATGCTCGTCGATGAGACCGGGCGGATCGAGGGGTCGGTGACGGGCGGCTGCGTCGAGGGCGCGCTGGTCGAGCTTGCGCGGGAGGTGCTCGACGGGGCGCCGCCCCAGGTCGTGCAGTACGGGATCAGCGACGGTCGAGGCGGCCGACGTCGGCCTGATGTGCGGCGGCACGGTGCGACTGTTCGTCCACGAGCTCGCCGCCGGGGCGCGCGCGCCGCTGGCTGCGGTCCGCGACGCGGTGGCCGCCGGGCGGCCGATCGCCCTGGCCACGCTGCTCGACGGTCCCGGAGCCGGCGCCAAGCTGGCGATCTCCGAGGACGGCGCGGTGGGCGATCTGGGCGGGATCGAGCTGCTGAAGGCCTCGGTGGCGCGCGACGCGCTCGGCTACCTGGACCAGGGCATCTCCACCGTGCGGCGCTACAGCGCGACCGGCGAGGTCATGGGCTCGGAGTTGCGGGTGTACATCCAGGGTTTCGCCTCCTCGCCCCAGATGGTCATCTTCGGCGCGATCGACTTCTCGGCTGCCGTGGCCCGGCTCGCCCGCGAGCTGGGCTATCACGTGACGATCTGCGACGCGCGCGCACCATTCGCGCGCAGCGCGCGGTTCGCCGAGGTAGCCGACGTGGCCGTCGATTGGCCCGACCGTCACATGGCCGAGCGCGAGCTCGGCGCGCGCGACGTCGTCCTCGTGTTCACCCACGATCCGAAGTTCGACGAGCCCGCGTTGCTCGCGGCGCTGCGCAGCGGCGCCGGCTACATCGGCGCGCTCGGCAGCCGGCGCACGCACCGCGAGCGCGTCGAGCGGCTGCGCGAAGCCGGCGTTGCCGAGCAGGACCTGGGCCGAATCAACGCCCCATGCGGGCTCGACATCGGCGCCCGCACGCCGGCCGAGACAGCGGTCTCGATCTTCGCCGAGATCATCGCGCTGCGCACGGGACGACCCGGGCGCCGGCTGGCGCAGACGGATGGCTCGATCCACCCGCGCGAGCTGCACACCGACTAGTCACCACCACTTGCTCTCGCGGGCCTGATCCGTGCCGCCTGTCTGGTCGAGCCCGTCGAGGGTCGCCCTGTCCTCCTCGGAGAGGGCGAAGTCGAACACCTGCGCGTTCTCCTCGATCCGCTCGCGGTGGGTCGACTTCGGGATCACGACCGTGTCGCGCTCCAGGCACCAGCGAATCAGCACCTGCGCCGGCGTCCGCCCGAGGCGCTCAGCCACCTGGCGGACCTCCGGCCGGTCGAGGTGGCGGCCTGTGCCGAGCGGGCTGTAGGCCTCGATCGTCACGTCGTGCTCGCGGGCATAGTCGAGCAGCCCGCGCCGGTACTCGAACGGGCTGAACTGAACCTGGTCGACCACGGGCGGCGCCGGGCCGGCGTCCAGCGCCTGCTCGAGCTCCTGGACGCTGAAGTTCGAGACGCCGATCGCGCGCGTCAGGCCGCGCTGGAGCGCCTCCCCCATTCCCGGCCACGCCCACGTCGGTCCGCCCTTCGGCCAGTGGATGATGTAGAGATCGACCTGATCGACCATCAGGCGGCGCAGGCTGTTCTCGAGCTCGGCCACGGGATCGCGGTGCTCGGGATAGAACTTCGTGGTGATGAAGACCTCCTCGCGCGGCACCCCGCTGTCGCGCAGCGCGCGTCCCACGCTCGCCTCGTTGCGGTAGGCCTGCGCTGTGTCGATGTGGCGGTAGCCGAGCTCGAGCGCCCAGCGCACGGCGTTCTCACACTCGGGACCGTCGGGGACCTGCCACACGCCGAGGCCGAGCACCGGCATCTCGACATCGCCTGGCAGCGTCCGGGTGGTGGTTGCGATCGCATCGGGCATGAGCTCACCATGCCCGCTGGGGAGCCGTTTATGCCGCGAGCGCGATCGGCCCGGGGCGTCCTACGTGAAAGCCCTGGGCATAGTCCACCCCGTGCTCGCGGAGCAGGCGGATCGTCTCGTCGTCGGCCACCGACTCGGCGACGGTCTTGATCCCCAGGCCCTGCGCCACGCCCACGATCGCCTTGACCATGTGCTCGTCGACGTGGCTGCGCGGCAGGTTCTGGATGAACTCGCCGTCGAGCTTGAGGTAGTGGACGGGCAGGTGCTTGAGGTAGTAGAAGGAGCCGAAGCCGGTGCCGAAGTCGTCGAGGGCCAGGCTGCACCCCAGGCTCGTGAGGCCTTCGGCGAACGTCGTCGCCTCCGGCATGTTGGCGATCGCCGCGGTCTCGGTGACCTCGAAGATCAACCGCGCCGGATCGGCCGACGTGTTGCGCAGCTCATCTTCGATCACCGACAGGAGCTGCGAGTCGCCGACCACCGACTCGCCCGACAGGTTCACGCCGACGACGGGCATCGAGTCGGGCGCGGCTATCGGAGAGCAGCTGGATCGCCCGCCGCACGACCCAGCGGTCGATCGCGTGGATCAGCCCGAAGCGCTCGGCGGCAGGCAGGAACGCGCCGGGCGCGATCAGCTTGCCGCGGCTGCCCTCCATGCGCAGCAGCAGCTCGCCGTGGCTGACCTTGCCGCTGGCCAGCTCGAGGATCGGCTGCATGTGGAGCACGAAGCGGTCGTGCTCGAGCGCGTCGCGGATGCGCTGGGACCAGGTCAGCTTGGCCATCGCGCGGGCACGGCGGGCCTCGGTGGGCGTGTACAGGACGACGCGATCGCGCCCGCCGCGCTTGGCCGCGTACATCGCCAGGTCGGCGTTGACCAGCACCTCGCCGGCGGTGGCGTCGTCTGACTCGAACGCGGCCACGCCGACGCTGGCGGTCATCCGGAACGTCTTGCCGCCGTACATCACGTGGCGGTTGTGGATCGCGGCGAGCAGATGCTCGGCGGCCGCGCGTGCCTCGCGCGGCTCGACCGCGGAGAGCAGTACCGCGAACTCGTCCCCGCCCAGCCGCGCCACCACGTCGGTGGGCCGCACGCCGTCGCGGAGCACGTGCGCCACCTCGGTGAGCACGGAGTCGCCGGCGGCGTGCCCGGCGGCGTCGTTGATCGACTTGAAGTTGTCGACGTCGATGCTGAGCACGGCGCCGTGCGAGGCGTACCGGCCGGCGCGGGCCAGCTCGCGCTTGAGCTCCTGGTCGAAGCGCCGGCGGTTGAACAGGCCGGTGAGCTGGTCGTGATCGGCCAGGTGGCGCAGCTGCTCCTCGTAGCGCTTGCGGTCGCTGATGTCCCGGGCCACCACGGCGGCGGAGACGATCCGGCCGTTGCGCGTCGCGCACCGGCGAGATCGTGAGCGACACCGTGAGCAGGCTCCCGTCCTTGCGCACGCGCTCGGTCTCGAACCGGACGATCGACTCGCCCGAGAACACCTTGCGCAGGATCTCCTGCATCTCGCCCTTCCGGTGGCGCGGCTCGATGATGTTGATCGAGCGTCCGATCGCTTCCTCAGCGGTGTAGCCGTACAGACGCTCCGCGCCGCGGTTCCAGCTCGTGATCGTCCCGTCGGCCGACTTCGTCAGGATCGCGTCGTCGGAGGAGTCGACGACGTAGCTGAGCAGCTCGCGCTGCCGCGCGGGCGTCGACCTCGTCGCTCACGTCCTGCACCGTGCCTACGAGCCGGACGGGCTCGCCGTCGCCGCCGCGGAGGATCTCGCCCCGGACATGCACCGTGCGCTCGACGCCGTCGAAGCGCACGATCCGCGCCTCGAAGCCGCACCGGCTCGTGCGTCGTGCTCGGCCGTGGCCAGCGCCTGCTGGGCGTCGGCCCGGTCCTCGGCATGGAAGCGCTCGAGCAGCAGCTCGGGAGTCAGCCGGACACCCGGAGGGCGCGCCAAGCAGCCGGTGCAGCCCGAGCGAGTACGCGGTCTCGCCCGTGCGCAGGTCGACCTCGAAGCTCCCCGAGCCGGCCGCCCGCTCGGCCTCGCTCAAGAGCAGCTCGCTGCGCGCCAGCTGCTGCTCGGATTGCTTGCGGTGGCTGATGTCGCGGACGTAGCCGACGAACGAGACCGCATCCGGGCTGGCCAGCGAGTTGATCGAGAGCTCGGCCGGGAAGACCGAGCCGTCCGCGCGCATCGCCTCGACCTCCACGCGCTTGCCGAAGATCGCCCCGACGCCGGTCTGGATGAACCGCGCCAGGCCGTTGCGGTGCGCGTCTTGCAGCCGAGGCGGGATGATCAACTCGGCCAGGTCTCGGCCCACCACCTCGTCGCGGCTGCGCCCGAAGGTCCGCTCGGCGGCGTGCTCCACTCGAGCACGCAGCCATCGCCGTCGATCACGACCACCGCGTCGAGCGAGGAGGCGAGCAGCGCCCGCACGGCCGCCTCCCACGCCTCCGCGTAGGAGTCGCCGCGCTCACGGTCGGAGCGCGGACTCGAGCTCATTGGCTGTAGCTCGCTCAGGGGTCAACCGGCCTCCCGCGGCGGTCATCGACATGGCACGCGCCGCCCGCTTAGACCCTGCCCGGCAGGGACCGGCGCCAACCTCACCACCCGAATTGTAGGCGTCGCCCGGCAGTTGCGCTGGGTTTGCAGCGTCTTTAGGGTGTCTTGAGAAGCGTGTGGTTCAGGTGGACGCGAGCCCGGATCGAGGGCATCAGCGGCCGGCGAGCGCGTCCCGGAGCGCGGGCTCGAGCTCCGGGTGTCGGAACGCGATAGCCGAGGCCCTGCAACCGCGCGGGCACGGCGCGCTGGCCGGTGAGGACGATCCTCGCCATCTCGCCGTAGAGCAGCTTGAGCGCGGCCGCCGGCACCGGCAGCACAGCCGGACGATGCAGCACCCGGCCGAGCGCGCGCGAGAGCTCGGCGTTGGTCGCCGGCGCCGGCGCGGTCAGGTTGACCGGACCGGCCGCTCGCTCGTCGGTGGCGCAGTGGATCAGCGCGCCGGCGACGTCGTCCAGATGGATCCACGGCACGTACTGGCGCCCGCCGGCCACCGGACCGCCGACGCCCAGCTTGAACGGCGGAAGCATCTTGGCCAGCGCGCCCCCGCCCTGCGCGAGCACCACGCCGGTGCGGGTCAGCACCACGCGCCTGCGCCCGCTCGCAGCGGCGGCGGCCTCCCGCTCCCACTCGACCGTGACCGAGGCGAGGAAGTCCTCGCCCGCGGGGGCGTCCTCGTCGAGCGGCTCGGCCCCGCGGGCGCCGTAGTAGCCCGTCGCGGACTGCGAGATGAGCACGGAGGGCCCGGCGGCGTCTGGAAGCTCGGCGAGACCTTGGGCAAGCGACCGCGTGCTGAGCACGCGGGAGTCTCGGATCTCCCGCTTTGACTCCTCAGACCATCGCTGCGCCACGGGCTCGCCGAGCAGATGCATGACGACGTCGGCGCGCTCCAGGGCGGCGCGCGGCGGAGGGCTGCGTTTCGGATCGCGCCACTCGTACGCCTCGACGTCCGAACCCAGCACCTGGCGGGCGCGATCGGGGTCGCGCGACAGCGCGACGAGCTCGTCGCCCCGCTCGCGCAGCGCCCCCGCCACCGCGCGCCCGATCAAGCCGGTGGCTCCGGTGAGGAGGACCCGCACGGTCAGCCGCCCGGGCTGGGATTGAATACTGTCATAACGTTCTGTTCAAGTTATCAGAACACTCTGTTGAATGTCCCTCGGAGCCGGGGTTTCCGCGTAACGTGAGTGCAATTCGGGAATGATCACCCGTGCCAGTGTGCGCGATGCGCGAATGAGGAGAATGAGGAGACCACGATGGCCGATACCCGCGTGATTGCTTCGACGGTGACCGCGCTTCCCGCCTCGGCGGCTGAGCGCTTCGCGTCCCAGGTGGCCGCCCGCTACAAGGACGGCGAGGAGTGGCGCGAGCTGAGCTACGAAGAGGCGGGGACGGCGATCGAGGAGGTCGCGCTCGGCCTGATCGACCTGGGCATCGAGCCCGGGGACCGCGTCTGCCTGCTCGCCGACACCCGGCTCGAGTGGACGCTCGCCAGCTACGGGATCTCGGCCGCCGGCGGCGTGGTCGTCCCGATCTACCCGACCAACTCGCCGAACGAGTGCAAGTGGGTGGCGGGCAACTCCGGAGCGCGCGCGGCCATCTGCGAGAACGAAAGCCAGCGCCAGAAGCTCGAGCAGGTCCGCGGCGAGCTCGAGGAGCTCGAGCACGTGATCGGCATCGAGCCCGGTGGCGGGGACGTGACGCTCGACGAGCTGCGCGAGCGCGGGCGCGGGAGCGACCGCAGCGAGCTCGCCCAGCGCCAGGAGAACGTGACCCCCGAGGACGCCTACACGATCATCTACACCTCGGGCACCACGGGCCCGCCCAAGGGCGTCGTCCTCACCCACGCCAACGCGATGTCGGTCTGCCAGATGGTCGAGGAGCTGGCGTTCGTCGAGCCGGGCGAGAACACCTACCTGTATCTCCCCCTGGCTCACGCCTTCGCGCTGACCTCGCAGCTCGCGTCGTATGACCAGGGCACGACGATCACGTACTACGGCCGGGACACGAAGGCGATTCTGGGCGAGTTCATCGAGACCAAGCCGACCTACATCCCCTCGGTTCCGCGGATCTACGAGAAGCTCTACGGAGCCGCCATGAAGATGCAGGAGCAGGCCGGCGAGGAGGAGAAGGAGCGCTTCCGCGAGGCGATCAAGCTGGGCGCGGAGGTCCGCCGGCGCCGGCAGCACGGCGAGGACATCCCCGCCAATATGCAGCGGAAGTTCGACATGGCCGACGCCAAGATCTTCCGCCGGGTGCGCGAGATGTTCGGCGGCCAGGTGCGCCAGGCGGTCACCGGCGCCGCCCCGATCGCCCCCGAGATCCTCGAGTTCTTCTACGCCTGCGGCGCGCTCGTGCTCGAGGGCTGGGGAATGACCGAGACGACGGCGGTGGGGACCGTGAACCGCCCCGACAACTTCAAGTTCGGGACGGTCGGACCGGCCATGCCCGGCGTCGAGATCCGGATCGCCGAGGAGGACGGCGAGATCCTGATGCGCGGCCCCAACGTGTTCAAGGAGTACTGGCGGAACCCGGAGGCCACGCGCGAGACGCTGATCGACGGCTGGCTGCACACCGGCGACGTGGGCGAGCTCGACGAGGACGGGTTCCTCAAGATCACCGGCCGCAAGAAGGACATCATCATCACCGCGGGCGGCAAGAACCTGACGCCCGCGAACATCGAGAACGACCTCAAGCAGGCCGGCTTCATCTCCCAGGCGGTCATGTACGGCGACCGCAAGCCCTACCCGGTGGCGCTGATCACGCTCGATCCCGAGGAGATCCTCCCCTGGGCCAAGGAGAAGGGCCTGCCCGAGGACCTCGGCGAGCTGGCCCAGTCAGACGAGGTCCGTGCGATGGTGCAGAAGGAGCTCGACCGCGCCAACTCGGGCTACGCCCAGGTCGAGCAGGTCAAGAAGTTCGCGATCCTCGACCACGACCTCTCGGTCGACTCGGGTGAGCTCACGCCGACCCTGAAGGTGAAGCGCAACGTGATCTACGAGCGCTACGGCGATCTGTTCGAGTCGATGTACTCGCGCTAGTGGATCGGCGTGTGCGCCCGGGCGCTCACGTCCAGCTCGAACAGCCAGAAGTCGCGGCCGATCACCGGCACCGACACGTTGTAGACCGGGACGTTGCCGATCGAGCCCTCGAACGTGCCCGCGTGGGCGTGGCCGTGGAGGACCAGGTCGGGCTCGTGCTCGGCGATCGGCGCCGCCAGGCGGTCGGTGCCGAGGTAGCCCCAGATCCCCGGCGGCTCGCCGACGATCGTCGCCTCGGTCGGCGCGTAGTGCAGGAGCACGATCCGGGTCGGGCACAGGGCGATCTCGCGCAGGCCCTGGTCGAGCGCCTCGACCTCGCGGCCGGTCTCGCGGTAGATGGCACGTAGGGAGGGCTCGCCGAAGTCCGGGAGGTGCGAGCCCGGGAAGCCGCCCACGAACCCCTTGAGGCCGACGATCCCGACCTCGGCGCCGGCCGCCTCGCACGTCGCCCAGTCGCGATCGAGCACGCGGATCCCGCCCTCGGTCAGCGCGGCCACGAGCTCGTCGCGGCGGTTGGCATGCCAGTCGTGGTTGCCGAGCACCGCGAACACCGGGATCTCGAGCGGAGCGCACGCCTCGGCCAGCACGGCCGCCTGCTCGGGCTCGCCGTGCGTGGTCAGATCGCCGGCCAGGAGCACCAGATCCGCTCGGCCGTCCAGGTTCGCCAGCGCCTGGAGAGCCTCCTCGCGGCGATGCTCGGAGTAGTGCAGATCGCCGGCCGCGGCGATCCGCAGGCAGCGCTTGTCGTCGTCGCGCATGGGCGTCAGCTACCCACAACCGGGTAGTTCCATTGGACGATGCCGCAGTCGGACGAGTTCGAGCACCTGATCGACACGCTGAAGCTGTGCGTCGCCGCTCTGCGCGAGCACGACGTCCCGTTCATGCTCGGCGGGAGCATGGCGGCGTGGGCGCGGGGCGGGCCGCAGCCGAAGAAGGACCTCGACCTGATGGTCGGGCGCGCCGACGCCGACCGCGCCCTCCAGGTGCTGGCCGGCGCCGGCATGCGCGTCGAGCATCCGCCCGAGGAGTGGCTGTACAAGGCGTGGAACGGCGACGTCCTGATCGACGTGATCTTCGGCCCGTCCGGGCTGGAGGTGACCGAGGAGGTGCTGGCGCGCGCGGACACGATCCCGGTGATGTCGCGTGGCGACGCCGGTGATGGCGATCGAGGACATGCTCGTGACGATGCTGTTCTCGATGGACGAGCACTGCCTCGACTACGCCGCGGTGCTGGCGATCACCCGCTCGCTGCGCGAGCAGATCGACTGGCCGGCGCTGCGGGCGCGGTGCGCGGGCTCGCCCTACGCGAAGGCGTTCCTCACGCTGGTCGAGGAGCTGGGAATCGCGCCGGCCGCGGGGGCTCAGGCGCCGGCGGGTTCCGCGGGGCCGGGCCGCGTGCGCGTCGTCGGCAGCCGGCGGCTAGATCGGCCGGGGGTTCGGGTCGGGCGGCGGCGGCGGGCCGGGCTCCGGGCCGGGCGTCGGCGGCGACGGGTCGGGTCCGGGCCCCGGTGGCGTCGGAGTGGGTGGCGGTGGCGTGGGGGGTCCGGGGAACGAGATGTGTTCGCCCTACCCGGGCTCGACGGCAGGCAAGCGGGTATCGTGCACGGCGATGAAGCTGCTCGTCCTGACCGGTGAGCCGATCGCGGCCGAGCGGCTGCGCGACGGCGCTGCCGGCCGGCGTCGACGCCGACGACCTCGAGGTGATGGTGGTGGCGCCGGCGCTCCAGGAGAACCCGATCAAGTTCTGGTTCTCCGACGCCGACGAGGCGATCGCCCGGGCCGAGGAGGTCCGGCGCGAGAGCATCGAGAAGCTCGGTGCGGGCGGGATCCAGGCCACCGGCGACACGGGCGAGAGCGACCCGATGCTGGCCATCCAGGACGCCCTGAACACGTTTCCGGCCGACCGGATCCTGCTGTTCACCGGTGGCGCAGGGCTACCGCGAGGACATCGACGAGGCGGAGATCGGCGAGCGCTTTGGCGTCCCCGTCGACCGGGCTCGGTAGATAACTTCGCTATAGACCCAGTTTTCTCCCAAGCGCCCGAGCGTTGGCGGGCGCGAACCCCTCCCAGTCGTTGTTGAAGTAGGCGTAGACCTCGGTCTCCCGGCGCCACTGGGCGATCCGGCGGGCCCAGGTGTCGATCTCGGTGGCGCTGTAGTTGCCCCGGCGGCCCCGATGGCCGTAGTGGAAGCGCACGAAGCGCCAGTCGGCCGTGGCCTCGTGCGACTGAAACGGTCGGGTCGGGTGATCGCCGATCGTGAGCGCCACGCCACGGTCCCGGAGTGCGGCGAGCACGGGCTCACAGAACCACGAGTCGTGGCGGAACTCGATCGTGTGGCGCCCCGGCGGGAGCACGTCGAGCCAGCCGTGCAGCCGCCCGTCGTCGCGGTGGAAGTTCTCCGGGAGCTGCCACAGCACGGGTCCCAGCCGCCCGGCTTCGATCAGAGGCGCCAGCGGCTCGTAGAAGCGGCCGATCCCCTCGCGGATGTCGATCAGGCGCTTGATGTGGGTCAGGTAGCGGCTCGCCTTGACCGCGAACTCGAACCCCGGTGGCGTGCGCTCCACCCAGCCCTCCACCGCCTGCCGGCGCGTGAGCCGGTAGAAGGTGTTGTTGACCTCGACAGTGTCGAAGTGCTCGGCGTAGAGCTCGAGCCAGCGGCGCTTGGGCTCGCGCTCGGGGTACAGCCGGCCCCGCCAGTCGTCGTACATCCAACCCGAGCAGCCGATGCGTACCTGTTTCATCGCGAGGGTATGGATTCGGCAGGCCGATGGACTATCCCCCTGCCCCGGTCCCGGAGCACCCAAGTCGCACCAGCCTCACCAAGGCCGTGCACGACTGCCGGGCCTGCGATCTCTGGGAACCGGCGACCCAGGCCGTGATGGGCGAGGGCGCGGCCCGCGCCGAGGTGATGTTCGTGGGCGAGCAGCCGGGCGACCGCGAGGACATCGAGGGCCACCCGTTCGTCGGGCCGGCCGGCGGCGTCCTCGACCAGTGGCCTCGAGCGCGCCGGCATCCCGCGCGAGGACGTCTACATCACCAACGTGGTCAAGCACTTCCGCTACAAGGCGCGGGGCAAGCGGCGGATCCACCAGAAGCCCGACCGCTGGCAGATCAACGCCTGCCTGCCCTGGCTGCACGCCGAGCTCGAGGTCGTGGAGCCTGTGGTCGCTGGTGTGCCTGGGCGCCACGGCGGCGCAGGCGCTGCTCGGCTCACAGGTCCGGATCGGCCGCGATCGCGGCCGGCCCTACGACTCGGAGCTGGCCGAGCTCGTGACGATCACGACCCATCCGTCCGCGATCCTGCGCGCGGAGGATGAGGATCGCGAGCGCGCGATGGACCAGTTCGTCGACGACCTGACGAGCGTCGCCCACTGGCTGAGCGACCGTCGAGCCGCTTAGCATCAAGTCGCTCGGCCAGCCGCGAGGCGAGGGCCATGATCGTCAGCGCCGGGTTGGCCGACCCCTGGGTCGGCATCACGCTGCCATCGGCGATGAACAGGTTCTCGACCTCCCAGGCGCGGTGGTCGGAGTCGACCACGCTGCGCTCGGGGTCCGAGCCCATCCGGCAGCCGCCGACCAGGTGGGCATAGCGGTCGGTGATCAGCGTGTCCTGCGCCCCGCCCGCCTCGAAGATGTCCTTCAGCGTCTGCTTGGCGAAGGCGATGTTCTTGCGGTCGTTCTCGCACTGCGAGTAGTCCATCCGCGCCACCGGGATCCCGTTCTGGTCGGTCACGTCGCCCGCGACCGTCACCCGGTTCTCGGGCAGGGGCAGCAGCTCGCACAGGACGCCGAGCGTGTACCAGTGGTTGTAGTCGCGCATGTAGGCGCGCAGGGCGGCGCCCCAGTGGCCGTGGCCGAGCACGTGCTGGGCGTGCTCGATCGGCAGCGGCCCGACGGTCTGGATCGCGAACCCGCGCGCGAACCCGCGCGTCGGGTCGGTCTCGTAGAACTGCTCGGAGCAGATCTCGGGCGGCGGCATCTTGTACATGCGCGCCTCCTCGGGGAAGCGCGCCGCCACCTGGGGCGCGCCCTGGACCATCACGCACCGCCCGACCTGGTCGTTCCCGTTGGCCAGCCCGTGCGGAAAGCGCCGGCTCGTCGAGTTCGAGCAGCAGCCGCGGGGTCTCGATCGAGTAGCCGGCCACCGCCACCGCGTCGGCGCGCTGGAAATGCTCGGATCCCTCGTGGAAGTAGCGCACGCCGGTGACCCGCCCGCTCGCGTCGTCGATCTCCACCGCGCTGACCATGCAGTCCGCGCGGATCTCCACGCCGTGCTCGATCGCGTCCGGGACGTGGGTGACGAGCGGCGAGGCCTTGGCGTTGACCTTGCAGCCCTGCAGGCAGAAGCCGCGATAGATGCAGTGCGGCCGGTTGCCGAAGGCGCCGTTGGTGATCCCCACCGGTCCCACCCGCATCTCGATCCCGAGCTTGCGCGCGCCGCCGACGGCCGCCTCGGCGCCGCCGGCAATCGGATGTGGGCCGTGCGGGTAGCGGTGCGGGTCGCCCCACGGCCAGAAGTCGCCGGCCACGGGCAGCTCGAGCTCGAGGCGCTCGTAGTGGCGCTTCAGATCGAAGTAGGAGATCGGCCAGTCCTCCCCCACCCCGTCGCGTGTGCGCACCTCGAAGTCCGAGGGGTGAAAGCGCGGGCAGTAGCCGGCGTAGTGGACCATCGACCCGCCCACGCCGTGGCCTGAGTTGTTCTTGCCGAGCTCGACCGGATCGGTCCCGCCGATGATGCGCGGCGCGGTCCAGTACAGCCGGTGCGAGCCCGCCTCGTCGGAGACCCAGTCGCGGTCGGGATCCCAGAACGGCCCGGACTCGAGCACCACCACCTTCCACCCGCGCCGGGCCAGGCGCTGGGCCAGCGTCGCGCCCCCCGCGCCGGCGCCGACGATCACCAGGTCGACCGAGTAGGAATCGTCGTAGCGCGCCATCCGCTCCCGCGGCACGGCGCGGCGGTGGACGTCGAGCAGGAACGCCGAGTCGTTCTCGGGCGGGCGCAGAGCGCCGCGCAGCAGGGTGCGCAGCTCGTGGCCGCGGCTCATGTGCCCACGTCCTGCGCCGGGTCGTGATCGAACGCCGGTGCCCCCTCCCACCACTCGCGCTGACCCACCCCGAACCGGGAATAGCCGCGCGGGTAGGCCGGGCCGCCGAAGCCGATCTCGTTCCACGACCAGGGGTGGGAGTAGAACGCGCTGAGGATCGCCCGGGTCACCACCTTCCAGGCGCGGCTCGGCGGCAGCTCGTCCCACACCTGCCCGTGCAGCGTCCCCTTGGCGAACGCGTCGACCACCGTCTTCTGCACCTCCTCGGAGGCGCTCAGGAAGTCATCGGCCCCGTGCTGGCGCACCGCGCTGTCCAGGCCGACCGCCACCCGGCGCCAGGTCTCGCGATCGTCGGGCAGGTCGGCGTACTGGAAGCCGTCGAGCTGGCCCTCGAACAGCTTGGCGTCGACCATGTTCAGGACCGGGATCTTCGGCTCGCGGTCCTGCGCCAGCACGATGTCGCAGAAGCGGCCCAGGACGAGCGCCTCGGAGGCGCTGAAGAAGCGGATCGGTGGCACCTTCTCCACGCGCTCCATCACCAGCTCGCGCGTCACCTCGTCCCAGTGATCGGCCTCGTCGAGGACGTTGTAGTCCGGATAGCGGCCGTGCATCTGCGGGGTGATCCCGTTGCGCTGACGGGGCAGCTCGTCGGGCGAGGGCGGCTCGAGGTCCTCGCGCAGGTTGGGCAGGTGGTCCGCCCGCCGCAGGTCCCGCCGGGCCATCAGCGCTCGCGCCCGAACGCCGCCGCCGCCAGTCCCATCCCCCCGACCAGCGCGAGCGATCCCGGCGCCAGCAGCGGCGGGCCCATCACGATGTTGAACAGCGGCTCGTCGAACCCGCCGGGCTTGCGCGCCACGCCGCGCACGTGGGTGATCACGCCGATGGCGCCGTCCAGGCAGTACAGCGCCGACAGCGCCGGCAGCCACGTCCGCGCCACCCGCTCGGAGCGAACGCCCGCCACGCCGGCGACGGTCAGCGCCGGCGAGAGCGCGATCGGCGTCCACATCCACTTGTCGCCGAACGACCCGCGGAAGTGCTCGAAGTAGATCTCGAGCCCGAGCGGGAGCGCGCTGAACGCGGTGGCGGCGGACAGCGTCCGCTGCATCCGCCCCGAGCGGACATTGCCCCACCACCGAGCCACGCCTCGCTTACGCCGCGGCATAGCGCTCCGCGTCGGCCCGCTTGAGCTCCAACCCGTTCCCGGGCCGCTCGAGATCCGGGAACAGGGCGCCCTCGCGCGGCTCGATCACGCCGTCGAACAGCAGGTGCTCGATCCGCACGTGATCGTGGAAGTACTCCAGGTGGACGAGCTGCTGGAGGGCCAGCCCGGGATGGAGGTGAATCGACGGCCCGCAGTGCAGCGACAGCGGCACGCTCCGGGCGCGGCACAGCCCGTCGACGCGCAGCAGTTCCGTGATCCCGGCGCACCGGGTCACGTCGGCCTGGAGCACGTCGACCGCGCCGGCCTCGAGCATCCGCCAGAAGTACGGGGCGTCGTAGCCGTACTCGCCGGCCGCCACCTCGACCCCGGCGGGAGCCCGGTCGCGGATCAGGCGCAACCCGGCCAGGTCGTCGGAGGACACCGGCTCCTCGAACCAGCTCACGTCCGCCTCGGATCGAAATCGCTCACCCAGCTCGAGCGCCTGCTTGCGCGTGTAGGCGCCGTTGGCGTCGACGAACAGCTCGATGCCGTCGCCGATCGCCTCACGCGCCGCGCGCACGCGCGCCGGATCGTCGCCGGGGCGCGAACCCACCTTCATCTTGACCCGCGGGATGCCCTCGTGCACCCACCCCGCCAGCTGCTCGGACAGGCGCTCGTTCGAATACGCGGTAAACCCTCCCGAGCCGTATACCGGCACCCGGTCGCACGCCATCCCGAGCAGCCGGCACAGCGGCAGGCCGAGCAGCCGGGCCTTGAGGTCCCACAGGGCCAGGTCGACCGCGGCGATCGCCATCGAGCTGATCCCCGGGCGGCCGAGGTTGCGGATCGCCCCGACCATCGCCGCCCATGCCGCCTGAGGCGCGAAGGCGTCGCGGCCCGCAGACGACCCCCGCCAGCTTCGACTGCACCAGCTTCGCGGTCGAGAGGTCGGCGTAGGTGTAGCCGAGACCCGTCTCGCCGCCCGCCGAGGCGTGGACGACGACGATTGTCGTCGCGTCCCAGGCGAGCGTGCCGTCGGCCTCGGGCGCGTCGGTGGGAACCGTGTACGCGCCGACCTCGAGCTCCTCGATGGGAGCCTGCACCGATGACGCCAGCGCGCCGCTCATCGGCCGGGGATGAACTCCTGCGCCTTTTGCTTGAACGACTGCTTGATGATCTCGCCCGAGGCCGGGTCGCCCTTGAGGAGCGCCGAGGTCAGCGCCTTGGCCTGCTCGATCGTGATGTGCGGCGGCAGCGGCGGGACCTCGGGGTCGGTCACGGCCTCGTAGACCACCGGCCGGTCGGCGGTCAGGGCCTCGTCCCAGGCCGCGCCGATCTGGTCGGGCGAGTCGACGCGGATCCCCTTGAGCCCGAGCATCTCGGCGTAGCGTGCATACGGGAAGTCGGGCAGGTCCTGCGAGCCCTCGAACTTCGGGTCGCCCTCCATCGCCCGCTGCTCCCAGGTGACCTGGTTGAGGTCGCGGTTGTTGAGCACGAGGATGACCAGCCGCTGGTCGGCCCACCGGTGGCGGTACTTGGCGATCGTGATCAGCTCGTTGATCCCGTTCATCTGCATCGCGCCGTCGCCCACGAGGGCGAACACGGGCCGGTTCGGGTAGGCGAACTTGGCCGCGATCGCGTACGGGACGCCCGGCCCCATCGTGGCCAGCGTCCCCGACAGCGAGGCCATCATCCCCTGACGGAGCTTGATGTCGCGCGCGTACCAGTTAGCCGACGAGCCGGAGTCGGAGCTGAGGATCGCTCCGTCCGGGAGGCGCTTGGAGAGCTCCTGGAAGACGAGCTGGGGGTTGATCGGGTTGGCCGCGAGCTGGGCGCGCTCCTCGATCAGCTTCCACCACTCGCGCACCTCACCCTCGATCTTCTCGCGCCACGAGCGGTCCTCCTTGCGCTGCAGCCGGGCGCTGAGCGCGCGCAGCGTCTCCGCGCTGTCGCCGATCAGGTTGACCTCCATCGGATAGCGGATCCCGATCATCTTGCCGTCATGGTCGATTTGCACGCCGCGGGCCTGGCCCTCCTCGGGGAGGAACTCCGAGTAGGGGAAGCTCGAGCCGACCATCAGCAGCGTGTCGCACTCCATCATCAGATCCCAGCTCGGCTTGGTCCCGAGCAGGCCGATCGAGCCGGTGACGAACGGTAGGTCGTCCGGCAGCGCCGCCTTGCCGAGCAGCGCCTTGGCCACGCCGGCCCCGAGCTTGTCGGCGACCTCGATCACCTCGTCGGCGGCGTGCAGCGCGCCGGCTCCGACGAGCATCGCGACCTTCTGTCCGGAGTTGAGGATCTCGGCCGCGCGGTCGAGCTCGGCGTCGGAGGGGATGATCCGCGGCGGCTGATAGCCGGGCCCCGAATGGACGGTGCCGTGCTTGTGCGGCGGCGTGGGCACCGCGTCAGCCTCCTGGACGTCATTGGGGATGATGATCGCCGTGACGGTGCGCTCGGACAGGGCGATTCGGATCGCCCTGTCGACCAGATGGCGGATCTGAGCTGGAGCCATCGCCATCTCGACGTACTCGTGGGCGACGTCCTTGAACAGCGAGACGAGGTCGATCTCCTGCTGGTAGTTGCCGCCGATGCCGGCGCGCGCCTGCTGCCCGACGATCGCCACCACGGGATGGTGGTCGAGCTTGGCGTCGTAGAGGCCGTTGAGCAGGTGCACGGCGCCGGGGCCGGAGGTGGCCAGGCAGACGCCGACCTCGCCGGTGAACTTGGCGTGGGCGCAGGCCATGAAGGCGGCCATCTCCTCGTGGCGCACCTGGATGAACTCGGGCGCCTGCTTGCCGTTGCTCGCGTTGCTCGCGCGCCCGAACGCCCCCATGATCCCGTTGATGCCGTCGCCGGGATAGCCGTAGATTCGCCTGACGCCCCAGGTGGTGAGGCGCTCCAGCAGGTAGTCGCCGACGGTCTGGCTCATGGGCTTCCTTTCATTGCTCGTACCACCTCCGCGTACCCCGCCGCGATCACCCGATAACTCGGCGATGTCCGCACGCCTACAACCCGCGCTCGACCTCGGCCAGCGTGACCGCCGCGTCGATGTGCGCCAGGTGCGTCAGCCCCTGGGGGAAGTTGCCCAGCAGTTCGCCCGAGGCGGGATCGATCTCCTCCGAGAACAGCCCGAGGTCGTTGGCCCGGGCCATCGCCCGGTCGAACACCGAGCGCGCCTCGTGCAGATCGCCGGCGCGGGCCAGGCACTCGGCGAGCCAGAACGAGCAGCACAGGAACGCCCCCTCCTGCCCCGCCAGGCCGTCGTCGCGGCGGTAGCGGTAGAGGAGCCCCTCCCCGGCGTCGAGCTCCTCGCGAATGGCCGCGATCGTCCGCACCATGCGCTCGTCGTCCCAGGCGACGTACTCGACCGTCGGGAGCAGCAGCAGTGCCGCGTCGAGCTCGGGGCGATCGAAGGCCTGCACGTATATGCCGCGCTTGCGGTCGTAGCCGCGACGGTCGATCGTTTCGCGCAGCTCGTCGCGGGCGCGCTTCCAGCGGCGGGTGGGAGCGCGGCGCATGCACTCGTCGGCCAGGCGGATGCCCCGGTCGAGCGCGGCCCAGCACATGACCTTGGAGTGGACGAAGTGGTCGGGCTCGCCCGGCCACTCCCACAGGCCGTAGTCGGGCTGGGACCACTGCTCGGCGGCGAGATCGATCAGCGAGACCAGGAAGCGCCAGTCGTCGTCGCTGGGCGAGTGGCCGCGGCGGTGCCAGCGCCAGGTGAGGTTGACGAGCTCGCCGTAGGCGTCGAGCTGGCGCTGGGTCGTGGCGGCGTTGCCGGCGTGGACAGGCGCCGACTGGCGGTAGCCCTCGAGCCCGTCGATCACGCCGCCGCTCAGCCGCCGCTCGCCGCCCGCGCCGTAGAGCACCTGGAGATCCTCGGCGTGGCCGGCGGCCGAGCGCATGATGAAGGCGCGGAAGGCGTCGGCCTCGTTCACCGCTCCGAGCTCGGCGAAGGCTCGCGAGCTGAAGCTGGCGTCTCTGACCCACGCGTAGCGGTAGTCCCAGTTGCGCTCGCCCCCGAGCACCTCGGGCAGGGAGCTCGTCGGTGCGGCCACGATCGCCCCGTGGGGATGTGGGTCAGCGCCTTCAGGGTCAACCCCGAGCGTCGCGCCCCCGGCTCGTCGCGCGTGCCCAGGGTCAGCCCCGCGGCCCACTCCTGCCACCACACGCGCGCGTGCTCCACGGCGTCGTCGATCGACTCGGCGTCGGGCTCCTCGTAGCGCTGGGCGTCGATCAGCTCCGGCGGGCAGTAGCTGAGCGACAGGCGCACGCGGTCCCCGGCGCCGAGCTTGAGCGTCGCCCGGAGCTCGTGATCGGGATCCTCCTCGAGCTCACGCTCGCACCACACGAGCAGCCCGTCGTTGCCGCCGATCGCGCTGTGCAGCCGATGCCCGTGGCGGCGGATCCACGGCTTGACCGCGCCGTAGTCGAATCGCGGCGCCACCTCGAGCGCGAGCTCGACCCTGCCCCGCAGGCCCTCGATCACGCGGATGATCTGGCGGTGGGGGGTCGACCGCGCGCTCTCGGGAACGCTGAAGCAGTCGAGGATCCGCGCCTCGCCGGTCGGCCCGCTGAGCGTCGTCTCGAGGATCAGCGTGTCCTCGAGGTAGCGACGGCTGAACTCCCACGCCGATCCGCCCGTGGGGGTGATCGAGCAGTGGCCGCCGTGCTCGCGGTCGAGGATGCGCCCGAAGGCGCTCCCGGAGTCGAATCGCGGCAGGCAGCACCAGTCGATCGAGGCGTGGCGCGAGACGAGCGCGGCGCTGTGGCAGTCGCCGATCAGCGCGTAGTCGCCGATCGGCGGATAGGCGTCGGTCCTGGACACGGCGTGAGGACTACCCGCAACGGTTATCCAAAGCTCGGCACGGGTAATTCAGGCCCTGTATGTGGATCTACATGGTCGCTGCCTTCCTCCTGCTCGTCGGCATCGTCGGCGGGATCGCCGGCGGCGGCATCTTCACGATCGTGCTGGTTCCGATCGCCTTCATCATCGCCGTCTCGGCCTTCATCTACTCGGCTTGGGGCCGGGCGTCCCAGGGCGCCTCCGGCGCGAACACCGACGCCCATCCGAGCACGAACCGGCCGCTCCCCCACAGCTTCCGCGAGGACAGCGGGCAAGCCCCCGCCTCGCCCGAGCGGCTCGCCGACACGCGCCGCGCGCAGCAGTAGCCGGGCCGTTTTCCCGGGTCCTACCCACGGGTAGCGTCACGGCAGGACAAGACCGAACGAGAGGAGTCCGATGTCACTCACCGACAAGGTCACGGGCCGTGTCAAGAAGGCGGCGGGCGATCTCGCCGATGACGCCTCCCTGCGCCGCGAGGGCAAGCAGGAGGAGCGCAAGGGCGAGGCCAAGGACGAGCTGGCGCGCGAGCAGGACCGCGCCGACGCCAAGGCCGAAGAGGTCGCCAACCTCGAGCGCAAGACCAACTAGCGAGCTCCGGCGCCCGGCGCCCGCCCCGCTTCCCTGAGGCGGCGGGCGCCGGGCGCTCCTTCACACCTATGCCCGAGCAACGCGAGGTCGTCGTTCTCACCGGAGCCTCCGGTGGGGTCGGTCGCGCCGCTGCCCGCCGCTTCGCCGCCGACGGCGCGCGCATCGGGCTGATCGCCCGCGGGCGCACCGGGCTCGAGGCGGCCGCGCGCGAGGTCGAGCAGGCGGGCGGCGAGGCGCTCGTGCTCCCGCTCGACGTCGCCGACGCCGACCAGGTCGAGTCCGCGGCCGCGAACCGTCGAGGAGACCTTCGGGCCCGATCGACGTGTGGGTCAACGATGCGATGGTGACCGTCTACGCCGAGTTCCTGGACATCGAGCCCGACGAGTACCGGCGCGCCACCGAAGTGACCTACCTCGGGATGGTGTGGGGCACGCGCGCCGCGCTGAAGCGGATGGTCCCGCGCAACCGGGGCTCGATCGTCCAGGTGTGCTCGGCGATGTCCTACCGCGGCATCCCGCTCCAGTCGCCCTACTGCGGGGCCAAGGCGGCGTGCAAGGGATTCACCGAGAGCATCCTCACCGAGCTGATCCACCGCAAGTCCAAGGTGCAGGTCTCGATGATCCAGCTTCCCGGGCTGAACACCCCGCAGTTCACCTGGGGCCGGACCAAGCTTCCCAAGCAGACGATGCCGGTCCCGCCGATCTACCAGCCCGAGATCGCGGCAGACGCGATCCACCACGCCGCCCACCACAAGCGCCGCCAGATCTACGTGGGCTATCCGACCGTGATGAACATCCTCGGCGAGCGCGTCGCGCCCTGGTTCCTCGACCGCTACCTGGCCCGTATCGGCTACAAGAAGCAGATGACCGAGCACGATCTCGACCCGCGCGGCCACGACAACCTGTTCGAGCCCGTCGACGAGGATCGGGGGGCGCACGGGCCGTTCGACGACCAGGCGCACAGCTTCAGCGCCCAGTACGAGCTGGCCAAGCGGCGCGGCCTCGTCCTGGCCGGCCTGGGCGCCGCGGTGGCGGGCGCCGGCGCCGCTGCTGCCGCCGTGCGGGGCAGCCGCTAGCGCCGGCGCGCCACCGAGCTAGCCGGCGCCGTTCTCCTTGCGCTCTGCCTTGACGCGGCCCGCGGCATCGCCCAGCCGCTGGGCCTCGGCGCTCTCGGCGAGCGCCTCCTGGCGCTCCTCCTGTGCCTCGGCCTGGCGCTCGAGGGCGGACAGCCGCTCCTCCGCGCCTCGCTGCTCGACCTGCTCCTGCGCGCGCGAAGCGGCCTGGCGCACGGTCTGGGTGCGCTTGCGCTCGGCCTCCTCGGCCCGCCGCGCCTTCTGCTGGCGAGCGCGCGTGGCGCTCTCGCCCCGGGTCTTGGCGCGCTCATCGGCCTGGCGGCGGCGCGCCTGGGCCTGCTCGTGGCGCTCCTCGACCGCGGTGTCCGCCTGCTCGCTGCGCCGGCGGGCCTCGGCACGCAGCTTCAGCGCCTTGCCGCGTTCATCGGCGGCCGCGTGCCGGCGGCGGGCGTCCTCGCGCAGCTCGGTGTCGCCGAACAGCGTGGCGGCAACCGAGCGAACGGATGCGTCGGCGCGGTCGGCCGACAGCTTGCGCGCATCACGGTTGCCGGGCAGGACCCCGATCGCGGCGTCGATCGGCATCCGCACCAGGCGCAGATAGCTGTTCAGTGCGGTTCGGGGAATCGTGCGCAGGTTCATGACTGCTCCTCTGGGTCGATCCGCTCGGCGCGCTCCTGCGCCTCACGGGCTTCACGATCGAGGGCCACCGCGTCCTTGGCGGCGGCCACGCGGGCGCGCTCGGCCTCCCGCTCGGTGTGATCGGCGGAGGTGTGCTCAGCCTCGCGCAGGCGCTCGGCCTGAGCCCGCTCGCGCTCGGCCTCGGCCTGAGCCTGCTGCTCGGCCTGACGGCGCTCGCGCTCGATCTGCTCCTCGCGCTGGCGGGCGGCGACCTCGGTCTGGAGGCGCTCGCGCTCGATCTCGGTTTCGGTCTGCTCGCGCTTCAGCTGCGCCTCCTGCTCGCTGCGCGCTGCCTCCTGGGCGCTCTCGCGGGCCTCGATGTCTGCGTCGGCTTGCGCCTCCTGGAGGCGGCCCTCGCGGGCCAGCTCGTCCTTGCCGGTGGCGGACCCGACGGCTTCCTTGACCCGGCCGACCACCTTGCCGACCACGCCGCCGGAGGTGCGCTCCGGATTGGATGGACTGGACATTGGTTGCTTCTCCTTGTTCGGTTCGGAAGCTATTCGCATACCCAGGATCGGTCCCGTGAACGCGCGAGTAGGTTCGCGCTCCGACCCGACCGAGTCGTACCCTGCGGCCCGTGCGACTTGCCTCGGGATGCCCGCTGCTGGCGCTGATCGGCGTGCTCGCGGGGTGCGGCGGCGCCGCTCCGCGGCCGTCGGGAGCGCATGTGTTCGGCAGCGAGTGTGCGGCATGTCACTCGCTGGTGGGCAACGAATCGCGCCACAAGATCGGGGGCGACCTGCTCGGCTACCGGATTCCGCGCCAGGAGCTGACCGAGTTCACGCGCGAGATGCCCGTCCGCCACCCGCTCACGCACGCGGAGCTGAGCGCGGTGGTCGACTACGTGTACGGGCTCGAGCGGCGCCGCTGATCAACCGGCGGGGAGGAGCTCGCCCACCGCCGCCTGGGTGCCCGCCGGCGAGTGTCCGCCCGCGACCACGATCGCGCCCGCGACCGACAGCACGCCGGCATCCGACAGTGGCTGGGGCAGATGCCCGGCCGGTCGTCACCGCCCCGCTCGACGGGTTGACGGCCCACACGTTCGAGACCTGCGAGGTGGTGCTGTCGCCGCGCCCGCCCACGACGTACACGGTGGACCCGAGGACGGCCGCGCCGGCGTGCGTGAGCGGCTGCGGGAGCGTCCCGATCTGCTGGACGGCCCCCGTGGCCGGTCGGAAGCGGTAGATCGCGGTGCTCGCGCCGGTGGGGGTGGAGCCGCCGATGATCAGCACCGAGCCGGGGATCGCGGTCACCGCGGCATAGCGGAGCGCCACCGGGAGGTGCGCCACCGCGTGCGCCTGACCCCCCGGGGCCCACGCGACGATCGTGTTCAGCGCGCTGGACCCGTCGTAGCCCCCGACGACGTAGGCGCTCCCGCCGAGCTCGGTCACCGCCACGTCCGACTGCGCCGTGGGCAGGGTTCCGGCCGCGGAGACGCTCCTGGTCCCCGGATCGAAGCGCAGGATGTGGTCGTACTGGGTGTACTCGGCGCCGCCGAACACGTACACCGCGCCGCCGAGCACCGCCGCCTGCGCGTCGTGCTGGGCTCCGGGGAGGGTGGCGCCGGCCACCGGGCCGTGAGCGTCGGCGACCGTGATCGCGTCGCTCGATGTGACCTCCGGCGTGACGCCCCCGAGCAGCACGAAGCGCCCCCCGCCGAGAGACGCGGTGGCCGGGTCCTGCACGGCGGCGGGCAGCGTGAACAGGGGCCGGTAGGCGAGGTTGACCGACCGTGGACGCGGCGCGGGGCGAGCCCGCTCGGTGTGCGTCGGACGGCGCACGGTCGAGGTGGAATCCGAGGAGGAGCCGCAGCCCGCGCACGGCAGGACGGCCAGGAGCAGAGCTGTGGCAACCAGGCGCCGGATGCGGGCGAGCGTAGCCCAAGCTGCTCGTCGCCGTCCTTACCGGGTAGGGAGCCTGAGCGTATTCTCACCTGCCCCTTAGCCTGATTTGACCGCCTCCCCGAACCCTCGCCCCGTGCGCCGGATAGCCCTGACGCTGCTCCTAGCTGCGCTGATCGCCGCCGGCTGCGGCTCCTCGGCCCGGCAGCACGCGAGCAGCACCGTGGCCCAGCACCCGGCGGCGCTGACGCTGCCCGACACCCCGACGCGCTCTGCGCCGGACGCGCCGAACGTGTACGCGGCGGACGGCCCTGGCGACCTCTCCCCCGCCGTGCGGGGCGACCCGGCGCTGGTCTATGTGCCGAACAGCATGAGCAACACGGTCACGATCATCAGCCAGCGGACGTTCAAGATCGTCGGCCAGTTCGCCACCGGCGCGCTGCCCCAGCACGTCACCCCGGCCTGGAACCTGAGGACGCTGTACGTCGACAACGACGACGGCAACAGCCTCACGCCGATCGATCCCGCGACGGGCCGGCCTGGAACCCCGATCCCGGTCGAGGATCCCTACAACCTGTACTTCACGCCCGACGGGCGCTACGCGATCGTGGTCGCCGAGCGCCTGCAGCGTCTCGACTTCCGCAACCCCCAGACGATGGCGCTCGTGCACTCGCTGTCGGTCCCGAACTGCGCCGGCGTCGATCACGCCGACTTCTCCGCCGACGGCCGCTACATGTATGCCAGCTGCGAGTTCGCCGGCCGGATGATCGAAGTCGACCTGCGAACCCAGAGCGTGATCCGCACGCTGGTCCTGAACGGCGGCTACTCCTCGCCCCAGGACGTGAAGCTCTCACCCGACGGGCGAACGCTCTACACCGCCGACCAGGCCGGCGGCGGCCTGTGGGAGATCGATCCGCGGACGTTTCGCGTGACCGGCTTCCTGCACACAGGCGCCGGGGCGCACGGCCTCTATCCGAGCCGCGACGCGCGGCTGCTCTACGTCTCCAACCGCTCCGCGGGCACGATCTCGGTCGTGAGCTTCGCCACCCGGCGGGTTGTCGCGATCTGGCAGATCCCGCAGCCCGCCAGCCCCGACATGGGCGGCGTGTCAGCCGACGGGAGCACGCTGTGGCTGAGCGGGCGCTACAACGCCGAGGTGTACGCGATCGACACGCGCACGGGCCGGCTGCGCGCCCGGATCCCCGTTGGCGAGGGCCCCCACGGGCTGTGCGTGTGGCCGCAGCCGGGCCGCTACTCGCTCGGCCACACGGGGATCATGCGCTGAGCCGGATCGTCAGCGGGAGGACCGTGCGCGTGCCGGCGGCATCGGTCACCGTGACCGACACCCTCAGGGTCAGTGTGCGCCGGCGGTGCTCGACCCGGCGGCGCAGGGCGGCGGTCATAGCCAGCGCAGGGCTCGTGAGCGTCACCGACAGCCGGTGCCGAGCGGGCACCAGCGTCCGCGTGGGCGTACCGGGACCGAAGGTGAGCCCGCGCGGCAGCACGATCCTTACCGACCTGATCGCCGGCGTGTCCGCCCCGGCCGCCACCGTGAAGTCGATCCTGGGCCTCCCGGCGCCGAGGCCGCTCACCGCGATCCGCCCCAGGCTGGGCGGAGCGATCGCGCGGAAGACGTGCACGCCGCCTTCATCCCCGACGGCGACGGTTTGGCCGGAGACGGCGGGCGGGCTCGCGGTGGCGAGGCTCGCCGAGGATACGGTCGGATACCGGCCGCTCCAGCCCCCGGACGGCTCGCTGAACGCATAGATCGAGCTGCCACACGGGCACATGTGGTTGGGACCGGGCTCGAGCTTGACCGCGGCGAAGGTCTGCGCCGCGCCGCCTAGGAACGGCCCGAGCGTGTAGCTGTCAGCGGGCAGGGTGCGTATCGCCTGCTCGTGCCGGATGCCCTCCCAGCCGTGCCGCGGCCTCGTGAACAGGTAGATCTGGAGGGTGCCGCCGTCGTTGGGCGGGAAGGCGCTCGCCGCGACGGTATCCCCGGCCACTGCGAGGTCTCCCTCGAGCGGCGCGTGCGTCGATGGCGCGAGCGTCGCCAGCGGGCTGATCGTACCCCTCCAGCCGTGCGCGGGCTCTTCGAACACATAGACCGCGCCGCGATAGCTGTTTGGGCTCGGGTAGCCGGACACGGTGCCGGCGAACACCGTCCGCCCGTCGATCAGCGCACTGTGCGCGTCGGCGCCGCCCGGAAGCAAGAGCTTGGCCGACTGCTCGACCGTTCCCGACCAGCCGTGCGCGGGCTTGGTGAAGACATAGACGGCGTCGCCGCCGGTGGCGGTGACCGTGTCGCCCGATGCGCTCACGCGGAACCCGAAGTCCGAACCGGCTTGGGCATCCGAGGCGACGAGCCTTGCGCTCGGGGCGAGCGTTCCGGACCAGCCGCCCGGCGGCTTGGCGTATACGTAGACCGTGTCCGGCGCGGCGGCCACGACCGTGTCGGCCGAGACGGCGACCGTCGTCAGGTACGCGACCGCCGGCGCGGTCAGGTGCGCCACCGGTGCGGCGTTAGACCAGCCGGCCGCCGGCTGGCTGAAGACGTAGATGCCGGCGTCCTGATGGCTGTCGAGGACATAGGAATTGGCGACGATCGTCGGGCCGGAGATCGCGACGCTGTCGAAGCCTAGGTGGCCGCCGCTGGCGGTCGCAGTCAGCGTGGCCATGTGCTCCAGGCGGTCGCTCCGCGGCGTCGCGCTCGCCGTCATCCGCGCGGTGGCGGGCCCTGCCCACGTGACGAGGCCGCACGCCAGCGCGGCGAGAAACGTGCGTATTCGCATCTGAGTCTCCTCCCCGCTCGGTTCTGTCAGCGAGGACGAGCGCGGAGCGAGGAAGTTGCGCCCGCGCGGCTCAGCGCGATTCGCCCGGGACCGTTCCAACCGGCGGCTCGGTCGGCGTCTCGCTGATCCGGTCGGGGCTCTCGCCGATCAACTCGACGCCGCCGTCCGGCCGGCGGCGGACGACCGCGCCGTCCCAGGCGCGCAGCGGATGGCCGCCGCTGCGCTGGAGCGAGCGGCAGGCGCTGCGGGTGAGCAGGCCGATGATGATCGGCAGGACCCACACCCCCACCCGCCAGAAGTGGATCTGGGCCGTGTAGGAGATGTGGATACGGAAGAACAGCCGGTCGGTCGAGCCGACGGCGAAGATGATGACCACCCAGCTCAGGAAGCCCGCGCCGATGGCCGTGCGCGTGGGGTGATCGCGCGGACGGTCGAGCAGGTCGTGGCGGCGCTGATCGCGCGTGAAGCGCCGCTCGAGCGCCGGCCACGCGAACAGTACCCCGAACACGACCAGCGGGAAGAACGCGCCGCCCCAGAACGGATTGGGGATCAACGTGGTGTTGCCGATCGCCGGCTCCCAGTTGGGCATCAGCCGCAGCGCGCCGATCAGCCAGCCGATGTACCAGTCGGGCTGGGCGCCGTTCTCTGACAGGTAGGGGTGGTAGGGGCCCCACTGCCAGATCGGGTTGATCTGGATCAGGCCGCCGACGAGGAAGAGGATGCCGGCCACCGCGAACAGCAGCCCGATCGAGCGCAGCGCGTAGGCGGGCCACATCGGCGTCCCCACCACGTTTCGCTCGCGCCGGCCGCGTCCCGGGAACTGCGAGTGGTGCTGGCGCATGATCATCGCGAGGTGCACGGTGATCAACACCATGAGCGCCAGCGGGATCAGGAACACGTGGACGACCTCCAGGCGCGGGAGGAACTGGCTCGAGCCGGGGAACTGGCCGCCCCACACCAGGTAGGCGAGCTGGGCCCCGATGCCCGGCAGTGAGAGCGCCACCGAGTAGGCGATGACCAGCCCCATCCCCGACAGCAGGTCGTCGACCAGCGAGTAGCCGGCGAAGCCCTCGAGGATCGCCAGCATCAGCATCACCAGGCCGATGTAGTAGTTGAGGTCGCGCGGCTTGCGGTAGGCACCGGTGAAGAAGATCCGGCACAGGTGAAGCACGATCGAGGCCACGAACACGTCGGCTGCCCAGTGGTGGACCTGACGGAAGAGCAGACCGGCCGGGACGTTGAAGGACAGGTTGAGCACCGACCGGTACGCCTCGGACATCTGCTGGCCGGCGAGCAGCGGGTACGAACCGTGGTAGATGACCTGCGAGTCGCCCGGGACGTAGTAGAGCGCGAGGTAGATGCCGGTGCCGACCAGCACCATGAACGAGTACAACGCGATCTCGCCCAGCAGGAACGACCAGTGGTCGGGGAATACGTAGCGAAGCGCCCACTTCATCGCCCCGGAGGCGCCCACGCGCTGTTCCAGCCAGCGCATGCCGCGGTGGAAGCGGCGGTGCGCGGCGCGCTCGATCACAGTCACGATTCGCCCCTGTGCACGTTCCACCACGACGGGCCGATGTCCTCGTGGAACTCGCCCGCCGCGCGCAGGTACCCCTGCGCGTCGACCATCAGCGGCAGCTGCGGCAGCGAGCGCCCGGCGGGCCCGAAGATCAGCCGCCCGCCCTCCCCGGGCAGGAACGTCGAGTAGTGGCAGGGGCAGGTGAAGGCGGGGAGCGGCTCGCTCGTGGGCGCGTAGGTGGGATAGCGGAAGAGCGAGATCGCGCAGCCGGCGTGAGGACAGATCTTCGAGTAGGCGACGATCCCGTCGGGTGCCCAGTCCTGGCGCGCCGGCGGCAGATGCAGGTACTCCGGCGGGAGCCGGACGACGAGCAGGCCCGACCCGAACTGCTCGGCCTGGCCGTACTGGGGCAGAGCGGTGTAGAAGGTCCCGATCTGGATGTCGTCGGCACGGTAGGGCGTGCCGGCGTCGTCGACCAGCGCGACGCCTCGGCGCCACGGCGTCTTGTGGATCCCCTCGAGCGTCGGTCCGAGCGAGGCGACCGGCGCGGCCGCCGCCGCGACCAGGGCGGCGCCGGCGACACCCCCGGCGCCCACCAGCAGCCCGCGGCGGGAGAGCCCCTCCCCGCCCTCCTCGATGATCTCGACGACCTCGGCCGTCTCCTCCTCCACGAGCAGGGCGTCGCGCTCCTCGACGTGCTGCTCCTGGGGCACGACCAGCTTTCCGGCGACGATCGCGGCCACGGCCAGCGCCACCAGCATCCCCCCGATCGCGAGCCCGAGCAGCTGGGTGTTGGTCGCGAGCACGATGAAGAGGACGACGAAGGCGAACCCGAACGCGGCCGCCACGAGCAGCAGCGCGGCGACGACGGTCTCCGCGCGACGGTTGGAGGGGACGATCCGCTCGGAGGGGTCGACGTCCGGCTCGGGCTCCGGGCCCGGCGCCTCGCGGCCGACGACGGTCCGGGCCGCCGTACGCAACGCCACCAGCGCGCCCAGCGCCCGCGCCATGGCGCGCACGCGCGAGGGCTTCTCCGGGCTCATCGCGCCATCTCCTTCACGCCAGCCGCTCCCCGATCAGCCGCGCCACCAGCACCATCGCCGCGAGCGCCAGGAACCACGCGACCATTCCCTCCGGGATCGGACCGATGTTGTAGATCCCCCAGCCGCCGGCGTTGTCCGGGTGGCGCGTCCACAGGACATAGCGAGCAATCGAGTCGAGCTGGTGCTGGTCGATCTGGGTGGCGTCGAAGTGCGGCATCAGGTAGGGGCCCATCCGCACCGCCTCGGCGATCTGCTGCGGCGTGGCCTCGAGCAGGTCGGGCACGGGGATGTTCACGGTCAGCCCTCCGCGCGCCACCACCTGGTGACAGCCGGCGCAGTTCAGCGTGAACTCGTGGAGGCCGAGCGCGAGGTCGCCGCTGGCCGGGTTGGCGGTGGGCGCCGGCGGCCCGCCGAACGAGCTCACGTAGTCGATGATCGCGTCAATCTGGGTGCGGTTGAACTGGGCCGGATTGCGCAGCGGCTCCTCCTTGGGCTGCTCTAGCGGCATCCGGCCCGTCGAGAGGTAGAAATCGACGGGTCCCGCGCCCACCCCGCGCAGCGACGGGGCCACGCCCGGCGTGCCGTTCAGCGCGAGCCCGTGACACGACGAGCAGCTGCGCTGGTAGAGCTCGAAGCCCTCGGTCAGGAGCTGCGGGGAGGTGGGAAAGGTCTTGATCGGGTTCCCGGGGCCGGGCGGGTCCGGGGCCTTGGCCGGCGCGGTGGAGCCGGTCACGGTGGACGCACCGGGAAGGGCACCACCCGTGGTCTGACCCTGCGAGGCAGGGACGGCGAGACCGACGAGCGCGAGCGCCCCCAGGATCACGGCGGCGCTCAGGCGGAGCACCGGGGGGATCCGCGATCGCGCGGTTAGCCGGCGCCACAGCGCCTTTCTCACGCCCTCGCCTCCCGCGCCTGCTGCCGGCGCTCCTCTGCGACCAGCGCGCCTAGCGCCGCCCACAGGCCGACGATGACCATGATCACGTCCCCCGCCACCCACATGATCGCCCCGGCCTGCGCCTGGTCGCTCAGCGCCGATACGCCGAGCGCGCGCGCGGCGGGTCCGTAGGGGGCGTACACGACCGTCGCGTGGCGGTTCAGGTAGGCCCCGACCAGCGCCATCGGCGCCATCGCGACCATGATGTAGACGAGCCGCCCGAGCCCGCCCAGCCGGTGCGCGAGGACGGGGTCGGCGTCGAGGATCTGCCACCACATCACGAGGCCGGCGGTCAGGTACAGCGCGTGTTCGAGGTCGTGCAGCGCCGCATGCCGGAGCGTGGCGTCGTAGAACGACGGCAGGTGCGTGAGCACGACGACGGCCGAGAAGAAGGCGAGTGCCGGCGCCGGGGCGAGGTAGCGCCGAGCCCGCCCCAGCGCGTGCGCGAAGCCGCGACGCCGCCGCGCCGGCAGCCCGCGCAGGGCAAGGATCACCGGCTGGCCGGAGAGCAACAGCGGCGGCACGACCATGAGCAGCAGCATGTGCTGGACCATGTGCACCGACAGCAGCTGGTCGTCGTAGGCGCCGATCCCGGACTGGAGCGCCACCAGTGCGCACCCGACGCCGGCCAGGAAGCACAGCGTACGCCGCAGCGGCCAGCCCGCCCGCACGCGGCGGGCGGCCCACAGGTACAGGCTCACGACCGCCGCCGCCTCGACGTCGAGCGACCAGGTGAGCTGCCAATGGCTGACGAGCAGCGAGGGCAGCGACGGCTCGCTCATCGCCGCTCGAGCTCCTGGCGCATGCGGCGGTTCGTCATGCGCTCGGAGCGCAGCTCGATCACCAGGCGCCCGAGCGAGAGCACCAGGGTCCCGGCGCCGAAGTAGACGAAGAACTTCGACCAGGCCAGACCGAACAGGAGCGTCGCCAGCGAGATGCCGGCGAACACCGCGCCGGTGCTCGCCTGAGGCACCGGCTCGAGCTCGGTCTCGGGCGGCGGCGGGCCGCGCCTGATCGCGTCGCGACGCACGAGCCAGAACAGCAGCGCGGTCACGTAGATGATCAGCGACGCCGCGAACGCCTCGATCCCGTTGACCGGCTTGGAATCCCACACGGCGTTGCCGATGGCGAGCACGAGCAGGATCGTCCCCCACACGGCGATCGGGATCGCCCCGCCCCTCACTCGTGCCTCCGCTCGGCATCCAGCCTCGCCGGAACGGAGGCCGAGTGAGTCATCCGGCTTGCCGTGGCCTCCGCGCGTTCGCGCTCGCGGTCCTCGGCCGCGTGGCGCAGGTCGAGAAGCGGCGCGTATGAGCGGATCGGCGGCAGCGGCCGTTCGAAGTTGAGCGGCGGCGGCGGCGAGGTCGTGGCCCACTCGAGCGAGTGGCCGAGCCACGGATCGTCGCCGGCGAGGATCGGCCGGCGCAGCGAGACCCATACGTTGACCAGGAAGATCAGCACGCCCAGGGCGATGATCCCGGCGCCGATCGTCTCGAGCTCGTTGAGCGTGCCCCAGCCGGGATGGGTCGGGTAGCGGGAGATCCGCCGCGGCATCCCGTCCTCGCCGAGGAAGAACATCGGAAAGAAGGTCAGGTTGGTGCCGAGCGCCAGCACGAGCACGTTGAGCTTGCCGAGCGATTCGCGCAGGAGCACGCCGGTGACCTTCGGGAACCAGTGGTAGACGCCGGCGAAGAACCCGAAGATGCTGCCGGCGAACAGCGTGTAGTGGAAGTGCGCGACGATGAAATAGCTCCCGTAGGCGTGGTAGTCGAGCACCGGCGAGGCCACCCACACCCCGGTCAGGCCCCCGATCAGGAACTGGAGGAAGAACGCCAGGGCAAACAGCATCGAGGTGCGCAGCACGATCGAGCCGCCGATCAGCGTGCCGATCATGTCGAAGTACTCGATTCCGGCCGGGATGAGCAGCGCCGTCGAGGTGAACGCGAAGTACTGGTTGGTCACCCCGCCGGTGACGTACATGTGGTGTGACCACACCGCCATCGAAAGCGCCGCGAACGTCATGATCGAGGCCACGAACGCGACGTAGCCGAACCAGCGCTTGTGCGCGTTCACCGCGATCGACTCGGCCGCCGCGCCCAGGTAGGGGAAGAACATCACGTACACGACCGGGTGCCCGAAGAACCAGAACAGGTCCTGGTAGTCGATCGCGCCGGTGAAGCCGGTGTAGATGTGCCCGCCGTGACGGTCGATGTAGAGGAGCACCATCGCCACCACGAGCATCGGGAACGCGCCGACGATCATCAGCACGCTCACGAGCGCGGTCCAGGTGAACGGCGGCATGCGCAGCAGCGACATCCCCGGCGCGCGGTGGCGTGCCACCGTGGCCACGACGGCGGCCGCCATCGCGAACATGCCGAGCGCGACCAGGATCACGCCGATTACCCAGAAGTCCTGCCCGACCCCCGGAGTGTTGGTGCCGTTGGACAGCGGCGCGAACGAGCTCCAACCGTCACGGCCCGCACCGTCGGCGGTCAGCCAGCTCGCCTGCATGATCAGCCCGCCCGAGACCCAGGTCCAGAATCCGGCCAGCGAAAGCCGCGGGAGCGCCATCCGCAGGGCGCCGATCTGGAGCGGCACCAGGTAGGTCGCCATCGCCACCGCCATCGGCGTGACGAACAGGTAGATCATCGTCGAGCCGTGCATCGTGAACAGCTCGTCGTAGGAGTTGTCCGAGACGAACTGCATGTTCGACTGGGCCAGCTGCGTGCGCATGAGCAGCGCGAAGATCCCGCCGAGGATGAAGAACACGATCGAGCAGATGCCGAGGTTGAGCCCGATCCGCTTGTGGTCGGTGCTGGTCAACGCCCCCAGCCAGCCCGGCGTGCGAGCGATCCGCGGCGTGCGAACGGTCGTCGTACTCACGGCGCGGCCGTACCTTTGCTCGCCGCCCAGGCGCTGAACGAGCCGGAGCTGACGGCGTAGAAGGTGAACACCATGTCCGAGTGACGCAGGCCGCAGAACTCAGCGCACTGCCCGGTGTACGCGCCAGGACTGGTGAAGGTGAGCGTGGTCACCTGGCGCGAGCCCGGTATCGCGTCGTGCTTGTAGCGGAGGGCAGGGATCCAGAACGAGTGGATCACGTCCGCGGAGTTGAGGTTGAAGCGGATCGCCTCGCCCACGGGAACCACGAATGGCTGGCGCCCGACGGTGCCGCTGCGCACGCTGAACGCATAGGCCGGATAGGACAGCGTCCACTCCCACTTGGAGGCCGTCGACGTCGATCACGACCGCCGGTCGCTCCTGGTTGGCCACCGTGTCGACCTTGTGCTCGGCGCCGAAGGTCAAATACAGCAGGAACGCCGCCGTGCACGCGAGCAGCACCGCGTAGGTGCCCTCCAGCGGATTGTGCTCATGCCAGCGGGCGGCGCGCTCGCGCGGGCGCCGGCGGTAGATCAGCACCACGATCAGCGTCACGACGACGATCAAGCCGAACACCCCGATCGCGATCGGCAGATAGATGTGGAACAGGTGGTCGTACTGCTGTCGGGTGCTGATCAACGCCGGCGCCCGATCCTGACTCACGGGCGGCTCCCGCTTGCGGCGCTCACCGACGGCGCCTGCGGTGTCACGCTGCTCGCCGGCGAGCCTTTCGCCGGATCGACCGCATCGACCCGCGCCTCCCGCCGCGCGGCGCCACGGCGCTCGCCCCGGTCGATCGCGGCGCGCTGCGGCCCGACGACGTAGTCGGGGTTGGAGGCGGACCGGAATCCGGCCTTGAAGATGCTCCACCGGGCGGCGAGCGCGCCCGTGCACAGCGCCAGCCCGGCGCGCGGCCGCCGCGCCGCGCGAGCGAGCGCCGCGCGTCGCCAGCAGCGTGCCCCCGGCGAGCGTGCACGCGCGCGTAAGCCGCGTGGCCTGCTTGGGCAACCCCTCCTCGTACGGACCCTCGTGCTCGCCCAGCCTCTTCTCCATCACCTCCTTCAATATCAGTTCCAGCGCCGCGCCGCCGACGGCGAGCCGCCGCGCGGGCGCCGCCTGCGCCGGCGGGGTGATTGCCGCGGTGGCGGCACCCGCGCTGAGCGCCGCGCCGGCGGCGAACACGAACGGGAGCTCGCGCCGCGCCTCGTGCCACACCGGCACCGCGGTATTGGCGATCAGGGCCGCGGTATACGTCGAGAGCGGCAGTCCGAGCAGCGCCGCGGCCGGGCGCGCCACGCGCGCGGTCCGCGGGAGCAGCCCGGTCCACGCGTTCACGGCCGCTACCGCGGTGGTGGCGCCGCTCCCGGCGAGGACCCAGCTCCCGACGCTCATCGGCGAGGTCACCTTGAACATTCGCAGCATGTTGAGGAAGCGCACGGGCTTGCCGAGGTCGGAGATCAGGAACGCCGGGCTCACCGCGACACCACCCAGCGCCACGGCCCACCCGCGCCGCGCGAGCGTCTCGTTGCCGCGCAGGCCGGCCAGGTAGGCGAGGCCAGCGCCCGCCCCACCCATGCCGCCGGTGAAGAAGTAGGTCGGGATCTCCCACGTCCACACCGGCTCCTTGATCACCGGCTGCCCGTGGTAGGAACGGGGCTCGGCCGCGCTCACCGGCGGCCCCCGAACACGGCAGCCGCGAGCCCGGCGCCGAGCGCGAGCGCCGCCGCTCCCGCAGCGGCCCAGATCTCCCCTAGGTCGTGCCGGGTGTCGACGGGATCGGGGGGCAGCCCGTAGACCTCGGGCTCGTCGAGGAGCAGGAAGAACGCGCCGGCGCCGTGGATCCCGTCGTCCTCGTCGGCCAGGTACAGCTGAGCCTTCTCCTGACCGGACTGCCGGAGCGCGGCGAGGCGGTGCTCGGCGCGCTCGTGCAGCTCGGAGAGCTCGCCGAACTGGATCGAGTTGGTCGGGCAGGCCTGCGCGCAGGCGGGCTCCTTGTCGTCCTTGAGCCGGTCGTAGCACAGCGTGCACTTCCACACGCGGCCGTCGTCCTCGCGCTGGTCGAGCACGCCGAACGGGCACGCCGGCACGCAGTAGCCGCAGCCGTTGCAGACGTCCTCCTGAACGACGACTGTCCCGAACTCGGTGCGGAACAGGGCGCCCGTCGGGCACACGTCGAGGCAGGCGGCGTCGGTGCAGTGCTTGCACACGTCGGAGGCCATCAGCCACCGCATCCCGTCGCCCTCCTGGTAGCTGGCCAGGCCGCCCGAGCTCGGCCGCCTGGACGAGCGAGGCGCCGTCGCTGACCCCGGCCGGGATCTTCTGCTCCACGAACGCCACGTGACGCCAGGTGTTCGCGCCCAGGTCGATCGTGTTGTCGTAGGAGCGCCCGGTGAAGCCCTGGATCGACATCGGGATCTGGTTCCATTCCTTGCACGCGACCTCGCACGCCTTGCAGCCGATGCACACCGAGGTGTCGGTGAAGAACCCCATCCGGGGCTTGGCCTGCTCGCCGTAGGTGCTCGGCCAGGCGACTGTTTCGAGCTTCATGTCTTGACCCCGGCGCGCTTTCTGTACTCCTCCACCAGTGCCAGGCGCTCACGCCCTCGGGGCCGGCGCCCGGGGCGGATGTCGCAGGTTGCGACCTTGTACTCGTTGATGTGGACGTTGTTGTCGAGCACGAGCGGCAGCAATTCGTTGGCCGAGTCGCCGGTGACGATCCCGACGCCACCCCAGTGGTAGGGCGCGCCCACGGTATGCACGGTGCGGCCTTGGACCTGCAACGGCTTGACGCGCTCGGTGACCATCACCCGGGCCTCGACCGCGCTGCGGGCGGTGACGATCGTCGCCCAGCCGCCGTGCTCGATCCCGCGCTCGGCCGCGAGCTGCGGGGAGACCTCGCAGAAGAACTCGGGCTGAAGCTCGGCCAGATAGGGCACGTTCCGCGACATGCCGCCGGCGGTGTGATGCTCGGTGAGCCGGTAGGTCGTGAGCACGAACGGGAACACGTCCGACCCGGGCTCCCCATCGGTCGGGTGATAGGGGTTCTCGGGCCGGTGGAAGACCTGGCGCGTCGGGTTCTGCTGCTGGGCATAGAGCAGGTTCGAGATCGGCGACTCCTGAGGCTCGTAGTGCGTGGGAAGCGGTCCGTCTACCAGGCCGGTCGGGGCATAGATCCATCCGCGGCCGTCCGGGTGCAGGATGAAGGGCTTATCGCCGGCGATCCCCTCCATCTTCTTGGCGTTGCGGGACGGCTTGTAGTGGGGCTCCTTGGTCGGCGGGAAGTCGGGCGAGTCGCCGAGGCTCGTCCACTGCCCCTGCTCGGCATCCCACCAGATGTACTTCTTGCGCTCTGACCACGGGTTGCCGTCCGGATCGGCCGAGGCGCGGTTGTAGATGATCCGCGTGTCCTTCGGCCACGCCCAGCCCCACTCGTGGGCGATCCAGTTCTGCTCGGTGTGCGGCTTCTTGCGCGCCGACTGATTGACTCCGTCCTTGTAGATGCCGCAGTGGATCCACGATCCGGAGGTCGTCGATCCATCGCCCTCGAGGCTGTCGTAGCTCTCCAGGAACGACCCGTCGGCGCTGCGGCCCGAGATCTCCTGGAGCACGTGCTCGGCGTCGGGTTCCTGCTGCGGCCCCTGGAGCGGGTAATCCCACGTCAGCTCGAGGATGGGCCGGTCCCGCGGGTCGGTCGAGCTCGACAGCTTCGCCCTGATCGCCTTGCCCAGGTGGTAGATCCAGTGCAGCTCGGAGCGGCAGTCGCCCGGCGGCTCGCACGCCTTGTGGTGCCACTGGAGCAGCCGCTGGGTGTTGGTGAAGTTGCCGTCCTTCTCGGTGTGAGCGGCGGCCGGGAGGAAGAACACCTCGGTCTGGATGTCCTGCGCCCGCGTCTCACCCGATTCGTGCTCGGGTGAGTCCTTCCAGAACAGCGCGGTCTCGGTGGGCGCGAAGTCGCGCACGACGAGCCAGTCGAGCTTTGACAGCGCGAGGCGGATCAGCTTGGAGTTGGCCGAGCCGACCGTCGGGTTCTGCCCGACCGCGAACATCCCTTTGAGGCCGCCGTCGAGCGCCTTCAGCATCATCGCGTAGTGCGAGTGGTCGCCGTTGATGCGCGGCAGGTAGTCGAAGCAGAAGTCGTTCTCCTCCGTCGCCGCGTCGCCCCACCACGCCTTGAGCAGCGAGACCATGTACGGGCGCAGGTCGCCCCAGGCGCCCGTGTCCGGGCCGTTCAGCTCGACGAATTTGTCGAGCGACGGGTGCGACTGCGGATGGGGCATCGGGATGTAGCCCGGGAGGATGTTGTAGAGCGTCGGGATGTCCGTCGAGCCCTGGATGTTGGCGTGGCCGCGCAGGGCCAGGATCCCGCCGCCTGGCCGCCCGATGTTGCCCAGCAGGAGCTGGATGATCGAGGCCGTGCGGATGATCTGCACGCCCACGGTGTGGTGGGTCCAGCCGACGGCGTAGGCGATCGAGGAGGTCCGCTCCCGGCCTGAGTTCTCGCACAGGGCCTGCGCGACCGTGACGAAGTCCTCCCGAGAGCACCCGCACATTTCGGCGACGAGCTCGGGCGTGTAGCGCGCGAAGTGGCGCTTGAGGGTCTGGAGCACGCAGCGCTCGTCCTGCATGCTGTCGTCGTAGTCGGGCGGCTCGCCACCCTTCAGCTTCATCCCGTGCGCGCCGTGCGCCTGCTCGCCGGACACGTCGGCGGTCTGCTCGGACTTGCCGGCGGTCGCCTCCCCGGGTGACTTGTTATAGCCCCACGTGTCGATGCTGTACGCGCTCTTCTCCGGGTCCCAGCCGGAGAAGAAGCCGCTCGTCTCCTCGGGGTCCTGGTAGTCGCGCTTGAGGATCACCGGCCCGTTGGTGTAGTGGCGCACGTACTCCTCGAACCAGGCGTCGTGCTCCAGGATGTAGTTGACGATCCCGCCCAGGAAGGCGATGTCGCTCCCCGGGCGGATCGGCACGTGCAGGTCGGCCATCGCGCTCGTGCGCGTGTAGCGGGGGTCGACGTGGATCACCTTGGCGCCGCGCTCCTTGGCCTCGATCACCCACTGGAAGCCGACCGGGTGCTGCTCGGCCATGTTCGAGCCCATGATCAGGATGCAGTCGGAGTTCTGCAGGTCCTGCTGGAACGTGGTGGCGCCACCGCGCCCGAACGAGGTCCCCAGACCGGGGACCGTCGAGCTGTGTCATATGCGGGCCTGGTTCTCGATCGACACCGCTCCCGCGGCGGTGAAGAACTTCTTGATCAGGTAGTTCTCCTCGCTGTCGAGCGTGGCTCCACCGAGGAAGTGGATGCCGAGCGTCCGCTTCAGCGGCTCGCCGTCGTCGGTCTCCTCCTCCCACGTCGCCTCGCGGGCTCGGATCACCCGCTCGGCGATCATGTCGGTCGCCTGCTCGAGCGTGAGGTGCTCCCAGTCGGTGGCGCCGGGCCGGCGGTACTTGACCTCGGTCTCGCGCATCGGCGAGTTCACGAGCGCCTCGGTCGCCGAGCCCTTGGGGCACAGCCGTCCGCGGGAGATCGGCGAGTCCGGATCTCCCTCGATCTGTACGACCTTCTCGTCCTTGACGTAGACCTTCTGCCCACAGCCCACGGCGCAGTAGGGGCAGATCGACTGCACCACCTTGTCCGCCGTCTTGGTGCGAGGCGTCAGCCGCTCGGAGCGAGCCGACTGGGCGGACCGTCCGAGCCCCAGCGGATCACCCGCGAGCTGCCGGACGAACGGGGGTATCAGACGTCGAGGGGTGGGCACGGCGGGGGCACGGTACCCCGGCGCGCCGACGGGAAACACTCCGTCTGTTCGCCCGCAAACAGCCGCGGGCTTCGCCGCGCGCGCCGGCGGGTAGCCGCCCGGACATGGCAACCGACGTAGAGATCGACCGGGCGCTCGCGACGATCACGGCCACGCTCAACGACCAGAAGCTCGAGCAGTTCGACACCGACCGAGTCCAGGAGCTCGTGACGGGGTCCCTGGGCGGGGAGCGCAAGCTCGAGGTCGACGACGGTGGCGGCCTGCACGATGAGACCGGAACCCGGGTCGGCGTGATCCGCCGCACGCCGAGCGGGGAGTGGATCGCCGAGCGTCAGAACTCGGTGGCGGAGAGCTCGGAGACCGCGGTCCCGAGCAAGCCTCCTCAGAGCAAGGTGCGGAGCATGCTCACCAAGCTGAAGGTCTTCGGCTAGCCCTCGTCGTCCGACTCGTCGTCGTCGGACTTCTTCGTCGTCTGAGTCGTCCTCGTCCGGCTTCTTCTTGTCGGAGTCGCCCTCGTCGGACTTCTTCTCGTCGGAGTCGTCCTCGTCGGACTTCTTCTCGTCGGAGTCGTCCTCGTCGGACTTCTTCTCGTCGGACTCGTCGTCCCCCTCGCCGCCCGAGTCCTCCTCGCGGTCGTCCTCGTCCTTGTCTCCGGATTCGTCCGAGCCATCCTCGCGCGACCCATCCATCTCCTCCTCGGGCGCGCCCGACTGCTCCTCTTCTCCCGTGTCCTCGCCTTCGGACTCGTCCCCGTCGGGAGCCTTCGCCCCCGGGATGCCCTCGTCGGCGCGCTTGCGCTGCCAGTCCTGGCTGACGTCCTCGACTTCCTGCTTTAGCTCGGAGCTCCGCTGCTGGAGCTTGTCGGCTTCCTTCTGGGCCTGGCCCTCGAGCTCGGCAGGGTCGGCGTCCGAGGATGACATAGCGGCGACCTACCCCGTGGATGAGATTGAGAAAACTCGGAACGGTTCCGGGGAACCGTGGGGCTCGACGGCGCCTAGCGGCCCCGCTCGGCCTCGCGAGCCGCCTCCCAGGGCCGGCTGGCATACGTGCGGAACTCGCGCTCGAACCCGGTCCACCAATCGCCTCGCAGCGCGAACAACAGCCGCAGACGCCGGGCCACCGGCACCGAGCACCGGACGGCCACCGCGAACGCGACCACGAGCACGGGGACCAGAAGGACCATGACCGGCTACTACCCCTGGCGCCAAACTTCCAAATGCGTGAGCGAGCAACCGCAGAAGCTTGGTAGAGGTATCTCGATCAAAGGACACACCGTCCTGACGGGGAGCTGCTCGTGGACCGACCGCACGCTCGTGAGCGATGCGGATTGGTACCCGCGCCGCACGATGAGCGCCGAGGAGCGCCTGCGCTTCTACGCCTCGCAGTTCCCCCTCACCGAGATCGACTCCACGTACTACGCGCCACCCGCCGAGCAGCAGGCGCGGCTGTGGGCCGAGCGCACACCGGCCGGTTTCCGCTTCGACGTCAAGGCCTATTCGCTGCTCACCGGGCACCCCACGAGTCCGCGATCACTGTGGCGCGGCTCGCGCTCGGCGGCGGAGCGCTTCCGATACCTGTACTCGGAGGAGGAACTCGCGGAGCTAGCGCGGCAGATCGAGCCCGTTCTGAGCGAGGCGCGCGAGGCGCACCCGCTCATGAACAACTGCTACCGCGACTACTCGGTCCGCAACGCGGCCCAGCTGCGCGACCTGCTGGAGGCATCCGCGCAATGAGCCTGGCTAAGCTCAGCGGACGATGACCACAGACACCGAGACAATCAACGAGAACGAGCTGTTCGCGGGCTACGCGCCCCACGAGGACAAGCCGCTGGCCGGCTACGGCGTCCTGATGAGCGTGTTCCTGACCCTGGCCACGACGTTCGCCGCCTGGTTTCGCCGTTCCGGCCGCGAGCTCCCGGACCGAATCGACGGGCGCGACCTGTTCCTGCTGACGCTGGCCAGCCACAAGGCCTCGCGGCTGATCGCCAAGGACAAGGTGACGAGCGCGATCCGTGCCCCGTTCGCGAGCTATCAGGGCGATGCCGGGCCTGGCGAGGTCTCGGAGAAGCCGCGCGGGCGCGGCCTGCGCCGGGTCGTGGGCGAGCTGCTCGTCTGCCCCTACTGCCTGGGGATGTGGACCAGTGGGTTCCTCACCGCCGGCCTTCTCGTGGCGCCGCGCTTCACCCGCTGGGTGGCGTCGGTGCTGAGCATCTTCTTCGGCGCCGACCTGCTCCAGATCGCCTACAAGAAGGCCGAGGACACCCTGTGACGCGGGCTGCACTTTTGCGGTACGAGTGGACTGAGACACGGTAGCCCGTCAGCGGCCGGCCGGTCGTCGCCGACCCGGGTAGAACCGCGCTCGATTTCGACCCTTTCTCGCCAATCGGCGGCGATCGGCGGAGAGCGTGGCGAGAAAGGGTCGGAAAGCGACCCCTCGCCGCCACGGACGGTGGCGGTGGGCGGTGCTTGGCGAGTAGGGGTCGCTCTGGCTAGGCGTGCGCGCCGAAGAGGTTGCAGGGTCATTGCCCGGTCCCCCATCCCCAGCGGGATCGGGGCAAACAGGGCTTCGAGAAGTGAGAAGGAAGGTGAGGACACGCTCTAGCCACGCTAGGGCGCCACCTCGACGAGCAGCATCGCGATGTCGTCGCGCGGGTCCGGTCCGCCGGTCGCCTCGCGCTCGAGGAACTCGGTCAGCGCCTCGCCGGTCAAGCCGTCCCGCCGGCCGCGGGCGAGGAGCTCGAGCACGTCCGCCTCGTCCAGAACCCGCTCGGGCGCGCGGGCGTCGGTTAGCCCGTCGGTGTAGAGCAGCAGCGCGTCCCCCGGGTCGAGCACCGCCCGCACCGGCGAGAACTCCACGTCCGGCGCCACGCCGAGCAGCGGGCCGCTCACCGCCAGTTGCTCGGCTCGTCCGTCGGCCCGAAGCACGAGCGGCGGCGGGTGGCCGCCGGCCGCGAGCAGGAGCTCGAGTCCCTCGGCGCGCTTGACCGCGACCGTGAACGCCGCGCTCAGGAACCGGTCGGCGAGCGAGGAGCGATCGCGCAGCGCGGCCCGGTTGAGCCGGCGCAGGACGGCGGCGGGATCAGGCCCGGCGACGGCGCGGATCGTGTAGCGGGCGAGCGCGGTGATCGCCGCCGCCCGCGGCCCCTTGCCGCACACGTCGCCGATGACAATCCCCCAGCGGGTGGGATCGATCGCGAACGCGTCGTAAAAGTCGCCGCCGACCTCCTGGCCCTGACCCGCCGGGCGGTAGCGGCCGGTCATCCGCACTCCCGGGATCTCCGGGAGCCGCGCAGGCAGCAGGCTCTGCTGGAGCGTCCGCGCCAGACGACGCGTGGCCTCGAACAGCCGGGAGTTGTCGATCGCCAGCCCGGCGCGCCGCGCCAGCTCCTCGCACAGAACGAGATCGTCGGCGTCGTAGGGCACGCCGTCCTCCATCCGCAGCAGCGAAAGCGCACCGAGCACGCGCTTGCGCGCGACCAGCGGAACCACGATCGCCGAGTGGTAGCGCAGGCGGCGCATGAGCTCGAAGTGCTCGCTGCCGGCTGCGATCCGGCGCTGGAAGTCCTCGGGCATCTGCGCCAGCAGCACCGCTCTGCCGCTGCGCAGCACGCCTGTCACCGGATGCTCGCTGCCCGGACCGAGCGGATGCTCGCGCCGCATGCGCTCGACCGCCCGCGCCTGCTCGGGATCCGGGGAGGCGGCCACGGCACGGCGCACGGTGCCGTCGTCGTCGAGGAGGTCGATCACGGTGAGCGCGGCCAGCTCCGGGACCGTCAGGTGCGCCAGGTTCGCCAGCGTCTCCTCGAGTGCCAGCGAGCTGTCGAGCGCAAGGCCGGCCTGGGCCAGGAACGCCATCCGCTGCTGGAGGCGCGCGTTCTCGGTCGCGATCGCTCCCGGCACGCTGATGTCGCGGACGAAGCCGGCGAACACGGGTGGCTCCAGCTCGCCGAGCCGCGTAACGGTGAGCTCGACCGGGAACTCGGCGCCGTCGCGCCGGAGACCGGTGAGCTCGAGTCGCCGGTCGAGGATCGTGGTGTCGCGCGTCTCGACGTAGCGCGCGAGCGCGTTGCGGTGCGCAGCGCGTAACGGCCCCGGGATCACCAGCTCCGCCAGCTCACGGCCGACCGCCTCCGCCCTCGCGTATCCGAACGTGCTCTCGGCCGCCGGGTTCCAGTCGCGGACGAGCCCGTCGGCCCCCATGATGATGACCGCGTCCCGCGAGGCGAGGAACACGCCGTGAGCGGGAAAACCCCCGGTGGCAGCGTCGTCAGGAATCGCCAGCGGACTCTACGGCGTTGCCGCACGGGACGGCGGGTAAGCCTCTGGCCGTGACCAAACCAGGAAAGGGACTGTGATGGCGAGCGAGAAGACGGTGGCTGTACTGGGGGCGGGCGGGACGATGGGGCGGCCGATGGCGCGCCACATCGCGAAGGCGGGAATGACGGTCCGCGCGTGGAACCGCTCGCGTGAGAAGGCAGAGCCGCTCGCCGAGGATGGCGTCACCGTGTGCGACTCGCCTGCGGAGGCGGCCGAGGGAGCGAACGTGGTGCTGACGATGCTCGCCGACACCGACGCCGTGGTCGAATCGGTCTCAGACGCGCTGGAGAAACTGGATGAGGGCGGGATCTGGCTCCAGATGAGCACGATCGGCGAAGACGGCGCGGAGCGCTGCCTCGAGCTCGCCCAGGAGCGCGGAGTGACGTTCGTCGACGCTCCCGTGCTCGGGACCAAGCAGCCGGCCGAGGACGGAAAGCTCGTAGTGCTCGCGTCGGGTCCCGAGGACGTGGCCGATGACGTGAAGGCGATCTTTGACGCGATCGGCCAGAAGACGCTCTGGGTCGGCGACGCCGGAGCGGGCACGCGGCTCAAGGTCGTGTGCAACAGCTGGGTGCTGACCGTCACCGAGGGGACAGCGGAGATGATCGCGCTCGCCCAGGGCCTCGGCGTCGACCCGGCGCACGTGTTCGACGCGATCGAAGGCGGAACTCTCGACCTCCCCTACCTGCGGATGAAAGGCAAGGCGATCCTCGAGCGGAACTTCGAGCCGATGTTCCGCCTGGCGCTCGCGGCGAAGGACGCAGGGCTCGTCGAGGACTCGGCGCGCCGCCACGATGTCGAGGTGCCGCTGTTCGGCGTGATCCACCGGCAGATGTCGGCCGCCGCCGAGAAGCACGGCGATGAGGACATGAGCGCGACCTACTTCGCCAGCGCGCCCGACGGCACCGGGTGACGCAAACGCTAGCTTTCCCGAGATGGGCCGGCCGCTTGAAGAGGGGAGCTTCGAGCCGCTCGACCGGCCGTCCCGCGCTCGCCGCGTTGCACGCTGCCGTAGCGCGCTACCAACAGGAGCCCTCGCCGGCGACGCTCGACCAGGCATTCGCCGCCGCCGGCGTGGCCGTGGCCGGGCTCCGCGGCGACCGTGCCGGCGTGCCGCCGGGCGTGGACGAGGTCCGGTCGCTGTTCGAGGAGATGCCGGACTTCGAGTTGCTCGTCTCGATCGCCGTCGCGCAGGCGGGCCGCACGGCGGCGGCCGCCGGCGCCCGGGTGTGGCAGTGGTTCGGCTTTCCCGGCCCGGCTCCGGAGTGGGACGAAGCCGAGCTCTTCCCGCGCTCGGCTCCTGGTCGCATGCGCGTGCGCCCCGCTCGACGGCCGGGGGGCTCAGTGGCTCGGGCCCAGACTCCGGCGCCTGGCCGCCGGCCGGTGGGCCGCCTCGATCGTCCAGGCGCTGCGCGCGGCGGACGAGGATTGGTGGCGCGCCGCGCTGGGGGAGCGCTACGAGTCGATCCGGCAGCGCTGCGCGCCCCGTACCTCGTGGCGGGTCCGCGGCCTCGCCGTGCTCGCCGCGTCCGACGCGCGCACGCGCCAGACGCTCACAGAGCGCCTCGAGCGGTGGCTGACCGACGGCGCCGACCTCGAGCGCCTGCCGGCCGAGCTCGAGGCGTCCCTGGTCCAGCGCCGGACTCCGCCCCGCGTCGCCTGAGCGGTCCTCAGAGCGCTGTCGGGGCGGAGATCAGCCGGTTCAGCGAGCGGCGCAACAACCGCGAGACGTGCATCTGCGAGTAGCCGATCCGCTGGCCGATCTCGCGCTGCGTGAGCCCCTCGGCGAACCGCAGAGCCACCACCTCGCGCTCGAGGTCGGACAGCGAACGCCATGTCGAGGCGATCGCGTCGCGGCTCTCGGCCAGTCCGAACCCGTCGTCGTCGGAGCCGATCAGCTCGACGAGCGCAGCCGACTCCTCGCCTTCGCGCGACACCGGCGCATCGAGCGATGCCGGGGAGTAGCTGTGCGCCACCTCGCTCGCCTCCAGCACCTGCTCGACGCTGCACCGGAGCGCTCCGGCCAGCTCCTCCATCGTCGGCGAGCGTGCGAGGTCGTTGGACAGGCGCTCAGTCGCCCGGCTCAGCGCCAGCGCCCGCTCCTGGAGATCGCGCGGAACGTGCAGGGCCCACCCCTTGTCACGGAAGTGGCGCTTGAGCTCGCCGAGGATCGTCGGCGCGGCAAAGCTCGTGAACTTGTTCCCGCGCCCCGGCTCGAACCGCTCGATCGCTCCGAGCAGGCCCAGCGAGGCGACCTGGACGAGGTCGTCGATGGGCTCGTCGGTGTAGCTGTAGCGCAGCGCCAGCTTGCGCGCGAAGGGCAGGAACCGCTCGGTTAGAGCCTTGCGCGCCTCGAGATCACCATCCTCGTGGTACGCGGCAAAAAGCTCTTCGTCACTGAGTTGGCTGACACGACCGTTTTTTAAAGCGGTCATCGACAAGATGAACGACCTCCGTCTCGTGTTCCGTTGACGGGAGGTACGTCCACCGGCTGCTTGTCGGGCGCCGTGTCCGTCCCCACCTAGCGTCCGCCCTGTGGCGCGCTCCGAGACGCACCCGCCTGGCGGCTCTGAAGATACTCTCCGGGCCCTAGTTTAGCCGAAACGAGCGACTACTGATCGACTTTGTCGCGTTTCGGACCTTCCCAGGGCTCCGCCTCGGGATCCTGCGCCGGGTGCGGCTCGCTCGTGCTGGTGCTCCCGGTGCGCGGATGCGGTTCCTCTCCGAACGGCACGGCGTCCGGGCCGCCGGGATCGCGCGGGTCCTCCCGCTGATCGTAAGGATCGGGCCACTCGGTCGGGTCCGGCTCTCCGACCGGATTGTTGAGCGCGTGGTGGGGATCGCGATCGTGCGAGATGTCGCCCGGATCGCTTCCCGAGGGCTCGGGAAAGCCGGTCGGGGGCTTTTCCTCTGATCCGGTCATCTGCGTCGAGGTTTCCCGGCCGGCCGCGACCTCAAACCGCGGCCCGCGCTTCGCGGGTTCCGTCCGGCACCGGCGGGTAAGCACCCGCCATGCGGGTGATCGTGATTGGAGCCACCGGAAACGTCGGCACGAGCGTTCTCGATTCGCTCGCCGGCGAGCAGGACGTGGATGAGATCGTCGCGGTGGCGCGGCGCGCGCCGGAGCGCTCCTATCCCCGCACACGCTTCGAGAGCGCGGACATCACGCAGACCGACCTGGTTCCGATCCTCCGGGGCGCGGACGTGGTCGTCCACCTGGCGTGGCTGATCCAGCCGGGCCGCGACGAGTCGACCACTCATCGGGTCAACGTCATCGGCTCCGAGCGCGTGTTTCGCGCCACCGTCGACGCCGGCGTGCCCGCGCTCGTCTACGCCTCTTCGGTCGGGACGTACTCGCCCGGCCCCAAGGATCGGCAGGTCGACGAGTCCTGGCCCACCGAGGGCATCGAGACATCGTTCTACGCGCGGCACAAGGTGGCCGTGGAGCGCCAACTGGATCGCCTCGAGCGCGAGCGGCCAGAGCTGCGAGTCGTCCGCCTGCGCCCCGGGCTGATCTTCAAGCGCGAGGCCGCGACCGAGATCCGGCGCCTGTTCGCGGGGCCGTTCCTCCCCGGCTCGCTCCTGCATCCGCGGCTGATCCCGATCGTGCCCGACCTCCCCCGGCTGCGCTTTCAGGCCGTCCATTCGCTCGACGTGGGCGACGCCTACCGGCGGGCGATCGTCAACCAGGACGCGCGCGGCGCGTTCAACGTCGCCGCCGATCCGGTGATCGGGCCGGCGGAGCTCGGCGAGGTCCTGCACGCACGCCCGGTCAAGCTGCCGGCGTCGCTGCTGCGCGCCGGTGCGGCCGGGGCCTACGCGGCGCGCCTCATCCCCACCGAACCGGGGTGGCTCGACATGGCGCTCGCGGTGCCGCTGATGGACTCCGGGCGGGCGCGGCGCGAGCTCGGGTGGACACCGACGCACAGCGCCACCGACGCTCTGGCCGAGCTGCTCGCCGGGATGCGCTCGGGCAGCGACCTGGACACGCCCCCGCTGGCGCGCGGCACGACGGCGCCGGCGCGCCTGCGAGAGCTGCTGACGGGCATCGGCGCGCGACAGTAATCGCGTCCAGCTTCGGGCCGGCATCCGCTGGCGCCCTACGGCTGGAGCAGGATCTTGATCGCGCCGTCCTGCTTCTTCTGGAATATCTCGTAGGCGTGCGGCGCCTCGCTCAGCGGGAGCTTGTGCGTCGCCAGGCCTTCGACATCGAGCGGATCGTCCTCCGAGAGCAGTGGCATGATCTCGTCGATCCAGCGCTTCACGTTGGCCTGCCCCATCCGCAGCTGGATCTGCTTGTCGAACAGGTCCATCATCGGCATCGGATCGACCATCCCGCCGTAGACGCCGCTCAGCGAGATCGTGCCGCCGCGGCGCACCACGTCGATGGCGGCATGGAGCACGCTCAACCGGTCCACCCCGCCCTTCTCGATCACCTTCGCGGCGATCATGTCGGGGAGCATCCCGGCGAGCTGGTGGGCGAGCTTGCCCAGCGGCGCCCCGTGCGCCTCCATGCCCACCGCGTCGATGACCGAGTCCGGGCCGCGCCCGTCGGTGAGCTCCCGGAGCGCGCCGGCGATGTCGTCGTGCTCGCCGATGTCGACCGCATGCACGCCGTGCTCGCGGGCCATCTGGAGGCGCTCGGGCACGAGATCGATGCCGAACACCGTGCCCGCGCCGCGATGGAGGGCGATCCTCGAGCACATCTGGCCGATCGGCCCGAGCCCGAACACCGCCACCGTCCCCGGGGCGGGGTTCCCGCCGAGTCGATTGACGCCGTCGACTCCGGGAATCGCCGCGTACTCGACCGCCTGCCAGGCGGTGGGGAGCACGTCCGAGAGGTAGACGAAGCGATCGTCGGGCGGGCCTTCGGGGACCTTGATCGGCCCGAAGTGGGCCTGCGGCACGCGCAGCAGCTCGGCCTGCCCGCCCGGCACCTGGCCGTAGAGCTTGGTGTAGCCGAGCAGCGCCGCGCCCTTGCCCTGCTCGCGGACCTGTGTGGTCTCGCACTGCGAGTACAGCGCCTGGTCGCACATGTAGCAGTGGCCGCAGGAGATGTTGAACGGGATCACCACGCGGTCGCCCGGCTTGATGTGGGTGACCTCGGAGCCCACCTCCTCGACGATGCCCATCGGCTCGTGGCCGAGGATGTCGCCCTGGCCCATGAACGGCGCCGAGCACCTCGTAGAGGTGCAGATCGGAGCCGCAGATGCCGCTCGAGGTGATCCGCACGATCGCGTCGGTCGGCTGCTCGATCCGGGGATCGGGCACCTCGTCGACGCGGACGTCGCGCTTGCCGTGGAAGGTGACCGCCTTCATCGCGCCACCTCCACGCCCTGGTCGTGGAGCGCGGCATCGAGGGCCGGCTCGAACAGCGAATGGATCCGCTCCGCCGCGGCGCGCTCCTGAGCCAGGATCTGCTCTGCGACCTGCGCCGTCTCGACGTCGCCGGCGCGGTGGGCCACCCGGCGCAGCAGCTCGTAGGAGGCGATCTCCAGATGCTCGAAGGCGTAGGAGAAGCCGGCGAGCTTGGCCGGCGTGTCCGGCTGGGCGCCGAAGAACCCGCCCCAGTTGAGCGCGCCCAGCGCCAGGCCGGCGTCCTTGAGCTTCGAGGGGCTCGCCCCCCGCGCGTCCAGGCGCCCCTGGATCAGGCTCTGGTGCTCGTGGGTCTCCTGGAGGTGCTCGGAGTAGGCGGCGGCGAGCTCGGATGAGCCGGCGATGTCCGCTCCCTTGTCGAGGAGCTGGATCGCCTGGGCCTCGATCGCGTGCGCGTCGGCCAGGTACTTGTCGAGCTGCTTGCCGATGTCCTCGGGCGAGAGCTCGCGCAGCGCGGCCTCGACGGCGGCGTCGAAGTCGCCCTTGAGGCGCTCGGCCATGGCCCGCTCCTGCTCCTCGATCTCGCGTGCCATCGTGGCCGTGCCCGTGTCGCCGGCGCGGTCGGCGACCCGCCCGAGGAGGTCGTAGGCGGCGAGCTCCATGTGCTCGTAGGAGTACGCGTGGGCGACGAGCTTGCCGGGCGTATCGGGGTTGAACTTCGCGAACAGGGCAAAGCCGATGCCGGTGATCTTGCCCGCCACGTCTTTGAGCTTGGAAGGCCCGGCCCCGAGCTCATCCAGGCGCTCGCGCACCTTCCGCTCGTGCTCCTCGGTCTCGGTCAGGTGCTCGGAGAACTGCTCTGAGATGCTGGGATCGCCGGCGATGTCAGGCGCGCGCTTCATCTGCTCGAGAGCTTGGTGCTCGATCGAGTGCGCGTCGGTCAGGTACTTGATTACTTGCTCGTCCAGGTCGTTCGGGGCCATGGTCTTCTCCAAGGTCGCTTTCTCTTCACGGATACCGTGCAAGAGGCTTCGTAAACGGTTGAGAGCGCATGCGCGGGGGGTAGCGAGAAGCCATGCCCCGCTCCATCTGGAACGGCACGATCACGTTCGGCTTGATCGCCGTGCCGATCAAGGTGCACTCGGCGATCGAGGACAAGGGCGTCCATTTCCACCAGGTTCACGAGAAGGACGGCGCCCGCATCCGCCAGAAGCGGATCTGCTCGAAGGAGGGCAAGGAGGTGCCCTACAAGGAGGTGGCGAAGGGCTACGAGGTGCGCGAGGACGAGTACGTGATGCTCGCCAAGGAGGAGATCGACGCCGCCGCGGGTGAGCGCTCGCGCCTGATCGAGCTCGAGGAGTTCGTGTGCCGCGCGGACATCGACCCCGTGTTCTACGACCGCGCGTACTACCTGGGCGCGGGCGACGCCGGCGAGGACGCCTACCGGCTCCTGCACGACGCGCTCGAGCGCACCGAGCGCGCCGGCATTGGCCGCTGGGTGTTTCACAACCGCGAGTACCTGGTGGCGGTCCGCCCCGTGAACGGGACGCTGGCGCTTCACACGATGCGCTTCGCCGACGAGCTCGTCGACGCCGGCGACCTCGACGTGCCCGAGCCCAGCCGGGCGCCCGCCAAGCGCGAGATCGAGATGGCCGGAGCGCTCGTCGAGTCGCTGCACGGTCGCTTTCGGCCGAGCGCGTTCGAGGACACCTACCGCGAGCGCCTGCTCGAGCTGATCGAGCGCAAGGCCAAGGGCGAGGAGATAGAGCTCCCGGAGGCGGACGACGCCGAGCGGAGCGATGACCTGATGGCCGCGCTGGAGGCGAGCCTCGGCGGCGCTGGCAAGAAGAAGGGCAAGCGCTGATGCCTCGGTCGCTGTGGACGGGCTCGCTCAGCTTCGGCCTGGTCAACGTGCCGGTGGTCCTGGTCACCGCCGTGCGCGATCAGGACCTGCACTTCCGCCAGCTTCACGAGCCCGACGGCGCGCCGATCGAGGTCCAGCGCTGGTGCGAGAAGGAGGACGTCGAGGTCCCCTACGACGAGATCACCCACAGCTACGAGCTCGAGGACGGCACCGACGTGATCGTGACCGACGAGGAGCTCGAGGCGGCCGAGCCGAAGAAGACGCGCACGATCGACATCGAGCAGTTCGTCGATCTGGCCGAGGTCGACCCGATCTACTTCGATCACCCCTACTTCCTGCTCCCGGCCACCGAGGACGACGGCTCGACGCGCGCCTACCGGCTCCTGAGCGAGGTCATGAGCCGGACCGAGCGTGCCGCACTCGGGCGGTTCGTGATGCGCGCCAAGGAGTACCTCGCGATCGTCGGCGTCCGGGACGGGGCGCTGACGCTGAGCACGATGCTGTTCGCCGACGAGGTGCGACCGACCAAGGACGTCGAGGACGCCCACCAGAAGTCGCACAAGCCGACGAAGAAGCAACTCGACGCCGCGGTGGCGGTGATCGAGGAGCTGTCGGTGGACTGGGAGCCCGAGCGCTACGAGGACCACTACCGCGATCGACTCGAGAAGGTGGTGGCGCGCAAGCGCAAGGGCCAGACGATCAAGGCGCCGAAGACCGTCGAGCAACCCGAGGCCGTGCCCGACCTGATGGAGGCGCTCGAGCGTACGTTGGCCGAGATGAAAACCTGAGGAGGAGTGGAATCAGTGACGGCGCAGGCGTAAGAGCCGGGCGGGCATCGCCGGCAGGTCGCTCCCGGCTCGGTTCACCGAGTCGACCGCCACTTCGAGTCCGCCCGCCTCGACCCGCTTGATCCACAGCTCCTCGATCAGGATCTTGATCGTGACCAGGATCGGGACGGCCACGATCAGGCCCACGAACCCGAACAGCGTGTCGACCGCGACCACGCCGATCGCCACCACCGCCGGATGCAACTCGACCACGCGCGCCACGACGAGCGGCTGGATCATGTTGCTCTCGACCTGATGAGTGACGATGTAGAGGATCGCCACGATCACGGCCTTGCCCGGTGAGATCGTGAGCGTGTAGAGCACCGGCGGGATCATGCTGGCCAGCGCGCCGAAGTAGGGAACGATCATCGCGATCGCCGTGAACACCGCGAAGAACTCGGCGAACCCGACGCCGATGATGCGCAGTCCGGCGTAGGTGAGGGTGCCGAGCACGAGCATCCCGATGATCAGCCCGCGTAGCCAGCCGAGGTATGCCGTGCGCAGCCGGCTGACGATGTGGCCCGCCTCGGGGCGCCGGACCGGCGGGACCACTCGGACGATCCCGTCCACCAGCGGCCCGGGCTTGATCGCCGTGTACACGGCGGTCAGGAGCACCACGATGATCGCCGCCACGACCGCGGCCACGCTGGCGCCGATCGACTCGAGCGGCCCGAGCAGCTTGGTCGGGTGCTGTGTGTAGCCGTTCACGAACTTCTGGATCTGCTGGCCGAGGTGACTCTGCGAGGTGCCGGTCAGGCGACCCAGCCGGTGGCCGAGCGCGGCGACGATGGTCGGGCAGCGACTTCGAGAACTGGTTGACCTCGTGCGAGAAGACGGGCACGACCGAGTAGACGAGCCCGCCGATCGCGGCGAGGCCGATGAGCAGCCCGAGCGGCACGCCCACCCCCCGCGGGACCTTGAACCGCTGAAGCAGCGTCGCGAACGCGGACAGCGGCGCGGCGATGATGACCACTATCAGCACGGCCAGGACGAGCGTGATCAGCTGCCGGAACACGAGCCCGAGCACCACCAGCCCGAACGCGAGCAGCACGGTGCGGTACAGCACGCCGGGACTGATTCTCGATTCTTGCATTGCCCTCCGTCATGCCTGCTACCCGCTCGGAGGACGGTTTAGAGCCCGGGCGCCGGGTAGAACCACCCGCGGTCATGGCCGTCGCGGTGCTCGACATCGACGGGACGCTCGTCGATACCAACTACCACCACGCGATCGCGTGGTACCGGGCGTTTCGCCAAAGTGGGATCGTGCTCCCGATCTGGCGCATCCACCGCCACATCGGCATGGGCGGCGACCAGCTCGTCCAGGCGCTCACCGACGAGGACACCGACCGAAGGTGCGGCGACGAGATCCGCGCCGCCGAGAGCACGCTGTACATGGAGCTGATCGACGAGGTACAGCCGATGGAGGGCTCGCGCGAGTTGATCGAGGACCTCAAGCAGCGCGGCCACACGGTCGTGCTTGCCAGCTCAGCCAAGGAGGACGAGGTCGAGCACTACCTCGACCTGCTCGACGCGCGCGAGCTCGCGGACTCCTGGACTACTTCGGCCGACGTCGAGGAGACCAAGCCCCAGCCCGACCTCGTGAACGCCGCGCTCGAGCGCTCAGGTGGCTCGGCCGACGAGGCGGTGATGGTCGGCGACACCCCGTGGGACGTCCGCGCGGCCGAGAACGCCGGGGTCAAGACGTTGACCGTACGCACCGGCGGCTTCGGCGACGACGAGCTGCGCGACGCCGGCGCCGTGGAGGTGTTCGAGTCCGTGGCCGAGCTGCGCTCGAAGCTCGATCAGACCGGCCTGGCCTAGCCCGCCGCGACTGCAGGTCACGCTACGTTCGCGGCCCTCACTCGCCGGTGAGCGGCGTGCAGGCCGGGCACGTGCCGGTGATCGGAAAGTGGGTGAAGTGCGCCGTGTAGCCGAAGCGGGCGCGAATCTCCTCCCGGATCAAGGTGAGCTCCTCGGGCGGGAGCGCCCGGACGGCGTGGCAGGCTTCGCAGTAGAGATACTCACGTTCGCCGTGCGCGACGAGCGCGTACAGGCCGGGACCGTGGCCGAGGTGGACGTGTCGCACCAATCCCTGCTTTTCGAGCAGCTCGAGGTTGCGGTAGACCGAGGCCAGATCGAGCCTCAGGCGCGAGGCGATCTGCTCGGCGGGCACCGGCGCCTCGATGGCGAACAGCTCTCCGAGCACGAGCCGGCGCGAGGTGCTGAGGCGAAAGCCCCGCTCGCGCAGAAGGGCGATCGCGTCATCGAGGGTGGCGCACGCCGCGGGCGGCGCCTGGGGGGCGATCGTCATCGTCGCGGCTCGCTCAGGTGCGCGCTCCAGCGCTCTTCGATCCGACCGAAGCGCCAGATCGCCAATGCGAGCACCCAGGTGGCGAGGAACATGCCGACGATCAGGAAGCCGAGGAAGTTGATGTCGATGTTCTCGAACCAGTTCCAGAAGCGCCCGGAGAGGCTGAGGTGGCGTGCGAAGCAGGCCACCGAGTTCGATCGTGCCGATCACGAGCGCAACCGCCACCGACAGGCCGGTGATCGTCAGGTTGTAGAACACCTTGCGCACGGGCCGGGACAAGGCCCAGCCGTAGGCGAGGTTCATGAAGGATCCGTCGATCGAGTCGAGCAGCGCCATGCCCGCCGCGAACAGCACCGGCAGGCACAGGATCGCGTACCACGGCAGACCCGCGGCGCCGGCGGTTCCCGCGATCACGAGCAGCGCGACCTCGGTGGCCGTGTCGAACCCGAGTCCGAACAGCACGCCGACCGGGTACATCTGCTGGGATTTCTCGACGGCTGTGGTCATGCGCCCGAAGAACCGGTTCATGAGCCCGCGGCTGTTCAGCTGCCGCTCCAGGGCGGCCTCGTCATAGCGTCCCGTCCTCATCTCGCGGAACACTTTGAGGATGCCGACCAGGATCACGAGGTTGAGCGCGGCGATCGCGTAGAGGAACGTGCCCGACACCGTCGTGCCAATCCACCCTGTCACCTGGTGCAGGCTCGAGTTGGCGTTCTTGACCGGGCCGTCGAGTGAGCGCACGCCGAGCGAGATGAGGAACGCCAGCGCGAACACGATCGTCGAATGTCCGAGCGAGAACCAGAACCCGACGCTCAGCGGACGCTTGCCTTCGCTCATCAACTTGCGCGTCGTGTTGTCTATCGCGGAGATGTGATCGGCGTCGAACGCGTGGCGCATCCCGAGCGTGTAGGCCGTGATGCCCAGCGCGATCGTGAACGTCTCCGACGCGCCGAGGCGGTAGTGACCGGGCGCCACGAACGCCACCAGGGTGACGAATCCGAGGACGTGCAGCGCCCCCACGACCACGGCCATCATCACGAGCGTCCGTCGCTGGCCGGCGTCCAGCGAGCGCCAGCACGAGCTCAACCGATGCCTGCGTGCGCGGCTCGCCGCCACCTTCTCCATCCCGAAGCGAACATATTGCCGGCCCCACGACCCACTGCAAGCGATTCGCAGTTGCGGCGTGATCGTGATTACCCGCTGGCCTGGTTCCGGGCCGCGGCGACCGCCGCCTGGCCGTAGGAGATCCCGCCGTCGCCCACCGGCAGCCGGCGAGGAACGAGCACGCGCAGGCCGGCTGCCTGCAGAGCCGCGCGCGACCGTCTCGAGCAGGCGATGGTTGGCGAACACGCCGCCCGAGAGGACGACGAGCTCGGCGCCCGCGGCCGCCGCCGCGTCGAGGCACGCGGTGGCGGTGGCGCGAGCGAGGCCGTTGTGGAAGCGGGCGGCGACGGTGGCGGGGCGAGCTTGATCGCGGAGGACCGCCCGGATCGCCGCCCGGGGGTCGATCACCCCTCCGGTGACCACGATCGCGTACTCCCTCCGCTCGTGCGGGTCGCAGCAGGCCTCGAGCTCGATCGCCGCCTGCCCCTCGTAGTTGATCGTCGCCCGGAGGCCGCACAGCGCCGCCACCGCGTCGAACAGGCGGCCCATGCTCGTCGTCTGCGGCGAGGCCGTGCCGGTGCGGGCCAGTTCGAGCACCTGACGCCAGGCATTTGCGCTGACCCTCCCCTCGAGCGCACGCGGGAGCGGCGGCTCTGGCCCGAGTGCTGCCTGCAACCACGCGGCGGCCATCCGCCACGGCTGTCGGATCGCCTGCGCTCCGCCCGGCATGCGCACCGGCAGCAGCGCGCCGACGCGCTCGAAGCGCTCGAGGTCACCGTAGAGGAGCTCCCCGCCCCACACCGCCCCGTCGGTGCCGTACCCGGTGCCGTCGAAGATCGCGCCGAGCGCCGGGCCGCGCTCGCCGTGCTCGGCCAGGCACGCTGCGAGATGCGCGTGATGGTGCTGCACGGCGACGTGGGTGACGTCCGGGTAGTCGACGGCGTACTTAGTCGACAGGTACTCGGGGTGCAGGTCGTGGACCACGACCTCGGGCGCGACGTCGAACAGCCGCCCTAAATGATCGATCCCCTCTGTGAACGAGCGGAGCGTCTCGTAGTTCTGAAGGTCGCCGATGTGGTGCGAGACCCAGGCCCGCTCGCCCTTGGCGAGGGTGAAAGTGGACTTGAGCTCGGCGCCGCAGGCGAGCAGCGGGCGCGGCGCCCCGCCGCTCGGCAGCGGCAGGCTCGCGGGCACGTAGCCGCGCGAGCGACGCAGGAAGAGCGGGCCGCGCGCGCGGATCACCGAGTCATCCGTGCGCGTTTCGATCGGGCGATCGTGGACCAGGAACAGGTCGGCGATCTCGCCGAGCCGAGCGAGCGCGTCCTCGTCGCGGTAGGCGATCGGCTCGGAGGAGACGTTGCCGCTCGTCATCACGAGCGTCGCGCCGGCGTCGGCCAGCAGCAGATGGTGAAGCGGCGAGTAGGGCAGCATCACGCCCAGCTCGCGGCTGTTCGGCGCCACGGCGGGCGCCACCGGAGCGTCCGGGCGTCGCGGGGCGAGCACGATCGGATGCTGCGGGCTCCTCAGGAGCTCGCGGGCGCCGTCGTCGAGCTCGACGAGCACCTGAGCGCAATCGATGTCGGGCGCCATCAGCGCGAACGGCTTGTCCTCGCGGTGCTTGCGTGCGCGCAGCGCGGCCACTGCCGTCGCGTCGCCGGCGCGGCAGGCGAGGTGGTAGCCGCCGAGCCCCTTGAGGGCGAGGATCCGCCCGTCGCCCAGGGCGCCGGCCGCGGCCCGGATCGGGTCCTCGGCCGCCACCGGGGTCCCGTCGCGCGCCACGAGCGCCACCGAAGGCCCACACACCGGACACGCGTTGGGCTGGGCGTGGAAGCGGCGGTCGGTCGGGTCGCCGTACTCGCGCCGGCACGCCGGACACATCTCGAAGCCCGCCATTGTCGTGTACGGCCGGTCGTACGGAGTGCCCCGGACGATCGTGAACCGTGGCCCGCAATCGGTGCAGTTGATGAACGGGTAGCGGAAGCGGCGGTCGCGGGGATCGAACAGCTCGCGCAGGCAGGCGTCGCACGTGGCGGTGTCGGGCGTGACCGGCGCGGCGCCCGGTCCATCGGCGAGGCTCGGCAGGATCTCGAACTCGGACGGCTGCTCGCCTCTGAACGCGAGCTCCTCCCGCGCGATCCGCTCGATCACGGCCAGCCGTGGAGCCTCCGCCGCCAGGCGCGCGAGGAACCGGTCCAGGTTGCCCGCCGTTCCCTCGACCTCGACCAGCACGCCGCGCACGTCGTTGCACACGTGGCCGGAGAGCTGAAGCTCGCGGGCCAGCCGATACACGTGCGGGCGGAAGCCGACCCCCTGGACCGTGCCTTCGATCCGGAGCCGGAGGCGGCAGCGAGTGGGGCGAGCGGCCGTGAGGTTCACCCGACCAGCTCCCACAGCGCGTGGTATGCGCTCGCCTGGGCCTCCTGGATCCGCGGGATGTGCTCCGAGCGCGTCACGATCACGTGGTCGGCGAGCTGCTCCGCGGCGATGCGCCCGCCGTCGTATCCAACCAGGGCGATCGTCAGCAGGCCGCGCCGGCGCGCCTCGGCGAGCGCCTCGATCACGTTGCGCGAGTTCCCGGACGTCGAGAGCACGATCAGCCCGTCGTCGTGGGAGCCGTAGGCGATCACCTGGCGGGCGAAGATCGCGTCGGTCCCGATGTCATTGGCGATCGCGGTCAGGATCGCGGGATCCTCGGTGAGGTCGATGGCGGCCCATCCGCCGGCGCGGAAGTCCGCGACCACGTCCATCGCGTCGGTGGCCGAGCCGCCGTTTCCGAGCGCGAGCAGGGCGCCGCCCCGCTCGAACCGGGCCGTGAGCGCTTCGGCCGCCTCCGCGAGCGTGCCGGCGTTGTCAGTCAGCGTCTGCGCCCGCAGCGCGCCTACCTCCTGGGCCTTCATCAGCGCCGAGCGGCGCACGTCGTCGAGCACCTGCTCGAGGTTGGCCTCCTGCTCGGCCAGGAACGGGTACAGGAAGCTCGAGGCGCCCGCGTCGTGCGCCCGGCGCGGCCGGCGCCCCTCGAGCAGGCCGCGGTGCTCGAAGAACACGTGCACGAGCTCCCACAGGATGTGGTACAGCGTCTCGACCAGCTCCTGGCGCACGCAGGGGTCGGTGCTGGGGGGCGCGAACTCGTGTTCCGCGCCCGCCGGCTCGAACGCAATCGTGAGGCACCCGGACCGACGTGCCCGCTCGATCGCGCACTCGGTCCCGCGGCCGAACGCGATCACGATGTCGCCGGTGCGAACGAGCTGAGCGACCGCTCGGTCGAGCTCGCTCGTGAGCGCGAGCGCCGGGAGCGCCCGCTTGCCGACGATCACGGGGTGCACGAACTCGACCGCCACGTGCCGTGCATCCGATCGCGCGGCCGGCGCGGAGCCGAGCGCGATGAGCCGGCCGCCGCGCGCGAACCGCTCGGCCATCCGATGGCAGAGCCGGGCCAGCCGCTCGGCCTCGGCGGCGAAGAACGCGGCGTTGGCTGCGGTTCGAGCGTCGAGCAGCGTCTGAACGGCCGGGGCGTGCGCGGCCGGGGCGCTCACGCCAGCGCCCGCTCCCGGTGCGTGGCATGCCTGATCCAGTCCCGCCACGCATCGATCCCTTCGCCCGTGCGCGCGCTCAGGAGCATCCGCTCGACACCGGGATGGACCTGCTCCAGGTGGTAGAGGAACTTCCCCAGGTCGAAGTCCACGTGGGGCAGCAGGTCGATCTTGTTGACGAGGACGAGGTCGCAGGCGCGGAACATGAGCGGGTACTTGAGCGGCTTGTCCTCGCCCTCGGTGACCGAGGACACCATCACGCGGACGTCCTCGCCGATCTTGAACTCGGCGGGACACACCAGGTTGCCCACGTTCTCGACGATCAGCAGGTCGATCTCCTCGAGGGGCAAAGACGGGAGCGCGGAGCGGATCATGTTGGCGTCGAGGTGGCACTCGCCCCCAAACCCGGCGTCGGTGTTGAGCTGGACGACCGGGACGTGGAGGCCGGCCAGCCGGTCCGCGTCGAGCGACCCGTGCACGTCACCCTCGAGCACGCCGATGCGCAGCGCGGGCGGCGCGTCGGCGACGAGCCGCTCGAGCAGCGTCGTCTTGCCGGCGCCGGGGGCGCTCATCAGGTTCACGACGGTCACGCCGTGACGGTCGAAGTCCTCGCGGTTGGCCCGCGCGATCGTGTTGTTGGCGTCGAGGGCGTCCTCGACGATCCTGACCCTGGTCCGGTGCATGGCTACATCGCCTTGACCTTCAGGTAGCGCTGGATCTCGGGCAGCTGCGCGACCACGGCAGCGATCAGCGCGGCACCCAGCACCAGCAGCGCGATCGGGACGGGGATGCGGATCTCACTCATGCCGTCGGTACCTCCTGTTCGTTTCGAATGTCTTCCAACAACGACTCGGCGAGCGTCACGGCGCGATCGAGCGCGGCGCGCACGGGCTCCGAGAGCCGGGCCACGATCTCGCCCTCGCCCCCGGTCATTCGGGTCCCGGGCTCGCACCCGAGCACGAACGTCCGCGGGAGCGGCCGGCCGCCGCCGAGCGCCCGCGCCAGCCCGAGGACCTTGACGGGGTCCATGCCGTGCGTGTCGAGCGTGGGATCGCCCTCGGCGGCGTCGACCTCGATCACGTACAGCGTCCCGGCGGGCTGACCGCGCGGCGCGGCGTCGAGCATCACGATCGCGTCGTAGCCGTCCTGCATGGCGAACGCCAGATCCATGCCGCGCAGGCCGAAGTCCACCACCTCCACTCCGGCCGGCAGGGCGCGGCGGGACAGGCGGTCGGCGAGCGCCACCCCGAACCCGTCGTCGCCCAGGAAGACGTTGCCGATCCCGGCGACGAGGATGCGCGGGACTCCGGATGCCACCTCCCCGGCAAGCGGTTCGACCTCCTCGGGGCCGAAGAAGAAGCGGTGCCCGGGCTGTCGGGCGAAGCCGAGCTCGCGGCCCGGATCGTCCTCGACCACCACCGCGAGAGTGACCTTCCCCTCCATGTCCTGCTCGATTGCCTCGACGATCGCCGTCCGACCGGTGAGCGCAAGGTCCAAGATGTCCCCCCCGGGGTTCGGATGGAGGCGTACCCGACTGCCGGCGCGCAGCTCGTGACCGTCGACCTCGGTCGAGTCGGGGCCGGGGCGCTCCAGCTCCTCCCAGTAGCCGCCGGTCATCGCAGCGTCCCGTGGAGCGCCATCATCTGGTCGGGGGTGAGGGCGTGCACGCGCTCGAGGATCTCGCGCGAGCGCGAGTCGGTGGCGGCCATCTCCGCCTTCTCCTCGTCGGTCAGCGCGAGGATGTTCAGGATCAGCAGCTGGTCGATCTCGCCCCCGTCGAACATGTCGCCCGGGCTCTCCGGCGCCACCCTCGGAAAGTCCTCGAGGATGATCGGCGAGGAGAGCATCGTGTCGCGGGCTCCGGGGTTCCCCACGAGCACCGGCCACGTGCCCTGGTTCCGGCAGCCCGCGGCGGCATCCTGCAGCTCCGGGGGCGGGTCGGTCAGCGAGACGAGCTCCCCGCCGGTGGCGTGCAGCAGCGTGTGGGTCGAGCAGAAGGTCTGCTGGAGCGCAGCCTCGCGACTGCCGCATCCGCCGGCCGGGAACGCCGTCGTGTTGCGGATGGTGACGGTGAGCCGCCTGACGCCTGTGCCCGCAGGCGTCTCGGACACGTCGATCGCTCCCTGTAGCTCCTCCCAGCTCCGCGCCACAGCCCCCGCCTCGAGCTCGTCGCATGCCCGCCCTGCCGCGATCCGGAATGCGCGGGGGCCGCGAAACTCCCGCTCCGTCGCCTCCTGCCAGCTCAGGTGGAGCTCGCCCCCGCTCTCCAGTTGATCGACCGGCCGGCCGGCGGCGTCGAGCACCGTGCGCTCGATTACCTGGAGGAAGCGGACCGTGACCTCGACCGCGCCCTCGCCCCTCACGAGGACCTCGGTGCGCATCGTCGACGGGTCGTCCGGGTGGGCGGCGGCGTGCGCGGGCGGGTACACGCCACCGAACGTGAAGCGCCGGCGGTTCTTGAGCGCGGAGCGGCGGTAGGGCCACAGGATGTAGCCCTCGTAGAGGACGGCGTCGGCGATCGCGCGAACCGGGTCGGCCTGGCTCAAGGCGCCTCCAGGAGCGAGTCGATCGCCGCCTCCCAGCTCGCAAATGCGTGCCGGGCCTTGTACGCGACGAGGCGTTCGAAGCTGGCACGCCCGAGCCGCAGCCAGGCGGCGTCCGGGAAATGGCGGTCCATGGTCGCGCGCCACACCGCGACCGGCATCCGGTAGGAGACGTCGCTGTCCCAGGCGATCCGGGCCGTCTGGAGCAAGCCGCCGGGGGCCGAGAAGAACACGGTGCCGCTGAACATCAGCTCGAGCGGCACCTCACCGTCCTCGAGCGCGGCCAGGTACCGCGCCGCCGTCACCTCGAGGTCGTAGGTGCACGGGATCTGCAGGTCGACCGCGGTCCGGCCGGTGAACGGCGGCACGACCACGGTGGCGCGTGTCCATGGCAGCGTGCGCAGCGTCGTGGCCCAGCGATCGCGCGTTCCGAACAGCTCGAGCAGGCGTTCCTGCTCGGCGTCGGCGTAGCGCCGGGCGCGCGCGGCGATCTGGATCTGCGCGTCGAGCAGCACGGAGCGGATCGGCAGGCCATCCGCTTCCTCGAGGCGAACGGTGAAGGTGAGCGTGGGCACCGCTGCGTAGTCGAGCGGAGCACAGCCCTCGACCCCGAATCGCAGCTGTGGCGCCACCGGCGGCGCCTGGTCGGTCACCGGCACGGCCGGGGCCTCAAGCCGGGGACAGGTTGGGCATGCTCGGGTCGATCGGCTCCTGATCCTTGGCGTTGACGCCGGTTGAGCGGGCCGCGGTCGAAGTGCCGTCGGGCTTGTGGCCGCCCATCTTGTCGTAGTTGCCCTTGGCGTTGCCCTGGTTGATCCCCTTCGTGTGCGAGGGCAGGTCGATCGGGACGTCACCTTTGCGCAGTAGCGCCATCTCGTCTCCTCTGTTGGCTGGGCGACCGGGATCGCCGGTCGAGGTCGTCGAAGAAGCGATCGAGCTCGAGCCACACCTCCTTGCCGCCGGTGAAGCCCCGCCACCGTGTCCGGATCACCGCGACGAGCCGGTAGCAGTCGTCGATCGGCACGAGCCATTGGCGCCGCGCGCCGCGGGCGCGATCGACGAGCAGCGCCTCCACGTCGGGTTGCATTTCGGACAGCACCGGGTTGGCGGCTTCGATGGCGTGCCAGGCCTCGAGCTCCAGCTGCGACTCGGTCGCCCCCATGGGGCTCGGATAGAACGCCATCACGCGCCCGGCGACCGAGCTGCGGAAGAAGTACGCCATGTCGACCGGGATCTGGAGCTGCTCCCACTCGATGTCCTCCAGCTCGAGGTCCTCGAGCGCCGCGCGCCGCTCTCCGATCAGCCGGTAGTGCTCGCCACCCGCGGCGGCGCGATCGAACAGCAGCGAGCAGGGCCGGCACGCGCACAGGACGGCGCGTGTCTGGAGGTCGAGGACGTGGCGGTGCTCGCTCGGGACCGGCCGACCGCACAGCTCGCACAGCTCATCGAGCCCATCGGCCGGGCTTTGCGGCGGTGTCTTCGTGGAGCAGGCGGCGCAGGCGCGGGGACGCGAGCCCCGCCGCCGCCGCTAGGCGAGCGCAGGGAGGGCAACTCTCACCAGTCCGTCTTCGCCCTCGAGCAGCGGAACCGGCTCGAGGTGTAGCTCCGGGAGATCGAGCCCGCGCCCGGCCCGGAGCGCGTCGTAGCGATTGCCGCAGCCGGCGCAGGTGAGCTCGGGCCCCTTTAGCGCCGCGTCTTGAAGCGAGTGCTCGCACGCCGGGCACTGGGCGCGGTAGGCATAGCGGTGCACGCCGATCCGCAGCAGGACCAGTGGCGTCCCCTGGATCTTCTTGACCATGAGGCGCTCGGCGGCGAGACCGGGCAGGCTCCCGATCGTCGTCCACTCCGCGCCGAGCGCCTGCGCAGGCGCCGGCGGCGGGGCGAGCTCGATCTGCAGCAGCGGCGCCGGCGCGTCCTCTGCCTCCTCCGCGAGCACCTCCTCGATCTCCGGTGCGGCCTTCTGGATGGCGTTCTCGATCGCCAGCTTGAGCGTCATCGCCGACGACGGGCACCCGCTGCAGCTGCCCTGCATGCGCAGGCGGACCGTCGAGCCGCCGACCTCGAGCAGCTCGACGTTGCCGCCATGCGATTCCAGGTACGGCCGCACCTCGCCCAACGCGTCCAGGACGCGCGCCTGCAAGGGGATCGGGTGCAGCCCGTGGAGCAGCAGCAGGTGCGAGACCAGCTCGTCCTCGGCGAAGGCCCGGGCGATGTCGCCGCTGGCGTCGCACAGGTGCGATCTCGTCGACCATCCGCTCGAACCCGGCGCCGTACAGGTCGAGCAGCGCCTGCACGACGCCGGTGGCGGTCTGGCGGGCGACGGGGTCGGCGAGCGTCTCGAGGTCCTCGAGCAGCCGCTCGACATCGGCTACGAGCTCCTGTGTCTGCATCGCCCTAGCCGTGCTCGCCAAACATCGGCTGGTGCACAGTCCTCAGCGTCTTTCCGGCGCCCAGGTACATGTGAACGCCGCACGGCAGGCACGGGTCGAAGGATCGGACCGCGCGCATGATGTCGATTCCGCGGAAGCTGTCCCGGTCGTTTTCCTCGAAGATCGGCTGCCCCATCACCGCGTCCTCATAGGGCCCGGGCGTTCCGTACACGTCGGTCGGGCTGCCGTTCCACGGCGTCGGCGGATACGGGTGGTAGTTGGCGATCTTGCCGTCGCGGATCACCAGGTGGTGAGAGAGGACACCGCGCACGGCCTCGTGGAAGCCGCACCCGATCGCCTCGTCGGGAACGTCGAAGTTCTCGAACACCTTGGTCCGTCCCGCTCTGATCTCGTTGAACGCCTGATCGACGAAGTACAGCGCCATCGCCGCCGAGTAGGCGACGAAGTAGATCCGCGCGCGGTCGCGCTCGATCGCATTCGACCACTGCGGGACCTTCCATTCGAGCGTCTGCTCGGGCGTGTTCGGGGTCTGCGGCAGGTTGATCACCACGGAGTTGCCGGTTGCGTTCACGAACGGCGTCTTCACCTTGTTCGCGAGGGCTGTCGCCCAGAGCCGCGCGAGCGCGCCGCCACCGGTGTCGAGCGCCAGATGGTCGCCGGTGCGCTGGTCATACCAGCGCGGGCTCATCACCCACGAGTAGTTCCCCCCCTCGAGGTCCCGCTTCTGCGGCTTGGGAATCGTCGTCTGGTTCCATGGGTGGCGCCGGTCGACCGGGTTGCCCAGCGGATCCTGGGGGACGAACATCTCCTCGCCCGTCCAGTCCTCGTAGTAGGAGGAGCCGAGCAGGATCCGAATGCCCAGGTTGATGTCGACGAGGTTGGTGCTCACGAGCTCGCCGTCGACCACGATTCCCGGGGTGACGAACATCTCGTTGCCCCAGTCGTTCATCGTCTTGTACTCGTAGGTGCAGTGCTCGGGGTTGTTGAACGCGCCCCAGCAGCCGAGCAGGATCCGCCGACGACCCACCTCCTCGTAACCGGGCATCGCCTCGTAGAAGAAGTCGAACACGTCGTCGTTCATCGCCACGGCCTTCTTGATGAAGTCCAGGCAGCGCAGCAGCCGGCTCAGGTAATCGGTGAGCAGCGTCGGCGTCGCCACCGTGCCGACGCCACCGGGGTAGACGGTCGAGGGGTGAACGTGGCGCCCCTCCATCAGGCAGATCATCTCCCGCCCGATCCGGCTCATGTGGAGCGCTTCCTTGTAGGTCTCGCCCGTGAACGGGTTGTAGGAGCGCATGATGTCGGCGAGCGTCCGGTAGCCGTGGACATCCGCGCGCCGCGCCTCGGCCGACTCGGCCTTCGCCCACACGCTCGGGTTCGTCGCCTTCACCATCTGCTCGCAGAAGTCCACGAACACCAGGTTGTCCTGGAAGATGATGTGGTCGAAGATGTACTCCGCCGCCTCGCCGAGGTTGACGATCCACTCCCCCAGCGGCGGCGGCTTGACCCCGTAGGCCATCTGCTGCGCGTAGCACGAGCAGACCGCGTGGTTGTCGCCGCAGATGCCGCAGATCCGGCTCGTGATGAAGTGGGCGTCACGCGGGTCCTTGCCCTTCATGAACACGCTGTAGCCGCGGAACAGCGACGAGGTGCTCTTGCACGAGACCACCTCGCGGTTGTCGAAGTCGATCTTCGTGTAGATCCCGAGGTTCCCGACGATCCGGGTGATCGGGTCCCACGCCATGTCGACGAGCTTGCCGGCCTCGGGCCTGATCGTCTCGCGCGTTGCTGCCATCTCTACGTCTCCCTCTAGTTGCCCCAGCGGGGCTGGTAGCCGGTGGTGAGCTCAGGACGGTTGTGGCGCCACTTCGTCTCTTTGTTCATGGTCTTGTTGGTGATCCCGCGGAGCTTGCGGATCATCGGGCCGTAGGTCCCGGTGATGGCCGAGGACAGGCCGCCACCGGGTGGCGCGTCCATGAACGGCATGAACTTGTCCGGGAAGCCGGGCATCGTGCACCCGATGCAGATCCCGCCCACGTTGGGGCAGCCCCCGATCCCGGCCATCCAGCCCCGCTTGGGCACGTTGCAGTTGACCACCGGCCCCCAGCACCCCACCTTCACCAGGCACTTGGGCGAGTTGTAGTCCTGCGCGAAGTCGCCCTGCTCGTAGTAGCCGGCGCGGTCGCATCCTTCGTGCACGGTCTTGCCGAAGATCCACTGGGGCCGGAGCGCGCTGTCGAGCGGGATCGTCGGCGCGAGTCCGGCCGCCTGATAGAGCAGCCAGATCAGGGTCTCCATGAAGTTCTCGGGCTGCACCGGGCAGCCGGGGATGTTGACGATCGGCAGCCCGCCGGCCGAGCGGAAGTCCCAGCCCAGGTAGTCGGCCAGGCCCATGCAGCCGGTGGGGTTGCCCGCCATGGCATGGATGCCGCCGTAGGTGGCGCAGGTGCCGATCGCCACCACCCCCCAGGCCTTGGGCGCGAGCTGGTCGAGCCACCAGTTGATCGTGAGCGGCTCACCCGTCGCCAGGTCGTTGCCGAACGAGGTCCAGTAGCCCTCGCCGTTGATCTTCTCGTTCGGGATCGAGCCCTCGATCACGAGCACGAACGGAGCGTCGAGCTCGCCGCGCGCCGCCTGGCGGAAGGGCGTCGAGGAACTCCTCGCCCCCGAGCGTGGGCGAGAGCACCTTGTTGTGCAGGTGGACCTTGGGCAGGCCGGGAATGGCGCCGAGCAGGACGTCCTCGATCCCCGGTTGACCGGCCGCGGTGATCGAGACCGAGTCGCCGTCGCAACTCATCCCCTCCGAGATCCAGAGGATGTGGACCTCCTCCACGCCGGAGCCTGTCTGCTGCTCAACTGCCATGGGCCATCCCTCCCGTCATGAGAAGCGGGTCGTCTTCGAGTTGCGGGTCGTCTTCGAGTTCGAGCGCGTCGACCAGCAGCTCCTCGCCGGCCAGCAGCTCCACGTCCAGGCCGCCGCAGCGTCCGCACTGCAGCGGAAAGCTCTCCATCGTCGTCTCGGTTGCGCAGCCGCGGCAGTGCCCGCGGGGCGGGACCTCCTCGATCGCCAGCTCTGCGTCTTGCAGCGAAGTGCCCTCGGTGACGAGCTGCCAGGCGAACTCCAGGGCGCTGGGGACCACCTGCCGGAGGTAGCCGACCTTGACCTCGACCCGGGTCACGCGGCGGCCCGCGGCGTGCTTTGACGCCACTTGCACCACCGCGTCCGCGATCGACAGCTCGTGCATCAGCAGATCCTCGGGAGCGGATCTCCGACGAGCTGGTCCATCACCCGCCGGCCGCCGAACGCCGTCTGCACCAGCACCATGCCGGGCGGCTCGGTGCGCACCTCTCCGATCTCCGCCGCGTCCTCGCAGCCGGGAATGGCTTTGAGCGTTGCCACGGCTTCGTCAGCCTCCGCCGGCGCCACGAACGCCACCAGCTTGCCCTCGTTGGCGACGTACATCGGGTCGATCCCGAGCAGCTCGGCCGCTCCCGCGACCGCCGGCTTGACCGGGATCTCGCCCTCGCGCACGATCATCGAGACCTGTGAGGCCCGCGCGAGCTCGTTGAGCACCGAAGCCACGCCGCCGCGGGTGGCGTCCCGCAGGCAGCGGACGTGTGGACCGACCGCCCCCAGCAACGCGTCCACCGCGGGCCACAGCGACCGCGTGTCGGACGCGATCTCGGCGTCGAGCTCGAACTCCCCGCGCGCGAGCATGATCGCGGTGCCGTGCTCGCCGATCGAGCCGGACAGGATGATCCGGTCGCCGGGCTGGAGGCCGCTTGGAGACAGCGTGGCGCGAGGATCCCGAACCCCGACCCCCGCGGTGCAGATGTACATCCCGTCGGCATGGCCGCGCTCCACGACCTTGGTATCCCCGGTCACGACGTCCACCTCCGCCGCGCGCGCCGCCGCCGCGATCGCCTCCACCTCCGCCCTGAGTGTCTCCGCGGAAACGCCTTCCTCGAGGATCAGCGCCAGGCTGAGCACCGCCGGGCGGGCTCCCGCCACCGCCAGATCGTTGACCGTGCCGTTGACGGCCAGCTCGCCGATCGAGCCTCCGGGGAACCGCAGCGGCTTGACCACGTACGAGTCGGTGGTCAGGGCCAGTTGCGCGCCGCCCAGGCTGAACGCGCCGGCGTCGGCGAGCTCGCGCCCCCCATCGCTCAGCGCCGGCATGAGCATTCCCTCGATCAGCGTCTGCGTCGCCTTCCCGCCGGCGCCGTGCGCCATGTTGATCTGCTCATCGCGGAACCTCGGACGCTTGCCGCGCGCGGTCTCGATGATCCCGAGGATCTTCTGCTCGCGCGCGGAGATCGTGCTCATACGACCTCCCGCTCGCGCGCGAAGCGGCCGAAGTTGTAGTACGCGGCGCACGCGCCCTCCGAGGACACCATGCACGTGCCGATCGGCCGCTCCGGCGTGCAGGCGGTACCGAACACCTTGCACTCCCACGGCTTGATCACGCCCTTGAGCACCTCGCCGCACTGGCACGCCTTGGGATCGGCGACCCGGACGCCCGGGACGCCGAAGCGCCGCTCGGCATCGAGGTCCGCGTAGGCCTCGGACAGCTTCAGGCCGCTGTGGGAGATGAATCCGAGCCCCCGCCACTCGAAGTGCGGGCGCAGCTCGAACACCTCGGCCATGACCTCGAGCGCCCGCAGGTTGCCCCCGTAGGGAACAACGCGCTTGTACTGGTTCTCGACCTCGGCGCGCCCGGCCTCGAGCTGCCGGAGGATCATCGCGATCGCCTGGAGGATGTCGAGCGGCTCGAACCCCGCGATCACCACCGGCCTGCCGTAGTCCGCCGGTATGAACTCGAACGGGCGCGCCCCCACGATCGTCGACACGTGGCCGGGCCCGATGAACCCGTCGAGGCGGAGGTCCGGGGACTCGAGCAGCGCCCGCACCGGCGGGACGATCGTCACGTGGCTGCACATGCAGGAGAAGTTGCTCACGCCCTCGGCGCGGGCGCGCTTGAGCGTGAGTGCGGTCGAGGGGGCCGTGGTCTCGAACCCGATGGCGAAGAACACGACCTCGCGGTCCGGGTTCTGCTTTGCGATCCGCAGCGCGTCGAGCGGCGAGTACACCATCCGCACGTCGGCACCGGCGGCCTTGGCGTCGAGCAGGCTGCCCTCGGAGCCGGGCACGCGCATCATGTCGCCGAAGCACGTGAAGATCACGCCGTCGCCATGGGCCAGCGCGATGCCGTCGTCCACCCGGCCCATCGGGATCACGCACACCGGACATCCGGGACCGTGCACCAGCTCCACGTTCGTGGGCAGCAGGTCGTCGATCCCGTACTTGTAGATCGAGTGGGTGTGCCCGCCGCACACCTCCATGAACTTGTAGTGCCGTCCGGGCTCGACCAGCGAGAGGATCTCCGCCGCGACGGCGCGCCCCAGCTCCGCGTCACGGAACTCGTCGACGTACTTCATGCGCCCACCCGCGCGATTGCGGTGCCGGCGTGTACGAGCAGCAGATCCCCCGGCGCCACCGGTTCCACGAGGGCGGTCTCGACCGTGGCCCTCTCCGCCGCCTCGCCGGCGCACAGCGCGAGCCCGCGCGCGGCGTCCACGCGCAGCACGGTCATCGGAATGCCGTCGTCGCCGCACGTGATGCAGTGGCGCTCGTCACACGCGGGAGAGGAAAGCGTCACTCGATCACGCTCGCCTTCAGCTCCTCGAGCTCCTGCTCGTACTCCTGCCCCATCTGCTCGAGCAGCTCCCGGGTCGCGCGCGCCTCCTCCTCGTCAACTTTCGAGATCGCGAAGCCGACGTGGATCAGCACCCAGTCGCCGAGCCGAACGCCTCCATCCTCGCCGGCGAGCAGGCTCACGTTGATGTTCCGGCGCACGCCGACGACATCGACTTTTGCGATCTGGTTAGCCGCGTCGACGAACTCGACGACCTGGCCGGGAATCGCCAGGCACATTCGATCTCTCCTCTACTTGCGCTCGCCTCTACTTGCGCTCGCCTCTACTTGCGCTCGCCTCACTTGCGGTCGCGACGCCGGTCGGTATATCACCGGCTCAGCGCAGGTTGTGAATGCGCGTAAGGCGGATGACGTAATCCCGATTACTGCATTTGCGGCGGGCCCGTGTTGGCCATAGACTGCTCCCACCGGGGAATCGATGCCGTCGTGGAGAGGAGTCGGCAATGCCCCAGGAGTGGACGTTCAACTGAGACACGGCCGCGATGAGGCACCGCGGTCGCTTACCGCAGGGGCGCCCAGCCTCGGTCGGTCGTCCTCGGTCCGCTGCCTCTTGGACCTCGACGCCGACCTTGCGGACGAGCTCGAGCCGGAGGTGCGCCGGCCGGCGCGCGCGGCGGGGACGGTGATGACGTTCGAGCTCGGCGCCGGACAAGTGGTGCTCGACGACTGGTTCGCCGCGGCCGGCGCCGGCCCGGGGCTGCTCCTGCTCGACGGCGTCCTGGCCCTCGGTGTGCGCGTCGATGAGCGAGTGACCGCCGAGCTACTCGGGGCCGGTGACCTTCTCCAGCCCCTGTGGGGAGCCCGAGCCGATCAGCTTCTCTGGGGCGACGTGTCCTGGCGAGCGCTGACGGCGCTCCGGTTCGCCCTCCTCGACGGAGCGTTCGCGAAGCGCATCCGGTTCTGGCCCCAGGTCACGCACGGCCTCATGCGCCGGGCCGGCGAGCGCGTGATCAACCTGAACGTTCAGCGCGCGATCGCCGCACATCCTCGGCTGGAAGTGCGGCTCGCCCTGCTCCTCTGGCACCTGGCGAGCAGATGGGGCCGCGTCGAGCCCGGCGGGATCCGCCTGCCGCTGCCGCTCACCCATCAGCTGCTCGGCCAGCTCGTCGGCGCCGAGCGTCCCTCGGTCTCCCATGCCCTCTCCCGGCTCGCCCACAACGGGCTCGTCACCGGCCAGGGCGATGAGTGGCACCTGCACGGAAGCCTCGAGGAGCACCTCCCGACGATGGTCGACGACGCCAACGGCCGCGCCGCCCAGATCGTCGCCGCGGTGGCCTCGGGGCGGCATTCCTAGCCCGGGCCTCCGCCCGAGTAGTCTCTTGGGCGTGATTTCGTCGTCCTCGTGGGACGGCCGTCGCGCCTTCCTGTTGACGCTGTGGGCGTTCGTCTGGGAACAGTAAGCCGAAGCGACCCTTTCCCGCCAACGTCGGTCATTTTGACCGGTCCTCGGCGAGTAGGGGTCGGTTTCCGAGCCCTACCCGCCAACGTCGGCGGTTAGCAGGAGCGCTCGGCGAATACGGGTCGGTTTCCGAGCCCTACCCGCCAACGTCGGCGGTTAGCAGGAGCGCTCGGCGAATAGGGGTCGGTTGGCTCACTCGCCGCCGGCCTTCTTGACGCGGACCGTCACCCCGTCCACGAATCCTGATCTCAGTGCCGCCCCTTCAGGGCCTGCTGGAGGACCTTCTTGGCCCCCGGGAGCCTGCATTCGTCGAGCAGGTTGATCGTGTCGCCGAGGATCGAACCGACGCTCTCGCCTTGGTAGATGTCGCTGGGGCTGTGCGCGTAGACCGTGGCGAGCTTGTGCGCCGCGGACACCGCGGTCGATTCCTGCGCCGCCAGCCCTGCGGCATGCCGGCCGCCGAACGCCGTCAGCTCCCAGGCATAGCCGCAGGCCGTCGAGATGCTGCTCGTGGCGACGCCGAGCTTCGCGGCCTGGATCTTCTGCACCGGCGTCCCGGGCGGCGCGCAGCCCGCGAGCACGAGCAGCGCGGCGCTCGCGCGCCACCAGGCGCCCGAGTCCGGCACGCAAGCCGTGTCTACGCCGATGCCGCATCACCGCAGCGCGATCAGGCAGACGCCACCGACGACGCTCGCCCCGGCGCTCCACCACGCGATGTAGTCGCCGATGTGGCCGTCGTGCAGCCCGCGCAGGACGGCCACCGCGCCCCGGTTCGGATCGCGGACCCACGATGGCAGCGCCTCCCGGAGCGGACGCCCGAACAGCCCGAGCACCGCAACTCCGAGCGCCCCCGCCACCGCCGCCACACCGTACGCGTAGTCCGACGCGCTTACGTGGCTCGGCTTCGGCAGCGGCAGTGCCACGTGCACGCCGTGGAGCACCCAACGCGCATAGGCGCCATGGTCCACGAATTGGGCCGTGAGCCGCTCGACGCCCGGCACCGCGCCCGGGATCAACCCGAGCACGAGCGCGCCGAGCAGCAGGACGGCGGGAACCACGACCATCAGTACGCGCGTCTGGCCCTCCGTGCCGATCGCCTCGCTGACGCGCTCCTCGGCCGCCCGCGCCTGCTCGGGATGCGGTCCCTCGTGCGGACCCCACCCGAGGAACACGCGTCCCGTGATCCGAAGCACGGCGCCACCGGTCATCGCCGAGACGAACACGTAGACCGCGATCAGCCAGCCGTACCCGCCGACGCCGGACGCGCTCTCGTCGAGCAGCGACTTGCCCATGAACGTCGTGAACGGCGGTATCGCCGCGAGCATCAGAGCCCCCACGACCATCAGCACGCCCACCGCCGGCACCTCGCGCCCCCGCCCGTGCAGGTCGTACTCGTCGATCGTCTGGAAGCGGTAGAGCAGGACGCCGGCGCACATGAAAAGCGCGCCCTTGGTCAGCCCGTGGCCGACGACGTAGACGGCGACGCCGGCGAGCCCCTTGCCCGTGAGCATCGCGAAGCCGCACACGAACATGCCGACGTGGCTGATCGTCGAGAACGCGAGCAGTCGCTTGATATGGCGCTGCAGGACGCACATCGCCGCTCCGAGCAGCGCGGTGATCACCCCCAAGGCGACGAAGATCCCCCGGACCGCCGCGGCGTGAGCAGCCAGCGGGCCGGCGAAAACCACCCAATACAACCGCGCGACTGCGTACACGCCGAGACTCACCATCACCCCCGAGAACAGGACGCATACCGGGACCGGCGCCACCGCGTGCGCGTCCGCGAGCCAGAAGTGCAGGGGCACAGCTGCGGCCTTGGTCAGGAAGCCGAGGAACAGCAGCACCATGGCGACGATCACGAGCGGGTCGGCGTGGTGGCCATTCAGGACGGCGCCGATCTGCGCCAGGTTCAGGGCGCCGGTGCGCGCGTACAGCATCGCCACGCCCAGGAACATCGCGTAGCCCGCGATGCTGTTCGTGATCGCGAAGTTGATCGCGCCCTGGATCGGCGCCTGCTCCTCGATCCGGTAAGCGGTGAGCGCGTAGGCGCTGGCGCTCATCACCTCGAAGAACACGATCAGGTTGAACAGGTCGCCGGTCAGGCAGAAGCCGACCATCCCCGCCATGAACAGGAGCATCAGCCCGTGAAACAGGCCCTCGATCGCGTCGAAGTAGCGCAGCGAGTACACCAGTGCGGCGCTCACCAGGAGCGCCGCGAACGCGGCCAGGCCGGCGCCGAGCCCGTCGATCGACAGCGAGATCCCGATCGTCACGCCGTGGGCCGGCGCCCAGCCGCCGACCCAGTAGGCGAACGGGTGGCCAATCGCGCGGACGGCCAGCAGCGTGCACAGCGCCGTTACCGCGATCGCCGCCACCGCCCCGGACGCGTCCTCGACCCAGCGCGGCGCGAAGTAGCCGACCGCGACGAGAACGGGCCCGACCACGAACGGCACCAACACGGGCAAAGTCGACAGGTGCATCATCGCGTCGGCGGAACCTCAGTCACGCAGCGGGCGCAGGTCGGCCGGGTCGACGCTCCCGAAGCGCTTGTGCGCCTGCACCACGAGCGCCAGCAGCAAAGCCGTGATCGTCGCCTCGATCACCACGTCGGTGAGCACGAGCACCTGCACCACGGGATCGACGAGCCGCGAGGTCGCCGGGATGTCGGCCACGATCGGCGCCTTCCCGCCGTTGCGATAGCCGACCCCGAGCAGGAGCAGATACGTCGAGGACTGAACCACGGTCAGGGAGAGCACGGTCCGGACGAGGTTGCGGCTCGAGACGACGCCCCATAGGCCGATCACGAACAACCACGCGGCTACGGCATACGGCAGGAAGCTCATGTGAGGCTCACCCGCTCGGCGGCCCGATCATCGTCTGGTCGAGGAACTCGGTCCAGGTCATCAGGAAAGCGCCTGTGACCTCGAGCCCCACCGCGATGCTGTTCAAGGGCATGATGCCGCTCGAGAGCAGCTTCCCCGAGCTACCCAGCGGCAGGAAGTCCTTCATATAGACGCCGGCGAAGATGAGCCCGCCGAGTCCGACGAACGCGTACGCCACCGCACCGATCGCGTCCGCGCTCTCGGCCAGCCGCTTCGGCGCGACCCGCTTCATCGAGAGGTAGCGGCCGGCGAGCAGGATCGCGATCGGCCCGGCCGCGAGCACGACCCCGCCCTGGAAGCCGCCGCCGGGCGTCAGCTGCCCGTGGAACACGAGGTAGGCGCCGAACGCGATCACCATCGGGATCAGCACGAGCGAGGTCAGCTTCAACCCGTCGCTCGCGCCGGCGAACCGGTGCTCCTCGATCCCCGGCGTGATCTGATCGCCCTCCTCCTCATCCCGGAGCTGGCGCAGGAGCAGGGTCACGCCCGTGACCGACGCGAACAGGATGAACTCCTCGCCCAGCGTGTCGAACGCGCGGATGTCGAAGTTCAGGGCGGTGACGACGTCGGTGGCGTGCCGCAGCGTCGGCTCGACCCGGTTGACGACGGCCCCGTAGAGCTCCTGGGCGTGCCCGAAGTGCGGCAGTCCGGTGAAGCCGAGCACGAGCACGGCAAGCAGCCCGCCGCCGGCGAGCAGGAACAGGCCGAGCCGCACCGGCCGGCTCACTCCTCGCCCTCCTCCTGCGATGCGCGGCGACGGTCCTCCTGCTGACGGATCTTGCGCAGCGCCGCAAGGATGATGATCGGCAGCCCCACGCTGGTCACGACGATCTCCGACAGCGCGACGTCGGGCGCCTGGAAGGTGAAGAACACGAACGTCAGCGCGATGCCGTAGATGCCCAGCACCATCGTCTGCTTGAGCGCGTCGCCGGTCAGGACCACCGCCGTCCCTCCGAGCGCCACCGCCACCAGCCCGGCGATCTGAAGTGCGTTCACTGCACCCCAGCTCGAGCCTCCGCGCTCGGGGACTCCCCCGCGCCCTCCCCGCGCCAGTCGCCGGCCTGGCGCGTTCGCATGCTGCGCGCGGTGGTGTGCACGAGCACCGGTCCGATCAGGAACAGCACGAGGCCCGCGGCCAGCGCCTTGTCGCCGATCAGCGAGAACGATTCCCGCACGAGAACCGCGATCCCGATCGACAGCGCGCCGTACCCGGCCAGGCCGACGTAGTGCAGGCGGTCGAACACGTCGCGCATGACGAGCAGCCCGAGCACCGCGAACAGCTCCAGCACGGCGCCGGCGACCAGCAGCACGGTGGCGATCACGTGGCTGGCGCTCACAGGTGTCTCTCCATCAGCCGGGCGAACGCCATCGCGCCGATCACGGACAGGATCGCGAACAGGAGCGCGAGGTCGATGAACGGCTGGCGGTGAAAGCCCTCACACAGCGCCATCAGTGCGCTCGTCAGCAGCGTGCCGGCGAGCTCGAGCGCGGCCAGCGCCGACGGCGCGCTGGCCACCGCGCACACCGCCAGGCAGGGAACGATCGCGCCCGCGAGCACCACGGCCGCGATTTCCCATTCGTTCATCCCAGCCTCAGCACGTCCAGGTCCTCTTCGGGACCCTGACGGCGCAGCTGGTGGACGAGCAGCACGCCGTGCTCGGCGTCCACTCCGATCACGATCGTGTTCGGCGCCACCGATCCGAGCGCCTCGGCCAGCGCCCGCCGGCCGGCGTCTGCGGCCGTGTCCGCCACCGCGGTGAACCCAGTCGAGCGAAACGCGCCCCGCGCCGCGCGTGGGCGGATCAGCTGCGCCACCGCCTCCCAGCACACCAACGCGATATCCCTCGGGATCTGCCCGACGAGGCGCCAGGCTCCGATCACGAGCCACGGGCGCGATGCGCGCCTCGGTGAACCCCTGCTCGCGCGAGAACAGGAACAGCAGGCCGCAGGCCAGCGCCACCCCGGCGAGCACGTAGAGCTCGGGCAGGCTCGAGGTGTCGATCAGGAGCAGATAGAACCCGCCGCCGATCAGGATCCCCAGCGTGACGATCCACAGCCGGCGGGCGATCACAGCCGCGGCAGGACCTTCTCCCGGTAGGCCGCGAAGAACGCGTCCTGGTCGGGGCCGATCTGGTTGACGTAGCACTCGTCGAAGCCGGCTTCCGCGAACGCCCGGATCTTCTCCAGATTGAGCTCGACGTCCGCCCCGCACGGAACGGCCTCGGCGACCATCTCCTCGGTAACCAGCGAGGCCGCCTGCTCGAAGTGCTCGGGCGTCGGCAGCACCTGTGCGAGCTCGCCCGGGCAGCGCCTCGTTAGGCCACAGACGGTGCACGGTCCTCCGGCACTCGGCCTCGTCCTCGCCCCAGCACACCTTCATCCCGCCCTGCACGAGCGAGCCGCGCGCCGCGTTTGCGCGGAAACGCTTCACCGGCTCGGCGTCCGGCGCCACCGTGCAGAACCCGTCGCCGACGCGCGCCGCCAGGTCGACGGCCTTGGGCCCGAACCCCGACACGACGATCTCCGGCGGCGAGTCGGGCAGGTCGTACACGCGCGCGTGCTCGACGCGATAGTGGCGGCCGCGATGGTCGTGCACTCCGCCCTCCCACAGCGTCCGGATCACCTCGATCGCCTCCTCGAGCATCTCGAGGCGCTCGTCCGCCTCCGGCCAGCGGTCGCCGAGGATGTGCTCGTTGAGCGCCTCGCCGCTGCCGACGCCCAGCCGGAACCGGCCACCGAGCATGACCGCCGAGGTCGCCGCCGCCTGGGCGATCACCGCGGGGTGGATCCGGACCGTCGGACAGGTCACGGCCGTCGTGATCGGCATCCCGGGAACCGCCTGGGCGATCGCCCCGATCACCGACCACACGAACGGGCTGTGTCCCTGCTCGTCGTTCCAGGGGTGGTAGTGGTCGGAGATCCACAGGCTTTCGAACCCGGCCTCATGCGCTTTGCGCGCCTGGGCGACGAGGTCCTGCGGCCCCCACTCCTCGCACGAGAGGAAGTACCCGAGCTTCATCTGCGCTTGCAGTTGCCCGCCCCCCCGGCGGTTGTAATCAGGGGGCACGGGTAGGACCGCAAGGAGCACGCGAACGCGAGGGAGACAAGCGTGGCCGAGACCGAAGCGCAGCGACAGCACCAGACCAACGGCGATGGTTCGCGGCGCCGCCAGGCCGAGCAGCACGCCGAGGCGACCCGGGAGAAGATCCAGGGCAAGCGCGAGGAGCAGTCCGGACTGGCCGGCTGGGTCGCCGATCGGGCGGGCCAGTGGAACCTCGACGGGCCCGACTGGAAGTTCTTCGAACGCCAGAAGTACCTCTGGAACCCGCTGATGGACTACTGGTTCCGGATGGAGATCGACGGGTGGGACAAGCTGCCCGAGCCGCCGGCGCTGCTGATCGGAATCCACTCCGGCGCACCGTTCGTGTGGGACGCGTGGACGATCGGCGCCCAGTGGTGGCGGCACTTCGGCGAGGACCGGCCCCTCCACGGGACCGCCCACGACGCCCTGATGGCGATGCCCGGAGTCGGCGCCTACTTCCGCAAGATGGGCGTGCTGCCCGCCGCACCCGACAGCATCGCCGGGGCGCTGGCGGCCGGGCACGACGTGGCGCTCTGGCCGGGCGGCGAGAAGGACTCGCTGCGCCCCTGGACCAAGCGCGACGAGGCGATCCTCGCCGGCCGCATGGGCTTCATCCGCCTGGCCATTCGCAGCGCCGTTCCGATCGTGCCCATCGCCACGGTCGGCGGCCCCGATTCGATGCCGGTCCTGACCAACGGTCGCCGTTTGGCCAAAGCGCTCCAGCTCGACAAGGTCGCGCGCATCAAGGTGCTCCCGATCGCGCTGCAGGCGCCGTGGGGCCTCTCGCCGGCGCTGCTGCCCGAGATCCCCCTGCCGACGAAGATCCGCACGGCGTTCCAGGACCCGGTCGAGCTCGACTCCGACCCCGACCGGGCCGAGGACCGCGACTACGTCGAGAGCAAGTACCGCGAAGTCTGCGCCAGCATCCAGAGCGGGATGGACATCCTCGCCCGCCGCCGCCGGTTGCCCCTGTTCGGCTGATCTGGGGCCGCGCCGCGGGGCCGGTTGCGCCGGCATCCCTGCCGGGCGCAGCCTCAGCTCCGGCCGGGGCTACGCGGCGACCTTCTGCTCGTGCTTGCCCTCGGCGAACTCCTCGACGATCTTGGAGCAGAACGCCGGCAGGTCGTCCGGGTTGCGGCTCGTGACCAGGCCGTTGTCGACGACGACCTCCTCGTCGACCCACTCGGCGCCCGCGTTCTGGAGGTCGGTCTTGACGCTCGGGAACGAGGTGACCTTGCGGCCCTTGGCCACGCCGGCCTCGACCAGCAGCCACGGCCCGTGGCAGATCACGCCGACCGGCTTGTCCTGCTCGAAGAAGTCGCGCACGAACTTGACCGCGTCCTCGTCGGCGCGCAGCTGATCGGGGTTGGCGACGCCACCCGGGAGCACCAGCCCGTCGTAGTCGGACGCGTCGGCGTCGGACACCGCCTTGTCGGCCTCGATCTTCTCGCCCTTGTCGAAGTGCTCCCACATCTCGATCTCGCCCTTCTCGAGCGAGACGATGTCGACCTCGGCGCCGGCCTCCTTGACCGCCTTGAGCGGCTCCTTGACCTCGGCCTGCTCCGCGCCCTCGGTGAACAGGAACGCGATCTTCTTGCCCTTTAGCTCATCTGCCATCTCTCGTCCTCCTTTTCAGGTCTTTACGTAAATGAGCTACCCGGGCGCGGCCGGCGAAAACGATCCCCGGGGCCGCGGGCGCCACCGACTAACCTGTGAGCATGTTCGGACTACAGACCAAGACGAAGATGATCGATCCCGAGCGGGCGCTCCCGGGGCGCGAGCGGGAGATGCCGGTGGCCCGCAGCGCCACGCCGTGCTCGGCACGCCGATGAAGCCGCCGTTCCCGGAGGGAATCGAGCAGGCGATCGTGGGCATGGGCTGCTTCTGGGGCGCCGAGCGGGTGTTCTGGCAGGCCCCCGGCGTGTACACGACCGCCGTCGGCTACGCCGGCGGGTTCACCCCGAACCCCACCTACGAGGAGGTGTGCAGCGGCAGCACCGGCCACACCGAGGCCGTGCTCGTCGTGTTCGACCCCGCGAAGACCTCCTACGCCGAGATCCTGAAGCTGTTCTGGGAGAACCACGACCCGACGCAGGGCATGCGCCAGGGCAACGACATCGGCACCCAGTACCGCTCGGCGATCTCACTGGACCAGCGAGGAGCAGCGCGCGCTCGCCGAGGCCTCGCGCGACGCCTATTCGCGAGCGCCTGCGCGCCGCCGGGCTATCGCCGAGATCACGACCGAGATCGCGCCCGCCGGACCGTTCTACTACGCCGAGGACTACCACCAGCAGTACCTGCACAAGAACCCGTGGGGTTACTGCGGGCTCGGCGGCACCGGCGTCGCTGCCCGGTCGGCGCCTCGGCGCGACGGTCGGCGCCGACGCCGGCGGACCGTAGCCGCGGCCGGCCGTCCGCAGGCGGGCACGGCTCAGCCGCCGGCGACCGCCGGCAGGATCGTCACCTCGTCCCCGTCGGACACCGGCGTCTCGAGCCCGTCGAGGAAGCGGATGTCCTCGCCGCCGACGTAGACGTTCACGAAGCGGCGCAGCCCGCCGTCCTCGGCGATGCGGCTGCGCAGCTCGCCGTAGCGCTCGTAGAGCGAGTCGAGCACCTCGCCGACGGTCGCGCCGTCGACCTGGCCGTCGACTCGCCGTCGGTGGCGGCGCGGAGCTGGGTCGGGATCTTGACCGTGACCGCCATCGCGCCGGCGATGTCTCAATCAGGCCACGGTCGCCAGCCGCTCGCTGGCCGCGTCGAACGAGCCAGCGTCGGCTCGATCTCCCACGCCTCGAACGTGCCCGCGGGCGCAGTCGAGCGTCTTCAGGCCCTCGCCGGTGATGTAGGCGACGACCCGCTCGTCGGGATCGATGTCGCCGCGCTCGGCGAGCTTGGCCAGCACGGCGACGGTCACCCCGCCGGCCGTCTCGGTGAAGATGCCGGTGGTCTGCGCCAGCAGCTTGATGCCCTCGCGGATCTCCTCGTCGGTGACCGAGTCGACCGAGCCGCCGGTGCGGCGGGCCAGATCGAGCGCGTAGGGCCCGTCGGCCGGGTTGCCGATCGCCAGCGACTTGGCGATCGTGTCCGGCTTGACCGGCCGGCAGAAGTCGTGGCCGGCCGCGAACGCGCGTGGCCACCGGCGAGCAGCCCGCCGCCTGCGCGCCGTTGAACGTCGGCAGCGCGCCCTCGACGCAGCCCGAGCTCGAGCCACTCCTCGAAGCCGCGCGCGATCTTGGTGAACAGCGAGCCGGAGGCGATCGGCGCCGACCACGCGGTCGGGCAGCTCGAAGCCGAGCTGCTCGGCCGTCTCGAAGGCCAGCGTCTTGGACCCCTCGGCGTAGTACGGGCCGCATGTTGATGTTCACGAACGCCCACTCGTGCTCGGCCGAGATCTCGGTGCACAGGCGGTTGACGTCGTCGTAGTTGCCGCGCACGGCGACCAGGTTGGTCCCGTAGACGCCGGTGGCCAGGACCTTCTGCTCCTCGAGGTCGGAGGGGATGAACACGTAGGACTCGAGGCCCGCGCGGCGGCGTGCGCGGCCACGGCGTTGGCCAGGTTGCCGGTCGAGGCGCAGGCGATCGTCTCGAAGCCGAGCTCGAGGGCGCGGGCCAGCGCCACCGAGACCACCCGGTCCTTGAACGAATGCGTCGGGTTGGCGGCGTCGTTCTTGATCCACACCTCGTTCAGGCCGAGCTCGCTCGGCGAGCCGATCGGCCCGCAGCAGCGGCGTCCAGCCCGCGGGCAGCGTGCCCTTCGGCGGCGCCTGGACGGGCAGGAAGTCGGTGTAGCGCCACAGCGAGTGCGGCCCGGCCTGGATCCGGCGCCGCAGCTCGGCCGGATCGGCGTCGTCGCGCGACGCGTAGGCGACCTCGAGCGGGCCGAAGCAGCGCTCGCACACGTACCGCGCGTCGAGCGGGTAGGTGGTCTGGCATTCCTTGCAGCGAAGAGACTCTGGCGGCATATGTGAAAAAACCTCCGCCGGGGTCTGTGGTCGGAGGTCAGGTGAAACCGCCTTTTCCACATCTCCCAGGCCTTGTTGTTGGAGCCTGATGGAATTGGCACCGTTCCCTTGCGGGAGGTTGCCGGGGTTTCGCAGGGCCATATCCCTCCACCCCTC
>CAVROW010000005.1:0-45293 GCA_963722995.1 uncultured Solirubrobacterales bacterium | reverse complement strand
CGCGTCCAGGGCCGTGGCCGCCACCGCGGTAAACCCAGTCGAGCGAAACGCGCCCCGCACAGCCCCGTGGGCGGATCAGCTACGCCGCTCCGCCTCCCGGCGCACCGTCGCGATATCCCTCGGGTCTGCCCGACGAGGCGCCCAGCTCCGATCAGCGAGCCGACCAGCGCGAGCGCGCCTCGGTGAACCCCTGCTCGCAAGAGGAACAGGAACAGCAGCCCCAGCGGGCCAGCGCCACCCCGGCGAGCACGTAGAGCTCGGGCAGGGCTTCCACGTCTGGAATCAACAGGCCCGGTAGAAGCCGCCGCCGAATAGGATCTGCCCGGCGTCGTCGGGATAGGCCGGGCCGGCGGGCGATCGCCACCTCGGTCCAGGCAGCACGCGCTCCCGGTAGGCCGCGAAGAAGCGTCCTGCTCGGGGCCGATCTGGTTGACGTAGATCTCGTCGAAGCCGGCGTCGGCGAACGCCCGGATCTCCTCGATGTGTGGTCGATGTCGGGCCCGCACGGACGTTCGCGGCGACATCTCCTCGGTGACGAGCGGCTGGCCTGCTCGAAGTGCTCGGGCGTCGGCAGCACCTGCGCCAGCTCGCCCGGCAGCGCCTCGTTGGGCCACAGCCGGTGCACGGTCCTCCGGCACTCGGCCTCGTCCTCGCCCCAGCACACCTTCATCCCGCCCTGCACGAGCGTGCCCGCGCCGGCGCTTGGCGCGGAACCGCTCGACCGACTCCGCGTCCGGCGCCACCGTGCAGAACCCGTCGCCGACCGCGCCGCCAGGTCCATGGCCTTGGGCCCGAACCCCGAGACGACGATCTCCGGCGGCGAATCGGGCAGGTCGTACACGCGCGCGTGCTCGACGCGATAGTGGCGCCCGCGGTGGTCGTGCACCCCGCCCTCCCACAGCGTCCGGATCACCTCGATCGCCTCCTCGAGCATCTCGAGGCGCTCGTCCGCCTCGGGCCAGCGGTCGCCGAGGATGTGCTCGTTGAGCGCCTCGCCGCTCCCGACGCCGAGCCGGAACCGGCCATCGAGCATGACCGCCGAGGTCGCGGCCGCCTGAGCGATGACCGCGGGGTGGATCCGGATCGTCGGACAGGTCACGGCCGTGGTCATCGGCATCCCGGGAACCGCCTGGGCGATCGCCCCGATCACCGACCACACGAACGGGCTGTGTCCCTGCTCGTCGTTCCAGGGGTGGTAGTGGTCGGAGATCCACAGGCCCTCGAACCCGGCCTCATGCGCCTTGACGCGCCTGGGCAACCAGGTTCTGCGGCCCCCACTCCTCGCACGAGAGGAAGTACCCGAGCTTCATCTGCGCTTGCAGTTGCCCGCCGCCCCGGCGGTTGTAATCAGGGCGGCACGGGTAGGACCGCAAGGAGCACGCGAACGCGAGGGAGGTAAGCGTGGCCGAGACCGAAGCGCAGCGACAGCAGCAGACCAACGGCGAGGTTCGCGCGCCGCCAGGCCGAGCAGCACGCCGAGGCGGCCCGGGAGAAGATCCAGGGCAAGCGCGAGAAGCAGTCCGGGCGGGCCGGCTGGATCGCCGATCGGGCGGGCCAGTGGGACCTCGACGGGCCCGACTGGAAGTTCTTCGAACGCCAGAAGTACCTGTGGAACCCGCTGATGGACTACTGGTTCCGGATGGAGATCGAGGGCTGGGAGAACCTGCCCGAGCCGCCGGCGCTGCTGATCGGAATCCACTCCGGCGCCCCCTTCGTGTGGGACGCGTGGACGATCGGCGCCCAGTGGTGGCGGCACTTCGGCGACCGACCGGCCCGCTGCACGGGACCGCCCACGACGCGCTGATGGCGATGCCCGGAGTCGGCGCCTACTTCCGCAAGATGGGCGTGCTGCCCGCCGCACCCGACAGCATTGCCGGGCGCGCTCGCGGCCGGGCACGACGTCGCGCTGTGGCCGGGCGGCGAGAAGGACTCGCTGCGCCCCTGGACCAAGCGCGACGAGGCGATCCTGGCCGGCCGCATGGGCTTCGTCCGCCTGGCCATTCGCAGCGCGGTTCCGATCGTGCCCGATCGCCACCGTCGGCGGCCCGGACTCGATGCCGGTGCTGACCAACGGTAGCCGGCTGGCCAAGGCGCTCCAGCTCGACAAGGTCGCGCGCATCAAGGTGCTCCCGATCGCGCTGCAGGCGCCGTGGGGCCTCTCGCCGGCGCTGCTGCCCGAGATCCCGCTGCCGACGAAGATCCGCACGGCGTTCCAGGATCCGGTCGAGCTCGACTCCGACCCCGACCGGGCCGAGGACCGCGACTACGTCGAGAGCAAGTACCGCGAAGTCTGCGCCAGCATCCAGAGCGGGATGGACGTCGCTGGCCCGCCGCCGGCGGTTGCCGCTGTTCGGCTGATCTGGCCGCGCGCGGCCGGTTGCGCCCGGCATCCCTGCCGGGCGCTGCCTCAGCTCCGGCCGCGGCTACGCGGCGACCTTCTGCTCGTGCTTGCCCTCGGCGAACTCCTCGACGATCTTGGAGCAGAACGCCGGCAGGTCGTCCGGGTTGCGGCTCGTGACCAGGCCGTTGTCGACGACGACCTCCTCGTCGACCCACTCGGCGCCGGCGTTCTGGAGGTCGGTCTTGACGCTCGGGAACGAGGTGACCTTGCGGCCCTTGGCCACGCCGGCCTCGACCAGCAGCCACGGCCCGTGGCAGATCACGCCGACCGGCTTGTCCTGCTCGAAGAAGTCGCGCACGAACTTGACCGCGTCCTCGTCGGCGCGCAGCTGATCGGGGTTGGCGACGCCACCCGGGAGCACCAGCCCGTCGTAGTCGGACGCGTCGGCGTCGGACACCGCCTTGTCGGCCTCGATCTTCTCGCCCTTGTCGAAGTGCTCCCACATCTCGATCTCGCCCTTCTCGAGCGAGACGATGTCGACGTCGGCGCCGGCCTCCTTGACCGCCTTGAGCGGCTCCTTGACCTCGGCCTGCTCCGCGCCCTCGGTGAACAGGAACGCGATCTTCTTGCCCTTGAGCTCATCTGCCATCTCTCGTCCTCCTTTTCAGGTCTTTACGTAAATGAGCTACCCCGGCGCGCGCCGGCGAAAACGATCCCCGGGGTCGCGGGCGCCACCGACTAACCTGTGAGCATGTTCGGACTACAGGCCAAGACGAAGATGATCGATCCCGACGCGGGCGCTCCCGGGGCGCGATCGGGAGATGCCGGTGGCGCCCAGGCACGCCGTGCTGGGCACGCCGATGAAGCCCCCGTTCCCCGAGGGAATGGAGCAGGCGATCTTCGGCATGGGCTGCTTCTGGGGCGCCGAGCGGGTGTTCTGGCAGGCGCCCGGCGTGTACACGCACCGCCGTCGGCTACGCCGGCGGGTTCACCCCGAACCCCACCTACGAGGAGGTGTGCAGCGGCAGCACCGGCCACACCGAGGCCGTGCTCGTGGTGTTCGATCCGTCGAAGACCTCCTACGCCGACATGCTCAAGCTGTTCTGGGAGAACCACGACCCGACGCAGGGCATGCGCCAGGGCAACGACATCGGCACCCAGTACCGCTCCGCCATCCTGACCAGCAGCGAGGAGCAGCGCGCGCTCGCCGAGTCCTCGCGCGAGGCGTACTCCGAGCGCCTGCGCGCGTCGGGCTATCGCCGAGATCACGACCGAGATCGCGCCCGCCGGGCCGTTCTACTACGCCGAGGACTACCACCAGCAGTACCTGCACAAGAACCCGTGGGGTTACTGCGGGATCGGCGGCACCGGGTGGCGTGCCCGGTCGGCGTCGGCGGTGGCGGCGACCGGCGGACTTAGCCGCCGGCGACCGCCGGCAGGATCGTCACCTCGTCCCCGTCGGACACCGGCGTCTCGAGCCCGTCGAGGAAGCGGATGTCCTCGCCGCCGACGTAGACGTTCACGAAGCGCCGCAGCCCGCCGTCCTCGGCGATGCGGCTGCGCAGCTCGGCGTAGCGCTCGTAGAGCGAGTCCAGCACCTCCCCCACGGTCGCTCCGTCGACGTTGGCCGTCGAGTCGCCGTCGGTGGCGGCGCGGAGCTGGGTCGGGATCTTGACCGTGACTGCCATGCGCCGGGAGTCTAAATCAGGCCACGGTCGCCAGCCGCTCGCTGGCCGCATCGAACGAGGCCAGCGTCGGCTCGATCTCCCACGCCTCGAACGTCCCGCGCGCGCAGTCGAGCGTCTTCAGCCCCTCGCCGGTGATGTAGGCGACGACGCGCTCGTCGGGATCGATGTCACCGCGGCGGGCGAGCTTCGCCAGCACGGCGGTCGTCACCCCGCCGGCCGTCTCGGTGAAGATGCCGGTGGTGCGGGCGAGCAGCTTGATCCCCTCGCGGATCTCATCGTCGCTGACCGAGTCGACTGAGCCGCCGGTCCGGCGGGCCAGGTCGAGCGCGTAGGGCCCGTCGGCCGGGTTGCCGATCGCCAGCGACTTGGCGATCGTGTCCGGCCGCACCGGTCGGCACACCTCGTGGCCGGCCGCGAACGCCGTGGCCACCGGCGAGCAACCTTCCGCCTGCGAGCCGTTGAACGTGGGCAGCGCGCCCTCGACGAGCCCGAGCTCGAGCCACTCCTCGAAGCCGCGGGCGATCTTCGTGAACAGCGACCCCGAGGCGATCGGCGCCACCACGCGGTCGGGCAGCTCCCACCCGAGCTGCTCGACCGTCTCGAAGGCCAGCGTCTTTGACCCCTCGGAGTAGTACGGCCGCATGTTGATGTTCACGAACGCCCACTCGTGCTCGCCCGAGATCTCGGTGCACAGGCGGTTGACGTCGTCGTAGTTGCCCCGAACGGCGACCAGGTTGGTCCCGTACACACCCGTGGCCAGCACCTTCTGCTCTTCGAGGTCATGCGGGATGAACACGTAGGACTCGAGGCCGGCCGCGGCGGCGTGCGCGGCCACCGCGTTGGCCAGGTTCCCGGTCGACGCGCACGAGATCGTCTGGAAGCCGAGCTCGCGGGCGCGGGCGAGCGCCACCGACACGACCCGGTCCTTGAACGAGTGCGTGGGGTTGGCGGCGTCGTTCTTGATCCACACCTCGCGCAGGCCGAGCTGCTCGGCGAGGCGGTCGGCGCGCAGCAGCGGCGTCCAGCCCGCCGGCAGCGTGCCCTTCGGTGGCGCCTGCACGGGCAGGAAGTCGGTGTAGCGCCACAGCGAGTGCGGCCCGGCCTGGATCCGGCGCTTGAGCGCAGCCGGATCGGTCACCGCGGCCGGCGCGTAGGCGACCTCGAGCGGGCCGAAGCAGCGCTCGCAGACGTACCGCGCCTCGAGCGGGTAGGTCGTCTTACATTCCTTGCAGCGAAGAGACTCTGGCGGCATATGTGAAAAAACCTCCGCCGGGGTCTGTGGTCGGAGGTCCTTGTGAAACCGCCATTTCCACATCTCCCAGGCTTTCGTAGTTGGAGCCTGATGGAATTGGCACCGTTCCCTTGCGGGAGGTTGCCGGGGCTTCGTAGGGCCATATCCCTCCACCCCTCTGGATGCGTACAACTATGTGGCCTGCAGTATACCCGCACTGCTCGGCACCAACACGGTCCGACTTGAGCCGTCGCGGCTGATTTGCGGCATCCTTATCCCGTGGCCGCCACGTCATCTGATCCGCTCGCACGCCTCGAGGCCGTACTGCGCGTCGGCCGGCCGGCGCCGACGAAGCGGATGCTGATCATCGTCAACCCGTATGCGACGACGGTCTCCGATCGCCTGAAGAACCTCGTCGTGTACGCGCTGCGCGGCAGCTACGAGGTCGAGGCGATCGACACCGAGGCCCGCGATCACGCCACCGAGCTCTGCCGGCAGGCCGCGAGCGAGGGCTACGACGTGGTCGTCGCGTTCGGCGGCGACGGCACGGTCAACGAGGCCGCCAACGGCCTGGCCGGCTCCAACACGCCGCTGAGCTGCCTGCCCGGCGGTCGCACCAACGTCTACTGCCGGATGCTCGGGATTCCGACCGATGTCGTCGACGCCACCGAGCACCTGCTGATGCTGGCCGACGACTGGCGCCCGCGGCGCGTCGACCTCGGTTATGTCAACGACCGCAAGTTCCTGTTCTCGGCCGGGGCCGGCCTCGACGCGAGCGTGGTCGAGCGCGTCGACGCTCATCCCCGGCTGAAGGCGCGGGTCGGCGAGTGGTACTACGCGTGGACGGGGATCGGGACGTTCAACCGCCGCTACCTGGTCAACCCGGTGCGGATGGAGGCGCGCGTCGGCGCGCAGCGGATCGAGGGGGTCACGGCGATCGTCCAGAACGGCGCGCCCTACACCTACTTCGGCAACCGGCCCGTGCACATGGCCGAGGGAGCCGAGCTCGACAGCGGGGACCTGGCCGGGATCGTGCTCAAGCGAGCGCGCCCGATCGAGGTGCCGACGGTCATCTGGCGCGCGCTGTCCAAGCGGGCCCGCGTCGTGCGCCACCGTCAGGTCGAGCCGTTCGGCCCGGTGACCCGGCTCGAGCTCGCCTCGCTCGACGATCGGCCGCTCCCGCTCCAGGTCGACGGCGACTACATCGGTGAAGTTCGCGAGGCAATCTTCGGTGTAACCCCGCGCGGTATTGCAGTCGTGGCTTAGCCACGGCATGCCGCGCGTAGCATTCCGAAGTGCGCCGGCCGGTCCTCCTCCTCTCCTGCTGCGCTCTCGCCGCAGTGCCCGCGCTGGCCGGCGCACACCGCCTCCCCGCCGCGCCCAGATGCCCGGTCTTCCCGGCTGAGAACCCGTGGAACCAGCGCGTCGACCGGCTCCCGGTGGCGAGGGACTCCGCGCGCTTGATCGCCAGCATCGGCCTGAGCGCGCCCGTGCATCCCGACTTCGGCTCGGGGCTGTACGACGGCGAGCCGATCGGGATCCCCTATGCGGTCGTCTCCAATCGCACGCGCCGCGTGCGGGTCAGCTTCGACTACGCCTCCGAGTCCGACAAGGGGCGATACCCGATCCCGCCGAACGTCCCGATCGAAGGCGGCCCGCACTCGACGGGCGACCGCCACGTGATCGTCGTCAACCGCGACACCTGCATCGACTACGAGCTCTACGACGCCCATCCCCTGGGCGGCGGCCGCTCCTGGCACGCCGGCTCGGGCGCGATCTTCAACCTCCGCTCGAACCATTTGCGGCCCGGCGGGCTGGACCTCGGCCGACGCCGCCGGCCTGCCGATCCTGCCCGGCCTGGCGCGCTACGACGAGGTCAAGCGCGGCTCGATCGATCACGCGCTGCGCTTCACCGCCCCGTGCACGGCGGCCCGCTACGTGTATCCGGCCCGCCACGAGGCGTCGACGTGCAGCGGCTTCTATCCGCCCATGGGATTGCGCGTGCGGCTGAAGGCGAGCGTGAACATCGCGGGCCTTCCCGTACCAGGCCCGCGTCGTGGCGCGTGGCGCTCAAGCGCTACGGGATGATCCTCGCCGACAACGGCTCGCCGTGGTTCATCTCGGGCGCACCCAGTCCCGGCTGGAACAACGACGCGCTGCACCTGCTCGACCGCCTGCACGGCAGCGACTTCGAGGTCGTGGACACGAGCTCGCTGCCGCACCCGGGTAAATAGTCGGCGCCGCCGGGGGGCCAAGATCGGCCCTCCGCAGGCTCCTACCAATGTGGAGCAGCGACGCCCCGGCCGTCGGCCCGCGGTCCTGATCACCGAGCGAGACCGCCGGCTGCTCGCGTTCCTCGCCTGCCACAGCCGCGCGCACGCCGGCCACGTCGCCGTGCTGCTCAGCGTCACCGAGCAGCGTGCTGCGAGGATCCTGCGCCGGCTCGCCTCCGGCGGCTACGTCGAGCGCGAGCAGATCTACGCCCAGCCGCCGCCGTGCTACCGGATCCGGCCCCGGGGCATCGCCGTGAGCGGCATCGACCTGCCGCCTCCGGGCGGCGGCGTCAGCTCCTACGAGCACGACGTCGGCCTCGCGTGGCTGTGGCTGCTGGCGCGCGACGGCGGGTTCGGAGCGCCGCGCGAGATCCTCGCCGAGCGCCAGCTCCGCTCCCACGACGAGTCCCCCGCGCGCAGCGAGCCGCCGCTCGCGGTCCGGCTGGGCGGCGTCGGCCGCGGCGGGCGCGAGCGCCTGCACTACCCCGACCTGCTCGTGGTCCGCGAGGACGGGCGGAGGGTCGCGGTCGAGCTCGAGCTCACGTCGAAAGGCCGCCATCGCCTGGAGCGCATCCTCGCCGGTTACGGCGCTGATCCGCGCATCGACGCGGTGCTCTACCTGGCGGCCAACCGCACGATCGGCAACGCCGTGCTGGCCGCGGCCGGGCGCCTGGGGATCACGGACCTCATCCACGTCCAGCTCGTGCGCGACGAGGCAGCCCGGAGCCGGGTAAGCGCCGAACGGGCGCTCGAGCGCACGCGACCCGGGCGAGCGCTGCCAGATCGCGGCCTGGAGCGCGCGCTGTGAGACCGGCGCCACCGCCGCGCCGGCGCCGCTACTGGCCGCTGCTGGCCCTCGCCCTGCTGCTGGCCTCGCCCGCCGCCACCGCGACGCCGCTGCTCGTCGCCTTCGCGATCGCGGCCATCGCCTTCCGCCTCGGCCGGCTGTCGGCGCGCTGGCGCGGCCTCGGCGCGTCGGACGTCGCTCGGTCCTCTTCGATCCTGCTCGGCCGGGACCGGGCGGGCAGGGCGGTCGCGGTGTCCGACGAGCAACTCGTCGGCCCACGGGCTGATCCTCGGCGCCAGCGGCTCGGGCAAGTCGACGACGATGCTCAGGATCCTGACCGAGCAGATCCGGCGCGGCGGCGCGGTCGTGGCGATCGACATGAAGGGCTCGCCGGCGTTCTCGCGTGCGCTCGCGGAGGCGGCCGCGGCGGCCGGCCGGCCGTTTCGCGTCTGGAGCCCGGACGGCCCCTCGCACTGGAACCCGCTCGCGCACGGCAACGCCACCGAGCTCAAGGACAAGCTGATCGCCACCGAGCGCTTCACCGAGCCGCACTACCAGCGGGCGGCCGAGCGCTACGTGCAGACCGTCCTGCAGGTCCTGCAGGCGGCTCATCCCGACCGCGCGCCCACGCTCGAGCAGGTCGTGCGCCTGATGGATCCCCGCCGGCTCACCAGCATGCTCCGCGGCGTCGAGCGCCCTCTGGCGAGGCGCGTTCAGGACTACGTCGCGGAGCTGACACCCGACCAGCTGAGCGCGATCCGCGGCCTGGGTACGCGCCTGGCGGTGGTCACCGAGTCGCACGTGGGCGGCTACCTTCAGCCGGGCGACCCGGCGCGGACGATCGACGTGCGCGAGGCGCTGGCGGGCCCGGAGGTGGTGCTGTTCAGCCTCAACTCGAGCAGCTACGGGGCGCTGGCCGCGCAGCTCGGGACGCTCGTGGTCCAGGACCTGGTCGCCGCCGGCGGGCGCCCGGCTGGGCGAGGAGCCGCGCCAGGGTCCGCCGGCGATGGTGGCCATCGATGAGTTCTCGGCGCTCGGCGGCGATCAGGTCGCGGCGCTGTTCGCCCGTGGGCGAGCGGCTGATCTGTGCGCGCTCGTCGCCACCCAGGAGCTCGTCGACCTCGAGCGCGCGGCGCGCGGGCTGCGCGACCAGATCCTCGGCAACACCACGATCAAGTTCGTCCACCGCCAGGACGTGCCCCAGTCCGCCCTGACGGTGGCGGAGATGATCGGCACCGAGATGGTGTGGGAGGAGACCCGCCACCTCGGCGCGCCCTTCGGCTACGACACGGGGCGGGGAACGCGTCGGCAGGTCGAGCGCTTCGTCGTGCACCCGAACGAGATCAAGACGCTCCCGCGCGGCGAGGCGGTGGTGATCGCGAAGGACCCGGTGGCGAGCACGCGGATCGTCCGCGTGACCCCGCCGGCGACGGCCTCGGTCCGGCCGGCGACCTCGGCCGAGCGCGGCGCGCCGCCGCCGGCCGGGCCGTTCCGGCCCAGGCGGACGACGCGGGCGGCGAGTCGGGCGCCGGCGCGGTCGCGTCTGCGCCCGCGGGCGGGCGAGCGCGGGCCCGAGCTCGGCTGATGCCCCGTCCGAAAGACCGCCACTTCCGGAACGGAGCACTAGGCGGCGCCGGGTGTGACGCGGTAGGCGTCGAACACGGCGTCGATGTTGCGCAGGCGGTTGATCGTCTGGTCGAGTGCGCGGGTGTCCCCCACCTCGACCACGAACCGGTTCTTGACCATCGGGTGGCTGACCGTGCAGCGCGCCTCGAGGATGTTGATCCCCGCCTCGGCGAACGTCCGCGACATGTCCTCGAGCAGACGGTGGCGGTCCCAGCCGTCGACCTCGATCTCGACCCGGAACGAGGTGTCGGCGTCGCCGTCCCAGGCGACCTCGGTGAAGCGCTCGGGGTCGCGCTTGAGCACCGCGACGTTGGGACAGTCCTCGCGGTGGATCGTGATCCCGCGCCCGAGCGAGATGTAGCCGACGATCGGGTCCCCCGGGACCGGCCGGCAGCACTTGGCCAGCCGGAGCATGACCTCGTCGATCCCCTCGACCGAGATCCCGAAGCGCGAGGAGGAGGTGGTGGGGCGCGAGCGCCGGCGGCGGGTGTGGAGCAGATCGTCGGCGGCGGTGGGCTCGGACTCGGCCGCCTCGCCCTGCTTGAGGCGCTGCATCACCTTGTTGACGACGACCTTGGCCGAGATCTTGGCCCCGCCGAGGGCGATGTAGAAGTCCTCGGCCTTGCGGAAGCCCATCTCGCGGATCACGTCGGCGAGCAGCGTCGAGCCGACGATCTTCTGCGCCGGCAGCCCCTGCTTCTTGAGGTGGTCCTGGAGCAGCTCGCGCCCGGTGTGCTCGGTGTCCTTGCGCGACTCGGCCTTGAACCAGGCCTTGATCTTGTTGCGCGCCCGGGTCGTCCGGACCAGGGCCAGCCAGTCGCGCGACGGGCCGCGCTCGCGCTTGGAGGTCAGGACCTCGACGATGTCGCCCGAGCGCAGCTGGTAGGAGAGCGGCACGATCTTGCCGTTGACCTTGGCGCCCACGCAGCGGTGGCCGACGTCGGTGTGGATCTCGTAGGCGAAGTCGAGCGGGGTGGCGCCCGCGGCCAGCGACTTGACCTCGCCCTTGGGCGTGAACACGAAGACCTCGTCCTCGAACAGGTCGACCTTCAGCGTCTCCATGAACTCGCGCGGGTCGGCCTCCTCCTGCTGCCAGTCGAGCAGCGAGCGCAGCCACTTGAGCTTGCCGTCGGAGTCCGCGGCCGCCGGACCGCCGCGCGCGCCCTCCTTGTACATCCAGTGCGCCGCGATTCCGTACTCGGCCAGGTCGTGCATCTCCCGGGTGCGGATCTGGATCTCGAGCGGCCTGCCCTCGGGCCCGATCACCGTCGTGTGCAGCGACGAGTACATGTTGAACTTGGGCATCGCGATGAAGTCCTTGAAGCGCCCCGGCAGCGGCTTCCACAGCGAGTGGATCACGCCGACGGCGCCGTAGCAGTCCTTCACCGAGCCGACGATCACCCGCATCGCGGTCAGGTCGTAGATCTCGTTGAACTCGCGCCCCTTCTTGGTCATCTTCGAGTAGATCGAGTAGAAGTGCTTGGCGCGGCCGGAGATCTCGGCCTCGATCCCCAGCTCGTCGAGCTCCTTGGCGAGGTAGTCGCCGGCCTGGCTGATGTAGCGCTCGCGCTCGGCGCGCTGCTGCGCCACCAGCCCCTTGATCTCGTTGTACTTCCGCGGGTGGAGCGTCTGGAAGGCGAGGTCCTCGAGCTCCCACTTGATCGCGTGGATGCCGAGGCGGTGGGCGATCGGCGCGTAGATGTCGAGCGTCTCCCGCGCCTTCTCGATCTGCTTCTGCTTGGGCATCGAGCCGATCGTGCGCATGTTGTGCAGGCGGTCGGCCAGCTTGATCAGGATGACCCGGATGTCCGAGGCCATCGCCACCATCATCTTGCGGTAGTTCTCCGCCTGCGCCTGGTCGCGCGACTGGAACGTCAGCCCGGTGAGCTTGGTGACGCCGTCGACCAGGCTGGCGATCTCCTCGCCGAACGCCTCGCGCACCTCCTCCAGCGAGGCCGAGGTGTCCTCCACCGTGTCGTGCAGCAGGGCGGCGCACAGCGTTTCGGTGTCGAGCCGCATGCCGGCGCAGATCTTGGCCACGCCGACCGGGTGGATGATGAAGTCCTCGCCCGACTTCCGGCGCTGGTCGGCGTGGTGCACGCACGCGTAGACGAACGCCTCCTCGACGCGGCCGCGATCGACCGCCACCGCCGCCTGGTGGGTGTGCTCCTCGACGATCGCGAACAGGTCGCTGAGCAGCCGCCGCTCCTCGGAGGTGAGCTCGGCGCGCTCGACCGCGCGGATGCGCGCGACCCGTTCTCGACGTCGGTCGACCGGCGGCCGCGACGACCAGCCCCGCCTCGGTGGCGGCGCCGTTCAGCCGCTTGGTCTCAGTTTTGCGCTGCTCAGGAATCGCCGTCCGTCCTCGAGTCGTCTAGCGTAGACCCGGTACGCCGGCGAGCGCTCCAGCTGAGTGGGCGCCGTGCCGGCGAGGGCCATGGCCGGCAGGTCCCGGTCGAGGCTGACGAGCCCGAGCTCCGCGAGGACCCTGACCAGCCGGCCCGCCAGACGCGCCGGGCGGCTCGGCTCGCGTGTCACCGCGAAGCAGGTGCTCGAGCTCCTCGCCGGTCACCCTCGACCGCCCCCGAAGGGCCCGGTAGAGGGGCGCGAGCGAAGCGCGAAGACCGTACTCCAACTCGTGCATCTGCTCAGCAAAGCGTAGCTCAGCCTCGTCCCCATGCCCAATGGGTGAAGCCGGCGCCGGCCTCGAGCAGGGCGCGCTCGCACGGCTCGCGCCGGCGGATCGAGCGCGACCACGTGGGCGAACCCTCTGCGTCGCGTCGGGCCAGCCGTGGAGGGAGTGGTAGGAGATCAGCGCGAAGCCGCCGATGCGGCTGCTGATGCCGCCCAGGCGCCGGGGAACGTCCGCGCACACGGCGAGCACGCCGCCGCCGGCGGACAGTGCGTCGTGCAGGACCGCCAGCGGGCTCTCCCCGCGCCGGTCGAGCACCTCACGCGCGGGCCGGGCGGGCGCCGGCGAGCCAGGCTCCGCCTCGAGCTCCGGGAGTGCCGCGTCGAGCTCCGCGAGCGCCGCGCCGAGGAAGTCCTCGGGCTCGCCGAGCACCTCGATCGGCGGCGGCTGCACAGCGCCGCGCGTGGCGCAGCACCAGCCGGGCCTCGACCGCGCCGTTCCACACGTTGCGCTCCAGGCGGAAGCTCGCGTCCGCCGGCTCGCCCGGATCGACGCCCAGCCGGCCCTCGCATCCGAACGCCACCGCGCGCGCTCGGACGCCCGCCGGAGCTGACCGAGAACTTCGCGTGGCGCCCGTCCCCCATCGCCCGCACGTCCTCGAACCGGGCGCCCGGCACGAGCAGCGTCGCGCGGGGGTTGCCGATCCCGCAGGGCTCGAGCGCGGCCAGCTCCTCGGCGAGCTCGAGCCCGAGCTGTGCCCCGGAGACGAGCGCGTCCACCCTCTCCACCGGCTCGAGCAGCTCCGGCGTGAGCACGCTCTCGGCGTGACGCTCCACCGCCGCGCGGAAGGCCGCGAGCTCGCTGCGCCGGAGCGTCAGGCCCGCCGCCGCGCGGTGCCCGCCGTAGCGCTCGAGATGGCTCGCGCCGGCGTGGAGCGCGCCGAGCAGGTCGAAGCCGGGGATGCTCCGTCCCGAGCCGGTCCCGAGCTCGCCCTCGAGCGAGACCAGGATGGCCGGCCGGTGGTGGCGCTCGACGATCCGCGAGGCGACGATCCCGATCACCCCCGGATGCCAGTCCTCGGCCGCGAGCACGTACGCGAAGCGCTCGCCCAGCTCCGCCGCCTGCGCCTCGGCCTCCCACGTGATCCGCTGCTCGACCGCGCGCCGCTCGAGGTTGACCGCGTCGAGCTCGGCGGCGATCTCCCTGGCGCGGCGCCGGGTCCTCGGTGAGCAGCAGCTCGAGCCCGGCGTCGGCGCGCCGGAGGCGCCCGGCGGCGTTGATCCGCGGGGCGAGGCGAAAGCCAAGAGCGCCCGTGTCGAGCCCGCTCGGGTCGGTGCGCGAGACCGCCATCAGCGCCCTCAGCCCCGGCTTGACCGTGTTCGCCAGCGCGCGCAGCCCGTCCCGGACGAGCCGGCGGTTCTCCCCGCGCAGGGGCATCAGGTCTGCGACGGTGGCGAGCGCCACGAGCTCGATGTCCTCCTCGGCCGTGGCGGCGCCGAGCGCCTGCGCGAGCTTGTAGGCCACGCCCGTGCCGCACAGCTCCGCGCACGGATACCCGCACACCGCCGGATGCACGATCGGGCAGTCGGGCAGCTCGCCGTCGACGCGCGGGGCGTGGTGATCGGTGACGACGACGTCGAGCCCTGCGGCGCGAGCGGCGGCGACCTCCTCGACGGCCGTGATCGCGCAGTCGACGGTGATCAGCAGGTCGGTGCCGCGCGCCGCCAGCCGGCGAACGGTGTCGAGCGACAGCCCGTAGCCGTCGTCGATCCGGGAGGGCAGGTACCAGCCCACGTCGGCGCCGCGGGCCCGGAGCGCCCGCACGAGCGTGGCCGTGGCGCACACGCCGTCGACGTCGTAGTCGCCGTGGACGGTGATCCGGCCGCCGCCGCGCGATGTGCCGCTCGATCGTCTCCAACGCCCGGTCGATGCCGGCGAACTCAGCGGGATCGTGGCGCGTCCGCGGCGCGCGAGGAACTCGCGCGCCGCCGCGGCGTCGCCCAGTCCGCGGCGGACGAGGACCTGGGCGAGGGCGTGGCCGATGCCCAGCTCGCGCTCGAGCGCGAGCGCGGCCGCCAGGTCGTAGGGCGCGATCTCCAGCCGGGGCGGGACGGGCGCGGCGCCGGCGGCGTCCGGCGAGGCGAAGCGGCGCGCAGCGCGGGGGCGCCAGAAGCCGGCGGCGCTGCGGCGGGGGCGCTGGCGGGGAGGGCGGCGGCCTCGAGCATGCCGGGCAGCCTAGGTGGCGCCCCCGACGGATCCGCGGCGAACCGCCGCCCGCCGTAGCGGATCCGGAGCGCGGCCGTTACAGAGTTGAGACGATCATGCGGCGCCGGGCGGCGGTGGCGCGCTCGCGGCGCACGCCCTCGGCGTAGACCAGCGCCATCCCGATCAGCGCGCCGGGAATCGCCTCCAGGGCCGTGCCCAGGTGCGTGGCGTGACGGCCGGGAATGTCGAAGCCGTTGACGATCCACCCGAACGCCGCCGCCCCGATCAGGGCGCCGATGAACGCGCCAACGATCCCGCCCCAGTGCCGATCCGGGAGCCAGATCGTGAAGTGCCAGAGGGCGAGGCCCATCATGACCCACGCGAGCAGGCCCATCAGCGGCGTCTCCCGTGGCGGCGGTTGCGCGGCCGGGACTTGGCCGGCCGCTTGGGCCTCGGCGCCGGCGCCATGCCCTCGTTCTCCGCGATGTCGGGCGCCCGGCCGCCATCGTGGCCGTTCCGCCCCCGTCGCCAACCCCACCGCTGCCGCCGGCGCCGTCCGCGGGGGGCGGCGCCAGGGGGGGTCGGGGCGACGCCGGTCTCCTCGGCGCGCCGCACGGGCTTGGTCGCCGCGCGCGTCGCCGTCGTGCGAGCGGGGGGCTCGCGCTCGATCTCCAGATCGCGCTTCATCTGCTCGAACTCGGCGGCCGAGATGTTGTCCGGCTGCGGCTGCGTGAGGCGGTCCGTGCGGCGTGGGCGCTTGGTCGCCGGCTCGATGTCCGCAGTGGCACCGGCGTAAGCGGGAACGTGACCGAGTTCGCCCTCGATCCGCAGGCGGCGGCTCCTGTAGGCAGCCTCGCGCTCCTTCCAGTGGGTGAGCACGGGCGAGGCGATGAAGATCGAGGAGTAGGCGCCGGAAGCCACCCCGATGAGCAGCGCGAACGCGAAGTCCTTGAGCGTCGAGCCGCCGAACAAGAGCAGGGCGATGATCGGCATCAGCGTGCACGAGGTGGTGGCGAGCGACCGGGTCAGCACCTCGGACATGGAGCGGTTGACGATCTGGGAGAACGCGGCGCGGGGCATGCGCGGCACGTTCTCGCGCACGCGGTCGAACACGATGATCGTGTCGTAGAGCGAGTAGCCCAGGATCGTGAGCAGCGCGGCCACCGTGGAGGTCGTGACCTGGCGGCCGGTGAGCGAGTAGACGCCGCTCGTGATCAGCAGGTCGTGCGCCAGCGCGATCAGCACCGGGACGGCGAACTTCCACTCGAATCGCAGCGCCACATACGCCGAGATCACGAGCAGCGACGCGATGATCGCGATCACCGCGCTGTTGGCGACGGTGTGGCCGAAGGTCGGCCCGACCGACGTCGAGTCGAACGAGCGTACGCCGAAGCGGTCTGGTCAGCGAGCTGCGCAGCTGCGGCACCTTCGCCGGCGGGATCTTCGAGGAGATCTGGAACACGTTCGCGCCCAGCGCCTTGTTGCTGATCTTCTGGATCGTCGGATCGGGGATCCCCTCGCTCGTCATCACGGAGCGGATCTGGGCCTCGCTCGCCGGCTGGACCAGGCTGGTCGTGATCCGGGTGCCCGACGTGAAGTCGATCCCGAGGTGGAGTCCGCGGCCGCCGATGGCCAGCGCGCCCACGAGCAGGATCATGCCCGACATCGAGAAGAAGTACCTGGACGCGCCCATGAAGTCCATGCGCCACGCGTGCTTCTGGCCCCCGGCGCCGAGCGCCGACGGGCGGGAGATCACCCGCGATCCGCCCATCGTCATCAGGATCGCCTGGGTCGCCATGACCGCCGTGAACAGCGAGACGATCGTGCCGATGCCGAGCGTGAACGCGAAGCCCTTGACGTCGGCGGTGGCGAGGACGAACAGGATGAACGCGGTCATGATCGTGACCACGTTGGCGTCGATGATCGCGGTCAGGCCCTTGCGATAGCCGGTGATGATCCCCTGACGGATCGAGCGCCCGCCTCGGATCTCCTCCTTGACGCGCTCGAAGATCACGATGTTGGCGTCGGCGGCCACACCGATGGTCAGGATCAGGCCGGCGATGCCCGGGAGCGTGAGCGTGATCGGGATCAGCTTGATCAGGGCGTAGAAGTACAGCCCGTACACGATCAGGCCGCCGACCGCGATCGCCCCGAGCACGCGGTAGTACGCGAGCAGGAAGATCATCACGATCAGCAGGCCCACGGCGCCGGCGATCAGGCCCTGGTGCAGCGCCTGCTTGCCCAGCGTGGCCGATACCTGCGACTCCGAGATCAGCTTGAGCGAGATCGGCAGCGCGCCGAGGCGAAGCTGGGTGGCGAGGTCCTGGGCCGAGGTGATCGTGAACCCGCCGGTGATGTCGGCGCCGTTGTCGCCCGGGATCCCAGTCGGGTACTGCTTGAAGTCGATCGAGGGGACCGTGATCAGCTGGTTGTCGAGCGCAACCGCGAAGTGCTGGTTGAGCGTCTGGCCGAGCCCGCTGACGAGGTCGCCGCGGCGGGCGATCTGGGCGGTCACGCTCTGGAACAGCTGGGCGCCCCTGGAGCTGAAGCCGAAGGTGACGTCGGGCTGGCCGCTCTGGTCGGAGGACTGCTGCGGGTTGGTGATGTCGTTGCCGAACAGCGACACGTGGTCCCGGAGCACGTAGAACTGGGCGTTCGGAGAGTCGAACGGCGTCGTCTTGCCGGCGGTGGGATTGGAGGCCTGCAGCACGACCGTCCCCTGCTGGACCGTCAGCACCTGCCCCTGCGAGGCGCTGACGCCGGAGGGAAGGCCGGAGTACAGGTCATTGAGGTTGTCGTCGGGGCCCGAGAGCAGGCAGTGCTCCCCGACGACCGGCGTCGTCCCCTGGGCGCGGGCGGCGGCTGGCGCAGGCGGCGCTGCCGGGCTTGCCGAACATGAAGTACTGCGGTCCCTCGCGCGAGTTGTCGAGGCTGACCTTCTTGGGTTGCTTGGAGGCGAGCAGGACCGCCTGGTAGAGCGACACGCTGCCGCCGCCCGGGATCGCCGGGCGCCGAGTTCCCGAGTCCCTGGCTGATCTGAATCGCGTTCTGATCCTGGGTCTGGAGCTGGCTTGCGACCGTCTTGCCGTTGGGGAGCAGGACGTTCGACTCCCAGTCGTAGAACTCGAGTCGCGCCGTCGTCCCGACCAGCCGCTCAGCCCGGCCGACGTCGGTGACGGCGGGGAGGTCGGCCGTGATCTGGTTGCCGCCGGAGGTCTGGATCTGGGGCTCGGCGACGCCGAGCTGGTCGACCCGGTTGCGCATGATGTCGACGGCCCGGGCCAGAGCGTCCTGCGTCACGACGGGGGTCTGGGGCGTCGGCAGGCCCTGGTAGATCAGCTCGACGCCGCCCTTGAGGTCGAGGCCGAGCTGGGTCTTCTTGGCCTTGACCGCGCCCGGGATGCCGGCGATCGCCACCAGCGAGGCGAGGATCAGTCCCGCGACCAGGACGAGGATGAAGCCGTTGCGCTGCCGATCGGTCATCGCTTCGTCTGGATGCTAACGCTGTGCCTCAGCGGTGGTTGCTGGGCGTCAGGACGAGCATCAGCCCGCCCTCCTCATCGTCATATGCGGGGAAGATGTCGGCCACCGCGCTGGCCGGCAAATCGCGCTCGGCGTTCACCCTCACCGATTTGCCCTGCACCCGCACCTGCCATTCGAGCGCGGTCTGCACGTGGTCGGTGCCATCCTCGAAGTGCAGCCCGAGCACGTCCTTGATCGGACGGCCGATCACCTGCTCGGTCTTGAGGCCCGTGAGTTCGAACGAACCGCGCCCGCAATCGACGATCCGCCCGTCGGCGTCGCAGGCGAAGAAGGCGGCATTGGGCGCCGGGTAGTAGTCGTCGAGCAGCTCGAACAGGTAGGCGAAGCCGCACTTGTCGCAGCCTCGCGCCTCACGCCGGAATCCTGCGTTTCGGTCCGTGCCCATCGAGCGGTGGCCGCAGTGCGGGCAGATGAAATAGTGCTCACGGGCCATGGCCGTCGAGGATACCCAGGCTCAGATAAGGGTCAGTGAAGACCCCGGCCGCTCGATACCGAGGTGTTCGAACGCCCGGCGGGTGGCCGCCCGGCCGCGCGGCGTTCGCTCGATCAGCCCGCGCTGGAGCAGGTAGGGCTCGTACACGTCCTCGATCGTGTCCTGCTCCTCGCCGACGGCTACCGCCAGCGTGGACAGCCCCACCGGTCCGCCCGCGAACTTCTCGCAGATCGCGCGCAGGATCTCCCGATCGAGACGGTCGAGCCCCTCGTGGTCGACCTCGAGCAGGTCGAGCGCGGCCGCCGCCACCTCGGCGGTGACGACGCCGCCGCTGCGGACCTCGGCGTAGTCGCGCACGCGCTTGAGCAGTCGGTTGGCCACCCGCGGGGTCCCTCGGCTGCGCTGCGCGATCGCCCAGGCGCCACCGTCCTCGATGGCCACGTCGAGCAGTCGCGCGGAGCGGCGGACGATCCGGGCCAGGTCCGCGGGCCCATAGTGCTGAAGGCGGTGCTGGATGCCGAACCGGTCGCGCAGCGGCGTGGTCAACAGCCCGGTGCGAGTGGTGGCGCCGATCAGGGTGAACGGCGGCAGATCGAGCGTGACCACGCGGGCGCCGGCGCCCTGGCCGACGGTGATCGGCAGGCAGCCGTCCTCCATGGCCGGATAGAAGGTCTCCTCGAGCGCTCGGGGCAGGCGGTGGATCTCGTCGACGAAGAACACCGCGCGCGGCTCCAGCGCGGTCAGGAAGGCGGCGACGTCGCCCTTGCGCTCGAGCGCGGGGCCGGCCGTCTGCACGAAGCCGACCCCCAGCTCGGCGGCCACGATCTGGGCGAGCGAGGTCTTACCGAGCCCGGGCGGCCCGGCCAGGAGAACGTGATCGAGGGCATCGCCGCGGCTCGCGGCGGCGGCGATCGACACCGTCAGCTGGTCCTTGAGCGCCTCCTGGCCGACGAAGTCCTCGAGCCGGCGGGGGCGCAGCGAGCGGTCGAGATCCTCGTCGGGAAGCTCCTGCGGGTCGTGGATACGCGTCATCGGCGCGCCGCCGCTTTCAGGGCGTTGGCGATCAGGTCCTCGGCGCGCTCGCCGTCGGCGCCGTCCAGGAGCTGGTCGGCCTCCGCGCCGCTGTAGCCGAGCTCGAGCAACCCCTCGCGGGCCAGGGCGTGGGGATCGTCGGTGCGCATCACCGAGATCGCCTGCTCGGGAAGGGCGACGCCGACCTTCTCGCGCAGCTCGACGATGATCCGCTCGGCGGTGCGCTTGCCGATCCCGGGGACGGCTTGGAAGCGCGCCACGTCGCCGGCGGCCAGCGCCTTCAGAAGCTCGCGCGGCGGCCCGCCGGAGAGGACCGCAATCGCCACCTTGGGCCCGACGGACTGCACCCCGAGCAGCATCAGGAAGAGCTCGCGCTCGTCCTCGGTGGCGAAGCCGTAGAGCAGGAGCGCGTCGTCGCGGACCACCATGTGGGTGTGGAGGACGACCGGTGCCCGACGGCGGGCACGCGCCGGAGCGTCTCCGCGGAGACGCTAAGTCGATATCCGACGCCACCGCAGTCGACCACCACGTGGTCGCCCCGGCGGACTGCGACCGTGCCGGACACGAGCGCGATCACGCCCGTGCCCCCGAGAGCGCGCGCGCGAGCGGCGCACGGTTGAGATCGCAGATCGCCACCGCCAGCGCGTCGGCGGCGTGGTCGGGCGCCGGCGGCGCGGCCAGGCCGAGCAGGCGGCCGACCATCCGCCCCACCTGCTCCTTGCCGGCGCGGCCGTGGCCGCACACGGCGCCCTTGACCTGCTGCGGGGTATACGAGCGCGCCGGCACGCCGCGCTGCCCGGCGGCGAGCAGGACGACGCCCCGCGCCTGCCCGACCGCGAACGCCGTCCGGGCGTTGGCGCCGAAGTAGAGCTCCTCGATCGCCACCGCGTCGGGCGCGAACGTCTCGAGCAGCTCGACCGTGCGGGCGTGGATGTCGGCCAGCCGGCGCTCCAGCGGCACGCCGGCGGCGGTTCGGATCACGCCGTCGGCGAGCGGGCGCAGGCGGGAGCCCGAGCCCTCCACCACGCCGTAGCCGGTGCTGGCGGTGCCAGGATCGATCCCGAGGACGACCATGGAGCTTGATTCTGCGCGGCGGCGCGGACGCCTCCCGGGGGCCGGGTCGCTAACCGCCCTATATGGACGCTTTTCGACCCCGCCCCGGAGGCGAAGGGGTCGCGAGCAGAGGCGGGTCAGGAGCCGATGCAGCGCGCGGAGCGCCCCGGCTCCGTGACGCGGTACACCCGCCACACCCCGGCCGTCGGCGACCACCCGGCCCACGCGCAGCCGCCGCGACACCGCGGGCGCGTCACCGTCGATCGTGTCGTGCGGGCCGATGAACATCAGCCCGGGGTGGGTCATCGAGGTCCCCACCCGGCCGAGCGTCACGTGGAGCTTCCAGGCGAGCGCGGTCTGCACCGAGTGGTTGACCGCGGCGAAGCTCGAGTGGCACGGGTACACCCCCCGGTGGCCGCCGAGCACAGCGACCGCCGCCGAGAGCTGGTCGAGCCGCGTCACCGCCCGCGCGGCGATCGGCCCTCTGCGCCCGCGCCGTGTCGATCCGCCCCGTTGACAGCGCGAGCACCGCCGCGACCAGCGCCACCACGACCGCCCCGGCGACTGCCACGACGGCGCTCGCTCCCGACAGCGCTCCCCGCGAGCAAGCGCGAGCCGACTCACCCCCACCCCGGCCAGCACGCACGCCACCCCTGCCGCCGGCAGGTAGAAGCGCTCGAGCCCCGGATAGCCGTCCAAGGTCATCCCGACGACGATCACCCACCACCCGGCGGCGGCCAACGCCAGCGCCACGAGCAGCCGATCGCGCTCTCGCCACCAGCCGACGCCCACCGCCACCAGGGCCAGCACGAGCACCGGCACCGTCTGGAGGTCGGCGCCCCGGCGGAGCACGGTCAACAGGCGGCTGGTCCCCAGATGGCCGTTGTAGGCCTTGGCGTGTTGGGCGGCCAGGAACGGCGAGCCGGAGCCGATCCACGGCGGCACGAACCAGAAGAACGGAATCGCCAGCAGGCCGACCAGCAGCCCCGCCCACACGAGCGGCCGCCGGTCACGCGCCCCCAGCCACCCGGCATATACGACGATGAACGGCCACGCCTCGGGCCGGATCAACGACGCTCCCACTCCGAGCACGAAGGCAAACCACTCCCGCCCGGCCAGGTGACGGTCCACTGCCCACAGCGAGAGCCCGATCAGCATCGGCTCCGAGGTCCCGCGGAACATGTAGTAGAACCAGTCCTGGGTCAGCAGCAGGCCACCCGCCGCGAGCACCCCCGCGACTGGCCCGGCCCACCCCGGAGCGCTGGCCTCGCGCGTCACGAGGCGAGCCGCCAGCCGGTAAGCCGCGACCAGCCCGAGCAGCCCGCCGGCGCGCGCGGCGATCACCCACAGCGTCGGCGCGCCGCCGCCGAACAGCCCGAACACGGTCGTGAACAGGAACGGCAGCGGCTTCCACGAGGGCCCGCCGGAGACGGCGAAGCTCAGATGCGGGTCGACCACCTCGCGGCCCCAAACGATCCACGACCAGGGGTCGTAGCTCGGCACCGTCGGAAGAATCGCCGCCGACAAAGCCGCCACCAGAACGCATGCCAGGACCGCGATCAGGAACGGCGTCCGTGAACCACGGCGCCTCGCGACCTGCCTCCGGGGGCCGCCGAGAGACGCTCGCCGGCCCGGAAGGCGTCTCGACAGCCACGCGACCCGCCACGACCCGCCTCAGCCCGAGAAGCGGCAGCGGAGCAGCGTCGCCAGCACCCGGAAGCCATCCGCCGCGGTGAGCTTCTTGCCCTCGTCGGTGGCGCGGGCGTGATAGTGCACGGGCACCTCGAAGATCCGCTCGCGGCGCTGGACGAGGCGAGCGGTGATCTCGGGCTCGATCGCGAAGCCCGGCCGAGCGCAACGGCAGCGATCGGAACAGCTCGGTCCGGATCATCTTGTGGCAGGTCATGATGTCGTGCAGGTACACGTTGAAGAGGACGTTGCAGGCCAGCGTTACGCCCTTGTTGCCGAGCACGAACAGGAACGAGTGGCTCGTGTAGCCGTCGAAGGCCCGCACGCCGAAGCACGCGTTGGTGCGCCTGTCCAGGAGCGGCGGCATCAGCAGCCCGAGATCGCTCGGGTCGTACTCGAGGTCGGCGTCGAAGATGGCGGCAAACTCCCCGCGGGCCTCGCGCAGCGCGGTCTGCACGGCGGCGCCCTTGCCCTGGTTCTCCCGGTGCTCGATCAGGCGCACCCGCCCGTCCCAGTCCGCCCCCCGCAGGATCTCGGTGGTTCCGTCGGAAGACCCGTCGTTGACCACGATCAGCTCGAAGTCGGTGGGCAGCTCAGTCGCCAGTACCTCCGAGATCGCGCGCTCGACGCGTTCGCGCTCGTTGTAGACGGGCATCAGGATCGAAAGCATGTGCCGTAGAGGTGTCTTGGGCGTGGCGTGAGGCGGGGCCACCGTCACCGGCCGCGGGCCGGGCGGAATGGGAACCGCGAGGATCGACGATGCTAGCCGATCGCCGCACAGCCCGGTTTTAGGAGAGGATGCCGGAATGGACTTCGCCGCGGCCGGCCTCCTCGATGGCCTCGAGGGCGAGGAGCGCGAGGCGCGCGAGCACCTGCTCACGCAGCTCGCCGACGCCGGCTTCACCCAGAACGAGCTCGCGGACGCGGTGGCGGAGGACCGGCTGGCGCTGCTCCCCGTCGACCGGATGCTCGAAGGCGAGCTCACCGCCGCCGACGTCGAGGAGCGGACCGAGCTGCCGGCCTCGACGTTCCTGCGCCTGCGCCGGCAGCTCGGGCTTCCCGAGGCGGCGCCGGACGAGCGGATCTTCGGGGACGAGGACGAGGCGGCCGCCAAGGCGATCAAGCTCTCGCTCGACGCCGGCTTCGGCGAGCAGGCGATCGCCGAGATCACCCGGGTCCTCGGGGAGAGCATGGCGCGTCTGGCCGCGACCACCACGGCGGCCTTCGCCGAGGCCTTCCTGAAGCCGGGCGACAGCGAGCAGGACATCGCCACCCGCTTCCCCGAGCTGGCCGAGCAGATGAGCGAGGCGCTCAAGCCGATGCTCGCCGCCGCCTACAAGGCCCATCTGCGCGAGAACGTCCGGCGCGGCATGATCGGTCGGGTCGAGCGCACGGAGGGCGCGATCGCCGGCGCGCAGGAGATGACCGTCTGCTTCGCCGACCTCGTCGGCTTCACCCGGCTGGGCGGCGAGATGGAGGCCGACGAGCTTGGCTCCGTCGCGGGCCGGTTGGCCGAGCTGGCGGCGGACGTGGCCGAGCGGCCGGTGCGGCTGGTCAAGACGATCGGCGACGCGGCGATGTTCGTCAGCCCCGAGTCCGGCCCGATGGTGGCGGCGGCGCTCGCCCTCGTCGAAGCGGTTGAGCAAGCCGGCCTTCCCAGCGTGCGCGCGGGGATCGCCTGCGGCCGGGCGCTCCAGCGCTCAGGCGACTACTACGGCCATGCGGTGAACCTCGCCAGCCGGGTCACCGGCGTCGCGCGCCCGGGCAGCGTCCTGTGCACCAAGGAGGTCAAAGACGCCGCGCCCGAGGACTTCGAGTGGTCCTCCACGGGCAAGCACAAGCTCAAGGGCGTCGACGGCTCCGTGCCCCTGTACCGCGCCCGCAGCCGGGGGGCCGAGGAGACCGATTCCTCTAAGAGACGGAAAGCAGATCGACGACGAAAATGAGCGTCGAGTTGGGCGGGATCGAGGCCCCGGCGCCCTTGGCGCCGTAGCCGAGCGACGGCGGGATGATCAGCTCGCGCCGGCCGCCCACCTTCATCCCCTGGATGCCCTGGACCCAGCCCGGGATGACCTGCCCGGCCGACAGCGGGATGGTGAACGGTTGCCCGCGCGACCACGAGGCGTCGAACTGCTTGCCCGTCTTGTAGAGGACGCCCACGTAGTTGACGGTGATCGTCGACCCGTTCGTGGCCGTCTTCCCGGTCCCGGTGATCAGGTCCTTGGTCACGAGATGGGTCGGGGCCGGCGCCCTTCGGAACGGTCACGACCGGCTCCTTGGCCAGCTGCGGCGGAGGCTTGACGGCGGGCGTCGTCGCCGTGGTCGGGGTGGTCGCCGGCGTGGTTGACGCCACCGAGGTGGCGCCGGCGGAGGGCGCCTGGACGACGCCGGGGGCCTTGGAGCTTCCGCACGCGGCCAGGCCCAGGGCGGCGAGCACGAACAGCAGAGGAAGTCGCTTGGTCACGTCGCGTGAGGCTAGCGATCAGGAGGCGATCCGCTCGAGCACGGCCGCGTCGACGTCGAAATTTGCGTGCACGGCGCCGACGTCGTCTGACTCCTCGAGCGCGTCGATCAGCTTCATCAGCTTGGCCGCGTCGCCCTCCTCGACCGGCACGCGCGACTTCGGCCGCTGGGTCAGCTCGGCGCTGTCGATCTCGACCCCGGCGGCCACCAGGCCCTCGCGCACGGCGGGGAGATCGGCGGGCGCGGTGATGATCTCGAACACGTCTTCGTCGAGCGCGATGTCCTCGGCGCCGGCGTCGATCGCGGGGATCAGATCCTCCTCGTCATAGCGGGTGGCGTCGACGACGATCACCCCGCGCTTGTCGAACAGGTAGGCGACCGAGCCCGGCTCGCCGAGGTTCCCCCCGTGCTTGTTGAAGGCGTGGCGGACATCCGCGCTCGTGCGGTTGCGGTTGTCGGTCAGGGCTTCGATCAGCAGCGCGACTCCGCCCGGGCCGTAGCCCTCGTAGAGCACGCTCTCGATCGCCTCGGTGTCGACGCCCTCCCCCGTGCCCTTGGCGATGGCGCGCTCGATGTTGTCCTTCGGCATCGAGGCGTCGCGCGCCTTCTGGATGGCCAGCGCCAGCGAGGGATTGCCGTCGGGATCGCCGCCGCCCTCGCGCGCGGCCACCGTGATCGCGCGGGCGAGCTTGGTGAAGTGCTGGCCGCGGCGCGCGTCGACGACGGCCTTCTTGTGCTTGATCGAATGCCACTTGGAGTGACCGGACATGCCAGATGAGTCTAGTGCTCGCGATACCAGGCGATCGTCCGCCGCAGGCCCTCCTCGAGCTCCACCCGCGGCTCCCAGCCGGTAAGCGTGCGCAGCTTCGAGGAGTCGAGCCACTGGCGGTCGATCTCGCCCTCGGGCGTGCCGGAGCCGCGTACGTCGGGCGCCACCGTGCTGCCGGCCAGGCGGCAGATCAACCCGACCACGTCCCCCACGCGCCACGCCCGGCCGCCGCCCGCGTTGAAGGCCTCGCCACAGCCCGCCCCCCGAGCCAGCGCCTCCCACACCGCCAGATACGCGGCCGCGGCGTCCTCCACGTACAGGAAGTCGCGCTCGGGCGAGCCGTCCGAGCGTAGGACCGGCGCCCGCCCCGCCAGCGCCGCGCCCACCGCCTCCGGGACGAGCCGCGAGCGGTTGGTGTCCCCGGGGCCGTACACGTTGGCCAGTCGCGTGACGGCGACCGGGAGCTGGAAGCTGTGCCAGTAGGAGCGCGCGAGCAGGTCGCAGGCGGCCTTCGAGGCGTCGTACGGGTAGCGTCCGAGCAGCGCGTGCTCCTCGGTGTAGGGCAGCTCCGCGTGGCTCCCGTAGGCCTTGTCCGACGACGCGACCACCACCCGCTGCACGCCGGCCGCCCGGCACGCCTCGAGTACGACCCACGTCCCGCGGACGTTGGTCTCGAACGTCGCGGCGGGAGCCAGACGCGCCGGGCCGACGAGCGTCTGCGCGGCCAGATGGAACACGCTCTCCACCTCGTACTCGGCGAGCACGCGGCTGACGAGGGCGGCGTCGCAGATGTCGCCTCGGACCACGTCGACCTCCCCCGCCAGCCCCAACAGCGCGAGCGCGCTCGCCGCCGGTTCGTCGCTGCGCAGCGCGACGACCGGAGCGCCACGGCGCAGCAGCCCGCGCACGAGCCACGCCCCGATCAGCCCGAACGCACCGGTGACGAGCACCGGCCGCTCGCTCACGGCCACCGCTTCCAGGGCGCCCGGCCCGCCGCCCACAGGTCGCCCAGCTCGATCGCGTCCTTGTAGGTGTCCATGCAGTCCCAGAACCCCTCGTGGCGGAAGGCGCGCAGCTCGCCGGCCGCCGCCAGCCGCTGGAGCGGCTCGTGCTCGAGCACGCTGTCGGGCGCGAACACCGAGGCCGCCGCGGCCTCGAGGCAGAAGAAGCCGCCGTTGACCCAATGCTCGCTGCGGGGCTTCTCGACGAACCCACGTACGACCCCGTCGCCGTTCATCTCCGCCACGCCGAACTGGAGGCGAGGCCGGACCACGGTCATCGTCGCCGCTCGGCCGTGGCCGCGGTGATAGGCGAGCAGCGCGTCGAGATCGATGTCGGCGACGCCGTCGGCGTAGGTCAGGCAGAAGGCGGCGCCGTCCAGGACCTCGGCGGCTTGGAGCACCCGCCCACCCGTGGGCGTGTCCGCACCCGTGGGCAGGCAGCGGATGTCCGCATCGCCGGGCCACGGGCCGGCGCCCACGAACGCCGCTATCTCCTCGCCCCGGTAGCCGGTCAGGAGCAGGAAGCGGCGAAAGCCCTGGGCCAGGTAGATCTGCATCACGTGCCACAGGATCGGCCGGCCCCCGATCTCGACCAGCGGCTTGGGGAGCGAGCGCGCGTGGCCCTGGAGGCGCGTGCCGCGGCCGCCGCACAGGATCGCGACGGTAGGTCTCGCGCTGGCCACGGCGGCGGATTATCCCCGAGACCCCGGGTAGGATCACCCGCGATGGGCGCCACAGCGAAGCCGGAGATCTTCAAGGCCTACGACATCCGCGGCGTGTTCGGCGACGACATCGACGCCGACACGGCCGGCCTGATCGGCCGCGCGTTCGCGCGCGTGATCGCCGAGCTCGAGGACAAGCCGACGGCGGAGCTCCGACTCGGGCTGGGGCGCGATATGCGCCTGACCGCGCCTGAGCTCGCCCACGCCTACAGGGATGGAATGTGTGCCGAGGGCGCCACCGTCCTCGACGCCGGCGAGATCGGCACCGAGATGCTCTACCACCTCGTGGGTTCGCGCGAGCTCGATGGCGGGCTCATGTGCACCGCCTCGCACAATCCCAAGAAGTACACCGGGGCCAAGCTCGTCGGCCGCGGTGCGAAGGCGCTCTCGGGCGACGCCGGGATCGGGGACGTGAGGGACAAGATCGAGGCCGGACTCCCTGACCCGCCGGGCGGGGGACGCGCGGAGGAGGTCGAGATATACGGAGACTTCCACGAGCACGTGATGCAGGTCATCGACCGAGACACGGTCAAGCCGCTGCGCGTGGTCGTCGACGGGGGCAACGGGATGGCGGGGCCGATGGTCGGACCGCTGCTCGAGGATCTCGGCCTCGACCTGATCACCACCTACTGGAAGCCCGACGGCAACTTCCCCGACCACGAGCCCAACCCGCTGCTGCCCGAGAACCGCGAATTCATCATGCGCGAGGTGGTCGAGAAGGGGGCGGACCTCGGCATCGCGTGGGACGGCGACGCCGACCGCTGCTTCTTCATCGACGACACAGGCGCGTTCGTGGACGGCGACTTCCTCACCGCGCTCCTGGCCGAGTCGGTCCTGAGCAAGCACCCGGAGTCGACGATCCTCTACGACGTTCGCGCCAGCCGGGCGGTCGCCGACGTGGTCGAGAAGGCGGGCGGCCGCGCGCTCATGAATCGGGTGGGCCACGCCTTCTTCAAGAGCCGCATGCGCGAGGAGAGCGCGGTATTCGGCGGCGAGGTCTCTGGCCACTACTACTTCCGCGACTTCTACTGCGCCGACTCGGGGACCTTGCCCGCGCTCCTGATCCTCGAGCTGCTCTCCGAGCGCGGGGCGAAGCTGTCCGAGCTGCTCGAGCCCTACCGCTCCCGCTACTTCATCTCCGGCGAGATCAACTCCGAGGTCGACGATCAGGACGCCAAGCTCGAGGAGCTGGCCTCGAAGTACGAGGACGCCCACCAGTACCGGCTCGACGGGCTGTCGGTCGAGTACGACGACTGGCACTTCAACGTGCGCCCGTCGAACACCGAGCCGCTGTTGCGGCTCTGCCTCGAGTCGCTGCGCTCAAGCGAGGACATGGAGCGCCGGCGCGACGAGGTCCTGTCCGTGATCCGCTCGTGAGCGCGGCGGACAGCGCGGACGAAGCGCTCGCGCGGGCGGCGAGGGCCGGCATCCACGTGTTCGCGGTGCCCACGCCGTTCCTGGTCGGGCGTGTCAACTGCTACCTGATCGAGGACGACCCGCTCACGCTGATCGACACCGGTCCCAACTCGGGCAAGTCGCTGGACGAGCTCGAGCAGGCGCTGGCGCGTCTGGGGCGGCGGATCGAGGACCTCGAGCTGATCGTCCTCACGCACCAGCACATCGACCATCTCGGCCTGCTCGAGATCGTGGCTCGGCGCTCCGGAGCCGAGGTGGCGGCGCTGCACCTGCTCGGCCCCTACCTGCGGAACTTCCGCGAGAGCGCCGCGGCCGATGATGAGTTCGCGCAGGCGGTCATGCGCCGGCACGGCATTCCGGCGGACCTGGCGAGCGCGCTGGGGACGACCGCCGCCGCTTTCCGCTCGTTCGGGTCGAGCGGCCGCGTGACGCGCGAGCTACACGACGGGGACGAGCTCGAGCTGCGCGAGCGCAGGCTCCGCGTCCTGCACCGCCCCGGCCACAGCCCCTCCGACACGCTGTTCTGGGACGAGCACCGCCGGATCCTGATCGCCGGCGACCACCTGCTGGCCCACATCTCCTCGAACCCGCTCGTCTCGCGGCCGCTCGATCGCGAGGCCGACGTGCAGCGGCGCCCGCAGGCGCTCGTCTCCTACCTGGAGTCGATGCGCGCCACGCGCGAGCTCGACGCCGAACTGGTGCTGACCGGCCATGGCCCGCCGATCGCCGATCACCGCGACGTGATCGACGAGCGGATACGGATGCACCAGCGCCGGGCGCGAAAGATCCGCCGGCTGCTCGACCGCCGGCCGCTGACGGCTTACGAGCTGGCGCTCGAGATGTGGGGCAATATCGCCGTTACGCAGGCCTATCTGACCCTGTCCGAGGTGCTCGGCCACCTCGACCTGCTCGCGCTCGCGGGCGAGGTCGCCGAGCAGGACGAGGGCGAGGTAGTCCGCTTCACGGCGACGTCTGATCTCTGACCATCCCTACCCACTCCTCATGCGAGCGGGCGGCACTGCCGATATGAGGAGACTATGCCTCGAGCGGGGCGTCCGGACAGCGATATATCGGTCACGCGTGACCACCCCGAGCTGCTGCAACGGCTTCCCGCGATCGTCTACATCGCGGATGCCGGCGCGACCGGGCGCTGGCACTACGTGAGCCCTCAGATCGAGACGATCCTCGGCTTCAGCGCCGAGGCGTGGCGTGCCGATCCCGAGCTGTGGGTGGAGCGGCTTCATCCTGCCGACCGCGACTGGGTCCTTGCCTCCGAGGCCGAGCACGCGGCCGGCGGCGGCCAGCCCGCGGCCATCGAATACCGCGTCCTTCACCGCGACGGCCACGTCGTGTGGCTCCGCGACGATGCCGCCCTGGTACGGCTCGAGGATGGCTCGGCTGCGCTGGCACGGGGTCCTCTCCGACGTGACCGAGCGCAAGCGGGTCGAGACCGAGCTCGGCCGCCGGGCCGCACAGCAGGCGGCCGTGGCCAAGTTCGGCGAGCACGCGCTCGAGGGCGGGGACACCGCGGAGCTCATGCAGAGGGCCGTCGACGTCGCCGCCACGACGCTCGGCGCCGAGGTGATCTCGGTGGCCGAGCTGGTGCCCGCCGAGGGCTGCCTGCTGCTCCGCGCCGGCCACGGCTGGCCCGACGGCGCGGTCGAAGATCACCGCGTCGTCGCCGCCGGGGACCTTCAGGCCTTGGATGACTCTCCGGTGCTGCGCGCGCTCGGCGTGCGCACCGGGATCACCGTGGTGATCGAGGGAAGCCGCGGGGCGTTCGGCGTCCTCGGCGCCCATTCCACCACGGCCCGCGAGTACGACGCGGGCGACGTCGACTTCCTCCAGTCGCTCGCCAACGTCCTGGCCGACGCGCTCGAGCGCCAGGCAATCGAGGAAGACATCCGCCACCGGGCGCTGCACGACAGCCTGACCGGGCTCCCCAACCGGGCCCTGTTCCTCGATCGCCTCGACCACACGCTGGCCGCCCTGCGGCGCCGCGGCGGGCTGGCGGCGATCCTGTTCCTCGACCTCGACCACTTCAAGCTCGTCAACGACAGCCTCGGCCACCACGTGGGCGACGAGCTGCTCACGGCGGCCGCCCCGCGCCTCAAGCAGGCGGTGCGCGCAAGCGACACGGTGGCGCGGTTCGGAGGAGACGAGTTCGGGATCCTGCTCGAGGCGATCGCCGACGAGCGGGACGCGATTCAGATGGCCGAGCGCGTCGCGGCCGCGTTCTCGCGCCCGTTCGTGCTCGACGGCAACGAGCACTTCGTCAGCGCCAGCGTCGGGATCGCGCTGGCCCGGGGCGGTGAGCTGCCCCAGGAGCTGATCCGCGACGCCGACGCCGCCATGTACCGGGCCAAGGAGCGGGGCCGGGCGCGCTACGAGCTGTTCGACGAGGTCATGCGGGGCCGCGCCATCGCACGCCTGCGGGTCGAGAACGACCTGCGCCGGGCGCTCGAGCGCGATGAGCTCCGCCTCGAATACCAGCCGATGGTCTCGCTCGCCGACCGCTCGATCCGGAGCGTCGAGGCGCTCGTGCGCTGGGAGCATCCCGAGCGCGGACGCGTGATGCCGGCTGAGTTCCTGCCGATCGCGGAGGCCAACGGCCTGATCGAGCCGATCGGCCGGTGGGTGCTCGAGCACGCGTGCCGCCAGGCCGGCCATTGGTACCGCTCGCGGCCCGACCAGTCTCCGATCGGGATCGCGGTCAACCTCTCCGCGCTCCAGGTGGCGCGGCCCGAGCTGCCCGAGCTCGTGCTCCGCTCGCTCCAGGCCAGTGGACTGGACGCCTCGTGCCTCAGCCTCGAGATCACCGAGAGCGCGATGCTGGGCGACTTCGACGCGCTCCACGACGCGCTCGACGCGCTGAAGGAGGTCGGCGTGCGCCTCGTCCTCGACGACTTCGGGATGGGGTACTCGTCGCTCGCCTACCTGACGCGGCTGCCGCTCGACGCGGTCAAGGTCGACCGCTCGTTCGTCGACGGCCTCGGCACCGATGGTCGCGACACCGCCATCACCGACGCGATCATCGCCATGTCCCGCGCCCTCTCGCTCGAGGTGATCGCCGAGGGGGTCGAGAGCCAGGCCCAGGCCGACACGCTGCTCGCCCTGGGCTGCCGGCTGGCCCAGGGATACCACTTCGCGCGCCCGATGCCCGCCGCCGGGGTGTCGGAGATGTTGTGGGGCGGCCCGCTGCTCCCCGCCGCCTAGATCATGCCTGGCGGCCCGTCGGTCCCGCGTGGGACCATCTGACGCGCCCACCATGTCCACCGCTCGGAGGCACACGTCGACCCAAGCGCGCCACGCCGGCGCTGATCGCCGCGCTCGACCGGATCCTGCCCTTCTGGGAGCCCCAGTTCGTGATCCTGTCAGCGATCCTGCTGGACCTGGCGCTCCCGGACAAGCTCACGATCGGCCCGGCGTGGCTGCTGCCGGCCATGGAAGGCGCGCTCGTGGTCGGGCTCGGAGCGGCCAGCCCCCACCCTCGCTGGCGCCACAACCCGGTGCGGCGGAAGATCGCGCTGGGGCTGACCGGGCTGGTCAGCGCGACCAACATGTTCTCGCTGGTGCTTCTCTGCCACTACCTCGTGAACGGCGGCAAGGAATCGGGACGCGACCTCGTCTACTCCGGCGCCGTGCTGTGGCTCACCAACGTGCTCCTGTTCGCGATCTGGTACTGGGAGCTCGACCGCGGCGGCCCGGTGGCGCGGCTCACCGGTGAGACGACCGCGCCGGACTTCCTGTTCCCCCAGATGAGTGAGCCCGAGCACGCGCCCGAGGGTTGGAAGCCGCGCCTGGTCGACTACCTCTACACCTCGTTCACCAACGCCACCGCGTTCAGCCCCACCGACACCATGCCGCTCACTGCGAGCGCGAAGTGGCTGATGGCCGCCCAGTCACTCACGGCCCTGGTGACGATCGGCCTCGTCGTGGCGCGGGCCGTGAACATCCTCAGCTGAGCTGGGTACCGTAGGCGGGATGGAGCGCCCGCCCGGCACCAGGCCCGACCGGTCCTGGCACCACATCGACTGGGAGCTCGTCGCCTGCGGCTTCGCGGGTCACGAGCTCGTGGGCACCGACGCCGCCGAGCTGCGCCCGCAGGACGAGATCGTCGCCCGCGAGGACGGGCCGACGCGCTGGCACCGCTGCCTGCGCTGCGACGCCTGGGTCGCGATGCCGCTCCCGCCGGCGCCCGCGCGCCGCCATCCCCCCGACCAGGCCGAGATCGAGGTGCCGCTCCGCGGGCAAGGCCCTGCGCGACAAGGTGGTGCTGCGCCTGATCGCCGTGGACCGGGTGTTCCACTTCCTGATCCTCGGCCTGCTCGGGATCGCCGTGCTGGCCGTCGCGGCCAACGAGCTCAGCCTGCGCCGCGAGTTCTACCGGGTCGTCACCGACCTCTCGGGAGCCGCCGGCGGGGCGGTCCAATACAGCGGAAAGGGCGGCTTCGTCGGCGAGCTGAACAAGCTGTTCTCGCTCCAGGCGGGCACGCTCAACACGGTGGGGATCGTGCTGATCGCATACGCCGTGCTCGAAGGCGTGGAAGCGGTGGGCCTGTGGCTGAACAAGCGCTGGGCTGAGTACCTGACGTTCCTGGCCACGACGATCCTGCTCGTGCCGGAGGTGTACGAGATCGCGAACAAGGCCACGGTGCTGAAGGTCGTGGGCCTGATAATCAACGTCGTCATCGTGATCTATCTGCTGTTCGCCAAGCGCCTGTTCGGGCTCCGTGGCGGCGGAGCGGCCGATGCGCGGGAGCGGATGCGCGACATGGGCTGGGACGCACTTGCGCGGGCCACGCCGGCGCGCGTGGGCGCGCCCGCCGTGGGGACGACGTCGCCGCCAGGGCCGTGAGCGCGTCCGGCGAGGCGCTCGACGGGGCGGCGATCGAGCAGGACATCCGCCGGATAGGCACCGAGCTCGCAGCTGCGTTCCCCTCCGGCAGCCGCAATCCGCTGCGCGCGCTCGACGCGCGGGCCATGGAGCTGGCCTCGAGCGACCGGGAGCTCCGCGCCGCGCTGTTTCGCTTCGTCGACGTCACCCCCGCCTGCCGCTCGCTCGACGATCTGGCGCGCCACCTGCGCGGATTCCTCGAGGAGGTTCCCGAGCATCCGCCACCAGTCGCGGCGGCGATGCGGATCGCCCACACCAAGCCCGGGCGCGCCGCGCTCGGCGCGGCCGCGGCGGCCGGCGTCAGGCACATGGCCCACCGCTTCATCGTCGCCGAGAGCCCTGCTACGGCGCTTGGCGGACTGCGTGGGCTGTGGGAGCGGGGCGTGGCCAGCTCGGTCGACCTGCTCGGCGAGGCCACCGTCACCGAGCGCGAGGGCGATCGTTACGCGGCGCGCTGCGATGACGCGCTCTCAGAGCTCGCCGGGGCGGCCCGCGCGTGGCCGGCTCGCCCGGTGCTCGAGCATGACGGGGCCGGTCCGATTCCGCGCGCCAACGTGTCGGTCAAGGTGTCGGCGCTGACGCCGCGGCTGCGTCCGGACGCGCCCGAGCTCGGCCGCCGCGACGCCGCCCCCCGGCTGCGCCCGCTGCTCCGGCACGCGCGCGAGCTCGGCGCTCATGTCCACATCGACATGGAGTCGCTCGACACACGCGAGGCGGTGCTCGAGCTCGTGCTCGAGCTGCTCTCGGAGCCCGAGTTCCGCGACGGGCCCTCGGCCGGGCTCGTGCTCCAGGCCTACTTGCGCGACTCGCCCGAGACGCTCGGGACGGTGCTGGACTGGGCCCGCTCCTCCGAGCGCGTCCCGCCGCTCCAGGTGCGGCTGGTCAAGGGCGCCTACTGGGACCACGAGCTGGTCGAGGCGCGCCAGCACGGATGGTCGGTCCCGGTGTTCGAGGTCAAGGCCGAGTGCGACCGCAACTTCGAGACGCTTGACGCGCCGGCTGCTCGAGGCGCGCCCCGCGGTCCGCGTCGCCGTCGCGTCGCACAACCTGCGCTCGGTCGCGCACGCGATCGCCGCCAACCGCCGGCTGGGCGGCGCCGATGACGACCTCGAGCTTCAGGTTCTGCGCGGGCTCGGCGACGAGCTCCAGGATGCGCTCGCGTCGCAGGGCTTCCGGGTGCGCGCCTACTGCCCGGTCGGGGACATGGTGGCGGGGATGGCGTACCTGGTCAGGCGGCTGCTCGAGAACACGAGCAACGAGTCGCTTCCTGCACGAGCAGGCGCGCGGCGTGCCGCTCGAGGAGCTGCTGGCGGCGCCCTGAGCTCAGACAGAGCATTAGTTCAGCTCACCGCGTCTTCAGCCGCGCCATGAGCACAGCTAGATCGCCCCGGGCCTTGTCGATTCGCGCCGCCACGATCCCGGCCAGCACGTGCATGAAGCGCAGCTCGTCCTCGCCGAGACCCTGGCGCGGCTCCTCGCTGATGCAGCACAGGGTCCCGTGCACGCGGCCGTCGGAGAGCTGCACCGGTACGCCGACGTAGGCGCCGATGTAGCGGGTGGCGCTGAGCTCGCGCAGCACTGGGTTGGCTCGGGTGTCGCGGACGATGTTGGGGATCTCGCCGTTCAGCATCCGGGCGCAGTAGGTCTGCTCGATCGGCATCTCGGCGCCGGCGCCCACGGGAGCGCTCGTATCCCCCACGATCGCCTCGATCGTCTGCTTGCGCGGGTCGATCGTCGTTACGTAGGCGGCGTCCATGCCCAGCCGCACGCGGGCCGCGGTCAGGGCCCGCTTGAGCACGTCCTGCTCCTCGGCCGCTTCGATGCGGCGCAGCGCCTCGGCTTCCTCCGACAGAGCCCCGGTCTCCACGCCGCCATTAACACCGGCGCGGCGCGACGGTGCGGATTTTCCCAGCTGTTAACGTCGCCACCGTGTCCGCGCCATTCGCCAACGAGCCGATCCTGGAGCTTCGCCGCGCCCCCGTGCGCGCTCAGCTCGCCGGCGCGCTGAGCGCGCTCGACGAACGACTGCCGGTCCGAGTACCGGTGATGATCGGGACCGACGAGCGCTACGGCGAGGAGCTCGTTTCGACTGACCCGGGCGATCCCGACCGGGTTGTCGCCACGGCCGCGAAGGCCGGCGAGCGCGACATCGCGGCGGCGGTGGAGCAGGCCCAGGCGGGTTTTCGCCGCTGGTCCGCGACGGCTCCCGAGGCGCGGGCGGACGCGCTCATCCGCGCCGCCGCGTGGATGCGCGAGCGCCGGCTCGAGCTGGCAGCCCTCGAGGTCCGCGAGTGCGCCAAGCCCTGGCGCGAGGCTGACGCAGACGTGTGCGAGGCGATCGACTTCCTGGAGTACTACGCGCGCGCGGCGGTGGCGCTGGCCGCGCGGTCCCGAGCTCCTGCAGGTGCCGGGTGAGCGCAACGAGCTCCACTACGCCCCGCGGGGTGTCGCCGCCGTGATCGCGCCGTGGAACTTCCCGATCGCGATTCCCTGCGGGATGACCGCGGCTGCGCTCGCCACCGGCAACGCCGCGATCCTGAAGCCGGCCGAGCAGTCGCCTGGCTGCGGCCTCGCGGTCGTGAGCGCGCTGCGCGCCGGCGGCGTCCCAGATCAGGCGCTTGCCCTGCTTCCTGGCGAGGGTGAGGCCGGCGGCGCGCTGGTCCAGCACCCGGGTATCTCCACGATCGCCTTCACCGGGTCGCTGCCGGTCGGGCTCGAGATCGTGCGCGCGGCCGCCGAGACGCGCCCCGGCCAGAAGCACATCAAGCGCGTGGTCGCCGAGCTCGGCGGCAAGAACTGCGTGCTCGTCGACGCCGACGCCGATCTCGACGAGGCCATCCCGGAGATCGTGTCCTCCGCCTTCGCCTACGCGGGTCAGAAGTGCTCGGCCGCCGCGCGCGTACTCGTGCACGAGGCGGTCGCCGAGTCGTTGATCGAGCGCGTGGCCGGCGCGGTGGGCGTGCTCGTGGTCGGCCAGGCCGGCGAGCTCGCCACCGAGGTACCGCCGGTGATCGAGCGCACGGCCCAGGAGCGAGTCACCCGCTACGGCGAGCTGGCGGCCTCCTCGGGCCGGATCGTGGCCCGGGGCGACGGCGTGCCGGAGCGGGGATGGTTCTGCCCGCCGACGGTGGCGGTCGATCTCCCCGCCGGGTCCCCCGTGCTCGAGGAGGAGATCTTCGGGCCGCTGCTGGCGATCGAGCGCGTGCGCGACATCGAGCACGCTTGCGATGTCGTCGACGAGCTCCCGTTCGCGCTCACGGGCGGCCTGTTCGCGCGCGATCCGGCGACCGTGCGCTACGTCCGGCGCCGCAGCCCGGTCGGCAACCTGTACGTCAACCGGGGCATCACCGGGGCGATGGTCGGCCGCCAGCCGTTCGGCGGCAACCGGCTCTCGGGCACCGGGAGCAAGGCCGGCGGGCCGGATTACCTGCGCCACTTCGTCGAGCCGCGCGCGGTGACCGAGAACACCATGCGCCACGGCCTTGTCGTCTGAAATTGTGCAGAGGCCTTGAAAGACTGGCCCTCGCTGCCGTTAATGGGTAAGGGATGGTTGTGCACTCGTCAGATGCGTGGAAGCTGGCGCTGGCTCTCGTGCTGGGTAGCGCGATCCTGCTCAGCCTGTGGCGCGGGCCCCGCGCCAGTCGCTGTCCGAGGGGCAGCTTCACCGCTTGATCATCTCCGCGCTCACCCTCTACGGGGTGGGCGCGTTCGCGTGGCTGACGCATTACCGCGTGCTCGCCGCTGTGGTCTGCGCCGGCGGCACCGGCGTGGCCGCACTGGCGGCGTGGCTCTCGCGCGGCGCTACCCCGGACGATCCGCCGAGTCCGCCGGAGGAGCCGGCCGATCCCGACCCGCCCGTGACCCCCGACGGCCAGCCGCAGTTCGACTGGGCGGCGTTCGAGGAAGGCTTCCGGGCCTACGCGCGCCGCAAGCGCGAGCGCGAGCTCGGCCCGCCGTTAGCTCCGCGTCGCCGCGCCGGGCGCGGCTCATCGCCAGCAGCAGCTCGTGCAGCCGCGGGTCCCCGGACAGCTCGGGGTGGAAGGCGACAGCGAGGACGTTGCCCTGCCTGATCGCCACCGGATGGCCGTCGACCTCGGCGAGCACGTCGACCTCGGGCCCTATCTCGACCACCCAGGGCGCGCGGATGAACACGGCGTGCATGGGCCCCCCGTCGACGCCGGCAAGCTCGAGATCGGCCTCGAAAGAGCGAAGCTGGCGGCCGAAAGCGTTGCGGCGGGTGCCGACGTCGAGCACGTCGAGGTGATCGCGGTCGAGCATGATCATGCCGGCGCACGTGCCGAGCACGGGAGTTCCGGCGGCGATCAGCTCGCGTAGTGGGCCGGCCAGGCCCTCACGCTCGATCCCGAGCGTCATCACGCTCGACTCACCCCCCGGGATGATCAGCGCCTCCAGCCCGTCGAGGTCTTCGATGGTGCGCACCTCGCGTGGCTCAGCGCAAACCGCGCGGACGAGCTTCGCGTGCGCCTCGAAGCCACCCTGAATGGCCAGGATGCCGACCAGCTTCGGCATGGCGCCTACCAGCCGCGTGGCGCCAGCAGCTGCTCGGAGTCGAGCTTGGACGTCTCGAGGCTGGCCATCGGCTGGCCAAGTCCGGTCGAGGCCGCCGCCACCCGCGCCGGATCCTGGTAGTGGGTCGTCGCCTCGACGATCGCCCGCGCCCGCCGCTCGGGGTCGGCGGACTTGAAGATGCCCGATCCGACGAACACGCCCTCGGCACCGAGCTGCATGACCAGCGACGCGTCGGCCGGCGTGGCGATGCCGCCGGCGCAGAACAGGACGACCGGCAGGCGTCCGTCGAGCGCCACCTGGCGTACGAGCTCGAGCGGCGCCTGGAGCTGCTTGGCCGCAGTGGCGAGCTCGGAGTCCTCGAGCATGGTCAGCCGCCGGATCTCCGAGCGGATCAGCCGCAGGTGGCGCACCGCCTCGACGATGTCGCCCGTGCCCGCCTCGCCCTTGGAGCGAATCATCGCCGCGCCCTCGCCGATCCGCCGCAGCGCCTCGCCCAGGTTGGTGGCGCCGCACACGAACGGGATCCGGAAGGCCCACTTGTCGATGTGGTTGGCCTCGTCGGCCGGCGTCAGGACCTCGGACTCGTCGATGTAGTCGACCTCGAGCGCCTCCAGCACCTGGGCCTCGGCGAAGTGGCCGATCCGCGCCTTGGCCATGACCGGGATCTCGACCGCTTCCTGGATGCCCTGGATCATCGACGGATCGGACATCCGCGCCACGCCGCCGTCGCGACGGATGTCGGCGGGAACGCGCTCCAGCGCCATCACCGCCGCCGCGCCCGCGTCCTCGGCGACCTTGGCCTGCTCGGCGGTGACCACGTCCATGATCACGCCGCCCTTGAGCATCTCGGCCAGACCGGCCTTGACCGTGAATGTGGCTTCGTCGCGGGGCGTTTCGGCGCTCATCTCGGGCTGAGTGTAGCCGGGCGATACCGTGTGCCGCGATGGCCGAACCGGCGGTGTTCCTGGGACAGAATGGACGCTTCGTCGCGACCGAGTTGGCCCGTGCACCGTGGTACAGCTGGGCCCAGCACGGGGGCGCGCCCGCGGCGCTGCTGATGCGCGCCTTCGAGGCCAGTCCCCGGCGAGCCGGGGCTGTCGATGGCGCGCGTCACCTACGAGCTGCTGCGCCCGGTACCGCTGGGAGAGCTCGAGGTCCGCGTTGACGTGGCGCGCCCGGGTCGCAAGGTGCAGCTGCTGGAGGGGACGCTGCACACTGGCGACGGCGTCGAGGTCGTGCGGGCGCGGGCGCTTCGGGTCAAGCGCGCGGAGGCCGGCGGCCTGACCACCGAGGGCCCGCCTCCGCCGCCGGGTCCCGAGCATGGCCAGGAGCACCTTCCGAACTCGCCCCTGCGCCCGATGTTCGCGACGGATGCGATCGAGATCCGGTTCGTCTCCGGGCGGTTCGGCGGGGGTCCGGCCACCGGCTGGTTTCGGATGCGGGTGCCGCTGGTCGCCGGCGAGGAGCCCTCACCGCTCCAGCGCCTGGCCGCCGCCGGCGACTTCGGCAACGGCATCAGCGCGATCCTCTCCTGGGACGACTACCTGTTCATCAACCCCGACCTCACCCTGTACATCGAGCGCGAGCCCGTGGGCGAGTGGATCGGGCTTCAGTCGGAGACGATCATCGCCCGCGACGGCATCGGCATGGCCGAGAGCGTCCTTTACGACGAGCGTGGGCGCGTCGGCCGCGCCGTGCAGGCCCTGTTCATCGGCCCGCGCTGATCAGTCGCTCGCGCCATCGCCATTGCCGTCCTGGTCGCGCAGGTAGGAGAGCAGCCCGCCGGCGATCAGGATCTGGCGCTCGGAGTCCGAGAAGTCGTGGGTCAGGGTGAGCACCTGATCGCCGTCGATCTTGGCCGTGATGTCCTCCGAGCCCTGCTCGAGCTCTTCGCGGAGGTTGGGCAGCGACCACTTCTGCCCCACCTCGGCCTTGTCGTAGTCGGACTCGTCCTTGAAGGTGAGCGCAACGATCCCCTGGGAGATCAGGTTGCGGCGGTGGATGCGCGCGAACGACTTGGCGATGACCGCCTTGACCCCGAGGTGCAGGGGAGCGATCGCCGCGTGCTCGCGCGAGGACCCTTGCCCATAGTTGTCACCGGCCACGATAAATCCGCTCCCCCACTCCTTCATGCGCTTGCGGAACTCGGGATCACGCTGGCGGAACGTGAACTCGGCGATGGCCGGGACGTTCGAGCGGTAGGACATGACCTCGACGCCATCAGGCGCGAGGTCGCCGGTCGAGATGTCGTCGGGCTGAACGGTCGCGATGCACGCCTCGAGCGCGTCGTCCAACGGCTTGTGCTCGGGCGGGCGCTTGATGTTCGGTCCGCGCGGGATCTCGATCTTCTCCGCCTCCTCCTCGTCGGCGGGGGCGAAGATGTGGACGTCGTCGACGTACGGGCGCAGCTCGGGCATCGGCAGCAGCTCGGGGGCGTCCCCGTACTCCCGGGGATCGCAGATCTTGCCGTGCAGCAGCGACACCGCCGCAACCGCCGGCGAGCACAGGAACACCGAATCCTCGGGGGTGCCGGAGCGCCCGGGGAAGTTGCGATTGAACGTGCGCAGCGAGTTGGCGTCCGACGGCGGCGCCTGGCCCATGCCCACGCATGGCCCACACACCGGCTCGAGCATGCGCACGCCGCCGTCGGAGAGCTGGCGGTAGACGCCCGACTCGGCGATCGCGGCCAGGATCTGCCGCGAACCGGGGGTTGCCGTGGCGGCGATCGAGGGGTGCACGATCTGGCCGTCCTTGTCGGCCAGGATCGCCCCGGCGAGCGCGAGGTCGTTGTAGCCCGAGTTGACCGAGGAGCCGATGCACACCTGGGCGATCTCGGTCCCGGCCACCTCCTCGACGGGCACGACGTTGTCCGGGTTGTGGGGCTTGGCCACGAGCGGCCCCAGCTCGCCCAGGTCGATCTCGACCCGGTCGTCGTACTCGGCGCCGTCCTCGGGGCCCACGTCGCTGAAGTCGTCCTCGCGCTCCTGGCGCTTCAACCACTCGCGCGTGTTCTCGTCCGGCGGGAACACGGCCGCGGTGGCCCCGAGCTCGGCGATCATGTTGGCGATCGTGGCTCGCTCGGGGATGCTGAGCTCGGCGGTCCCGGGGCCGGTGAACTCGAATACCTTGTTCTTGCCGCCGCTCGCGCTCAGGCGCCGCAGCAGCTCGAGGATGATGTCCTTGGCCTGCACCCAGGGGCGCTTCAGCTCGCCCTCAAGGTGGACCTCGACCACTTCCGGGCAGGCGATCTCGTACGGGTGCCCGCCGAGCACCACGGCGACGTCGAGGCCGCCGGCCCCGATCGCGATCATCCCCATGCACCCCGCCTGAACGGTGTGCGAGTCCGCGCCGAGCATCGTCTGGCCGGGCTTGCCGAAGCGCTCCATGTGGATGTAGTGGCTGATCCCGTTGCCGGCCGGGAGAAGTGCAGGCCGTACTTGCGCGCCAGCGCCTGGAGCATGCGGTGGTCGTCGGGGTTCTTGTAGTCGAGCTGGACTACGTTGTGGTCGACATACTGCACCGCGCGCTCGACCTGTACACGCGGCACCCCCAGCTCCTCGAACTGCATCAGCGCCATCGTGCCGGTGGCGTCCTGGAGCAGCGCCTGGTCCATGCGGATCGAGATCGGCCGACCCGGCTTGAGCTCCCCCTCGACGCAGTGCTCCTTCAGGATCTGGTTCGTCAGGTTGAGCGGCATCGGGTCTCTCCTCCGTGGGTTGGGGTCAGGACCGGAAGGTACCCGTGGCGTGAGCTACGTGCACACCGCCGGCCGCGGCGCGGGCGGTGGCGGATCTGCGCTCCGTGTCCGCCCGCGCCTCGATCTCGAGGTAGGCGCCGACGGGGGCCGGGCCCTCGAAGGTGACGGCGATCGCCTCGGCGCCAGCTCCCGGGCCGCACGCGAACGCCATCGCCTCCGTGAGGGCCGTGGCCACGATCCCGTCATGAGCGAAGCCGCGGCGCTCCCCCTGGTGGTCCTGCTTGATGAAGCACCTCCCCGCAACCGCCCCCGAACCGGTCGGCTCGAGCTCGAGCAGGAGCCCGAACAGGTTCGTCCGCCCACAGCCAAAGCAAAGCTCGTGGTGGACGAGCGGCACTACTTGAGGCGAAATGCCTTGATGCGCACGTCGTACTGCTGGGCGTCGCGCGCGTACACGCCGTAGGCGAGCGCCTGGATCAGCGACAGCAGCGCGGTATGCGAGCGCACGAAGGCGGGCGTGTTCGACGAGTAGTAGAGCCGGATCCGCGCGAGCCGCGCCACCTCGGACAGGGTGGCGTCGGTGATCGCGAGCGTGGGCGCCTTGCGATGGCGGGCGAGCTTCATCGTCCGCGTGATCAGCGGGTGTGGCCGGCCGGCGGACAGCCCGACGACCAGCGTGCGCTCGTCGATCCGGCTCAGACGGCCGAGCGCCTCCTGGGAGGGGCTCGCCACGATCTCGGCGCGCAGGTCGAGCAGCATCAGCAGGTGGCGCAGGTAGCTGGCGAAGAATGCCATCTGATCGGTGCCCGCGATCAGGACCTTCTCGGCCGAGACGATCGCGTCGATCGCCGCCTCGACGTCGCCGCGGGCGAGCTTGTGCGCCGTGTCCTCGACGTTGACGTGATCGGCGGCCAGCGCCGCCTCGAACTCGGTGTGGTCGAGCGAGAACAGCGGAGCCGCCGCAGCCAGCGTGTCGCCGGCGCCCGGAGGCCGGCGCCGGTACTCGTCCCGCGCCGCCTGCTGGAGCTCCGGGAAGCCCTCGAAGCCGAGCGCCTGCGAGAAGCGCACGACCGTGCTCGAGGAGGTGCTGGCGCGCCTGGCCAGCTCCTCGGCGGTCTGGAAGGCGGCCTCGTCGAGATGATCCACGATGTACTGCGCGACGTCCTTCTGCGAGCGCGAGAAATCGTCGAAGCGCGAGCGGATGTACGTCGAGAGGGCCAGGTGGCCGTGGGGCGGCTCAGGCGGGGCGGTCGAGCTGGATGATGGCTTCATGGGCAGCGTCTGATTCGACGCCGCACCACGGCGTTCCTTCAGCTCCGGCGCCAACCTCCGGCCCCGCGCCGTGGCGCGGCCCGGGCCGCGCGCTCCATGATGTCCACGTTCGGAGCCCGGAACCCGAACCGCTCGTAGAGTCCGTGCGCGTCCTTGGTCTTGAGCGTCCAGGCAAAGCCCGCGTCGGGGCCGTTCTCGACCGCCTCGCGCACGAGCTCGATCCCCAGCCCCCGCCTGCGGTACGGCGCGAGCACGTACACGTCGCACAGATGCGAGAGGCCCACCCCGTCGGAGAGCACCCGCGCGAACCCGATCTGGCGCGCGCCGTCGTAGAGCCCGATCACCCGCGCCGCGTCGCGGATCGTCCTCACCACGGCCTCCAGCGTGCACCCCCGCGCCCAGTAGGACTGCTCGCTCAGATAGCGGTGGACGGCATCCGCGTCGACGCGGTCGCGGTCGTCGTCGAGCTCGAGACTCCCGGACAGCCTCCGGCGCAAGCTCCTACCTCAGCTCGCCGCCGCCCTGATGGTATTCCTGATTCTCCTTCCGCTCGCCCAGCACCTGGGCGATGATGTAGAAGATCAGGAGGTTCACGAACACGCCGATCCCCCAGGTGGCGATCAGCGCCAGCGTCTGACCGAAAGCGGCGTCACCGGGGATCAACATCGTCCGGAAGCGTACCTGAAGCCGCCTCAGCCAGGCCCTGCGCGGAGCGGGTATGCGAGTGGGCTCGAGTCCGAAGCTTGGCCATCCTCGATGACGACGTGACACGCCACGACGGACCCGTGATCGCGCAGAGGGGCGAGCGAACGTCATCCAGTGCCGCGCCTGCGGGTGGGCGCACCTGGAGCCGATCCCTGATGAGGCGGAATTGGCGCTGATGTACGAGCGCGCGTACTATCAGGAACACTATCCCGGGTGGCTGGCGAAGGATCGCTCCGAGCAGGCCTACTGGAACCTCGAGCACGCCGACAAGCTCGCTGATTGGTCGGAGCTGCTCGGTCAAGGCACGGCACCGTGGTGGATGTGGGCTGCTCGGGCGGACTGCTGCTCGAATATGCGGTCAACCACGGGTGGACCGGCCTCGGGATCGAACCCTCGACCGAGGCGGCGGCCGAGGCGCGTGCACATGGCCTGGATGTCCGCGGGGCGCCTATCAGGAGGTGGCGCTCGACCGGGGCCGGTCGACGTCGTTCACTCCAAGCTCGTTGGTGAGCATCTGTCGGACCCACTGGGTTCTCTGGCGTGGGCGCTGGCGGGCACTGCGCCCCGGCGGAGTCATCAGCATCCACGTCCCCAACGACTTCAACGTGCTGCAGCTGGCCGCGCGGGACGCCCTGGCCAAGGACGATTGGTGGGTCGCCCCGCCATACCACATCAACTACTTCAACTTCGAGTCGCTCGAGCGGCTGCTGGTCAGGTCGGGATTCGAGCCGCGTCGGCGCGACGCGACCTTCCCCGTGGAGTGGTTCCTCCTGATGGGCGAGGACTACGTCGGCGACCGTGAGCTCGGCGCCTGGGTGCACCGGCGCCGGATGGCGCTCGAGTTCAACCTCGAACGTCTCGGGATGCGTCGATCGTTACATGCTCATCTCGCCGAGTCAAGGACGGGGCGCGAGGCGATCGTCCACGCCGTCAGGCGCGCTCGAGCCCCGCCGGCGGCGCCGTGGGCCGCGATGCCCGGCGCGCTGGTAGCTTCGCGTCCCACGGCCCGGTAGCTCAGTTGTCAGCAGCGGACTCATAATCCGTCGGTCCTGGGTTCGAGTCCCAGCCGGGCCATCCGCAAAGAGCCAGCTCATCGCCCTTCGCCAGGCTCCGCGCCCGCCCGGGCGGTCGATCTCGACGCCGGCGCCGAAACGCGCCTCTGAGCGCAGGTGTGTCGCGTTAGCGATGATATGGATCCGTCTCGCGTCACCCCTCGGGTGACGGGGCCCTGGGAGGCCGGCGTGCGGATGCGCGGTGGTCAGGCTCCCCGGCGGCATATCCGGAACCC
>CAVROW010000004.1:0-333450 GCA_963722995.1 uncultured Solirubrobacterales bacterium | reverse complement strand
GGGGCGCCCGGTCGCCACCGGGATCTGTGACATCGGTCACGGTCGGAGGCCGGGCTACGCCGGCGTGTCGAGGGTCACCCGCGGCCCGGCCCCGAGCGGCGCCCCGGCGCGCCAGGGCCAGCGCGCCGATTAAGTGTGTCTAGGAGCTCGTCCTACCGGGTATGGCTCCCGCGGAGGCTCGACTGATGCGGCGCATGATTGATCTGGATCGGGGTGTGAGGCGCGTATGTGCGATCGCGGCGCTCGCGGCCGGGACGGCGGGCCTGATCGCTTCCGGTCCGGCATCCGCGGTCACGCCATCGCCACCGCCCGGCGTCCCCGGCCGTCGAGTCCGCCCCCTCGAGCCTGGTCGGCGTCGAGTCCGCAGCTGCCCGCCGGCGTCATCGCCGCCAGCTCGGCGCGCGGGAGCCACTGGAAGCCGGAGAAGGCGGTCTACGGCACTGCCTCGAACAACGACATCGCGATCAAGGGCGCCGGCGGAACGACTATCCGGGTCAACGAGATCTATCCGACGACGGCGTCGGGCAAGCCGGCGAAGGGGCCGTTCCCGGTCCTGCTGACGATGACGCCGTACGGCAAGGGCCAGGGCGGCTCGAGCAGCCCGGGCTCGGCGTCCTCGCCGTCGGGCGGCGCGGCCACCGGCGGCGCCGACAACTACCTGGTGCAGCGCGGCTACATCGACGTCGTCGAGGACGTCCGCGGCACCGGCGACTCCAACGGCAGCTGGGGCCTGTTCGATCCGATCCAGCAGCAGGACGCGATCAAGGTCCTGAACTGGGCCGCGCACCTGCCACACTCCGACGGCCGGGTCGGCACCTACGGGCCGTCCTACCTGGGGATCGACCAGCTGCTCCTCGCCGGCGCGGTCGGCAGGCACTCGCCGCTCAAGGCGATCTTCCCGATGGTCGCGCCAACGACATCTACCGCGACACGTCGTTCATGGGCGGCCTGCTCGACTTCGAGTTCGACGAGACCTACCTCGGCCTGACCGGCGGGCCTCAACACCGTCAACCCGGTCGGCGACGCCGCCAGCGACCCGCACGCTGCTCGCCGACCTGGCCGGCATCGAGGCCGACCACGCCAACGGCCTGGCCAGCCTACCACGCGGCCACGACCGCGAACATCCTCACCGGCGGCGACGAGGCCTACGACGGGTCCTACTGGCAGGCGCGCAACCCGCAGAACGTGCATCCGGCGAGTCGTCGCCAACCACATCCCCGCCTACCTGGTCGGCGGCGAGTTCGACATCTTCCAGAACGGCGAGCCGCTCAACTACGCCGAGCTCCAGAACGCGTGGGCGGGCCGCAGCGCGACCGCGCCGATGCTGCCCCGGCCAGCGCACGACCGGCCGCTACCAGCTGATCGACGGCCCCTGGGAGCACCTCAACGGCTCCACGGTCGACGTCGACCCGCTCGAGCTCGAGTGGTTCGACACCTGGCTCAAGCACGAGCGCACCGGCATGGCCCGCACGCCGACGCCGCTGCACTACTACGACCTCGGCAGCGGCCAGTTCGACGAGACCACCACCTATCCGTTCACGGGCGCGACGCCGACCCGCCTGTACTTCGGCGCCGGCGGACGCTCACGGCTCCGCGCCCTCGGCCGGCGAGGCCGGCGGGACCGGCGGAGGCCTTCTCGGGTCGCTGCCCTCGCTCGGCGGCGCCGGCGGACTGCTCTCGAAGCGTCGGGGTCCGGGCTCTGCCGGGCACGTCGAGCGACACGCTCGTGTGGAGCCCGCAGGGCTGCCCTGCGGACGGCCGATCGACCAGTGGGCGATGGGTGGCATCTCGATCCCGGCCGAGCGAGGCCGGGCTGCTCGCGCCGTGCGCCGACGACGATCAGCGCGACGCAGGTCGGGCCGTGGACGACCAGCTACACCACCGCGCCGTTCGACGCGCCCCGAGACCGTCGCCGGTCCGATCACCGCCACCGTCTACGCCAGCTCCACCACGCCCGAGACCGAGCTCGTGGCCGAGCTCGAGGACGTCACCCCGAGCGGCGCCTCCTACCCGCTGACCGAGGGCGCACTGCTCGGTTCGCTGCGCGCCGTCGACCAGAGCCGCTCCTGGACGGCAGGCGGAATCACCGTCCTGCCCTACCACCCCTACACGCAGGCCTCCTCGCGCCCGTGACCCCCGGCGCCGTGACCGAGTACCAGATCCAGATCTTCCCCACGCTGGCCACGATCGCCGCCGGCGACCGGCTGCGCCTGACCCTATCCACCGCGGATACGCCGCACCTGACGCCGCTGCCGCCGCAGCTGCCGCAGCTGGCCGGCGGTATCTACACGATCGAGCGCTCGGCGACGGCCCGTCCTCGCTCACGGTTGAGCTGCTCCACTAGGCACGGGGCGGACCAACCGGTCGTCTCCGTCGGACACGCTGGCGCGCTCCACGCTCTCCTCTAGCAGGGCACCATGCCGTGTCATGATCCGCCTCGATGGCACGCGAGCCAGCTGCTTCCGGGGCGCCCCTCACGCTGCTGTTCACAGATATCGAGGGCTCGACCGCGATTCTCGATCGCCTCGGGGACGCCTACGCCGGCCTGCTCGACGACCACCACCGCCTGACGCGAGCCGCGCTCCGGGCGAGCGGTGGCCGCGAGGTGAGTGTCTCCGGAGATTCGTTCTTCGCCGTCTTTCCGTCCCCGTCGGCGGCCGTCGAGTGCGTGATCGCGGCGCAGCTCGCGTTCGCCGAGCATGCGTGGCCAGACGGCCTGTCGCTGCGGGTGAGGATGGGCATTCACTCCGGCCGCGTGATCGAGCAAGACGGCAGCTACGCCGGAATGGACGTGCATCGTGCCGCGAGGGTGATGGCCGTGGCGCACGGCGGCCAGGTGTTGTTGACCGAAAGCGCCCGAACTGGCCTCGACACGCGCGTGCAGCTGAGGGATCTCGGATACCACCGACTCAAGGACCTGCCGGCCCCCGAGCACCTGTTCCAGATCGTTGCGCCGGGGCTGCGCGCCGAATTCCCGCCTCTGCGCAGCCTCAACCTCTCCAATCTGACCACCCCCGCCAACCCCCTGGTCGGGCGCAGGGACGAGGTGGCGAAGGCGCTCGAGCTGCTCCGCCGCCCCGACATCCGCGTGCTGACGCTGCTCGGACCCGGCGGGGTGGGCAAGACCCGGCTGGCGCTCGAGATCGCGGCCGAGGCGGCGACCCGCTACCAGGACGGGGTTTGGATCGCCGCGCTGGGAGCGATCCCCGCTGCAGACCTGGTCATGTCGGAGCTCTGCCGAGTCCTCCGGCTCGAGGCCTCCTCGGCGACGGCCCCCGAGCAGGCGCTTGCCGAGGCGCTGCAACACCGCGACCTGCTACTAGTGCTCGACAACTTCGAGCACGTGATCGACGCCGCGACCTCGATCTCCGAGCTTCTGTCCATTGCGCCGAACCTGCATGTGCTCGCGACCAGCCGGGAGGCGCTTCGCATCAACGGTGAGCACCGGCTGGAGGTACCGCCGCTGCCGCTCGATGACGCAACCGAGTTGTTCCGCCAGCGCGCGGTCGCGGTGCGGCCCGAGTTGCGGCTGGTGAACGGTGACGTCGGCGCGGTGGAGCGGATCTGCAGCCGTCTCGACGGGTTACCGCTCGCACTCGAGCTCGCGGCCGCGCGCGCCGCGATTCTGACTCCAACCGCGCTCGAGGAACGATTGGCGCAGCTTCTGGATCTGCCGGAGGGGGGACGCGATCTCCCCGCGCGACAGCGGACGCTGCGCGCCACGATCGAGTGGAGCTACCGCCTGCTCGACCCCGGCGAGCGCCGTCTGCTGCAGCTCATCTCGCCGTTCATCGGTGGTGTCCGGATCGAGTCGGCGGAGTCGGTGAGCGGGCTTGCACCCGCCGAGGTCTTGGAAGGTCTGGCCTCGCTGAGGGACAAGAGCCTTCTGCGGGTTCGCGAGGATCCCGACGGACAGCCACGCTTCTGGATGCTCGAGACGATCAGGGCCTTCGCGCTCGAGGCGGCGGTTGCCGATGGGAGCATGAGCCACGCCGCCGAGCGGCATGCCGAACACCTCCTCGCCTTGGCCGAGGCCGCCGGCCCGGAGCTGTCGACCGGGCAGGCTCGTGCGGCGCTTGATCGGCTCGACTCGGAGTACGCCAACCTGCGCGCCGCACTCGATCATCTCGAACGCCACGCACCCGAACGCGCTCTGCGGATAGCGAGCGCGCTCGCCGACTATTGGTTCATTCGGGGCCATGCGATCGAGGGATACCAGCGTCTCACCTCGATCCTCGAGGCAACCGCCGGGGACTCCTCGGTTCCGGCGAGTGCGTTGTGGTACGCCAGCCGGCTCGCTTGTGCGACGGGTCAGGCGAGCGCTGCGGAGCCGCCGCTGCGTGAAGCGATCACACGTGCCCGGGAGGCGCACGATACGCCTCTGCTCGCCCGGTGTCTCTCGACTCTCGCCGTGGTGGAGCAGATGCTGCGTCGTCCCGAGAGCAGCCTCGAGGCGCTCCATCGCGAGGCCATCGGGCTGGCGCGTGAAGCCGGCGACGACTGGACCTTGTCTAGGACGCTCGCGAACAGCGCGACCCGGTTCCACATCCAGGGAGACCTGGCCCGTGCTCGTCCCGTGTACGAGGAGGCGCTGACGGTCGTGCGCCGCTGCGAAGGGCCGTGGGGAATCGCGAGCATCGCCTGCAACCTGGCCGAGGTCACCATCGACGAGGGCGATCTCGAGCAGGCTGAGGAGCTGATCGCCGAGGCGCTCGAAAACGCGCGCGAGATCAACTACCGCGCGATCGTCGCCAGCTCCCTGGTAACTCGTGCGCTGCTGTTGCTCTACCGCTCCGAGATTGATGCCGCCGCCGAGCAGCTGTGGGCGGCGATCGAGCCGACGTCGGCCGCGAGCGACTTTGAGACGATGCCGGTCCTGCTGTCAGCCGCGGCGGCCGTCGCGGCCGCCCGAGGCGATCCGCTGCGAGCGGCGACGATGTGGGCCGCGAGCGATTCGATGCTGGCCTGGCTGGCCCGGCGCGAGATGCCGACCGCGGCGCTGCTGCGCGCGCAGTGGCTTCCGCGTGCCCGAGCCGTCGCCCCCGATGCTCGGAGCTGGGCCGAAGCATGGGCAGCGGGCGCCGATCTCGCGGTTCCACAGGCATTGATCCTGGCCGCCGGCGCGGTCGCGACTACCGAGCTGACGGGTAGTGGTCCGATCCGTCAGCCGGCGCGATTGCCGGCCGGCTGAAGTCGGACGCGACGCGGCGCGCTGGTCTTGGGATGCTGCCCCTGGTCGATCAAGCCGTGGACGCCGATTCACGTGCTCTCGGCGACGAGCGAGTCTACGAGGACGGAGTACACGTTGATCGGTTCGGTCTTGCCCTTCATCAGCACCTCGCCTTGCGCTTCGACCGCGATGCCGTCGCCGAGTCCGCTCCGCGTATCCTCGTCGATGAGGATCGGTCGCCCGAGGACTTTGGTGTGCGACTCGAGTCGCGCCGCGACGTTGACGGTGTCGCCAACGCACGTATAGGTTGCCCGTTGCTGCGTTCCGGTGTAGCCGGCCACGACCCGTCCCGACGCGATCCCGACACCGATCTGGATCTGCACCTTGCCGCGCCCTGCTTGCTCCTCGTTGAACAGGCGGATCAGGTCGATCATCTGTCGCGCCGCGAGCACGGCGGCCCGGCGATGGTCCTCGCGCGGTAGCGGCGCGCCGAAGATCGCCATCAGGCCGTCGCCGGCCATGAGGCTCACGATCCCGCCCTCGCCGTCGATCGCGTCCATCATCAGCGTGTAGTAGTCGTTCAGCAGCGCGATCGTCTCCGCGGGGTCCTGGGCCTCGGCGATCGTCGTGAACGAGCGGATGTCGCAGAACATCGCCGACGCAACGACGTACTTGCCGCCGAGCGAGAACCCCGAGGCGAGCAGATCCTCAGCTACCTCCTTGGTGGCGAACTTGCTGATCAGCTCGCGCTGCTGGTCGCGCAGGCGCTTCTTCTCGAGGCTCGCGTTGATCCGGGCGTTTAGCAGCACGGGGTTGACCGGCTTCGTCAGGTAGTCCTCCGCGCCCATCTCGAGGCACCTCACGACGCTGTCGAGCTCGTCGAGCGACGATGTCGACGACCACGGGGATGTCGCGCAGATGCGGATCGCGCTGGAGCTCCTCCAGAACCCCGTAGCCGTCGAGCTCGGGCATGAGGACGTCGAGCAGCAGCAGGTCGAAGCGCCCGCGTCGCAACAGGTCGAGCGCTTCCGTGCCGTGTTCGGCGAAGACGACGGTATGCCCGTCCTGCTCGAGCCCGCGGCCGAGCAGGAGCCGGTTGACTCGGTTGTCGTCCGCGATCAGGATCGTGCCCCCGGGGCGGGCGGGGCCGCTCACGAAACCGGTTCGGACCGAAGGGAGACGACGGCCTCCTGGAGCGGCTGGTATTCCTGCTCGATCTGATCTACGAGCTGCGAGACGTCATCGAGGCGGCCATCCTTGGCGTGCTGCTCTACGGTGCGGCAGAGCTGTGCGAACTCCATGGCGCCCAGCGTCGAGCCGTTCGACTTCAGCGTGTGCGCCGCGCGGCGGAGCTCCTCGGTGTCGTGACGCTCGAGCGAGCTGCGGAGGCTCGTGATCAGCGCCGGCGCATCCGCAAGAAACAGGTCGACCACCTCGGTGAGGAACTCCACGCCGCCGAGGTCACGCAGGTTCTGGAGGGCGGCAGCCTCGAGGTTGACCCCACTCTCTCCTGACTCGGCGTCACCGCACTCTCCCGAGCCGGCGTCACGGTTGACGAGCGGCGGTGCGCGCTTCAGCGCCACCGCCAGCTCTTGCGCTCGGATCGGCTTCGCGACGTAGTCGTTCATGCCGGCCGAGAAGCAGGCCTCGCGATCCTCGGGCAGCGCGTTCGCGGTCATCGCGATGATGTGGGGACGGCTCGCCGCCGGCCACCGCTCGCAGATCCTGCGCGAAGCGTCGAGACCGTCGAGCTCCGGCATCTGCACGTCCATCAGGACGACGTCGTACGGCCGCTGCTCGAGCGCCTCCAGCGCCTCGAGGCCGTTCGACGCGACGTCCGCCCTGTAGCCGAGCCGCTCGAGGTGGCCGAGGGCAACCTTCTGGTTCATCGCGTTGTCCTCCGCGAGCAGGATCCGCAGAGACGACATCGCCCGCTTGCCGCCGGCCGCGAGCCGCGCCGGCGTCCGCTCTGCGCCTTGCCCGCGGTCAGCACACGCAGGAGCGTGTTGTAGAGCTGTGACGCCTTGAGAGGTTTCGCGAGCTGGGCCGAGAAGACGGCGGACCACTGGTCCTCCGGCAGGCGGCCGAGTGAGGTCAGAAGCACGAGCGGGAGGTCCTGTTCGCTCCGCCGGCTCCGGATCTCTGCGCCCAGGGCGAGCCCGTCCATCTCCCGGCATCATCATGTCCAGCACGGCCAGGTCGAACGGCTCACCCGCCTCGATCAGCGCCAGAGCCTCGGCGGGCAGCTCGACCGCGACCGGCTCCATTCCCCACGAGCGGGCGTGCCGGGTCACGATCTCCCGGTTCGTCGCGTTGTCGTCGACGACGAGGATCCGCTTGCCGGCGAGCTGCGGCAGGCCCTCCTCGGCGTGGATCTGGCTCGGCACCTCGGCTGCCGTGACCGGCAGCGCGATGCGGAAGGTCGAGCCGCTGCCCGGTTCGCTCTCGACCGAGATCGTGCCTCCCATCAGCTCCACGAGGCGCTTCGAGATGGCGAGGCCGAGCCCCGTCCCGCCGAAACGGCGCGTCGTCGAGGCGTCCACCTGGCTGAACGAGGTGAAGAGCCTGTCCATCCGGTCCGGCGGGATCCCGATCCCGGTGTCGCGCACGACGAGCTCGAGCCGGTAGGAGCCCGGCCCGGTCGGCTCGGCGTGGACGAGCACGACGACCTCGCCCGCCTCGGTGAACTTGACCCCGTTCGAGAGCAGGTTCAGCAGCACCTGGCGCAGGCGGGCCTCGTCGCCGAGGATCCCGGCGGGCGCCCCCTCGTCGATCAGGCACCCGAGCTCGATCCCCTTCTCCCACGCGCGTGGCGCGACGATGTCCAGCGCTCCCTCCACGCACTCGCGCAGGCCGAACGGCTCCCGTTCGAGGTCGAGCTTGCCGGCTTCGATCTTCGAGTAGTCGAGGATGTCGTCGATCACGTGCAGGAGCGCGTCTCCGCTGGCCCGTACGACCTCGGCGAACTCGCGCTGCTCGCCCGTCAGCTCCGTGCCGAGCAGGAGATCGGTCATCCCGATCACGGCGTTCATCGGCGTCCTGATCTCGTGGCTCATCGTGGCGAGGAAGGCGCTCTTGGCCTGCGTCGCCGCCTCCGCCTCCTGGCGGGCGCGCTGGAGCTCGGTGACGTCGTGGTAGACGCCGAGGAAGCCGACGTGGGAGCCGTCCACGGCGAGCGGGACGAGCATCAGCTCGACGTGGACCAGGGTTCCGTCCCTGCGCCGGCGCAGGGTGATCCGCTGCGCCCGGCCCGCTCGCATCGCCTCGCGCGTGATCTCGCGGCCTTCCTCGCGGCCGGATTCGCCGAAGACGAGGTCGTCGATCGGCCGGCCGACCGCCTCCTCCGCGGAATAGCCGAACAGCCCGGCCGCGGCCGGGTTCCAGTCGGTCACGCGCTCCTCCGCGTCCAGGACGACCACCGCGGCGGGACTGATGGAAAGGAGCGATTCGAGGTACCCGCGTTGGCGCTCCACCTCGGCGAACAGGCGCGCGTTCTGGATCGCGACTCCGACGTTGGCCGCGATCGTCGCGAGCAGGCGGGAGTCCGCTTCGCCGAACCGGCCCTCCTCCTCGATGCTCTGGACGCTGATCGCACCGATCGCGGAGTCGCCGACGAGGATCGGCACGCCCAGGTACGACCGCACCTCTGTGCCAACCGGGTCGTGCCCCTCGAACTGGGGCGAGCGGTTGAGCAGCAGTGGCTCGCGTGACTCGAGGATCCGGGACGTCAGACCCTCGCCATATGTCATCGGAGCCTGCTCACCGCGGTCGCCGCTCTCGTAGTAGTAGACGAAGTCGATCCGTCCGGACGGCTGGTCGTGGAGGGCAACGTAGGCGATGTCGGCCTCGAACGTCTCGCGCAGCTGCTCGCCGACGAGCCCGATCAGCGCCTCGAGATCGAGCTGCGACGAGAGCGCCTGGCCGACCCTGTTTACCGTCGCGAGCTCGGCCACGCGCTGGCGCGTCTCGTGCACCAGGCGCGCGTTGTCGAGTGCGACGCTGAGGCTGCTGGCCAGCGTCGTCAGCAGCCGCCGGTCGTCCTCCCCGAAGGCGCGCGTCCGGTCGACATTCTGAAGCGAGACCACTCCCGTCGCGCGCCCGCCGACGACGAGCGGGACGAAGAGCCCTGACTTGGGCGGCTCCCCGCTCAGCACAGCGGGGTTGCCATAACGCTCGAGCAGCTCGAGCGTGCTCTCCTCGATCAGCAGCGGCTCGCGCGCTTCCATCACGTGCTTGCGGAAGCCGATCAGCTCGAGCGGCTCCTCCGCGAAGCGCAAGCCGCGCTCGATCGCGTACGGGAAGTGCAACAGGCCGGTGGCTTCGTCGTAGACGGCGATGTCGACGACCTGCGCGTCGAAGACGTCGCGGATCCTGTCGCCGACGAGTTCGTAGATCGCCTGCGGATCGAGCTCGCCGGCGATCGCCGCCTGAACGCTGTTGATCAGCGAGAGCTCGGCGTTGCGCTGCCGTGTCTCGTGCACGAGGCGCGCGTTCTCGAGCGCGACGCTCAAGCTGTCCGCCAGGGTCGCCAGGAGTCGCTGGTCGGACGCGCTGAACGCGTGCGTGCGGTCGACGTTCTGAAGCGAGATCGCGCCCGTCGCACGACCACCGACGACGAGAGGGACGAACAGCACTGACTTGGGGGGCTCGCCGGAGAGCACCAGGCTGCCGTAGCGCTCGAGCACCTCGGGCGTGGCGTCCTCGATCAGCAGCGGCTCGCGCGTCTCCATCACGTGCTTGCGGCAGCCGATCAGCTCGGACGGCTCGTCCGGGAAGCGCACGCCGCGCTCGATCGTGTACGGGTAGTGGACGAGACCTGATGCCTCGTCGTAGATCCCGATGTCGACGACCTGCGCGTCGAACACGTCGCGGATCCTGTCGCCGACGAGGTCGTAGATCGCCTGCAGCTCGAGCTCGCCGGCGAGCGCTTCCTGAACGCTGTTGATGAGGGCAAGCTCCGCGTTGCGCTGGCGGGTCTCCTCGATCGCCTGCGCCCTCGATAGGGCGACGCCGACATGCTGGCCGACGAACGCGAGCAGCTCCTCGTCCTGCTCGGTGTACCGAACGCCCGACGCGTACGACTGCACGGCGAGGACGCCGACCGTGCGGCCGTCGGCCGACTTGAGCGGTACTCCCAGCCAGTCCTCAGCTCGATCGCCGATCGGCTCTATCTCGCCGAGCTCGGCGAGCCGCTCGATCCGCGGTCCTGAAAGATGCTGTCGCTCCCCCGTTCCAAGCACGTAGGCCGTCACGCCGCCGCTGTCGAACAGCTCCCACCTGTTCGGATCGGGGACGTCGGTGTCGACCTCGTCGACAAAGTAGGGCCAGCTGATCAGCCGGCGCTCGTCGTCGTAGAGCGCGATGTAGAAGTTGTTCGCGTACATGAGCTCGCCGACGACACCGTGGATCGCCCGGTAGAACTCCTGCAGGTCGCGGGCCGCGCCGACCAGCTCGGCGATCCGGTAAAGGGCCTCCTGCACCTTGGCGGCCTGCGCGCGCTCGTCTTCGACGGCCTCGAGCTCCGCCAGCCGGCGGCTCGCCTCGGCAAGCTTGGATGAGAGGTCGGCGGAAGGATTCATCGGGAGCCTTCAGGGCGCACGAGCTCAGGCTGTCCGAGGGAGACGACCCCGGGTGGATCTCGCAGCACCTCCGCACCCAACAATCGCACACGCCGGAGGTTCCTGGCGCTCACATAGACGTCGGCGAGACCTCCACCCCAATCAGCTGTCAGCGTCGGCAAAGCGCCTCCAAGTACCGCCCGTTCACCGCGACCCTAACCGATCGCGCTAATCCCGACAAGGTCTTGACCAGAGGTCGGACCGCCCCAACCTCGGGGCTCGCGGTCGGCTCACCGCGTTCCGTCCGTTTGCGCCGCGTGGCGCCGGGGGTACCGGTCAGGTTCTGCGCGCCGCGCGTGTCTTAGGGATATGTACACCACCTACGTCGCAATCACGATCCTGGTGGCGTTGGCGAACAGCTACGCCGCCGCTCTGAACTTCGTCGGTGCCGAGTCGGTCAAGGTTGTCGCCAACAAGGTGCAGGTATCGCAGAGGTGCATGATTCCCTTGGGCATCCTGTTGGCCGCTGGCGCGCTCGGACTGCTGATCGGCTTGGCCGTGCCGGCGCTCGGCGTGGCTGCGGCGATCGGACTGGTCGTCTACTTCATCTGTGCCCTCAGCGCCCACGTCCGAGTGCGCGACCCCAAGGTTGCCGGGGCGTTCAGCTTCCTGGCATTAGCCGTGGCCGCCCTGATCACAAACCTCGGTTACCACAACCATTGGTGATGGTCCCGAAGCGCAGGAGTGACGAGATGACGATGGGCGAGCGCGAATGGCTGACCGAATGCTTCGAGCAGCACCGATCGCATCTGCGCGCGGTCGCATACCGGATGCTCGGGTCCATGGCCGACGCCGATGACGCTCTCCAGGAAGCCTGGCTTCGGATTCGCGAGCAGGATCCCGGCAGCGTCGCGAACATGCAGGCCTGGCTGACCACGGTCCTCGGACGGGTATGCCTGAACATGCTGCGCTCCCGCCGGGCGCGAGCGGAGGAATCCTCAGTCCATGTTCCCGACCCGGTGGTGAGCTTTGATGAGGACCTTGATCCCGAACACGAGGCACTGCTCGCAGAGTCCGTCGGGCTGGCCCTCCTCGTGGTGCTCGACACGCTCAGTCCCGCCGAGCGGCTCGCGTTCGTGCTGCACGACGTGTTCGGCCTGCCATTCGCGGACATCGCGACTGCCCTTGACCGCTCTGAAGCCGCCGCGCAGCAGCTGGCCAGCCGCGCGCGACGACGCGTCCAGGGATCTCCGGAGCCGGACTCTGACCTCGCGCGACAACGGCAGGTCGTCGACGCGTTCTTTGCCGCCTCCCGCGATGGCGACGTCCATGCACTCGTTGCCGCGCTCGATCCCGATGTCGAGCTTCGGATCGACGGCGGCGTGCTGCGAGAGGAAGCCTCGCTCGTTCTTCGCGGCGCCGAGGCCGTTGCAGGGCACACCGCCACCTACTCCAAGCTCTACCCGTTCGTCAGGCCGGCGCTCGTCAACGGCGCCGCGGGAGCCGTCGTAGCGCCCCATCGACGATTGTTCTCGGTGATGGCCTTCACCGTCACCAACGGAAAGATCACCCAAATCGATGCCCTAGCTGACCCCGAGCGACTCGCCCAACTCGACCTGACGCTCCCTGGCGCCTGACGATGTCCCCTGAGAACCGGGATACGGCTCGCACCGGCGCTGGGGAAGTCCGGGGAGATGCGCAAAGCTGGTCGGCGGGGCTGCGAAGGCATCCCGCGACGCGTTCGCGGTCACCGTTGCAGAGGATCCAGAGCTCGCAATCCGCGTGTTCGCGAACCCGCCGCCGGCCATCAACAAGCACGCGCGCTCGCAACACATAAATGGTCGGGCACCCTGCCCGAACGGATCAGCTTCTCCAGCACCAAGCGCTGCTTCGGTGACGGGAAGCGAAGGGGTGGCACGGCGCATAGCCACGCTGCCACCACCATCAACTAGCTGTGGTACCCCGCTAGAACCCTCGACTGCGGAGGCCCGCGAGAAGCCGGCGAAGCAGCGTCGGCGGCTCCTCGCCGCTCTCACGATAGGCTGCCGCGACCTCGCGGCGGGCTGTAGCGGCGTGTTCGAGCCGTTCCTGACGCGCGCGCACCCTCATGTTCGTTCGCTGCAGGCAGGGACCGGATCCGTATGGCATTTCGCCCGACGCTCCTTCAGCGGCTGCTAGCGACCGTAGCCGACATCTCGCGGCGCATCCTACCACCCAGGCTTGCACGCTCCAGCGATTTCACCGTCCGCGCCGTATCTGCCACGCGACAACAGCATTCCACCCCGCGGCCGATCGCAACGACGACCCGTAGGCACAAAAAAGCCCCGCACGGCGGGGCTTTCCCAGTGCGCCCGAGAGGACTCGAACCTCCACGGACCATACAGTCCACAAGGCCCTCAACCTTGGACAGCCGGTGGAGATGCTTCCAGGAGCGTCCAAGTCGTCCAAATTGCGAGGGTTCCGTGCACGCATTGGATGGATTGAACGCAATGGATGTTGTCACGGGTGTTGTCACCGCCGCGGGTCTATTGGCGTCCACGGCCGGCGCTACAACCTGGCCGTGGCTGCGTCGATCGAAGAGTTCAGCTACCAGCTGACGGCCGAGTCTCTCTCAGAGCAGGAGCGCGCGCTCGCGGCGCTTCGAAGTCGTGCAGGCACCGTGCTGGCAGCTGTGTCGATCTCCGGCTCGTTTCTCGGCACGAAGGTCAGCCACGGCTCCCTCGACGTTTGGGCGGTCCTGGCGTTGATCGCGTTCGCACGCGCGCAGGCGAGCCAGGCCCCCTCCTATCCGCGCGCGATGCAGGGCCCGGGACGTCACGCCCGAGATGCCCATCGCGGAATCAGAGCAGGGCTCGCGCCCGGCTCAGGCAGCTCCACAGTGTCGCTGAGGGCGTGGTCGGTGTAATCCGCGGTGTGGAGCGAATCCCCATGTCGTCGCGCTGGCCAGAGCCCGGAGCGACTCCTCGGAGACGACGTCCTCGTCGAGCGACCGACAGAGCAGCATGCGCTGACGCTCTCGCCCATGCGTGCGTCGCGCTCGGACCGTGACCGTTGTTCTCGAGGTGTGCGGCAACCCCTGGTCGTCATCCGCCAAGGGGCGGCGCGGCGGAAAGGCGGACCGTGACGCAGAGGCCTCCGTCAGTCCGGGGGGTGAGGCTGAGGGTTCCGTCGTGTGCTTTGGCGATGCTGTTCACGATTGCCAGGCCGAGGCCGATCCCGGCGTGGTCGGCGCGTATCCGCTGGGTGCCGCGCTGAAACGGCTCGGCCAGCGTGGAAACCAGCTGCGGGGTGAGCTGCTGACCAGTGTTCTCGACGGTGAGCACCACGGCCTCGAGGTGAACCCTGGTGGTGACCCACACGGTGCCGTGTTCAGGCAGGTTGTGGACGATCGCGTTGTGCACGAGGTTCGTCGTCATCTGCAACAGGAGCGCGTGTGAGCCGACGGTCGCGCTCATGTCGCCGGAGGTTTCGATGCTGACGCCGCGTTTCTCTGCGAGCGGGAGGAGCGTTTCCACGGCCTCTTCCGCGACAAGGGATAGGTCGACGGGCTCCCGGACGAAGGACCGTTGATCGGTGCGGCTCAGCAGGAGCAGTGCTTCGGTGAGGTCGATCGCTCGGGTGTTGACGGCGTGCAAGCGGTCCACAAGTTCGTCGTCGCCGCGGTTGGGGTCGTTGCGGGCGACGTCGAGCAGCGTCTGCGTGAGCGCCAGCGGCGTGCGCAGCTCGTGGGAGGCGTTGGCTGCGAATCTCTGCTGTTCGGCGACGTGCGCCTCGAGCCGCGCGAGGAGGCCGTCGATGGTGTCGGCGAGATCCTTCAGCTCGTCGCGCGGCCCCGAGAGCGCGAGGCGCTCGTTCAGGTTGCGCTCGGAGATCTGCCGCGTCGTCACCGTCATCGTGCGCAGCGGGCGCAGCACCCGACCGGCGACCAGCCAGCCGAGCGCGATCGAGACCGCGGTCATGATCGCCAGCGCGATCCCGGACTGGATGAGCCCCTCATGGAGGCCCAGGGTCTTCCGTGCGGTAGCCCGAGCGAACGCTTCGCGCACCTGGCGGATGGCCTGCGGGCTCGGCAAGGCACCGTGAAGGGCGCCCCGGCTGCCATGAGGACTCCCGGTCGGAAGGATCAGGTCGACCCCGGTGTTGCCGCGGAAGAGCAGGTATGTAGTCGCCAGAAGTGCCAGTCCCGAGACGAGGAACAGGCCGCCGTAGAGCAGGGTCAGGCGCAGACGCACCGTGCGCGATGGCAGGTGAAGCATTCGACGTGGCGCGAGCCTGACGAGCGAGAGGCGGCGCAACCTGAGGCCGGAAGCTCTATCCACGATCCCCTGCTTCGGGCCCGGTGTCGGGTTGGGTGTCGATGCGGTAGCCGACGCCGGCCACGGTGGCGATGATCCAGGGTTCGCCGAGACGCTTGCGCAGTGCCGAAACGGTGATCCGCACGGCGTTGGTGAACGGATCGGCGTTCTGATCCCACGCCCGTTTCAGGAGCTCCTCGGCGCTCACGACGCCGCCTTCGGCGGCGACGAGCACTTCGAGCACGGCGAACTGCTTTCGGGTAAGCGCGACGTAGCGGCCGTCGCGCTGGACCTCGCGGCGGAACGGATCCAGCCGCAGGCCGGCGATCTCGCGCACGGGTGGTTGGTGGTGGGCGCGGCGGCGGTCGAGCGCTCTGAGTCTGACCACGAGCTCCCTGAGCTCGAACGGCTTGGTGAGGTAGTCGTCGGCGCCGAGCTCGAACCCGGTGACCTTGTCGTCGAGCCGGTCGGCAGCGGTGAGCATCAGGATCGGCATGCCGCTGCCCGACGCGACGATGCGTCTGGCGATCTCGTCACCGGAGGGGCCGGGGATGTCGCGGTCCAGCACGGCGATGTCGTAGGCGTTGATCGCCCAGCAGCTCCAGAGCGATGTCGCCATCACCGGCGATGTCGGCCGCGATCGCTTCCAGGCGTAGGCCATCGCGGATGGCTTCTGCCATATAGGGCTCGTCCTCCACGATCAACACGCGCACACCCTCGGATGCTGCCAGCCCGAACATATCGTCGGCGTATCAAAAAACGCATACGCCCTGGCAACACGCCGCTGCCTTCACTCGGGGCGTGGCCTACAGCCATCCAGCACAAACCGCGGCCCGCTTTAGCCGACCGACCGTGTACCGCGTACGTCGTCGGCGCTTGGTGCTCGGCGTCGTGCTCGGCCGGCCGCCAGCCCGGACCAACAGCCGGTGCCGATCGCCAGCCTGGCGAAGGTGATGACCGCCTCCCTGACCCTCGAGCGCTACCCGCTGAGTGGAGTGCAGGACGGGTTCACGATCACCGTCACCGAGGCCGAGGTGCAGGACGAGGCGCCGGATGCTGCCGAGAACCAGTCGGGCGTCGCGGTGGCGGCTGGCGAGCAGCTGACCGAGCGCCAGCTGCTCGAGGCGCTGCTGATCCCCTCCGGCAACAACATCCGCCGGATCCTCGCCAGCCAGGTCGGTGGAAGCGAACCCGGTTTCGTCGCCGAGACGAACGCCGAGGCCCGCACGCTCGGGATGGACCACACGACCTACACCGATCCCAGCGGCTGGGACCAGGGCACGGTCTCCACCGCCGCCGACCAGCTACGCGTCTTCCAGGCGGCGATGCGCTTTCCGGTATTTCGCCAGATCGTCTCGATGCCCAGCGTGACGCTGCCGGTCGCCGGCACGGTCACGAACTTCGACCCGCTGATCGCCGACGGATACGGCGGCAAGACCGGATCAGACACCGCCGCGGGCGGGTGCCTGGCGTTCTTCACCAACGTCACGGTCGGTGGGCGCCCGGTGCCCGCCGTCGGCGTGGTGATGGGCCAGGGGCAGGGCAGCGACACGCAGGTGCTCCTCTCCGCCGCCGGGCAGGCGGCCGAGCAGTTGGTCGACTCCGTCGTCCCAGCGAACCGTGGGCGCACGACACAGCCGTGATGTTCAACACGATCGCAACCCCAGGAGAAGACATGACCAGACAACGACGTCCGCTGGCCGCGCTGGCCCTCACCGCGATGGTCATCGGGCTCAGTGCGTGCGGCTCCAGCACACCCACCCAGACCGACCCCGGCAGCAGCGGCAGCAGCGGCACCACGGCTACTCGTGAGCGGGCGGTGAAGTTCGCCGAGTGCATCCGCAGCAACGGGGTCAGCGTCTTTCCTGACCCGAACGCGTCGGGACAGTTTGCCTACGGCATCCCGAGTCAGAGCTCGCCGCTGAACCCAAGCAGCGCGGCGTGGAAGGCGGCGATCAGCGCATGCAAGTCCCTGGAGCCATCGAACTTCATTCCCACGAGCTTCACCCCCTCACAGAAGGCAGCGCGCCTGAAGTTCGCCCAATGCGTCCGCGCCAACGGTGTGCCGAGCTTCCCGGACCCCACCTCAAACGGACCCCTCATCGACGTGACCAACGCGAAGAGCATTCCCGGGCTGCAGGCCGCGATCCAGAAGTGCAGCCGGGAGTACCCGGAGGCGACCCAGTGAACCGCAAGACGTGGATGCTGGCCGCGGCGACGGTCCTGGTCGCCGTCCTGGCGATTGCCGGCCTGGCCGTGACGTCCGGTGCCAAGCCGGCGAGCGCGGACGCGCCCCAGGAGCCCAAGGTGAGCACCGCGCAGGTGCAGAAGACGACGCTCTCGGCGACGGTCCCCCAGGATGGGACCCTGACCTACCAGGCACAGGCGGACGGGTCGCCCTACGCGGTGATCAACCAGGCCCGCGGGACGTACACCGAGCTGCCTGGTCTCGGCCAGGTGATTCATCAAGGTCGCACGCTCTACCGGATCAGCGATGACCCGGTGGTGTTGCTGTATGGCCAGACACCCGCGTATCGGACGCTGTCGGCCGGCGCGAGCGGCCCGGACGTGGCCGAGCTCAACGCGGATTTGGTCGCGCTCGGCTATGCCAGCCGGGCTGACCTTCCCCCGAGGTCGGCGTCGTTCGGGTCGGCGACCACTGCGGCCGTGGAGAAGCTCCAGGCGGCGACGGGGATGTCCCGGACCGGCACGCTGGCGCTGGGGCAGGCGGTGTTCGAACCAACTGCCCTGCGGATAACCAGCGTGTCCGCTCAACTGGGGGGCCGCGCCCAGCCCGGCGAGACAGTGCTCCAAGCCACCTCGACCACTCGGCAGGTGCAGGTCGCGCTGGATGCTTCGCAGCAGACCGACGTGGCGGTCGGGGACGAGGTGAGTATCACCCTGCCTAACAACCAGACCACCTCAGGCGTGGTCTCCTCGGTCGGGACGGTCGCGACCTGCCCGCCTGGCTCCAGCGGGTCCGGTTCCAGCTCGGCGGCGTCAGGAGCCGACAGCTGCTCTTCAGCCGGCTCGGGGGCTAGCTCGCCGACCATCAACGTGGACGTCACCCCGTCTGACCCGGCCGTCACCCGTCGGTGGGATCAGGCGCCGGTAAAGGTCGGGATCACCACCGCCAGCGTCTCGAACGCGCTCGTGGTACCGGTGACCGCGCTGCTGGCGCAACCCAACGGTGGGTACGCCGTCGAGGTCGTCGGCACCGGGCAGGCCAACCATCTCGTGCCGGTCTCGCTCGGACTCTTCGACGACGCCGACGGGCTGGTCGCGGTCACCAGCTCACGCCTCTCCGCCGGTCAGAGGGTGGTGGTCCCGGGAACATGACCCACTCCCCGCCACCCACACCCGACAACGACCCGACCGCGGCCGGCACGGGCTTCGCGCTCGACGGCCCCGGGCTACCGGTGCTCGACGTCGACGGCGTGACCAAGAGCTATCCCGGCCAGCCGCCGGTCCAGGCCCTACGCGAGGTGAGCCTTACGATCGATCCAGGGGAGTTGGTCGGGATCGTCGGCCCGTCGGGGTCGGGCAAGACCACCCTGCTGCAACTGATGGGCACCCTCGACCGCCCTACCAGCGGCCGGGTGCGAATCACCGGCCTGGACGTGGCCGCAATGGCCGACGAGGACGTGGCCTACCTCCGCGCGACCCGGATCGGGTTCATCTTCCAGCAGTTCTTCCTCGCCGAGCACTCCACCGCGCTCGACAACGTCGCCGACGGGCTCCTCTACGCCGGCATCCCCCTCACAGAACGCCGCCGCCAGGCCCTCGACGCCCTTGAGCTCGTTGGCCTGGGAGACCGGCCCGGCGCCCGCCCGACCCAGCTCTCCGGCGGCCAGCGTCAGCGGGTCGCGATCGCGCGAGCGCTGGTCGGTCAGCCCGCGATCGTGCTCGCCGACGAGCCGACCGGGAACCTCGACCAGACCACCGGGCACTCGATCCTGGGCCTGATCGACCAGCTGCACCAGGCCGGCTCGACGATCGTGCTCATCACCCATGACCACGCCATCGCCGAGCGGATGCCCCGCAAGGTCGAGCTCCTCGACGGACGCATCGTCACCGACACCGGCCGAGCCCAGCAAGCCGACCGGCGGCCGCGCCCACGGAGCCCCTCAGAGCAACCTCCGATCCCAGAGCCCCACCCCGGGCTGACTGGCCAGGAGGACCCGTCATGACCACCACCGCCCCCGTAGCGCGGAGACGGTTGCAACCGTCTGACCTGGCCCGGCTCTCGAGCGTGGGACTGCGCACCCGCAGGCTGCGGGCCGGGCTCTCCGCGCTCGGGATAGCGATCGGCGTGGCCGCGATCGTCGCCGTCCTGGGCCTATCGGCCTCTTCGCAGGCCGGCCTGCTGGCCGAGATCAACCAGCTGGGCACCAACCTGCTCACCGTCGCCAACGGGCAGAGCTTCGGCGGTGGGACCGCGGAGCTCCCAACCATCGCGCCGGGCATGATCAACCGGATCAGCGGTGTGCAGCAGGTGCAGAGCACCGGGGCGGTCAACGGCGCCAACGCCTTCCGCACCCCGTACGTCCCGTCCGTGGACACCAACGGTCTGACCGTCCAGGCCGCGTCTCTCGGCCTGCCTTCGGTGATCGCCACGACCGTCGCCCAAGGCCGCTATCTCAACCCGGCCACCGCCCAAGAGCCCGTCGTGGTGCTCGGCGCCGTCACCGCCCAGCTGCTCGGGATCGACCGCATCTACCCCAACGAACGCATCTGGGTCGGCGGCCAATGGTTCTACATCGCCGGGATCCTCAAACCCGCCGTGCTCGCCTCCGCGATCGACACCTCGGTGCTGATCGGCTACCCCGCGGCAGAGAAATACCTGGGCTTTGACGGCCACCCCTCCACCATCTACCTCCGCGCCCAAACCGATCAGGTCACCGCCGTCGACAACCTCCTCGCGGCCACCGCCAACCCGGAGAACCCCAGCGGGGTCAGCGTCAGCCAACCCTCCAACGCGCTCGTCGCCCAAGCCGACGCCAAGAGCGCGCTGAACGGCCTGTTCCTCGGCCTCGGCGCCGTCGCCCTGTTGGTCGGCGCGGTCGGCGTCGCGAACATCATGATCATCTCCGTCCTCGAACGTCGCTCCGAGATCGGCCTACGCCGCGCCCTCGGCGCCACCAAAGGGCACATCCGCGCTCAGTTCCTCTCCGAAGCCATCCTCCTCGGACTGCTCGGCGGAGCCGTCGGCGTCGCGCTCGGCGCCGCCGCCACCGCCGTCTACGCCCACACCAAACACTGGGCCACCGTCATCCCTACCGAAGCGTGGGCCGGCGGCATCCTCGCCTCCCTCGTCATCGGCGCCCTCGCCGGACTCATCCCCGCCCTCCGCGCCGCACGTCTCTCACCCAGCCAAGCCCTATGGTCGTTGTAGCCCACGATCCGCGTCGCCAATCCGACGACAACCAGGGGCGGAAGCAATCGGGCCGCGAGCGAGGGCGACCCACTCTCGGTGACCGAGCACCACGGGTCCAATTGTGAGGTCGCAACCAATCGGCAGGAGCGCGGAGACGATAGACGCACCGGTCCTGTCCTCAGGTGGCCGACGTCGCTGCTCCTGGCCAGTGTCGTCCGGCTCGTCGGTTTGGCTCTCGGACGGCGGCGGGCTGACTCTTAAATTTCGCCTGTCGACCTGTTGGGTCTGACCGGCTATTGCCGTGTCGCCCGCCGCCGCCGAGGATCGCCGGCGTGACTTGAAAGGAGCGTGGCAACGCCCCAACTGAGGTGTGTCCGCCGGAGATCCGCTCCGTCGGCCATATCTCCAACAAAGGGACGGTACAGATGATCGTGATCGGGGTGGACACTCACAAGCCCGACCCAGGCCGCCGCAAAAGCCCCGTATTGCAAGGCTTTTTCAGTGCGCCCGAGAGGACTCGAACCTCCACGGACCGTGCGGTCCACAAGGCCCTCAACCTTGCGCGTCTACCAATTCCGCCACAGGCGCGTGGCGGCCAGTATATCCGCGGCGGCCGGCTGCTACGGCGCTATCGCGTGGGCCGCTCGCGTGCGCCCCGCGGGCGGACGGTTGCCGTCCTTGAGTCCGTCCTGGAGGGTCGCTACAGTGTCCGAACACATGTTCGAGTGCAACCCTGAGTGACCGGTCCGGCGAGCAAGGAGCAGATGATGGATCTGACCAAGCGCCAGCAGGAGATCTTCGACTTCATCAAGCGCTATTCGGCCAAGTACGGCTATCCGCCCACGGTCCGCGACATCGGCAAGGCGGTGGGGCTGGCCTCGTCGTCGACCGTGCATGCTCACCTGGCGAACCTCGAGCGCATCGGCATGCTGCGTCGCGATCCGACCAAGCCCCGGGCGATCGAGCTGCTCGATCGCGCGGCGGCCGGCGTGCGCGGCTTCGTGAATCCCGGCCTGCCGCTGGTCGGCCACGTGGCGGCGGGCCAGCCGGTGCTGGCCGAGGAGAACATCGAGGATTACGTTCAGACGCCCTCCTTCGCCGGCGGTGACGACGGCGAGTACCTGCTGCGCGTGCGCGGCGAGTCGATGAAGGAGGTCGGCATCATGGACGGCGACCTGGTGGTGGTGCGGCCGCAGGAGGTGGCCACCGACGGCGACATCGTGGTGGCGCTGGTGGGGGAGGAGGCGACCGTCAAGCGCTTCTTCCAGGAGCCGGACCACGTGCGCCTTCAGCCCGAGAACGCGTCGATGGAACCGATCCGCAGTCGCGACGTGCGCGTTCTGGGCAAGGTCGTCGGGCTCATGCGGAGCATGCAGTGAGGAGCCGGGGGTGACCGTGTTGGCCAGCCCTGAGCGCGGCATGGAGACGCTGTTCGACCTGGACGCGTGGGTTCCGGCCGAGGCGCCCGAGGCGCCCGAGGCGCCCGAGGCGCTGACCGAGGCGGCGACGGCGGTTCCGCGGAGGCGCCGGCGGCGTTCGTCGAGGAGCCGCGGCCCGCGGCGCCGCGGCCGACGACGGTCGCCGATGGCCCGCGGCCGGAGACGATCTTCGCGGGGCGGCGTGCGCAGGTCGCCGATTCTTCGCAGGCAAAGCGAGGCGTGAGCGGCGGCGGGCCCAGGCTGGACGACCTTGTCGCCGGCCTGTGGGAGGGGCTCGCCGCCCATCGCGTCGTCGAGTGTCCCGTGTGCGCGTCCGAGATGCAGCCGGAGTACGGCGCCCACGCGCTTCCGATCCGCGGGCGCTGCACCGGGTGCGAGTCGACGCTGGCCTGAGGCCGCCGTTCCATGCCGGTGTGAGCCGGCGTGCTCCACGCCCGATCCGGCCGTCTTACGCTGGCCTGAGCCGACCGATCCACGCCGGCCCGCGCGGGCGCCTCGACGCCGGCGCGTGCTCAGGCTATGCTCGCGGTTGCAGGCTGAGCAGCCGCGGAGGTGCAGTGACCTTCGAGGAAAGTCCGGACATCACAGGGCAGGGTGGTCGGTAACGCCGACCCGGGGAAACCCGCGGGAAAGTGCCACAGAAATGACACCGCCTAAGCCTGGGGCCGCTGCAGAGCTCCAGGCCGGTAAGGGTGAAATGGTGCGGTAAGAGCGCACCGGCGTCGCGGTGACGCGGCGGCCAGGTAAACCCCACCTGATGCTAGGCCAAGCAGGACCGTTCGTAGGTGGCCCGCCAAGGTCCGGGTAGGCCGCGCAGATGGATGGCTGTTCAAGACAGAATCCGGCTTACAGGCCTGCTACCGAGAAGCCCCGCTCCGGCGGGGCTTCTCCATCTCCGCCGCGCGGGGTGTGCGATTGGGCGTGCAGACGCCGGCGACCTGCGCCACCGCGGCGCGCGACGATGGGCTAGGGTCCGGCCGCCGGATCGATCGTCTGGAGGGAGGACCGTGCCGCGGAGACTTGCACTACTCGTCGCGACCATCGCGGTCGCGCTGTGCGGCTCGACGGTGGCGTCGGCCAAGGACTACGCGATCATCGCGCGCAACATCGTCCCGTCGGGCCAGTACGGGTCGGTGCCGCCACCGCCGGGGGCCGAGACGCAGGCGCAGATGTACGACGCGCTGACGCCGCTGTTCAACCATGTGACCGCGGCGGCGCTGCAGAACGACTTCAAGTCCGAGGCACTCGGCACGAACGGCTCGGGACCACTGCGCACCGAGACGGTTCCGCACGCGGGCGTGACGATCATCCGCGATCGCTTCGACGTCCCGCACATCTACGGAAAGACCTACGACGACCTGACGTGGGCCGCCGGCTGGGTGCTGGCGGAGGATCGCGGGCTGCTCATCCAGGAGGCCCGGTACGTCTCGCTCGTAGCGGCGATCGACGCGCCCGGGCTGAGCGCCATCAATCTCGTGGCCAACGTGGCCGGCTTCAAGCCTTCGGCGCAGACCGAGCGCGAGGTGGCAAAGCAGACGGGTGCCCTGCTCGGGGCCGGCGCCAAGGGCCGCTCGATCCTGCACGACATCGACGTCTACCTGCAGGGGATCAACGCCTACCTGCACACGCACAACCACACGCTTGGGCCGTTCAAGGGCGTCGCGGACTTCACGCGCGTCGACATCTACGCCTTCAACGCCCTGAAGGACCAGTTCGTGGGGGAGGGCGGGGGCGATGAGGCGGAGCGCGCGGAGTTCCTCTCGGGGCTCGAGCGCCGGCTCGGCCGCAAGCGCGGCCTCGAGGTATGGAACGACCTGCGCGAGAGCAACGACCCCGAGGCGCCGGTGAGCGTCCCCGGACACGTCCGCTTCCAGCCGCCGCCCCGCAGCACGAGCGGCAACGTCCTGCTCGACCCGGGCAGCCTGTCGCCCGCGGCCGTTCGCGCAGTCAGGGTGCAGCAGGACGACAGGGGATTCGCGAGCAACGCGCTGATCGTCTCGGGCAAGCGCTCCACTACGCACCATCCGATCATGGTGGCCGGCCCGCAGATCGGCTACTACTACCCGGGCCTGACGCTCGAGATGGACCTGCACGGCCCGGGGATCAGTGAGCGCGGGGTCACCTCGGCGCCGTTCCCGGGCTACATCTTCATCGGGCGCAACCAGGACTCGGCGTGGTCTCTCACCTCCGCCGGTCTCGATCAGATCGACACCTACGTCGAGACCTTGTGCGGCCACAGCACCCACCGTTACCTGTACCGGGGAAAGTGCCGCGCGATGCAGTTCTTCGACGCCGGAAGGCTCAGCACCAAGTCCGGCACGAGCGAAGTCACCTTCTACCGCACGGTCCACGGTCCGGTCATCGGATACGCCCGGGTGCACGGGCGGCTCGTGGCACTGTCGCGCAAGCGCGCCAGCTACGGCAAGGACGTCCTCGACCTGCTCTTCTACCACGACCTGGCGCACGGAGTCGTCCACAACGTCCATCAGTTCTTCCGCGCCGCCGACCAGACGCCGCAGACGTTCAACTCGTTCTACGTGGACGACAAGGACATCGGCGTGTTCACGAGCGGCCTGGTCCCGATCCGCCCCGCGAACGTGGATCCGGCGCTCCCCATCGACGGGCGAGGCAACGAGGAGTGGCGCGGCTTCATCTCGTTCAAGCACCACCCGCAGGGGATCGATCCGCCGAGTGGCCAGATCGTCAACTGGAACAACCGCCCCGAGGCGGGATACGAGGCAGCGGATGACAACTGGTCGCTCGGTCCCGGACAGCGGGTGCAGCTGCTGCTCGACGACCTCGGCCATGGACGGCACCTGAGCCCGGCGCGCGTGGTCAGCGCGATGAACGAAGCCGCTACGCAGGACGTGCGCGAGATGACGCTCGAGCCGATCCTCTCGAAGCTCCTGCACGGCGGACGCGCCCCCAGCGCCCGGGACGCGAAGATGCTGCGCCTGCTGGACTCCTGGTACCGCCAGGGCGGCAGCCGGCTCGACCGGACCGGCAACGGGAAGATCACCGCGGCGGGGGCGGCGATCATGGACGCGGCCTGGCCGCTGATGGCGCGCGCCTGGGCCGACACGGTGCTGGGGCCGAAGCTGACGGCCGAGTTGGCCACGTTCAACACGATCTTCAATGCGCCTCCCGGCGGTCAGGAGCAGGGCTGGCACATCTACATGAACAAGGATCTGCGAACGATCCTCGGGATGCCGGTGCGCGGCAAGTTCCACGTGCGCTACTGCGGCGGCGGCAGCCTCAAGCGCTGCCGGGCGCTGCTGTGGGCGGCGCTCGACCAGGCGGGCCGCGAGCTGGCCGCGGCGCAAGGTCCGAATCCGGCGAGCTGGAGGGCCAGCGCGGTGGCGGAGCGGATCCGCTTCATCCCCGGGCTGCTCCCGATCACGATGCGCTACACGAACCGGCCCACCGGGATCCAGCAGGTCATCAGCTTCTTCGGGCACGCGCCGGCGGATCGAGGACGGTGACGGACCCGGCCTTCCGGGTCCGCCACCATCCGAGCCGGCGGCTGTGTCACGCGGGGATCGTCGCCAGCTGCGGCGCTGCCCGCCGTCGGGATCTCCCACCTGCCGCAGAACCGCAAGCGACTGGCGCTCGCCCCGCGTGCCGTGCAGCTTGGGCTGGTCAGCCAGCAAGCACGCCAATAGACGCAGCGCCTTGACGCGCGAGGAGCTCAGTCACGCCGCCGGATCCAGCGCCACCGCGACCCGCTCGAGCGCGGCGCCGTCGAGCCGGTGCACCCTCCATTCGTGCAAGCGGCTCGCGCCGATCTTGTCGTAGAAGCTGAGCGCCGGCGTGTTCCACTCGAGCGCCGCCCACTCGAGCCGAGCGCAGCCGCGCGCCCCCGTCAGCCGGGCCAGATGGCTGAGCAGCGCCAGGCCAACACCGGCGCGGCGGTGCTCGGGCGGGACGTAGAGGTCCTCGAGCCAGAGGCCGGGGCGGCACTCCCAGGTCGAGAAGGTGCCGTGGAAGACGGCGAAGCCGGCGGGCTCTCCGTCGATCTCCGCGATCAGCGCCTCCGCGCTCGGATGCTCGCCGAACAGCGCCTCGTGCAGCAGCGACGGCGTGCCGGAGACTTCATCCTCGGCGCGCTCGTACTGGGCGAGCTCGACGATCCAGCCGAAGATCAGCTCGACGTCCTGCGGCCCCGCGTCGCGGATGGTGACGGCGGCGCTCAAACCTCGCCCAGCGGCCCGAGCCTCAGTCGCCGGTGAACTGAGGCCCCCGCTTCTCGAGGAAGGCCATCACTCCCTCGCCGAAGTCGCGCGAGTGCGAGCGCTCCTGCTGGAGCTCGGCCTCCAGGTCGAGGGCCTCGCCGAACTCGGCGTACACGCGGGCGTTGATCGAGCGCTTGATCGCGGCGTAGGAGCCGGGCGGGCCGGCCGCCAGCCTGGCGGCGAGCTCGCCGACGGCATCGTGCAGCGCCGCATCGTCCACCACGCGATTGACCAGGCCCCATTCGAGCGCCTGCGCAGCCAGGATCCGCTCCCCGAGGTAGGCGATCTCGAACGCGCGGGCATGGCCAACCCGCGCCGGCAGCGTGTGCGAGGCGCCGCCGTCGAGCGTCAAGCCGATGTTCACGAACGCCATCAGGAAGTACGCCGACTCCGAGGCGACGATCAGGTCGCAGGCGAGCGCCAGCGAGCAGCCGATCCCCACCGCCGGGCCGTTGACGGCGGCGATCACGGGCTTGGGCACGGTTCGCACCCGGAGCATCACCGGGTTGTAGATCTCCCGCAGCGCCGTCTGGACGTCCATTGTGCCGTCGGACTCGGCACGGTTCTTCAGATCGGCCCCCGAGGAGAATGCCCGGCCCGCGCCGGTGAGCACGATCGCCCGCACGGCGGGGTCATCGGCCACGTGGTCGAGGGCGGTTGCCAGCTCGCGGCCGAGCTGAGCCGTCCAGGCGTTCAACGCCGCGGGCCGGTTGAGCGTCAGCCACGCGACGCGATCGATCACCTTCAGCTCGATGGTCTCCAGATCGACGCCGATCATCCTCGGGGCCGGACGATACCGTCGCGAGGCGGACGTCGCGCCGCGACCCGTTTACACGAGAATGTGGCGCGATGGCGCTGCTTCCCGACGTCCTCGCCTCTCCGGTCAACCGGCTCGGCGCCGCTGCCCAGAACGCGCTCGAGGTGGCGCGCTTCGGCGGCCTCGCCACCGACGAGGAGCCCTCGCCCTACGAGGTCGCGGCCGAGGAGCGGGTCTACAAGCTCCGGCACTACTACGCCGAGGAGGAGGCCGGCGGTCCCGCCATCCTGCTCGTCCCGCCGCTGATGCTGGCCGCCGAGGTCTACGACGTGGCGCGACGGACGAGCGCGGTCAGCCTCATCCGCGAGCACGGAGCCGATCCGTGGGTCGTCGACTTCGGCGCGCCCGAGCGCGAGGAGGGCGGGCTCGAGCGGACGCTCGCCGACCACGTCGTCGCGGTCTCACACGCGGTGGACCAGGTCCGCGCCGCCACCGGGCGCGACGTGCACATCGGCGGCTACTCCCAAGGCGGCATGTTCTGCTATCAGACCGCCGCCTACCGCCGCAACGAGGGGCTCGCGTCGGTGATCACGTTCGGAAGCCCGGTCGACACCCGCGCCGGCGTCCCGCTCGGCCTCCCCGAGCAGTTCGCGATCGGCGTCGGCGGGATGCTCGCCGAGCGCGTGTTCCGAGGACCCGGGGTGCCCGCATGGTTCAGCCGCACCGGCTTCCGATTGCTCGATCCCGTCAAGTCGGTGCGCAACCAGCTCCAGTTCCTGCTCCAGCTCCACGACCGCGAGGCACTGCTGCAGCGCGAAGGCCAGCGGCGCTTCCTCGAGGCAGATGGCTGGGTGGCGTGGCCCGGTCCCGCGCTCGTCGACTTCATGCGCCAGTTCGTCGCCCACAACCGGATGCTCGAGGGCGGCTTCGTGATCGACGGCCGCATGGTCACGCTGGCCGACATCGCCACGCCGATCCTCTCGGTCGTGGGGACGGTCGACGAGATCGCCCCCGCGGCGGGTGTCCGCGCGGTGCGCCTGGCCGCACCGCGGGCCCAGGTGTACGAGCTCGCCCTCCAGGCGGGGCACTTCGGGCTCGTGGTCGGAACCCGGGCGAACACGATCACCTGGCCCACGGTGGCGGCGTGGACACAGTGGGTCGACGGCGAGGGCGAGCGTCCCGAGGACCTCACCGAGGTGAGCGACGAGGAGGCCTCGCTCGAGCTGACGCCGGCCGTCCGCAACCGGGTCGGGTACGGCGTCGAGCTCGCCGGCGCCGTCGGCGGCGGCATCGCGCGCTCGGTTCTCGGTACCGCGCGGCGCAGCGTCACCGGCATGCGCGAGCTGACCCGCGAGGCGATCTCGCAGCTGCCCCGGCTGGCGCGCCTGGAGCAGATCCAGCCGAGCACCCGGATCTCGCTCGGCCTGCTCGTCGAAGAGCGCCGGCGCCGTGGCCCGCGCGACGTCTTCTTCCTGTTCGAGGATCGCGCCTACAGCGCCGAGGACGTGGGCAACCGGATCGACAACGTCGTCCGCGGCCTGATCTCGATCGGCGTGCGCCGGGGCGAGCACGTAGGCGTGTTGATGGGCGCGCGGCCGACGGCGCTCGCGCTCGTGGTGGCGATCAACCGGCTGGGCGCGGTGGCGGTGATGCTCCGGCCCGACGGGGACGTCAAGCTCGAGGCCGAGCTCGGGCAGGTCGAGCGGATCGTCGCCGACCCCGAGCGCGCGCCGCTCGCCGCCGGCGTCGGCACCGTCCACACGTTCGTGCTCGGCGGCGGAGGCGGGCCGCGCGAGCTCAGCGTGCCCCTGGTCACCGACATGGAGCAGATCGATCCGGACACGGTGGCGCTCCCGCGCTGGTATCGCCCCAACCCCGGCCGCGCCAACGACCTGGCGTTCGTGCTCTTCACCGGGGAGGGGTCCGGCACGCGGATCAACCGGATCACCAATCGCCGCTGGGCGATGTCGGCCTTCGGCACCGCCTCCTCGGCCGCCCTCGGCGAGGGCGACACCGTGTACAGCGTGACGCCGCTCTACCACCCGTCGGGGTTGATGATGAGCATCGGCGGTGCGATCGCCGGCGGCGCCCGGCTGGCCCTCGCCACCAGCTTCGATCCGGCGACGTTCTGGGAGGAGGCGCGGCGCTACGGAGTGACAGTCGCCTCCTACACGTGGACGTTGCTGCACGACCTGGTGGAGGCGCCGCCTGACCTCGGTGAGCGCCACCATCCGGTGCGGCTGTTCATCGGCTCGGGCATGCCGCGAGGGCTGTGGCGGCGGGTGGAGCAGCGCTTCCGGCCCGCCCGCGTGCTCGAGTTCTACGCCTCGACCGAGGCGGGGGCGATCCTCGTCAACCTCCGCGGCGCCAAGCCGGGCTCGATGGGGCGCCCGCTACCGGGCAGCGCCGAGGTCAGGATCGCCGGCTACGACATCGCCGCCCGCCGGCTCGCCGTCGATGCGGCCGGGTTCGCGCGCCGGGTCGCCACCAACCAGGTCGGGATGCTGCTGGTGCGCGTGAGTCCCAACGATCGCCTTTCGAGCGCGCCTCTGCGAGGCGTGTTCACGCCCGACGATGCTTGGGCGGGGACCGGCGACCTGTTCCGGTGCGACGAGGACGGAGACTACTGGCGGGTGGACGGGATCACCGACGTGATCCCGACCGCACACGGGCCCGTGTACACGGCCCCGATCCGCGACGCGCTCGGCGAGTTGCCGGCGGTCGACCTGGCCGTCGCCTACGGGGTGGCGGCAGGCGGTCGGGGCGCCGAGGTGGCGGTGGCGGCGATCACGCTGCGCCGGGGGCGCCAGACGAACGCCGAGGACATCGCGGCCGCCCTGTCGGTGCTGCCGCGCGCGCTGCGCCCGACGGTCGTGCGCGTGGTGGGCGAGATTCCGGTCACGACGTGGTTCCGGCCGCTGACCGGGCCGCTGAAGGCCGAGGGGATACCGGAGCCCGACGAGGGAAGCCCGGCCTGGTACCTGGCCCGGACCGGCGAGAACTACCGGCCGCTGACCACGTCCGCGCGGCGGCGGCTCACGCGCGGCTGAGCGCGGCGCCGTCGTCGTAGAGCTTGATCACCTTGACCGCGCCGGCGGGCGCGGCGTTGATGCACAGCTCGCAGAGCACGCACTCGTCGAGGTTCTCCTGGACGATCTCGACCCCGGACGGGCCGGCGGCGAAGATGTCGACCGGGCAGACCTCGGCCAGCTTGGCCGCCAGCGCCTGATCGGAGCGCGCGGACTCTTCGACCTCGACGTCGATGAACAGGGCCTCGCTCATGCCACCGCCCCGATCCTCTCCTTGACCAGGTCCGGGATCTGGGAGATCTCCTCGGCCACGACGATTCCCGCCTCGGCCAGGCGGGCGATCTTCTCCGACGCCGTGTCCTCCTTGCCCTCGACGATCGTCCCCGCGTGGCCGAAGCTCATGCCCGGCATCTCGTCCATGAAGCGCCCGGCCATGAAGGCGACGATCGGCATCTGCGACCCGGTGTCGGTCATGTAGCGGGCGAGCTCGGCCTCCATCCGGCCGCCGGGCTCGGTGTAGATCACGATCGCCTGGGTCTGGCCGTCGGACTCGAACAGCGGCATCAGCTCGGCATAGGTGGAGCCGATGATCGCGTCGCCGCCGATCGACACGGCGGTGGACTGGCCGAGGCCGGCGGCGGTCAAGGTCGAGGACATCTCGGTCGTCATCCCGCCCGAGCGCGAGATCACGCCCACCGGACCGGGCGAGTAGGACTTGGCCGCGTCGCGGGCAGGGCCGCCGATCCCGCCCATCTTGATCACGTCGGGGACGATGATCCCCAGGCAGTTGGGACCGATGATCCGCGCGCCGTGCGCTCCGGCGAGCTCGACCATCTCGGCCACGTCGCGGCGGGGGATCCGCTCGGTCACGATCACCACGAGCTTGACCCCGTTCTCGATCGCCTCGAACACCGCGTCCTTCGTGAACGCGGGCGGCACGGTGACGACCGAGCCGTCGATCGGACCGCCATGGCTCTCCACCGCCTGCGCCACCGTGTCGAACACCGGCACGCCGTGGACGTCGCGCCCCAGGCGACCGGGCGTCACCCCGCCCACGATCTTGGCCCCGGCACCGTAGTCCAGGCACTCGCGGGTCAAATTGACCGCCTCGCGGCCGGTGATCCCCTGGACGATGAAGGTCGTATCGGCGTCGATCAGGATCGACACGGCTAGACGTCCCTCTCCGCGCCGAGCTCAGCCGTGGTGTGGCGGAACCCGCCGCCGTCGCCGGAGCCGGAAGTCGAGCCCTGGATCTTCTCCACCGCCCGCCGTGCCGCCTCGTGCAGCGACACGCTCCGGTCGGCGTAGTCGACGCCGTAGCGCTTGAGGATCTTGAAGCCCTGCTCCTCCCAGGCGCCGGGGATGCGGAAGAAGGCGATCTTCTCGGCCGGGTCGTAGCCGAGCTCGACGCACGCCTTGATCACCCCGCGGGCGACGATGTCCACGCGAGTGTTGGAGACGATCGACATCATCACCGCGATCTTGTCCACGCCCGGCTTCTGGAGCACGAGCTTGGCCAGGCCGCAGGCCTTGCGCACCGAGGGGTTGCCGCCGATCTCGCAGTAGTTGGCCGGGTGGCCGCCGTGCGCGCGGACGGCGTCGAACAGCGTCAGCGAGCCGCCGCCGGCGCCGATCACCAGCCCGAGGTTGCCGTCGAACTCGGTCACGTTGCCGGCCACGCCGCGATGGTCCTGGGCGTCGACCTCCTCGCCGGCCAGCTCGAACGGCGTCGGCTCGCGCGCCTGGCGGGTCTCCTCGCCGCCCACGCCGAGCTCGGCGAGCAGCGCGTTCTGGCGCGGCCGGGCCTCGTTCTCCATGTCCATGTGGGCGTCGAGCGCGATGAACTTGCCGTCCTCGGTCTCGCCCAGCGGGTTGATCTCGGCCAGCGTCATGTCGTACTGGAGGAACAGGCGCGCGAGCCGGGCGACGATCGGGGTCAGGCGGCTGAGCGCCGGGCCGGTCACGCCGATCGAGGCGATCAGCTGCTTGGCCTCCCAGTCCGAGAGGGGGCGCAGGGTGGAGAAGTGCCTTCGCGCGACGTGGTCGGGGTGGGTCTCGGCGACCTCCTCGATGTCGATCCCGCCCATGTCGGAGAACAGCATCACCGGGCGCTTGCGGATCCCGTCCCAGACCACGCCGGCGTAGTACTCGTGCTTGACCGCGGCGCGGGAGTCGACGAGCACGCCGCGCGGCATGTGGCCGTTGATCTCCAGGGCGAGCACGGTGCGCGCGTGCTCGGCCGCCTCCTCGGGCGTGTCGGCGAACTGGACGCCGCCCGCCTTCATCCGCCCGCCGGTCAGGACCTGGGACTTGATCACGACCGGCCCGGCGATCTCCTCGGCGATCCGGCGGGCGTCCTCGGGCGTCTTGGCGAAGCCGTGCTTGGTCACGGGGATGCCGGCCTTGGCCACGATCGCGCGCGATTCGTACTCGAAGAAGCGCATCAGCGGCGCCGCAGCGTAGCGGAGGCCGCCGAAGGGCGACGCCACGATCGTCTATGTCCCACCAATCTGATAATTTCGATCAATCAAGTCTAGAAAGTGAAGATTGGCGGGGAGCGGGCGCCCCGCGGTCCGTAGTTCGACAACGCCATCGTTAGACAGGAGGGCTGATGAGAACAGCATCCGGGGCCGCGCGTCGGCACCATCTCTGGAAGGGCGGCGTGGCCGTGCTCGCCGCGCTCGCCGCGGCCGGGGGGCTCGCCGCGTGCGGCGGCTCGGCCGACTCGGCCACGACCGGCGGGAGCGGCGGGTCATCCGGCTCGGGCTCCGGCAGCGGCAAGGCAAGTGCGCAACTCGCGCTCGTCGCCTACTCGACGCCGAAGAAGGCCTACGACGCACTGACGGCGGCGTTCGAGAAGACCTCGGCCGGCGAGGGCGTGTCGTTCACGCAGTCGTTCGGGGCCTCGGGCTCACAGAGCCGGGCGGTCGACAGCGGCCAGCCCGCCGACATCGTGGCCTTCTCGACCACGCCCGACATGACCCGCCTGGTCAAGGACAAGCTCGTCTCGAGCACGTGGGACGCCAACCCCTACAAGGGCTTCTCGAGCGACTCGGTGGTCGTTCTGGTGGTACGCCAGGGCAATCCCAAGCACATCACCGGCTGGGATGACCTGGTCAAGCCGGGCGTCGACGTGATCACCCCGAACCCGTCGACCTCGGGCAGCGCGCGCTGGAACATCCTGGCCGGCTACGGGGCCGAGCTCAAGGAGGGCAAGTCCCCGGCGGACGCGCTCGCCTACCTCAAGACGCTCCTGACCAAGAACGTGAGCGTCCAGGACGCGAGCGCGAGCTCGGCGCTCCAGACCTTCACCTCCGGCAAGGGCGACGTGCTGCTCGACTACGAGTCGGACGCGATGGCGGCGCAGAAGGCCGGCGACCAGATCCAGATCGTCTATCCCAAGCAGACGATCCTGATCCAGACGCCGATCGCGATCGCCGCCAAGACCTCGCATCCGAGCCAGGCCCAGGCGTTCCTGAGCTGGCAGTGGTCGGCCGCGGGCCAGACGATCTGGGCCCAGGAGGGCTACCGCCCGGTCATGCCCTCGGTCGCGCAGCAGTTCGCCTCGAAGTTCCCGACGCCGCCGCAGCTGTTCACGATCAGCTATCTGGGCGGCTGGACCAAGGTCAAGACGACCTTCTTCGACCCGAAGAAGGGCTCGGTGACCAAGATCGAGCAGGCGGCGGGGGTGCCCACTGCCTCCAGCTGACGCAATCGCCGCTCCGGCGCCGCGCACGATCGCGCGGCGCCGGCGCCCGGCCGGCACCCTCGGGCTCGGCGTGGCCACGCTCTACATGAGCGTGATCGTCCTGATCCCGCTCGCGGCGGTCGTGGTCAACGCCTTGGGCGGCGGCCTCAGCACCTTCTGGGACGCGGTGTCGAGCAGCGTGGCGGTCAAGTCGCTGCTCGTGACGCTCGTGGTGTCGCTGATCGTGGCCGCGATCGGCGCGGTCATGGGGACGCTCGTGGCCTGGGTGCTCGTACGCGACGCCTTTCCGGGCAAGCGGATCATCAACTCGCTGATCGATCTTCCGTTCGCGCTGCCGACGATCGTGACCGGGCTGACGCTGATCGCGCTGTACGGGCCCGGCAGCCCGTTCGGCATCCACCTCGCCTACACGCGCGCGGCCGTGCTGGTGGCGCTCCTGTTCGTGACGCTCCCGTTCGTGGTTCGCTCGGTGCAGCCGGTGCTGCTCGAGCTCGACCAGGAGGTGGAGGAGGCCTCGGCCTCGCTCGGCGCCTCGAACGCGACGACGTTGCGCCGGATCGTCCTGCCGGCGCTGAGGCCGTCGATCCTGTCGGGAGCCGCGCTCGCCTTCGCGCGCTCCGTGGGGGAGATCGGCTCGCTGGTGCTGATCGTGGGCAAGGTTCAGATCGCCAGCATCGTGATCTTCGACAACATCGAGCAGGACTCCCAGCAGGCGGCGGCGGCGCTGTCGGTCGTGTTGCTCGTCCTGTCGCTGCTGATCCTGCTGCTCATCCGCCGCCTGGGAGGCCGCGTTGAGCATTAGCCGCCGCACGACACTGTCGCTGCGCGCGATCGCGCTGCTCTACCTGACGCTGCTCTTGCTGGCGCCGCTTGCCGTGGTGTTCGTGCGGACGTTCGAGCACGGGCTGAGTGAGGCGTGGAGCTGGATGACCACGCCGGCCGCGGTCAGCGCGTTCTGGCTCTCGCTCCTGATCGCGGCGATCGCGGTGCCGCTCAACACGATCTTCGGGATCGGCTGCGCGCTCGTGCTCGTCCGGGGCAAGGCCCGCGGCCGAGCCATCCTCGACGCACTGATCGACCTGCCGTTCGTCGTTTCGCCGGTGATCGTGGGCCTCGCGCTGATCCTTGTCTACGGGCAGAGCGGCTGGTTCGGGACGTGGTTCGCCGAGCACGGAATCCGGATCATCTTCGAGCCCGCCGGGATGGCGATCGCCACCGTGTTCGTCTCGCTGCCATTCGTCGTGCGCGAGGTGGCGCCCGTGCTGCGCGAGATCGGCGACGAGCAGGAGCAGGCCGCGGCCACGCTGGGCGCCTCGGGCTGGCAGACGTTCTGGCGGATCACGCTCCCCTCGATCCGGTGGGGCGTGGCCTACGGCGTGGTCCTCACCACCGCGCGGGCGCTCGGCGAGATCGGCGCCGTGCTCGTCGTCTCCTCGAACGTTCCCGGCCACACCCTGACCCTGCCGCTGCTCGTCTACCAGCGCGCCGAGCAGCCCGGCGCGCAGAACATCACCGGCGCCTACGCCGCCGCCACGGAGCTCGCCGTGATGTCGCTGGCCGTGCTGCTCGTCATGACCCTGCTCTCACCCCGGAGGCAAGACAAAGCATGAGGATCGACGTCGATCGGATCTCCAAGAGCTTCGGCGACTTCCACGCGCTCGAGGACGTCTCGCTGACCGTCCCCGAGGGCTCGCTCACCGCGCTGCTCGGGCCGAGCGGGTCCGGGAAGTCGACGCTGTTGCGGATCATCGCCGGCCTCGAGACCCCTGACACCGGCGCGGTGGCGATCGACGGCGGCGATGTGACGCACGCTCGCCCCCAGGACCGGGCAATCGGGTTCGTCTTCCAGCACTACGCCCCGTTCGCGCACATGAGCGTGTACGAGAACGTGGCCTTCGGCCTGCGCATCCGCAAGCGCCCCAAGGACCAGGTCGCCACCAGGGTCGATGAGCTGCTCTCACTCGTGGGACTGACCAAGTGGTCAGAGCAGCGCCCCCACCAGCTCTCGGGCGGGCAGCGCCAGCGGATGGCCCTGGCCAGGGCGCTGGCGGTGGAGCCGCGTGTGCTCCTGCTCGACGAGCCCTTCGGCGCCCTCGACGCCACCGTGCGCGCCGAGCTCCGGCGCTGGCTGCGCCGCCTGCACGACGAGCAGGGCGTGACCACCGTGCTCGTCACCCACGACCAGGAGGAGGCGATGGAGGTGGCCGACCGGATCGCGGTCATGCACGCAGGCCAGATCGAGCAGGTGGGCGCACCGCGCGCGGTCTACGACGCTCCCGCCAGCGACTTCGTGATGGGCTTCCTCGGACCGGTCAGCCGCGTGGCCGACCGGCTCGTCCGGCCTCACGACGTGACGGTCTCGCTGGTGGCCACCGACGGCGCCATGGAGGCGGCGGTGAGGCGCGTGGTGTACCTTGGGTTCGAGGTGCGCCTCGAGCTCGACCTCCCCGGCGGCGAGGCGGCGCGCGCCCAGCTCACCCGCGCCCAGGCCGACGAGCTCGGCGTGTCCGCGGCGACACGGTCTACGTCCGCCCCCAGCGCCCCTCCACCCACCCACCCTTCACCCCCGCCTTCCTCCCGCTCGCTCGCCACTTGAACCACTGCACCCATGTTTCGAGTATCACCCCGTTCTGACGCCGCTCGCCTCCCCCCCATGATGGCTGACGTTCCGGCCAGCTCGCCTCCCACGGTCGCTCGGGTTTCCAACTCCGTTGCGCGCCCACGAGTCGTCTTGAGGGTGAGCCCGTCCAGGTCCGGTATCGTTCCTCCCTGGCCATGTCCTGATGCCCACCAGCGACACCGTTGGCCCGTTGGCCGTGATCGGGCGGGGGCTCGGCGCCTCCGCCTCCGCCGTCGTCTTGGTCGTCCTTCTTGCTTCCTCGATCGTGTCGTGCCAGGCTGCTCCTCGGCCGCCGCTCGGTCGCTCAGGTCGAGCCGCGACGGACTCTGCGAGTCGTCGACCGAGCCGCTGACGCTGTCGGGGTTGGCGGTGAGTCCGTGGCCGTCGCTGAGCGCCCAGCAGGTCATCCGCCGCGGCGCCGGGCGCACCGACGAGGAAGCCGCCGATACTCACCAAGCTCCTCTTACACACACGCTACGCATCCCGACCAACATGACACACCCCCAACGGTTGCGGTGACTACCCCAGGTGACGAAGTTACGCCCGCTCCCGGCGCGGTCAGTGGTGCGATCCGCGTCAGCGGGTGCGAGCTGGCGAACCCCAGCCGTCCCGGAAGCGCGAGATGTGCTCCCAGGCCAGCTGCGGATCGACTCGAAGGCCTGGCGGGCCTGCGCCAGGCGTCGATCGATTGGTCCGGCCGCTCGGATGTCAAGCCGTGCGCAGAAGCTCACGAGTTGGGTGAGTGCGGAAGAACTCGACCACCGGGCCAGGAAGTAACCGTAAGCCAGAGTGTCGGACACGAGCTGGACGGCCGAGCTCGACTGAGCTCCGACCGCTCTCGTTCAGGCCGGCGGTGACCCTCTGGCACGCGGCGAAGATGGCCTCGGCGCTCGTCACCTTGAGCTCCTGGCGACCTCGCGAGTGAAGAAGCCGCGCGGCTCGACCTCGGCTGACGATTCGACCGCGCGCAGCTTGCCAGAAGTCGTCGCGCGTGAGCTCCGCCACCACCGTGGCTAACGGCACTCAGGCGCCCGTCGCCATCTCGCCAGCCGGCGAGCGACCCGGAGCACGTCGCGCGGCAGCCCCCTCCGAGCATGTGGCAGAGGCGATGAACGAGTGCGCAGCCCGACCACGCGGCGGCGCAGCAGCTCTGCGCTCTGCTCGAAGGTCATGTAGTCGAGCGTGATGACGTCGTCGAGCGCGCTGTCGATGGCGTCGCGCGCGGGCAGCCCGCGACGCTCAAAGCACTCATGCCTCTTCGGAGACCGAAAGCAGGAAGAAGCACTCGCGAGCCCCGAACAGGCCCTGATGTCGTTGAGGAACTGGCTCGCCTCCTCGGGGAGGCGATCTTGTCCAGCTCGTCAATGGCCACCACGACCAGTATCCCTCCTGGCGGCGGCCACCGAGCTCAGGAAGCTCTGAAAGCGATCGATCACGGCCGGACCGAGAGCGGCGTGCGGGCCAGGCTCTGACCTCCTCGAACTGAGCCCGGCCACCGGCGCGGTCAGCGAACCGCCCCACCCGGCGGTGGAGGTCTGCTGGAAGCGGATCTCCTCCAGATGCTCGGCGGCCTTGAGCCGAGCGCCGAGAGCGTCCCGGACGTGCGTGATCCGAAGCGCCGCACCGTCTCGGCCTCGCGGGCGCGTCCCCGTCGCGCGATGGCGAGCGCTCGACGCAGGCGCGCGGCCGCAGGCTCAGCACGCGGCGCTCCGACCGGCGCGAGCGGAACGCGCGACGCGGCCAGCACCGCTTCGCACAGGAGGCTGAACAGGTGAAGCAGGAAGTCACGCGTTTCGTAGCGCACTGGCGCTGAGGCCATGACGGACAAGAGCGGGCGGCCGTTGTAGGTCTGTTCCGGGCTGCACACCGCGCGAAGCAGCGTGGTCTTGCCGGCCCCCCGTGGACCGGCGAGCCCGAGGCTTCGCCCCTCCACATGCGCAACCGCTGCTCGACGACTGCGCGCGCAGCCGTGTGAACCTCCAACCGGGTCTGCAGCGGGTCGCCCAACCCGGCGGTCGCGATCGTGCCCAGCTCGGTGGCGTAGGAGGGCTCGATCCGATCGTTGATCTGCCCCGTCACGTAGGGCAGCAGCCACTGCTCGGTCAGCGAGGCGACAACCTCGTTCCAGGCTTCGACGCGGCTCGCCTCGAAGCTCGCGATGGCTGCGTCGGAAGCCGGGCCCTCCCCGCGGCGCCGCTCCGGGCTGGCCAGGGCGCCGACGGCCATCAGCAAGACGAGCAGGGCGCCCACCGCTGCGCCGGCTTCGGGAGCCCGAACCAGGGCACGGTCCAGTGCCCATGGCCATGCGCGGCGCCCACGAGCAGTCCGACGAGGCCGACCATGGCGATAACCACGACGGCGATCGCGGCGATGAACCAGACGCCGATCATCACGGTGCTCACGCGATCCCGGCGCTTGTCGAGATGCGCGTCGATCGGGCCTGATCGAGCTTCTGGCCGAGCTCGGTGATGCGGATCAGCGGACCCGAGAGCTCGGCGCGGGCGGCGACGAGCACCTCGGCGAGTCCCGTCGAGGTCCTCGCGCGTGAGCTCGGCTTCGGCCATGCCCGAGCGGATCTCCTCGCGGGCGAACAGCTGGCGAGCGCCGCCTCGACGGGTCCACCCGGCGCCGGCTCCGCGCCCACGGGTCCCGCGGCTGCGGGTCCCTCGGCGGCGCCTGCGCCCGCCGGCATCTCCCAGTCAATGTCGCCATCGCGTCCCCACGCTCCTGTTGGCCCGGCCTCGCGGGGCCATTGTGCCCGAGCCGAGTCGGGCGACGGATCTCTCCGTCGCCCGCTGGGGCGGCTACCGCGTGATCCAGGCCTCCGGGTCCTCGGCCAGCTGATCGATCTCAGTGGGGAGCTTGCCCTCGGCCACGTCGGCCACGGTGACGTGCTCGACGACCTTGCGCAGGTTCGCGCGCACGGCGATCCACACCCGCGGCAGCGCGGCCGAGCAGGCCGGGATAGGAGATCTCCTCGGGCGGGCCGCCGCGGACGCTGGCCAGCGGACCCTCGACGGCGCGGATGATGTCGGCGACCGTCACCTGGTCGGCCGGCTTGGCCAGGCGAAAGCCGCCGTCGGCCCCGCGCTGGCTGCGCACGATCCCGGCATGGCGGAGCTCGCCGAGGATGTTCTCCAGGAAGTTGAGCGGGATCTCCTGGGCGGTGGCGATGCGCTCGGCCTTGAGCGGCTTCTCGCCGGCGCCCGCGGCCAGCTCGACCGCGGCCCTCACGGCATAGTCAGCCTTGGCCGAGATCCGCACTTGCGTGCCTATGCGGCCGCGGGGGCGAAGCCGTAGGCCTCGGCCAGCTCCGGATCCTTGTGGGCCAGCATCTCGGCCAGCGTCACCATCACCTTGCACTGCTTCCAGGTCGCGTCGTCCTGCATCTTGCCGTCGATCATGTGGACGCCGCGGCCGTCGGGGATCGCCTCGAGCACCTTCTTGGCGAACAGCACCTCGTCGGGGGCGGGGCTGAACACCTTCTTGGCGATCGCGATCTGCGCCGGGTGCAGCGACCAGGCGCCCACGCACCCGAGCAGGAAGGCGGCGCGGAACTGCGTCTCGCAGCCCTCGACGTCGCGGATGTCGCCGTAGGGGCCGTAGAAGGGGAGGATCCCGGCCGAGGTGCAGGCGTCGACCATGCGGGCGATCGAGTAGTGCCACGGGTCCTGCTGGGCGGTGAGGCGCGGGCCGCCGTCGCTGTCCGGGTCCTCGATCACGCGGTAGCCGGGATGGCCGCCGCCGACGCGCGTGGTCTTCATCCGGCGCGAGGCGGCCAGGTCGGCCGGGCCGAAGCTCATCCCCTGCATGCGCGGGCTCGCGGTGGCGATCTCCTCGAGGTTGACCACGCCGAGGCCGGTCTCGAGGATCGCGTGGATCAGGATCGGGCGCTCGAGCCCCGCCTTGGCCTCGAGCTGGGCGAGCAGCCGGTCGACGTAGTGGATGTCCCAGGCGCCCTCGACCTTGGGGATCATCATCACGTCGAGCTTGTGGCCGATCTCGGTCACGAGCGTCGTGATGTCGTCGAGCACCCACGGCGACTCGAGGCTGTTGACCCGCGTCCACAGCTGGGTCTCGCCGAGCTCCATCTCCTTGCCGACCTTGACCAGGCCCTCGCGCGCGGCCAGCTTGCGGTCGACCGGCACCGCGTCCTCGAGGTTGCCGAGCAGGATGTCCACGGTGGGCGCGATGTCCGGGACCTTGGCCACCATCTTCTCGTTGGAGAAGTCGAGGAAATGGATCATCCGGGAGGGCTTGAACGGGATCTCCATCAGCGGCTGCGGGGGCGCCGATGGCCAGGGGATTTCCGAAGACGCGGGGGTTTCTCATGGAGATGGAGAGTATCCGGGCGCGCGCATGCGCGCCCCCGGCCGACCGGTGCATGCACCGGCCGGGGCCGGGCCGCATGCGGCCCGGCCTCCCTGACATCATCCGGTGTCATGACCCCCCAAGTCGAAACTGACCAGGCTGCGCGCGAGGCCAGCGGCGCGCATCCCTACGGCCGCTATCTCGAGGAGTTCGAGGTGGGCGCCGTCTACAAGCACTGGCCGGCCAAGACCGTGACCGAGTCAGACGACCACCTGTTCTGCCTGATCACGATGAACCACCACCCGCTCCACATCAACGACGTGTACGCGAGCCAGTCCCAGCAGGGCCGCAACGTCGTGGTGGGGCCGCTCGTGTACTCGCTGGCGCTCGGGATGAGCGTCTCCGATGTAAGCGGCAAGGCGATCGCGAACCTCGCCACCGAGGAGCTCAAGCACCCGGCGCCGGTGTTTCACGGCGACACGCTGTTCTGCGAGTCAGAAGTGCTGGAGGTCAAGCCCTCGCAGTCCAAGCCCGACCGCGGCACGGTCCGCGTCCACACGCGCGTGCTCAACCAGGACGGGGTGCTCGTGGCCGAGTTCAAGCGCCTCGTGCTCGTTCCCCGCCGCGAGCCCGGCGACGCCGAGACTCGCTCGCACCAGCGCGCAGAGGCGAACGTCGAGTAGTCGTCCGCCCGCGAACGGCGCTGACGCTGTTCGCCGTTTATCCCGGGTAGCCTTGCTTTTGCCACCGAAAAGGAGCACCTGAAGATCCATGGCCCACACCGCACCGAAGAACGAAGCCACGACCAACCACGCCCGCCTGCGCGAGTGGGTGGAGGAGGTCGCCGGACTGACCCAGCCTGACGGCGTCCACTGGTGCGACGGGTCCGACGAGGAGTTCGACCAGATGATGCAGACGCTGGTCGAGGCCGGGGCCGCGGAGCGGCTCTCGGAGGAGAAGCGCCCGAACTCCTACCTGGTCCTCTCCGACCCGGCCGACGTGGCCCGGGTCGAGGACCGGACGTTCATCTGCTCCGCGCGCGAGGAGGACGCCGGGCCGACCAACAACTGGGCCGACCCCGAGGAGATGAAGGCCACGCTGACCGAGCTGTTCACCGGCTCGATGCGGGGCCGCACGATGTACGTGGTGCCGTTCTCGATGGGCCCGATCGGGTCGCCGATCTCCTATCTGGGCGTGGAATTGACCGACTCCCCGTACGTGGCCGCCTCGATGCGCGTGATGACGCGGATGGGCCAGGAGGCGCTCGACGAGCTCGGCGAGGACGGCGACTTCGTGCCCTGCCTGCACTCGGTCGGCGCCCCGATCTCGAGCCCGGACGAGGACGTGCCGTGGCCGTGCAACGCGGAGAACAAGTACATCGTCCACTTCCCCGAGACGCGCGAGATCTGGTCCTACGGCTCGGGCTACGGCGGCAACGCGCTGCTCGGCAAGAAGTGCTTCGCGCTGCGGATCGCCTCGATCATGGCCCGCGACGAGGGCTGGATGGCCGAGCACATGCTCGTGCTCAAGCTCACCTCGCCCGAGGGGGAGTCGAAGTACATCGCCGGCGCCTTCCCGAGCGCCTGCGGCAAGACCAACCTGTCGATGATGATCCCGTCGCTCGAGGGGTGGAAGGTCGAGACGGTCGGCGACGACATCGCGTGGATGAAGTTCAAGGAGGACGGGCGGCTGTACGCGGTCAACCCCGAGGCCGGGTTCTTCGGCGTGGCGCCGGGGACGGGCGAGCGCACGAACCCGAACGCCCTGAAGATGCTCTCCCGGGGTGCGGTGTTCACCAACTGCGCGCGCACCGACGACGGCGACATCTGGTGGGAGGGCATGACCAAGGAGCCGCCGGAGCACCTGACCGACTGGCGCGGCAACGACTGGACGCCCGACTCCGAGACGCCCGCCGCGCACCCGAACGCCCGCTTCACGGTGGCGATCGAGCAGTGCCCGTCGGCCGCACCGGAGTGGGACGACCCGGCGGGCGTGCCGATCGACGCGATGCTGTTCGGCGGCCGGCGCGCCACCGTCGTGCCGCTCGTCTCCGAGGCGCGCGACTGGGAGCACGCGGTGTTCCTGGGCGCGACGATGGCCTCGGAGAAGACGGCCGCGGCGGCGGGCAACGTCGGCGAGCTCCGCTTCGACCCGATGGCCATGCTGCCGTTCTGCGGCTACAACATGGGCGACTACTTCGGGCACTGGCTGAAGATCGGCGAGCGATCGGGGGCCAAGCTGCCCAAGGTCTTCTACGTCAACTGGTTCCGCAAGGGCGAGGACGGCAAGTTCATGTGGCCCGGGTTCGGCGAGAACTCGCGCGTGCTGGCCTGGATCTTCCGGCGCTGCGATGATCAGGCGGCGACCGAAGAGACCGCGATCGGGCTCGTGCCGCCGATCGGCGAGGGCGGGATCGACATCGACGGGCTGGACCTGGACCGCGACACGATGGCCAAGCTGCTCGAGGTCGACAACGACTGCTGGCAGGAGGCGCTGCCCCAGATCCGCGAGCACCTGCAGCGGTTCGGCGACCACCTGCCCGAGGCGGTCGAGGCGCAGCTGCACGAGCTCGAGAAGCGCCTCGTCGGCTCGTAGGGCGGGGACTGGCCGCGGATAGCGACGACCTCGGCGAACCAGAATCGCCGAGGTCGCACTTTGCCGCGCCAGTCGCGGCTAACGACGGCCTCGGCGAAAAGTGCGCGCCGAGCGGAACGTTATCCGCGGTCCGTACCCTCGGGTGCGTGTCCCTCCCGTTCATCCCGTCCGATGCCGCGGTCCTGGTGCTCCAGGCGGCCGTGGTCGCGGCGCCGAAGCCGACGCCGGAGATTGCGCTGCTCCGGCGGGTGCGCGGGCGGGCCTGGTCGCTCGTGCCGATCGGCTCGATCGTCGTCGTCGTGTTCGCGATCCGCTACGTCTCGGACACCGCCACCGGGCTGACCTACCTCGCCCTGGTGGCGGTGCCGCCGCTGGCCGCGGTGGCGCTCGGGTGGACGTCTCGTCGGGCCACGCCGCCCGCCGCGCTCGGCGCCGCGGTCCTGTTCGCCCTCGCCTGGGCGATCCCGACCACGCTGGTGGGGGAGGCGAGCGCGGCCCTGCTCTCGGCGCTCAGCTGCGTCACGCTCGGCGTCCTGCTCGCGGCGGTCACGCCGAAGGCGTGGATGAAGGCGGGGATCGTGCTGATGGCCGCCGCCGACAGCTGGCTGGTCATCTCCGACCTCCTCCAGGCGCCGAACAATGCGCTGATCGCGGCGCATCCGGCGGCGGGGCTCCCGCGCCTCCAGAACGTCCTGTTCGGGTCGGTCACCCTCGGCTACGGCGATCTGTTCGTGGCCGCGCTGCTCGGGGCGGTGCTCGCGGGCGAGGCGCGGCGGCAGGGGGCGGGCGCGCTGCTCACGCTGGTGTTCGCGGCGGCGTTCGACCTGCTGTTCTTCGTGATCAACGAGCTGCCCGCGACCGTTCCGGTGGCGCTCGCGCTGATCGCGATCGAGGCGCTACGGCTGGGTCAGTGCTGGCCGTCGTCGGTCGAAGCGGGCGGCCGCGACTCCTCAGCCAGAGACGTGATCGCCAGCTGGCCGCGGGACGCGTCCTGGAGCACCTCGGTGGCCTCCTCGGCCGAGCGGGCGTAGAGCTCGACCAGGAGGTGGACGACGATGCGGTCGTCGTCGTGCTTGTGGAAGCGGACGTGGGTGAAGAACTCCCGGGTCCCGTGGTCGCCGAAGGCGGCGTAGGACAGGGCATCGCCCGCCTCCGGGCCCGAGCAGGTTTCGACGTCGTCGGCATCGACGGTGACCGTGCACGAGGCGACCCACGGAGTGCCGGCGATCATCCGCTCCCAGCGATCCTCGATCGGCTCGACGCGACCGTTGTGGAACCCCAGGTGCGGCTGGTCGTGCATGCACTCGAGGCACTGGACGACCGCCTCCTGCATCTCGTCCACGACGTCGCCGCGCTCACCCGTCTCCGGATCGATCCGGTGGATCCCCTCGTAATGGACCTGGACCTCGAGGTTCTGTGACCAGCAGCGGTAGCACCGCAGCCAACTGCGTACCGACGTTGAGCCCTCCATCAACCTGATTCTACGATGGCTCCGTGAGCAAGCTGGGGACTTGTGCCTGATGGCCGCTCGGACCCGGCCGATCGGGGCGATCCTGGCCGGCGGAGCCGGTCGGCGGATCGGCGGCTCCAAGGCGGTCGTGCGCCTCCAGGGCCGCCCGCTGGTCGCCTACCCGCTGGCCGCGCTGCGGCAGGTGCTGAGCGAGGTGGTGGTCGTGGCCAAGCCGAGCACGGAGCTTCCGAGCCTGTCGGGCGTCACCGTGTGGGTCGAGCCGGAGGCGCCCGCGCACCCGTTGCTCGGGATCGTGCACGCGCTCAGCCTGGCCGAGGGTCGCGCCGTGCTCGTGTGCCCGGTCGACCTGCCGTTCGTGACGCCGGCGACGCTCGCGCGGCTCGCCGGCGCCGATCCGGCCGGCGCGCCGGCGGTCCTCGCCGCCGCCGGTGGCCAGGTGCAGCCGCTGCTCGGCTGCTACCAGCCGCACACGCTCGAGCTGGTGGCGCCGGACACCGAGCGGCCGCTTCGAGAGATCGTGGCCGAGATCGGGGCACGGGAGCTCGAGGTCGATCCCGGCGAGCTGTTCAACGTCAATTACCCCGAGGACCTGCTCCACGCGGCCGCGCTGCTGGATCAGCCGAACGTGAAGTCGTAGGCGCTCACCCCGGGCGGCACCTCGACCGTCAGGTCGTGCTGAGCGTCGCCGGCTTGGGAGACGAGCGAGTAGAGGCGCTGGCCCTCGACGGTGATCCAGCGGCCGTGGACGTCGCTGCCGGCCTCGCCGGCGCCGATCGGGCGCCCGTCCAGGAGCACGCCGACCTTCCGGGGGGCGTTGCCGGCCGAGGTCATGACCAGGTACACGCGGGCGGCCTGGAAGCGCAGGGTGATCGTGGCGCCCGGGCTGACCGGCGTGGCCGACTCCGAGCCGAGGAGCCAGCGCCCGCCGAGCCCGAACTCGTTGAGGACAGGCGAGCGAAGGCCGGGATAGGTGTGGACGCCGCCCGCGAGCGAGGGCACGAAGCCCTGGGCTCGCTGCGTGTTCAGGTAGGTCTCGGGGGTCTGCAGGTTGCTCGAGGGCATGATCGCGGTGGCGCTCATCGGCGGCGGCAGGTTGTGGGCGCCCGCCTCGTAGAGCAACTCGCGCACGGCCGCCTCGGACTGCTTGTAGTCGCCCTCGCCGAACTGGGTGTGGCGCACCTGGCCGTTTGCGTCGATCAGGTACTCGGCGGGCCAGTACTCGTTCTGGTACGCGTTCCAGGTCCCGTAGCGGTTGTCCTGGACGACCGGGTAGCGCAGCCCGTCCGAGTCGATCGCCTGGCCCACGTTGCCGGCTTCCTGCTCGAACGTGAACTCGGGCGTCTCCACTCCCACGATCTCGAGCCCGTAGGGGTGGTAGGTGGCGTAGAGCCCCTTGAGGAAGGGCAGCGTGCGGATGCAGTTGATGCAGGTGTAGGTCCAGAAGTCGACCAGGACCACGTGGCCGTGCAGCCCGGCCAGCGTCAGCGGGCGCCCGCCGGGGGTGTTGAACCACCGCTGGGTGTCGGTGAAATCGGGGGCGACGCCGAGCATCGGCAGATCCGGGGTCTTGACCCCGGGGATCGCCACCCCGGCCGTGTTCGGCACGGGCGAGGTCGAAGCCTCCTTCTGGCGCACCGCGAAGCGCGATTCCGGCCGCAGCGAGGCCAGGCGGTTCTGCACCGCGCCCGAGTTCTCGAGCGCGCGCGTCGGGTCGACGAGGAACGCGGGCAGACTGGCGTCCCGGGCCAGCGCCTCCTCGAAGCGGACGTCGACGTTGAAGATCATCAGCACCGCGGTGGCCAGGAGCACGGCGCCCAGGGTGCGCTCGACGACGGGGCCGCGGGCGGCGCGGCGGAGGCGGTCGAGCACGGCGCGGCCTCCGAGCCCGTAGAGCAGCATCACCGCGGAGAGCCCGAGGGCGTAGGCGATCGCCACCGCCACGACCCGGGCCGAGGCGCCGCTCGAGGCGCTGACCGAGGTCACGGCGGCCAGGATCGGGCCGGCGCACGGGGCGCACACGAAGCCGAGCGCGCCGCCCACCGCGATACCCGACCAGAAGCCCGATCCCCGCGTCTTGGGGCCGAACCGGGCCAGGCGCGAGAGCGGGGCCTGGATGCGGGCCGCCACGGCGGGGATCAGCATCACCAGCCCGAAGGCGATCAGGACGACGATCGCCAGCGTCCGCGCGGCGCCGCTGGCCAGCCCCACGCCCTTGACGAGCTGGGCCAGCGCGACGATCGCGATCGTGAACGTGCCGGCGAGACCGAGCACGATGCCGAGCGGGCGGCGGCGCCCGCCGAGCGCGCTCGCGGACAGGAGCGCGGGCAGCACGGGCAGGACACAGGGTGTGATCGCGGTCCCGGCCCCGGCCAGGATCGCGAACAGCAGCAGCAGGATCATTTCGGCCCCCGGTTAGCCTCCGATCGCGGACATGGTGCGGAGAGGTTGGATGAACCCGGGCTCGCCGACGTGGTGCTTTAGCTCCTTGCGCCACACCGCACGGCGGATGATCAGCTCGAGCTCGCGGTCATCTGCGCCGGCGCGCATCGGCCCGCGCAGATCGGTTTCGTTGATGGAGAAGAGGCAGGTGCGCAGCCGGCCGTCCGCGGTCAGGCGGATCCGGTTGCAGTCGCCGCAGAATGGCTCGGAGACCGGGTTGATGAACCCGATCCGGCCCTGCCCGTCGGCGAAGCGGTACACGCGGGCGGTGGCGTGGCGCTCTCGCTTGAGCGGCTCGAGCGGGAAGACGGCGTCGATCGCGGCGCGGATCTCCTCGCCGGTCAGCACCCGCTCGCGGTTCCAGGCCCGGTCGCCGTCGAGCGGCATGAACTCGATGAAGCGGATCTCATAGGGGGTGCGGCGGGCGAACTCGGCGAATGGGATCACCTCGTGCTCGGTGAAGCCGCGGATCGCCACCGCGTTGACCTTGATCGGGTGGGCCTCGGGAAAGCCGGCGAGCAACTCCAGTCCCCGCAGGACCTGAGGCAGCGCGTCGCGCCGGGTCAGCTCGAAGAAGCGGTCGCGCTGGAGCGAGTCGATCGAGACGTTGAAGCGGTCCACGCCGGCGGCCACGAGCGCGGCGGCGTCGCGTTCGAGCAGGTAGCCGTTGGTGGTGACCGAGATCTCGCGGACGTCGTCTGACTGCTTGAGCAGCCGGACGAGGTCGGGGAAGTTGCGCCGCACGAGTGGCTCGCCACCGGTCAGGCGGACATCGTGGACGCCCATCGCGGCCAGCACGCGAACGATCCGGGCGATCTCCTCGAAGCTGAGGATCTCCCCGCGCTCGAGCCACGGCAGCCCCTCGGCCGGCATGCAGTACTGGCAGCGGAAGTTGCAGCGGTCGGTGACCGACACGCGCACATCCCCGATCAGCCGTCCATGACCGTCGCGCAGGGGCTCCATGCCCCCAAGGCTACAGTGCCCGCCGTGCGCCTCCGAGGAGCGATCGTCCTGGCCGTCAGCGCCTGCGTCATATCGGGGTGCGGGGCGAGCGCCAAGGACCAGGTCCACGCCAAGGTGCAGCAGTTCGCGGCCGCCGCGGCCCACCACGACTACGCGACGATCTGCGACCAGGTGCTGGCGCCCGCGCTCGTCCGCCACCTGAGCGCCAACCACATCCCATGCCGGACGGCGATGCAGCTGGCGCTGGGGAGCGTCCGCCATCCGACGCTCAGCATCGGGCCGATCACGGTCAAGGGGCGGACGGCCTCGGTGTACACGCTCACGCTGGCCCAGGGCCAGCAGGCCTCGCTCGACGTGCTCGAGCTCGTGCAGACCGGCGCCGGGTGGCGGATCTCCTCGCTCCACGCGCCGCTGCCGACGTGACGGGACGCGGGCGCGGGTGCGGGTGATGCCAATAGTGCCCGCTCAGCGGGCACTATTGGCATCAACCAGGCGCGAGACGGCCGAAGGTGACCATGTCGAGCCGGCGGCCCTTGATCTGCAGGTAAGCGCGCTGGACGCGCCTCGCGGGTGAAGCCGGCGCGCTCGGCCACGCGCTGCGAGGCGGGGTTCTCGGCGCCGGCGCGCAGACCGATCCGCTCGAGCCCGAGGGTGCTGAAGCCCCAGGCGCAAATCAGCGCACACGGCCCGGGTGGCGTGGCCCTGGCCGCGGGCCTCGCGCGCGAGCCAGTAGCCCACCTGCCGCGGCGATGCTCCCAGTCGAACTGCATCAGCGAGATCGACCCGAGCAGCCGGTCGTGCTGCCCCGCGTCGACGATCGCGAACGGGGCGCTGATCCCGCTGTGGAGCATCTCGTAGCGGCCGAGCAGGTAGGCGCGGGCGTCCGACTCGCCGTAGGGCTCGGGGACGAGCGTCCAGCGGGAGATCTCGGGGTCCTGGCAGGCGGCCACGAGCGCCGCGAGGTCGCTGTCGCGCCAGGGGCGCAGCGCGGTGGGGCCGTCGACGAGCGCCTCGGCGGGGAGGACGATCCTCATCGCGGCGGCGCTCCGGCCCGCTCGGCGAGCGCGCGCTCGAGCGCTGGAACGTCGCGCCCGGGATCCTGCTCGGAGAGCCAGAGCTCGGCCTGCCGGCGGCCGCCGAGCGCGCGCAGCCCGCGCTCGCCGTGCTCGGTGACGAAGTCGGCGAGGGCGTGCATCCGCCGCGCGCGCAGGCGCCGCTGCTCGAGATCGATGCCGTTCCGGTGGGCCTCGAGGGCGTCGGCGAGCGCGGCGATCCCGGTGGGCGGCGCGAGCGAGGAGACGGCGACGACGGGCGTGCCGCTCGCGCCGAGCGCGCGCAGCGCGGCGTTCAGGTCGGCCACGGCGCGATCGGCGAGCTTCGGCAGGTCCGCCTTGGTGACGACGAGCACATCGGGGATCTCCATGATCCCCGCCTTCAGGAACTGGAGCACGTCGCCGGAGCCAGGCTGGACCACCACCGCCACCGTGTCGGCCACGTCGGCGACCTCGGTCTCGGACTGCCCAACCCCGACCGTCTCGATCACAACCACGTCGAAGGCGGCCGCGAGCGCGCTCGCCGCGGCTCGGGTGGCCGGAGCGAGCCCGCCCAGGCGATCGCCGGCGGCGGTCGAGCGGACGAAGATCGCCGGGTCGGCGTGATCGAAGGCGATCCGCGCCCGGTCGCCGAGAAGCGACCCGCCGGAGCGGCGCGAGGTCGGGTCGACGGCGAGCACCGCCACCGAACGCTCGCGGGCCCGCCACTCGGCGAGCAGTCGGGAGAGCAGGCTCGACTTCCCCACCCCGGGAGGGCCGGTGACGCCGATCACGTGGGCGTGCGGCTCACCGCCCAGCGCTGCGGGCGAGACGGCGGCGAGCAGGACGGCGGTCTGCGCGCGCGCCTCGTCGGTCCGGCTCTCGACCAGGTTGAGCACCGCGGGTGCGGCGCTCAGGTCACGCGCGCGCAGCCGCTCGCCGAGCTCGGCGCCGTCGTTCAAGCGCGGACGGCGGAGTGGCGCTCGCCGACGAGCGCGACGATGTCGCGGATCATCTGGTTGAGGTCCCAGTCCTTGGGCGTGTACACCGCGGCCACGCCGGCCTCGCGCAGGGCGGTCGCGTCGGCCTCGGGGATGATCCCGCCCACGACCACGGGAACCTCGCCGGCGCCGGCGTCCTGGAGCGCCTCGAGCACGGCTGGGATCAGCTCCCGGTGCGAGCCCGACAGGATCGAGAGGCCGACCACGTGCACGCCCTCCTGGGCGGCCGAGGTGGCGATCTGCGAGGGCGTCAGGCGGATGCCCTCGTAGACGACGTCCATGCCGGCGTCGCGGGCGCGGACGGCGATCTGCTCGGCGCCGTTGGAGTGCCCGTCGAGCCCCGGCTTGCCGACCAGGAACTTCAGCCGGCGCCCGAGCGCCTCGCTGACGCGCTCGACCTCGTCGCGCAGCTCGGCCACCTGCTCGCTCGAGACGGCGGCGGCCTCGCCCACGCCGGTGGGCGCGCGGTATTCGCCGAACACGTCGCGCAGCGTCTGGGACCACTCGCCGGTCGTGGCGCCGGCCCGGGCGGCGGCGATCGTCGCCGGCATGATGTTCTCGGCGTCCTCGGCGGCGACGCGAGCGAGCTCGTTGAGCGCCTCCTCGACCGCGCCTTGGTCTCGCTCGGAGCGCCAGCGCTCGAGCGCAGCGCGCTGGTCGGCCTCGACTTGGGGGTCGACGACGAGGATGCCGCCGTCGGCGTCGGCGGTCAGCGGCGAGGACTCGGTGGCGGTGAAGCGGTTCATCCCGACGATCGTCAGCTCGCCCGCCTCGATCCGGCGCCAGCGCTCGCGGTGGGACTCGACGAGCGAGGCCTTCATGTAGTCGACCGCGTCGACTGCGCCGCCGAGCTCGGCGACGCGCTGCATCTCCTCGCGCGCGCCGGCCACCAGGTTGGCGACGAGGTCGTCCATCACCTTGGAGCCCTCGAAGATGTCCGGGTACTCGAGCAGGTCGGTCTCGTAAGCGAGGATCTGCTGCAGGCGCAGTGACCACTGCTGGTCCCAGGGGCGGGGCAGGCCGAGCGCCTCGTTCCAGGCCGGAAGCTGGATCGCGCGGGCGCGCGCGCTCCGCCCGAGCGTGACGGCCAGCGCCTCGAGCGCGATCCGGTAGACGTTGTTCTCGGGCTGGGCCTCGGTCAGCCCGAGCGAGTTGACCTGCACGCCGTAGCGGAAGCGGCGCTGCTTCTCGTCCTCGACGCCGTAGCGCTCGCGGCCCAGCTCGTCCCACAGCTCCGCCATCGCGCGCAGCTTGGCGTGCTCCTCGACGAAGCGCACGCCGGCGTTGACGAAGAAGCTGATGCGGGCGAACACGTTGCCCATGAGCTCCTGGGGCACGCGCTCGCGCACGGCGTCGAGGACCGCGATCGCGTTGCTCATCGCGTAGGCGATCTCCTGCACCGGCGTGGCCCCCGCCTCCTGGAGGTGGTAGGAGCAGATGTTGATCGGGTTCCACTTGGGGATGTGCTCGACCGTGTAGGCGATCGTGTCCGCGATCAGGCGCATGCTCGGGCCGGGCGGGAAGGCGTAGGTGCCGCGGCTCAGGTACTCCTTGAGGATGTCGTTCTGGGTCGTCCCCTGGAGCTGGCCCTCGGAGACGCCCTGCTCCTCGGCCGCCACGATGTAGAGCGCCAGCAGCCAGGCCGCGGTGGCGTTGATCGTCATCGAGGTGTTCATCTGGTCGAGCGGGATCTCGTCGAGCAGCGTGGCCATGTCCTGGCGATGGGCGATCGACACGCCGACCTTGCCGACCTCGCCCCGGGCCAGCTCGTGGTCGGGGTCGTAGCCGGTCTGGGTGGGCAGGTCGAAGGCGACCGACAGGCCCGTCTGGCCCTTGGCCAGATTGCGCCGGTAGAGCTCGTTCGAGCGCTTGGCGTCGGAGTGCCCGGCGTAGGTGCGCATCATCCAGGGGCGGTCGCGCTCGGGCAGGCGGGGCGATGGCGTCTCCGGCATGCAGGGGATTGTATGGGCGGGATACGCTTGGCCGCGTGAGGTCGATTGCAGTGGTGGGCGGAGGATTCGGCGGCGTCGGAGCCGCTGTCATGCTCCGCCGCGCCGGCTACTCGGAGGTGACCCTGTTCGAGCGCCGCGAGCGCGTGGGCGGCGTGTGGCACGACAACACCTATCCGGGCGCGGCGTGCGATGTGCCCTCGCACCTGTACGAGTTCTCGTTTGCGCCCAACCCGCGGTGGTCGCGGCGGTACGCGCCCCAGGCGGAGATCCAGGCCTACGTGGAGGCAGTGGCGCGCGAGCACGGGGTGCTCGAACGCGCGCGACTCGGGACCGAGGTCGCCTCGGCGCGGTGGCAGGACGGACGCTGGCGCCTCGATACCTCGGGCGGACCGTTCGAGGCAGATGTGCTGATCACCGCCTGTGGCCAGCTCAACCGGCCGGCGGTCCCGGCGATCGCGGGACTCTCGGAATTCGCAGGTCCGGTGTTCCACACCGCCGAGTGGCGTCACGACGTTGCGCTAAAGGGACGGCGCGTGGCGCTGATCGGGACCGGGTGCAGCGCGATCCAGGTCGGGCCGGCGATCCAGCCGGTGGTGGGCTCGCTCACCGTCTACCAGCGCTCGCCGGGATGGACGTTCCCGCGCATGGACTTCGAGTACAGCGAGCGCGCGAAGCGGATGTTCGAGCGCTATCCGCGGTTGCAGCGGCTCGACCGGGCCTCGATCCTCGCCTTCCACGAGGTGGGCGCCGCGGCCATGACCAACCGCCGGTGGCTGCTCCCCGTCCTTCGCGCCCTCGGCCGCCGCCAGATCAAGCGGGCGATCTCTGATCCCGAGCTGCGGCGCAAGGTGACCCCGCGCGATGAGATCGGCTGCAAGCGCGTGATGGTCACCGACGACTGGTATCCGACCCTGACGCGGCCGGGCGTGGAGCTTGTCAGCGAGCGCGATCGAGCGCGTTACCCCCTCGGCCGTGCGCACGGCGGACGGGCGCGAGCGCGAGGCCGACGTGATCGTGCTCGCCACCGGCTTCAGGAGCCACGGGTTCGTGGCCCCGATGGAGATCCTCGGCACGGGTGGACGCTCGCTGGGGCAGGAGTGGCGGGCGGTGCCGCGCGCCTACCTGGGCGTGACCGTCCCCGGATTCCCGAACCTGTTCCTCATCTACGGGCCGAACACCAACGGCGGCACCGGGTCGGTGATCTACACGATCGAGGCCGGCATGGGACACGTGCTGTCCGCGCTCGGAGCCCTCGAGCGCTCCGGGGCGCAGACGATCGAGGTCCGGCGCGAGGCCGCGGAGGGGTTCGACCGCGAGCTGCGCGCCGCTCTCGAGGGCACCGTCTGGCACACCGGATGCACGAGCTGGTACCTGGACGAGCACGGCAACGACCCGAACCAGTGGCCGTGGCTGTGGAGCACCTACCGCCGGCGCACGGCGGACCTCGATCCGGAGTCATACGTGCTGCAGTGACGCGGAGGGACTCGGGTATGGTCAAGCCATGCCCGATCAGAGCTCAGCCTCCACCGAGCACGCGATCATTCAGGAGGTGACCGCGCCGCTCTCGACGCTGCCCGACGATGCAGTGCCGGTCGCCGCCGACGTCGACTTCCCGATCGTCCTGCGTGGCTACGACCGCATCGCGGTCGACGCCTACGTGAAGAAGACGAGCCAGCTCGTCGCCGAGCTCCAGTCGACCCGCTCACCCGAGGCGGCGGTCCGCCGGGCGCTCGAGCGCGTGGGGGAGGAGGTCTCCGGGATCCTCCAGCGCGCGCACGAGACCGCCTCGCAGATCACCGTCCCAGTCGCGCAGCGAGGCCGAGGACCGGCTCGCGGTGGCGCGCCGGGAGGCGGAGGAGATCGCCACCGAGGCGGCCGACCGGGTCAAGGAGCTCGACCTCGAGACCGACCGCATCTGGGAGGAGCGGCTGCGGATCGTCGAGGACGCGCGCGACCTGGCGCGCCAGCTGACGGCGCTCGCCGACTCCGCGGCCCAGCGCTTCCCGGCCGAGGAGACGGAGTCGACCGAGCGGGTGCACCCTGAGGTTGCCGAGGTCTTCCGCACCGCCGCGCAGGGCGAGGAGGCGAGCCCCCGGCGGAGGAGGTCGCTCCGCCCCCGGCCGAGGAGCCTGCGCCCGAAGACGATCCGGACCGGGAGGCCACGGTGATCATGCCGCCTCTCGACGACGACGCCCCGCGCTGAATGCGCGTCATCGACGTCAGGCACCTGGGCGTCGAGCGCGTCATCGGGTGCTGGGTGGTCGACGGGGTGCTGATCGATCCCGGGCCGACGTCGTGCCTGGACACGTTGCTCGCGGCGCTCGAGCGGGCCCCCGCGCGCGCTGCTCCTGACCCACATCCACCTCGACCACGCCGGCGCCAGCGGCTCGCTGGTCGAGCGCTGGCCTGAGCTCGAGGTCTACGTCCACGAGCGCGGCGTGCCGCACATGCTCGACCCGGCGAAGCTGATGAAGAGCGCGAGCCGCCTCTACGGCGATGACATGGACCGGCTGTGGGGGGAGATGGTGCCGGTCCCCGAGCGCAACATCCGCGAGCTGCACGGCGGCGAGCGGCTGCTGGACGGCGCGTTCGAGGTGGCCTACACGCCTGGCCACGCCTCGCACCACGTCTCCTTCCGGCACGAGCGGACGGCGTTCGTCGGCGACGTGGCCGGCGTGCGGATCGCCCCGGCGACGATGACGATCCCGCCGACGCCGCCGCCCGACATCGACGTCGAGGCCTGGCACGAGTCGATCGAGCGGATCCGGGCGTGGTCGCCCGAGCGCCTGGCGATGACGCACTTCGGAGAGAGCGGCGACGTCGAGGCGCAGCTGAGCGAGCTGGATCGGCGGCTGGACGAGTACGCCGAGCGGGCGCGGGAGCAGGACCTCGAGGCGTTCGTGGCCGGCGTGCGCTCCGACCTCGCGCGCGGAGTCGACGAGAGCCTCGTCCCCGCCTACACCCAGGCCGCGCCACCGAACCAGCTCTACCTGGGGCTCGAGCGCTACTGGCGCAAGCGCTCGGATTCGCTCCCTCCGGCCCATGGCGCGCCGGTATCCTGACCGGCGGATGTCGCAGACGGTTGAGCTGCCACGCGTGGCCGGACCGGGCGGCGGGCTGGGTGGCCTGTGGCGCGTCGTGGTGCTGAACGACGACTTCAACACGTTCGACCACGTCGCCGAGACGCTGGCGAACGTGATTCCCGGCGTCACCCTGGCCGAGGGCTACCGGTTCGCCGACCGCATCCACCACTCCGGCTGCGCGATCGTGTGGAGCGGGACGCGCGAGGACGCCGAGATGTACTGGATCCAGCTCGACCGGGCGGGGCTGACGATGGCGCCGCTCGAGGAGGGGTGAACGCATCCGGCTCCGGGCCGGCCTGCGCTCCGCTCCCCGGTTCCAGGAGACCGCTCCGCTTGGCCGGCAGTCACCACGGGCCGGCTTCCGGCCGGCCCCTCGCGCCGGCTTCCGGCCGGCGTTAGACGCGCAGCGCCTTGGCGCGCTGGCGCTCGGGGCTGACCCGGACCACGTTCCAGACCAGACCGAGCTTCTCGAGTCCCGCGATGACCAGGCCGGTGGGGTCGGCGAGCCGCTCCCAAGGCTTGAGGCCGTGGAAGGCCGAGGTCGGGAACGCGTGGTGGTTGTGGTGCCAGGCCTCGCCCATCGAGAGCGGCGCCAGCCAGAACACGTTGCGCGACTCGTCTTCGATCGCGAACCGCTTGCGCCCGAAGAAGTGGCAGATCGAGTTGATCGACCACGTGACGTGGTGGAGCAGGAACACGCGCGCGAAGCCGCCCCACAGCAGGCAGGTGATCGCGCTCCCGAAGCCGCCGCCGACGATCCAGCCGAGCGCGAACGGAATCGCGAAGCTGAGCGTGATCCACAGCGGGAACAGCTTGTCGATCACGCGCAGCGCGTGATCCTTCATCAGGTCGGGGGCGAAGCGCTCGCGGTCGGCCGTCCCGACGCTCTCGAACAGCCAGCCCATGTGCGCGTGCCACAGGCCCTTGACGCCGCCCCAGAAACCGGGGCCGCTCAGGTGCGGCGAGTGCGGGTCGCCCTCCTGGTCGGTGAACGCGTGGTGCTTGCGGTGATCGGCGACCCAGCGGATCACCGAGCCCTCGACGGCCATCGAGCCGAGCACGGCGATGATCGCGCGGAACGCCGCCGAGGACTCGAACGACCGGTGCGTGAACATCCGGTGGTAGCCGAGGGTCACGCCCAAGCAGGTGACGATGTAGGAGCCGGCTAGCAGGCTGAGCTCGAGTGGCCCGATCCCGCGGTTCCACAGCAGCACGATCGCGAGCGACCAGCCCGATGAACGGCAGCGGGATCGCGATCAGGTTGATGATCTTGTGGGCGCGCGTCATACGCGGCTCTGAGGTTAGGACGGCTGTGGTCACGAATACCCTGGGAGCACGTAGCTTACGCCTCCGCCGCGTGAGGCTGGGTTAGGGCGCGGCAACGGTTGGCGCGGGTTCTGGCTCGGGCGTGCCCTCGTGGAGCCCGACCTCGGGACCGAGGGCGCCGGCGGCGAGCTCGTCCTGCCACACGTACACGACCGGGATCTGAAAGCGGCCCGTGTTGCGCCGGCGGAACTCGATCATCTCGGGGCCGTCCCAGTAGCGGTACCACTGGGTCTTGGACTCGAACCAGGCCATCTGGGTGATCTTGTAGCGATCGTCGCGCGAGCGGTGCACGGCGTACTGCGTGGCGCCGTAGCGGAGCGCGATCGGGGCCGCCTGGGCGACCTCCAGGGCGAAGGACTCCTGGCGCAGGATGGTGGCGTACCAAGGGATCCAGACGACTCCGGCCATATTCCTATGCTCCCACTTCGGCGCGGATGGCGCCCGGGCCCTCCGCCGTCTTGCCCTGGCCCTCTTCGGTGGCGCCGACGAGGATCGCGATCTTGCCCAGGTGCTTGTTGTCGCGCAGGAGCTGGTGGGCCTCGGCGACCTTGTCGAAGCCCATCGTCTGCCAGAGCACGGGGCGGACCTTCGATTCCTCGATCAGCTCGTTGGCCTTGGTCGCCTCCCAGGCGTTGGCGAAGTGCGAGCCGACGATCTCCTTCTGGCGCATCCACAGATAGCGTACGTCGAAGTCGAGCTGGTAGCCCGAGGTGGCGCCGCAGATCACGACCTTGCCGAACGGCTTCACGCACAGAACCGAGGTCGGGAAGGTGGCCTTGCCGACGTGCTCGAAGACGATGTCGGGCGGGCCGCCGAGGATGTCCTCGACCGCCTTGCAGAAGCGGCGCGACTCCTTGAAGCGGGCCCGCTCCTCCTCGGCGCTCTCGCCGCCCCGGCGCATCATCCCGCGGTAGTCCGAGCGGTCGATGTGCCCGACGGCGCCAAGCTGCTCGACCAGCTTGCCCTTCTCCTCGCTGGAGACGACGCCGACCGCGTCCGCGCCGGTGAGCGCGCACAGCTGGGTGGCGAACACGCCGAGCCCGCCGGCGGCGCCCCAGATCAGCACGCGGTGCCCGGGCTGGAGCTGGCAGCGGTCGATCAGCATCCGGTAGGCGGTGAAGTACGTCAGCCCGTAGGCGCAGGAGTCCTCCCACGAGAGGTGCTTGGGCTTGTGCAGGAGCTGCTGGGCCTGGACCTTGCAGAACTGGGCGAACGAGCCCCAGCTCGTCTCGTAGCCCCAGATCTGCTGGCTGGGAGCGGCGAGCGGATCGAGCCCGTGTACCTCTGGATCCTCGTAGGAGGCCTGGTTGCAGTGGATCACGACCTCGTCGCCGGGCTTCCAGCGGGTCACGCCCTGGCCGACCTTCCACACGATCCCGGAGGCGTCCGAGCCGCCGATGTGGTGGTCCTCGTTGGGGTGGTAGCGGAACACCGACACCGGCTCGCCCAGCGCCGCCCACACGTTGTTGAAGTTCACGCCGGCAGCCATCACGCGCACGATGACCTCGAACGCGCCGGGCTCGGGCACCTCCATCTCCTCGATCTGGAAGGCGTCGACCGGCTCGCCCTCGCGCTCCTGGCGGATGACCCACGCGGCCATCGTCGCCGGCAGCTCGCCGGGCTCGGTCTCGACGTTTGCGACTTGGCTCAGATCGACCGCCACTGGGGAAGCACCTTCCGTTGTTCGGGTTGCGGAGCCCTCTCCCGGTCCGTGATCGTACCGGGGCAGGGCGGGGTCGGTCGGGTCAGGCGATGCTGAGCTCGGGCTCGGCCTCCTGCGCGCCGCGGGCCGGCGCGGGCGGCTCCGCTTCGATCCGGCGCTCGATCAGGAACCAGGCGAGCGCGGCACCGACGAGCGTCACGATCGAACCGATCAGGAGCCCCGAGCCGAGCGCGGACACGAATGCCTCGCGTACCACGCCGGTGACCTGCGCGGTGACGTGATGGCCGGACGGGACCCCGCCGGCGCCGAGGGCGTTGGCGAGCGCGCTCCGGGTCGCCGGCCGGAAGCTGGGGTAGGCGGTCGTTGATCCTGGCGTGCCCGATCGTGGTGATCAGCGCCCCCATCACCGCCACGCCGAAGGTCCCGCCGACCATCCGGTTCATCGACAGGACGCCCGACGCGGCGCCGGCCTTGGTCCGGTCGACCGAGTTCATCGCCACCGTGCTCATCGGCGACATCACCAGGCCGATGCCGATGCCCATCAGCACGAACCCGGGCAGCAGCCGCAGGTAGCTCGTGTGCACGGTGATCCCCGACTGGAGCAGGATCGCCGCCGAGACGATCACGAGGCCGAGCGTGAGCAGCGGCCGGGCGCCGATGCGGTCGGTCAGGCGGCCGGCGAGCGGGCCCATCACGACGAGCAGCAGCGTGCTCGGAAGGAAGCGGACGCCGGCCTGGAGCGGCGAGTAGTGGAGGATGTTCTGCATGTAGAGCGCCAGGAAGAAGAACTGGGCCAGCATCGCGAAGCTGATGAAGAACCCGACCAGGTTCGCGCCCACGAACGAGCGGGAGCGGAAGAAGCTGAAGTTGACCATCGGGGCCCGGACGCGGGTCTCGATCGCGGCGAAGGAGATGACGCCGATGACGGCGACGGCCAGCAGGGAGACGATCCGGGCCGATCCCCAGCCCCAGGCGTTGCCCTCCACGAGCGCGAGCACGAGCGCGGTCAGTCCGGCGGTGATCGCGGCGATCCCGGGGATGTCGACCGTGCGATCGACCGTGTCATCGCGCGACTCTCGCGTGGCGAACAGGGTCACCGCCACCGCCACCGCAGCGATCGGCGGGTTGATGAAGAAGATCGCCCGCCAGCTCACATCCTGGGTCAGGAAGCCGCCCAGCACCGGCCCGATCGCCAGCGCCAGCGCGCTCACGCCGGCCCACGTGCCGATCGCCATGCCGCGCTGCTCGGCCGGGAAGGTCTGGGTGATGATCGAGAGGGTGGCCGGCATCATGAACGCGGCGCCGATCCCCTGGACCGCGCGGAACAGGACGAGCGCGGTGTCGCTGGGCGCGAAGCCGATGATCGCGCTCGAGGCGCCGAACACGGCGACGCCGAACAGGAACATCCGGCGCCGGCCGAAGATGTCGCCGAGGCGGCCGCCGGTGACGAGCAGGACCGCGAACGTGAGCGTGTACGCGTTCACCGTCCACTCGAGGGAGGAGAGCGAGGCGTGGAGGTCGCGCTGGATGCTGGGCAGCGCGACGTTCACGACCGTGTTGTCGAGCATGATCATGAACAGCGCGAAGCACATCGCTCCGAGCGTCCACCACTTGCTGTTCTCCTCGGTCACGAGGCGGTGGCGGTGGGCGAGCATTCGTTGCGTCATGGCGTGAGGCTCTCCGGGCGGCAGGCGGCGATGTCGGCACGCTGGAGCAGCTCGTGCAGCGCGGGGGCGAGCGCGCGACGTTCCGCGTCGGTCAGGGACTGGGCGAACTGCTGAAAGCCGGCGAGGCGGGCGGCGTTCAGCCGGCGGATCACCGCGCGGCCGGCGTCGGTGATGTTGACCCGCTTCATCCGCCGGTCCGTCGCGTCCTCGTGGCGCTCGACGAATCCGCGCCGGAACAGGTCGTCGACCATCCGGCTGGCGGCGGGCAGCGAAACGCCGACGAGCTCCGCGCCCTCCTTGAGCGTCAGCTCGCGCTCTGCCTCCTCGAGGTGGTGCAGGAGCTTGATCTGCGTCAAGCTCAGCTCCAGCGCCCCCACGGCCTCGAACAGGTCCGAGTTGCAGTTCTTGTGGAGGTGGATGACGACGGCGTAGAGATCGCCGGCGAGGGTGGCGGTGGCGGTCGGCGTGGCGTCGGGCGGTGGCGGTGGCGGTGGCGGTGGCGCGGGGTTTGTGGGACCGTCTTGGGGAGCGATTGCTTGCACGCATGCAAGTATTGCACGAAAGTGCTGATTGCGCAAGCGCAAGCCCGTCACGGCGGGCGCGGCCGGAGCCGGAGCCGGAGCCGGAGCCGGAGCCGGACGGAGCGCTTGGTAGATATCTACGCCATAGCGAGCAATATCTCCCAAGCGCCCCGGTGGCGCGAAGGCGGCCCAGGGCCGCGGATGCACGGTGCGCGGACGGGCGAATGGGCGGGGTTGGGATGAAAGTCGGAGATAGTCCGACTTTCATCCCAACCCCTCCGCGGACGGGCGGTCCTACGGCGTCAGCAGCTGCGCGCTCGCACCCGAGCGCGGCTTGCCCACGTGGATCGTGATCGGCTGGATCGAGCCGCTGGAGGCCGAGGAGGCGTCGCTGCCGCCACCGGCGCTGGTGGCGACCGTGTAGTCGCCCTTGGAGGAGAAGTTGACCATGACCTGGGCGGTCCCCTGGGGGTTGATCGGGCCGGTGTCGGCGAGCGGCTGGCCGGCGGACGCGCCGGCAGGGAGGATCGTCAGGGACTCGGAGCTCGAGGCTTGGTTAGTCACGATGAAGTTCACCGGGCCGGCGCCGACGTCGCTCGGGGAGGCGGAGATCTTGGAGTCGTTTATGTAAACCGTCACGTTGACGGGCTGCGGTGGCGCGGGCTTGTTCGCGAATGTGCCGCTGCTGCTGCATCCGGCGATCGCAACGGTGCTGAGCGCCACCAGCAGGCTCGTCGTCTTTCGCATCCTGATTGGCTCTCCTCCGCGAGGTCCGTCGTTGGACCTCGATGCGGAGCAAACCGTAACCGACAAGGCCCCCGGACGCGAGTAAACAGTCCCGGTTTCGATCCCCGGGCGTCAGATGCCGGTGCTGTTCAGCGACTGACGGCGCCGCTCGAGGCGCCGTAGCTCGCCCTGGAGCTCCGCCCACGCCTCGTGCTCAGCGCGCTCGTACTCCTCGCCGCGGAGGCCGCGCAGCCGCTCGCTGTACGCGCGCCACGCGCGCCGAGTTCCGGCGTCGAGCTCGCGGAGCTCTTCTGCGTGGGGGGCTATGGCGGTCACGTCAACTCCTTCCATCGGACTGATGCGGCGATGCTACCCGCAAGTACGGCGCTCAACCCTGGGTTCCTGGTGCGGCAACGGCGCCTGCATGCCGTCCGGCGCGGGGCGTATCACGCACGGCTTGGAGCTGCTCGAGCACCCGATCGCCACCGCCGAGTTCCTGGTCGTCGACACCGAGACGAACGGCCTGGGCGGCGACGCATGCGAGGTGACCGAGATCGGGGCGGTGCTGGTCGGTGGCGGTGAGCTCCACGACCGCTGGTCCTCGCTCGTGCGCGGCCTTGCGCCGCTACGGCGCGGGATCCAGCGCTTCACCGGGATCACGCAGGCGATGGTCGACGGCGCCCCACCACTGGAGGAGGTGCTTGCGGGCCTCGAACTCAGGCTCCGCGGCCGGATCCTGGTGGCGCACAACGCACCGTTCGACCGGCGAGTGCTCAGGCAGGCGTTCGAGCGCGCCGGCCTGGAGTGGCCGAACCCGCCCGTGCTTTGCACGGCGGCGCTCGCCCGTGCGCTGCTGCCCCTGCAACGCGAGCGCAGCCTGGGCCGACTCGCCGGCGCCCTGGGGATCGAGCCGGAGGCGGCGCATCGCGCGCTGCCCGACGCCGACACGTGCGCCCGGGTCCTGTGCGCGCTCTTCCCCCGCCTGTGCGCGAACGCGATCACGGTGGCGGACGCCATCCAGCTCCTGCGCCCCCGCCGGCCGAAGAAGCCCCGGGCGCCGGGCAAGCCGCGGCCCGCCACCCGCCACCAGCTGCCCGAGCTCGACTTCGGCCAGCTCCCGCGCGACCCCGGCGTCTACCTGTTCCGCGACGGCGCCGGCGAGACCCTGTACGTCGGCAAGTCGGTCTCGATCCGCAGCCGGGCCCGTGCGCACTTCGCTCCGTCGACGCCGCCCGCGCACTGGACCGCCCAGGCGTCGATCGTGGATTACCGCGCCACCGGCTCCGAGCTCGGGGCGCTCGTGCTCGAGAACCGGCTGATCAAGCAGCTCCGGCCTCCCGGCAACACCCGCCTGACCCGTCGCGATGACCGCCTCGTCTACATCCGCTGCCGCCTCGACATCGCCTTCCCGATCCTCGAGCTGGCGCCCGATCCGGCGCCCGGCCACGCCGTCAGCATCGGCCCGCTCAGAGGGCGCCGGCTGGCCCTGGAGCTGGTCGAGCAGCTCGACTCGCTGTTCGGCCTGCGCCACTGCGGCCGGCGGCTGCCCCGGCGCGAGCACCCGTCCGCCTACGGCCAGATGGGCCGGTGCCTGTCACCCTGCCTGGGCGATCTGGACCCGAACCTGTACCGCCGGCGCCTCGACGAGGCGCTTCGCCTGTTCATGGGCGACGGCGACGCCGGGGCGCGGCTGATCGCCCACGTCGAGCGCCAGATGCGCGCCGCGGCGTCCGAGCAGCGATACGAGCGCGCCGCGTGGCTGAGGCGGCGGGCCCGCCGCCTGACCCTGATCCTCGAGCGGCTCGAGGGCGTGCTCGAGGCGATCCATTCGCGCACGCGGCTGATCCTCGCGCCCCATCCCACGGCGGACTCGTTCGACGCCTTCTGGCTCGCGGGCGGACGGCTGGTCGACTGGGGGCAGCTGCCCGAGCCGGCCGAGCTCGAGGTCCGGACGCGCGCGGCGCTGGCCCGCGGTGGGCGTGCAGGTGAACTCGGCGCGCACGTGCCGCCCGACGAGATCGACGAGATCAGGATCATTGCCACCTACCTGGCCTCGCACCCGGACACGCCCCAGCTCGTCCTCGACGGCGACATCGGCGCCGGGGCGCTCGAGCGCTTCGTTCAGGAGAACGGCAGCTCGACGACCTCGGCGGTGGCGCCCGCCTGACCCAGCGCCACCGTGGCGCCCGGGGGCGCCTCGCGTCGCACCAGCGCCAGCGCGATCGCCCCGAACCGCGGTGAGACCGCGGCCGAGCTGACGCGCCCCACCGTGCGGCCGTCGAGGACCAGCTCGTCCCCGGGAGCGGCCGGCACCGAGCAGCGGAGCCCGCGGAGATGGCGATTGGGCTTGCCTCGGTAGAACAGGCGGGCGACGGTCTCCTGCCCCACGTAGCAGCCCTTGGTGAACGACACCGCGCGCTCGTTCAGGCCGGCCTCCTGGGGGATCACCGTGTCGTCGAGGTCGACGCCGTAGCGCGGGCGGCCGCGCTCGATCCGCAGGCACTCGAACACCGCCTCGGAGACCGGGGGGAGGGCAAGGGCGGCGCGCAGCGACGGCGGTCTCGGCGGCGTCGCACAGCAGGTCGATGCCGGCGTCGGTCCGGATCGCCCGGGCCGGCACTCCGGCTACCTCGACCAGCACGTGCGAGTGCTCGAGCGCATCCACGCCGGCCACCAGCGCATCCGCCTCAGGACCGATCAGCGACAGCAGGCCCCGCTCGAGCGTCCGCTTGTGCAGCCCCACGTCGTAGCCGATGCTGAAGCGGCGGATCATGTTGAACAGGCCCTGGAGCGCGACGCGCTCGGTGTCGAGCAGCAGCTCCGTGCCGGCGTCCAGCACGCGCAGATCGCCGAGCATCTTGCCCTTGGGGGTGAGGAACGCGGCATAGCAGCCCCGGCCGGGGGTAAGCGCCTCGACGTCGTTGGTGATCTGGCCCTGGAGGAAGGACTTGGCCTCGCCGCCGGTCAGCGCGAGCTTGCCCTGCTCGGAGCGGTCGATCAGCCCGCAGGCCTCGGTCACGGCGCGGTACTCGGCGCTGGGGGCTGCCAGGAAGGTCATCTCTGCAGAGGATAGGACCCGCCGAAATTCTCATTAAGCTGCCAAACCCAAATTTAGGGCTACCATAATCCCAGTCATGCCCGAGCAGGACATACCCAATCCCCGCACCTCGGCGATCGAGGACTACGCCAAGGCGATCTACGCGCTCGAGCGGCGCGGCACCGACGCGGTCAGCACCAACGCGCTCGCCGAGCGCCTGGGCGTGACGGCGGCATCGGCCTCGGGGATGATCAAGCGGCTGGGCGAGCTCGGGCTGGTCGAGCATCGTCCCTACCGCGGTGTCCTGCTCACCGACGAGGGCCGCCGGGTGGCGCTCGAGGTGATGCGCCACCACCGCCTGCTCGAGCTCTACCTCGTGCAGAGCCTCGGCGTCCCCTGGGACCGGGTCCATGAGGAGGCGGAGGTGCTCGAGCACGTCCTCTCCGAGGAGCTCGAGGAGCTGATCGCGGCCAAGCTCGGGGACCCGACCCACGACCCGCACGGCGACCCCATCCCCACGCGCGAGCTGACGATCGAGGAGGGACCGAGCCTCAGCCTGCAGTCGCTCGTCGCGGGTGCGGTCGGCCGCTTCACCCGAGTCTCGGACTCCGACCCCGAGATGCTGCGGTTCCTGGCCGATCGCGGGATCGCGCCCGGCGACGAGTTCGAGGTGATCGACAAGCACCCGTTCGACGGTCCCCTGTTCGTGCGCTTCGGCGACGATGTGCACGTGCTCGGCGGCGAGCTGGCGCGGGCCATGCGCGTGGAGCTCGACCCGTGACGCCGCCGCCCGCCCAGGAAGCCGCGCTTCCCCTTCCCGCGCCCGGCCTTCGCCACGAGGACGAGGATCGCTCCGCCGATCGCTCGCGGGTTCACACCGCGCGGCGCGGCCGGCGGCGCTGGCTGCTGCTGTGGCTGCTCGTCGGTCCCGGGATCCTCGCGATGCTCGGCGAGAACGATGGGCCGAGCATGATCTCCTACGCCACCACCGGCGCGACCTACGGGCTCGGCCTGTTCCTGCCCTTCACGGTGCTGACGTTCGCGATGGCGGTCGTCTGCCAGGAGATGTGCATGCGCGTCGGGGCGGTGACGCACCGCGGTTACGGGCAGCTCGTGCACGAGCGCTTCGGTCGGCTGTGGGGATGGTTCAACGCCGGCGACCTGGTGTTCACGAACCTGGTGACGCTGGTGGCCGAGTTCGTCGCGATCCGCGTCGGCCTCGCGTACTTCCACCTCTCCGCAGCGGTTGCAGCGCTGCTCGGGATCGTGCTCGTGCTGTGCACGATGAGCGGGGGGCGCTACTGGCGCTGGGAGCGGGTTGTCCTCGGCATGGCCGTCTTCAACGGCCTGTTCCTGGTCGCGGCGATCCTCGCCCACCCGAACTGGGGCTCCGTTGGGCACGCGCTCGTGACCGCCTCGCCGCTGCCGCGGGGAAGCCTCCAGACGCTGCTGCTCCTGATCGCCTCGACCGTGGGCGCGACCGTCACCCCGTGGATGATCTTCTTCCAGCAGAGCGCATCGGCCGACAAGGGTCTGACACCCGAGGACCTCCGGCACGGCCGCTTCGATACGATCATCGGGGCGGTGCTGGCGGCCGTCTTCGGTATCGGGGCGATGATCGCCGGCGCCGCGCTTGCCCGGCACGGCGGCGCAGGCATCCAGGGTCTGGCCGGAGCGGGCTTCCCCGCCGCGCTGGCCCGGGTCTCCGGACATGCGGCGGGCACGGTGTTCGCGCTCGGGATGATCGAGGCGGGAGCGGTGGCGGTGCTCACGATCTCGGCCAGCACGGGGTACGCCGCGGCGGAGTCGCTCGGCGCGCCTCACAGCATGAACTACAGCGCTCGCGGCGCGGCCATCTTCTACGGCGCCAACCTCGGCGCGGCCGCGATCGCGGCCGCGATCATCCTGATCCCGGGCGCGCCGCTGCTCTCGATCGCGCTCAACGCCAACGTGCTCGCCACGGTTCTGCTCCCGGTGGCGCTCGTGTTCGTGATCATGCTCGCCAACGACCGCCAGCTCATGGGCCGGTTCGTGAACGGCCGCCGGCACAACGCGGTGGCGATCCTGATCGTGGCCTTCGTGGCCATGAGCGGGGCCGCGTACGGGATCGACTCGTTCCTGCAGGCTGTCCACCTGATCTGAGCATGAGTCGGCCGAGCGAGCCCCCAGCGGAGTACGAGCGAGACGAGGTCCTGCCCAACTACCTCGAGGCGGACCAGCTCGCGGCGGAGACCTCTCGTCCGGTCCCGCGCGCGGTGCTCTCGCGGAGGGCGGTGGCGGCGCTGTGGGCGCTGCGGGTGTTCGTGGTGCTCGTCAGCGTGATGGTGATCTACGTGTTCGCGTCGCAGCTCGGCCACTGACGCAGCGGCGCGGTACGCTGCTGGCCGATGGCACTCGCCCAGACCTTCCAGGAGATCGTCGACTCGCTGCCCGACGACTGGACCGACCTCGAGCTCGACCTGCGGATCTTCGACGAGCGCCGCTACGTCGACGCCGCCGTGCTGCTCGTCGTCTGCTATCCGCAGCCCTACTCCAAGAACGACTGGCACTGGCGGATCCTCGTGGCCCACCGATTCGGTCACGCCGCCGCCCCCTCGGCCGTCCACACCGGCCTGAAGCTGCTCGACGACGCCGGGATCGAGGGCGAGCTGGCCGTGCGTGAGGTTCGCGAAGGCCGCGTCGATCTCGGGGCCAACGAGCTGATGTGGGGCCGGCCCGAGTCGGTTCGCCGCGAGTACAAGCGGCTCCGCGCTCAGTAGTGGCCCGCATCGTCGCGTTCGTCCCGGACCTGCTGTTCGGCTCGAACGTCGTCGGCATGCTGAGCGCCGCTGGGCACGAGCCGGTGCTCGTCGGCGATCCCGAGGCCCTGGCACGCGAGGCAGCGCGCGCCGACGCGCTGATCCTCGACCTGACTTCCGACGCCCTGGATCGGATCGAGCTGGCGCGGACCCTGGGGCGCAGGACGCTCGCCTTCTACTCGCACGTCGAGGCCGACGTCCGGGCCCATGCGCAGGAGGCCGGGTTCGACCTGGTCGTGCCGCGCTCCCGGATGGCGCGCGAGGGCGCGGCGCTCGTCGCCCGCCTACTGGAAGCTGAATAGCGCGCTCACGTCCGGGGGCCGGGCGACGATGCCGAAGCGCGCCTCCCACGCCGCCCACCGCCTGAGCGTGACCGGGTCGAGCTCGCCGATGCGCCCGTCGCGGGCCCCGGAAGGCCGGGAGCAGCGCCGCCAGTTGCGCGCGCACGAGCTTCGGATCGAGCCCGCCGACCAGGCGCGTCAGGTCCCCGGCGCTCTGCACCGGGTGCTCGAGCGTGAACGCGTAGCCGGCGCTCAGCGCCCGCACGAGCGCCCGGGCGAGCGCCGGGTCGCGGCGCAGCGCCGCTGCGGTCGTGCTCACGACGAGCTCCGGGTAGCCGGGGGCGCCGTAGTCCTCGACCCGGAAGCTGTGAAACCCGGGCCGCTCGGTCGCGAGCGTCACGCCCTCGTCGTTCCAGAACGCGGTGGCCGCCGCAACCCGGCCGGCCAGCAGGTCGGGGACGGCGTCGAAGCCGATCGTGATCGTCCTGACCGCCCTCGGCCGGCCGCCTGCGCCGGCGACGATCGAGCGCAGGACGGCGCTATCGCTGGGCACGCCGGTGATCCCGACCAGCCGGTGCTGCAGATCCCGGGGCGTGCGGATCGCCGGTGCGGCGACCACGGCCGACAACGGCCGCTCGACGAGCGCCATGATCCCCACCAGATCCTGCCCGGCCGCGCGGGCGATGGCCAGGTCGTGGATGTCGAGCACCGCGAAGTCGACGCGCCCGGCCTCGAGCAGCTTGATCGAGTCGGTGGTGGCGCCGGGGACGATCACTTGCAGGCGCAGCCCGTTGCGCCGGTCATAACCGCGCGCCAGGGCCGAGTAGATCCCGGCGTGCACGGCATTGGGCGTGAAGTCGAGGATCAGGCTGGTCGTGCGCACACGCTCGTGCGCGCCGCAGCCGGCGGCGAGGAGCGCCGCGAGCACGAGCACGATCAGGCGGAGCCGCATCCGGCGGGAGGATAAGAAGCCCGCCCGTCCGCCCCCACCCACCGTCCGTAGAATCGGGCAGCGCATGCGCCGCCGCGTCACGTTCAGCCGCAATCTCACACTGTCTCTGTCGCGGACTTGCCGGTGCTACTGCAAGTACTGCGCGTTCGCGACCCACCAGCCCCACCTGCACGCGCCCGCAGAGGTCGAGGGGATCCTCGACCGCGCGGTGGCCCGTCACCACGTCAAGGAGCTGCTCGTGCTGACGGGCGAGAAGCCCGAGGTGAACGCCGGCGTGGCGGAGCGGCTGCGCGAGTACGGCCACGCGGACTTCACCTCGTACGTGATCTGGGTGTGCGAGCGGGCGCTCGAGCGGGGGATCCTGCCGCACACGAACCTCGGCGTGCTCGATCGCGCGGACCTGGCCCGGCTGCGCGAGGTGACGGCCTCGCAGGGGCTGATGCTCGAGTCGATCAACCCCGACCTGATCGTCCACCAGGGCTCGCCCACCAAGCATCCGGCCCTCCGGCTGGAGGCGATCGAGGCCGCGGGCGAGCTCCGAGTCCCGTTCACGAGCGGGATCCTGGTCGGGATCGGCGAGAGCGAGGAGGAGCGGGTCGCCGCGCTCGAGGCGCTCGCGCACGTGCACGAGCGCCACGGCCACATCCAGGAGGTGATCCTCCAGAACTTCGTTCCCCACCAGAGCTACTACGGCCGCGAGCCGGCGCAGATCGCGGACGACGCGGCCCGCGAGTACTGGCGCACCGGCGTGGCGCACGGCCCGCAGCTCGACGCGCCCAAGTGGGCCAACCCGGTGAGCGTGGAGGAGATGAAGCGCCTGGTGGCCGAGGCGCGCCGGCTGATGCCCGACGTCGGCATCCAGGTCCCACCGAACCTGTCGGACTGGTGGGTCGAGCTCGTGCGCGCCGGAGCGAGCGATCTGGGCGGCCTCAGCGCCAACGGCGACCACATCTCGCCCGAGCATCCCTTCCCCTCGCCCACGCAGGTGCGAAAGCGCCTCCTGGGCGAGGGAATCGCGCTGACCGAGCGGCTGTGCGTGTACTCGGAGTACATCGACCCGGCGTGGATCTCGCCCCCGGTGATGGACGTGATCAAGGCCCGGTACTGGTCGTTCATCCCGCGGCGCGGGTCGGGCCGGCGCGGCGAGGTGCGGGTGGACGACGACGCAGCCCCCCGCGCGGTGTCGAGAGCCCGTGACGGCGCCGTCCTGACCCCCGAGGAGCTGACCGCTCTGTTCGCCGAGCGGCGGCCGGCCGTGATCGAGGAGATGCGCGCAGCGGCCGACGAGCTGCGGGCCGAGCTGGCGGGGGACACCGTCACGTTCGTCGTTAACCGCAACATCAACGTCTCGAACGTATGCGTAGTCGGCTGCGCCTTCTGCGGCTTCGGGCAGTCGCGCCGCTCACCCGACGCGTACGAGCACTCGGCGGAGGAGTTCGCGCGCCGGATCAACGAAGCCGTTGAATTCGGCGCCACCGAGATCTGCATGCAGTCGGGCATCCATCCCGACTGGGGACTCGAGGACTACGAGCATTGGCTGCGCGTGGCCAAGGAGGTGGCGCCGCACATCCACCTCCACGCCTACTCGCCGATGGAGATCGCCCACATGTGCGACGTGAGCGGCCTGGCGCCGCGCCGTGTGTTCGAGCGCCTGCGCGAGGCGGGTCTGGGCTCGACGCCGGGGACCGCGGCCGAGGTGCTCCACGACGGGGTGCGCGAGCGGATCAGCCCGAACAAGCTGCCGGTGGCGCGCTGGGTCGAGATCATCGAGGCCTCGCACGCGGAGGGGATCCGCTCGACCGTGACGGTGATGTTCGGCCACATCGAGGAGCCGTGGGAGCTGGCCGAGCACATGCGCGTCGTGCGCGAGCTCCAGGAGCGCACGGGCGGGTTCACCGAGTTCGTGCCGCTGTCGTTCATCCCGTTCCACACGCTGCTCGGGCGCACGCACGGGATCGAGGAGATCTCGCGGGAGGAGAACCTCAAGCACACGGCGGCCTTCCGGCTCGCGCTCGGGCGCACGATCCCGAGCCTCCAGGCGAGCTGGGTCAAGATGGGGATCGATGCCGCCACCGAGGCGCTTCGCTGGGGGGTCAACGACTTGGGTGGGACGCTGATGGAGGAGTCGATCAGCCGAATGGCCGGCAGCTACCACGGGGTGAAGCTCGAGCCGGGCGACCTGATCGCGGCCGCGCACGCCGCGGGTCGCCCGGCTGCCGAGCGCACGACGCTCTACGACATCGTGCGCCGCTACGAGCTGCCGGTCGCTGCATGAGCACCGCGCTGTTCGCCGGCGTCGAGCCCCTCGAGGTGTTCGTCGAGTTGCTCGCCGACCTCGACACCGACACCTCCTCGACCGAGTTCTACGACCGGATCTGCGAGGCGATCTGCCGGCTGACCACGATGCGCCGGGCGGCCATCTTCATGGCCGACGCGGCGCGCCGGCGGGTTCGGGCCGTCGGCGCGCACGGGACCTCGTTCAAGCAGCTTGCGTCGTTGCGCCCGACGCTCGTCAACACCCCGCTCGCGCAGCGGGCGCTGCTCGACGACGAGGTCGTCGTGGTCTCGGAGCGGATCGAGCAGGTGCTCCCGGCGGAGTACGCGGAGCTGCTCGGAATCACCACCGTCGTGTGCACGCCGATGAGCGCCGCCGGCCGCGCCTACGGCGTCATCTGCGCCGACCGCGGCGGCGGCCGCTTCGAGCTCTCAGACGGCGAGCGCCACCTGCTCTGGACGCTCGGCAAGACAGCGGCGCTCGTGAGCACCGCTCGCAACGCCACGCGCCAGCAGGAGCAGGCCCGGCGCCTGACCGAGCGGCTCGACCTGGCGCGCGAGATCCACGAGCGCGTGCTCCAGCGCCTGTTCGGCGTGTCGCTGGCGCTGAGCGCCGAGAAGCCCCTGGAGCGCGCCGAGCGCGAGCGCTGCCGGGCCGAGATGCAGGAGGCGCTGGGCGACCTGCGCCGCGCCCTCGAGCGACCGCTGGCGCCTCTGCCCCCCGAGACGGGCAGCACGCTGGCGGCGCAGCTCGAGCGGGTGTGCGCCAGCCCGCAGCTTCCGCTTGCGGTCAACTGGCCCGCCGCCGTGATCGTGCCCGACGAGTTCGACCCCCTGGCGCAGTCGGTCCTGGCCGAGGCGCTGCGCAACATCGCCAAGCATGCCGAGCCGACGCGCGTGGAGGTGAACGTCGACCGGGATGCGGACACGTTCACGCTCGAGGTGCGCAACGACGGCGCGGTCAAGACGCGGGGCGAGGGCGGGATGGGGCTTCGCCTGGCCGCGTTCGAGGCGCTCCAGCACGGCGGCATGGTCGAGTTCGGCGCCACCGGCGAGGATGGCTGGCGGGTGCGGCTGGTCGTGCCGCTGCGCCGCGAGCCGGTATGAGCTCGCGTCGCCTTCGGGTGCTCGTCGTCGACGACCACGACGTCGTCCACTGGGGCTTCCGCGTGCTCCTCTCAGAGCAGCCGTGGGTCGAGCGCTGCCTGGCTGCGCGCACGGGCGCCGAGGCGCTCGAGCTGGCGCGGAGCTTCGAGCCCGACGTGGCGCTCGTCGACCTGTTCCTGGCCGGCGAGTCGGGCGCCGAGCTCAGCGAGTCGATCCGCCAGGCGTCGCCCTCGACGCGCGTGCTCCTGATCTCGGGCGCGGGGCGGATGTCGCCGGCGGCGGCGCGGGCGGCCGGGGCGTCGGGGTTCGTCTCCAAGGACTGGGACGCCAGCGAGGTGGTGAGCGCGGTGCGGATGGTCGGCCTCGGCATGACGATGTTCGCGCCCAAGGCCGAGCAGCCCGAGCCGATGTTCTCCGGACGCGAGCGCGAGGTGCTGGCGCTGATCGCGGCCGGGTCGACCAACCGGGAGATCGCCGAGCGCCTGTACCTCTCGCCGCACACGGTCAAGGAGCACACGAGCGCGATCTATCGCAAGCTGCACGCGCGCAACCGCGCCGAGGCCGTCCAGCGCGCGCAGCGGATCGGCCTGTTCGGCTAGAAGGCCGGGCCGCATGCGGCCCGGCCCCGGTCGGTGCATGCACCGACAGCCGGACGACGCGGGCGCCGCGCACCAAGCGAGGCGGAGGCCGAGCGCGCGGCAGGCCCACGGGCGCCGCGCAGCGCGCCCCCGGTCCCCATGCAAGACCGCGCCCACCGGCAACGTTGATCAAGTGTCAACCCGCACGAAGCGGGGTAGGAATCGGGCTCAGGAAAGGGACCGGAAATGAGCTTGTTCGATGTCGCCCGTCTGGCCAGCGCGCACCTGATGCTCGTCTCCCCGCCGCGCCGGCGGGTGGCGATCGAGGACCTCTTCTACCTCCCGCCGGACCCGCTGCCCGCGGCCGAGCCGGGGGAGATCATCCGCGCCGAGCGGATCGACGCCTACCTCGTCCCGGGCGTCCGCCTGCGCGCGAGCGCGTGGCGCGTGCTCTACCGCTCGACCTCGGCGGTGGGCGAGCCGACCGCGGTCTCGGGGACGGTGCTGATCCCGCGCGGGCGCACGAGCAAGCCGCGGCCGCTGATCGGCTACGCCGTCGGCACCCACGGGATCGGAGACGCGTGCGCGCCGTCGCGGCTGATCGCGCGCGGGCGCGAGTGGGAGGCGGGGCTGATCGCGACGATCTTGGCGCGCGGCTGGGCGGTCGCGATCACCGACTACCAGGGGCTTGGCACCCCTGGCGACCACACCTACATGGTTGGCCGCGCGCTCGGACCGAACGTGCTCGACGCGATGCGCGCCGCGCGCGAGCTCGACCCCGACACGCTGCCGGTCGAGGGGCCGGCGGCGATCGTCGGCTACTCCGAGGGCGGGGCCGCCGCCGGCTGGGCGGCGCAGCTCCAGCCGAGCTATGCGCCCGACGTGCCGCTGTGCGGGGTCGCGGCCGGCGCCGCCGCGGCCGATCTCGAAGCGGCCGGGCCGAGCCTCGACGGGAGCTTCTTCTCGTTCTTCATCGCCTACGGCGGGATCGGCTACGCCGCGGCGTATCCCGAGCTCGAGCTCGATCCGTACCTGACGCCGATGGCGCGCGCCGGCATCGAGCGACTGCGCCGCTCCTCGGTGCTCGACGCGATCCGCTTCGGACCGCGGTTCGCACACGCATCCGATCTGACCCAACCGAACGTGCTCGAGCTGCCCGAGTGGCGCCGGCGCCTGCGCGAGAACCGCCTCGGCGACCTCGTGCCCGACGCCCCGGTGCTGCTCCACCACGCGCGGCGCGACCAGATCGTCTCCTTCGAGCACAGCGTCAACCTGCGTGCTGACTGGGAGTCGCTGGGCGGCGACGTCCGGCTCTACATCACGCGCGGCGGCGTCGATCACATGAGCGGGGCGGTGGCGGGGACGCCGGTGGCGCTCGACTGGATCGCGCGCCGGCTGGGGCGGGCCGCTGCGGTCCCCCGGCCGGACGAGCTCACCGAGTCGCCGAGCCTCGGCTCGCCCGAGCGGCGTAGCCGCCCAGCCCTCGCGCATCGCGGCACTCGCCAGCTCGGCCCACGCGCCGGTGGCGCCGACGCGCGCGATCGTCCCCAGCAGCTGCGCCACCGCGCGGGCCGGCCACAGGTCCTCGGGCGCCAGCGCGCCGGAGCGCAGCAGCGCACCCACCGCCGGCCCCCGCTCGATAACGCGGTCGCGCACGGTGAGGACGGCCTCGTGGTCGAGGCGGATCGGGCCGGGCCCGAGGTAGCCGTCGAGCAGCTCGCGGATCAGGGCGTGGGTCGCCGGCGCCTGCCCACCCGGGTCCCAACCTAGGGCGTCGAGGGCGCGCGCAAAGGCCTCGGCGTCATCGTTCAGGAGCGCGTCGAGGGCGTCCGCGCCGAGGCTCGCGCGCTGCGGGTCGACCTCGCGCCAGGCACCGAAGTCGACGATGGCGAGGCGCCCGTCCTCGAGGACGAGCGCGTCATCCGGGTTCGGGTCGGCGTTGACGATGCCCGAGCGGGCCGCTCCGAGCACGAACAGCGCGAGGCGCAGGCACGCTTCATCTGGATCCGGGGCCGCGCGCAGAGGGACGCCCGAGACCCACTCGCTCACCAGCACCTGCTCGTGGCAGAGCTCGCTGATCGGCCTCGGGACGGTGAGCGTCGGATGGCCGCGCAGGGCACGGTGAAAGCGGCGCTGAGTGGCGGCCTCGGACTCGAGGTCGAGCTCGTCGAGCAGGCGCTCGCGAACCTCGCGCATCGTGGCCGCCGCATCGGCCGCCGGGAAGGCGGAGCTCAGCGGGGCGATCAGGCTCTCGAGCAGCGCCAGATCGCCGCGAACCGTGCTCGCGAGGCCCGGGCGCGTGACCTTGATCGCCACCGGCGCCCCCTCGTGGACGCCCCGGTGGACCTGGAAGGCGGGCGTGACGGCGGTGGGGTCCGGATCGAGCTCGTCGAGGACGGCCGTGGGCCTCTCGTGCCAGGCGCTCCGGAGAATCCGCTCGATCTGCTTGACCGTCAGCGGCTTCCGGGTGGCCGCGGCGGCGCGCGCCAGGTCGGCCGCGATGTGATCGCCCGACGGCCGCGGGATCCAGTCGGGATCGATCGCCTCGGCGATCCGGGCCAGGGCCACCCGCCCGGAGCGGGCCGAGTGGGCGAGCTTCAGCCCCACCTGGAGTAGCGCGTCGATCCGCCGGAGTGCGTCGTCTCCCGAGCTCACGGTGGCGCGACGGTGGCGCTCAGCGCTCGCCGCGCGGGCGCATCAGGTACTCGAGCGCGGGCAGCTTGACCGCGTGGGGCAGGTAGCGCGCCGCGAGCATGCCGGCGCGGAAGGGCAGCCCGGGGACGACCACGCGGTCGCCGGATTCGAGCCCGCGTACGCCGGCCCGGGCGGCGTCCTCGGCGGTCAGTCGCGCCGGCCCGGGGATCGCCTTCTCGAACGACTTGCCGCCGCGGACCTGCCAGCCCGCCTGCTCCCAGAACTCGGTCTCAACCGGGCCCGGCGCGAGCGCGGTGACGATGACACCCTGTCCGCGGACCTCGTGGTGGATCGCCTCCGAGAACGCGAGCACGTACGCCTTGGCCGCCGAGTAGCCGGCGGAGTACGGCATCGGCTGCATCCCGGCGGTCGAGGCGACGTTGAGGATCGCTCCCCGCCGGCGCTCCACCATCGCGGGGAGGAAGGCGAGCGTGAGTGCGACCGGTGCCTCGACGAGGACGCGGACCTGCTGGAGCTCGCGCTCGGCATCGGCCTCGGCGAAGGCGCCGCCGGTGGCGAAGCCGGCGTTGTTGATCAGCACGTCGACGTCGAGGCCGAGCTCACCGATCTGAGCGGGGAGCCGGTCGCGCGCGCCGGCGTCGGCCAGATCGCACGAGATCGTCTCGGTCCGTACCCCGTGGGCGTCCGATAGCTCCTGCGCGAGCGCATCGAGCCGATCCTTGCGCCGCGCCACGAGCACGAGGCCATGGCCGCGCGCGGCGAGCTCGTGCGCGATCGCGCCGCCGATGCCGGCGGAGGCGCCGGTGACGAGCGCGGCTGAGGATGAGTCGGGTCGGGGAAGGCTCACGTCAGGATGGTGCCGCGCGCGGCCGTTGGACGCGAGGCTGGAGGCCGAGCGGGCCGCGGCGCGGGGATGAATAAGAGCACATCCGGCCCCCCGAACGGGGGGAAGTCCGGCGGCGGCCTGTATCCGAGGCCGGGCTCGTGCGTAGGCTCAGCTGCATGGGACTCACGGCGATTGTCTTCCCCGGCCAGGGCAGCCAGACACCCGAGATGCGCGATCTCGTCGCCGAGCTGCGCCCGGATCTGCTCGAGGCGGCGGTTGCGGTGGTCGGTGAGGATCCATTCGCCCGAGCCGAGGAGTCGACGCGATTCGCCCAGCCGGCGATCTTCTGCGCGAGCCTGGCGGGCTGGAGCGCGCTCGGGCATCCGGAAGGCGAGTACATGGCCGGCCACTCGCTCGGCGAGCTCGGCGCGCTGGTCGCGGCGGGCGCGCTGACCGAGCGCGACGGGCTCGAGCTCGTCACGCTGCGCGGACGGCTGATGGCCGAGGCGGACGAGGGCGGGATGGTCGCGCTGATGGGACGCGGCGCGGCCGAGCGCGCCCCGGAGCTGGCCGCGGCTCACGGGGTGGCGCTGGCCAACGACAACTCCCCCCAGCAGGTCGTCCTGTCGGGCGCGCGCGGCGCGTTGCCGGCGGCGGTGGCGGCCGCGGAGGAGCTGGGGCTGCGGGCGATCGAGCTGCCCGTCACCGGAGCCTTTCACTCGCCGCTGATGGCGCCGGCCGTGCCCGAGTTCGAGGCCGCTCTGAAGCGCGTCGCCGTCGGGGCGCCGCGCGTGCCGGTGCTGAGCGCGGTCACCGCCGCGCCGTTCGAGGACGTCCGCGCCCAGCTCGTCGACGCCCTGACGATGCCGGTGCGCTGGCGCGAGACGATGCTCGCGCTGCACGAGCGCGGCGTCGAGCGTTTCGTCGAGGTCGGACCCGGGCGCGTCCTCACCGGATTGGCCAAGCGGACCCTGCGCGAGGTGGAGCTCGTCAATGCTTGACGCGGCATCGGAGCCCAGGCGCGCGCTCGCGCTCCCGTCGGACGGCGAGCGGCGGACCGCAGCGATCATGTCGATCGCCACCGAGGTGCCGGCGGGGCGGCTGACGAACGCCGAGCTGGCCGACACGCTCGAGCTGACCGAGGACTGGATCTACTCGCGCACCGGCGTGCGCGAGCGGCCGCGCGCTCGGCCGGATGAGCGCCTGTCGGACTTCGCCGCCCGGGCGGGCGCGGCGGCGCTGGAGCGGGCCGAGGTCGATCCGGCCGAGGTCGACCTGGTCATCGTCGCGACGATGACCCAGGACGAGCTCACGCCGAACACCGCGCCGCTGGTCGCCCACGGCGTGGGCGCGCATCGCGCCGGCGCGATCGACGTGGGCGCCGCCTGCACCGCGTTCCTGTCCGGGCTGGCGCTGGGGGCGGCGCAGATCGAGAGCGGGCGCGCCGAGCGCGTGCTGCTGGTCGGCGCCGACTTCATCACGCGGATCACCGACTACGAGGACAAGAAGACCGCGCCGCTGTTCGCCGACGGCGCCGGCGCGGTCGTGCTCGGACCGGCCGGCGCCGCCGAGGGCGCGATCGGCCCCATCCGTCTCGGCGCCGACGGCTCGATGGCGCATACGATCCAGGTCAGCCACGCCGACCGCAAGCTCCGGATGGACGGCCCGGAGGTCTACCGCCACGCCATCAGGCGGATGGCCGAGGTGACCCATCAGGCGGTGCAGCGCGCGGGCCTCGCGATCGAGGACATCGACCTGTTCGTCTACCACCAGGCCAACGGCAGGATCACGCGCGCGTTGGGCGAAAGGCTCGGCGTGCCCACCGAACGGGTCGTCGACTGCATCGAGATGCTCGGCAACTCGTCGGCCGCGACGCTCCCGCTGGGGCTCGCCTTCGCCCAGCGCGATGGGCGCCTGAAGCCGGGCACGCTGGTGGCGCTCGGCGCCTTCGGGGCCGGGTTCACGTGGGGCGGTGGCGTGATCGAGTGGGGCAATGGCTGACGGTGCGCGACCGGGGTGTGCTCTCGTGACCGGAGCCTCGCGTGGAATCGGGGCGGCGATCGCACGCGGGCTCGCTGCCGATGGCTGGCCCGTGGGCGTCAACTACCGGCGCGACGCGTCCGGGGCCGATGCGGTCGTGTCCTCGATCGCTGACGCCGGGCGGGCGCGCGGTGGCGCTGGCCGGCGACGTGGCCGATCCGGGCACGCCCGATGAGCTCTTCCGCGAGCTCGAGTCAGCTTTCGACGCGCCCGTGCTCGTGCTCGTCAACAACGCCGGCATCAGCCGCGACGACCTGACGCCGTCCCTGGGTGACGACGAGTGGAACGCCGTACTCGAGACCGATCTGACCGCGGCGTTCCGCTTCACGCGCCGGGCCTTGCGGCCGATGCTCCGGGCGCGCACCGGGCGGATCGTCAACATCGCCTCGGTCGTCGGACTGCGCGCGAACCCGGGCCAGGCGAACTACGCCGCCGCCAAGGCCGGGCTGATCGCGCTGACGCGCACGGCCGCGGTCGAGGTCGCGCGGCGCGGCGTCACGATCAACGCGGTCGCCCCCGGCTGGATCGACACCGACATGACCGCGGACGTCTCGCGAGAGCTCCTGGATGCGGTGCCTGCACGCCGCGCCGGGCGACCCGAGGAGGTGGCGGCGTGCGTGCGTTTTCTAGCCTCCGACGAGGCCAGCTATGTGACAGGAGCGGTCCTGACCGTGGACGGCGGTCTGGCCGCGTGACCATTTAGACAAGGAGAAGACATGGCAACGGTGACAACCCAGCAGGTGGAGGCCCGAGTGGTGGAGACACTCGCCACGTTCGGCCCCGACGCCGACCAGATCACGCGCAGCTCGACGTTCGAGGAGCTCGACATCGACTCGCTCGACCTGGTCGAGCTCGCCCAGGTGGTCGAGGACGAGTACGGCGTCGTGCTCAAGGGCGAGGACATGAAGGAGCTCAAGACCGTTGGTGACGCCGTCGACCTGATCGTCGCGCGCGCGGAGTGAGCTCGGAGTTGAAGCCCAAGGTCGTCATCACCGGGATCGGCGCCGTCACCCCGCTCGGGGTCGGCGCCGAGACGCTGCACGGTCGGTGGGCCGCGGGCGAGGTCGGGATCGTCGACGGGGCCGGTTCGTGCAGTGAGTTCGAGCCCAAGGACCACCTGTCGGTCAAGGAGATCCGCCGGCTCGATCGCTTCTCGCAGCTGGCCGTGGTCAGTGCGGACGAGGCGCTGGCGCAGGCCGGCTGGCTGCCCGAGCTGCCCTACGACCCGTTCCGGATCGGATGCGTCGTGGCCACCGGGATCGGCGGGATCGAGACCGTCGAGACCCAGCACGACGTGATGCGCGACCGCGGCGCCAGGATGGTGTCTCCGCTCGGGATCCCGCAGTACATGCCCAACGCCGGCGCCGCCGCCGTGTCGATGAAGTTCGGCCTCCGCGGCCAGGCCTACGGCGTCGTGTCGGCCTGCTCCAGCGGGGCGCACGCGATCGGCTCGGCGGTGCGCATGATCCAGTGCGGCGATGCCGACGCCGTCGTGGCGGGTGGTGCCGAGGCGACGCTGACCGCGTTCGGGTTCGCGTGCTTCAACGCGCTTCAGGCTCTGTCGCCGACCGGGATCTCGCGGCCGTTCGACGCGCGGCGCGACGGGTTCGTGATGGGCGAGGGCGCGGGCATGCTCGTGCTCGAAGAGGAGAGCGCGGCGCGGGCCCGCGGCGCAGTCGTGCTCGGCGAGGTCGCCGGCTACGGCTCGACCTCCGATGCGTATCACTTGACCGCGCCTGAGCCCAGCGGCGCGCCGGCGGCGCGGGCGATCTCGCTGGCCTTGCGCGACGCCGGCGTGGAGCCCGAGGGTGTGAGCTACGTCAACGCCCACGGGACTTCCACGCAGCTCAACGACGCGGCCGAGACGGCGGCCCTGAAGCGGGCGCTGGGCGAGCAGCAGGCGCGGCGCGTGCCGATCTCCTCGACCAAGTCCGCGATCGGGCATCTGCTGGGCGCGGCCGGCGCGGTCGAGGCGGTGGCCACGGTCGAGACGCTGCTGACGCGGGTGATCCCGCCCACGCTCGGCTACGAGGTGCCCGACCCCGAGCTCGACCTCGACTACGTCCCCGGCGAGGCCCGCCCGCTGCTGCCGGCCAACGGCGGTCCGCCCGTGGCCTTGTCCAACTCGTTCGCGTTCGGGGGCCACAACGTGGCGCTCGTGCTCAGAGGTGCCGCGGCGTGAGCGTGACCGTCCTACCCGAGGCCGCGCGACGGCTTGGCGCGCTCGAGCGGCTCGAGGCGCTGTGCGATCCCGGGAGCGTCCAGGTGCTGCGCTCGCGCGTGCTCTCGCCGCGCCTCGGCGCGCGGGCGGTGGCCGGCGACGGCGTCGTCGGAGCGACCGGCCTGGTGGACGGGCGGCCGATCGCCTGCTACGCCCAGGACGGGTCGTATCTGGGCGGATCGCTGGGCGAGCGCCACGCCGACACGATCCTGCGCGTGCTCCAGATCGCTGCGCGGGCCTCGATCCCGGTCGTCGGCTTCGTCGAGTCAGGCGGGGCGCGGATGCAGGAGGGGACGGCGGCGCTCGGCGGCTACGGGCGGATCTTCCGCGAGATCGTCGCGCTGACCGGCGTGGTGCCGCAGATCTCCATCGTGTCCGGCGCGTCGGCGGGCGGCGGCGCCTACTCGCCGGCCCTCACCGACCTGGTCGTGATGACCGAGGACGCCGCGATGTTCCTCACCGGTCCGGGCGTCGTCCGTGAGGCGCTCGGGGAGGACATCGACGCGGCGTCGCTGGGCGGGCCGAGCGTTCACGAGCGCAACGGGGTCTGCCACCTCGTCGAGCGCGACGTGCTCTCGGCGGCCGCGCGGGTGCGCGAGCTGCTCGGGTACCTGCCGTCGGCGGCGGGTGCCGGTGCGCCAGTGGCGAGCTCTGTCGCGCCGGAGTTGTCCGACCCGAGCGCGGTCGTGCCGCTGGAGCCGCGGCGCGTGTACGACGTACGCGACGCCCTGGGCGGGATCGTCGACGCCGGCTCGCTGCTCGAGCTCCATCCGCGGTGGGCGCGCAACGTGGTCACCGCGCTGGCGCGGATCGACGGCCGCCCGGTGGGCGTGGTCGCGAACCAGCCCCGCCACCTGGCCGGGGTCCTCGACGCGGAAGGTTCTGAGAAGGCGGCGCGGTTCGTGCGCTTCTGCGATTCGTTCGGGCTGCCGCTGATCGCCGTCGTCGACACGCCCGGGTTCATGCCCGGATCGCGACAGGAGCGGGCGGGGGTGATCAGGCACGGTGCCTCGCTGGTGCGGGCGTTCGCGGCGGCGCGCGTGCCGAAGCTGACGGTGGTGCTCCGCAAGTCCTACGGCGGCGCCTACATCACGATGAACTCGCGCGACCTGGGGGCCGACCTCGTGCTGGCCTGGCCGAGCGCCGAGCTCGGGATCATGAGCGCGCGCGCCGCGGTCGGGATCGTCCACCGGCGCGAGCTCCAGGCCGCCGACGACGTCGAGGGAGCGCGGACGCGGCTCGCCGACGCGTACGCGGAAGAGCACCTGCGGGCCGAGGCGGCGGCGGCCGCCGGCTTCGTCGACGAGATCATCGAGCCGGTGCAGACGCGGGAGCGACTCGCCTGGGCGCTACGGACCCTGGCGGGGTCTTAGCGTTGCTGCTGCAGGGCAAGCGGCTGCTGATCACCGGCGTCATCACCAAGGATTCGATCGCCTTCCACGCGGCCTCGCTGGCCCAGCAGCAGGGGGCGGAGGTGGTGCTGACGAGCTTCGGTCGCGTGCGGCGGCTGACCGAGCGCGCGGCCACTCGGCTGCCTACGCCCGTGGACGTGCTCGAGCTCGACGTCAACCGCGAGGAGGACCTATCGGGCTTGACGGCGTCGCTGGGAGAGCGGTGGGGGGGAGTGGACGGGGTGCTGCACGCGATCGCGTTCGCGCCCGAGGACGCGCTCGGCGGGCGGTTCATGACCGCCCCGGCTGCGAGCGCCGCCGCGGCATTCCAGACGAGTGCGTTCTCGTTCAAGGCGCTGGCGGCCGCCGTGGAGCCGCTGATGGCTCCGGGCGGGAGCCTCGTGGGGATGGACTTCGACGCCGGTGTGGCGTGGCCGATCTACGACTGGATGGGGGTGGCCAAGGCTGCCCTGGAGTCGGTATCTCGGTATCTGGCGCGAGATCTCGGTCCGCGCGGGATCCGCGTCAACCTGGTGTCGGCGGGGCCGCTGGGGACGGTGGCGGCCCGGGGAATCCCGGGCTTCGAGCGGCTGGCGGAGCTGTGGGAGCAGCAGGCGCCGCTCGGGTGGGACGTCTCCGATCCCGGGCCCGTGGCCGGCGCGATCTGCTTCCTGCTCTCCGACTACGCCCGCGCGATCAGTGGCGAGATCATCCACGTCGACGGGGGCTTTCACGCCATGGGGGCGCCTCCGGGCTGAGCCGCGGGCTGGCGTAGGCTGGGGTTGGTGGAGCGATGGCTAAGGGACGAACGGCGGGTGCGCGCGTGCGCGCTGGCGGGCGCGGTGGCGATCGCCTTCTCGAGCATCCTCGTCCGTCTGAGCCATGCCTCGCCCACGACCGCGGCGATCTTCCGCTGCGCCTATGCGCTGCCGGCGCTGGGGCTGATCGCGTGGTGGGAGGACCGGCGGCTGGGGCGCCGGCTCCGGCGCGACCGGCTCGTCGCCGTGGCCGCGGGCGTGTTCTTCGCCGCCGATCTGATCCTGTGGCACAACTCGATCGAGGACGTGGGTGCGGGGCTGGCGACCGTGCTCGCCAACATCCAGGTCGTTCTCGTGCCGCTGGTGGCGTGGGCTGTGCTCTCGGAGCGGCCCGGCCGGCAGGTGCTGGCCGCGTTGCCGCTGGCGTTGCTGGGCGTCCTGCTGATCTCAGGGGTGCTCGAGCACGGCGCGTACGGGCGCGATCCTGAGCGCGGTGCCGTATTCGGCCTGGGTGCCGGCCTGGCCTACGTGGGCTTTCTTCTCCTGCTGCGCCGCGGCGGAGCCGACCTGCGCCGCCCGGCGGGACCGCTGTTCGACGCGACGCTGACCGCGGCCCTGGTGTCGGTGGCCGCGGGCGCTCTGATCGGCGATGCGCGGTTGATCCCGGTCTGGCCGGGCGCGGGGTGGCTGGTCGTCCTGGCCTTGACCTCCCAGGTGCTCGGGTGGCTCCTGATCTCGAGCTCGCTGCCGCGGCTGCCGGCCGCGCAGACATCGCTGCTGCTCACGGTGCAGCCGGTCGGATCGGTGGCGCTGGCCGCCGCGATCTTCGGTGAGGCGCCGAGCGCGCTTCAGCTCGTGGGGGTGGGGCTGGTGCTGGCGGCGCTCCTCGCCGCCACCGCGAGCGCGCCGGCGCGCCTGGGCCGGGGGCGGATGCGCGGCGAACCGGCGCTATCGGAATAGGTCCTCGCTCTCGGGGCGGATCATCGCTCGCGCGCCGGGGCCGTCCTCGGCCGTGACGTGACGCCCGGCGCCGCGGACGAGGACGACGGGCTGCGCGGCATCCTTGGCGCGAGCGAGGTCGGCCGCGGCCGCCAGCTCGTCGGCGACGGCGATCCACGTGGCCTTGAGCTCGCGCCCGTGCAGGTCGCGCCGGCCGCGCCAATCCTCGAGCGGGCGCAGACCGGCGCAGCCGATCGCGACGTCGACCTGGGCGTGGCGCCAGGCTCGGCCGAAGGAGTCGGTGATGATGATCGCGGGCCGAGTCTGGAAGGCGCGCGCGCAGCGTCCTCGCGGACGCGTCGGGATCCTCCGGGAGGAGCACGACGGCGTCCTCGCCGGGTACGTTCGAGGCATCGACGCCGGCGTTGGCGCACACGAAGCCGTGATGGGTGACGGCGATGAGCACGCCGTGGGCGGCGCGGAGGACTTGGCGGGACTCATCGAGGACGACCTGCACGTGGCGCGGATCCTTGCCGTGCTCTGCTCCGAGCTTCCTGGCGTGCTCGGTGGGGGTCACGTCGGCGAGCCGGCGGATCCGGCCCTCGGCCTTGGAGACGACCTTGTGGGCGATCACGAGAACGTCCTGGCTCGTCAGTCGATGGCCGGGCGAGCGCCGCCGCGATCAGGGCGGCCAGATCGTCGCCCGGCCGGACCTCGGGCAGGCCCTCGAGCGCGGTGGCGGTGATCACGAGCGCGCTACGCCCGGCTGCGCATCAGCTGGTTCAACATCCCCCGGGTGCGCGCGGCGCCGCCGTGGGAGTTCGCGAGCCGCTCCTGGAGCGCCTCGAGGTCTTCGACGGTGTCGACGTCCAATGCCAGCGAGGACAGCTCGACCGCCTCCGCCTCGATGTTCGCCGCCTCGGCCTCGGCGAGGTGGCGCTTGCGGCTGTCCGGCCCGAAGCTCGGCGCGAGCGCGTCCGGCGGTGTCAGCAGCAGCGCGTTCGTCCCGGTGCCGTGGCGATCGGGCACGACCAGCGCCGAGCGCGCCGGCGTGGTCCGGGCGAGGAAGATGTCGAGCTCGGCCGGGTCGAGCGCCGGGCAGTCCCCGGGGACGAGCAGCGCCCGGTCCGCGCCCGCCTTGAGCGCCGCGCCGACGCCGAGCGTGGCCGCCGGGTTGTGACCGCGGTTGAGGTCCTCGACCACCCCGGCGCCATAGCCCGCCGCGATTTGCTGGGCTACGTGGTCGGCGCTCACGACGATGACCCCGTCGACCCGGACCGCACGGCGGAGTGCGATCAGCACGTCGGCGAACATCGCCTCGGCCAGCGCGTGACGCTCGCCGGGGCTGAGGTGGTGGCGCAGGCGCCGCTTGGCCTCCTCGAACGTCTTGATCGGCAGAACCGCCAGCGTCGGCATGCTCGTGATTACGCTACCGGCTGGTCCAGCGTCAGCGCGAACGAGAGTGCCGCGTCCGGCGACGCGGCGGCGGTCCTCGGGCGTCTGCATGAGGACGTCCACCTGCTGGACCGGGATCCCGTCGGCGTCGGGATCGTCGGCGACGAGGCCGCCGATCAGGCCCTCGTAGCAGGCGGCGATGCCGGCGCTTGACAGGGGCCGGCCCATCCACTGCATGAACGCGTCGGTCGGCCCCTTGACGACCTGCCCTTGCACGAGCGGGCTGACGGCGACGACGGGCTTTCGTTTGAGTGCTTCCTCGATGCCGGGGGTTTGCAGGATGGGAGCGATCGAGATGGCGGGGTTGGACGGGCCGATCACGACCGCCTGCGCTCGATCGATCGCGGCGAGCACCTCGGGTGTGGCCGGCGCCGCGCGGATCCCGTGGAAGTCCACGTCGTCGACCGGTCCCTCGCCGCGAGCCTTGATCATGAACTCCTGGAAGGGCCACCAGCGGCCGTGTGCATTGACGACGGTGCGCACCGGGTTATCGCTCATGGGGAGGACCTGGGCTCTGACGTTCAGCGCTGTCGTGATCGACGCCTGGGCTTCGGTCAGGCGCTGACCGGCGGCGAGTGCGCGAGCGCGTTCGATGCCGATCGCCAGGTCGCGGTCGCCGAGGTTGAACCAGACCTCGCCGCCCAGCTCGCGGAGCCCGTCCATCACCTGGAACGTGTCGCCGGCCAGGCCCCAGCCGCGGTCGTCGATCCGGTCGGCGAGCCAGAAGGTCACGAGATCAGGGTCGGGCGATACGTACGCGCGATAGATCTCGACGTCGTCGCCGGTGTTCGCGATCACCGCGAGCGCGTCGGGGCCGACGACGTCGAGCATTCCCCGAGCGAGCTTCGCGCCACCGGTGCCGCCGGCGAGGACGACGACGGTCGGTCGGCGCGCTCACAGGCCGGTGATCTTGATGCCGGCGCGCACCTTGTGCCGCACGTTGATCGAGATGATCAGTGGCGTGAACTGTTCGACGATCCGCGCCAGCTCGAGCGGGCCGCAGTCGACCGGACGCAGGCCGTCGATGCGCTCGACCAGCTCGGCCAGCTTGCCTTTGTCCTGCTTGCGATCGCCGCAGATCAGGACGTCCTCGTCGAGCGCGTGGTCGAGATCGCTCAGCACCGCAGCGCTGACGCTGTGAAACGCGGAGACCACGCGGACCCCTTCCGGGACCATCTCCTGCGCCTGCTGGGCCGCGGATCCCTGCCACACGCCGAGCGTGCGCGTCGCCTTGCCGCTGACGGCCGCGGCCAGCGGGACGGTGGCGTCGACGACCAGCTGCTCGGGCTTCAACTCCCCCTTTAGGTTCGTCAGGGTCTCTGACTGGCTGCGGAAGGGGACCGTCAGGATGACGATCTCCGCACCTGCGAGCGCCTCTTCGTTCTGGTTGCCCGAGAACGTGCCGCCGGGCACCCGCTCGGACGCGCGCTGCGCCGCCTCCTCGGCCCGCTGGCGCTCGCGGGACCCGATGACGATCGGGACGCCGGCCCGTCCCAGCCGCAGCGCGAGCCCGAATCCGAGCGCACCCGTACCCCCGACGATCGAGACCGGTGCTGACACGCGCCGGAGTCTATGGGTCGGTGGCGGGGCCGACAGCGTGGCCGGCCGGCGCGGGCGCGTCGGTGTGGGCGGAGGCCGTGTGGGCGAGGAAGGTGTCGAGCGCGTCGACCAGGATGAGGGCGGACTCGAGCGTCGCGTCCAGAGCCGGAGCCTCGAGCGCCGCCGCGACGTCGCCTCGCTGATGTGATCGGGGAGCGATCCCATCGGAGTCGAGGCAGCCGAGCGCGATGGCGGGGATCCCGGCGAGTCGTGCGGGGAGTGCCGGCGTGCTGCCCCGGCCGCGGTGCGGCGCCGCGTCCAGCTCGGTGGCGCAGAGCTGCCGGAAGCGTTTGGAGTACCGGAGTGGGAGCAGCGGCCCGTCGCTCGTCCAGACGCGCAGGCGCCCTGCGCCGCAGGCGGGGAAGGCGATGACCGCGGCATTCGTGCGATCGAGGACGCGCGGACGCCGGCGGATCCCGTATCGGGTTGGCCGGGGTGCGCCCGTCCGGCGCCGGACATGGCGCCGCAGGCCGATGTGGCCGCCTTCGCCGGCGCCCTCCAGCACGAGCTCGACCGCCACGTGCTGTGGTGGCGCGGCGGCCAGAGCCCGCGTCAGCGCCACCGCGACGGCCGCGCCGCTCCCGTTGTCGTTCGCGGCCGGTCCGAAGCCGGCGGTGCCAAGCTCGAGCAGCGCCGCGCCCGCGAGCACCAGCAGCGCGGTCGGGATGAACTGCGAGATCGCGAGCGCGGTGGACCGGTCGTGCTCGTGCCGGAGCACCGCCACGGCGATCAGCCAGACGGTCGCGATGCACAGCCAGCCGAGCCATCCCGGTGACGGGCCGCCGGTGACCCGGCGAAGCCACGCGGCGGCGGCGCGGCATCGCTCCCGATAGACGAGCCCCGTGCGGCCGGCGTCGTAGTTGGCCGCGATCACGAGGCGGAGCTGGTCTCCTCTGCGGGCGGGGCGCGCGACCACGTTCTGGCTCGCCCGCTCCGGAGTCAGCCGGCGGCCGATCGAGGCGCCGAGGACGGCGTCGGCGACGATCGACACGAGCGCCACGAGGAGCAGGGCGGCGCCGAGGCCGGGGTCGCTGACCGAGAGGAGGCTCCCGGCGATGACCAGCGCCACATGCCAGGCATGAGCGAGCGCCCAGTTCGGCCGGCACCAGAATGGATCGACACCGACCTCGAGGCCGGCGCCGGCGAGCTCGCGCGCCAGCCAGTTCGCCGCCCGCCGCTCGGCGTCGGTGCCCGGCCCGCGGCCGCGGAAGCCCTCGAGGTGCGCCGCGATCTCATGTGCCCTCATCCGCTCGCATGATCGCAATCGCCGGCGGCCGGCCTGCCAGGGCGCGCGAGGATGGCCGCTCCGGTAGAACGTCGGCTCGATGATCGAACACGACGAAGACGCACTTCTCGCCATCGCGGAAAAGGCGGCACGGGCGGCCGCCAGTGAGCTGCTGCAGCGCTTCGGCAGCAACCAGGAGGGCATCCGAACCAAGAGCGGCCCGACGGATCTCGTGTCCGAAGCCGACGTCTCAGCCGAATCGGCGATCCGCCGGGTGCTCGCCGAGCAGCGGCCCGGCGATTCGGTGCTCGGCGAGGAGGGCGGCGAGAGCGGGGGAGAGGAGGCTGTTGAGGGCGAAGGCGGTGAGGGGGGAACCGGCGCCACCGGCGGGGGCGCGAGCGGCGGCCGGCGGCTGCGCTGGGTCGTGGATCCGCTCGACGGGACGATCAACTTCCTGTTCGGGATCCCGGCGTTCGCCGTCAGTGTCGCCTGCGAGGACGCGGACGGCCCGATCGCCGGCGTCGTCCTCGACCCGATCCGCGATGAATGCTTCGCGGCGACGAGAAGCGGACGCGCGACGTTGAACGGAGAGGCGATCGCGGCGTCCGAGCGCTCCGAGCTGAGCACCGCCTTGGTCGCGACGGGCTTCTCGTACGACGCGGCCGTCCGCGCGCGTCAGGCCGAGCTGCTCACGCGGCTGCTTCCGCGCGTGCGCGACATCCGCCGGGTCGGCGCCGCCGCCCTCGATCTCGCCTGGTGCGCGTGCGGGCGCTTCGACGCCTACTACGAGCGCGGCGTGCACCGCTGGGACTACCTGGCCGGGGCTCTGATCGCCTACCGGGCCGGGCTTGAGATGCGCGAGCTCGAGCCGGCCGGCGAGGATCCGTTCGGGGTCCTGGTGGCGCCGGGGACGCTGATCGACGAGCTCAGCGCCTTCGTCACGGGCTGATCCGGCGTTCGTGATGTCTCCCGAGATGCCGACGCGGGCACGATGCGAAGCGGGCGCGAGCGCGCTAGGCGGCCGCGACGCGCCGATAGAATGAGGCGCGGGCGGCGGTGGCGGAACGGCAGACGCGATGCGCTCAAAACGCATTGTCCGTAAGGACGTGTGGGTTCGAATCCCACCCGCCGTACTTCTTCGGTGCGGGCGCACGGTTCGCCGCCCGAGCGCCCGCGGCGCTACGCCGTGGCCGGCTCGGCGGAGGAGGAGGACGAGGACCCCTTCTCCTTGTCCTTGCCCTTCCGCTTGGCCTCGTCCTTGGGGACCTCCATCTCCACGTTCCAGCCCTGGTTGAAGCCGATCATCGCGAAGACGATCAGGAGGATCTGAACCGGGATCATGAGGACGGTGGCGAGACCCAGGACGTCGGGCGCGAGGCCCTTGCTGCCAAATATGCTCTTCGCCGGCGCGAACCCGAAGTGGCTCCGGTTGAACCAGCTCGTTCCGGCCAGGCCCGTGCCCGCCACGATGGCGAGCATCAGCAGCAGCATCCCGAAGGCCGCCGCGATCGGCAGCAGGCCCCGCGCCCACCGGGTCCAGATGAAGAACGCGAGCAGCAGGTAGAGGACGCACCAGATCAGGTTGACGCCCTTCAGGCCCTGGAGCTCGGACCAGCCACCGATCGTGATGAAGAGCATCAGGGCGACCGACACGAGCATGATCACCCCGACCACGGCCTTGATCAGCTTGCTCGCCGCCTTGTCGCGGTTCGGATAGACGACGACATAACCCGGAGTCACGCTGCGCCGGCCAGCCACACGCGCAACATACAACCTGCTCGCCGCGGATGCGACGGTTGCCACGGAGAGTGCCGGTGGCGGTCTCGAGGCCGATGCCGCCGCCGGGTAGGTTGTCGGCTCCGGGCGGCCCTAGAATCGGAGCCGACGTCCGCGGGCGTGGCGAAATTGGTAGACGCGCCGGCCTTAGGAGCCGGTGGGCTTACGTCCTTGGGGGTTCGAGTCCCTCCGCCCGCATGATTGCTCGCTCCGCTCTAGGTCTTTGGTCCTACGAGGCGTTCGAGGATCGCGACACTGTCGCGATGAGACACGGCCAAGTTCCGGTGGTTCGGCTGCGTCACGCGAATGCCGAGGAGCTCGCAGTGCTCGGCGAAGATCGCCCGTATATCGCTCGAGAGATTGCTGAAGAAGTAGCGGACGTACTCGTACTCCGCGACCCGGCCGCTCGGGAGCTTCGTCTTGAAGCGATTCAGACAGCGGCACCCATCGGAATGAATGAGTCCTCGGATCAGCTCAGCGGCATGCGCCGCGGGTGATGACCGTCTGCCAATCCCGCAGCATGATCGGGCGAGATGTTTTCGGCCGGGTCCGTGCTGCGGAAACGCACGTCCGATGGCTGGATGGGTGATGCTGACGATGTTCGCTCCGCCGTGGCTATACGGGCGAACGCAGACCCGGCCGTCGCTGAACGTCAGGCGCATGGCGTCGGCGATCATCCGTTGGATGCCCGGGTAAAGCCCGTCGCACGCAACCCGTAGCGTCCAGGTGTGCGGAGGCTTGTGGACGATGTTGCCGTCGCCGAGATAGCAGCCGAGAAGGTATGCATACGAGCCCTCATCGTGGACGTCCCAGGCACTCGCCCGGGCTGCTGCATCTCCTCGTGACACGAACATATGTTTGCATACGTACAGGACGGAAACGAGGGCTTCCCAGTACCATCGCGCTGCCCCTTGGGGGAGTGAGATAACGGCTATTCGCGCGGTCTCCAAAACCGTGAATCTGGGTTCGAATCCCGGCTCCCCCGCTTGACCGCCCACACCGTCTACAAGACCTTCAACACGCGAGCGCCGGCGCGAGTTCGTGCGGATCACCGAGGACGTCGCGGACGCCGTTCGCGAGTCGGGGATCGCGGAGGGCATGGTGCTCGTCGCGGCCATGCACATCACGGCCGCGGTGTGGATCAACGACGACGAGCCGGGCATCCATGAGGACGCGCTCGAGTGGCTGGACAAGCTGGCGCCACCGAGCTGGAAGGACCCAGACGGAGAGGTGGCGCAGGAGCTGCTGCCGAACCCGGGCGACTACCGCCACCACCGCGGCGGCGAGGACAACGGCGACGCGCACCTGAAGAACCTGCTCGTCCACCACCAGGTGATCGTCCCGGTCACCGCCGGCGAGCTCGACCTCGGTCCCTGGCAGCAGATCTTCTACTGCGAGTTCGATGGCCAGCGGTCGAAGCGCCTCGTGATCAAGGTGATGGGCGAGTAGCGATGGATCGCTCGCGCGTCTTCGCCGACGGCGCGCTCGAGGGGAAGGTCGCAGTGGTGACCGGAGGGGGCACCAACCTGGGTAAGGCGGCTGCGGCCGAGCTCGCCCGCTGCGGCGCGGCGGTCGTGATCGCCGGCCGGCGGAGCGAGGTGCTGGAGGAGGCTGCCGCAGCCATCGGCCCGCGCTGCTCTGTCGTCGCCTCCGACATCCGCGATCGCGCCGGCGCCGAGGTCGTCGTGCGCGCGGCGCTGGAGCGGCACGGCCGGCTCGACTTCCTGCTCAACAACGCCGGCGGCCAGTACTTCGTGCCGGCGGAGTCGATCACGAGCAAGGGCTGGCGCGCCGTGCAGCGGCTGAACGTGGGCGGCACGCGGGCGATGTCGCAGGCAGCCTACGAGCTGGCGATGAAACCCGCTCGCTCGGGGACGGTGGTCAACGTCACGGTCTCGCCGCACCATGGCATGCCCGCCATGGCACACACGGGCGCGGCAAGAGCCGCGGTCGAGGCCCTCACGCGCCAGCTCTCGCGGGCGTGGGCTCCAGACGGAGTAGCGGTGGCCGCCATCGCGCTCGGCCGGCTGGACACCGAGTCGCTCCGCAAGTACCCCGCCGAGCTGTGGCGCAGCGCGGCGGCGACGGTCCCGCTTCAGCGTCTTGGGTCGCCGGAGGAGTACGGATGGCTCGTCGCGCTCCTCGCGACGCCGCTCGGGCGCCATCTTCAGCGGGTCGGTCATCACGCTCGACGGCGCGCTCGACAACTGGAACGGACCGTGGCCGCCCCAGGGTCTGGTGCGAGACGGGCAGGTGCCGACGGAGGAGCGAAGGCCAGCCTCGGGCAGGATGACTGCGAGCCCGCCGGATACCATCCGCGGTACTTCGCGGGCGAGGTGTCAACGGCTGCACGGGAGCCTTCCAAGCTCTAGGAACGGGTTCGACCCCCGTCGCCCGCTCTCCGCTCGCGTCTCGAGCGCCCGGCGAGCCGCGGTGGCCCACCGACGGTTATCATCGGCGAACCACGGGGAGTGGCGCAGTCTGGTAGCGCACCCGGCTGGGGGCCGGGCGGTCGCAGGTTCAAATCCTGTCTCCCCGACTACGTCAAACTGCCGGTTCTGTTGGGGTTTTCCTGCATCGGCAATCGCGAACACGCGAGCGACGGGGAACAAACGGGGAACAAGGTCTCGGCTCTTGGCAACATCGCGAACTGGCGCGTCAGCTGCCGGGCGGTCGATTCGAACCCCCCGCAGCGTCAGCTGGCGGCGTCGTCCGGGCGTCGGCCCAGCGCGAGAGTGTCTTGGGTCAGCTCGACGAAGTCGGCCTCGCCGAGCGCCGAGATGATGGCGTTGAGGTGGAGCTCGAAGAGCGAGAGGAGGGCGTCGTTTGTGATGTTTCCCGTTGCGACGACGAGTAGCTTCCGCGGCGATCGCCCAAGCAGGTGGCCGTCGCGGAAGTCCTGATCCTTGGTGACGACGACGCGGTTCGCCGTGTCCGCGTGCTGCACGATCTGGCTGTCTGTCGACCGGTTGCCATCGGGCAGCCCGATGGTGTGCAGCGCGTCATGCCCGGCTCGGTTCAGGAACTCCGCGAGCCGAGCTGGCAGCTGCGCGTCGATCAGGAACTTCACGCCGCGGACAGCGGCACCACGCGGCGCCCCGCCGCGCGGGCCCCGAACTCCAACGCGGCAAGGATGTCCTCGCGTTCCAGGTCCGGATAGTCGCCGAGCACCTCGTCGATCGACATGCCCGCCGACAGCAGCTCGAGGACGCTCTCGACGGTGTAACGCAGCCCTCTGATCGTCGGCTGACCGTGGCAGACCGCCGGGTCGGACGTGATGCGCTCAAGCCGGGACACACGCTCACGATACCGCCGATCCAGCAGACATCGCCATTGCGACCGGTGACCTAGCAGAGTCCTGAGTTGTGCTTGCCGCGCTGAGCGGGTTCGTCCTCACGGGCCGCAAGATGCTCGTGGCGGAGTGGAAGCAGGTCTCGGCCAGCCGAGGCGAAGGTCGTACCCGAGACTGAGCGAGGCGCGCATGTCGTGGCCGCATTGGACGACGAGGCACCTCCGTGCGGATGCACGAGATGTTCGCTCGAGCGGCGATCCGGCAGTCGATGGGGCGCGGCCTGTCCAAGTACGGTCCCGCATGTCGCTGCGCGGTGGACTGGCCCGAGGATTTCTGGCGGCTCGTTCAGGGCGGCGGCTTGCCGGCCATGACGATCCCGGTCTCGTAGGCGAGGACGACGGCTTGAACGCGGTCGCGCAGCGCGAGCTTGGACAGGACGCGCGCGACGTGTGTTTTGACGGTCGTGCCCGATACGACGAGCTGGTCGGCGATTTCGGCATTGGAGAGGCCACGGGCAATCAGAAGGAACACCTCAAGCTCGCGCTCAGTGAGCTCGGCGAGCGCTTGAGGGGGCGCTGGGGCGCGCGGGCGGTCCTGGAGGAACGTCTCGATCAGGCGGCGGGTGACGGTTGGGGCTAGCAGCGCCTCACCTTCGGCGACGACGCGGATGCCCGCAACGAGCTGCTCGGGCGGGACGTCCTTGAGGAGAAAGCCGCTGGCGCCGGCCTGGAGCGCTTCGTAGACGTACTCATCGAGGTCGAACGTGGTCAGTATCAGAACCCGCGGGATCCCGGCGGTGCCCTGCGCAAAGATTCGCCGGGTCGCCTCGAGACCATCCATCCGCGGCATCCGGATGTCCATCAGGACGACGTCCGGGCGACAACGACGCGCTACCTCGACGGCGTCGACTCCGTCCTTGGCTTCGCCGACGACGCGGAGGTCTGGTTCCCCCTCGAGGATCATCCGAAAGCCCGTGCGGACGAGCGCCTGATCGTCGGCGATGACGATCGACGTGCTCATGACGAAGGTGAACTCTCAAGCGGCAGCTGGCAGCGGACCGCGAACTGCGAGGGCTCGGCGTCAAGCACGTCGAGCTTGCCGCCGTACAGCGCGACGCGCTCGGAGACAGACCTGAGATCCTCGCTTCGATCGGGGAACTCTCGATCGCCCCGAATCTCGAGCTCGAGCTGTCTCCGCTGATACCGGACCGTCGCGCTCGCATGTCGGCATCGCGATCCCGCCGCGTGTTCGAGCGCCGTTTCGATCACGCGGTAGCTGACGAGATCGATCCCGGGTGTCAGCTCGATTGGTTGGCCGTCGGTACGCAGGTCGCACGTCAGTCCTTCGTTGTGCAGCGCCGCGGCGAGCTCTGGAAGTTGGTCGAGGCCCGGTTGTGGCGTCAGCGCCCTCGGGTCGTCGTCCTTGCGCAGCAGCCCGAGTAGGCGCCGCATTTCGGCGAGCGCTTCGCGCCCGGTCTGTTCGACGGTGAGGATCGACTCGCGCGCGCGGTCGGGCTCGTCGTGGAGTAGCCGCCGGGCCCCGCCGGCTTGCACGACCATCACGCTGACGCTGTGGGCGATGATGTCCTGTAGCTCCCGCCCGATCGTGAGCCGTTCCTGCGCGATCGCGGCCCGCTCACGGTCCGCCCGTTCGCTCGCTACTTGCGCGGCGAGCGACGAGAACGCCGTGGCGCGCCGGTCGCGCTCGTTGATGAACCGCCCGACCACCCACGGCACGGTGAACAACAGCATCAGGAGAGCGAGGTTCCCGAGATTGCCCCCGGTCACGTCGGTCACGTACGTCTCGACTAGCTGATCCGCCACCAGCAGCGCGGCGGCTGCCGCGAACGCGAACACGCTGCGGCGAAGGTCAAGCCAGGCACCGGCGCCGTAGCTGCATAGCATCAGCACGAGCACGACGCTCCCGCTCGGCAGGTTGAATAGCTGGCCGCGGAGTGGAGCCTGGAGCAGACAGGCCCCGGTGGCGCAGACCACGGCCGCGGCCGGCCAGCGGCGCCGGACCGCGATCGGTGCCGCGACCGCGACCGCGAACACGGCCGTCGCGAGCCGGTGCGGGATCCCAGCCCCGAGTGCCGATTCGAGGATCAGATCGACCATCAGCGCCGCGGCGACCAGCACATCGACGCGCTCAGGGCTGATCCGGCCGCCCCACCAACGACGGGGATCGATCCCCGTGCTCACGACGCGCTCCCGGCAAGCAGCGGAATTCGCGCCTGGACGATGAAGCCGCCGCCTGGCGCAGGGCCGGCGTGGACGGTTCCGCCGTGCAGCGCGGCGCGCTCGCACATCCCGGCGATCCCGTGTCCCGACGAGCTCGCGACCGGCTCGGGGCGGCGACCGCCGGCGTCGGTCACTTCGAGCACCAACGCGTCCTCGCCCCAGCGAACGTTGACCTCGGCTCGTGTCGGCCCGGCATGTTTGAGCGCGTTCGTCAGAGCCTCCTGGACGACGCGATAGACGCACAGGCTCAGACCCTGCGAAACCGCCACCGGCTCACCCTCCACTCGGATCGAGGTGTCCAGCCCCGCGGTCCGGGTGCTCGATACCAGCTCGGGGAGATCATCGAGCCCGGGCTGCGGCGCCAGCGCGCGCAGATCCTCGCTATTGCCGAGCACGCCGAGCAACCGTCGCATCTCCGCGAGCGCCTCGCGACCCGCGCGCTCCACCGACCGCAGCGACGCTTCGGCGCGCGCAGGCTCGCGGTCCATCACCGTCCTGGCCCCGGCGGCCTGGATCACCATCACCGACACGCTGTGCGTGATCACGTCATGGATCTCACGTGCGAGGCGCATCCGCTCGCTGAGCGCCGCGGCACGCACATGCAGCTCGCGGTCGGCGTCGAGCCGTTCCGCGAGCTCCTGCGCCGCGCGCTCGCGCGCTCCCGAGAGCCGGCGGGAGCGGCCCACCAACCACGGCATCCACACGAACGCGACAACGCTAAACAGCCCAGCCAGCAAGCTCGACCCCTTGAACGAGACCGCCGCGCCGAGCGCGATCGTGAGCGCAAACCCCAGCCACGCACTACGCCCGTCCAGGAACGCGCCGGCAGCATAGAAGAGCAGCAGCAACGCAACCGGCCCGAATAACCCATTCGCACCCCCGTGCTGGGTACCCGCCAGCAGCTGCTTAGCAGCGACGGTCACGCACGCCAACGCGAGCGCCTGAAGCGTCCACCGCCGTCGGCTCGCGACGGCGAGTGCGATCGGCGGGCCGATCGCGGCCGTGACCCATCGAGCACGCCCATCACTCGCTGTCACAGCGCTCAGCTCGACCGCGATCAGAAGGACCGCCGCGACCGCGTAGTCGACGCGGACCGGATCCAGTCCGCGGATCCGTGCGACAAGGTCGCGGGCGGCAGCGATCACACCGCGCAAACTAGCGCCGGAGGACCCGCTTCACATCATCAGTCGGGACGATCCGTCCGTCATCCTCAAGAACGAGCCGCCGACCTCGGCTCGATTGTGGAAATCGTCCCGCAGGACGACGCACGATCGTCACTGCGGCCGACGACACACGGACTCGACGCTCCTACCTTCTTGGCGCAGTGTCTTACGTCAACTTCGTACGCAAGGAGCTACAGATGCCTCTCGGCCTTCCCACCCGGCCCGTCCACCGAGCCCGAGCCGTCGTCCTCGCAGGCGCGCTCGTCGCCGTTGCCGCAGCCGCGGTCGCGTTCGTCGCCTCGGGCGCCTCGGCAGCATCGACGGCCTCGACTCCCGCGGCCGGAACGATTCACGTCTACATCGTGAACACCAGTCTCAGCCCGACAGCCTCCAGCAAGATCCTGATCACCGGCGCCTTCTCCGATCACGGCCCCGGTAAGCACGGTGTGTGGCATTTGACGAAGGGCACCATCACCGTGAACAACGCCAAGCTGAGAGCCATCACCAGCTCGCCGGGGTTCCGCACCTTCTATCCGGCAAGCTGCTCCTACAGCGGAGCCGCCAAAGGCAAGGTCCCGATCTTCAGTGGCACCGGAAGCTACGCCGGAATCAAGGGAACCCTCACCGCCACCGTGATCGAGGCAGAACAGGCCTCGCTCCTGAAGAACGGAAAATGCAACACGTCCGACGCCGCCCCCCTCCTGGCGGCGGACCTGATCGCCACCGCCACGGGCAAGGTGTCGTTCTAGCTCAACCCGCTCATCGCCCGCGAAGCGCCAATCACGATCCAGTCCAGTCACCCGCTTGCTTCCGGCCGCCATCGAGCAGGCCGTGAGCAAGCGGGCCGACCGGTCAACGTCATACCCCCGGCGACTCGGTCAGACGCCATCGAGGACCCTCCCCGGACATCTCCCAGCGCGACACAAGTTGCGGGACTTCAAATCCGCTCCCCGCTCACGCGCTCATCCTCAACATCCTGTTGCGCCGCTGAGGCTGGTCACGACGGTGCCGCTCTGGTGAGCATCGCTAAAGGCGGGTACGAAAGCCCGGCTCAGCGTTGCTCACGGCACGAGCCGACCTCCCGACATGCCCGTCGCTTAGCCAAAGCAGGGCGGAGCCCCCGTCGCGGCGCTGGCCTTGCATCGAGGCTCAGTGAGAACCTGCCGGTCCGGCGGTCGGTGTCGTCCGGCTCGTCGGTTTGGCTCTCGGACGGCGGCGGGCTGACTCTCTTTTCGGCTGTCGACCGTTGGTCTGACCGGCTTTTGCCGTGTCGCCCGCCGCCGCCGAGGATCGCCGGCGTGACTTGATAGGAGCGTGGCATCGCCCCAACTGAGGTGTGTCCGCCGGAGATCCGCTCCGTCGGCCACAACCAACGAAGGGATGGTGCACATGATCGTGATCGGGGTGGAACGGGTCGTGCGGTCGATCCGCAAGCCGCCGTATAAATCCTCGTATGTCTCGGCGCGTATGGGGAACCGGTCATCTGTACGAGAAGCACGGCTCCTACTACGCGCGCTGGCGCACGACCGACGGTCGGCTCCTCAACCGCAAGGTTGGTCCAGTCAGGACGGGGGGCGCCCGCGACGGTCTCACACGTAGTGAGGCCGAGAAGGAATTTCGGCACATGCAGGCTGCCGAAGAACAAGTGCCACCGCGTCACCGATCGGCGCCCGCTCCAACGTTCGGCGACGTCTCTGCGGCGCTGCGGCGCCAGTTGCAGCTCCGAGGCTCACGGCCGTCATATCTCGAAAATTGCGAATCGATGGACCGGATCCACATCTCCCCTGTGGTGGGGACGATGCCGGTCGCAGACATCGGGTGCTCCGGGTACTGATCCTCACGGCTGCCATGACGGGATTGCGGCAGTCCGAGCTGCTCGGACTGCGATGGCGCGAGGTCGACTGGACCGTTCAACGCATTCGTGTTCGCAACGCGTTCGTCCGCGGCCAGCATTCGACCGACGGCAAGTCCGATCTGTCTACGAGACGATCGGTGCCGATGGCTGATCGGATCGCCGTCGAGCTGGACCGATGGTCACGTCGGACCAGCCACTCGGCGGACGAGGACCTCGTCTTCGCCCATCCGGAGACCGGCAACCCGCTCGACCGCTCGAAGGTGACGAAGCGATTCAAGGCAGCGTGTCGGGCTGCCGGAGTCCGCCCGGTTCGATTCCACGATCTTCGGCACACCTTTGGTACGCGCATGGCCGCCAGCGGGCAGCCCATCCGCTCGATCCAGGAGTTCCTTGGCCACGCCGACGTCAAGACGACGCAGATCTACATGCATTTCGCCCCGTCAGAGCGCGAGGTCGCGATGGTGAACGAGGCGTTCGAGCCGGCGGGGAACAACGCAGGGAACAAATTGAGCGAAACCGAGAGCAACCCAGAGACCGAGATCCCAGCAGATATGGGCGCATCTGACTGAGGCGCACCCAATCCCTCAGGCTGGGGGCCGGGCGGTCGCAGGTTCAAATCCTGTCTCCCCGACTGAGCAACTTACCTGCAAATCCGTACTTTATGTCGCATCGGGAGCCGCGGGAGAGTCGCGACGGGGTCCAATTGGGGTCCAATTTTTTTGCGAACTGCGTCTCGACGGCGCGGTTCAGCGGGTTTCGTGCGCCAAGACGCGCAGTGCGGGTCACCGCGACGCGGGGGCCATCGGGCCTTCGCGATGAGCTAGGCGCTGCGGCGCAGGTGGAGCGCCGCCGGGGCCTCTGCGCGTCGAGGTGATCACGACTGGCGACCTCCTCGACGCGTTTGCGCGAACAGCAGGAGACGAGGACGTGTGACCCACGCTGGCGACCGTCTCCCGCGGCCGAAGTGGAGACCGCTCCGCGGGCCTCAGGGACAGCGCCGCCAGCGGGGGATGGAAGCCTGATGGAAGCCTCCGATGTCGTCAGCCCATCATTCGGTCATTGACGCTGATGGGAATGCGCGTCTTTGCGGAGGCAGCATGATCCGTCATGGGGTGACGACATCTCTGACTCCTTACAGCAGGCGGTCGCAGTTCGAGCCCGTCACCGTCTATGCCAGTGTTACGGCGTTTGACGGCCTTCGGGCACAGGCGCAGGAAGTGCTCCGAACTGCTCATCCCCCGAAACCCATCCCGCTCTGCGTCTAAGCGGCCAGCAGAGCCGCCAGGCGGCGCGCGTCGCTTGCGAGTTCGGCGAGCAGTGGCTCGTAGCACAGGCACCGCGGTCGCAGAGGGCGGCTACACCCCGAACGCATGAGCGGGCCGGTGCGGGCGAGATCAAGCACGAGGCACTTGAGGATGGTGCGCGGGTCGTCCTCCAAGAGCTCCTCGGTGATGTGGTGGAGGACCGGTCCGTGGGCTTCGAGTTCGGTTTGCGTCCGGTCGATCTCTGCCTCGGTGTAATGCGGGGTGGGTGGGAGCATCGGCTCCAACGCCAACGCGAGATCGATTGCGGCGGCCGCCAGGCAGTACGCCTCTCTGACGAGCTCCTCCGGCGGCTCGCGATGCTGCTCCTGCGGTACGGCCGCTGCGGCAGCGTGGAACGCGTCGAGCCTGTCGGCCAGCCTCAGAAGTCGAGCGTTCGTCGCAAGCTCAGTCATCGGTGATTGCCTCTAGGCGGATTATCCGTTGATCCGTGTGCTCCGCACTCCACTCCTCCTCGGCCCACAAAGGTGCAGTGTCCCTCCAGTAGCCGCATGCCGTCCCTAGCGCGCCTCGATGAAGTGTCCAATGAAGTCTCGACCACGCAGGGCGTCTCGGCCGGCGCGGCCACGGCACCGCCTCCGCGCGCGTCTCAGCCGCAGGTCAAGCCCATCCCTGATGCGGACCGTCGTCGCGAAGTGCCTCATGTACTCGCGTGAGCCATCCAGGCATCGACTACCAGGCCGCCAAGTGGGGATGAGCCCTCGCGATCCGCGTTATCTAGGGCTATCGGCATGCGGGGACGATCACTCCGGTCCTCATCCTCTTCCGGGACGGGATCGTCGAGCCCAACCGGACGCGGACGTACGTAGGGCGTGCCCGACGCTGGTAGTGTCGTCTCGCGCACACGTGGTGCGCTAGCCCAATGGTCACCGGCGGCGACAACTGAGACATGTGTGTGGCGGCCGCGCCAGCTCGGTTCAGCGCAACGATTCTCTACTGCGGCGCGGTGGACCACCCGCGCCACGGACACATCCACGTGCTCGGCTATCAGAACACGCCGCAGAACCTTGCGGCGGGGCCGAACGCGATGCTGCTGCACCTCCCGGCCGTCGAGATGAAGCGCGAGCAGTTCCTCGACACCAGTTCCTGTCGAAGCGTCCTGCGGGACATGGTCGCTGCCGTGGACGACCCACCGCGGCCTGGTCGCAGCATGGTGCTCGCGGACGCCATGCCGGGCGTCGATGTGTTCGAGCACGACATCTATACGGTGATCTTGGCTGATGACGCGACGCTGATTCCCGCCGCCATGTCGATGGTTGAGGCACGCAAGCGGATCGCGCCGGATCCCGAGTTGTGCGCGTTCTACGCTCGGTGGTTCTCCGGGTATCCGATCGCGCTTTGCTGCTTTGACAACCGGGACGCCGCGAAGGCGGCGCCCCTGCTGTTCTGGTATCGGCCGCGTCATCCGGATGAGCTCGCGATGCCGGCGATCGACAGCCATACCGGCGGCGCGCCGGATCTCGACGCCGACGTCGCCGTCGACCACTGGGTGATCACGGCCGGCGCGGGGCCGGACTCCGGGGCGGCTGTGCACTACCGCGACGAGATTCCGTCGGGGCTCCGGGAGTTCCTCCCGAGCCACGTGCTCGGGTCGCGGCTGCATGGCACCCTCCCGAACGGCGACTTCGTGATCAGTGCCACCGCCGCCACGCCTGCGGGAGCGGCAGTGATGCGCCGCACCCCCGGAGCGGCTCCACGCGAGCGGGAGGTCGCCCAGGCCGCCTGGCCGGGCATGTTGGTCACCGAAGCGATGAAGCTCGCCCGGGAGGCGCACGCGGGCCAGCTCGACAAAAGCGGGCGGCCCTACATCGAGCACGTGGAGCGGGTCGTGGGCCTGGTGTCAGATCCTGTGGCGCAGGCGGTGGCGGCGCTGCACGATACGGTCGAGGACACCGATGTGACGCTCGAGGAGCTCGCGCGCCGAGGCTTTTCGTCCGAGGTGGTCGCCGCCGTGGATGCGTTGACGCGCCGCGCCGACGAGACCTATTACGAGTTCGTCCTCAGGGCGGTGCGTAACCCGATCGCGCATGCGGTCAAGGTGGCCGATCTCATGGACAACTCGGACGAGCGGCGGCTCGCGCTGCTGGACCCGCGCGAGGCCGAGCGCCTGCGACGGAGGTACCGCTGCGCGCTGACCCTATTGCGAGGTCGAGAGGACTCGCACGGCCCAGCCATCCGATGGCTCTCCCCGAATTCCCCCTGACGGACCTCCTGCAGAGTGCGCACCTCGTCCTGGTCGGTCGCGTGACGCGCATCGTCGAGCAGCGTGACGATGCGCCTCCCCCGGACCCGCGAGAGCCAGGGTGGGTCGGGCCGATGGACGCGGAGTCCAGTCAGCTCGTCGAGTTGGGGGTTCGCGAGGTGCTCGACGGTGCCTGGGACGGAATGACGCTGCTCGCGTCGAAGCCACTCGCGCCGTACACGCTGGTTGCGCAAAGCCCGTGGTACGAGCTCACCGCGCGAAGTCACCTATTCCTCCTGCGCTGGAGGGACAGCGCCGGCCGCGCAGGGGCCGGAGCGATCTCCCGCCAGCTTGGCGGACTCGGGCGCGGCCCGCACGGCGGCGAGCCACCGGAGATCCTGGGGCTGTACGGGCCCGAGGAGATCGACCCCAAGAAGTGCCTCGAGCTCCTCGGTCATGCCGGCTTTCCGGACTGCCACGCGCACCCCAGGCGCCCGCGTGGCCTTCTCGAGGGCGCCGCGTGGGTGCGCGACCCTCCGGCGCCGTGGGAATGCTCGGACGAGCGTCGCCCGCAGCGCGAGCGGATCTCGCTGCATTGCGACGCGGACGACACCGTCCTGCTGCGCACACACGTCGGCGACGCGACAGCGAGCGACATGGCCCGCTTCGACTCGGTTCAGTCGGCGCAGAGCTTCGTGAGCTCGCTGCTCGAGCGAACGCAGCGGGCGAGCGGCATGGCTCCTGCGTCCGACGGCCTGTCAGCCTGAGGGCAGCGCGGGGCCGCTCCCGGGCGCTGGCCAGAGCGGCATCTGGGCGCCGGGACTGACCAGGATGAGCTGGCCCGGGGGTGATGGCGAGACCGGGCTGCGCGCCATGGCGGCAGCCAGCTGCAGGGACTGCGCGTCCGCGTGTGCGCCGAGCAACAGGAGAGGGAACGCCGGCTCGCTCTGGCGTGCCCACTCGTAGCGGGAGCTAGCCCACGAGGCGAACTGCGAGCTGTCGTCCGCGAGCACCAGCATGCGGTCGAAGCGAATGGTGTCGGCGAGCTTCTTCGAGGACCAGGCTTCCCACAGCGCGGGCTTGCGACAGCCACGCCAAATGCTCGGGATCGGGATCCGGTTCAGCCTGTTGACATCGCCCGCGATGGCGCTCTCGCGCACGTAGTTGGCGGCCGCCAACATCGCGGCCACGGCCTGTCCGTAGCCGGTCGGCGCGGCGTCGGGCAAACTGACCGCGAGCGTGGACGCCGAGCCTAGCCAGGCCGCCAGGTCGAGGTCCGCCGCAGCGTGCCGGATCGAGCAGCTGCGCGTTATCTCCTCGATCGGCGCGAGGGCCTGCCACGCGGTGAGCACGGCCTGGTCACGTGCGTCGGCCGGCCCCGCGACGAGCTGCTCGCCGAGCGTGACGAGCGGGGGCGGCTCCGGGCCGCTGACCGACCGGTAGTAGGCGACGAGCTGGGCCAGCTGACCCCCCGCCAGCCAGTCCATCGCCGCGCGCAACCCGTGGCCGCCGTCGTGGGCGGAGCGCAGGGCCACGCAGATGACCGGGGACACGGTCCACATCTCAGGCGGAATGAAGGCAGCCAGGTCACCGGGGACGTGCGCGCTCGGCTCGAACCTCGCGGCGGCGTCGCTGGCTCCGAGGATCAGATCTTGGCAAATGTATGTGTACTGGTCGATCGGGAGCTGAGCGGGATCCCATACGACGTGTGAGTGCGAGCTCTCGCAGCTTGCGGTGAGGTCGTAGTGCATCGTCTCGAGGTGGGCCGCGATCCCCGGATCGGCAGCGCCCGAGACCAGCATCGTCGGTTCGGGCAGACCCAGGACGCCGAGCATGAGCTGCTGGGCGTGACCCGGCTCCAGGCCAACCGCGAGCACCCTGCCCTGGGCGAACATCGGTGCGCCCGAGCTCGAAGCACCGAGTTGCAGCCACGCCTCGAACGGCCGCCCGGGGGTGGAAGCGGCGCTGATGCTCTGGGAGATGTCGGGGATGTCGTACCGGACCTGGCGCTGGGAGGTGTCCGGGATGTCGTACTCGCTCATCGGCGTCCTCAGCGATGGCTCGGGAGCGCGCTGCGCCCACGGTCGGGGATGATCGGTTCGAGGTAGCGGCCCGTTACGAACAGCATCTGCCCCGGTGCTGGGGCGGCAACCTCGTGCCCCACGCGCCGGCGCGTCGCGGCGGTCGCCCGCTGGTCAGCCGCGGCGCCGAACAGGAGGCTCGGGAACTTGTACGGCTGAGGTGACGGACGCCCCTGAACGTCCGGCTCGTGCTCCTCGTCCCAGGAGTCGGAGTGTGAGGAGTGCCGGGTGCAGACCAGCAGCTGGAGGCTCGGCTGCGATCCGAGGAAGCGGGGCTTGCCGAGGTCGCGGTAGGCCCAGTGCTTGGGCCGCTGGGGATCCGGTCGGTTCCACCGGGCTGCCGCGGCGAGCGCGAGCAGCGCCTGCTGATGGCCGATCGGCGGCTCGTCGGGCATCGTGACGACGAGGACCCTCCGGCTCCGAAGCCACTCGTCCAGGTCGAGCCGGCGAACCGATTGGGACGCTGCGGCGGTCCGCACGATCTCCTCGACCGGCGCGAGCGACCGCCAGGCGTCCTGCACGGCGCGCTCGACCCCGCGGCGACCAGAGCCCTTCCTGCCTTTCAGGAGCGTGCTGATCATGCCGAGGTACGTCCCCAGTGCAGGCGAGGGGTCCCGCACGCTGTACACGTACTCGACAAGGTCACTGAGCTGGCCGCCGGCCAGCGAGTCCATCGCCTGCCGTACCCCCTGCGGGTGTCCCGCCGCCGCGCGCAGCGCCACCGCGATGACCGGCATCGTCGCGGGCGCCACGCCGTCCTCCATCTGGTGCTCACTGCCAGGGGGCGGGCGGTAGCCGTTCTCGACCGCGGCCGTGACCATGAGCTGGGTCAAGCTGAGGTAGTAGCGGTCGGGGTCGAGATCCGTGGGATCCCACACCACGTGGTCGTGCGGCTCCGAGCATGCGCCGGTCATGTCGTAGTGCGTGATGGGCAGCTCCGCAGGGAGACCGACTTCCCCCTCGGCGCTCACCAACCAGGCCTCCGAATCGCCCGGACCGACGAGGGCACGCTGGATGAGCTGGGCTTCGTCGACGGGCTCGAGACCCACCGCGAGGAGCGGCCCGTCGGCGCGCAAAGGTGCGCCGTCCCGATCCATCCCGAGCTCGATCCAGCCCGACTGGAGGCGACCCGAGCTCACGCCGGCGGGCCGGCCGTGAATCGCGCCCTCGCGCTCTGTGCCGCCACCCAGGCGGCCACGCGCGGATCCTTGAGCAACGCGACGACCGACTCGGGGCTCGACGCGTATGCCTGCGGAAGCTCGTCGACGGCTGGGATAGCGGCGAGGCTGAGGTAGCTCTCGCCGAGCGTTCGCACAAGGGCGAGCAGCACGCGGGGATCGTCCGACTGGTCCTCGGCGAGCTCGGAGCCCAGCTCGGCGATCATCCGCGCGCCGCGCATCAGCGGCAGTCCGAACGCCAGGCAGACCGCGGAGAGCTCGTCCATAAGGGGATCCCCCGCGGCAGCGCCGGGGTCTTCGGCCAACGCGATCAGCGACCGGATCAACTCGATGTAATGGGGCGCCACCTCCGTCAACACGCTCCGTCCAAGCTGGGCGAGGATCTGCGCCTGCTCCTCACGGAGCGAGGTGGCGGTCATCTCCTGGCCCTGCGGGATGCGGCGAGCACGACACGTCCGATTCCTATCCCCATTCGTAAGCCTGGCGGGAGAGGCACGTATCGCTGGGCCCAATCAATGAACCGTGGCGCGAGAGGGCGGAGCCTTTCGCCGAGATCGCGGACGTCGATGCCCGCGCGGTCCGCCACCTCGCGAGCACCGGCGGCCAACTCTCCTCCGACCTCGCCCACGGTCCGTCCGGCGCCCTCGATCGCACCACCGAGCTCCCGCCCGGCAGCCCCACCCTCCCGCACGATCTGTCCGACGTCGCCGACGATCTGCCCGACGTTCCGTACCCCCTCGCTGATGTTCTGAACCGGCTCTTTGACCTTCTCCGTGGCCTCCTTGAACTTCTCGCTGGCGCGGTCGACGACGCCCAGGATCCGCTGCAACCGGCCCACCCTTTCGGCGGTGGCCGCCTCGGCGCGGTCGGCGGTCTCGGTGGTCTTCGCCTCCGCAGCGCCAGACGCGTGCTCGGCCGGCTGCTCGTGGACGATTCCGTCGCCTGGCCGTGCCGGCGGCCCCTGCGCCTCGAGCCGCGCGACGAGATCGTGGAACTCCGTCACGGTGAACTCGCCCCGCCCCGGTCGATCACCCTCGGGGTGCAGCGCCCGATTCAGGTCATCAGGCGTGAACGTCCCAGCGGGTTGACGTGACGCGTCCGGGGACTGTGAGGCAGGCTCGCCTGCCCTGTCGGGGCGTGGCGCAGCTGGTCGTGCCCCCGACTCCGTCTGATCCGGTGCAGTAGCCGAGTCGCGAGTGACGTTCGCCACCCGACCGAACCGGGCCTCTGCCTCCCGGATGACGCCGCCGAGCCGCTCGGCGCCGGCGATGTCGCCGCGCTCGCGCATGCCGGCGGCCGAGTCCCGCAGCTGCGCCATGTTCTCGACGTGCTGCGCGTCGACCATCGTCTCGGTCATCCCGGTGCCGCCCTGGCGCTCTGCCTCCAGGATCGCCGCCTCCTGGCGTGCCGCGCCCTCTTTGTCTCCGCGCGCGCGCATCCCGGCTGCCGCCTCGCGCATCACGGTCAGGTTCTCGCGTTGCTGCGTCGCGATCATCTCGTCGGTCATGCCCGTGCCGCCCTGGCGCTCCGCCTCCAGGATCGCGTCCTCAAGACGCGCAGCGCCCTCGGTCTCGCCGCGGCCGCGCAGGAAGGCAGCGGACTCGCGCAGCGCTGAGAGGTTCTCGCGCTGCTGCGCCGCGACCATCTCGTCGGTCACGGGACGGTCGGTAACGGTGGGCTCGGAGTGCAGGGCCTGGTTGATGTCCTCGAACGTGCTCGAAGCGGGCTGGGGGCCACCCGGACCGAGCGGAAGCTCCTGCTGCACGGGCTTGGACGGGTCGGCCGGCCGGTACCGGGGATCAGCCGGGTTATCGATGTGCTCGACCACGCCCATGGCTCGTCCAAGCGGATCGGTGGGCAAGTCGGCAAGCAGGCGATTCGCGAGCTCCGGCACCTCCGCTCCGTCGACCACCTTCCAATCCGACTCGAACGGGGCGTGCTCGTCGAAGATGACCTCCGTGCCGCCGCCGGAGGTCGTTTTGGTCGGGTCGACGGGGCGCACGACCGGCTGCACGCCCTCGGGAATGTGCGCGACCGACACCTGAGTCCGCGCGCCCCAAGTCTGCTCGAGACCCTTCTCCTGCACGACCTGCTCCCACGTCTTCACCGGCGTGTCGGGCGGGTGGAGGGCTTGCAGCTCAGCGGGAAAGTTGAGTTCGGCAGAGAGGTCGCCCCACGTCTTGCCTGAGCTCGTCCCGTCATCCTCTGCGATCAGCTCGCTCACGGGCGACCAAAACTTGTCCGAGCGAATCGCGTCGGGATCGTTCCAGTCGGGAGAAAGGGGGGTCCTTCCTGAGTCATCGACCGTGCCCGGCGTAGTTGGACCTTCGGGGTGGAGCTGGTAGACGTAGCCGTCGCTTTGCTCAAACAGGTCCCGTCGAAGATCCGGCACCTGTTTGAGGGGCAGCTCCTCCTGGACGGGCTCCGGGAGCGGCTGGTTCTCCCCGAGCTGCTCTGGTGGTTGGGTGAGCTGTTCGGGGTCGGGTTGTGGCTGCTCTGGTGGTTGGGTGAGCTGTTCGGGGTCGGGTTGTGGCTGCTCTGGTGGTTGGGTGAGCTGTTCGGGGTCGGGTTGTGGCTGCTCTGGTGGTTGGGTGAGCTGTTCGGGGTCGGGTTGTGGCTGCTCTGGTGGTTGGGTGAGCTGTTCGGGGTCGGGTTGTGGCTGCTCTTGGGACTGAGCCAGCTCTCCTGGTTGGCCGAGGTCCCCGGTCGCCTCGAGCTCCTCGGGCGGCGCGAGATCTTGAGGTCCCGCTGACGCGTCCACAACCTCCTGGGAGCTCGCAAGCTCGTCTGATGCCACGAGCTCCTCGGGCGGCACGAGCTCTTCGCGGGCGTCGCCTGTGGGATCGGCTTCCTCACCCGAGGTCGCGTCCTCGGTCGGCGTCGCCTCCTCGGTCGGCGTCACGTTCTCGGTCGCGTCGGCTTCCTCACTTGGCGCCACATCCTCTGCCGGCGCCACGTCCTCGGCCGGCGCCACATCCTCCGCCGGCGTCTGCGCCTCCGATGACTCGATCGGCTCCGGCGGCGGGTCCTCGGTCATCAGCGCCTCGAGCCCCGCCGGCCCCTGCCCCGACTGGCTCCCCTCCGCCGGCTCGCGGTGGACCGGCTCGATCTCCTGTACCGAGGCGAGATCGATGGTCTCTGTCTTGGCCGGTGGCGGTGGCGGTGGGTTGTCGGACCCGTCGATGCTCACGGATTACCGCGGGACCTCGGCGTACTTGATCAGCCGCCGCAGGAACGGCTTGGACACCTCGAGGCCAACTTGGGCGAGGGCTTGACCGATGGCCGCGGGGCGACCGGTCAGTGCGCTCACCGCCCGGCCGATCGCCGACCCCGGCAAGCCGGCGGAAGTGTCGGCTCCGAGCTCGAGCCGGCGCTGGTGGACGAACCAGTTCGACGGGTGGGCGTCGACCGCCGCGAGCTGCTCTTTCCACGCGGCCTCGGGCAGCCGCAGACCGCGGTCCGCCCAAGCGTCAGTCTGCGGGTGACGCTTCGTGTGGTCGCCGTCCTTGGCCGACAGCGCCAACCTAACGTCGTACCAGCGACGCGTGCCCGCTCGCCACTGCACCTCTCCACCACGGCAGCCGGGGCGCCCGAGCACGCACCCCATCACGATGTCGTAGACGTGACGGCCGAGCTCCTCAGGCGGATAGAACAGTCTCAGGTCCCCGTAGCGCGTTTCGGTGCCCGCCACGACAAGTTGGCTGACCGCGCACTGGATGCGCCGGGCCGGTACCGAGCTGAGCCGCTGCACCCATTCGGCGCTTGGGCCGGCGACCGGCTCACCGACGATGTGCGACACGAACGCGACCTCGACCCAGAGCCTCAGCCCGGGCTCGACGTCGGCGAGGTCCTCTGCCAAGCGCATATCCTCGAGCGTGCAGGCGCGCCGGCGACACTCGGGGCCACACGTGCTGCTCCGTCGCGACTCCCCGACCGGCGGAGTCAGCGACGGCGTTCCGCGCTCGCGCTCCTCGCTGTAGGTGATCGCGCCGAGGACTGGGCGGTCCATCCCGTCGACGAATACCGCGGCGCGGCCGGGCGGGAGGGTCACGACGTACTCGGACTGGGCCTCACTCAGGTTCATCGTCCCGCCGACCGCGTCCCGGTCGTCGGCGGCGGGCAGCCGATGGACCACCTTGAGCGCAGTGTTCTTGATTAGATCGGGGATCACCTTGCTGGGGATCTGCTCGGCGACCACGATCCCCTCTCCGTAGGAGCGGATCTCGGCGAGCAGGTTCGCGAACAGCTCGACCGACTGGGAAGTGGCGCCGCGACCGTCGACTCGCCGGAGCAAACGGTGCGCCTCCTCGACCACCGTGACGTGTCGCAGCCCGTCGGGCGGATCGACCACCGAGCGCACGCGCAGGTGCTCGAACAGGTCGGATGAGCACTGCCCCGATCAGGAACGCCTTGTCCTGGTCGTTGGCCACGTCCTCCATCTCGAACACGACGTTGTGCTTCCATCAGCAGCGCCATGTCGAGTGGATGGCCGCCCTCGAAGAAGCGCCCGGGACTACCCATTCGAAGGCTGCGGATGCGTACGTCGACGAACCCCCGGATGTTGTCTGTGACCTCCTTGCCGTAGCCGACTCCGCCACCACCTGCTTGGCGGCGTCCTGAACGTCTCGTAGCGTCGGCCAGCGCGGCGGCTCGCCGCCGAGCCACGCTCGACGAAGGCCGGCTCAGGGTGAGGTCCCAGCCGCAGCTTTCGTAGCAGCGGGTCAGCGCATAGGAGAGCACCTGCGGGAACGGCTCGTCGGCGTCGAAGGCGGCCAGGAATAGCGCCCTGACCATGTCGGCGTGGCTCTGGAGCGGAAAGCCCGGCTCCGGCTCCAGCGGGTTCATCGATCCAGGGATGAGCTTCGGGTCACCAGCTCGGATCAGCGCAACCCCGCCTTGTCGGCGAGCCGGCCGGCCATGCCGGCGCCGTACTCAGCCTTGGCGGGCTCGATCACCAGCCACGGAATCCTCCGGCGCGCGCCACGCTCTCGAGCAGCGTACGGACCGTCTGCGACTTGCCGGATCCTGTGGCGCCGCACACAAACGCGTGACGGTTGAGCGTGCCCGTGGAGACGCTGAGGCGTCCGCACGGCCGGAGCGCCTCATCGAGCGTCTGGCCGAGCCGCAGCGGACCTGTCGCCTCAGAGGTGACGTCGAACGGGGGTGGCTTGACCAGCCGTACTCCGGGGATCTCCTCCTGCGGCGGGCGGGCGATGGCTGCGAGCAGCTCGTGACCGGCGATGAACGAGCCTGAGCCGTCCTGCCGGAGCAACTCCGATACAGACCCCGCGGGGCCGTCCGGCCTCAGCCGGTAGGGGAGCGCGCGGACGTCGGTGGTGGTGCACAGGAGCGTGGCGACACGCCGGGCGTCGAGCTCGGTGGCGCCGCCGGCCAGGGCCCTGACCCGCCACAGGCCGATCGGCGCCGTCCGCTCGAGCTCCCGGTACCACGCCTCGTCGCGTTCGAGCGCTATGCGGCTCGCCTCCGAGCTCTCCGCGCGGTTGCGCAGCTCGGGCAGCCGAAACGCGAGCTCCTCGATGATCTCCCCGAGCAGCGGTGCCGGCATCGGCTCGGCCACCACCAGCCAGGCCATCGCCGCATGTGATAGGTGCCTGAAGCACTGCTCGAGCGAGCCTCCCCGAAGCGGCTGGCCGCCGTCGGTCGATTCCTCGTCGAGCGGATCGAAGCTGCCGCTACATGCGACCCAGATCGGGATCCGGTCGATCAGGGAGCTCGGCTCGTGGGAGTGCAGGCGGCGTCCGACAGCTCCGGGCGGGAAGATCAGGCTGGCCTCACCGTCGTCGTTCTCCTGACCGCTCAAGGCCGAGGGTCCGACCAGCACGTTGACGTGGCGATGCGGCCCGCTGCGCAGCCAGCACACGCCGATCTTGCTCTGCGAGACGTGCGCGCCGATGAGTGCCGAGAGCACGCCGGGGCGGCCGCCCACCGCCTTGTCGACCTCCTCGACAAGGGGAGCCGACAGCACCCGGTAGAGGGGCGCCGGAAGGAGCCCGGCGCCGGCGCCCGGGACGGCCGTCCGGCTGACCGCACTCACCGCCAGCTCCAGGTGCCCAGCGCGGTCCACAGGACCGGCAGATAGGCGGCATGGTGCGGCTCGGGGGCCGTCAGCTGGATCTGGTAGAGGCGCCGCCGATGCGTGGCGAACACCATCGTCACGGCCCCCGTTCCGGGGCCATTGCGGGCTGGGCCGACGAGGTGAACCGCAACAGCCGGCTCGCCGTCCATCTTGAGCAGCTCCATCGGCATGTGCGGGGACATGCCGAGTTTCTCGGCCGCCTCGCTCTCCATGCTCGCCACCGAATCGAGCAGCTCCTCCCGCGAGCACGAGTCCAGGCACATGACCTGGAGATTGGCCACCCCCTCATCGGAGCGATGAGCATGCACGTAGCACACAAAGCTCTTGTCGGCGCCCGTGACGCTCGCCAGATCGATCTCCTCCCAACCCCATGGGTAGCCGAACGCGGCCACCGAGCTTGAGTGCCAAGCCTCCACCGGGAGCGGCGGGCGCACGGGCTGGAACATGGACGGAGGGGGACGGGATTGGAGCCGCTGCAGGTGCTCCATCTCCTTCGCCCGCTTCCTGGCGATGCTGGTGCCGATGATCTTGCCGGCGAGTTGCCAGACTTCGTTTCCCATCGCGGCCTCAGAAGTGCGCTTCGATCTCCATCCGGATGACGTGCCGCTTCCTCCACGCGAGGACGATCCCCAGCAGCCACAGAAAGACGAGATATGCGCCGTCCTGCGAGGCCTTGGGGCTTGCCGATGCGCCCACGTTGAAGAACAGCCATCCGACGGCCATCCATCCGTAACGAAAGCGGCGCGCGCCGAAGGACGCCCAGAGCCAGGCGATCAGCGTGCCGAACACCGGGATCAACGTGGGAACCCACCACCAGGCGGCGCGCTGGCGCAGGAACGTGATCGGGCCGCCGCGCTCGGAATAGGTGGGGGCGCGCCCACCGCCCCAGTTGGGCGCCGGCGCGGGGGGCGGCGGCGTGGGCGCGGTCTGGTTCGCGTAGCTACTCGTCACCGGGCTCGGCGGCCGGGGTGGCGGCGGCGCCGGCGGGCGCGGAGCCCCCTGCTGCGAGCGGGGCGAAGGGAACGGGATCGGTGAGGGAGGCGAGGGCGGCTGCGGGGCATCCTGACGGGGGCGGCGAGGAAACGGCGCGGGCGCGGGTGGCGCGCGCCGTGCCTCCGTCGGTCGGTCGTCCGTGCTCGGGCTCGATCGGCATCCGCTCGGTGCGGGCCAGCTCGCGCACCGCAGTCTGTGCCCACTGCTCGTCCAGCCCGAGCCGCACGGCGTCGGCGACGAACGAGCGAAACGCCTTCACGTCGAGCGCGTCCTGCACCTGGCGTCGGCGCCGCATGCGCTCGCGCAATTGCTCCTTGACAAAGTTGACGAGGGCGTTCCGATACAGCTCCGGATCGGACTCGACCAGGTAGAGCCGCGCGTCTGTGAGTACCCGGTTGCGCGCCGACTTCTCGTCGCTGACCCTGCGCTTGTCGTTCTCGCGCTGCGCGGTCGCGAAGGCTCCCTGCAACTGGGCTCGGTTCGCCGAGACCGGAGCGCCGATGACTGAGAACAGGGTGAGCCCGGCGTCGCCGGTTCCGGCGAGCGTTCGCAGGGACCTCAGCTTGTCCTGGATCGCCCTGAACTTCGCCTCCTCAAGCGTTGGCCTGCTCGCACCGATGTCGTCGACAAAGCGCTCGCGCTGCAGGTGGGACGTGACCTGAGCTGAGCTCAGCCCGAGGTCGGTGCCAGTGTCGAGCAGCCGCTGACGGGCGGACTCCGGCAGCGCTCCGCTGCCGTCGCGCAGGTCTGCGATCAGCGCCGCGAACTCCTCCTCGCCCGCACGGTCCGCGGCCCGCCGCCCGGCGAGGACCGCCTGGCGAGCCGCCGCCCGGGCGGCGGCGTCGCGCAGCACGCGCTCTGACTCGGGATGCTCTTTGAGCAGGCGACGGACGAGCTCGCCGTACTTGGCATGATCGGTGGTGTTGCGCCACAGCTTGACCACGAAGTCGAGCTGCTGGGCGATCACCGTCGCGTCGTTCTCGGTCGGTGCGAGCGCGTAGCGGGCGAAGATGTCCGGGATCGATCCATCCTTGACCGCGGGCGCGAGGACGCGCTTCAAGTACTCGCCGCGTTCGGTGATCCGGGTCCCCGTGGCGGACATTCAGTCGCGCCTGCTCGTGGCCTCGACCAGCGCCTGCGCGTTGGCGAGGTGCTGTGGATCCTCGCCCTGGCCGCGCAGGTCGAGCGTCAGCGGCTCGCTCTTGGCCGGATGGCGCGCGGAGAGGAAGATCGTCCCATCGGTGCCCATCTTCAGCGTGACGTCCACCCTCGTACCCCGAGGGTGGCCTGGAGGAATGTCGCTGATGTCGCCCTCGATCACCACCTTGTTGTCGTCCGGCAGGTCGGACTCGACCGAGCCCGCCTGCTCGTAGACCACGACGTGGATATGTCTCTGATCGTCGAGCGCCGTCTCGAAGGGCTCGGTCACCTCGTACGGGAGGTCGGTGTTCTGGTGGCAAAGGAAGGTGACCCGTATGTCGACGTCCCCATTGGGCTGGCGCTTGAGCGCGCCAACGCCGAACGCCTTGGAGCAAACGTTGGTGATCTCGGTCTTGACCATGGCGGTGGCCTCGGCTTTGGAGATCCCCATCTTCAGCGCGGTCGTCTCGAGCGCGACGGTCGTGACCTCCTCGGACATGGAACCCCCGTCGGGGACGAAGTCCTCGAGCTCGGTGGCGAAGGTGTTCTCGATCAGCTTCTTGCGCGCGTACAGCGCGGCCCCCGTGGCCACGGCCAGGTCCGGGTCCTTCAGGCGGCACGGGATTCCGAACACCTCCTCGAGCCGCCGCTTGATTGCCGGCATCCGGCTCGACCCTCCCACGAGCAGAATCTGGTCGATCTTGTCGACGCCCTTGGCCGCGGCCGCACCAAGCACGCGGCGCGTGACATCGACCGTCTCCTCGAACAGTCCGCTTGTCAGCTCCTCGAACTCCTGGCGCGTCATCGGGATCGCGGCAGTGGAGCCGTCGTAGGAGACCATGAACTCGGTGGTCTCGAGATCGGTGAGCCTACGCTTCTGCTCCTCCACCTCGGAGGACAGCGTCTGCGCGGCGTAGTCGTCGTCCAGCGGGTCCTCGGTGTTCTCCTCGTCCATGAAGCGCCGGGCGACCTCCTTGGCGAGCAGCAGGTCCCAATCCGTGCCGCCGAGGTCGCGGTGGCCGTCGGTGGCGACCGTGCGGATCTTCATCTCCGAGATCTGGATCACCGTGGTGTCGAACGTGCCTCCGCCCAGGTCGAAGACGAGCACGGTCTCGCCGATCCCAGCCTCGGCTTGGGCGAAGCCGTAGCTCAGGGCTGCGGCCACCGGCTCGTTGATGATGTCGACGACTTCGAGCCCCGCCAGCTTACCCGCGTACCTGGTCGCCTTTCGCTGATCGTCGCCGAAATACGCGGGCACCGTGATCACCACCTGGCGCACCTCGGCTCCCGTCTCGGCGGCGGCGTATGCAGCGAGCGCCTTGAGGATGAACGACGAGACCGAGGGTGCCGAGTACTCCTGGCCGTGGGCGCTGAACACCCAGTCGGGATCGCCCATCTTCCGCTTGACGAGCGAGCAGGTCTTCGAGCGGCTTCACCCGCGCGGTTCGCTTTGCGAGCTTCCCGACCACGTGATTGGTCGCGCTCTCAAACAGGACCACCGAGGGCGTCGTGAACTCGTTCTCGTTGTTGCGGACGACGACGGGCCGCCCGAACTCGTCCACGTAGGAGATGCATGAATAGGTCGTGCCCAGGTCGATCCCGAAGATGATCTGATCCACCATCACTCCTGGTCAGTGGTTGTGGCCGCGACGTCCGCCGCGGGCGGCTCGGCGAGCCGGTGCTGGTCAGGTGCGTAGCGGTACACGACCACGTCGGCCGGACGCAGGACCCGTTCGCCGTCCTGCACGAACCCGTCGCGAAGGGCCCGAGCGATCCGCATGTCCAGCTCGGCGTCGGTCGTCTCCAGCATTTGCACCGCGCTGTGGCGCGAGGACTGGAACTCGCTCCCCGGTTGGCAGTCGACTGGGCGGACACCGAACTGCTCGAGCCCGTCGAGCAAGCGCCGGCGGACGAGCGCGAGCTCGGAGCCTTGCCCCGCCTCGCCACCCTGAAGACTCACCACGAGGTCGTAGCTGCGCATAAGCTCGCGCAGGACGGGAGCGATCGCCTGTGCCACCTCGCCCGCACGCAGCCGCTGGTTGTCGGCGTGCAGGCGGTCGATCAGCTCCTCACGCCGTGCGTCGAGCCGCGCCAGTTCCTCCACGCGTTTGCCCACGCGGCCGACCTCGTCCACCAGACGCGCCACGGTGCCTGCAAGCTCGTCGACCAAGCCGGCCGCTGGCGCGGGTGGCGCCGGCGCAGCCGGATCGGCTCGTGCTGGAACCTGCGGATCCGAAGCCGCCTGCGGTGCCGATGTTGACGCGGCGTGCTCCGCGCGCGCGGACGCTCCGCTCCCTGCGGGAGGTTCCGGGGTCCCCGCCAGCCTGCCCTGGTCCGATTCGCTCATCGCCCCTCGTGTACCGGTTGTCACAAGCTTAGACGGTTTTAGGAAGCGTTGGTAGTAGGATCGGCATTCGATGGCGGAGGTCCTGGGGCGAAGCCGGCCTTATCCCTCGGAGGCAGCAAGCGCGCTGTTCGCTCCGGCGGAGCGCTGGGGCTGGGCCCTCGACGTCCCACCCGAGTACAAGCCGAGCGACCTGCGCAACTCGCCGCCGACTCCCCGGCCGGGCGAGGATCACGCCGTCGCCTACCAGCGGTGGCGGGAGCAGATCGAGGCGGAGGAGGAGGCGCTGGGCAGTCAGTCGACCGCGCTTGCCACGTGGACGCCCCGCCGGCCGCAGGAGGACTACGCGATGGCGGCCGTGTTCGGCGGGACGACGACGGGCTGGCACGCGCTCCTGACCACGCTCGGTGGCTCGGTTCTCGGCTCGGGCTCGTCCATGACGATCGTCAACCTGTCCGAGCGTGCGGTCACCGACTCACTGAGGAAGCTCGCGAAGAAGTCCGGCTATCGGGTGCGCTTCGACACGGTCAGTCCCAAGGCCGCCGGGCTCGACCTGTTCGGCTTCGTCGGACGGGAGCAGCTGATCGACTTCCTCGTTGACGTGATCTATCCAGACGACCCCGCAGCGTCGGCCGAGGCGCGGGAGGACCGAGCCCTGCTGCGCGAGGTCGTCGGAGCGCTGCAGGACGAGCTGACCTGCGAACGGCTCCAGGCGGGACTGCGTGTGTTGTTGCGCGAGGCCGGGCCACCCCAGCGGGGCGACGTGCTCCGCGCGGACCAGTACCAGCGGCTTTCGAGTCTGGTCGGCGAGTACCGGCGCCAGCACACCGACGTCATGCAGCGGGCGGTGCGCCTCGCGCACGCCCTGGATGACTTCGTCGCGCTCGAGCGAGCAGCTCGCCATGCGCCGCCGGAGCGCGACGATGTGCCAATCGATCTGCGGGTGCTGCAGGCCGAGCGCACGCCGGACCGGCTCGACGCCGAGTTCAACGCACGCCTGCTCGTCGCGGCGGTGATCCGGCGTGCCGTGCGCCGACGCGTTCAACCGGGCGGGCAGCGCGAGATGCTCGTCGTCCTCGGCGCAGACCGGTTGGGTCGTCGCCTGATCGATTCGCTCTCGGATCTCGCCGAGGAGGGCTCACTCCAGCTCGTGCTGGTCTTCGCCCATCTCCGCGACGACGCGCTCGATGCGCTCGGCGCCTCCAAGGCGGCGGTCTGCTTTATGCGCCTCACCGATTACCGCGAGGCCGAGCAGGCGTCGAAGCAGATCGGGACCAAGTTCGACTTCGTGGTCAGCCAGGTCACCAAGAGCCGAAGCGAGAACTACGAGCGGGCACACGGGACGAACCAGGGTCAGGAATCCGGTCGCAGCACCTCGCGGGGGCCCGACTTCGGGACGACGGTCGGCGAGAGCTCCGGACGCTCGAGCGGCACGTCCACAAACGTCTCGCAGGGTCAGAGCTTCACGGCGTCAGAGACCGAGCAGGTGATGGACAGACCGATCGCTGAGGCGCACGTGATCCAGGCGCTGCCCGAGACCGGGCTGCTCTTTGTGGACCTCACGACACGCCGTCCGGTGTTCGCGGACTGTGACCCGACGATCCTCACGCGAGCCGATGAGCGGCGGTTCTGACCTCGGCGGGACGGGCGGCCATCTGCATGTACGAGCGCTGGACGATCCTCGCTGACGGCCATGCAGTGGCCAGGGTCTCGGCACGTCCCGGGCGCACCGTGAGTCGTGCTTTGCCTTCGCCGGTCCAGGCCCCGCCACCATTCCGGAACTACACCATCTCGTTCTTTGTCCCGGACGTCGAGCACGAGTTCCGCGAGGCCGCAGACGATTCCGAGTCCGCACAGGAACTGGTGGCGGCGTTGCGGCGCAGGGGCTTCGAGACACGCGAGGAAACGCCCGAGTTGGATCGCGAGGACGAGGACCCTCCGTCCGATCACGAGACGAGCCGCCGCACCGAAGGCCCCACGCCGGCTGGAGGCGCGTACGCGATTGCCTATTTCTTCCACGACGGCACGCCGAGCGCGCAGCGCTTCGCCGACGCGATCGAGATCGTTGAGTACGACGAGGCTGACAACGCAATCAAGCGAACGTACGCGAGGACGGCACCGCCGACCGTAGCCGTCCCATCCCCTGGCGATCCGCCGCGAAAACGCACCCAGTGGTCGATCCGAGCGGCGCTCCTACGCCGCTCCGCCCCTCGCCGTCGTCCGGCTCCATGAGGACGGCCGACGCTCGCCTCGAGTCGGCTCCGGCTCAGCCTGCGGTCAGCGTGCGAAAACAGTCGTCGAGCTGATTCGCGAGCTCCCGTGCATCGGCGAATGACCCGCCGATGTCACGGAGTGCGGCGGCGAGGATGGCATCCGCGATCAGACAGATCGCCGCCTCGCCCGTGGAGTGCTCGCCAGCCTCCAGCTCTGCGACCAGGTGGAGCAGGACGTCGTTGCCGCTGACCGCGCCAAGCCCAGTGGCCGCGACATGGCGCAAACCCTGCACCCTGGCCCAGGCCACGTGGTGGTTCGTCGGACCATGGCCGCCCTCTCGGGCACGTTGGCCGAGATCGATCGCCTGCTCGAATGAGAGTCGGCTCTGCCACTCGAATAGGCGAGCCGCCTGGGGCGAGGCAGCGAGAAGGCGATCGAAGGAGGCGGCTTGCGCGACTGCGATCTCCAACGGGCCGAACAGAGACCAGAACTGCGCTTCGGCGATCCGGTCGGCCGCGGCCCAGGCGGCGTACCCGGCGGCGAGGGGCCATACCAGGCTCGTCGCGGTCGGCGGAAGCGCCTGTCCGCCAACATCGAGACCAGCGAAGCGCCGGGAATCCTCCATTCCCGCGGACCACGCTGCGTCGAGCGTGTCGCGGGCGGCGGGGAGCGTCTCGTCGAGGCGCGCGAAGAGGTCGGAAAGCCAGCCGTCACCCACGGTGGTGAGCGCGACCGTCATGCCCAGCTGAACAGGCCGCGCCACGCTCACCGCGTGCCGCAGGCCGAGGACGAGCGGCGTCGTCAACCCGAACGGATGCACGTGCGGTGGAAGGGCGGGCAGCTCCACGTTCGGAAACTCGTTCGTCCACAGCGCCACCAGACGTCCGGCCGCTTCCATCCCGGACCCGTGTGGATCGGGCGTGGTGTCCCAGGTCACCTGCAGGAGCGGCTCGCCCGGGCGTCCCAGGCTGTCGGCCCACCCGCGGTGCGCCTCTGTCACGGTGATCCTGGCGAGCGTCGCACCCCGGTCCCAGTGCTGGGTGAACGGAACGCCGAGCTCGAGCTGATTCGCACGCAAGCGCTCGGCCACGCTCAGCAGCAGCGCGTTCAGATCCGCATCCACGAGCCGGTACGCCGACGCCTCTGTGGAGGACAGGCACAGGATGTCGGGGAGGCCGACGGTCGCCATGCCGGCCGTGAGAGCAACGCGCCGTGCGTCGTCTTCCGACGCGCTGAACAACTGGACCGACAGCGCGGCCGCAAGTGATACCGATTCATGCCCGTACGGCGAATCCACCAGCAACCCGACTCAGTTGTCCTTCCTCCGCCCCCACACGTGCTCGAGGCAGTGGCCGAATCGGCATTCTCCCGCCTATCCCCGTTCGTGTCCACCTGGATCGTCGCGCTCGAAATCTCGCGAGGGGCCGGATACGAGCGGAGGGACGGACGCGTGGACCGCCGCCCGCGCAGCACGACTGTCCGTCGCAAGATCTGAGCTGCGCATGCGCCTGTCGCGGCCGAACACGCCCGGGACGGCTGCCACCGGTCGCCAGAGACCGCCCCTGAAGGCTACCGAGCGGTCGCAACGCGTAGGCCGCCGCGATAAACGCCAGCGCCAGCAGGCCGATTACGGCGACCCCGACGAGCTCGCCAAGACGCTTGCCGCGTTGACGACAACCTTCACCGACGCTGGTCGCGCCCGGCGGGGCCGCTTCTACGAGGCCTCACGAGACGGCCGAGAGGACGTTCAAACGGCCCTCGGCGCGATGTTTCATCGGTCCCGACCGACTACCCGCAGGCGGCCTTCACGGACGAGCTTCACGAAGCGCTGCTCGCTTGACGTCAGTCCCGGCGGGCGGCGGCGTTCGCACCGCTCGTACGAAGCTTTCTCTCGCCCGACAACGCTCCGCGCCGTTGCGCTGGGCGCTGTATGGGGCGAGCGGATGCGCGCGGCGGCTAGTCTCATCGGCGTTCCGGCCGCGGCCATGCCGCGTCCCGATCATGTGGGGAGGGATCTCGGTCAAGGCGCTCAGGTGTTGATCGGTGCTAGATCGAGCCACTCGTCGTGAGCGGCGATGGCGACCCGGAATTGGTCAAAGAAACCGGTTAGCCTCAGCAGGCCAAACGCGGGTGTCCAGGGGTCGCAGAACCAGACCGGCGCGAGCCACGAGTACTCCTCATGGCCATCGGTGACAGTTAGGGAGGCTTCGGACAGGTAGGCATCGACGGTCGCGCCGCCGACGGCAACTTGCGAGCGATCGGCGCGAGTGAGGTCGAGGCCGCAGAGCTCGGCGACGTACATCCCTAGGCGCACCGCGGTTGCACCGCTGTCCAACAAGCACGCTTGAGGGGCGATCTCCAGTCCTTCGACTACGACGTCGATGATGGGCCGAGGGCGGATGAGGGCAGATACCGGATCTGGAATCTCGCGAAAGTGAAATCTCACAATGGCGCGATTCCGGTGGCTGCGGCGGCGTCCTCGGGCACACGAAACATGCTGTCAGTCCGCTGACCGTGCCGAGCGAGCCAACGAACGAGGCCGTGCGGTGAGTCCGCTGCGTGGAGGATGTCACCGTCCTTGATCGCTACCCATTGACCCGCGAGCGGCCGCAAGCGCTCGGCGAGACGGTCCTCGGCGTGCTGCCGCCGGTGCGTAAGAGCGGCCCCGCTCGCGGCGGTGGCGCGTCGGCCAGCCGGGAATCCGAGCCGGACGAGCGTGCGCCTTGCTTGGTGAGTGGTGAAGTCAGCTCTATCGAGGCCTGTGAGCTCGCTGAGGACCTGTTTGGGGGGGAACCGGCGGTTGTCGACGACGACGAAGTGGCTCTTGATCGGCTCCGGATCAATCCGTCGGGCCGCCCGCACGACGTCGATGTCTCGCAGCTCGAACGGCTGGCCGGCGATCTTGACGTGTTTTGTTTTGGTCTTCTCTGCCATGGTTTCTCTTTGGTGGTTTCTCTGCTACGTCTCTGGTTCATAGCTTTTGCTATTGCCGAAGCGGCCGGGCCGAATCGCAGAGGATGAGGCTCAGCACCAGGAGCACCGCGATCGGGTCGTTGAAGCCGGCCTCGCCCTCCAGCGTGCGCGCCGTGAGCAGCGTGGGCAGCAGCCCGGGCACGCGCAGCCGCCCCGCGATCACCGACGCCACCACGGCCACGGCGAGGAGAGCGCCGCCGACCAGGATCGGTAGGGCGTCGACCATCGGTGACTTCAGGGAGTGCGAAGCGTCGTCGGCTCAGCTGGCCATCGACGACCGAATGCGCTCGGCGATCGCCGCGAGCTGCTCGTCCTCCGCCGGAGCGGCGCGACGGAAGTCGATGTCGTAGATCCCGTCGATCGGCACCAGATGAACGTGCGCATGCGGGACCTCGAGACCGACCACGGCGATGCCCACCCGCGCGGCTCCGGTCACCTGTTGGATCGCCTTGGCGACCGGCCTCGCGAACGGCAGCAGCCCCGCCAGCAACGGCTCGGACAGGTCGAACATGTCCGGGACCTCGGCCTTCGGGATCACCAGGCTGTGCCCCTCGCGAATCGGACGGACATCGAGGAAGGCCAGGAAGTCGTCGTCCTCGCGCAAGATGTGGGCCGGGATGTCGCGCTGGATGATGCGGGTGTAGATCGAAGCCATCGCTCAGTAACCGTAGCCCATGCGACCTCACCCTTCGCGGAGCAGCTCGGCAAGCACGACGGCGTTGTTGTGCTCGCGGTCCCGCGCCGCGTAGACGATCGTGAGCCGGTGTCCTCGCGCGCGGGACCGCAGCTCCTCGAGCTTGCCGCGATGCGCCGAGAGCTCCGCGCGATACCGGGAGCGGAACTGCTCGAAGCGGTCGGGGATGTGATTGAACCAGCGCCGCAGCCCGTCGCTGGGGGCGAGCTCACGGTCCCACTCGTCCAGCCGGGCGCGCTCGCGCGAGACGCCTCGCGGCCATATGTGGTCGGTCAGGACGCGGTAGCCATCGTCCGGCTCGGCCGGGTCGTAGATGCGCTTCGTGCAGATGTCGAGGCTCATCCGTCGCGCTCAGCGCAGTTGCTTTGTGGCGTCAAACGTGTTGAGCTCGGGCATTTCGGCGTCGGGCGCGCTCGGGAGCCCGACCTCGATCTTCCCGTCGCGCAGGCGCGTCTCGAGCCGCACCTGCGCAAATACCGCGGGACCCTCGACGACCGCCCGGATGCGCAGGTCGAAGCGCGACCCGTCGGATGCCCAGTCCGAAGCCGAGCTTGCCGTCTAGCGTGTTAGGCATCGCTGATCCTTCCACTCATCGGATTGGCCCCACTTGTAGAAGGCATCGTAGATGGGGTGGAGCACGAGTCCGGCGCCATGTCCTCGGGTTCGTCGGTGAACACGCTCACGACCTTGTCGTACAGCGTTCCGCTGCTCCACACGGCTCGGTGCTCTCGATGAACCGCATGAGCTCCGCGGCCGGCGCGCCGGCGTCGGCCGGCGTCCCCAGAGCAATCCCGTCCGCCACTCGAGATCCCGCGGCTGTCGGTGCCGGTGCTCGGCGCGGGAGCGCGGGCACGCATCACCGTGCCCGCGGAGGCAATGCGCCTCCGGGCCGGCGACGGCACGTTCTGCGTCGAGCTTGCCGACGGCGAGTCGCTGACCGGCCGCGCGGTGATCATCGCCACCGGCGCGCTACCGCAGGCTGCCGATCTCGGACCTTGCGGTGGTCCCGAGATCGATACCGACCGCCTAGCCATCGTCCTGCTCCTTCTGGGTCGTCTATCTGTCGGTCCTCGGGCAGTCTCTAGGGCATCTTCGAGCCGCTTCAAGCGACTGCTCCGTCGATGCTTGGCCCCAAACCGGAAACGGCCTACAGGAACGGCTGTATGGACGCCCACGACCTCGATAGGCTCGCGAGCCCGTGAGCGACAAAGCCGATCGTGAGCCCCAGCCGCTCCTAACCCCAATCACTGAGGCGGCGATCTTCCTCACGCTAGCCGTCAACCCGGGGGCCGAAGACGCTGTCCGCGCGGTGGTGTCGGAGGTCAGCGGACTCAAGCGCTCAGTCGGGTTCCGAATCCCCGAGGGGCAGTTGACGTGCGTGGTAGGGATCGGCGCCGCGGTCTGGGATCGGTTGTTCGGCGATCCCCGCCCGGCCGAGCTACACCCGTTTCGTGAGTTGAACGGCCCGCGGCACGCGGCGCCCGCGACGCCGGGCGATCTGCTCTTCCACATCCGGGCGCACCGGCTGGACCTGTGCTTCGAGCTCGCGCAACTGCTGACCGAACGGCTCAAACCGTACGCGCGGGTGGTCGACGAGGTGCACGGGTTCAGGTCCTTCGACGAGCGCGACCTGCTCGGATTCGTCGACGGCACCGAGAACCCAGAGGGGGCGGCGGCTCGGACGGCAGTTCTGATTGAGGGCGGCGAGGAGCCGGAGTTCGCGGGCGGGAGCTACGTGGTCGTTCAGAAGTACCTGCACGACCTCGAGGGCTGGAATGCGCTTTCCGTCGAGGAGCAGGAGCGAGCGTTCGGTCGCACGAAGCTCAACGACGTGGAGTTTCCCGACGAGTTGAAGCCGGCCGACTCGCACCTGGCGCTGAACACGATCGTGGACGAGCAGGGCGAGCAGCGGCAGATCGTGCGCTTCAACATGCCGTTCGGTCGCGTCGGGGTCGGGGAGTTCGGCACCTACTACATCGCCTACGCGCGCAGCCCGGACGTGATCGAGCAGATGCTTGTGAACATGTTCATCGGCAAGCCGCCGGGCAACACTGATCGGATCCTCGACTTCTCCACCGCGGTCACCGGCAACCTGTTCTTCGTTCCGACCGTCGAGTTCCTCGATGATCCACCGGCTCCCGCTGACCCTGCGGCGTCTGAGTCCGACGTTGCGCACCGAGCTGGGGTTGGCCCGAGTGATGGGTCGCTGAGGATCGGAAGTCTGAGGGAGGGGTTGCCATGAATCACCCGCGCCGCGAGCTGGCGCCGATCACCGACTCGGGGCTGGCAGATGCTCGACGAGGAAGCTACGCGCCGTCGGCCTCAGCGATATGGGGTCCAGCACCCATCTTGCGAATCACCCTGATCCTCTGCTGGGCAAGGGCCTGTCTGAGATGCTTCTCGCCGATGCCACGCGCCGCCACGCCAGGACGTCACTGTTCGCTCCGACGGCGCGTCAGTCCGCGATGTGACCGGCGGTTGCATGAGCCGGTTCCCGGGCGGATGCAGACGGGTGCGAGAGGCGGCGTTGCTCGGCTTCGACGTTTATGCGCGGCAGCCACTCGAGCCAGGTGGGGAGGTACCAGTTCCACCGTCCGAGCAGCTTCATCGTCGCCGGCAGCAGCAGCCCGCGGATGATCGTGGCGTCGATCAGGACCGCTACCGCGAGACCGACGCCGAGCTGCTTCATGTCCAGGGTCGAGAGCGAGGCGAAGATCGCGAACACGGCGATCATCACCACGGCGGCACTGGTGACGGTGGAGGCGGTTCGGCGGATCCCTCGTTCGACCGCTTCGTCGGTCGCCAGTCCGCGGTCCACGAGCTCCTTGATCCGGGTGAGGATGAACACGTGGTAGTCCATCGAGAGCCCGAACAGCACGGCGAACAGGAACAGCGGCAGCCAGGTGATGATGGCGCCGTTCGAGTGGAAGCCGAGCAGGCCCTCGAGGTGTCCCTGCTGGAAGATCCACACCAGCACCCCATAGGCGGCGCCGACCGACAGCAGGTTCAGCACGATCGCCTTCAGCGGGATGACGATCGAGCGGAAGGTGAGCAGCAGCAGCAGGAAAGCTAGGCCGAGCACGAAGCCGAACACCAGCGGGGCGTGCGACTTCATCGTCTGGTTGAAGTCGACGGTCGCGGCGGTATCGCCAGTGACCGCCGCCTGGATCCCGCTGACCGCGCCGATCGTCGCTGGGATCACCTGGTCGCGCAGCTCCTTGAGCGCGTTGGTCGAGGTGCTGTTGCTCCCGTCGCCGGCGAGCGGGACCGCGACCCGCGCGACCGTCTTGTCCGCGCTCACGGCGATCTCGATCGGGTCGTGCATGACGCCGGTCGCGAGCGCCTCGCGCTTGAGCTGGGCGATCCCTCCCTGCACCTGGGGCGAGGTGACGTCGGGGGCCTTGATCACCACCTGGGCGGGCGCCGGCGTGCCGGGGAAGGCCTGCCGAATGGCCTCGTAGCTCTGCACGATCTTCATGTCCTTGGGGAGATCGGCGAACGAGGAGAACCTCGTGTGCATCCCGAGCCCGGGCAGCGCGAGCACGACCAGCAGCGTCGCCGAGACGACCGCGGTAAGGACCGGAACGCGCATCGCCGGTCGCAGCACGAATCCCCACAGCCGGGATTCCTGCCGATCGCCCTTGATGCGCTCGAGCAGGGTGCGGCGCTCCTTGAGGCGGGCCAGCCGTGCGGAGTTGTGCCCAAGGCGGCGCCCGAGTCGCGCCAATGCGGCGGCGGCAACGGCGAGCACGCCGCGGTCGGCGCGCCTGCCGAGCTTGCCCAGCACCGCCGGCAGTACGGTCACCGACCCGATCATCGCCAGGAACACCACGACCATCGCGCCGATCCCGATCGAGGTGAATACGTTCGAGCCCGCCAGGATCATCCCCGCCATCGCGATCATCACCGTCGCGCCGGAGATCAACACGGCCTGGCCGGAGGTGGCGGCGGCGCGCTGCAGGGCGGCGCCGTCTGCATGTCCGGCCGCCCGCTCCTCCCGCTCACGCTTGAGGTAGAAGAGCGCGTAGTCGACCCCCACCGCCATTCCCATCAGGAGGATCACCGAGGCGGTGACGTCGGTGGCCGGCACGAAATGGCTGATCAGGGCGCTGAGCCCGATCGCGCCGAGCACGGCCGAGAATCCCAGCAGCAGCGGCACGCCGGCGGCGACGAACGCGCCGAAGGCGACGAGCAGGACCACGAAGATGATCGGCAGTGAGAGCTGCTCGGCGTGCTTGAAGTCCTTGCCGACGGTGTTGTCGAGCGCGTGCTGCGCGCTCGCCGGACCGAACTGGGCGATCGTGAAGCTGGGGTAGTCCTTCTGCGCCGCGTCGACCGCGTCGATCACCGGCTGGACGTGGTCCTTCGCCTTGTCCGCCGCTCCCACCATGTCGAACTCGATCAGCGCCGAGTGCCCGTCGTTGCTGACTGCGCCGGCTGCACCCGCCTGGTAGGGCGAGCGGATGTTGGCTACCTCGGAGCGCGCCCCCAGCTTTGTGGTCACCGCGGCGACGGCGGCGTGAAACCGCGGGTCGGATGCGTTGAGCGACGGGGACTGGATCAGCACGCTCTCGCCGGCTGGCCGCTTGAAGCCCGCGTCTGCCAGCATCTGCTGCGCGGTCGCGGTCTCGCCGGTTCCTTGCTGATCCTCGGTCAGCTTGTTGGTTCCGGCCGCTGTCCCGAGGACGGCGACGACGGCCACCAGCGCGATCCAGCCGAAGGTGGCCGTCTTCCAGTGCGCGGCGCTCCATCGGCCCGCCCGCGCGGCGAGGTTCGGTTTCACGTTCGCCCCTATCTGTCGCTCTGTCTGTATTGACGCGTGCGGCGTTTGAGACGATGCACGCTGTCGAGACCGGCCACTTCGACGTGTCTCGACACTGTGATGGTCACGCATGGGCCGAAGCGCAGATATGGGGCGAAACGTGCATCTTGTCCGACGCCGCGGGCAGTACGAGCAGGCTGCGTTCGCGTTAGCGCAGGCCGCCAAGGACGGTCTTGCCCGATTGATCACCCGGCAGCTCGCCCCCGAGCGGTGGCCGGAGGCGCTCCAGAAGGGCCCGGAGGACATCAAAGTTCCCCAGCTGCCGGCCGGTGTGCGGATCGATCTCGTCGGCGTACAGGTCGAGCGGGCTGGCATAGGAGAGGAGCTTCTCGCACAGCGCGCCCGCGCCAGCTCGCCAATCTCCGTGAGCGTCGACCACCAGCCAGAACGAGCAGATCGTGAATGTGCCCTCCACGCCGACGAGGACTCTGGAACGGCGACGGTTCGGCCACGGCGGACTCGTCTCGGACTGGCTCGAGCCGGTCCGGGAGCCCGCTCACGCCGAGCGGGATCCTGGCCATTTGGCTCGAGCTGAGATGCATGGTTCTGCCCATTTCGCCGCCCGCTCGACGTTGCGATGCTCGACCTGTATGAGCCGCCACATGCCGCGCAATCGAATCCTGTCCTCCAAGAGCCACGCTCCGAGGCGCGTTACGATCCTGCTGGTCGTCATCGCGTGCGCCGCCGGTAGCGCTGCCGCGCTGGCCGGCGCGTTCGCCGCCCCGGGTCGGGTCAGTGTCTACCCGATAGCCGGCAGCCGCGTGGCTCCACCGGGAGTGCAGCTTGCGTTCCGTGGCGTCAGCGCGCGCGACGTGGGCAAGCTCGGCGTGAGCGGCTCGAGCACCGGCCCCCACACGGGCAAGATGCGCGCGGACTCAGACGGGCACGGCGCGAGCTTCGTACCGGACAAGCCGTTCCAGCCCGGCGAGACGGTCACGGTGAACACCTCGCTGAACGTGCCGGGCGCAACTCACGGGGCATACCTGTTCCGGGTCGCCGAGCCCGCAGGCACGATCCAATACCAGCCGTTACCTCCTGCGCCGCGCACGGACGGTGACGTGCATCGGTTCCACACCGAGCCGGGCTGGCTCCGGCCGCGGTCACGGTGACCCACCACGCCGGCGGGTCGGCGCCCGGCGACATCTTCCTCGCGCCCCAGCAGGGCCCGCTCCAGAACGGGCCGATGATCGTCGATCAGCACGGCCAGCTCGTGTGGTTCAAGCCGCTGGGAGGCAGGACCCTGGCGACTGACTTCAGAGTCCAGCGATATCAAGGTAAGCCCGTGCTCACGTGGTGGCAGGGGTACCTGGGAGCCGGCGCCGGCGTCGGCGAGGGCGTGATCGTCGACAGCTCCTACCGACAGATCGCAACCGTGCGCGCCGCCAACGGGCTGAGCGCCGACCTGCACGAATTCACGCTGACGCCACGGGGAACAGCGCTGATCACCGCCTACTACCCGGTGTGGTGGGATGCCTCCTCGATTCATGGGGCCAAGCGACAGGTCGTGATGGACTCGGTTGTCCAGGAGATCGACGTCAAGACGGGGCTGCTGCTGTTCCAGTGGGACAGCCTCGACCATGTCGCGCTCGGCGACACCCAGACCGCGCCGCCGAAGCAGGCTGGAGCTCCGCTCGACCATTTCCACGTCAATTCGATCGAGGAGGATCGCGACGGGGACCTGCTGATCTCTGCCCGCAACACATCAGCGGCATACAAGGTCGACCGACAGACCGGACGGGTCATCTGGACCCTTGGCGGCAAGCACTCGAGCTTCACGATGGGACCCGACACGTCATTCGCGTTCCAGCACGACGTACGAATCCGGGCGACCGGCGACCGGGTGATCACCCTGTTCGACAACGGGGGCGGACCACCCCGCACCCACGGCAGACCCGGGGCTGACGCTGTCGCTCGACTTCAGGCATATGACGGCGACCAGGCTCACGGACCAGCGGAGCTCATCGCTGCCGCCGGCCGACTTCGAGGGCAACCAGCAGCGGCTTCCTGGCGGCGGCTCATTCCTTGGTTGGGGCCAGCAGCCCTACTTCGCCGAGTTCGACTCCCACGGACAGCCGGTGCTCGAGGGACGGTTCGTACCCGCGACGGCGCACTATCGCGCCTACCTGCTGCCCTGGACCGGCACGCCCGACACCAGACCTGCGGTTAGCGCGACGGCTAGCGGGGCGAGCTCCACGGTGTACGCGAGCTGGAACGGCGCCACGAATGTCAAGTCATGGCGGGTCTTGACCGGCGAGCGTGCCGACACGCTGGGGCCGGTCGTCACGGCGGTGAAGGATGGCTTCGAAACGGTGATCCAGGCGAGCACGAAGCGATACGTCGCCGTCCAAGCACTCGACGCGAGCGGGCATGTGCTCGCCACCTCGGCCACCGTCCAGTCGCGCTGAAGCCCCGCGCCGAAGCCAGCCCTCGACGTCCGAACTACGAAAGGAATCCCTATGCCATCGCACCTGATCGCCCTCAACATCTCTTTCTCATGCCTCGTTCTGATCGCGATCGTCGGGTCGCACCTGTGGGCTGTCGTGAGCTCCAGTCGCGAGCGGGCGGCCGATGAAACCCGAAACAGCGCCATCGCATGAGCTACTCGCTCTCGATCCTCGTGCGTCGTCCTCGTTCCGGGCCGCTTCTCACTGGATTGCGCGGGCGCAGTGTCTCTCTGGCGGCCGTCTATTGGGCGTGCTACGCCGTGGTGTTGGCGCTTCTTCCCCTGGGTGGCGTGCTCAACTGGACAGAGATCGCGGTCGGCTTGGCGCTGCAGCTCGCACTAGGCCTCACGCTCGCGTTCGGCGGCCCACTCCGATACGTGCGATCGCGGTTCGCGGGCGTCCTCGGTATCGCGTGCTACCTGTGCTCGGTCGCGCTGCTTCGAGACGGAGCCGCAGCAGCCGCCGGGTTCGGGCCGCTCGTTCTCCTACCGGTGCTCTGGGCCTCGCTGCGCGCCGGACGGGCGGAGCTTGCCGCCGCGGTGGCGGGAGTGGCTGCCGTCTACCTGCTCCCCGAGGTGCTCGCTGTGGCACCGGACCAACCCGCCGGCGAATGGCGGGCTGCGGTCCTGTACGTGCTCCTTTCGGCGGCCATCGGAATCAGCGGCAGGCAGCTCGTCGACCGCAACAGAGCTCTGGTAGCTAGGCTCGAGGAACTCGCGCGCACCGATGAGCTGACCGGACTGCCCAACCGGAGGGCGTGGAGTGAGATGTTCCAGCACGAGCTCGCCGCGGCCCGCCGTTCGGGACAGCCGCTGACGATGGCCCTGCTCGACCTGGACGGATTCAAGGGATACAACGACACGCACGGGCACCTGGCGGGCGACCAGCTGCTGGTGCAGGCCGCGGAAGCCTGGCGCCGCGAGCTCAGGGACACGGACGTGCTGGCGCGCTGGGGCGGCGACGAATTCGGGCTGCTGCTGCCCGCCTGCGACGCCGAGCAGGCCGAGACACTGGTCGCGCGGATGGATGAGAGCTGCCCGCCGGCGAGGTTCTCGGTGGGGATTGCCGAGTGGGATGGTCAAAGCTCGCCCGATCAGGCTCTCGCGGTCGCCGACCAAGCGCTCTACAGCGCGAAACGTGCCGGCCGCTCGGAGGGAGAAACGGGCCTCGCCACGATTCCGCGACCACGCCAGGAGGGCCATGCTCAACCACCAGAGGCCGAGCACCATGAGGTCGCTCAATGATCCGGATCGACACACGGCGAGCGCCGCAGACCACGGTTCAGCGAGCGCCGTACCCAATGCGATCGCACGCCATCCCTGTGCCATCGATGCCGGCAGGGACGCCACGCGAGTGGTGCTTGCAATCATCGGATGTGGGGCTCTTCACCCATTTCGAGTTCGCTCCGCGGATGTGACACTGTGATCACCGTCAACCGAGCACCCGTGAGCTCGAGTCAACCAGCGCTAATTGACTGACCGGTGTCTTGCGCGGCGGACCGTTGGCGGTGGTCGGCGAGCCTCGGCTCGCCGACCACCGCATCGAAAAAGGACCACGTGAAGTGCCCGACTATGTGAACTGCGATCTCGGTGAAACGCTCGAAGGCGGGGTGATGTGCCGATGGTGCTCAAGGTTGCGCTCGTCGTCCTCGCAATGTTCGTTCTAGCGGGATTCGAGCTATGGCTGTTCTGGAGACTAGGAAGTTCGCCCACGCGAAGGACGACTCCGGACACTTAGCGGTACCGATCACGACCGCCACAGGTCACTAGCACCTTGTCGACGACGAGCGTCACCCGCACCCCCGGCCCGACCCGTAGGCGCACCACTGCCGGCATCGGCACATCGGACGCGTCCCGTTTCCGAAGAGGGAGGGCCGCCATCGGCTATTGATCCCGCTGAGCATCGCGGCGGCGGTCTGGGCCCTCTCCTACGCCGCCTACCGGGGGTACTACGCCGCGGGCGGCACCGCGCAGTTACCAGGGACAATCCGGCTGGTCACGGTCGGCTGCTGCATGCACGCCCTTATCGACATGGCCCAACGAGGGCTGAGCCTGGCCGGACTGCTGCACATCCACTACCCCCCGATGTGGGCCTCGGTGGACCGTCGAGTCGCCGACCTACAGGATCTACTCGGCAACGAGCCGTGGTTCCTCCTGGAAGGATTGGCGTTCGCCGCGCTCGGCTGCATCGCGTTGGGCTCTAGGCGTCCGCGGAGGTGGTGGGTGGCTAGCGCTGGCGCTGCGACTGCCACGCTGACGCTGCTTGGCCTCCTCTCGGGAACCGGTGTCATCGGGAAGGTGATCGTCGGCTGAGCTCGAGCTACTGCGCGGCACGAGAGGCCGGGGCCGTCGCCGCGGCTCCGCAACGCGGCGAGGATTCGCTTTTGGCGAGGTCGAAGCACGACGACGCGCCGCGAGCGCGACCGCGAGTAACGCGGTGACGCCTCGACCGGCGGAAAGCCGCCCGAGCGCGGCGCGTGCGATGGCGTACGCGCCGAACACGAGGATCGGGACGCCGACCCCAGGAGGCCCGAGACCGATGTACAGGATCGCGTAGCTCGCAATACTCATCGGCCGATAGGGCTCAGCGCTACCCGCCGTACGGCCGGTGGCCAGGAGCCGGAGTGGAAGGTGGCGACATGAGCAGCCTGAGGATGTTCGCGGCAGTACACGTACCGACAACGCTACGACGAGTCAGCACGCGCGACCATGGGGGCTCGTGTGGTTCCCCGGGGCGCTGTCGTCGGCGTTCTTCGGCGGGCTGCTGATTGCGTTCCTGATCCGAAGCCCTCCACCCAAGATGGCGATCTCCGTGACGCTGCTAATCAGCGTGCTCATCGTTGGGACCGCTGCCTCGCGCGTATATCTAGGCGTCCACTATCCAACCGATGTCGCGGCCGGAACGCTGCTCGGCGCAATGTGGACGCTGGTCGTGAACGCCGCGGTCTTCCGCTCCGCCCCGCATAGCCAGCGCTCGAGCTCGTAGGGGCGCTGCGACGAAATGGTTAGCCTGCCCCGCTAGCGCGAAGAGGTTCGTCGACGGCGCTCTCGATGGAGGCCGTAAACGTAGGTTCCGACCAGCGCGGCGACCGATCCTGGAATCGGCCACAGAGCCTCCGTGAGGCCCGGCGGGTTGTGCGGCGGTATGCCCGGAGCCGGGAGCAGATACCCGGATACGAGAGCGCCTGCTACAGCCGCGATGAAGGCGCCGATGATCCCGCCGAAGAACCGGTCGGGCACGAGAACCGACAGATGCCAGATGGCTACTCCGATCATCACCCAGACGAAGATGCTCATGCGGCCTCTCGTCCTCGTCGATCGCGACCGTGCTGAGCCGCACACATGAGGCTCTCGGGGCGCTCAGCGCGCGGCGAAACCGGCGACGCTCGGCTCGAGTGCGTCGGCCGCGGCCTGCAACGCGGGCTCCAGATCGTCGGCCCAAGGGCGCGAGTAGACCGGTCCATCGGCGGCGGCCAGTACGAGGCATACCTGCGCGACTCCGCGAGCATCGACCGGCTCGCAACTCACCAGACGCGCTGCGAGCGCCTCGAGCGTCCCCGTGGATCGCAGAACCTTATGTCGGCAGATGGGCACGGGGCCGAGCGCTCCAAGCGGGTGGCGCGCGTCGCCGATGAGCCGGCGGATCGAACGTGCGCGGTCCCGACGAGCGCGCATGCCGATCAGCGCCTGTGCCCGCAGCGATAGGGCCGCATTCGAGTCGGGGCACGCACCCGACGCCAAGGCATGGTCGAGGCGCCAGGCGTGCCGTCGCGTCCACAGGCTGGTGCGCGCCCGGCGCGGCTCGCAGATCACGCACTGCGGATTGGTGTCGTCGTTCAAGAGCAGAGTCGCCATCGGAATCTCGCACAACGTACGGCGCGACGTTCCGGATGGACATGGGCAAAACCCTGCATCTTTGCCCCGGCCGTCGCGATGCGCGCGAAGGCGAACCGAGCCGCGCGGCCGGTTGGTCTGCGCATGGGTGTCAAGGCCGGTTGAAAACTAGGCCACTCGCGCCGGTTGAAAACTAGGCCACTCGCGCCGGTTGAAAACTAGGCCACCCGCCGCGATCAGCAGGGAACGGCCCCACGCCTCGTCGGCCGCGTCCTCCTGAGGCTCCGCTGCCGCGGTGGAGTCGCGCTGCAGATGGAGCTGTGCCAGAAGGTCGAACCGGCGCCAAGGGGTCACATAGATGCACCCGAGCGCAAGTGTTCGGCGCCGCCAGCCAAGAGCGCCGCTTGGTCCACGACACGATCCGCCCGCTCGCACGCGTTCGGGTGCTCGCGGCTAATCCGATTTGCGCTTACGATCGGGCAGGACGTGGCGCGCGAGCTGTCTGCGCGTCCGCTCGATCCGGCGACGCGTTTCGGTCACGCGCCGTCCGAGCACGGGGTCGATCGGCCACGGCGGAGGCGGGTAGGCCGTATGCGGTCCGGAGGGCCTAAAGGCGAACTTTCCGCGGAGGCTGGGCAGTGCCATGAGGGTCCCCTTTACGTTGTTGCGGGATCCGTACCCCGATTCTCTATCGCCGGTCGTGAGGCGGGAATGGGCAGAGACCCCCATCTCGACCTACAGAGATCCCAGCGCCCCCGACTCTGGGGCCCGTGGACCGAGGCTGCGAGCGCGAACGCGTCGCGGCAGCGCGAGTCATGCCACCCAGCGGTCACGACGGCGCTTCGGCCGCTCGTAGTCCAGTGGCAGGCTTGGGCGCGCCGGATAAGCGTGCGGTGGGCGAGCGGGCTTGAGTGAGCCCAGCATCACCGCGCGACGCGCGTGCAGCTCCTCGTCGTCCATCCCGAGGCGCTCGGCAATGACGTGCGGAGCGATGCCATAAAGCAGCATTCCGAAGATTGCCTGGTCTCGCGGCTCCAGCCGGGAGCGGAGCACTTCCGCAATCGACGAGGTGATCGCGGGTAGGTGGTGGCGGCCGCGCGCGAGCTGTCGGATCGCGCGGCAGAGCTCTTGACCGAGCTCGTGCTTGCCCAAGAGCCCATCTGCTCCAGCAATCAACACCTTCACGGCCAGCGTGCCGTCGGCGAACGCGGAGTAGATGAGGACCGCCGGAGCCGGAGCATGCTCCCGACGCTTGAGCTGTGCCGTGAGCCACAGCCCGTCGCGGCCGGCACCCAGGTGGTAATCGACGATCGCAACGTCGAACGGGCACTCGATCTGATCGAGGGCCTCGGCGACGCTGCGCGCCTCGGCCACCACGATCATGTCGCGCTGATCGTCGATCAGCGCTCGAGATCCTCGCCGCACCGCGGGATGGTCGTCGACGAGGAGCACCCGGATGATGCCGGATGCGGTCGCGCCCCGCCCGGCGCCGGGAGAGGAGCGTGTGAGCTGCGCTGAGCAGGTGAGTGCCATGGTGTGTCTCCTTTGGGCTGCGAGTTAGATCAGCTTGGCTGCCCGATCGATGTAGAGCCATGGGGATGAACCCCCATTCGCAACGACGGCCTGATCCGCGCTCGGCATCGCCGCCCATCCGGACGAGCGGATCCGGGCGGCGTCACATCACGCCGTGGCAAACGTCGCTTCGGCTCCCACGCTCGAAGACTGCGCTGGCCCAGTGTCAATCGCGCGCGGGCGCGGGATATGTCGGTGACGCGGACACCCATCGCGGGTTCCGCGACGCCCATCTTGTGTCCGGATCGGTGTTGATGCCCATTCTCGGTCGACACCCCGCATGCGATGGTCCCCTGGTGATCCATGACGCTCAACTCATAGCCGCGGCGGGCGGGGTACTCGCCGCCGGCGTCGTCGCGGCGACCCTGGCGGCGCGCCTGCGCCTGCCGGCGCTGGTGCTGTTCGTCGGCGTCGGGATGCTCGTCGGCAGCGACGGCCTCGGGTGGCTCGACTTCGAGAACTATCGACTGGCACGGTTGATCGGCACGATCGCGCTCGTGCTGATCCTGTTCGAGGGCGGACTCGCCGCGGGGTGGGGACAGCTGCGGCCCGTTCTCCGCCCTGCGCTCATGCTGGCGGTCGTCGCCACCGCCGTCACCGCGGTGATCGTCGGGCTAGCCGCCGCTTGGTTGTTTGGCTTCTCGCTGCTCGAGGGGCTGCTGCTCGGATCGATTCTGTCCGCGACCGATGGCGCCGCGGTGTTCGCGCTGCTGCGGGGCGTGCGCCTCCCGCTGCGGTTGCGGCGCACGCTCGAGGGCGAGGCGGGTCTGAACGATCCGGTTGCCGTCTTGCTCGTCCTGGTCATGATCGCGCTGATCTCCGACCCCCACTACGGGGCTGGGAACGTTCCGGTGTTCCTGGTGCACGAGGTCGGCGTCGGAGCGGCCGTCGGGGTGCTCGGCGGGATGGCTGCGCTCGCCGCCGTCCGGCAGGCGCGTCGCCTGCCCGACGGTCTCGTGATGGTGGGCTCGCTGGCGACCGCCGCGCTGTCCTATGGGATAGCCGGCATGCTCGGCGGTTCGGGATTCCTCGCGGTCTACCTCGTGGGGCTGGCGCTCGGCGGGTCGCGCAACAGCGGCCGCGACGCCGTGGTCGCGTTTCATCAGGGGCTTGCGATGGTGGCCGAGATCGGAATGTTCTTCGCGCTCGGCCTGCTCGTCTTCCCAAGCCAGTTCGGCCCGATCGCCGTGAAGGCTCTGCTGCTGGCGCTGATCACAGCAGTGGTCGCGCGGCCCGCAGCGGCGACGCTTGCGACACTGGGCCAGGGATTCACGAGGGGCGAGCGGGCGCTGCTTGCCTGGGCCGGATTGCGCGGCGCGGTTCCGGTGATCCTGGCCACCTTCGCGGTCATCGACCGGGTGCCTCGGAGCGTGGAGCTGCTCAACGTCGTGTTCTTCGCCGTTTTGGTCTCGACCGCGCTTCAAGGGCTGAGCGTTCAGGCGCTGGCGGCTCGCATCTGGAAGCAGGAGGGGACGAGCTCGAAGCTCCGATCCACACGATCTCGTCACGATTCCGAAGCGCTGGCTTCAGCCGGCCCGCCCCGGGCAGAATAGGCATGGGGATGAGCGACGCTCACGAGGAGCTCACGATCATCGTCGGCTACGACGGCTCAGAGGCCGCCCAACGGGCGCTCGGGCGAGTGCGGCGACTCGGCGAACCAGTGTCGAAGATACTTCTCGTCGCGGTGGTTCCCGACATTCGTTCGGCCGGGTTCGGCACGGAGTTCTCCCAGGAGGCGGCTGACCCTCAGCCGCTACTCCAGGTGGCGCGGGCACGGCTTGGCGCTCCAGCGGGCACCACGATCGACACGCGGTCGGTGATCGGGGACCCGGCCGCAGTCCTGGTCGACGTTGCCCGCGAAGTGCGAGCGGACCTTCTGGTCGTCGGCCGACGAGGTGGCGACTTCGTCGCGCGCACCCTGCTCGGTTCCGTGGCTCAGCGGGTCGTTCAGCAGGCGCCGTGCGACGTACTGGTCGTGGCATGACCGGCTCCAGGAGCTCCCGCGGTGATCGGCCGCACCGCCGTCCTGGGCCTCGACGCCATCCGGACGCGACTCCGGGACGGAGGGGCCGATGTTCGAGAAGATGATCGTCCCGTTCGACGGCACCGACACGGGGTGGGACGGGCTCGTTCTGTCGATGGGGCTTGCGAAGGCGTTCGGCAGCCAGGTTGACGTTGTCTACTTCTTCGACGAGGAGCTCGCGGGGAGTTCACGCGAGGCCGCGCGCGAGCTCGCTGAGCACGCCGACGCGGTACTCGCCGGCGCGCGTGAGCAGGTGAGCCAGGCGCTCCGAATCAAGTTCTGTGCCCTGCCGGCGTCCTCGCCGGCGCGGGGGCTCCACGAGCTCGCACTGAGCGAACAGGCGGATCTGATCGTTCTCGGCTCAAGGCGGCTGGGGCCGCATACCAAGGAGGCGCTGGGGGCGGTCAGCGAGAACGTTATGCGGGCTGCGCCGTGCGCGGTCGCCGTCGCCCCGCGCGGCTACCGCAGCGACGGCGGGTTCGTGCCGCAGCGGATCGCAGTGGGATGGATCCCGACGGACGAGGGCGGTTCCGCCCTCGAGGTTGCCTGCCGAACCGCGCGCGCCACCGGCGGGGAGGTGCTGGTCCTGACGATGACCTCGGCGCGCGCGACGGTCGAGGATCTCGAAGCCCGCGCCCGACAGGCGGTCGACCGCGTACTCGCGGCGCTGGGCACGGACATACCGGTGCAGGTGAACGCTGGCGTAGGAAAACCGTCCGCGGAGCTGGTGAGCCGCTCACGCGGGCTGGACCTGATCATGCTCGGATCGCGTGGATACGGCCCGGCACGCACGATGCTCTTGGGCAGCGTCTCCGCCCAAGTCGTCCCGCAGGCACAGTGCCCGGTAATGATCCTGGCCGCGGGTTCACCGACGCAGACGAGGACCTGAGCGCGGCGCCGCGCGATCGAACGCATGGCCCGAAGCCACGGTCCCGAACGGTGCTGCCATCGGGACGCGCACCGGCGCAGCCATTGACGGCGCGAACCGAGCAGACCCCTGCGTCGGGCCGAAACCGCCAGCGACGCCACCGATCCCCGCGGGTTGGGCTCATCAGCCGACTTGTCCCGCTGATCGTGGCCGCCGTCGTCCTCTACGGCGTGGCGCCGGCGATCCTGGAAGTGGCCGGGGCATACCGTCGGCTCCGAGACGTGGACCCGGGCTGGTGGATTGTCGTGTTCGCGGCCTCGGCGGCTAGCAACTGGTGCATGTGCGCGCTGCAGCGCCTGGCGCTGAACCGTGCCCCCTGGTTTCCCGTCACGACCTCGCAGCTCGCGGGCGCCGCGTTCAGCAAGGTCGTTCCCGGTGGCTCGGCGGCCGCCGCGGCGCTGCAGGCGCGGATGCTCGCTCAGGCCGGCCTGGCCCCAGCCGCGATCGGTACGGGTCTCACCGCTGGCGCGCTCCTGCTCCTCTCCGCCCTCGCCGGACTGCCGCTGCTGGCGCTTCCCGCCCTGCTGTTCGGGCGCCGCATACCCGATGGCCTGCTCCAAACTGGCGCGATCGAGCTGGGTGTGTTCGTCGCCCTGTTCGTGGTCGGGGCGCTCCTGCTCGCCAACGATCGTGTGCTAAACGCCCTAGCCCGCACGCTACAAGCGGCGGAGCGACGGCTGCGTCGCTGGCACGACCCGAGCGCCGAGCTGCCGGAGCGGCTGTTCAGCGAGCGCGCTCGGCTGCGGAGCTCCTTGGGCCGCGCGTGGCCCCAGGCGGTGGCGACCGCCGCTGGCCGCTGGATATTCGACTTCCTGTGCCTGTACGCCGCACTGCTGTCCGTCGGCGCCCGACCGCCGTTGTACGTCGCGATCCTGGCCTACAGCGCCGCTCAGCTACTTGGGCAGATCCCGCTGACGCCGGGTGGACTCGGGGTGGTCGAGGCAGGGCTCACGGGTACCCTGGCGCTCGCCGGGGTTCCCGCCGCGCCGGCGGCGCTGGCGACGCTCGCCTACCGGCTGGTGTCCTATTGGCTGCCGCTCCCGGCCGGTTTCGCGGCGTGGGTGTTGCACCGAAGGCGCTACGGCACCCGCTCGGGCTGATCGATTCGACATGCGCGCCGACCTGATCACGGCACCTGTCGCATACCACGCCGAGGGACCCGTAGTCGAGTCGCTGGGGCGGCCCGCGATGGGTCGACGTTCTGGCGGGCGACCTCCTGTCGCTCGCCGCCGATGGGAGGACGGCCAGCGCCGCGATCGCGCCGCTGGCAGACCTATGGGCCGATCCGACGATCCGCATGAACGAGCGTGGTTGCGATCCGAACGGGCGTCTCTACTGTGGCTCGATGCACTACGACGAGCGCCCGGAGGGGCGTCTAGCGCGATCAGGAGCCGGTTGACTGCCTGCTCCAGTGGAGAGCGGGGATGGCGGAAGGAGCGCGCCTCGCCGAGGAGCTGTCCGGCGTAGCTGCGGGCGCCGACCGCCGTGACCCGGTAGCTGCCGGATCCTTCCACCACGAACGCGCCCGAGCGCAGCCCCTTAGCGGCGCCGCGGGGCACGGGCTCCGATTCGCCCGTCAGGATGGACTCGTCGAGTCGCAGGTCGGTCGCCTCGCAGAGCTCGCCGTCGGCGACGATTTGGTCGCCGGCCTGCACCGCGTCCAGTCCCCTCCACCACCTCGCCGGCCGGCACGGTGCGCGTGGCGCCGTCGCGCAGTACGTCGCGCGCGGGCGACCAGCAGCGCGAGGCGATCGAGCGCCGCTTGGCCCGAGCCTCCTGGGTGATCCCGATCGCGGTTCGCGATCAGGATCCCGAGGAACAACGCGTCACGCCAGTCCCCGAAGACCAGCGTGAGCACGCCGAACGCCGCGAGGATCAGATTGAAGACGGTGAAGACGTTGGCGCGGACGATGGTCGCGTAGGAGCGGGCTGCCGGGAAGCTCTCCGGCGCCTCCGCGCTCAGACAGCCGCCGACGAGCCTCGGCTTCGCTCAGTCCGGCAGGCGGACCGGCCGGGAGCGACGATTCCGTCCCCGCCCGGCCGTTGGCGGGCTGGCGCTTGGCCGCCGGAATGCTCTGAGGAGAAGCCATAGGCCCTTTCTCCGCTTCCCGTCGGGCGGCGAGCTCGGGTGCCACAGCCTAACCGCCGCGCCGCTCATGATGGCGACGCTGCGGACGCGGGCGGGATCGCCCCCGTAGCCGGCGCGCCAACGGGCGGCTCCTGCCCGCCCATGTCCAGCCGGAACGGCGGGTAGCTGTCGGTCATCAGCAAGCAGTACGCGGCGACGCGGAATACCCAGCGGTTCATGCCGAGCACGAAGTCGTAGATCGTCCGCGGATAGCGCGCCGTGAACAGCAGCGCGACGCCCGCGATCAGCACCATTAGCGTGATCAGGCCGAACGAGATCGCTCCGTATTCCTCGTGCCCGCTCCAGAGGGCCAATCCGCCGTCCATGAACACGGCCACGATCAGATAGTGCGGGATGGCCAGCAGCCACCACTTGACCAGCGCGAGCCCGCGCGAGAGCTCCTGCGGGTAGTCGACGTCGAGCCGGGCCGGGTAATCGGAGACGTCCTCGAGCGTGAACGGTGGGTATCGGTCGGTGCCGAGCGCGCTGTAGGAGTAGAAGCCGACCCGCCAGCTCCAGCGCAGCACGCCGACGTTGAAGTCGAACAGCCCGCGCGGATAGCGCCCGGTGAACACGATCGCGAACAGTGCGATCACGCTCGTCACGAGCAGCGCGATCCACAGGAACGCGAGGATCACGAAGTGCGGGATGGCGAGCAGCCACTTGACCAGCCACAGCCCGCGGCTGAGCGGCTGATCGATGGTGCCCTCGATCCGGAGCGGGTACCCGAGTTGACGGTTGGATGTGCTCATGGAATGCCTTTCGAATGCGAATGGGATGTTTCGGCCTGGCGCGGAAGGTAGATTCGTCCCGGGAACATGACCATGGGTGCTAACGCGCATCCTCCGGCCTACCGTCTCCTCATGCGCAGGAATCGTCGAGACCGTCCAGACGACATGAGCAGCTCCGATCAGCTCAAACCAGCGGGGCTTCCGGTCGTCCGCGAGGCCTCTGTGCCGGACCGCGGATCCGAAGGCCGGGCACAGCAAGGAGCGGGCGCCAGACGGGCCCTGCCCATGCTGTGGCGGGTATTCGTCGCGAACGCGGCCGTGTTCGCGCTGGCGTTCGCGCTGCTGGCGCTCAGCCCGATCACGATCCACGCCAGAATCCGGTTGATCGAGCTGGTCGTGCTGCTGGGCGGGCTCGTGGTGATGCTGCTCGTGGACCTCGTGCTGCTGCGCCACGCGCTGCGCCCGCTGGCACGACTCACGCGGGTGATGGGAAAGATCGACCTGCTGCGTCCCGGTCAGCGGGCCGTAGGCTTCGAGCGATCGAGCAGCGAGGTCCTTGCGCTGGCGGAGGCGTTCAACGAGATGCTAGGGCGGCTCGAGAACGAGCGGCGTGAGAGCTCCGGACGAGTGCTCGCCGCGCAGGAAGCAGAGCGGCTACGGATCGCGCGCGAGCTGCACGACGAGATCGGCCAGACCCTGACCGCCGTCGCGCTCCGAGCCGAGCACAGAGCGGAGCGCGGCGGCGACCGGCACGCTGAATTCGCCGAGCTGGCCGAGATCGTCCAGCAGAGCCTCGCCGACGTCCGACGAATCTCCCTGGAGCTGCGTCCGGGGGCGCTAGACGAGCTCGGGCTGATCAACGCGCTGATCTCGCTAGGCGCTCGGGCCAGCGATCAGGGTGGAATGCGCGTGCGTCGCGAGCTCGAGGGCCCGATTCCGGACATATCACCCGAAGTCGAGCTGGCGATCTATCGGATCGCGCAGGAAGCGCTGACGAATGCCATGCGCCACTCGCGGGCGTCGGAGGTCGACCTGTCGCTGACCTGCGCCCATGACGAGCTCGTGCTGTCGATCACGGACAACGGTCGAGGCCTGGCCGAGGATGTGGTCGAGGGCGGAGGGCTGACCGGGATGCGCGAGCGGGCGATGCTGATCGGAGCCAGCCTCGAGATCGAATCCGTCGCGGGTGCCGGCGTGAGCACAACGCTACGCCTACCCTTCGATCGCGACGACTGATGCCTACACCGCTAAAGACCCGCGTGCTGCTCGCCGACGACCACGCCGTGGTGCGCAGTGGTCTGCGGATGGTTCTCGACGCACAACCGGACATCCAGGTCGTCGCGGAAGCCGGCGACGGAGCCGAGGCGGTGCAGAAGGCGCTCAGCCCCGAGGTCGACCTGGCCATCCTGGACGTCGCGATGCCGCGCATGACCGGCCTGCAGGCGGTCGCGGAGCTGCACCGCCGCCGTCCCGACCTGCGGGTGCTGATCCTGTCGATGTACGACGATGAGCGCTACTTCTTCGAGGCGCTCAAGTCCGGCGCTTCGGGCTATGTGCTGAAGTCCGCGGCCAACCGCGACCTGGTCGAGGCGATCCGCGCCGCCATGCGCGGTGAGCCGTTCCTGTACCCGGCCGCGGTCACGGCGCTGATTCGCGACTACCTCGAGCGCGCCCGCAGCGGCGAACGAGTGCCCGACGATCCGCTCACCCCTCGCGAGCAGGAGGTGGTCAAGCTGATCGCCGAGGGCCACACCAGCGAGGAGATCGCCGATACCCTGGTGATCTCGAAGAAGACCGTGGAGCGTCACCGCGCCAACATCCTCGAAAAGCTGGGGATGCGAAACCGCGTCGACCTCACCCGCTACGCGATTCGCCGCGGCCTCGTCGAACCCTGACCGCTGGCCGCGCTGCGCCGCACTGGTGCGACCCAGGCGCCACTCGGTCGGTCGGAATCACGTATCGCCCTGCCGGCGCGGCGGGCCGACGTAGATGAGGGTCCGCACCCATTCCGGGAGACGCTCCGGCGCGCGAAGCTGAACGTCAACCCGACTAAGGAGGACTCACATGATCAGCGCCGCTCGTGCCCCCGCTGTTGACGGCATTGGACAAACCGGCACCGCACTCCACCCAACTCGCCTGCTCGTCGTCGACGACCATCCGGCCGTCCGAGCGGGCCTGCGCGAGCTGCTGGAGGATGAGGCCGACTTCGTGGTTGTGGCCGCGGTGGACGGCGCCGAGGCGGCGATGTCCGTGGCCGAACGCGAGCCGATCGACGTAGCCGTAGTCGACTACCAGCTCGGTTCGCGTAACGGACTCTGGCTGAGCCGCAAGCTGAAGCGACTGGCGAATCCCCCGGCGGTGCTGATCTACTCCGCCTATGCGGACGGAGTGCTGGCGGCCGCCGCGGTCGTGGCGGAGGCCGACGGCATCGTCAGCAAGGGTGCGCTGGGATCGCAACTCTGCGAGGAGATTCGCAGGGCGGCACGCGGTCACTCGTGTCTGCGTCCGGTGCCCCCCTGGCTGGGCGAGACCATCCGCAGACGTTTCGACCATGAGGAGCAGGCGATCTTCGGGATGCTGCTCGCGGGCATCGAGGCCCGGGAGATCGCCGAGACGCTCGACCTGTCGGCGGCCGGCCTGGAGTCGCGCCTGTGGGCGATGCTGAGCCAGCTCGAGGCCCCCTACTCGGAGCCGCGCCAAACGGCCGCGGAGAGACCGGATGCTGCCTGAAGGTGCGAGCATGGCCTCCCTCGCGGCCCAGCCTGAAGCGCCCGCGCGAGGCGAAGCCTCCCCGCCTCGGACGCGGCCGCGCCGACACTACGTGCCGCTACTTCATCGCGTGGCCGGGCTGAACGCGCTCCTGGTGCTGGCGGCGGTCGTGGTGACGGTCATCGTCCTGGCTCCTCGCAAGCTCTCCTCCTTCGCGGTCGACGAAGAGGTGCTCGTAATCGCTGCGGCAGTCGCCGTGGTGGTGCTCGCCAACGTCTACTTGCTGCGCCGGTTGGTCGGACCGGTGCAGGCGCTCACCGCTCTGGCCAGGCGCGTGGACCTGACCAGCCCGACTCAGCGCATGCCGTTCACCGAGCCGACATCCGAGGCCGGCGAGCTGGCGCTGACCTTCAACGAGATGCTGGCGCGGCTCGAGACCGAGCGCCGCGAGTCGACCGCACGCGTGCTGGCGGCGCAGGAGGCGGAGCGGCTGCGGATCGCTCAGGAGCTGCACGACCAGGTCGGTCAGGAGCTGACCGCGGTCCTGCTCGGGCTCTCCCGGGTTCAGTCCCGGGCGCCCGAGCACCTTCGTCGCGACGTCCTCGCGGTTCAAGACGTCGTGCGGGCGAGTCTCGAGGACGTGCGCCGGATCGCCATCGAGCTGAGGCCCGAAGCGCTGGATGACCTCGGATTGGAAAGCGCGCTGGCGGTGCTGGCGGACCGATTCTCCGAGCGGCTCGGCATCGAGGTGGCGATGACGATCGCACCCGACCTGCCGCCATTGCCGGCCGAGATAGAGCTGGTCGTCTATCGCGTCGCGCAGGAGGCGCTGACCAACGTCGCCCGGCACTCCGGTGTTGCGGCCGCTGAGCTCACGCTCATCCCCAACCCTGGATGGCTGACGATGGCGGTCCGTGACCGCGGCCGGGGGCTGGCGCCCGGGGCAGAGCCGAGCACGGGTCTGCGTGGGATGCGCGAGCGCGCGGGTTTGATCGGCGCGAGCCTTCAGATCCGAGATCTCGGCTGCGGCGGCGGCTGCGAGGTCCGCCTCGACGTGCCGCTCGACGAGCCGCAATGACACCGCTGAAGGCGCGGATCCTGCTAGCCGACGACCACGCCGTGGTCCGCCAAGGCCTGCGGATGGTGCTCGACGCCAACCCGACCTCGAGGTTGTTGCCGAGGTCGCCGAGGGCGCCGAGGCAATCAACACCGCGCTTCGCCGGGATCTCGACGTGGCGATCCTCGACATCTCGATGCCGCATATGACCGGGCTGCACGCGGCCCGCGCAGCCCGCTCGGCTTCGAGAAGTCGGTTACGGCGGGGATCGTCTCGGGGCTTCACCGCTCGATTCCGGGCTCGGCCCGCGAATCCGCCGCGCTGATCGACCTGATGCAGACCGACGCACCGATCTCACCGGGGAACTCGGGTGGAGCGGTGGTGGACGGTCAGGGGCAGGTGATCGGGATCTCCGAGGCCTATATCCCGCCCGAGGCGGGCGCGGTCGCAATCGGGTTCGCGATCCCGGCGCCAACCGCCGTCAGCGTCGCCGACCAGCTGCTCAAGACTGGCCGCGTCGAGCACGCGTTCATCGGCATCCAGCCCGCCCAGCTCACGCCAGAGCTGGCGCAGGAGCTCGGGCTGCGGGAGACATCGGGCATCCTCGTCTCTCCGATAGGTCGCAATAGCGGGCGTCTGAGTCGGGCTCGCGCGCGCCAGGGAGTTTGTAGCCGAAGCGGGCGTTGCCCGAGCGCAACCGACTTCGACGCAGCAGTCGGCCACGCTTGGACCCCGGAATGAGTGTTTTCACCCATTCCACCCCTCAGCGCGCGGACTAACAATCACGATCAAGAACCAATCGCGTGGATCTGGTGAATGTCGTGAACCGACCTTCAGCGGGCGAATCGCAAAAGGAGCCGTCATGGATTCGTCATACATCCGGGCAGTGACGGGGGAGAAACCGGTCGGTGCCAACCCGAACGATCTCGCCATCCGGGAACTGCGAGCAGAACGACGTGCTGAGGCTCGGAGGCGGCGAGCCGCGCGGCGCGAGCGACTGGCGTTCCTGATGCAGCGCCTCGCGACACGACGGATACGCGGGCGCGGACGCGGTCCGCTGCCGCGCGCACGTACGCGATAAGCACCTCGCCCGCATGCGACCCGTCGCGGGCGCCAGGAACGGCGCCCCGACCTCCCTGATCCCCGGGGCCGGCACGCCGGTCCTCGGTCTGCTTCATTAAATTCCGGTGGACTACGTGCGCAGCCGGAGCGAGAGCCCGGCACTCGTGCCGCAGCGTCGCCCGCCGCCAGGTACTGATCCGGCTCTTGCGAGTGGAGCTGGGTCCAGATGGGCATACGAGTGCGGTGTGCGCGGCGACGTCAGACGTACGGCTCGCTGCGTCGAGCAACAGCAGCGTGCTCATTGAGAGCGGCTCGACCGTACGCCTTCTGCGGCTGGGTTCGCTGTTTCGGCTTCGCGAGCCACTAGTCGCGCAACAGCGCGAGACATCGGTCCGACGGGAGCTGATTTTCCAGAACCAGAGCGCGGTCTCGTCGGCGCTGAACAACGCCGTTGCGTGCAGTCGGCTCCGGTGGGCATCCTCCTTCCGGAGGGCGACCGCTAGATGGGTGTTACCCCCAATGGCTCGCGGGCGAGGCGGCTTCACCATTCCTCTCATCAAGAAAAGGGGAACGAACTATGCACGACGATCAGCGACAGTCAGGCAATTCATCCGCGCCGGTGGACGCTGCCGCGCGGAGCCATCTCGGCAGCTCAGGAAGAGCGTGACGGTCGGTTCGCGGACGGCCGCCGATTTCCTACGACCGCGGTGGAGAGACGATGATGCCTCCACAGCAAACTCCACACGAAGCCGGAGGCACGTTCGCCCGCGTCAGAAGCGGCGGCGGTGATCGCATGAAGACTACGGCCGTGATGCAACGTTCGGGCGGCGATACGGCCTCTCGTGCCCGCGGTCATTCGCGGTTGGCGCAATGGAGGCGCTTTCACCTAAGCATGCGCAAGATCGTCGCGCTTGTCACGCTCGCGTCTTTTCTGGCTCCCGGAGTGGCGGCACTCATCGCCGCGGTTATGTAGGCGCATACCGTGGCCGCGCGCGGGTTGTCTGTCGGCCCGTCGCGCAAGCGGGTGCATATCGCCGCCGGGTGGAATGGGCCCTGCCCACATAGTCACGCCGTCGCGGATCGCGTCAGTGGCGAGAGGCTCGGGTACGGGATCGACGGCGCGCACGGTTCGCGCCGTCAGGGGACCGTTTCCGTGCTTTCGACGGTCGGTCGGGCGCTGCTCGGCCGCCGCCTCGGCGAGCGCGTCACGGTCGAGCGGCCAAACGGACCTCGGCGCGACCTAGAGCTGTGCGCGGTTGGAGCGGACGACCGTCCCGCCCGCGAGCCCACGAGCCCGGTCGAGGCCGCATCTTGTTCGTCGCCGTCGAGGACGGATGGGTCACCCGCGTCGCGAGTCGGCTGCCCGTGCCCAACCGCGTCGTGCTCGACCACGGCCCGTTCATCCACCCGTTGCTCGAGCTGCTGGACGAAGGCGAGCCGGGGTGCTGCGGTTGACTGAGCCGATCGTCGAGGCGCTCGAGACCGGTGGGCGCGTGACGCCAGTCGGAGAGCCGCTGGCGACAGGCTGGCGGAGGCGGCCGGCATAGCCGCGTTCTTCGCTGGTAGCGTTGTCGATCCGCTCGGCCGATGCGAGGCGCCCGCTCAGCTCGCGGGCTGGGCTGGCGCGTGCGTTGCGGTGCGGTCACCCACACCGCGGTCTCGCTCGACGATGAATGCGTTCAACACGCGCCGTGGCCGGCCGCCGTCCCGAAGATGGGCGGCAGCACCCATTCGCAATCCACACGTACTGCTTGACGCTGAGGCGGATGCTGCTGACCATGGAAATAGCGATATGAGGCCAGACCCGAGCGATTGGTCACCTCAGGCGGCTCCACACGATGTGGCCGAGGCACGTGAGGCCGCTGGCACTCGCAAAGACGATGCAAGCCTGCCTGCTAGCGACTCGGCGGAGGACATCGAGCGGATCGAAGGCGAGGCGACGCCGCCGGAAATCGCGGGAGTCTCCAAGCTGCGGCGAGGCCGTGCATCCGTGCGGGCCAAGTGGCACCGGCTGGGCCCGCTCGACTACACCCTGCTCGTGCTGGTTGTCCTAGGCATCGCGGTCACGATCGTGATGGCGATATTCAATCCGTCGTCGTAACGCATAGCAGCACCGGCTTCTGGCGGCGATCGTCCCCGCCGATGTGGTCATCCCAACTTTCTGCGGAAGCTCGGCACTGCCATGACGCTGCAGCCTGTCGCGACCCTGCGCTGACGGCAATCGTGAGTTCAGAGGACACCGTGCGCGAGCATCGCCTCAGCGACCCGCTCAAAGCCGGTGATGTTCGCGCCGGCGACGTAGTCACCAGGCGCGCCGTACTCCTCGGCCGCGTTCCGGCAGGCGTCGTGGATGTCGCGCACGATCTGCCGCAACCGCTGCTCGGTCTGCTCAAAGCTCCACGAGTCGCGCGACGCGTTCTGCTGCATCTCGAGGGCGCTTGTCGCTACCCCACCGGCGTTCGCGGCCTTGGCCGGCGCGAACGCGACCCCGGCTGCGGTGAACAACTGGATCGCCTCCGGGGTGCACGGCATGTTGGCGCCCTCGCCGACGGCGCGGACGCCAGCCTCGATGAGGCGCTGCGCGTCGCGGCCGGTGAGCTCGTTCTGGGTGGCGCACGGCAGCGCCACCCGGCAGGGTACCTCCCATACGGCTGCGCCCGGCGCGAAGCGAACGCTGCGCCCGCGCCGGCGGGCGTACTCCGCGAGCGAGCGTCGCTCGATCAGCTTCACCTGCTTTAGCAGCGGCAAGTCGAGGCCGCCTGGGTCGTGGACGTAGCCCGTGGTATCCGAGCAGGCAACCACGTGGCCGCCGAGCTGCTGCAGCTTCTCGATCGCGTGCACGGCTACGTTGCCCGCACCGGAGACCACGACCGGCCCGCGGTCGACCGCATCGCCGCGCGCGGCGAGCATCTCCTGCACGAAGTACGCGCAGCCGTAGCCCGTGGCCTCGGTTCGGACCTGGGCGCCGCCCCACCCGAGCCCCTTGCCGGTTAGCACACCCGACTCGTAGCGGTTGGTGATCCGCTTGTACTGGCCGAACAGGTAGCCGATCTCGCGCTCGCCGACGCCGATGTCGCCCGCCGGTACATCGGTCTGCTCGCCCAGGTGGCGGTGCAGTTCGGTCATGAACGCCTGGCAGAAGCGCATCACCTCGGCGTCCGAGCGGCCCTTGGGGTCGAAGTCAGAGCCACCCTTGGCTCCGCCGATCGGCATTCCCGTGAGCGCGTTCTTGAACACCTGGTCGAAGCCGAGGAACTTGACGATCCCGAGGTTCACCGTCGGGTGAAAGCGCAGACCGCCCTTGTACGGGCCGAGTGCGCTATTGAACTGCACGCGGAACCCGCGATTGACGTGCACCTCCCCGTCGTCGTCGGTCCACACGACCCGGAAGATGATCTGGCGCTCGGGTTCGCAGATCCGTTCGAGAAGCTTGGCGGCGGCGTACGCCGGATGCTTGGCCACGACAGGCCCGACGCTCTGCAGGACGACGAGCACGGCCTGGTGGAACTCGCTCTCGCTGGGACTGCGCCGAAGCACGATCGCGTAGACCGGATCGAGCTTCTCATCGAGCAGCGGACTCGGCTCGCGCGCGCCGGCGCTGGACGGTGGAGTGACGGGCTGGCCAGGATTGATCAGGCTGGGTGAGTCAGGCAGGGTGTTCATGAGCGACTCTCGACTTTGGCGTGGAGTTGCGGAAGCTGATCGTGGCGGCCGGCCGAACGAGTGCTGCGCTTGCCACCGACGCCGCACGCCACTCACCTAGGCTGTCGTCGACACGCCGCGAGGGGAATGGAGGTTTGTGTCCATCGGTCACCTCCTCGATCTTCGGGGATTCCAGGATCGTGGGCGTCACGCACTATCCCGAGGCGCGCCGCGCCCCTCGGGCAGCGTGATGGCGGTCGAGTTCGAGCTGGACGGCCTGCGAATCATCGCCCTCAAAGGGAGGCCGCAGTTCAAGTTCAACGACGCCGTCACTCTGGTGGTCGAGTGCGATAGGCAGGAGGAGACTGACTACTTCTGGGAACGGCTGTCCGAGGACGGCGAGGAGGGACCGTGCGGATGGCTGAAAGACCGCTACGGCCTGGCTGGCAGGTGGCTCCCACGGAGATGGCAGGATCTTCTCCAGCGCCGGCCGGGAAAGCGCGCGCCGGCGCGATGCAGTCCATGCTCGGCATGCGCAAGCTGGTTATCGCTGCGATGCGGGCTGCGGCCGACGGCGGTGACCCTCGCGCCGAAGCTACCTAACTCAAGCGCGCACGGAACACACCGCTGGCGGCCGAATGGCCACCACAGCGGGTGGCGCAGTGCTCGCCCGACGGCACCTGGCGGGTCCTCACCGCTACACGGCGCGAGGGTCGTCAAATACACAAATGCCCCCATCCAAACGGTGGACGCCCCGCGCGATGCTCTGCATGTCGAGTCCATCGACCGCAACGGAAGACCAAACGAAGATGAACTTCACTCGGACCCGCTTGACCACCCGGCTTCGTACGTGGACGCTCGTCGCCGGCCTGACCGCGATCCTCATCGCGATCGGCGCGCTCATCGGTGGCATGTTCATGTGGGTATTCGCCGCGGTCGCGGTGGGCACCAACCTGGTCGGGTACTTCTACTCCGACCGGATCGCCCTCCGGGCCGTGCGCGGCCAGCCGCTCACCGAGGCGCAGGCGCCCGAGGTGCACGCGGCGGTGCGGGAGCTGGCACAGCCGCGCCGGGATTCCGATGCCGCGCCTGTACCTGATGCCGGGCGAGCAGCCCAACGCTTTCGCCACTGGGCGTGACCCGCATCACGCTGCGGTGGCCGTGACCGTCGGGCTGCTGGTCAACCTGCCGCTCGATCAGATCCGCGGCGTGCTTGCCCACGAGCTCTCGCATATCAAGAACCACGACATCCTGGTCTCCTCGGTTGCGGCGACGATCGTCGGTGCGATCTCGGCGATCGTGGGCGTGCTGCAGCTGTCGTTCCTGTTCGGCGGCGCCGACGATGAGGACAGTCCGCTCGGGCTGGTCGGCTCGCTGGCCGCGATTCTGCTCGCGCCGATGGCAGCGATGCTCCTGCAGCTAGGGATCTCGCGCCAGCGCGAGTATCTGGCCGACGCATCCGCGGCTGAGCTGCTCGGCAGCGGTGCGCCGCTGGCCGACGCGCTCGAGGCAATCGAGCGCGACCGCGCGAGCCTCGACGTCAACCCGGTGAGTGCGCCGATGTACATCGCCAACCCACTCGGCAGCCAGAGCGGGTCCAACCTGTTCTCCACCCATCCGCCGGTGGGCGAGCGTATCCGCCGGCTGCGTGCCTACGACGAGCGGGCGCCCCGGCGCCTCACCGTCGTGCGCGCCTACGACGCGAACCGCTGGGCGGCGTAGCGCATCCAATCCCGAAACATAGGAGTGACCTACCAGATGACCACGACCTACACCGTTCTCGGCATGACCTGCGAGCACTGCACGCGGTCGGTGCACGAGGAGGTATCCGAGATCCCCGGCGTCCGCTGCGTTCAGCCACGCGATTGAAATTTCAACGCGTGTGAGTCACCTCGCGTTACGCGAAGGCGCCAACTCCGGTGATGTCGCGTCCGACGATCAGGGTTTGCATGGTTTCGGTGCCCTCGTAGGTGTGGATGATCTCGATGTCGCCCAGGTGGCGGATCACGTGGTTTTCGAGCAGGACGCCGTTGCCGCCGAGCATGTCGCGTGCCTCGGCGATCACCTCGCGGGCCTTGCGGGTGTTGTTGAGCTTGGCGAGGCCGGCGATCGTGTCGGTGAGTCGACCGGACTCTTCGAGCCGGGCGAGCTGCATGCAGTAGAGCTGCATGCCGGTGACCTCGGCCAGCATGTGGACCAGTTTGTCTTGGATGATCTGGAACGAACACAGGGGCTTGCCGAACTGCTCGCGCTGCTTGCTGTAGGTCAGCGCGGTGTCGTAGGCGGCGACGGCGTGGCCGAGGGCGGCCCACGCGCAGGTCGTACGCGTGGTGATCAGCACGCGGGCGGTGTCCTTGAAGCTGCGCGCGCCGGGTAGCCGTGACGTCTCCGGCACCCGTACGCCGCCCAGCCGGATGTCGGCCTGCCAGATCGCCCGGGCGGCGCCCTTGCCCTCCATCGTGACGGCCTCGAAACCGGGGGTGTCCTTCTCGACCAGGAACCCCTTCACCTGACTGTCCTCAGCCGAGCGCGCCCACACGGCAACGACATCGGCGATCGACCCATTGCCAATCCAGCGTTTGGCGCCGTCGAGGATCCAGTCCTCTCCGTCGCGGCGGGCGCTCGTCTGCAGCGCGACAGAGTCCGAGCCGTGCATCGGCTCGGTCAGTGCGAATGCGCCGATCGCCTCCAGCCGCGCCATCGCCGGCAGCCAGTGCTCCTTCTGCTCGGGCGATCCGAGCAGGTCGATCGTCTTCATCGCGAGTCCGGACTGGACGCCTAGAAAGGTCCCGAGACTGCCGTCACCGCGGTGGAGCTCCATCTGCACCAACCCGCGGGCGAGTGGGCTCAACCCGGGGCAGCCATGGCCTTGGATGTCCTCCCCGACCACGTCAAGCTCGGCGAGCCGGCGGATCAGCGGCCACGGCAACTCCGCCGCCTCCCAGTACTCATTGATGCCCGGCAGCACCTCGTGGTCAACGAAACGCCGCATCGCGATGAAGTGCTCCCACTGCTCCTCGGTGAACTGCTCGCGCACATGGAAGTAGTCGGTCGCCAGCGCGTCGCCGAGATGGGCGTAGGGAAGGGCCTGGGTTGCCATCGGATGTCCTTTCAGGAAGCGAGGACGTAGCTGTGGTTTGAGGGGCTGTGCGGGGTCGGAGTCTTACACGCTTCCGGAGGGATGCATTGGCTCCGCAGCTCACGCTGCTCGTCGGTTAGACGCCACATCCTTGTTGCCTTCAGATCGCGCCCGGACGTTGTGCCTGAGCGCAAGCAGGCTGACGCCGGTCCGCAGCGCCCCGACGGGCAGGCCGAGCGCTCGGGTCACAGGCTCGGCGCGGGCGGCCAGGCCCGGTGCGCAGCTACCCGCCGCGATCGGTCGACTCGCCGCCGCAGCCAGTCGAGCAGCAGCCGACAGCGACTCCTCGGGGCGCTCGAGCGCAAACGCATGGCCGGCGCCGGGAACGATCGCAAGCTCGGCGTCGGGTATCCGCTCCGCGAGCATCCGGGCATTGCCGATCGGCGACATCGCGTCGCGCTCGCCGTGCATGACCAGCGTCGGCGCCTGGATGCACGCAAGCCGTGAGACGGTGTCGTGATAGACGGTCGCCCACCAGTGCGCGTTCACTCCCCAGGCAGACGCGCGGTGCAGGGCGAAGTAGGCGAGCAGCTCCCGCACGCGCTCTGGCTGCTCGCGCCGAAACGACTCCGAGAACAGCATCGCGCCCAGCCACGGGCGTCCCGGCTCGCGCAGCGCGCCCACCGCACGGCCGAGGAGCGCCGCCAGCTCGCCGAGCGCCGGTCGAACGGCGCGCGGGCCGCCGGGGGTCGTGCCGGCGAGGACGAGGCCGCGAACGCGCTCGGGGAAGCGGATCGCCAGCTCCTGGGCGATCATCCCGCCCATCGACGCGCCGTACACGTGGGCGCTGTCGAGACCGAGCGCGTCGAGCAGCCGCACGGCGTCGCCGGCAAACTGCGGGATCGAGGCCGGCCAGGGCGACCGGCCGGACCGGCCGACCCCTCGGTTGTCGTAGACCACGCAGTCGAAGTGCCGCTCGTACAGAGGCCGCACCGGCTCGAACACCGCCGCGCTGATGGCAAACCCGGTGATCAGCAGTAACGGCTCGCCGCTGCCCCGGCGCTCGTACCAGAGGCGCGGCCGCTTGAGCGCATAGGGCATCGGAGGTCCAGCTTCCTCACTGCGTGGCCAGCACGTACTCACCCGGCGCCGGCCCGAGCGGGTCGTAGCCCGCGCCGCCCAGCTGCCGCGGTGCCGGTCGCTCCTCACCGGAGCGCTCGCCGAGCCACGCGAGCCAGTCGGCCCACCACGTGCCCCGGCGCTTGGCCGCCTTCTCGAGCCACTCGTCGGCTGACTCGGGATTGCTCTCGCCGGTCTGGTAGCTCGCGCGCTCGTTGCCGGGCGGGTTGACGATCGCCGCGATGTGGCCGCTCGTCGAGAGCACGAAGCGCGGTTCGGAGCCGAGCAGCTGCGTGCTTCGGTAGCAGTTCTGCCACGGCGTGATGTGGTCCGAGATCCCCGCGACCAGGTAGGTGTCGACGGTGATCCGCGAGAGGTCGATCTCGGTACCCAGCGCCTTCAGCGCGCCCGGATGCACGAGTGAGTTCTCGAGCGAGAGCTGCAACGAAGTCACGATGGAGCCCCGCGGGGAGGTTCGTCGTGTCGGCGTTCCAATAGAGGATGTCGAAGGCGGGCGGGTCCTTGCCGAGCAGGTAGTTGTTCACCCAGTAGTTCCAGATCAGATCGTTCGGCCTGAGCCAGGCGAACACGCCGGCCAGCGATCGTCCGTCGAGGTAGCCGCGGCGAGCCGACTCGGCAACCGCCAGCGCGGCGACCCGCCGGTCCAGGAACGCGCTGGTCGTGCCGGCGCGGGCGTTGTCGAGCACGCACACCGCGAGCGTCAAGCCGGCCAGCCGGTCGAGCTCGTCCCGCGCAGCCAGATGAGCCGCCGCGGTCGAGAGGGTGATCCCGCCCGCGCACAGTCCCACTGCATGGACCTGCTCGCAGCCGGCGATGTCACGCGCCGCGTCGATCGCCTCGACGACCGCCGCGACATAGGTGTCCAGGTTCCACTCCGCCTGATGCTCGTCGGGGTTGCGCCAGGAGATGGCGAACACCTGCTGGCCGCCCTTGATCAGGTACTCGATCATGCTCCGACCAGGGGCGAGGTCGGTCACGTAGTACTTGTTGATCATCGGCGGCACCACGAGCAAGGGGCGCTCGCGCACCGTGTCCGTCTGCGGCTCGTACTGGAGCAGCTCGAACACCTCCGTCCTAGCCACCACCGCGCCCGGAGTGACCGCGAGGTTCTCGCCTACCTCGAACGACGAGCGGTCGACCATCGAGGGAATGCGCGGCCGGCTCGCCATGTCGGAGGCGAAGTGCCGGAGGCCCGAGAGGAAGTTGCGTCCCCCCGTGTCGAGGACCGCCTTCAGCACCGCGGGGTTGGTGAGCGGGAAGTTCGTCGGGGCGACGGCGTCGACGACGTTCTCGGCGGCGAAGCGCACCCGCCGCTCCTCCGACCACTCGAGCTCGACATCGCAGAGCAGCGCATCGAGCGCCGCCGCGGTGGCGAGGTAGCTCTGGCCGAGCCGGCGGAACGCCGGGTTGCCCGACCAGGCTGGATCCTTGAAGCGGCGGTCGCTCTTCGCCGGCCCGACCTCCGAGCGGCCGACGGCGACCTTCGTCAGTTCAGCGGCCAGCGCGGCACCCCGGCGGGCGACGGTGCGCGGCCGCAGTGCGAGCTTGACCGTCGCCTTGATCCCGGCGACCCCGGGATTCCAGTTCCGCACCGGTCCGACCGCTGCCTCGTTGAGGAGCATGTCGAGTGGCGCGGCCTGAGCACGTGCCTCGGCACCCGCGGGCGGGTCGGCGGGCGAATCCCCGCTGCCGCTCCGGGATCGCTCGCGCCTCGTCTGGGTCGCCATCTCAGGCGGTCTTCAGCGCTTGCGGGACCTCGATCTCCCTCTTGAGGATCTTGCCGGTCGGGCCCTTGGGGAGCTCGTCGAGGAACCACACCTTGCGCGGGTACTTGTAGGCGGCCAGCTGGCCCTTGAGGTAGCTCCGCAGCTCGTCTTCGCTGACCTCCTCGCCCTGCTTGAGCACGACGGCGGCACCGACTTCTTCGCCCATCTTCTCGTCCGGCACGCCGACCACCGCGGCCTCCTGTACGGCGGGATGCTCGTAGAGCACCTCCTCGATCTCGCGCGGGTAGACGTTGTAGCCGCCGCGGATGATGAGCTCCTTCTTGCGGTCGACGATCGAGAAGTAGCCCTCCTCGTCGACCTTGCCCATGTCCCCGGAGTGAAACCACCCGTCGCGGATGGCCTCCTCGGTGGCCTCGGGCTTGCGCCAGTAGCCCTTCATCACGTTGTGTCCGCGGATCACGATCTCGCCGGTCTCGCCCTGCTCGACCTCGTTGTCGTCGTCGTCGACCACCTTCATCTCGACCCCCTCCACGGGTTGGCCGATGGTGCCCGGCTTGCGCTCGCGGTCGGGATGGTTGAACGAGGCCACCGGCGAGGTCTCGGACAGGCCATATCCCTCCAGCACCTTGCAGCCAAACTGCTCCTCGAAGCCGCGCATCACCTCCACCGGCATCGCCGACCCGCCGGAGACGCAGACCCGCAGCGAGGACACGTCGAACCGCTCCCGATCCGGGTGGTGGAGCATGGCCACGAACATCGTCGGGACGCCCTGGAAGATCGTCACCTTGTCGCGCTCGATGATCTCGAGCGCCTTGCCCGGATCGAACCGCGGGATCATCGACAGCACGGCGCCGTTGAGCATCGCCGTGTTGAGGCTGCAGGTCTGGCCGAAGGCATGGAACAGCGGCAGCGCGCCGAGCAGCACGTCGCCCTCGTGCACGTCGCTGATCCCGGTCGTGACCTCGGCGTTGCGCATGAGGTTCTGGTGGGTGAGCTCGGCCCCCTTGGGCGTACCGGTCGTCCCCGACGTGTACAGGATCACCGCCGTGTCGCTCTCGTCTCGCTCGGCGACCTCGAACGCCGGCTCCACGTCGGCCAGGAGGTCCTCGAACCCTCCGGGCTTGACGATGATCGCCTCGGCGCCGGCCTGCTCGGCGCCTTCCTGCGCGGCGGCTTTCGAAGTCGTGCCAGGCGAACAGCGCCTTGGCCTCCGGATCGCTGAGGTAGAAGTTCACCTCGCGCCCCTTGAGGAGCGGATTCATCGGCACCACGACGCCGCCGGCTCGAAGGACCCCGTAGTAGGCGACTGCGAATTGCGGCACGTTCGGCAGCATGACCCCGACCCGGTCCCCGGCACCCACGCCCCGCTCCTTCAACAGCGCCGCCGCGCGCGCGCTCAACTCGTTCAGGCGCTCGTACGTCACCTCCAGATCGTCGAGCTTTATCGCAGTCTGATCGCCTCGCCGCTCGGCGGTTGCTGTAAGCAGGGTCGCGAGATTCATCGAATGACCTCCCTCAAGGTTCTCTCCTTCTCGGCTGCTACCCCCGACGCAGACCGCTATGCGGGGCTGGCGGAATCTCGTGTGGCGGTGGTGCCGGCGGGGTCAGCTGGCAGAATCGCCCGGCGATGGAGGACCGGCGCCTGGATCTCACGAGCCCGATCGAGTCGGCAGCCTTCGATCCCCAGGAGCCGCCGGCCCCGGTGCCGCCCGAGCGCTGGTGGGGAAACCACCTCGCCGAACTGCGCTGGCAACTCGAGCTGAGCCGCCTCCTGCTCGACCCGGTCTACTACGGCCTTGGCATCCCGCACGGCGATGGCGCGCCGGTGATCGCCATTCCGGGCTTCCTGGCCGGGGACACGTCGCTAGCGGTCATGCGCGACTGGCTCTCGCGCATCGGATATCGGCCCCACCCATCGAGCATCCTCGCGAACGTCGACTGCTCGAACCGAGCCGTCAACGCGCTCGAGCACCGGCTCGAGCGGATCGCCGAGCGCTCCGGCCGGCGCGTGGCGCTGATCGGACACAGCCGGGGGGCGCACTTCGCCAAGGCGCTCGCGGTGCGCCGACCGGAGCTGATCGCGTCGGTCATCTCGCTCGGTGCCGGTCTCGACACGCCGTTCGACATCAGCGTGCCGACCCAGGCGGCGGTGGCGACGGTCCGCCGGGTCCTCGCTCTCACGAACGACGAGCTTGCCCGCAGCGGCTGCTTCACCGCGACCTGCCGCTGTGCCTTCGCCCGTGACTACGGCGCTGCGTTCCCGAGCCACGTGCCGCTCACGTCGATCTACTCGCGGGGCGACGGCGTCGTCCGCTGGCGCGCGTGCCGCGTCGCTTACGCGCGCTGCGTCGAGGTAGCGAGCAGTCACGTCGGCCTGGCGTTCAACCGCAAGGTGTACAGGGAGGTCGCGTTGACGCTCGCCCGTGACACGTCGCGGCTCTGACGCAGGCGCCCGGCGTGCCGGCCGGGAGCGTGTCATCACCCCGTGCCCGCGGGCTGGTTGCGCAGGTGTCCCACGGGGAAGGAGGATCGTGAGTCCTCGAGAGGAAGAGGCGAGACATGCGGCAGTTGACGAGCTTGGACGCGCAGTTCCTGGCGATCGAGACGCCACGGGCGTTCGGCCACGTCGGCGGCCTGGCGATCTACGATCCCGCGTCGGCGCCAGGAGGCGAGCTGACGATTCGCGACGTCTGCCGCCTGATCTCCGAGCGGATCCACCTCCTGCCGCCGTTCACGGAGAAACTGGCGACGACCCCGCTTGGCCTCGACCTTCCGTACTGGATCGAGGATCCGGATTTCGACATCGACTTCCACGTCCGCGAGATAGGTCTGCCTCCGCCGGGGGATCACCACCAGCTGGCTGAGCAGGTTGCGCGGATCATGGCGCGCCCGCTCGATCGCTCGCGCCCGTTGTGGGAGCTCTATCTGATCCGCGGGCTCGACGGGGGCCGCGAAGCCGTGCTTACGAAGTTCCACCACGCCGCGATCGACGGCGTGTCGGGCAACGAGATCCTCGCGATCCTGCTCGACCGCGAGCCCGAGGGTCGCGAGATCTCGCCTCCGGGCCGCAAGCGAGAGACGCGCGCCGCACCCAGCGACGTGGAGCTGCTCGGCCGGGCGCTGCTCAGCCTGCCTCGCCGGCCGCTGGCGCTCGCGGGCGCGCTACCGACCGCGCTGGCCCATCTCGACACGCTGCCCGGCGTGCAGCGGATCCCCGGCATGCGGGGGATCCGCCGTATCGCGGTGCGCACGGCGGCGCTCCTGCCCGGCTCCGCGACCGACGACGGCCTGCTCGAGGCGCCGCGCGCGGACGCACCGCGGACCCGGTTCAACGGGCCGATCACGCCGCACCGTCGTCTGGCCATCGGCTCGCTGCCCCTCGAGACGGTCAAAGCGGTCAAGAACGAGTTGGGCGTCACTGTCAACGACGTGATCGTCGCTCTGTGCGCCTCGATGCTGCGCGCGTGGCTCGAGCAGCGAGACGAGCTGCCCGAGGAGCCGCTTGTGGCGATGGTGCCGGTATCGGTGCGAACCGAGGAGGAGACGGGCACGTTCGGCAATCGGGTGTCCGCCATGTTCGTCCCGATTCCCACCGACGAGGCAGACCCGCGCCGCCGGATCGAGCGAACACACGAGGTGCTCGCGGTGGCCAAGGAGCGCCATAAGGCCACACCGGCGGAGCTCATGCAGGACGCGACCCGGTTTGTGCCGCCGGCGCTGATGGGTGCCGCCTCGCGCGTGACGATGGGGTTGCTCGCGCGGGCTCCGGTGCCGCCGGTGCTGAACGTCGTGATCTCGAACGTCCCCGGGCCGCGCGAGCCGCTGTACTGCGCCGGAGCGCGGATGCTCGCCTACTACCCGGTGTCGACGATCACCGATGGTGTCGGCCTGAACATCACTGTGATCAGCTATCTCGACCACATCGACGTGGGGATCATCGGAGACCGCGAGCAGCTCGAGGATCCATGGCCGATGATCGAGGGGATGCGAGCCGCGCTGGAAGAGTTCCAGTCCTTGCTCAGTGGCGAAGCCGCCACGGCTGCGCCGGCCGCCGAGCTCGTGTCGGTCTAATCGAGAGCGCTCAGGCGTGCCTGGGCCCAAAGTGACTGTAGACCCCTAAACGAGATGTTCGGATGAAAGCTCAGTGCGCCCACCGACGCCATCCCGACCGGACTCTATCGGCGCCCGCGTGGGACGGCGGACTACCCGAAGGTGATCATCGAGGTTGCCGCCGGGTGTAGAGACGTCTCGCCCACAGGTACGAGGCCGCGGCGATGCACACGCTCCAGATGATCGCGACGAGCGCGTGAGTGCCGACGTGGGTCCCGGTAAGCAGCCCGCGCAGGGTTTCGGTGACGGGCGTGAACGGCTGGTAGGTGGCGAACTGGCGCAGACCGCCCGGCATCGATGCGGTCGGGACGAAGCCGCTTCCCAGGAACGGGAGCAGCGTGAGAAACATCGGGGTGTTGCTGGCCGTCTCGACGCTCTTGGCGGCCAGTCCGAGCGCGGTGGCCAGCCAGATCAGCGCGAAGCCGAACAGCGCGAGTAGTCCGATGGCTCCCAGCCAGTCGAGCGGATCTGCGGTGGGCCGGAAACCGAGCGCGATGGCGACTGCGAGGACGACGGCGATGCTCGCCAGCGTTTGGATGAGGCTGGCCAGCACATGGCCGGTCAGCACGGCCGCGCGAGCGATCGCCATCGTGCGGAAACGGTCGATGATCCCGCCGGTCATGTCCATCGCGACCACGATCGCGGTGCCCTGAACGGTGGCGGCGATCGTCATCAGCAGGATCCCGGGGGTCACGTAGTTGAGGTAGCCCCCGCGCCCGGCGTGTTCGCCGGCGAGGGCGGTGCTGAGGCCGTGGCTGAGCTGGCCGCCGAACACGTAGACGAACAGCAGCAGGAAGACGATCGGCATGCCGATCAGCATCAGCGTCATCGACGGGTAGCGCCGCAAGCGCCGCAGGTTGCGCCGCAGCAGCGTCTTCGAGTCAGCGACGGTGTGGGCCAGCGCACTCATCACGGACTCTCCTGCTCGGTAGTCGGATGACCGGTCACCGCGAAGAACACGTCGTCGAGGTCCGGCGTGTGAATGGAGAGCTGCTCGACCTCGACATCGGCATCGTCGAGCTGAGCGAGCAGCCGCCGCAACGATCGGACACCACCATCGCCCGGAACCTGGAGCAGGAGCTTCTCCTCGTCGCGTGAGCCGCCGTCGAGCACGCCCGCGGCTGCGCGCAGCGCCTCCGGCGTCGCGAACTCCAGCTGAACGTGTCCGCCCGGAATCCGTCGCTTCAGCTCCTCGGCGCTGCCTTCGGCGACGATCCGGCCCTGGTCCAGAACCGCGATCCGATCCGCGAGGTGGTCGGCCTCGTCCAGGTACTGGGTCGTGAGCAGGATCGTGACTCCGCCGGCCGCCAGCTCGCGGATGCTGTCCCACATCGTGCGGCGGCTGCGGGGATCGAGGCCGGTCGTGGGCTCGTCGAGGAAGATCACCTGCGGCGAGCTGACGAGGGTCATCGCCAGATCCAGCCTTCGGCGCATTCCGCCCGAGTACGTTGACACCGGCCGCCTGGCGGCTTCCACCAGGTCGAAGCGGTCGAGCAGTTCGGCGACCCGTGCCCGGTCCCGCGACGCGGCCGAGATGGTGCAGGTCGGCCATCAACCGCAGGTTCTCCTCGCCGGTCATGAGCTCATCCACGGCTGAGAACTGCCCGGTCACCCCGATCGCCGCCCGGACGCCGTCGGGGTCGGCGAGCAGGTCGTGGCCGGCGACCCACGCCTCGCCGGCGTCCGCCGTGATCAGCGTGGACAGGATCCGCACGATCGTCGTCTTGCCCGCGCCATTCGGGCCCAGCAGGGCGAACACCGTTCCTCGCGCGACCGACAGCTCGACGCCGTCGAGGACCCGCGCCTGGCCGAAGGACTTGCACAGGCCCGACGCGAAGATCACCGGCTCACGCGCGGCGTTCATCGCCGCCTCCGATACTCGGAGCGCTGCGGGAGCTCCCCGGCGGCGATCAACGCCGCGCGGCGCTCCTCCCACTCCTGCTGCAGCCGCGGCATCTGCTCCAGCAGGAAGTCGGCAAATGCACACAGCTCGAGCAGGACGGCGCGACGCTCGATTGGCTCGTCCCGCAGCACCTCGAGGCCCTCGCGGACGAGCTCGCGCATCTCTTCGTACTCGGAGGTGTCCATGCCCGTCGCGTTGGGCGAGCTGATGTCGATCCGGACGCGGTCCATGCGCTCGCCCGCGGCCCGTGTGCGGGTGAGCAGGTTCATGGCCTCCAGCACCTTGACCGCGTTCGCGATCGCGCTGCGGCTCGCGAGCAGCGCGTCCGCCAGCTCGTTGACGCTCTGATCCGGCGGATCGCACACCGACAGGTAGCCGATCAGACGCCCGACCATCGGCGGAAACCCGTACCGCCGTGCGTAGAACCGCCCGGTGTGGTCGGCGTACGTGAGCTCTGCATCGGGTGGCACGAGCCCAGACTACACAAGTCAGTGAGATAACACAAATTTGTGTCATTTCGAAATTTGTGAGGTGTCGATGGCCCCGACCGGCGCAACAGGGCAGGCCTTGACCTGCAACCAGCTGGCTGCATATGATTATGCAGCCAGATGGCTGCAAATATCCCGTCCATGGACAGCGTGTTCCGCGCGTTGGCCGATCCCGGCCGCCGGCGGCTGCTGGACAGCCTCAACGCCCGCAGTGGGCAAACCCTGCGCGAGTTGTGTGCGGACATGGACATGGCGCGTCAATCGGTTTCCAAGCACCTCGCGGTGCTCGAGGGCGCCGGGCTCGTCAGCACCGTCCGGCGGGGGCGCGAGAAGCTGCATTACCTCAATCCGGCGCCGATCGCCGACATCTCCGAGCGCTGGATCAATCAATACGACCGCGGCCGGGTGCGTGCGCTGGCCGACCTGAAACGAGCCCTGGAGGAAGGCCCCATGGAGAAGCCATCGTTCGTCTACACGACCTACATCCGTACCACGCCCGAACGCCTCTGGCAGGCGCTCACCGACCCGGCGTTCACCGAGCGCTACTGGGGGCTCGAGCTGGAGAGCGACTGGAAGCCGGGCTCATCCGTCACCCTGCGCCAGTGGGGGCTGACGATCGCCGATCCCGAGCAAGTGGTGCTCGAAGCAGAGCCGTGCCGTCGCCTGTCCTACACGTGGCACACGTTCACGCCGGAGTGGCGACGGATCGCGCACGAGCAAGTTGGCTTCGATCAGGAGTTCCTGGACCGGATCGCCGCCGAGCCCCGCTCGAAGGCCACGTTCGAGATCGAGGACCTCGGCGAGCTGGTCAAGCTCACGGTCATCCACGACGGGTTCGAGCCGAACAGCGAGGTGCTGCCCACCATCGGCCAAGGTTGGCCGCACATCCTCTCCAACCTCAAGACCCTGCTCGAGACCGGCGACGTCCTGCCCCGGCCGGCGCCGGCGCCGCAGGCCACGGCGGAGTAGGGCTTCCCCACCCGCGTGAGCTCCTCCACCCGCACCCCTGACGTCGCGCAGCAGTTCCGGGATTTCGTCGGTCCTCTCGGCGCCGATTCGCCGCTCTACGCGCGGCTGTCGGTGGCAGTCGCCGACGATCCCGAGCTGCTCGCGTTATCCGACGCCGCGCGCGACGGGCAGGTGCGCCCCAACATGCTCTTCGCCGCCGTCCGCCTGGTACTCATGTCGCACCCGGACGATCCTCTCGCCGGCTGGCACCCCGACATCGGAGGGCGGTCTCCTGAGGGGGATCCGGTGGCGCAGCTGCGCGACTTCTGCGCGCGCCACCGCGACGCCCTCCTCGAGATCATCAGGACCCGCCTGGTGCAGACCAACGAGCCGCTTCGGAGCGCGATCCTCCGGGTGGCGCTCCAGGAGGTCCAGGCCCGCGTGCACGCGCCGCTCGCCGTGGTCGACGTCGGCACGAGCCTCGGTGTGTCGCTCTGCGCCGATCGCATCGCGTGTGACTACGGCGACGGCGCGCTGCGAGGAGACCCGGAGTCGCCGCTGCGGATGAAGTGCGAGCTGCGCGGCGGGTGTCGACCTCCGCTCGACGCGCCGCTCGACATCGTCTGGCGGTGCGGGATCGATCTCGAGCCGATCGATCCCGATGACGCGCACGCCGTCGCCTGGCTGCGTGCGCTCATCTGGCCCGGCGAACCCGGCCGGCTCGCCCGCCTGGACGATGCGCTCGCCCTCGTGCGCCGGGTTCGCCCGCCGGTCGTCGAGGGAAACGCCGCCGAGGTCCTGCCCCAGGTGTGCGCCGCGGCTCCAGAGGACGCCCACCTGTGCGTCATCACCACCTATGTGCGCATGCACCAGACCGCGCGCGGACCGGGCGGTCGTGGACGCACATCTCGCGCGCCTGGCCACGGAGCGCCCGACCAGCTGGATCACGACCGCGGCCGCGACGGCCGAGGGCGAGGGCGAGGGCGAGGGCGAGGGCGAGGGCATGCCGCTGCTCCTCCGCGATCCCGCTGGAGGCATTGCGGAACGCCTCGCGCTGCATCATCCGCACGGACGGTGGCTGGAGTGGGAGGCCCCAGGTCGGCACCGCGGGGGCTGACGCGCTCAGGCGGAGATCAGCTTCGCCGCCAGCTCCTCGAGGTCGGATACCGAGACGTCGGCCTCCGCGTCCTCGCGGGGCGGCGAATCCGGCCCGTGCTCGAGTGGTCGGTCGATGAAGGCCGTGCGCAGGCCGGCCTGCCGGGCGGCGCCGAGATCGCCGGGATGGGCCGCCACGAGCATCACCTCGGATGGCTCCAGGCGCAGCAGCCGCGCGCCGGTGAGGTAGACCTCGGGGGCCGGCTTGTACACCCGCGCCAACTCCGCCGAGAGCAGGCAGTCGAAGCGAAGGTCGCCGTAGCGGGCGAGATCCACGAGCAGCGCGGTATGCCCGTTGGAGAGCGCGGCGGTCACGAACCGGGCCCGAAGAAGCTCCAGGCCGCGGCAGACGTCCGGCCAGGGATCCAGCCGGTGCCAGGCGTGCACCAGCTCGCGCCGACGGTCCGGGCTCAGCTCGATCCCGCGCTCGCGCAGCACGTCGTCGAGCGTCGCCAGATGTAGCTCGTCGAAGTCGCCCCAGGCCCGATCGCCACGGTTGACCTCGAGCATGATCGGCACGTAACGGCTGCGCCAGTCGTCGGCGAGCTCGCCCGGATCGTCATCGAGCGCCTGCGCACGAAACGCCTCGGCGATCCCGGACCGCCAGTCGACCAGCGTCCCGAAGACATCGAAGCTCAGCGCGCGTACAGTCACGCGCGCAGCGTAACTCGCGCGCGAGGCGCGGCTACCGGAGGGTGACCAGCTCGTCGCAAGTCGAGGTGATGTCGGGGTCGTTGGTGGCGATCACGACGATCGCGCCCCGCCGCGCCTCGGCCAGGAGCAGTTCGACCACGACTCCGCGCCAGTGCGGGTCGAGCGCCGAGGCCGGTTCGTCGGCCAGGATCACGTCGGGCCGCCCGGCGAGCGCGCGGGCGACGGCCACGCGCTGGCGCTGGCCGCCCGACAGCTCGCCCACGAGCTGCGCGGCGTGCTCGGCCAGGCCGAGCTGGTCCAGAGCCGCCCGCGCACGCTCCGCCACCTCGGCCCTGGCCAGCCCCCTGGTCTGTAGGGGAAGGGCCACGGTCTCCTGGGCGCTGAGCAGCGGCACGAGGCACAGGTTCTGGAAGACGAAGCCGACGGCGGCCTCGCGCCATGGCACGAGCGCGCGGCCATCGAGGAGGAGCCGGCCGTCTTGCGCGGGGATCAGGCCCGCGAGCGCGTAGAGCAGCGTCGTCTTGCCCGACCCCGACGGCCCTGTAAGCCCGACGATCCGGCCGGCGCGGGCATGCAGATCGAGGTCGCGGACGAGCACGGCGTCGCCGCCCGCCACGGTGAGCCCTTCGGCCCTGAGCTCGGCCACACTCATGCGTCCTCCGACTCGCGCTCCGGCCGCAGCTCGACCACCTCGTCCGCCACCGCCACCCGGAACAGGGTGCCGGCGGGATAGCGCGCGGCGACGTCAGCCGGGAGCTGAACCGTGCCGTCCTGGCCGACCACAGCGAAGGTCCGCCGACCCCGTCCCTCCGACCCGATCACCCCGTGCGAGATCGTCACCGTGCGGGGCAGTGCCTGGGCCACAGCGGCGTCGTGGGTGACCACGATGATGGTCGCGCCGCTCACCTGATGGGCGTGGCGCAGCGCTTCGATCACCGAGTCGCGCGCGGCCGGGTCGAGCTGGCAGGTCGGTTCGTCGGCGAGCAGCACGCGCGGCGAGGTAGCCACCGCGCTTGCCATGGCCACGCGCTGCTGCTCACCCCCCGAGAGCTGGTGGACCGGACGGTGCGCCACCGCTCCCAACCCGAACGTGTCGATCAGCTCGGCGGGCGCCCAGCGCAGCGTCCACCCGCGTCGGCGGGCGCCGCGCTGCGCGAAAGCCACGTTCTCCTCGGCGGTCGCGTACGGGATCAGGTTCTGGAGCGGGTCCTGAAGCAGCAGGGCGAGCGCGGTGGCGCGAAGTCGACTGAGGCCACGCTCATCCATCCGGGAGAGGTCGTTCCCGGCGAGGAGGATCCTGCCCGCGGTCGGACGCTGAAGCCCGCTGAGCAGGGACAGCAGCGTCGTCTTGCCAGACCCGGACGGGCCCAGGATCGCCAGCATCTCGCCCGCCGGCACGACCAGCCCGACGTTGCGCAGGGCGGCGATCGGCCCCTCCTCGGCCGGGTATACGTGCACGATCCCGGCGCACACGACTTCTCCGCCCGAGTCCACGTCGGTGTGTTGGAGCTCAGCTGGAGGCGTCATTGGGCGCGCTCCGGAGCAGGACGGGGGACATACGCTGGATCAGCGCCGCGCCGACGGCGCCGCTCGCGACGAGGACGACGAGGACGACGGCCGCCGACACCGCCAGCACGAGGCCTCCCGGCAGTCCGTAGTGGAGCGGGATCGCCGACGGCGTGGCGAGCTCGGGCAGGGACGGGAGGGCCATGACCGCGGCCAGCACTCCGGCCCCGGCACCGAACAAGGCGGTCACGGCGAGGACGACGGATTCCAGGGCGAGGGCGCGGGCCAGCACGCGACGGCGCACTCCGCCCACCTCCAGTGCGGTCAGCTCGGTGGCGCGCTGACGCGCGGTGGCGCCGAGCGCGCCCAGCGTGCTGGCGGCGGCGGCGAGCAGCGCCGCGATCGTGGCCACGACCAAGAAGTCGTCGGCGAGCGCCGGGCCGCTGCGCTCGAGCTCGCTGAAGGGCGGCGGACGCGCGCTGCACGTCATCGATGCGCAGGCCGGCTCCTCGCAGCCGGGCGAGCGCGTCCGGGGGCGCGCTGGGACCGAGCCAGACCTCGTCGGAGGCGTAGGGACTCGTCGGATCGACCTGTGCGCGGGTGAGGAGGCCGAGGTCGACCATCACGGCGTCGGTGCCGACTCGCGGCAGGGCGGAGATCGTCTCGGCGGGCGCCACGTTCAGAGTGTTGCCGTCGAGCCCCTGGGCCGGAACCGGGTTTCCCAGCGCGGCGGCGCCGTTGAGCGCCTCGAGCTCGCCGGTGGCCACGCCCGGCAGCACGGCCGGATGGTCAGCGGGCGAGGCCATGGGCGCGGTCAGCGACCCGAGCGCGCCCGCGTCGGCCTGGGCGACCCCGGCGGGCACGACCAGCGTGAGCCCGCCCGCGGCCGCAGGCGTGACCTGAATTCCGCTCGCCACCTGCTCCCAGCCGCCGGGGAAGAGATCGGCCGCCGCGGGGGTCGGCGCGCCGGAGGCCCCGAGGATCGAAAGCCGGCTCATCGTGAGCTCGATCGTGCCCGAGCTCGGAGCGGCGCGGTTCGGGATCGGGACTATCCCCGCTCCCGCCAACCGGCATCCGCCCGGACACGCGGTGGCGAGCGAGGCACTGTAAGTACGCGCTCCGGCATGTAGCGATCCCAGATCGACGATCGTCGTGCCGAGCCGAGAGCTGAACACCCACAGGCCGAGCTCGAGGTTCCCGAGGGCCTGATCAGCCACTCCCGGGGCGCGGACCGTGGCGGACAGCTCGACGGGACGGCCGGGGAGCGTGACCTCGGCTGCGGTGCGCGGATCGATCGCGCGGCTGATGGCGTGGAGGCTCGCGCGCGAGAGTCCCGCCGGCCACTGTGTGGCGGCTGAGAGGCGGCGCGAGTCGACGGCCAGCAGCGTCGAGCTGGGAGTGCTCACGGTGCTCGCCGCCATGGCGAAGCGTCCCTGCGGATCGGCCCGGTCCACCGCCTGCTCGAGCCCCACCCGTCTGGGGGGTCACCGTCACCACCGCGCTGGTTCCGACGCCGAACGTCGCCGCGGCGGCGCGGTTGCTACGCGACACCGACCACGCCGAGCTGGCGAAGCAGGCCAGGCACAGCGCGATGATCAGCACCCGGGCCTGGCGCAGCACGGCAGGGCGCCGCGCGATCTGGCGCAGAGCCAGGAACGAAGCCACGCGATCGGAGTGCGCGCTCGCCGAGACTCCGAGCCGGCACACGAGGAGCACGATGTGCACTGCGATCACGGCCGCGCCGAGCGCGATCAGGCCGGGCGCCGCGGACGCGATCGGATCGCCGCGCCCGGCGAGCGCACCACTGGTCGCCAGGGCCACCAGCGCGACCACCGACAGCGCGAGCAGCACCGCATCTCCGATCACGACCGAGCGCCGCCGGGCGGCGAGAGCGCTCGCCGTGCCACCCCCCATGCCGGAGGAGCGCAGCAGGCGAACGCGTGCCGAAGGCGAGCGCGCCGGCGATCGCCAGCACCGCGGCGGCCAGGGCCGCGAACGCCCACCCGTCGGGTGAGATGGCCGCGCCCGGATCGAGCAGCCGGTTGCGCGCCACCAGCACTGCGACCCACGCGCCGATGATCCCGAGCACGACCCCGAGCAGGCACAGGACAGCCGGCTCGGCCGCGGTGGCGGCGAGCAACGTGACGGGCGGAAAGCCTCGCAGCCGTGCCACCCGCATCTCCGACTGGCGCGCGTCGCTGCTGCGCACGAGCAGTCCTGCCAGGACCCAGATGGCGAGCAGCACCAGTTGCACGGCGGCGATGGCCACGATCGTGGACATGACGTGGCGCTGCGCTCCGGCGCCCGCGAGCAACGCGGGCAGCCGGGTGCGCAGCAGGATGCCGTCCCGTGCGACCGCAGCGCTGGCGCGCGCGAGCGCGCTCTCGAGCGCGTCCTCGTCGCTCAGGCCGACCCGGTCGGCCCGGAGAGGCACCTGACCGATCACGTCCGGCACGTCCTGCACGGGCACGGCCAGGGCCGTAGCCGGTGAGCCGATCAGCGAGTCGAGCTCCGGCGCCCCTCTGGGCCCGGTCGGTCTGGCCGAATGCGAAGTAGGCGGGCCCCTCACCCCACCAGTAGGGAAGGCTGAGATCCGGCACGGTGTAGATCCCCGTGAGTCGCAGCCGCAGCGGCCTGCCCGTGCCCGTCACGCCCGCGTCGATCGTCGCACCGACCGAGACCCCCAGCTCATGTGCGCTGCGAGCGCTCATCACGACGTCGCCGAACCCGACCGGGCAGCCGCCCTGCTGGAAGCGAAGCACGCCGCAGATCCCGGACCTCCAGAAGAGCTGCGAGCGCAGCGGGGAGGATCCAGGACCCACGAGCCCGACGCCACTGATCACCGAGGTGAGAGGGGCGCCGTACCAGCGGGCGGAAGCGCCGAGCGCCTCGACCTTCCGCTCGGCCTGCTCGATGCGCGTGACGGATGTGACCTGGCCGGCGGGACGCGGCCAGCGAGACCCCGCGCGCGTCGATGGCGGCCATGCGAACGGTCGTTCGTACGACCGAGTCACCGGCCGTCCACAGGTACAGCGGTCCGAGCACCGCTGCGCCCACGGCGATGGCCGACGTGAGCACCGTGAGCAGCGAGGTGCCCAGGCGCCAGCGCATTCCGCGCAGCAGAAGCGCGGCGGACGCCTTCACGGCTGGCCGGCCATGCGTTCGGCAATGCGGTCGAACTCCTCCAACCAGCGCCTCCGGGCGAGCTCATAATCGGCCGGCGCGCGCCGGCCGTACTGGCGAAAGCGCATCTCGGTCCGGCGCTCGCCGGAGTCGTCGCCGAGGATCACGATCACCACATCCGGCGGCTTGTCCTCGAACAGCCCGGCGATCGTGAATGCGAGCCGCTCGGGCTCGACCACTTCGAGGTACTCGCCGGACCAATGGATGTCCCGGCGCTGCGCCCCGTACGCGAGGGTGGTTGCGCCCCAGGCGCCGCCGGGCCGGAGCTCAATCGACACGTCCGCCAGGGGCACCTCGACTTCGGGTCCGCCGAACCAATCCGCGAACCGCGCAGGTTCGGTCCACTCCCGCCAGAGGAGCTCGCGGGGCGCGTCGAAGAGCCGCGTGATCGTGAGCGGAGCGCTCACCGGGTCGAGCCCGAGAAGTTGCTCGGTCACGGTCGTCTCGCCCTCCGGGGGACGTAGACGGGCGGCGAGCTGCTCGAAGCCCCCTCCCCACAGCTGCCTGTAACGATCGATCCAGACGTCCAGCTCCTTCAGGCGGACGAGCTGTAGTCGGGAGGGCCGGCGCTGCGCGCTCCGCCCGCGGGTGATCAGGCCGGCCCCCTCGAGCACGCGCAGGTGCCAGGAGACCGCCTGAAGGCTGATCGGAAACGGCTCCGCCAGCTCGTTGACCGTGGCCTCACCTTCGGCGAGCCGTGCCAGGATCTCCCGCCGGGTCGGATCCGCCAAGGCGGCGAACGTCTGGCTGAGCGGATCCACCGTTTCTCATGCTACCGCTTTATAAAGCAGCTCATTTGGCACGCCGTCGGATCACAGTGCCAGGCTGACGGCGCGAATGAAGGTTCGCCCTTCGAACACGTACAGCGACCAGATCACGCCGGGGCCCTCATGCGCAAGCGGCGGCTCGGGCGAGATCAGCACGCTGCTCCCGACCGTCTGGATCCGGCAGCGGCCGGCGAGGGGGGCCGGTACAGCCATCACGGTGTGTGACCAGAATGCGCCGAGCTCGCCGGGGCCCCAGGTCGGCCGATCGCCGGCGGGCTCCGACGGCGCCGAAGGCATGCGCGCGGCGAGCTCGTGGGCGCCGCCGGCGCGATACGCATCCCACAGCTCCCGCAGGTAGGCGACGTTCGCGGCGGCGGCCTGGAGGCTGGGATCGTCGGCGCGGGGGGAGAACCCGAGCGCCGCGTCGGTGCCGGTGAGCGTGAACAGGCGCTGCACGTGAGCGGGTCCTGGCAGCAGGGCGAGCCGGGCGCCAAGTGCGCGCTTGGCCTCGAGCAGGACACGCAACCCGGACGCGTCCAGGAAGGTGAGCCCGCCAAGGTCCAGGACGACCACCCCCGCGGAGGCGTCGACGCTTCTCAGCGTGGCGGCGAATCGTTCCGACCACGCGAGGTCGAGCTCGCCCCGGGGCCGAATCACGATGGTCCCCGGATCATCGGCGACGACGACTTCGAACCACCCGTTCGCGGGCGAGTGGAGCGCCATCGTCGTAACCTATCAGCCGTCTGCGCGCGCGAAGCAGGGGCGGCGTGCGGCGGCAGGCGAGGTGCGGGCTCGTCGGCGAACGAAATCCGAGTGGGAGCGAGGGACCGCCTTGAATGCTGAGCTCGAGCGGCGGATTGGTCGAAACGAAGGCCTGTTCCGCCGGGTCAACGAAGCAATCGCCCGCGGCCTGTGGCCCGGGGAGGAGACGCGACGCGTCGCGTTCCGGTGCGAGTGCGCGCGGCTCGACTGCAACACGCCGATCCGGGTGACGCCGGCGGAGTACGAGCAGGTGCGGGCGCATTCACGGCGATTTCTGCTCGCGCGGGGACACGAGATCCCCGACGCGGAGACTGTGATCGAGACGCATCCCACACATGTCGTCGTCGAGAAGCGCGCGGAGGCCGCGGTCGTCGCCGAGCGGACCGATCCTCGGCCGTGAAGCTCGCCGGTCGAGCTCAGTCCCCACCGACCGAGAAGCGCATTCGCACCTCGGTCCCGCCGCCCGCGCGCTCGGCTACCACGAGCTCCCGGGTGGCGTTCGCGATCAGCGCCAGCCCCCAGCCCAGCCCCGGGTTCCGTGCCGGTGTCTGAAAGCCGCAGCCGTCGTCGGCCACCAGGACCCACAGTCCGCCGTCGGACGCGGCGGCGGTGACGTGAACCTCGCCGGGCTCGGCCCGGTAGGCGTGAACGACGGCGTTGGCGACGGCTTCGGAGACGGCGGCCTGAACCGACTCCAGCTCGGCGTCGAGGGCGCCGTGCGTCGCCGCGAACTCGCAGACCTCGTGCCGAGCTAAACGGACAGCCTCCCGCACTGCCGGGTAGGAGCGGCTGAAGGTCCCTTGGGTGGCGAACACGGCCGGGTACTGTCGTACCCGGCGCACGGGCACGGCTCACCGGGAGATTGCGATCAGGCGCCCGAGTGCTCGGCCGCGCGCTCGCGGTGCAGGTCCGCGTCGGCGCGCTCGTTGTGGTGCCGATCGAGGTAGGCGATGATCTCCTCGGCGTCGCCCGCGATCGCGGTGCCGTCCTCGCGCAGCAGCGCCGGGATCTCCTCGCCGCCGGTCTTGCGCCTGAGCTCCTCGCGGTCGGCCGGATCGGCGGGCACCTGCCGCGCGACGAACGACACGCCGAGCTCGGTCAGGCGCTGGCGCACCCGGCGCGAGTGCGGACACCATTCAGCTTGATAGAGCTCGTCCATAGCGATCAAATACCCGAATCGGCATGGCCCACTCTGCGCCATGCGCCGTCCCAGAGGAGGAAGTCGTCCGTGCGCCAGCTCACCGCCCTTGATCAGCAGTTCCTGGCCCTGGAGGACTCGCGCCACTTCGGGCACGTGGGCGGGCTGGCCATTCTCGACCCCGCGACGGCGCCGGGCGGAGCGGTGACGCTGCTCGACCTGCAGAATCTGATCCAGGAGCGGCTGCCGTTGGTGCCGCCGTTCCGGTGGCGGCTGAACGAGGTCCCGTTCAACCTCGACTACGCGTATTGGATCGAGGATCCGGACTTTGACTTGGAGTTCCACGTCCGCGAGCTGGCGCTGGCGCCGCCGGGCACGGACGCGCAGCTGGCCGAGCAGGTGGCGCGGATCTTCTCCCGGCCACTGGACCGTTCGAGGCCGCTGTGGGAGCTCTATCTGATCTACGGGCTGCCGCGCGGCCGGCTGGGCGTGATGAGCAAGATCCACCACGCGGTGATCGACGGGATGTCGGGGGCCGAGATCCTCGGCGCGCTCCTCGACCTCGCTCCGGAGGGCCGCGAGCCGCCGGACGCGCTGCCTGCGCCCGGGGGCAAGCCCGGTCAGCTGGAGATGCTCGCGCGCGGGCTCATGGGCGTCCCGCGATATCCCCTGAGGCTGCTCGGCTCGGTTCCGCGCACGCTGCCCAACGTCGATGACGCCCCGTCGCTCAGCGGCATCCCCGGGGTGAAGACGCTCGGGCGGGTGGCCGGCGCCGCGCAGCGCGTCCTCGGGGGCACGCGGATCGTCGGGCACATGGACATGACCCCGCCCCACACCTCGTTCAACGGGCGCGTATCGGCGCATCGGCGATTTGCGTTCGGGCAGGTGGCGCTCGATCGCGTGAAGCGGATCAAGAACGCGCATGGCTGCACGGTCAACGACGTCGTGGTCTCGATCTGCGCCGGCGCTGTGCGGCGCTGGCTCGAGGAGCACCAGGAGCTCCCGGATGAGCCGCTGGTCGCCCAGATCCCGGTGTCGGTGCGCAAGGAGGAGCAGCGTGGGACGTTCGGCAACCGGATCCTGCTGATGACGGCGCCGCTGTACACGAACGTCGATGACGCCGTCGAGCGGCTCGTGCTCACGCATGAGGCACTGGTGCAGATGAAGGAGCGCCACCGTGCGCTGCCCGCGAACCTCCTTCAAGACGCCAACCAGTTCGTGCCACCGGCGCTGTTCTCGCGCGCGGCGCGGCTGACCTTCTCGCTGAGCACGAGCAAGCGCAGCCATCCGATCTGGAATCTCGTCGTCTCGAACGTCCCCGGGCCGCAGTTCCCGCTCTACATGGCGGGGGCGCGGCTCGAGGCGCAGTATCCGATCTCGGTCGTCACCGATGGGATGGGCCTCAACATCACGGTCATGAGTTACTGCGGCGAGCTCAACTTCGGCATCGTGGCCGACCGCGAGCAGATGCCCGACGTATGGTCGCTGATCGGATGGCTGCGCGAAGCCGTGGACGAGCTCGAGCCGCGGGATTCACCCGGCGCCGCGCGCGCCGTGCCCGAGCGTCGGCTCGTCCAGGAACCGCACTAACCGCCCAACAGCGGTGCGGCGGCGTGCCGTTGCTCCTCCTCGGAGGGGACGCGGCCCTCTGCAGCGGCGTCCAGCAGCGGGCGTATCCGCCGTCTGACGAGCAGCGCCGGCACCGCCGGCAGCGCGAAGTTGAAAACGCGATACACGACGACGGTGGCGAGCGCGGGGGCGATCGGCTTACCCACCCAATGGAGCGCGAAGGTCATCAGCAGCTCGGTTGCGCCGGCGCCGCCGAAGGGCATCGAGCGGCGCGTGAGCGCGTAGCCGGTGGCATACGCGAGGATCGTCTCTCCCAGGTCCAGCCGCAGGCCGATGAAGCGGGCGGCGCCGTAGAAGGCGGCGATGTCGAGCGCCCAGTACAGGGTGGTGCCCGACCAGGCGAGCCAGCTCTGCGCGAGGTCGCGGGCCAGTGTGTGGAGCACGCCGACGCCGTCTAGCGCCTTCCCAAGAGGCTTGCGCCAGCGTCCCTCGCCGCCTTCCGCGATGCGCTCGGCCCGAGCCGGCACCGCCAGCCACAGCCCGATTGCGAAGCCGATCGGGACGGCGATCACCCACGGCCACAGAAGCGAGGGCATCGGGCGCGGGTCGCCGGTGGCCAGGAGGACGATCGCGGCAACCCAGGCCGCGGGGGCGAGCACGGCCCACTCCAGCGCGCCGAGTCCGAGCACGCGCACGGTGGCCGAGTGCTCGTCCTCCTCGAGCGCGTGCAGAGCGCGCTTGTCGAGCGCGAAGCCTCCGTCAGGGGCGAACGGCCCGAAGCCGGCGATCACCAGGCGCAGCAGCAGGGGGGACGGGGTGTGGGGACCGCCTTCGAGCTCGGCGACCTTGCGGTACAGACCGGCATAGGCTGGGATCGCGAGCAGCTCGCCGCCGAGCACGAGCGCCAGCCAGCCGACGTGGAGATGGGTCCAGGCGTGCCGGAAGGCGGAGAAGCCGTCGACGAGCGCGACCGCCGCTACCGCTGCGATTGCCAGCGCGAACGCCAGCAGCGTCATCTGCACCGGGTGCGAGCGCAGTCGCCGCATCCCTGACGGCTACCCGGCCTGTCACTCCCGAACCGCGCTGCGACGGGCGACCGCCGGCGGGCATAAATCCCGTCCCCGCCGGGACCGCGGTCGTGCTCAAGCGCGCTTGAAGGGATCGAGGTACACGTCGTCGATGCTCCAGTTGCCCGTGTCGTCCGCGGGCACGAAGCGGAACGCGATCTCGGTCTTGCCCAACAGGTTCAGCGTCGCGCCGAGGTTGTTCAGGCCGAGCGAGTCGACCGGCGTCGGCTGCCAGCTCGAAGTGCCGCTCAGGTCACCGACCTTGGCCGTCACCATCAGCCCGATGAGGGTCGGGTAGGTCACGTACACGCTCAGACGTGAGGAGGGCGACCCGGTGTTGCGTACGAACAGCCGCAGGTTGGGATGGTAGATGTCGGTGCACATGAAGGGGCTCGTGGCCGAGCTTCCGGCCGGAAGCGAGAGCGACTGCGAATCGCCAGTGGCGCCGACGGAGTAGCTCTCGTTGCCGGCGACCACCTGGGCGCCGTTCGTCGAGCCCCCAGGGCTCGGCTCCGGGCTCGAAGTTCCCGCCGGGTACCGGCGTGTAGTCGGCGCTGTCGCCGAACTGGGCGAACGGCTGGGACTCTGGCTGGTTGGCGCACATCCCAGGCAGGAGCGAGAGGACGTTGGCGTTGGCGGCGGGGGCCGCGGCGGCGCCCAGCGTCAGCATGGACAGCGCCGTGAGAATTGCGGCGCGGGTGCGGCGGATCATTCGATGACCTCCCATCGTGGTTTTCATCCGTGAAACCGTTTGACGAGAGGCTGGCGGCCGGGCTATCTCGCGCGTTGCGAGACCCCAAGCTTTGCGTCCCCGCCTCGCGACGGGTTTGCCGTGAGCAGCCTTGCGCTTGGGCCATCGTCGCGTCGAGGCGGCGGCGTGAGAGACGGGCCGAACACTCGGCGTTTGTTCGAGCTGCGGCGAACTCAGGTCCGAGACCGCGCGGGTTCGCATCCGAAAATCGCCGGCGGTCTGTATTCCGACACGCGTGCTGCCGATACGGGATGAGGACCATGAGCAGCCAACTGAACTCTGACTCGGCTGCATCGTCGCCGATGAGGCTCGAGCGCTCGGCGGGGGCACAGCGTCTGCTCTCGCACTTCCGTCCGCGCCTGGGCAAAGCGGTGGGGGGCAGTGAACTGCGCGCGGAGGTGGCCGTGGCGCTGACGTTCGCGGTCGTGGCTCTGCCGCTCGCGGCGTTCGTGCCCTGGCGCGGGGATCGCAGCCCTGCCGTCGCTGTGCTGTTCGTGGCGCTCTACGCGGCGGCCGCCCGCGTGGAGTTCGACGTCGCCTCGGGCTATGGGACGCCCACTCAGCTCGTGCTCGTGCCGATGCTCTATGCGCTGTCACCCGCGCAGGTGCCCGCGCTCGTCGCCCTCGCGTTCGTCATCGCGTTGGTGCCTTCGGTAGTGCGCGGCAGCCGCCATCCGGACCGTCTGCTCGTCGCCGTGGCGGACGCTTGGCATGCCGTGGGACCCGCCGTCGTGTTCGGCATCGCCGGCATCGGATCGCCCCGCTGGTCGGACTGGCCGGTCTTGCTGCTGGCCCTGGGCTGCCAGTTCGGGTGCGACCTGGCGGCGAGCGTGGTGCGGGAATGGCTCAGGCTCCAGGAGCTCCCGAAGCTGTCGATCCGGCTGATCGCCCCCGTCTACCTCACCGACGCGTGCCTGAGCACGATCGGGTTCGCCGTTGCCTTCGCCTCGGTCGGCCATCCGGGTCGGGTGCTGCTGGTCCTCCCGCTGTGCGGTCTTCTCATGTTCTTCGCGCGCGACCGTCGCGCGCGGATGGCCGCCGCCGTCGAGCTCAGCCACGCCTATCGCGGCACCGCCCTTCTCCTGGGCGACGTGGTCGAGGCCGACGACGCGTACACCGGTAGCCACAGCCGCGATGTCGTCGAGCTGGTGATGTCGGTCGCGCCGCGCATGGCTCTCGATGAGGACCAGCTGCGCCGGCTGGAGTTCGCAGCGCTGCTCCACGACGTGGGCAAGATCGCCATCCCGAACGAGATCATCAACAAGCCCGGGCCGCTCGACGACGAAGAGCGCGCGATCATCAACACGCACACGATCGAGGGCGAGAAGATGCTGGTGAACGTCGGCGGCGTCCTGGCCGAGGTGGGCAGGATCGTTCGCTCCTGCCACGAGCGCTATGACGGGCTTGGCTATCCCGACGGCCTCGCCGGCACCGACATCCCGGTCGAGGCGAGGATCGTCGCGTGCTGCGATGCCTTCAACGCGATGACCACCGATCGTCCCTACCGGGCCGCGCTCCCGCTGAGCGAGGCGCTCGGCGAGCTGCGCACGCACCGCGGCACGCAGTTCGATCCCCAGGTCGTGGACGCGCTGTTGGAGATCTACGCCGAGGAGCGCGCCGAGCGCGCCGAGCGCGCCGCGAGCGCCGAGCGCGCCGCGATCGCCGAGCGCGCGGGCGGGGTCATCGCCTAGGCACATAAGCGAGAGCCCGGGCCTTGCGGCCTGGGCTCTCTCTCCTGCAAGGGCTCGAAGCGAGCCCTACCCCTCAACGGTCCCGGCTGTGGCCGGGTCCGGATCACGTCGGGTTTGGGCCCCGACACGACGGCCGTCGGGACGGGCCTGGGCAGAGTTCACGCCACGGCGTTCCTCTCCGCGGTGAGCGCGGGGTTTGTCTTCCTGTCCTTGGTACGCCCCGATCAGCTGTTGGTGCAGACTCATGCGCGCTGCTGCGATTAAGGAACGAACGCGGTTGCTTGGTTCTACCGCGTCGCGTCACCCGGGCTGCGAACATATGCCGCCGTGGACGATGTCCTGATCTATGGCGACACGCACCGTTCGGCCGAGATGCGCCACGAGGTGGCCGTCGCCGTCCCGGACCCGTTCCTGTACGTGGAGGTGGGCGGACGGCGCCATGTTGTTGTGGGCTCGATGGAGCAGCCGCGGATCGCCGAGGTGCATCCCGAGCTGGAGCTGCATGGCCTTCAGGAGTTCGGCTGGGATGAGCTGGTCGCGCGCGATGCCGAGCGAGCCGACATCGAGCTCGAGGTCGCGGTGCGCGCCTGCCGCGCGCTCGGCGTGCGACGGGCCGCGGTGCCCGACGAGTTTCCGCTCGCCCTCGCCGACCGGCTGAGGGCGGCTGGACTGGAGCTGCATCTCGAACGGTCCCTGTTCGAGAGACGACGCCGGGTCAAGAGCGAGGCCGAGCTAGCCGGGATCCGGCGGGCGCAGCGCGCGGCCGAGGCGGGCATGACCGTAGCCGCCGAGCTCCTGCGCGCCGCCAGGACGGACGGGGAGGGGTTGATGGCGGGCGGCGAGCCGCTCACCTGCGAGCGCATCAAGCAGGCGATTCGAGACGCGGTCGATCGGGCCGGCGCCACGATCACGGAGACGTTCATCGTCTCGCATGGGCCGCAGACCGCGGTCGGGCACGAGTCCGGCCATGGGCCGATCCGGGCGGGCGAGCCGGTCGTCGTTGACCTGTGGCCGCGCGATCCCGAGACCGGCTGCTATGCCGACATGACGCGGACGTTCGTCGTGGGTGACGCTCCGGAGGAGCTCAAGCGCTATCACGCGCTGACCTTGGAGGCGCTCGAGCGGGTCCAGCGCGACGTGCGGGCCGGCGCCGCCGGGAGCGAGCTGTTCGGGCGCGCGTGCGAGCCCTACGAGCGGGCCGGGCTCCCGACCCAGCGCACGAAGGCCGACGGGGAGGCGCTCGAGGAGGGCTTCTACCACTCGCTCGGGCACGGCGTCGGCCTCGAGGTTCATGAGGCGCCGATACTCGGCCGAGCACCCGACGTGCTCATCGCGGGCGAGGTGGTGGCGGTCGAGCCCGGCTGCTACCGCCCCGGGTTCGGCGGCTGCCGGCTCGAGGACCTCGTATACGTGACTGAGGACGACGGCGAGATCCTCACGAGCTTCCCGTACGAGCTGACTCCCTGAACGCCGCGCGGATCGCGCCGGCCACCGCCTGCGCGCCCCGCTCGCCCATGACGAGCGTGTAGTGGTTGAGGTCGGGCACGTCGAGTATCCGGCGCTGGTACGGCGCACCTTCAGCCCACCGCCTGGCCAGCTCCGCCGGCTGAAACGGCGTGTCCTGGTTCAGTAGCCCGCGCGGGGCGCGCAGCAGCGTCGCCGGCACCGACAGCCGCTCCGCGGCCACACCGGTGTCGAGGGCGTCCTCGGCGTCCGCGCGCACGGCCGCCTCGCAGACGCCAGAGCGGAGCCGGGGCGGCTCGCCGATGAGGTCGTGCGCCGCGTAAGCCCTCAGATCCTCGTCGTCGATTTGCCCGCCCGCGAAGGCCGGATGTCGGCGCCACCAATCCACGTACTCCTCGAGGCTCTCGAAGGTCAGCTTCAAGCGGGAGAGGGCAGGTCCGAGCCCAGCCTGGATCAGCGCCTGGCGATCGAGCTCGGGTGGGAGCGGCGCGGCCAGGCCGCCGTCCGCCAGGACGAGCGAGGCGATCCGCTCCGGATGCTCGGAGGCGAGCCGGCAGGCGATGTAGGCGCCGAGCGAGTGGCCGGCGAGGACGGCGCGCCGAAGGCCGAGATGGTCGAGCACGGCGAGTACGTCCTGAGCGTGGGCGGCCATGCCGTAGGGCCCGGGAAGCGAGGCGCTGGCGCCGCGCCCGCGCAGGTCGACGGCCAGCAGGCTCACGTCCGGGGCCAGGGCGCGCGCCACCGCCAGCCAGGCGCGGCTGCTCGCGGTGACCCCGTGGACGGCGAGCACGGTGCTCGACGCGGTGTCCTCGCCGCCGAGCCTGAACACGGCGAGCGACCCGCCGGCGACGGGGACGTCGAGGCGCTCGCTCACCGGCGTGCCTCGAGTGGCCGCCAGGGCCGCGCGTAGGCGAGCCACGCGAGACCGGCCACGAACAGGGTCGCGCACAGGATCCATCCGAGTGCGCTCGTGCCCACGCCCGCGTACTTGAGGCCGGACGCGAAGATCACGAAAGCGATCGCCGGGCGGACGTAGCGGTCGGGCACCGTCGAGGACAGCAGCGAGCCGACGAGCACCGCGGGCACGCTCCCGAGGATGAGCGAGCCGGTCACGCCGAACTCGACGTGCCCGAAGATCAGCGCGCCCACCGCCGCGGCGAGCGTCAGTGGGACGGCCTGCGTCAGGTCAGTGCCCACGAGCTGATTGGCGCCGATCGTCGGATACACGAACAGCAGCAGGATGATCATGAGCGAGCCCGAGCCGACCGAGGTCATGCCGACGATCAGGCCGCCGATCACGCCGATCGCCACCGTGATCATGGGGCGCGGGACGACGTCGCGCACGAGACCGGCACGGGATTGGCCCTGGCGACGGTCGAGCACGAAGCGCAGCACCATGGCGGCGGCGCCGACCAGCAGGGCGATGCCCAGAGCGGTCTCGATCTTGTGCTGGGCGCCGTGGGAGTGGCCGAGCAGGCGCAGCAGGTACGCGCCCAGGAACGCCGCCGGAACCGAGCCGAGCACCATCGGACGCACCAGGCGGAAGTTGACCGTGCCGGCGCGCATGTGGACGACGGCGCCAATCGGGCGCATCACCACCGCCGCGACGAGATCGCTCGAGATGGCCGCCGACGGCTTGACGCTGAAGAGCAGGATCAGCATCGGGGTCATGAGCGCGCCGCCGCCCGCCCCCGTCATCCCGACGAGCAGCCCGACGATGGCGCTCCCGAGCACGATGTAGGGGTCGATCTGCACGTGGCGACGGTAGCGGCTCTGGTGGGGCGCGCCCCCCTGGGGCTAGGCGACGCGGTTGCTCAACTCCGCCGGCGGCCCGCCGGACAGCACCCACACGTCGTGGCTGAAGCGGACCAGCCCCCGCCGCGAGAGCTCCGACAACGCGCTCGTAACCGTGGGCCGGCGCGCGGCCACCAGGTCGGCGAGCACGCTGTGGGTGAGGCGCAACGGCAGCACGGTCCCGTCGCTGCGCACCCGTCCCCAGCGGGAGGCGAGGTGCCAGAGCAGCATGTGCAGGCGCACGTCCACGCGCGCCTGGTGGATGATCGCGATGTTGACGACGAGGTTGTGGGAGCGCTGCACCGCGCGGCCGACGAGTCCCGCGACGAGCTCGGGGTAATGCGACAGGCAGGGCATGAAGTCCTCGTCGAGCAGGGCCACGTGCACCGGCTCGAGCACGGTCCAGTGCGAGCTGACCTGCAGCGGGGCGCCCGACTCCGGCTCGCGCTGCCACGGACGCACCACGTCACCCGCGCCGACCAGCTCGGCGCCGAAGCGGCCCTGGATCCCGATCCGGCGGATGATCACGCCGTCGAGGACGAGCAGCGCGGTCCCGGCGCCCCACATGCCTCCAGGCCAGCGTCCGGGGGGGATCCACAGATCGGGTACGACACATTCCTCGATCGCAGCCTGTCGGCGAGCCGGCGGAATCGACTCGGCTAGCTCCGGGTCCTCGCGCAGAAGGTGACACAACGTGGAACCACCGGGGGGGACAGCCACACCTCACAATTTGTCAAACTTCGGCGCAACGGGGTGACAATTAGCCACGACGGTGCGGCGAAATGACACCCGCGGGGTTTACGGGGGCCGCGGAGGACGGCGCGGGTGCGTTCGAGCTCGACACCACCTGCGCGAGGTCGGCTGCCAGCGCCTGCACGATCGCGGCGACCACGGGGCTCTCCTCTATCCCGCGCCGGCCGGCTTCCTCGGCGACGTCCCGGGCCTGAGCCCCGGTCTCCGCGATCAGCGCAGGCGGCCATGGACGGCCGCTCTCGGCCAGGCGAGTCAGCGCCGCCGCGAGCGTCGCGATGCAGGCACCAAGCGCGCTGCCGACGTGCTCGCCTCTGTCTCCCGCCGTGATCGTCGCGCGGACCAGGCTCAGCGCCGCGTTGGCCAGCAGATCCAGACGGGCGATGCGCTCGGTCTCGGCGTCCACGCTGGCGCGCAGGTGGAAGCGACGCGGCGCCACGCGGACATTGGCCCGCGCCGTCGAGCGCGCCCGCGCCAGCCCCCCGAGCAGCTGATGGACGTGCTGACCGTTCTCCAGCGCCCAGTCCGCCGGCGGGGCCTCGCCGTTGCGCGTAAGCGCGAGCAGCTCGCCGAGCAGGCCGACGAGGGCACTCAGCACCGTCCGCTCGGCGCTCTGCAGGAGCCGCATCGGGTGAGCCGGGAACAGGATCACTCCGAGCACCAGCGCCACCCCTCCTCCTACGAGCGCGTCGACGACTCGCTCGGAGCCCGTCCCCGCGCGGTGCAGGGTGACGACCAGGATCGCGGACGCCGCCGCCTGATTGGCGAACATCATGCCCTCGCCAAAGACTCCTTCACCGCTCAAAAGGGCTGCACTGAACGTCACGAACACGATCAGGCCGAGCGCGAGGGTGGTCGTGCCGAGCAGCGCCACGAGCAGCTCGCCGATGCCGATCCCGAGCAGCACGCCCGCGACGAGCTGGACGATCCGCCGGCTGCGCTGGATTAGGCTCGTCGAGAGCGAGATCGCGGCCGCGATCGGGGCGAAGAAGGGCTGGGCATGGCCGAGGACGTCGTGGGCCAGCACCCAGGCCAACGCCGCGGCGAGCGCCGCGAGCAGCACCGGCCGGAACCCGGCGCGCAGGCGCTCGCCGGCATGGACGATGAGCTGCCTGGTGTCGAGCCGGCTTCCCAACCGCCGGATGATTTCAGCTTGCCAGTCCGCATAGGATTGTCCCCGGATGCGAATCGGGGTGCTAACCGGGGGCGGTGACTGTCCGGGGCTGAACGCCGTCATCCGCGCCGTGGTCCGGAAGGCGATCGACGCCTACGGCGACCAGGTGACTGGGTTCTGCGACGGCTGGCGCGGCGTGCTCGAGGGCGACTCGATCGAGCTCACGATCGAGTCGACACGCGGGATCCTGCCCCGTGGCGGCACGATCCTGCGCAGCTCGCGCACGAACCCGTACAAGCGCGAGGACGGGGTCGATCAGGTGCGCCGGACGCTCGAGGCGCACGGGGTGGACGGGCTGATCGCGATCGGGGGTGAGGACACGCTGGGCGCGGCCAACCGCCTGCACCAGGACGGGATCAGCGTGATCGGGGTGCCGAAGACGATCGACAACGACCTCGGCTCCACCGACGTGACGTTCGGGTTCGACACGGCGCTGCACGTGGCCAGCGAGGCGATCGACCGGCTGCACACCACGGCCGAGAGCCACAACCGGATCCTCGTGGTCGAGGTCATGGGGCGTCACGCCGGGTGGATCGCGCTGCACAGCGGGCTGGCCGGTGGGGCCGACGTGATCCTGATCCCGGAGATCCCGTTCGACATCGACGAGGTCTGCCGCCTGATCCGCCGCCGGCACGAGCGCGGGCGCTACTTCTCGATCGTCGTCGCCGCCGAGGGAGCGGTCCCGAAGGAGGGGACGCTGTCGGTCTCGACGGGCGAGCTCGATGAGTTCGGCCACCCGCGCCTGGGCGGGATCGGGCAGGTGCTCGAGCGTGAAATCGAGCAGCGCACCGGCTACGAGACGCGGGCCACAGTGCTCGGTCACGTGCAGCGGGGAGGCAGCCCGACCGCGTTCGACCGCGTGCTGGCGACGCGACTGGGACTCGCGGCGATCGACGCCGCTCACGACGGGGAGTGGGGGATGATGACGGCGCTATGCGGCACGCAGATAGAGCTCGTGGCGCTCCGCGACGCCGTCGCCCAGCTGCGTACCGTCCCCGTCGAGGAGTACGAGCGCTACGGGGTGCTGTTCGGATGAGCCCGCCCGCCGAGCAGTTCCCGAGCTGATGACCTGCGACCAATCCGAATCTGGAGATTTCCTACGACTATGCTCACGACCGTTGTCCCTCCGGCTCGCATCGCTCTTTTCCCGTGACCGCGACTGACGCCGCCACCAAGCTGGACGAGCTGTGCATCGACACGATCCGCACGCTGTCGATGGATGCGGTGCAGAAGGCCAACTCGGGGCATCCCGGGACTCCGATGGCGCTCGCGCCCGTCGCATACCTCCTGTACGCGCGCGTGATGCGACACAACCCGCGCGATCCGGACTGGCCCGATCGCGACCGGTTCATCCTGTCCTGCGGACACGCCTCGATGCTGCTCTACTCGTCGCTGTATCTGGCCGGCTACGACCTGAGCCTCGAAGACGACATCAAGCAGTTCCGCCAGCTCGGGTCGCGGTGCGCGGGACACCCGGAGTACGGGCATTGCCCGGGCGTCGAGGTGACCACCGGCCCGCTGGGTCAGGGCATCGCGCACGCCGTCGGCTTCGCGCTGGCCGAGCGGATGCTGGCCGCGCGGTTCAACCGCGAGGGCCACTCGGTGGTCGATCACCGGACGTTCGTGATCGCCTCGGACGGCGATATCGAGGAGGGCCTCTCGAGCGAGGCCGGCTCGCTGGCGGGCCACCTCGGGCTCGGCAAGCTGATCGCCTTCTACGACCAGAACCACATCTCGATCGAGGGCGACACGTCGCTGGCGCTGAGCGAGGACACCGCGCGGCGCTATGAGGCCTATGGATGGCATGTGCAGAACCTCGGCGAGGACATCGCGCTCGATCGCCTCGAGCAGGCGCTCGAAGAGGCCGAGGCGGTCCAGGACAGGCCATCGCTGATCGTGATCCGGACCCACATCGCCCAGGGCTCGCCGAACAAGCAGGACACGGCGGGTGCCCACGGCTCGCCGCTGGGGGAGGAGGAGATCCAGCTCACGAAGGAGGCGATGGGGTGGCCTTCCGAGGAGCCGTTCTACGTCCCGGAGGAGGCGCTCTCGCACTTCCGCGAATGCGTCGAGCGGGGCGAGGAGGCGCAGTCGGAGTGGCAGGAGCGCTTTGACGCCTACGCCTCCGAGCACGCCGAGCTCGCGGCGGAGTTCCGTCGGCTCGTGGCGCGCGAGCTCCCCGAGAGCTGGGACGCCGACGTACCGCGCTTTCACGCCACCGACAAGATGACGGCCACCCGGAAGTCGGGGCAGGAGGTGCTCCAGTGGGCCGCTGCGCAGGTCCCCGAGCTGGTCGGCGGCTCCGCCGACCTGGCGCCATCGACGCTGACGCACATCGACGAGGCCGGCGACGTCGAGGCCGGTGCGTATGAGGGCCGGAACATGCACTTCGGCATCCGCGAGCATGCGATGGGAGCGCTCGTCAACGGGCTGACGCTGCACTACCTGCGTGGCTACGGCTCGACCTTCTTCACCTTCACCGACTACATGCGGGGCTCGGTCCGGCTGGCGGCGCTGATGGGGCTGCCGTCGATCTTCATCTACACCCACGATTCGATCGGGCTGGGCGAGGACGGCCCGACCCATCAGCCGATCGAGCACCTGGCGATGATGCGCGCCACCCCGGGCATCTCGGTGATCCGCCCGGCAGGAGCCAACGAGACCGCGCTCGCGCTGGCACCACGCCATCGCCTCGCACGATCACCCGAGCGCGCTGGTGCTCTCCCGCCAGGGCATCCCGACGTGGAATCCGGACGAGATCCCGTCTGACGCGATCGAGCGGGGGGCCTATGTGCTGCGCGACTGCGACGGGGAACCGAACGTGATCCTGCTCGCCAGCGGGACCGAGGTTCACATCTGCACCCGCGCCGCCGACCTGCTCGAGGCGGATGGGATCCCCACCCGCGTGGTGAGCATGCCGTGCATGGAGCACTTCGCGGACCAGGATCAGAGCTACCGGGATGAGGTCCTGCCGCCCACCGTGCGCGCGCGGGTGTCGGTGGAGGCGGCGAGCACATTTGGATGGCATCGCTGGGTGGGCGATGCCGGCGAGGCGGTCGGGATGGAGGGCTTCGGCGCCTCGGCGCCGGCCGGCGTGCTCTACAAGCACTTCGGGTTCACGCCCGAGGCGGTCGCGGATCGCGCCCGGGCCGTGCTGGAGCGGATGAGATGAGGATCCGGCGGCCGCCCTGCGGGTACTGAGCGGCGGATCACCGGTCTACCGGAAGGGAGCTGAGACATGAACGCGGTCATCCAGGAGCAGGCCGAGAACCCGCTGGTGGAGGGCCTCGAGCGCCTGCCGGTTCACCCGACCGCGCTCGTGATCTTCGGCGGCACCGGCGATCTCGCGCACCGCAAGCTGTTGCCGGCGCTCTACAACCTGGCCCACGAGGGCGCGCTCCCCGAGCGTTTCGAGCTCGTCGGCGTGGCCCGCCGCGATCAGCCGGACGAAGACTTCTGCGAGATGGCGAAGGAGTCGATCGAGCGGTTCTCGCGGCGCAAGACCGATCCCGACGTCCTCAGCGGGCTGCTCTCGAATGCGCGCTACGTTCCCGGCGCATTCGACGACGCCGAGGTATACAGCGAGCTCGGCCGCGTGCTGGGCGAGTTCGACGAGCGGGCCGGCCAGCAACTCAACCGCGTCTACTACCTCTCGACCGCGCCTCAGTTCTTCCCGGTGATCGCGGGAAAGCTCGGCGACGCCGGCCTGCACGAGTGCCGCCGGGCCGAGACGAGGATCGTGATCGAGAAGCCGTTCGGCTATGACCTCGCCTCCGCCCGCCAGCTGAACCAACAGCTCCTGGGCGTGTTCGACGAGTCTCAGATCTTCCGCATCGACCACTACCTGGGCAAGGAGACGGTTCAGAACCTGATGGCGTTGCGCTTCGCCAACGCCCTGTTCGAGCCTGTGTGGAACCGGAACTTCGTCGACTACGTCCAGATCACGGCCGCCGAGGACATCGGGATCGAGGGCCGCGCCGGCTACTACGAGGGCGCGGGTGCGTTGCGCGACCTCGTCCAGAACCACATGATGCAGCTGCTGGCGCTGCTCACGATGGAGCCGCCGACCTCGTTCGGAGCCAACCGGGTGCGCGACGAGAAGGTCAAGGTGCTCGAGGCGATCGTCCCGCCCGAGGTGAGCGACGTGCCGAGCATGTCCGTCCGGGGGCAGTACGGCTCGGGCAAGGCGGGTGGCCAAGCGGTGCCTGGGTATCGCGAGGAGCCGGGGGTGGCGGAGGATTCCCGCACCGAGACCTACGCGGCTCTGCGGCTGCACGTGTCGAACTGGCGCTGGGCAGGAGTGCCCTTCTACCTGCGCACCGGAAAGCGCCTGGCCCGCAAGGTGACCGAGATCGTGGTGACCTTGAAGCCGGTTCCGCATCTGGCCTTCCAGAGCACGGGCTCGGTCGGGGTCCAGGCCAACCAGATCATCCTCACCGTGCAGCCCGACGAGGGGGTGTCGGTGTCGATCGGAGCGAAGATCCCGGGCGCGCGAATGCGCATCCGGCCCGTGAACATGGAGTTCCACTACGGGACGTCCTTCGTCTCCGAGTCGCCCGAGGCCTACGAGCGGCTGATCCTCGACGCCATGCGCGGCGACGCGACGCTGTTCACCCGCAACGACGAGATCGAGGCGCTGTGGGGGATCATCGACCCGGTGCTGACCTCGTGGCACGACGACGACTCGACGTCGCTTCCGCAGTACGAGGCGGGCTCAGACGGGCCGGCCGAGGCGGAGGTGCTGCTCGACGACGGGCGAAGCTGGCGGCGCCTGTAGATGCCCGAGGATCTCTGGTCAGAGCGTGACGTCAAGCCCGACGCGATCGAGGCCGCACTGCGCGAGATGTTGCGCCGGCGCCACGCCGAGGACTTGCAGGTCGCGCCGGCGCGCGTCCTGAACCTCGTCGTCGTCGCCGATCGCGCGTGGAAGGGCGAGGTCTCCAACCGCCTCGAGCGGGTCGGCCGCTACCACGCGTCGCGCACGATCCTGTGCGCCGTCGAAGACGGGCGGACTGCGCTCGACGCCACGGCCGCGATGGGCTACGACGAGCAGCGCGCGGGCGGCATCACCGCCACGCGCGAGCAGGTCGAGATCGACATGGGTCCCGAGCATCTGGCTCGGCTCGACACGATCGTCGACCCAGTGATCGTCTCGGCGCTGCCCACCGTGTTGTGGTGCCCGCACGGGCATTGGGAGGCGATCGAAGTCCTGCGGCGGATCGTGGACGTGATGCTGCTCGACTCCGACTCGCCGGGCGACGCGGCGGAGGGGCTGGGCCAGGCGGCCGAGCTGCTGAGCTCGGCGTACGTGGTCGACCTGGCGTGGCTTCGCACGACGCCGTGGCGCGAGCGGCTGGCGGCGAGCTTCGACCCGGCCGAGCGGTTGCCCGAGCTGGCGCGCCTGCGGGGCCTCACGGTTCGCCACCAGGAAAGCTCCGAGGCGAGCGCGCTGCTGCTGGCCGGGTGGCTCGCCTCGCGCCTGGGCTGGGAGGCGGCGCCGCTTGCCTCGGCGAACGGCGCGGGTCTGCGGGGCGCGGCGACGCGGGGCGAGGAGGAGGTCGAGATCACACTCGAGTCCTTCGAGCAGGAGGCCCCCGGGCTGGCCGGCGTGACCGTGACCACGGGCGAGCAATACTCGCTGTCGCTCGACCGGGCACGCGGAGGCCTGTGCGCAAGGGAATCGAGTGACGGCGCCGAGCGCGTGTGGCAGGTGGTCGGAGCCTCGCGTGGCGAGGGCGGCATCCTCGGCGAGGGCGTCCGCCAGGCGCTGCTGCGCGATCCCACCTACGGCCCGGCGCTCGACGCCGCGCGGAGGTTCCTCGGGTGAGCGTGCAGATCGAGGTGGTCGACGATCCCGCGCGGGCGTGCGCGGCGATGATGCTGGGCGTCGCGGCGGGACGCGGTCACATCGTCCTGTCGGGTGGGTCCACGCCGCGCGCGGCCTACGTGGCTTTCGTCGAGGCGGTCGGAGCGGTCGAGGTGGACGTGTCAGGGGCGCGGCTGTGGTTCGGCGATGAGCGGTGCGTGCCCGCTGATGACGAGCGTTCGAACTACCGGATGGCGCGCGAGGCGCTGCTCGAGCCGCTGGGCTCCGGCGCGCCGGCTGCGGTCTTCCGGATGAAGGGCGAGCTGGGACCGCGCGAGGGCGCCGAGGAGTATGAGCGCGAGCTCGCGGAGTCCGGGCCCGAGCAGTTCGATCTGCTGCTGCTCGGGATCGGACCCGACGGGCACTGTGCCTCGCTGTTCCCCGACCAGTCGACGCTGTCCGAGCGCTCGCGTCTCGTCGTCGGAGTCGAGCAGGCCGGGCTCGAGCCGTTCGTGCCCCGGATCAGCTTCACGCTCAGCGCGATCGGCCGAAGCAAGCATGTGGTCTTCCTGGCCGCCGGCGAGTCCAAGGCGGAGGCTCTGGCCGCCGCGTTCGGCCCGGGAGCGTCGCCGCACCCGCACATCCCGTCCTCGCTGGTGCCCTCGGTGGCGAACGAGGTCACGGTCCTGGTCGATCCGGCTGCGGCGGGTGGGCTCTCGGCGGGAGCGGCGTGAGCTCCGTCATCGGCGTCGACCTCGGCGGCACCAAGGTCGCCGTGGCCCTCCTGCGCGACGGCTCGCTCGGCGAGTCGCTGTCGCACCCCACCGACCTCTCGAGCGCGTCCGCCCTGATCGATCAGCTCGTGGAGATGGTGCAGAGCGCGCGCGAGGACGCGCTCGATGCCGTCGGCATCGGCGTCCCCTCGATCGTCGAGTTCAGGACGGGGAGGGTCGTCGCCTCGGTCAACATCCCGCTCGCCGACGTGCCCCTGCGCGAGGTCCTGGGCGAGCGCCTGGGCGTCCCCGTGTTCGTCGACAACGACGCCACCGTGGCCGCGCTGGCCGAGGCGCACGACGAGCACCTGCGGCTGGTGGCGCACAACCTCGTGATGCTGACCGTGGGCACCGGGATCGGCGGCGGCATCATCATCGACGGAAGGATCTTCCGGGGCGGTACCGGTGGCGCCGGCGAGCTCGGCCACACGCTGGTCGGCCTGGCGCTCGACGACGCGGTTCCGGTGCCGACCGGGTTCCCGCAGCCTGGCTCGCTCGAGTACGAGGCCGCCGGCCACGCGCTCGACCGCCTGGCGCGTGACTGCGCCGGGAGCGCGCCGGACTCGGCGCTCGGCCGGCTGCACGCCGAGGGCCACCCGGTGCTCGGCGCGGACGCCGTCGCCGCGGCGCGCGAAGGCGACGCCGCGGCCGCGCGGATCGTCGAGATCTGGGGCCAGCGGCTGGGAATCGGCATCGCCAACGCGATCAACACGTTCGACCCTGACGAGGTCGTGATCGGCGGCGGCGCCGCCCAGGCGGGCGATCTGCTGCTCGATCCGGCGCGTCGCGTCGCCGACGGCTACGTGGTTCCGGGGCTGCGCGGCCATGCGCGCGTGCGGCTGGCCTGGCACGGCGTCCGCGCCGGCGTGCTCGGCGCCGCGCTGCTCGCCGCCCAGGAGCTCGAGGGCGCGGCGCCGGGGTCCGACAACGCGCGCTCGGGCTCGCTCAGCGGCGGATCAGTCTCCTCGTCGACCATGGAGGTAGCCGAATGATCGTCGCCTGCGGTTTCGACCATGCCGGGTTCCCGCTCCGTGAGCGCCTGATGGATGTGATCACCGGGGCCGGGCACGAGATCATCGATCTCGGGACCGACCGGCCCGATCCGATCGACTACCCGGACAAGGCGCTCGAGGTGGGCCGGGCGGTCGTCTCCGGTCAGGCCGACCGCGGCGTGCTGGTATGCGGCTCGGGCGCCGGGGTGTCGATCGCCGCGTGCAAGATCCGCGGCGTGTTCGCGGCGACGATCCACGACACGTACACGGCGCACCAGGGCGTCGAGCACGACGGACTGAACGTGCTGTGCCTGGGGGCACGGGTGGTCGGCTCCGAGCTGGCGGCCGAGATCGTGTCGGCGTTCCTGGGGGCGAGCGTGTCCGACGAGGAGCGCCACGTCAGGCGGCGCGGAGAGGTGGCCGAGATCGAACGCACGGGAGGGCTGTGAGATGAGCATGCGCGTGATTGAGTGCAACATCTGCGGCGAGCCGCTGTCGGCCGCCAACGACGAGGAGCTCTTGCGGCGGTTGCAGGCCCACATGGAGTCAGAGCACGAGTCCGAGGGCTTCGACGAGTCCTCGGCGCGCTCGACGATCGACGAGCAGGCGTACACGGCGAGCGACAACTGAGGTGATCGTCATCGTTCGCCACGGCGAGACGGAGTGGAGCGCCAACGGCAAGCACACGAGCCACACCGACCTGTCGCTGACCGAGCGTGGGCGCGAGCGAGCTACGGCGCTTGCATCAGAGCTGTCGCGGTGGTCCTTCTCGCTCGTACTGTCGAGTCCTCTCGCGCGCGCCCGCGAGACGTGCGAGCTCGCCGGGTTGGGCGACGCGGCTGAGATCTGCGACGACCTGCACGAGTGGGACTACGGCGAGTACGAGGGACTGACCACGCCCGAGATCCGGGAGTCGCGCTCCGACTGGTCGCTATGGCGCGACGGGTGCCCGGGCGGGGAGATGCCCGAACAGGTGGGCGAGCGGGCGGACCGAGCGCTGGCGCGGCTGCGGGCCGCTGACGGGGACGCGGTCGCGTTCGCCCACGGCCACATCCTGCGGGTGCTGACCGCGCGCTGGCTGGGGATGCCGGTGGCGGCGGGGGCGCGCTTTGCCCTGGCCGCCGGCGGAGTCGGTGAGCTCGGCTTCGAACGCGACACCGAAGTCCTGCGCCGCTGGAACGCGTGAGCTGTGGCTGAGCTCGTGTCGGCGCGGGCCGAGGCGTACGCCGAGGCTCATACGAGCCCGTTCTCGGGTGCGGTGGAGGCTGCCGCCGGCTGGACGCGGGACAACGCGTCGTGGCCGGGGATGATGAGCGGGCTCGCCGAGGCACGCCTGCTCGAGGCGCTGATCGTGGCCGGCGGCGCGCGCTCGGTGCTCGAGGTCGGGACGTTCACCGGCGTGGGGACGCTCGTGATGGCTTCGGCGGTGGGCCCCGGGGGCCGAGTGACCACGCTCGAGCGCGATGAGGCGACGGCTGCGGTGGCGCGCCGGCACATCTCTGCCAGTCCGGTGGGTGAGCGGGTCTCGCTCGTGGTCGGGGACGCGCTGGAGACGATCGGGGGGCTCGAGGGCCCGTTCGACCTCGTCTACATCGACGCCTGGAAGGCCGACTATCCGGCCTACTACGACGCGGTCCTGCCCAAGCTCTCCGAGCGGGGCGTGATCGTCGCCGACAACCTGTTCCGCAGCGGCGAGGCCTTCGAGGCGCGCGACGAGGACCCGGGGAACGTCGGCATCCGCGAGTTCGCGCAGCGGGTGCAGGCGGACGACGCCGTCCACAACGTGCTGCTCACGATCGGCGACGGCGTGATGCTCGTGTGGCGGCGCCCGGCCGGGGGCTGAGCAAATGCGGACGTGGGTCCGGTCGCGCTAGGCGGCCGTCCCCACGTCCTGAAGCCCAGCGCCGAGCGAACCTAATACCCGATGCCGGACACTGTGAGCTACCACGCGGTGGCGCTGTCAAACACCGAGGTGGAGGCGGGGCGGCGCAGGCGGTGGCGCGTCGGGCCCGCGTGGCGCCAAGGCGCGTCCGCGGCCGCCCGCTCGCTCGCCAGGATGCGGCTGAGAGGACTCGAACCTCCACGCCCCGAAGGGCACAGGCACCTGAAGCCTGCGCGTCTACCAATTCCGCCACAGCCGCGGGCGCGGATCAAGTTATCAGGCGCGCTCCAGCGACTCCGCTACCCTCCAGCACCGGTACCTCGCCGCTATCGTCTAGGGGACTAGGACGCCGCCCTCTCACGGCGGAAACCCGGGTTCGAATCCCGGTAGCGGTACTTCGAAGCCCCGCGGTTGCGGGGGTTTTGCTGTTTCTGGGGGGTGCGCCCCGGCCGGATCGATGGGTTCGGTCCGAACCAGAGCCGAACCAACTTGTCCGCGTGCGGCGGCGATCTCAGCTTCAGCGTTGATCCGTTCGCTCGCTTCGTACTCCGCGATCAGATGCGCGTACGTCGACAGGAGCACCGCGAGGTGAGCGGTCCGAGACGTCTGGCAGGCTGAGCCGCATGGCCACCACTGTCCTGCGCGCCTTCCGCATCGAGCGGCCGTCCGACGGCCCGGCGATCGACCCTGCCTAGCGGGAGGTCGGGTGGTGTCCTCCAAGAGGCAGGTCGATCGGGCCGGCCGCCTCGTGCGGGATCTGACGGTGGTCGAGGGTCACGCGCGAGAGCCCGCGGCGGTCGCGGGTGAGCGCTTCATCGAGGCGCTCACGATCATCGAGTGGTGGCGCGCGCTTCATGCGCGGCCTCTGCGCCGGGTGAACGCGAACCTGCGCTACTACGTCAGCAAGGTCGGCGCCGGAGAGCAGAGCGTCACGCAGCGACTGAAGCGCTTGCCCACCATCATCGACAAGCTCGCGCGTCACCCAAATATGCAGCTGACGACGATGGAGGACATCGGCGGCGTGCGCGCTGTGCTGGACTCACAGGCGCAAGTAGACGCAATCGTCGCTGACCTGCGTCGCCAGTCGCGGTGGTCGATCCGTCGCATTCGCGAGTACGTCGACGGGCGCACGCCGGGCCCGAAGGACGACGGGTACCGAGCGGTTCACGTGATCGTCGAGAAAGACGAGCGCTACGTCGAGATCCAGCTGCGCACCCGGCAGCAGGACGTATGGGCGCAGTCGGTCGAGAAGGACATGCGCCGGCTTGGTGCGGGCCTCAAGTTCGGAGCGGGGCCGGACGATCTGCTCGAGTACTATCGGCTGGTAGGCGAGTTCTTCGCCCTGCGCGCGCAGGGGGAGGAGCCAAGCGAGGCGCTCCAGCGCCGCCTCGCGCGGCTCTACCACGCGACTCAGAAGTACTACGGTTAAGTCGATGGCTCCCGAGAAGATCAAGCACTTCCTGATCATCTACGACATTCCCGCGGGGCGAGCTGACGTCCGCGAGTTCGGGACCGACTACGACGCCGGCTTGCACGCGTATGACGTGGCCGAAGAGGCCCACCGCGACGATCCCGATCACGAGGTCGTGCTGCTCGGGTCCGACTCTCTTGAGACGCTACAGAAGACCCACTCGAGCTACTTCGACCTCGGCGACCGTCACGTCAACGACGTGGTCGGACGAGAGCTCGCCGAACTCGGCCTGCGTTAGGACTGGGACAGCGCTCCGCGCCCCCTTCGAGGTCAACGCAGCAACTCCAAATCGGCAACTTTGACAAACGCCGGCGCACCGTATCTCGCCCTCTCACGGCGGAAACCCGGGTTCGAATCCCGGTAGCGGTATTTCAAGACGGCCCTGCAGCTCGAGGGGTTTTTGCTTATCTGGCGGCCGTCGAGGCAACGCGCGCGGCAACAGCTTGCGCTGATGAGGTCGCAGGAGGAACAGCTGCGATGAGCCGGTAGCTTGATCCGCCGTAGCGCCCTCCCGGTCGAAGCGGGGCGACGGCGCGTTGCTTCCCTATCCGGCCTTTAAGAGTGTGAGGGGCGCGCCTGCCTGCCGGGCCAGCTTGTGGAGGAGTCGGTGTCCGATCACGTCAGCGAGATGATCGACCGGTTGGCTCGTTGTGATGATGGTCGGCCTGAGGTCGTCGTAGCGGTCACAGATGATCATGTCGAGCTGCTCGAGCACCCAATGCGTCGGCTTGATGGCGTGTCGAGATCGACGAGGACGAGGAGGTCGACGCGAGCGAAGCATCGCCAGTCTTCGCCGCCGTAGTAGTCCTCGGCGTGGACTCGCCGACGGACTTCGTCGAGCATCGCATTCGTGCGCCTAATGACGACGAGGTGGGACTGCTCGAGCGCGTGCTTGGCGATCAATGCGGCCGCAGTCGCGGTCTCTTCGGCCGGGCCGTGGAGCCACAGGCCGCGGCCCTGTCGGATGTGCTCGCCAAGCTCAGCGACATAACGCTTTAGCGCGGTCAGCGACGACGGTGGCAGCGACGCGATCGGGTTGCGACCGAATGATGCGGCCTCATAGCGGCGGCGAAGGTCACGACCACCGCACGCGTCGAAAACGCGGCGCGAGCGCAGCCGCTCGAGCGTGCACTCGCAGGGCCCTGCGCTGTTGCGCCGGGTCGGCGAACATCACGGCCTGAGCAACGACGTCGCCGAGGAACAGCTGAGCATCTTCGACCGATATCCGCTTCCGGATCCGAGGCCGCGCCAGCACGTCGGCGATCTCCGCCAGCAGAGCCGGTGACATCACGAGTTCGACGCGCCCATCGAGCGCCGCGTTGATGATCCGAACCGACGGCGCCTGAGGCGAGCGAGCCAATGCGGCCGACACGAACACGTTCGCGTCGGCAACGAGGCGCATCAACCGACGGCGCGACGGGCGGTGCGGGCGGCCTTCAGCTCCTCGCGTGCGCAGCGCCATCGCCTGATCTTCGTCGAGATCGCTCTTTGCCTGGAGGCGGGCGAGCAATGCTCGGAGGTCATACGCACGAACCGCACGGTCAAGGATCTCGCCCTCGCTGACGTGCGCCTCCGCCGCATGCTTGCGCAGGATCGCTGCAACCTCCGCATCGAGGTCGACGTTGACTCTTTCGCGCGTTGCCATGCCTAGAGGGTACCTGCCGACGCCAACGGCAACCGGTCGTATCAACCGAGCCATCTGGGCCTTCTGAGAGCAGGCGGCAGCCTCCGCGTAATCGCGACGCCCGAGCCGCAACGCCAGCGGCCAAGGTCGCCCAGGATCCCTGCCCAGGCTTCCCGCAGACGATCTTCATCCTCGAGAGGGATGACCGAAAACATCGGCGGCCGAGCCGAGACCTAGGCGCAGCCAGGCCCAGGGAACTGGACCCTGTAGCCGAGCTCCCGCGGGGCGAGGATCACCTCCTCCAGCGCGAGGAGGAAGTCTCGCTTGGCGACCGTGAATTGTCCAGCGAGTGGACAACCCGGTCCTCGTCGAGGTACCGGATCAGCGCCTGCTTGAGTACCGGATTGTTATGTCCGTAATTGAGCGCGCCCGCGCCGGCGAAGAAATCCAGATAGGCGCGGCCGCGGTCGTCGTAGCTGCAGCTTCCGCGCGCGCGGTCGAACAGAGCGGGCCACGCCCGGCAGTAGCTCCGGACCTGCGACTCGAGGTCTTCGAACACGCCTATCGCTCAGCGCACTCGTCTGCGGGGTTGCCTCGCCAGCGGCTGCCTGGCTCGAGATCGGATCCCTTTAGCAGGAACGAGTCGGCCTCGAGCACCGAGCCGCCCCCCATCTTGGTGCCGTAGTGGACGAGCGCGGCGACGCCGACCGTTGCACCTGAGCCGATCTCGATCCGGCCGGACTTGAACATCCCGTTCTCGAGCGAGTGACCCTGGAGCTCGGCACCCATGTTCAGCGTCATGTCGGCTCCGATCGAGGTCAGCGAGAGTGCTCAGACACCCAGGCGCCGTCGTCGAACAGCCGCGGCCCTACCCGCGCTCCGAGCAGCCGCCAGACCGCCCCAGCCGCGTCCCCCACATCAAATTTATACCAAACAGTTGGCCCTCATGAGCCCCTGGTTCGTCCCGCATAATCGCCCGCCGCACGCTGGAGAGCGCACTTGATGAGGCAAATCCGGAGGAGGTAGATGGGTGGCGAGCTACGTGTTGGACCTCGAGCAGATAGACCAGACCCAGATCGCGCTGGTTGGCGGCAAGGCCGCGCACCTGGGGGAGCTTTCGCGGATCGAAGAGATCCGCGTCCCCGCCGGGTTCTGCGTGACGACGGACGCCTTCCAGCGGATCCTGGCGCAGGCGCCGATCGAGGATCGCCTCGATCGGCTGTCGGCCCTGAGGCCGGAGGACCGCGAGGCGATACGCGCGCTCAGCGCAGAGATCCGGCAGGCGCTCGAAGGGGCCGCCATCCCCGGTGACGTGGCGTCCGCGATCACGCGCCGGCTCGCCAGGCTCGGCGAGCAAGCCGGCTACGCCGTGCGATCAAGCGCGACGGCGGAGGACTCGCCGAGCGCATCGTTCGCGGGCCAACACGACACGTACTTGAACGTCGCCGGAGCGCCGGCGATCCTCCAACACGTCAGCCGATGCTGGGGCTCGCTGTTCACCGAGCGGGCCGTGACCTACCGCCTGCGGCACGGCTTCGACCACCGGAAGGTCCACATGGCCGTGGTCGTACAGCAGCTGCTCGACCCGACGGCGGCCGGCATCCTGTTCACAGCCGACCCCGTGACCTCCAACCGCAAGGTCGCCTCGGTGGAGGCCAGCTTCGGCCTCGGGGAGGCCCTCGTCTCGGGCCTGGTGAACGCCGACGTCTACAAGGTGCGCGACGGCGAGATCATCGCCAGGACGCTCGCCACCAAGCAGCTTGCCATCCACGCCTCACCCGCCGGCGGCACGGACGAGCAGGCGATCGAGCCGCAGCGCCAGGCGCAGCCGGCGCTGACGGACGCGCAGGTCGTGCGGCTCGCGGAGCTGGGCCGGCAAATCGAGGCGCACTTCGGCCGTCCCCAGGACATCGAATGGTGCCTGGCCGACGATGGCTTCTGGATCGTTCAGAGCAGACCGATCACCACCCTGTTCCCGATCCCGGAGGCCGACGACGCCGAGAACCACGTCTACATCTCCGTGGGTCACCAGCAGATGATGACCGACGCGATGAAGCCCCTGGGGCTCTCGCTGTTCCAGCTGACGGCGCTGCCGAAGATGCACGAGGCCGGCGGGAGGCTGTTCGTCGACGCCGCCCCGAGACTCGCCTCGCCGGCGAGCCGCGCAGCCCTTCTGGAGCTCATCGGAAAATCCGATCCGCTGATCGGCGCCGCGCTACAGGCCATCCTCGAGCGCGACGACTTCATCCGCTCGCTCCCAGACGAGGCTCCCACCGGCCGCCGGCCGGCGGACGCGCCTACCCCGATCGAGACCGATCCGGCCATCGTCACCGATCTGATCCGGCGCAACCAGGACTCCCTCGCCGCCTTGAAGCGCGACATCCGGGCGAAGTCCGGACCCGCGCTGCTCGACTTCATAATCGCGGACATCCAAGAGCTCAAGCGGCTCTTGTTCGATCCGCAAAACCATCAGGCGATCATGGCCGGGATGACCGCCGCCTGGTGGCTCAATGAGCACCTGCAGGCGTGGCTGGGCGAGAAGAACGCCGCCGACATGCTCACGCAGTCCGTCCCCGGCAACGTCACGTCGGAGATGGGACTGGCGCTGCTCGACGTCGCGGACGTGATCCGACCGCATCCGAATGTGGTGGCCTTTCTGGAGAGCGCCGAGGACGCGGGGTTCCTGGACGAGCTGGCGGCGCTCGCGGGTGGGCGTGAGGCACGCGACGCCATCGCGGGCTTCCTCGAGCGGTACGGCATGCGCTGCGCCGGCGAGATCGACATCACGAGGCCGCGCTGGAGCGAACGGCCGACCACGCTCGTGCCCGTGATCCTCAGCAACATCAAGAACTTCGAGCCCGGCGAGGGCAAGCGGCGCTTCGAGCAAGGGCGGCAGGAGGCCCGGAAGAAGGAACAGGAGCTGCTGGGGCGTCTGCGGCTCCTGCCGGACGGAGAAGCGAAGGCCGGCGAGGTCAAGGCGAACATCGACCGGGCCCGAACCTTTGCCGGCTACCGGGAGTATCCGAAGTACGGCATCGTGAGCCGCTACTTCGTCTACAAGCAGGCCCTGCTCGAAGAAGCCGCGCGCCTCGTGCAGAGCCATGTGCTGCGTGAGAAGGAGGACATCTTCTACCTCACGTTCCAGGAGCTCCACGACGTCGTGCGCACCGACCGGGTGGACGAGGAGCTCATCCGCCGGCGCCAGGACGCGTTCAGGTCCTATCGACCGCTCACGCCACCCCGCGTGCTGACATCGGATGGCGAAGTCTTCGCCGCCGAATACAAGCGCGACGATCTCCCGGCCGGCGCTCTGCCCGGACTACCGGTCTCCGCCGGGATCGTCGAGGGGCGCGCCCGCGTCATCCTGGACATGGCGCAGGCCGATCTGGATCCGAGCGACATCCTCGTCACTACGCACACCGATCCGAGCTGGGCCCCGCTGTTCGTCACGATCCGGGGCCTGGTGACCGAGGTGGGCGCCCTGATGACCCACGGCGCGGTGATCGCACGGGAGTACGGCCTGCCCGCCGTCGTCGGGGTGGAGCATGCCACCCGGCTGATCGAGGACGGACAGCGGATCCGCGTGCACGGAACAGACGGTTACGTCGAGATCCTCCGCTAGCGCCAGCTCAGCCTGCCGCTAGCGCTTTGCCCCCCAGACGAGCGGCTGCGAGCCGAGGCTGCGCAGCAGGTCTCTGACCGCGGCGACCCCGGGGTCGCCGGGCCGCTCCCGGCTCAGGACGTACTCCGCCCATCCGAGCGCGTTGTCGCCGTTGTAGTCGTTCGGCCGGTCGATGTCGGCGCCGGCGGCGACCAGGAGCCGAACGGATTCGAGAGCTCCGAAGGCCGCGGCGAGGTGCAGCGCACCGCAGCCTTGATATGGCCCGGCATCCGGATCGGCGCCGTGGTCGAGCAGCCAGGCGACAGCCTCGGGCCGTTCGTTCTGGGCTGCGTGCACTAGCGCCTCGTCGAAGACGTCGGCGGGCACATCGCGTGCGGGCAGGCGGTGAAGCCAGCCGATGTCAGCGGGATTCGGGCGGTGCAGGTAGGCCTGGGGAAGCAGGCCGCCGCGTCCGTCGAGGAAGCGCTCGAGGCGAGCCACGCGACCGGCGCCGGCCGCGACCCAGGGTACGTCGGGGACGAGCGCGATCGTGGCGAGTACGTCGGCACACGCTCGCGAGGCGTGATAGATGGCGCTCTCGAGCGCAGTTATGCCATGCATCCCCGTGGCCTCGACGCGGGCGCCGGCGGCGAGCAGGATCTGCACGAGCTCGACACGGTCAAAGCAAGCCGCCAGGTTGAGCGGAGCGTCCAGGTCGCTGCCCGACTCGATCAAGACATCCACGCATTCTCGGTCGACGCCGAGCTCGTGGCCGAGCGACGCTCCGAATACATCGGGTTGCGCGACGGCGCCTAGCAGCGAGCCTCCCGCTCCAACGTCTGCATGCACCAACTCGGGGTGTGAGACGAGAAGGGACCGCAGCATGTCAGCGTTCCCGGCCCGGATCGCCTCGAGCGCCACTGACAGCGGTTCCGCGTGTATGCGCGCCCGCCGCCACGTTGCGGTCTCGTCACGCAGTCCTTCGAGCAGCCTCCGCCAGGCCGGGAAGCCGTACTCGCGAGCGATGACCAATCGTGCGTCATCGATCGTGACTCGCTGGCTCAGGGCGCCGTCATCGAGTCCAGCCAGGCGGGGCACATGCGCACGGAGGCGGTCGCGCGCGCGCTGATCGCCTCCGGCCAGCATGCGCAGCAGACGGCCCGCTGCCTGCTCGAAACGTGCCGGGATCGACCGGGCCGAGACGAGCCACCGAACGCGCGGGCTCGGCGGCTTGACGTTCGATGTCGCGGCGGAACGCGGCCCACGAGGCATGACCATGCTCTCGGGCGATCGCACGTTGGGCATCGGCAAGCCGGGGCTCGCTCTGCGCGCTTCCGAGCGCATCGCGCAGGCGCGCGAGCGCGTCGGGCCGGCCGGCACGCGCCGCCCGGAGGAGCTCCTTCGCGGCCTTGCGGTGATGCTCCAGCCGCTCAGCGGCGGCAAGCGTGTGGTCGACGTCCCGTGGTGCTCCTTGCATGATCGCCACCTCGATCTGCCCGCGTCCGCGGTCGGGCCGAAGAGGGCGTCAGCACGATGGCACCAACGAAAAGGGTCGAGGTGGGAACATCCCTCTCCGCGGACCGGTGGCGACCTCGCTCGCCACCGTCAGGGTATCGCTCAAATCGGATCCGGAGCGACTGCCTCCAGACGATCGCCGACCCGTATCTCCCCGTCGGTGAGGATGTCGGCTCGCAGCCCTCCGCGGTGTACGAGGGCGCGCAGGACGGGTCGGCCGGCGTAGCGCTGGACCACGGTGCACGGCTCGCACAACCTCATCCCGCGACAGCGGACGGCGCCGACCGTGAACTCACGGCCGACGAGCGCGTTCAAGTCCACCCCTCGTACCACGACGTTGCGGCGGTGCTCGTCGGGAGCGAGCGGCGGATCGAACGACTCGCAGACCTCGGCCTCGATCAGCGTGAGCGCACTCCCCGGGAGCCCGGAGGGAAAGGTTCCGCGACCGCTGACGTGTCGGTCTCCGTCCAGCCCTTGGCCCGGGAGCGCCCGCGCGCACTCGAGCGCGCGCGCTGGCTCTCCCGCCGCGCCCGCCACGAAGATCCCGGTGACCGTGCCGATCGTGGCCGGTGGCGCAGGCCGCGCCGGACGCGCGAGCGCGATGTCGGCCGCCGCAATCAAGAAGCCGTCGTCGATCTGCTCGGGCTCGACCGGGCTCCCTCCGCCCGGATCCCACACCACGCCGGAGGGAACGCCGTACATGACCACGCACCGGCGGTCGGGCGCGCCCGCCGGCATGACGCGCGCGATCCAGGGGCCGGGCCAGGAGAACGACGTGGGCTCGGCCAGCCTGGCGATACCCAGGCCGAGCCCGCCGAGCCAGCGGGAGATGGTCCAACCCACCGCCGGATCCTCGCCCGCAGCCGGCTCGGGCACCGCCTCGAGCGGCAGTTCCAGGATCGTCGCGAGGCACGCCGCGAACGAGGCCGCCTCGAGCGGCCGGCGTGCGGGGGAGAGGGCAACCTCCTTCACGGCCTGCTACACGCTAGTGCTCCAGAGGCCGGCGAGCCGCGCGGTGAGGTGCTCGGCGAGGCGCCGGTCGGCGGTGCCGAACGCGGACGGGCAATCGCTTTCGATGTCGAGGGTGCCGACCACGCGTCCCTCGAAGAGGATGGGCGCGATCAGCTCCGATCCCGTCGTGTCGTGATTTGTCAAGTAGCGGGGGTCGCGCGCCACCTCCGGGCTATAGACGATCTGCCGGTTCGCGATCGCCGAAGCGGTGAGGCCGCTGGTGGCGGGAAAGACGGGGAAGGCCGGAGCCTGCGGCCCGCTCCAGGCCTCGTTGAGGACGGAGCCTCCGTCGACGGTGTAGATGCCGACCCAGCGCCAGCCGGTGCCGGCGCGGATCGCGTCGGCTGCGCGCGCGGCGGCGAGGCGGCGATCGGCGTTGTTGCACAGGATGTGTTCGAGCTCGTCGAGCAGGGCCTCCGTCCGAGCCTCGGCGGGCATGCGGAGCGACGCACCAGGCGGTGGCGGCTGATCGCTCGGGCGCAGGTCGAGCTGGTACCAGCGGCAGTCGGTCCAGCGACCGTGCTTGTAGCCGATGCGCCGATAGGTGCCGACTTCGCTGAACCCAAGGGCGCAGTGAAGCGCCTCACTGGCTGAGTTGGGCAGCGCGACCCCGGCGCAGGCAACGCAGACGCCCTGCTCGCGCAGCCCGTCGATGAGCGCGCGATAGAGGCTCCGGCCCACCCCGCGCCCGTGGTGCGCGGCCGCGATGTAGATCGCGACGTCGGCCGCCCAGCGGTACGCCTCGCGCTCCCGGTGAGAAGTGCCGTACGCGTAGCCGCACACTTCGCCGGCGGCCTCGGCCACGAGCCACAGGTGCGCACCGCGCATGCGCCGCTGCATCTCCGCCGCGCTCGGCGCCTCGGACTCGAACGAGATCACCGAGTCGGTGACGTACGGTGCGTATATCTCGGCGCAGGCGACCGCGTCACCGTGAGTGGCCGGCCGGATCATCGCGCGTAGGCCAGCAGGTAACGGCAGCCGGCCTCGCTGGCGTACTCCCGAGCGCGGTCGGGTGCGAGCGACAGACAGTCGCCCGCTTCGAGCTGGTGCTCGACCTCCTCCTCGCGGACCGTGAGCGCACCGTCGAGCACCCACACCTGTTGATGGGTGGTCAACGACGCCTCCCGTGGATAGCCGATCACGGTGTCTCCGGGCAGTTCGATCTCGACGAGCTCCAAGCCATCGGCGGGCTGGGGCGAGAGCGCGCGACGGCGGTAGCCGCTGGCAGGATCGACCCACGCCGGCTGCTCGCTGCGGCGCGCGACCGGAGAGCGGGGCTGCTCCGCCCGCGCGACCAAGCGCGACAGGGTGACGCCCAGAGCTCCGGAGAGCCGGCCCAGCAGCGCCGCCGTGGGCTGCACCTCCTCCCGCTCGATCCGCGCGATCATCGCCCGCGACACGCCGGAGCGCTCGGCCAGCCCGGCCACCGTCAGGCCGGCTTGCGCGCGAGACTCTCGGACGGCAGCGCCCACAGCCAGTTCGGTGCGGATCTGCGTCACACCGGATACTATAGTAGCCGACGGCCCACACCGCACCCTACCGGCGGCATCGACGTATATTCACCACACCGGCCCACGGTCCGGTGAGCGAGCTTCAGCCGAAGGAGAGGGGATGACCGCACCAATCGAAGACGTGAGCAGCCTGCCGGGACGCAAGGTCAGGGACCAGGACGAGGAGCCGCTGGGCGAGGTCACCGCGATCTACGCGACCGAGGACGGGTTTCCGATGTGGATCGAGATCGAAGCGAAGCTGGGTCTCTTCGCCAAGCAACGGGCGCTGGTCCCGCTGGCCCGGATCAAGGAGGAGAAGGACGATCTCCTGGTCCAGTACAGCAAGCAGCACGTGCTCGACGCGCCCAGGCCCGAGGAGGACGACGACTGCGTCTCCGAAGAGTGCGACCGCGAGCTGCGGATGTACTACGGCATCGGGACCGCCGACCAGGAGATGTGGAGCGACAACAGCGGCTACGCGACGCTCGTGCCCGAGGAGCCGGGGGCGGCGAAGCGCGTGGAGGATCCGGACGACCTCGATACGCCCGACGCGGACAAGCGCACCGAGGAGAGCAACGAGCGAGTTCGGGACCCCGGCAGCCGAGAGCTCAGGGAAGTCTCCGCGGAGGACGTGTTCCAGCAGGGCGGCGACGAGGGCTGAGCCTGGCCGCGAGTCAAGGCGACGGCGGGCACGGCCGATGAACGACCGGTGTCGGCAAGCCTGGATCTGGAAGCGCCGCCGCTCGGCCAACCGGTCAAGCGCCGAATTGGTCGGCGTGCGCTCGGACTCGTAATCCTCGGCGCGGCGTGCGTGTGGCTCGGGGTCAGCACGAACGTCAGCTACTTCCGGGTCACGTCCGGTTCCATGCTCCCGACGCTGAGGGTGGGCCAGCGGGTTGCCGTGGACCGGAGCGCGCGTACGCCCAAGGTCGGCGACATCGTCGTCTTCCACCCACCCGTCGGCGCCCGGGTCGCCAATCCTGTGTGCGCCTCGCCCGATCAGGGCCAGGGTTACACGCAGCCCTGTGGCACATCCACCGCTGGCGAATCGCGGGCGGTGTTCATCAAGCGGGTCATCGCCGGTCCGGGTGACACGATCGCCCTCGTCGGTGGCCATGCCGTCCGCGACGGCAAGACGCTCGACGAGCCTTATCTCGCGCCTTGTGCCGGCGCTCCGGCGTGCAACTTCCCGACCGCCGTGCAGGTACCGGCCGGCGAGTATTACGTGCTCGGTGACAACCGGGGCATCTCCGACGACAGCCGTTACTGGGGTCCGGTACCCAGCGGTTGGATCATCGGCACCGCAATGCGCTGCTCGGTGTTCGGGACGATCTGCCGCGCGCTGCACTGAGGTGCGGCGTGTCACTGCCGTTTACCGACGGGGCGGCCGGGTAGCCGACCGCCACCACAACCGTTGGAGGTGAGCTGTGCCACCACGCGGCGTAAAGAAGGGAACCAAGCGCGCCCGTCAGTACGAGCACATCAAGGACAGCCAGCTCGACCAGGGTGCGAGCGAGGACCGCGCCGAGGAGATCGCGGCCCGGACGGTGAACAAGGAGAAGGCGCGCTCGGGTGAGTCCAAGTCGCGCTCGCGCACCTCGACCAACGACATGTCCTCGAGCCGGCGCGGCGGCCAGCGCTCGGGCACCTCGCGGCCCAAGGGCCGTACGCGCGACCAGCTCTACAACGAGGCTCGCAAGCTCGGCGTCGAGGGCCGCTCGAAGATGAACAAGGACGAGCTCGAGCGCGCGGTCGACCGCAAGAAGTGAAGCCCCCGTTCGTGCGCTGACAACGCTCGGCGCGGCGGTCTCGCGCCACGGGTATTCCGTGCCCGTGAGCGAAGCCCGCAGCAAGCGCAGGTGTCACGGCGTGCTGAATCGTCTGCCGCTCGGCCGGATCGCACCGGAACGCTGAGCGCGACGGTGGCGGGCGACCGGCGGCGGCCGCTCCGCGGCGAGGAGAAGATCAGGCTCGCGTTGCTCGCGATGCCGACGCTCGCGCTCGCGCTCGCCATCACGATGGTCTCGACCTACCTGTCGGAGGTCACCCGGCGCTACACGCACCAGACCGCGCTGATCGGGCTGATCATCGGCAGCGAGGGAATCATGGCCTGGTGGGTTCCCCTGCTGGCCGGGAGCCTCCTCGGACAACGTGCGGTCCCGCATCGGCGGGAGGCTCCCGTTCGTGATCGCGGGCGCCGCGCCGGCGGCCGTGGCGGTGGCCCTGGTCGGCTTCGCCGGCTCGCTGGCGCTGGTCGCCGGGGTCGCGGCCGCGTTCTTCGGCTTCTACTTCGTCGCCTACGAGCCCTACCGCGCCATGTATCCCGACCTGGTCGACGAGCAGGAGGTGGCGGGGCGTGCGCAGAGCACGCAGGCGCTGGCGCGCGGGCTTGGCACCGGGCTCGCCCTGCTCGGGGGCGGGCTGCTGCTGAGCGTCGCGCGGCCCCTGCCGTTCGTGGTCGCCGGCGTCGTGCTGATCGTCGCCGTCGCCGCGTTCGTGCTGCTGCTCCTGCGCCACGGACTGCCCGAGCAACGACGCGGCTCCGGGCGAAGGCCCGCTCCATGTGGCGCCCGCCGGCTGCCGCGGCTGATCCGCGAGAACCGCGCCCTGCGCGCCTACCTGTTCGCCAACGCGCTGTGGGAGCTGACGCTGGCCGCGCTGAAGGCGTTCATCGTCCTGTACCTGACGCTCGGGCTCCACTACACGCTTCGCCACGGCGTCGCTGATCATCGGCGCCGTGGCGCTCGTGATCCTGATCGGCGCGGGCGCGTCAGGGAAGGCGGGCGATCGCTTCGGTCGGCTGCGGGTGATCACCGTGGCCCTGTGGATCTACGGCGCCGGCTTCCTCGTCCCGATCTTCACCACGAGCCGGCCGGTGATCGCGGCCTGCATCCCGCTGATCGCGATTGGCGGCGGCACCGTGATGACGCTCGCCTACGCGCTGCTGATGCCGCTGATGCCCGAGGACGAGCACGGCACGCTCACCGGCTTCTACAGCCTCTCCCGGGGGATCGGCATCGTCGCCGGCCCGATCCTCGCCGGCGTGCTGATCGGGCTCACCGCGACAGCACCCGTTCGGCGCGACGCACGGCTTCCAGGCGATGTGGATCGTGTGCGCGGCCGGCGCGTTCGGGAGCATCCCGTTCGTGCGCGGTCCTGCGCCGCGCCGTGGACCGGGACACCGTGCTCGAGACGGCGTGATCAGCGCCTGGGAGCGGGCGGCGCCGGAACGGCGCCGAGCTCGCCTGCGCTCGCCTTCGAGCACGGCGAGGCTCTCGGGATGGGCCAGCAGCTCGATCGCGCGGTGCGTGAGCAGCCAGCGGTTGCCCGGCTCGCGCACCGAGCAGTCCGGCGCGGGCCAGGCGCTGGAGCGCGATCGTGACGGTCGGCCGGCCGGCTGCCCACGAGCATGGCGAGCGTCTCGTGGGTCAGCGGCAGCGTCACCCGGACGCCCTCGGCGCTCACCGTTCCCCAGCGGTCGGCCAGGATCCAGAACAGCATCAGCAGGCGCGGGTGGGCGCGCGGCAGGTGGGTGATCGCCTGGGTCAGCGCGAGGTGGCGCGCGCGCTGGGCGATCCGGCCGCAGAGCTGCCCGGTGATCGCCGGCCAGCGGGCGGTGCGGAGCGCAAAGGCCGCGTCCAGCACGGCCAGCCGCGTCGGGCGGAGCACGATCCAGTCCAGCGAGATCGGAAGCGGGTCGTACTCGCCGTCGGCATCCCACGGGCGCACGATGTCCCCGGGGCCGAACAGCTCGCACGCCGAGCGCTTGCCCACGTGGACCCGGCGCAGCATCAGGCCGTCGAGCTGGAAGCAGCCCGAGCCAACCGGGCTCACTGAGACGGACGATCGGCGCGGGGTCCCACGTCGGGGCCATCGACCTGGATCACGTTGGCCACGGCGTGGTGGCGGGCGATCTCCAGCTCCTCGTGCGGGGATGCCCTCGGCCAGATCCGGATCGGCGTCGAGGAGCATCACGCGCCGGTGCGGCGGCGCGAGGACGGTGCTGCGCGAGAGTTGCGCGAGACGCTCATCGAGGGATACCTCCGGCTTGGCATGTCCTCGCCGCGGATACCCCGCCAGAGCGCTTCCATGCTCGGCGCCAGGCGCTGGAGCTCTTCCATGTGGAGCGCCGCGAGGTCGAACAGCCTTGCCTCGCCGGCCGATGTCAGTCGCACATGCACCGTGCCGTGGCGCTCGGCGTCGGGCACGCGCTCGACCAGCCCGGCGCCGGCCGCGCGGTCGATCAGGCCGACCGCGCTGTGTGGGCGCAACACGAGGTAGCGAGCCACCTCGCCGATCGTCGGACCCTGCGGATCCGGGTGCCCGCGAACGGCGAGCAGCAGCTGGTGCTGGGCCGAGGTGAGTCCCACCGTCTGCGCCTGATGCTCACTCCAGCGCAGGAACCGGCGCAGGCTGGTGCGCAGGTCGAGCAGCTGGTGGAAGTCGCGGTCGGTGAGCTTCTTGGTTGCGGGCATCGGCGTCTATGGGGTTAACTGTATCGCATTGCGATATCGTAACGTGCGACATCCATGAACCGATGAACGACCAGAGCGACGACCGCGACCCGGCCGCGCCGAGCACCTGGGCGACTTCACCGTCGACCATCACGTCCTGAAGCTCACGGCGTGGGCATTGCCGGTCGGGCTGCTGAGCGCCGGTCTGGCCTTCGCGCTCCTGCGGCTGATCGGCCTGATCACCAACCTCGTCTTCTACCGGCGCTGGGATACGCCACCTGGTGGCGCCGGGTATCGGCGCGGGTCACCACCCGCTGGTGGTGCTCCTGGCGCCCGTGGCCGGAGGCTTGATCGTCGGGTTGATGGCCCGGTTCGGCTCGGAGCGGATCCGCGGCCACGGCATGCCCGAGGCGATCGAGGCGATCCTCGTGGGGGAGAGCCGGATCGCAGCCCCGGGTGGCGCTGCTGAAGCCGATGTCGGCCGCGATCAGCATCGGCACGGGCGGACCGTTCGGCGCCGAGGGGCCGATCATCATGACCGGCGGCGCTGCGGGATCGATCCTGGCCCAGCACCTGCACCTGTCGGCGGACGAGCGCAAGACGCTGCTGGTTGCCGGCGCCGCCGGCGGCATGGCGGCGACCTTCAACGCGCCGCTGGCCTCGGTGCTGCTGGCGGTGGAGCTGCTGCTGTTCGAGTGGCGTCCGCGGAGCTTCGTGCCCGTGGTGGCCGCGGTGGCGACGAGCACGGTTGCGCGTGGCGCGCTGCTCGGCACGGGCGCGATCTTCGCCCTGCCCTCGATTCACGTCCACCTGCACGCCACCACCGAGCTGCTGTGCGCCGTCAGCGGCGTGAGCGGCGGCCTGCTCGCGGTGGTGGCGACCGGGCTCGTGTACGCCTCCGAGGACGCCTTCCAGCGCCTGCCGATCCACTGGATGTGGTGGCCGGCGCTCGCGGGCCTCGTCATCGGGGTGGGTGGACTGATCGAGCCCCACGCGCTCGGCGTCGGCTACGACGTGATCGACGTGCTGCTCACCGGCAAGGCCGGGATGTCGCTGATCGTGGGGATCCTGATCGTCAAGACGGCGATCTGGAGCCTGTCGCTCGGATCGGGCACCTCGGGCGGCGTGCTCGCGCCCGTGTTCATGATCGGCGCGGCGCTCGGCGCGCTCGAGTCGCACGTCCTGCCGCCCGTCCTGCCCGGCTTCTGGGCGCTGGTGGGGCTGGCCGCGGTCCTGGGCGGGGTGATGCGCTCGCCGCTCACCGGCGTCGTCTTCCCGCTCGAGCTGACGCACGCCTGGCCGCTGATCCTGCCTCTGCTGATCGGCGCCACCGCCAGCTACGCGATCTCGACGCTGATCCTCAAGCGCTCGGTCCTCACCGAGAAGATCGCCCGCCGCGGCCTGCACCTCACGCGGGAGTACTCGATCGACCCGCTCGAGATGCTCCTGGTCCGCGATGTCATGCGCCCGCCGCCGGCCCGGTGCAGACGCTCTCCCAGCCCGCGGTCTACGCCGAGGACACGCTGCGGAGGTCGCCAACCGCTTCGCGATCACCGGGTCGACAGCGCGCCCGTCGTCCTGCGCTCCGACCCGGAGCGCCCGATCGGCGAGATCACCCTGCGCGACCTGCTCGAGGCGCGGCTGCGCGACCATCGCGAGGAGCATCACCGCGAGCGCGTGCTTGTGCCGGCGCCGCACGCGCTTCCGCGCCGGTTCTCGCACCGTCGCCGCGCGGACCGGCTGCGGCCCGGCCGCCGCGGGCTGAGCGTCAGCAGGCGAACGGCGCGTGCACGCGGCGCGGACGCTACGGGTATTGCCTGACCATGTTCCACCGCCGGCCGCAGCCCCCACCACCGCGACGGGCGGGTGTACGTGCTCGTCGAGGAGGCCCGGCTGCGATGCGAGGCGCTCGGCGCAGCGTCCGGCGATGAGCTGTGGCCGCTCCATCGCGACCTCGGGCTGGCCGGCCTGCACATCAGCACGAACCTGCCCTCCGAGCACCGCCGCGAGCTTCTGGCGCGGGTCCACGCGCGCTGTGACGAGCGGCGGTCAGGAGCGGGGCGCGCTCCTCGCGCGCTCAGTGCGCCGCGCCGCGCGGGAGCTCCGACGCGCGATCGAGCGGGGCGGCGCGGCTGAGCACCGCGAGCTCGCGCAGCTGCACCTGCTGCGGGCCATGGAGCTCCTCGCGTCCGCGCCCAGCGCGCGGCCGATCGCCAGGTTCCCCCAGCGCCATCCCGCGTAGGTGAGCGCTCACACGACGTTCGCTCGCGAACCCACGCGGTGCGGGCCCTGACGGCGCTTGCGAGTCGGCGCACGATCGGGCTAATCAATCAGTGATGGCCCAGGACCAGAAGAAAGGAGCCGAGATGACTGATGTCACAGCCGGTCGCGCGGCAGGCACGGCACTGAACGCGGAGCTCGATCCGACGCTGGCGGGAGAGCCGCAGCGCCGCGATCCGGCGATCACCGACGTCACCGCCGGGCGGGCGGCGGGCACGGCGTGGAACGCCGCCAAGGACCCGACCCGGCCGGCGACGCCACACGACCCTCGGCGGTAGGGACACCGCCTCGCGCGGGGGCGGCCCGGGCCGGCCGCCCCCGCGCGCCCCTGTCACGCCTCTCCTCGGCAAGGCTCCGCAAAGTCCGCGCATGCGTTTTGCTACTGGCGGGTAACGACGCTAGCAACAACGCGGACTTGTCGCACCGCGACAGAGCAAAGGAGGAGCCCCCGGTGAGCAGACCGCTTTCCCACCGCCTCATGCATGCGGTGTTCAGCAGGATCAACCAGAAGCGCGCGTGGTACGAGATGCCGACGGTCGGCCTGAAGGCCCTCAATCTGCTCTCGCTGCGCCTCGACCTGCGCGACCTCAACCTGTTCGACACCGGGACGCCGATCCGTACCCACGGCGCTCGAGGAGCCGCCGCCCCACGTCCTGACCGCGCGTCAGCCGGACGGGATGTGGAACGACCTCGAGGACCCGGAGATGGGGTCCAACGGCACGGCTTTCACCCGCAACGTCGACCCGAAGCGGATCAAGCCCGAGAAGCCGCCGCGCCTGTTCGACCCGAGCCCGCGGAAGGTCTCGCTCGATCTGATGACGCGCGACGAGTTCAAGCCGGCGGTACACCTGAACGTCCTGGCCATGGCGTGGATCCAGTTCGAGAACCACAACTGGTTCTTCCACGGCCGCGGCAAGGAGGACGAGGTCATGGAGGTCCCGGTCGAGGACCACGACGATTGGCCCGAGCACCCGATGCGGGTGCGGCGCACGGTGTCCGTGCCCGCTCACTCCTCGGGGTCGGGCGCCAACGAGTCCAACGGCAACGGGATCGACTTCGGCAACACCGAGACCCACTGGTGGGACGGCTCGCAGATCTACGGCGCGAGCAAGAAGCGCCAGGACGCACTGCGCGCATTCAAGGACGGCAAGCTCAAGATCGATCCGAACGGGCGTCTGCCCGAGGATCAGAACCAGCGCGGCGTCGACATGACCGGGTTCAACGAGAACTGGTGGTTCGGCCTGTCCTGCCTGCACACGCTGTTCACCAAGGAGCACAACGCGATCTGCGACGTGCTCAAGCGCGAGAACCCCCAGTGGGACGACCAGAGGCTGTTCGACACCGCCTGGCTGATCAACTCGGCGCTGATGGCGAAGATCCACACGGTCGAGTGGACGCCGGGGATCGTGAACACGCCGGCGCTGTGGATGGCCATGAACGTCAACTGGTCGGGCATCTTCGGCCAGAACCTCAAGGACCGCTTCGGCCGGCTCGGGGACTCCGAGATCTTCAGCGGAATCATGGGCTCCCCGCAGGAGCACCACGGAGCGCGCTTCCAGCTCACCGAGGAGTTCATCTCGGTCTACCGGATGCACCCGCTGCTGCGTGACGACTGGAACCTGTACGACGCCCAGAGTGGCGAGCTGCGCGAGCAGCGCGAGTTCGTCGAGCTCCAGGGTAAGCACACCCGCGGCTTCATGGACAACTTCGAGGTCGCGGACCTGATCTACTCGATGGGCATCGAGCATCCCGGGCAGATCTGCCTGCACAACTACCCGCGTGCGCTCCAGCGCTTCACCCGGATCGACGGCGAGCTGATGGACCTGGCCACGCTCGATGTCCTGCGCGATCGCGAGCGCGGCGTTCCCCGCTACAACGACTTCCGCGAGGAGCTGCGGATGCCGCGCATCCGCTCCTTCGAGGAGCTGACCGACAACAAGCGCTGGGCGGAGGAGATGCGCCGGGTCTACAACGGCGACATCGACAAGGTCGACCTCCAGGTGGGCATGTACGCCGAGCCGCTGCCGCCGGGCTTCGGCTTCTCCGACACGGCCTTCCGGGTCTTCATCCTGATGGCCTCGCGACGGCTGAAGTCAGACCGCTTCTTCACCACCGACTTCCGGCCCGAGGTCTACACCGAGACCGGGATCAAGTGGGTGACGCACACCAAGCTCAAGGACGTGCTGCTGCGCCACTATCCGGAGCTCGAGCCGGCGCTCGAGGGTCTGCCCAACGCGTTCCTGCCCTGGAACCGCGTCTCGCCCGACGGGTCGACGCACGCAGCGGCATCCAGAACCGGGTGGAGGGCGTCAAGAAGGCGCTGGCCGCGATCAACGCATGACCGCGACACATCAGCCTTCAACCGCGCACACGTCGACCAACGGGTCGCAGGCCGCGGGAGGACTTCCCGCGGCCTCGATGCCCGAGTCGGTCGCGGTCCTGCTCACCGGCGTCGTACCCGGCGCTCGTGCGCGGCCTGTTCAGCCCCCGCCGGTCCGCGATGAAGCTCCTGACGGCGATCGAGGCCGACCGCCGCGCGATCTCGGTGCTATCGGGAGTGCGGCGCAAGCACGACGGCCAGGGGGTGAAGCTGCTGGGCGGGCGCATCGTCGTGCTCTGGGGCGAGGGCGCGATCAGGGACGTGCTCGACCACTCCGCCGACGCCTACGCCGGCGACTCCGGCGCGAAGGCCAAGGGCATGGCGCACTTCCAGCCGGACGCGCTGACGCTCTCGCGCGGGCGAGGAGTGGCGCGAGCGGCGCGCGTTCACCGAGTCCGTGCTCGCCACGCCGGAGCGGGTGCACCCGCTGGCGGGGCGATTCCTCGCCGTGGTCGGCGAGGAGGTCGAGCGCCTCGGCCTCGGCGGGACGCTGACCTACGACGAGTGGGAGCGGCTGTTCGACCGGATCACCCTGCGCGTGATCTTCGGCGACGGCGCGCGCGAGGATCAGGAGCTCACCGGGCTCCTCGAGAAGCTGATGGGGGAAGCCAACCGGCTCGTCGGCCTCGGCCCGGGCGACGACTACTACGAGCTCTACGCGCGGCTCGAACGCTACGTGCACGCGCCCGGCCCGGACAGCCTGCTTGCCCGGATGGCGCAGGCGCCGCACACCGACGCGACCCGCGTCGTCCAGCAGATCCCCCACTGGATGTTCGCCATGCGCGACACGCTCGGGCGCCAACGCCTTCCGGGCGCTCGCGGTCATCGCCGCCGATGAGGGGGTCGCGCGGCGCGCGCGCGATGAGCTCGACGGGGCCGATCCCACCGACCCGGCCGCGGTCGACGGCATGCGCTACCTCGAGGGCTGCCTCCAGGAGGCGATGCGCCTGTGGCCGACGACGCCGCTGCTGGCGCGCGAGACCACGCGGGACACGACGCTGGCCGGAGAGAAGCTCAAGGAGGGAACGCAGGTGATGCTCCTGAACGTGTTCAACCACCGCGACCCCGACCACGTGGAGGACGCGGATTCCCTGACAGCCCGAGCGCTGGACCGATGAGGCCCGCGACTACCGCTTCAACCACCTCAGCAACGGCAGCCAGGACTGCCCCGGCGGCGCGCTCGTTCTCCTACTCGGAAAGGCGGTGCTGGCGCAGATGCTCGATCGCTACTCGCTCGTGCTCCAGCGGCCGAGCCTCGGCTCGGCGGGGGCGCTCCCGGCCAGCTTCGACTTCTACGATGCCTGCTTCTCGGTCAGGCCGAGGAGCCGGACATGAGCGTCGCCACCGAGCGCGACCAGGCCCAGCGGACACCGCCACCGACCGGCTCGCGGCGGATCGACGCGCGCCGGCTGGTGGCGCTGGCCGAACGCGTCACCACCTCAGCGGGCGAGAACGAGCCGCTCGAGGTCGAGAACCCCGCCACCGGCCAGCTGCTGGCGACCGTGCCGAAGTGCACGGGCGAGGACGTCGAGCACGCAGTGCAGCGGGCGCGCGAGGCCCAGGCGCACTGGAGGCAGTCAGACCACGCCACACGCCGGGAGATCCTGCTGCGCTTCCACGACCTGGTCCTCGACCGCCAGGACGAGCTGCTCGACGTGATCCAGCTCGAGTCGGGCAAGGCCCGCCGGCACGCGTTCGAGGAGATCATGGACGCCGCGCTCGTCGCGCGCTACTACGCCCGCACGGCCGAGGGCTACCTCACGCCGTCGCGCCGACGCGGCGCGTTTCCGTTCCTGACCGCTGCCTGGGAGCACCACCACCCGGTGGGCGTGGTCGGCGTGATCTCGCCCTGGAACTACCCGCTGACGCTCAGCATCAGCGATGCGGTGCCCGCGCTTGCGGCCGGCAACGCCGTGGTCATGAAGGTCGACACCAAGACGCCGTTCAGCGGGCTGCTGGCGCTCGAGCTGATCGAAGCGGCCGGGCTGCCCAAGGGCGTGCTCCAGGTGGTCACCGGCTCGGGCTCCGAGCTCGGGCCCGAGCTGATCAAGCGCGTCGACTACATCATGTTCACCGGGAGCACCGGCGTCGGGAAGCAGGTGGCGAGCCAGGCGGCCGAGCGGCTGATCCCGAGCTCGATGGAGCTCGGCGGCAAGAACGCGATGATCGTGCTCGAGGACGCGAACATCGCGCGGACGGTCGAGGGGGCCGAGCGGGCGATGTTCTCCAACTCCGGCCAGCTGTGCATCTCGGTCGAGCGCCTGTACGTGCACGAGCGGATCGCCTCGGCTGTGATCGAGAAGCTGGTGGCGCGCGTGCAGAAGATGCGGCTCGGCGCCGGCTTGAACTACGACTACGACATGGGCTCGCTGATCGGGGAGGATCAGCTCGAAGCCGTGCGCGAGCACGTCGACGACGCCACCGCGAAGGGCGCGAAGGTGCTGGCGGGAGGCAAGCACCGACCGGACCTCGGGCCGTACTTCTACGAGCCGACGATCCTCGGCGAGGTCACCGACGCGATGTCGCTGTTCGCCGACGAGACGTTCGGCCCCGTCGTCGCGGTGTCGACGTTCTCGAGCGAGGACGAGGTCGTCGAGCGGGCCAACGACAGCTGCTTCGGCCTCAACTTCAGCGTCTGGACGCGCGACACGGCACGCGGGCGCCGGCTGGCCGAGCGCCTGCAGGCCGGGACGGTGAACATCAACGAGGGCTACATCTCGGCCTGGGGATCGATCGACGCGCCGATGGGCGGGATGAAGGACTCCGGCCTCGGGCGACGACACGGATCGCACGGGATCCTCAAGTACACCGAGCCCCAGACGATCGCCGTCCAGCGGCTGATGCCGCTCGCGCCGCCGCCGCTGGTCGGCCAGCGCGTGTGGACCAAGGGGATGACGGTCGGGCTGCGGATCCTGCGCCACATACCCGGCGTACGTTGATCAGCTGACGGTCTCAGTAATTCAGTACTTAAGCCAACGGCCCGACGGGTCGATAAAGGCGCCACAGACCGACCCACTCCGCCGCGCCCGGTGGCGCGCGGACGCACCCTCACGGAGGGACGAAGCATGAGCATCGCCGAACAGATCATCGATAACGGATTCTCCGAGCTCGACTCGGACGCGCGGATCTCGCTCGAGCTGCCGCTGAACGAGGCGGAGGCGCTGCGGACGTGGCTGCTGAAGCCGGCGGCCGACGGCACGACCTCGCTCGACGATCCGGTCCTCAACGGGCTGCTGACCAAGCTCGGCCGCGCGGTCGACGTGGTCCGGGCCACGGTGAACGTCCGCCGCGAGCTCCAGCAGGCCGGCCTCGAGATCGGCCACCTGTCGGACGAGCAGGTGCGCGAGCTCGGCCGCCGCGTGTCCGAGGCAGCGCTGCCCAGCATTCGCGGCTGACCCCGGCTCCCGACGCGCCCGGTCGCGGCGCGCGGGACAATCCGGGGCATGTCAACCGTCACCGAGAGCACCGACACCGGGTCCTGGTTCCCCGTACCTCGCGAGGAGGACCTGCCGTCCGATCTGCAGGGGCTGTTCGCCAAGGCCCGCGAGCGACTGGGCTTCGTCCCCAACGTGTTTCGCGCGTACGCCTTCCGTCCCGAGCGGCTGAGCGCCTGGTTTCACCACTACCGCCAGCTGCACGAGCCGACCGAGCATCTGAGCGCAGCCGACCGCGAGATGGTGGCGGTGGTCGTGAGCGCCGCCAACGGGTGCCTGTACTGCCTGGTGGCGCACGGCGCCGCGCTGCGCGACGCGCTGGGGGACCCCGTGCTGGGCGAGCGCATCTCCTATGACTGGCGGCGCGCCGGGCTCGATCGCCGGCGCGAGGCGATCTGCGCCTACGCCGAGAAGCTCACGCTGCCGTCCACGGGACGTCGGGCGCCAGGATCTGCAGTCGCTGCTCGACGTCGGGCTGAGCCTCGAGGAGGCGTGGGACGTCGCCGAGATCGCCGCCATGTACAACCTGACCAACCGCATGGCGATGGCGACGAACATGCTGCCCAACGCCGAATACAGCGGGCAGGCGCGCCCGCCGGCGCACGACTGAAGCCATTTGGGTCGAATAGCGAGCCGAAGAGCTCCATCAGCTCGCGCTCCAGCCCCTCCACTGCACCACGTCGACGGCCAGCAGCGCGCCGGTGGCGCGCTGCTGGGGGTAGCGCGCGGCGAGCAGGCGCAGGCCACGCTGCGCCTCCGGCTCAGCGGAGTCGAGCAGGCGTGCGCGGCCGTCGGCTCTCACCCACCACAACGCGTTCCAGTCGTCCTCGTAGTGATCGACGAGCACCGACACAGCGGGGTTCTCGCGGACGTTGCGCAGGCGCTTGAGCGCGGTGGTGCGCTTGGGCTTGGCGTCGACGACGCTGTAGAGCCGGTCGCCGTCGAGTGCGAAGGCAATCGGCACCAGGTGGGGGCGCCCGGACAGGTCCGCGGTGGCCAGCCGCGCGACCTGGGCGGCGGCGAAGCGCCGGCGGGCCTCCTCGGTGCTCACGCCTCGCCGGTCAGCTCGGCGATCGCCGCCTCCCAGCGCGCGAGCGCGCGCTCGACGTGATCGCGCCCGGCGGACGGAATCCAGCGTACGACGCGCCGGCACCCCGCCTGCTGGAGCTGGTCGAGGACCTCAGCCTCGGCGGGAACGCCCATCACGATCAAATCGAGCCGACGCTCGGCACGCGCGCGCAACTCGTTCCAGCGCTCGATCAGGTCGTCCGCGCCGCGGGCGTAGTTGGGAAACCAGGCGTCGCCGAAGGCCAGCACGCGGTCGAGCACGGTGGGGCCGTTGCCGCCCACGAGCACCGGGGGGTGCGGCCGCTGCGCGGGCTTGGGCCAGGACCAGATCCGCTCGAACGAGACGAAGTCCCCGTGGTAGGTCGCCTCGTCCTGCGTCCAGATCGCCTTCATCGCGTCGATCCGCTCATGCATCAGACGCATGCGCGTGCGCGGATCGGTGCCATGGTTACTCATCTCCTCGCGGTTCCAGCCGGCGCCGACGCCGAACTCGAACCGCCCGCCCGACAGCTGGTCGATCGAGGCGACCTCCTTCGCGGTAACGATCGGGTCGCGCTCGACGACCAGGCAGATGCCGCTCCCGACGCGCAGGCGCGTGGTCGCCTCGGCGGCGGCGGTCAGCGCGACGAACAAGTCGTGGGTGTGGCTGTACTTGCGCGGGAGCTCGCCCCCGCCGGGCCACTCGCTCTTCCGGCTGGCCGGGATGTGCGTGTGCTCGGCGAAGAACAGAGAGTCGTAACCGCGCTCCTCGACCAGGCGCGCAACCGCGCCCGGGGAGAGGGCGTCATCGGTGGGGAAGTAGCCAACGCCGAACTGCACCGTGTTCGCGAGTCTAATCGTGGACCCGAGCGGCGATCGTGTCACAGGGGGCGGCGACGGGTACTTGGCAGGCGTACTACCGGAGGCTTGCCATCCCGACGAGCGCGCCCTGCTCACGCCCGCTCCGGCGCCGCAGCGCGCTGAAGTGATGAAGGCCGTCCTGAGCCGGGAGCACTTCAGCGATCCCGACTGGATCTTCGAGCGCAAGCTCGATGGAATCCGGTGCGTCGCGATCCGTTCCGGCGGCGGCGTGCGCCTGCTCTCGCGCAACGATCTCTCGCTGAACGGTCGCTACCCCGAGGTGGCGGAGGCGCTCGAGGCGCAGCCCTGCCGCGAATTCGCGCTCGACGGCGAGATCGTCGCGTTCGAGGGCTCCAACACGAGCTTCGCGCGGCTGGCCGAGCGCGGCCACCGGCCGGTGGCGGTGTACTACTACGTATTCGACCTGACGTGGCTCGAGGGCTGCGACGTCCGGAAGCTGACGCTGCGCGCGCGCAAGCGACTGCTCCGCGGCGCGGTGCACGCGACGGGGGCGATTCGACTCAGCACGCATCGCAACGAAGCCGGCGAGGCGATGTTCGCGGAGGCCTGCCGCAAGGGGTGGGAGGGAGTGATCGCCAAGCGCGCGGACAGCCCGTACACCGCCGCGCGCTCGCGCGACTGGCTGAAGTTCAAGTGCGAGCAGGGACAGGAGCTCGTGGTCGGCGGCTACACCTCGCCGCGCGGCTCTCGCGTGGAGCTTGGCGCGCTGCTCGTCGGCTACTTCGCGGAGGGCGAGCTCAGATACGCCGGAAAGGTGGGGACAGGCTTCGACCGTGGCACGCTGCGCGAGCTCGGCGCCCGGTTGCGCGAGCTTGCCCGCCCGCAGTCGCCGTTCGCCGATGCCCGGGCGATCCGCGAGCGGGCGGTGACGTGGACCGAGCCCGTCGCTCGTTGCCCAGGTCGCGTTCACGGAGTGGACGAGCGCCGGCCGGCTGCGCCATCCCCGCTTCCTCGGCTTGCGCACCGACAAGTCCGCGCGTGAGGTGCTCAGGGAGAGCTGAGCCGTCGATGAGACGCAGAGGCGACCAAGTATCGTGTGGCGCGGTTTGACCGCGACGGGAGAGCACACGCTGGGTCTGCTCGGCGAGCAGTCCTTCGAGAGCCGGGGCGACTACCCGGCGCTGCTCTTCGAGGGCTGCTGGCATGGGTCGGGCGAGCTGTTCGCGCGCTCGTGCCGAATCGCCGGCGGCCTCGCCGAGCGGGGCGTGGGCGCGGGCGACCGCGTGGTCGTGACGATGGCCAACTGTCCCGAGGTGTCGGTCGTCTACCAGGCGGTGTGGCGCGCGGGCGCGGTCGTCACGCCCGCCACCTTCCTGCTCTCGACCGAGGAGCTCAGGCACGTGATCTCGGACTCCGAGGCGTGCGCCGTCGTGACCACGACCGAGTTTGCCGCCAAGGTGTGCGAGGCCGCGCGCGGTCTCGACCACGTGCGCTTCGTGATCTCGGCCGGTGGCGAGGGCGACGGAGTCCTCCCGCTGTCCTCACTGGAGGCGGCGGAACCCGGCCCGATCGTGCCGCGCGCAAACGATGACCTGGCCGCGCTGCTCTACACCGGGGGGACCACGGGCCAGTCGAAGGGCGTGATGCTCTCGCACTCGAACCTGTGCTTCTCCGGCCGCTCCGCGTATCGAGGCTGCCCACGTGCCCGGGATCAACCGGATGCTGACCACGCTGCCCCTCTCGCACGCGTTCGGACTGCTCGTGACGATCACGGCGATGCATTCCGACGAGCGAGGGCATAACCGTGCTGCTGCGCTGGTTTCACCCGACGACGTTCCTCGACATGATCCAGGAGCACCGGCTGCAGACGAGCGCGGTCGTCCCGTCGATGCTGCAACTGCTGCTCGGCCTCCCGCTCGAGGACTACGACCTCTCCTCGCTGCGTTATGTCAGCTCCGGGGGAGCGCCGCTGCCCGGCGAGGTCGAGCAGGAGTTCTCACGCCGCGTGCCGTCGGTGACGGTACGGCAGGGATATGGGCTGACCGAGACGGCCGCACTGATCTCCAGCACTCCGGTGGGACGCGAGCGGCGCGGGTCGGTCGGCCTGCCGGTGCCCGACACCGAGGTCCGGATCCTCGACGACGAGGGGCGCGAGCTGCCCGCGGGGGAGCCGGGCGAGGTGTGCTGCCGCTCGCCTGGCGTGATGCGCGGCTACTGGAACGCGCCCGAGGCGACGGCGCAGGCGCTGCGGGACGGTTGGCTGCACACCGGCGACATCGGCTACCTCGACGAGGATGGCTACCTGTTCATCGTCGACCGCAAGAAGGACCTGATCATCCGCGGCGGGTTCAACGTCTATCCGCGCGACGTCGAGGATGCCCTGGTCGAGCACCCGTCGGTCCAGATGGCCGCCGTCGTGGGCAGGCCCGACACGGTCCACGGCGAGGAGATCGTGGCGTTCGTGGCGCTGAGCGCGGGCGCGGAGGCCACGTCGGAAGAGCTGATCGCCTGGTCGCGGGAGCACATCGGGGCCTACAAGTACCCGCGCGAGCTGCATTTCGTCGATGCCGTCCCGCTCACCACCGTAGGGAAGGTCGACCGCAAGGCGCTGCGCGCACAGCTGATCACGGCGGCGGGGTCCGCCGGGCCCGCGCGCTAGCGACGGCCTTCGGTAGCCGGATCGCCGCCGTGCGGTGTAGCTTTACGCCCGTTCTGGGTGGCACGCGAATAGGAGCAATCCGGTGGCGGGCCTAGACGAGAGGTCGGGTGGTGATGCCGAGCGTGCGCCGGCGGCGAGCCTGGAGCGCGTGCCGCGGGACCGCGGGCGGCGGCCCTTTGCCCTGCCGGTCACGGTGCTGATCATCGGTCTCGTCGTCACCGCCGCCCTCGTGCTGACCTCGCGCCTGCTGAGCAACGACAACGAGAAGCGGCTGCTGGACCTGCGCGTGAAGGAGCTCGGGTCGGTTCTCACCGCCTCGGTCCCGAACATCCAGACCACGCTCGCCTCCGCGGCGGAGCTCGCCGACGCGACGAACGGCAACGTGGCGAAGTTCAGAGCGTTCGTGGCGCAGTACGCCGGCGCGCCTCCCGAAGCACCTGTTCCAGTCGATGTCCCTGTGGCGCCTGCCCGGGACTGCGCCGCTCACGACCGTCGGCGCCGGGCCCGTCCTGGCCTCGATGGGGGAGGCGCGATCGTTCATTTCGCGCGCCGCCCGCAAGCCGCAGCTCAGCGTGCTCGGCCTGTTGGAGCCGCCGAACTTCAGCATCGGCTACGCCTATGCCGTCCCCGGGCTCGTCGCGGGGGCTGGTCGTCTACGCCGAGAATCCCCTGCCCCGCAGCCGGCGCGCGTCGATCCAGAGCAACTCGGCCTTCTCGGACCTCAACTACGCGCTGTACCTCGGACGCGTTCAGCGCCCGTCACAGCTGGTGCTCACCAGCGTGCGCCACCTGCCGTTGAGCGGGCGGACGGCAGTCGACTCCGTTCCATTCGGCGATGCCGCGCTCACCCTCGTCGTGGCGGCGCGTCGCCCGCTGGGCGGAACGCTGCCCGAGCGCCTGCCGTGGATCATCCTGATCGTCGGCCTGGTGCTGTCCGTGGGCGCCGCGGCGGGGACGCTCGGGCTGGTCGAGCGCCGGCGGCGGGCCGAGCGGCTGGCGATACGGCTCGACCAGATAGCGAGCGAGAATCGCCGGCTCTACGCCGAGCAGCGCAACATCGCGCAGACGCTCCAGCACGCGCTGCTCCCCGAGGCCATGCCCGGGATCCCGGGGGTCGAGACGGGCGCGCGCTACCAGGCTGGTGAGCAGGGGGTGGAGATCGGCGGCGACTGGTACGACCTGATCTCGCTCGACGATCGGCGGGCGCTGCTCGTGGTCGGCGACGTCTCCGGCCATGGGTTGCGGGCCGCGGCGACGATGGCCTCGCTGCGCTACGCGATCCACGCATACGCGATGGAGGGCATTGCGCCGCCCGAGATTCTCAGCAAGCTCTCGCGCCTGCTCAACGTTGGAAGCGATGGTCAGCTCGCCACCGTCCTGTGCATGGCAGTCGACGTGCCCGGCTCGAGGATCACCGTCGCGAGTGCCGGGCATCTGCCCCCGCTGCTGATCAGCGACGGGGAGGGCCGCTATGTGCGCGGCGAGGTCGGATTGCCGATCGGGGTCGACCGGGGCGCGAGGTACACCTCGGTGACTGCATCGGCACCACCCGGCGCGACGCTGCTCGCGTTCACCGACGGGCTGGTCGAGCGGCGCGGCGAGGATCTCGACCAGGGACTGGCCCGCCTGTGCGACGCGGCGCGCGTCAACCACTCCGGGCTCGAGCAGCTGTTGGAACGGCTCGTGAGCGAGGTGCGCCCAGACCCGGCCGTCGACGACACCGCGATCGTGGGACTTCGATGGCTGAACTGAGCGAAGGGAACGCTCGGTTCCGCGTCGATCAGGCGGATGACGGCACCGCGACCGTGACGATCCGCGGCGAGCTCGACGTGGCGAACATCGATGCGCTCGAGGCGGCGGTGGCGCCGATCGTCGCGAGCCGGCCCGAGCGGTTCGTGGTCGACGTGTGGGACCTTCGCTTCGCCGACAGCTCGGCGATCGCGCTGTGGCTCAAGTGGGCGGGCACGGTCGAGCGCTTCGAGCTGCTCGGCGCGTCGCCGCTCCTGCAAAAGGTGATCGCCTCGATGGGCCTGAGCGCGCGTTTGAGGTTGACGAAGTGAGGGACAGGCGAGGTTTCTCCGAGGCGCCGGAGTCGGCTGCCGCGGCCCGGCAGTTCGTCCGCCGGGCGGTTGCCGGATTGCCGCCGGATACCGTCGACGCGATCGAGTTGATGGTCTCCGAGCTCGCCACGAACTGCATTCGACACACCCAGACCGAGTTCGAGCTGATCCTCGAACGCACGCCACAGGGCGTTCGGATCGAGGTCGCCGACCGCGGGCGCGGAGCGCCCCAGATGCGCTCGCCGACGATCGACGAGCCGACGGGGCGCGGGCTGCGGATCGTCGAGATGCTCTCGGACGCATGGGGGGTCGAGTTCGCACCGCAGGGCGGCAAGACCGTGTGGTTCACGCTCGCGGCCGCGACGGCGGCAGGTGTGTCCGACGAGTCAGCCGCGGCGCGGTGCTAGATCGAGCTCGCGGCTCTCGAACACGACGTCGACCGGCTCGAGGATGACGCGCCGCGGGCCCGCCTCGACCGCCCCGGCGCGCAGCGCGCCCAGGCCCAGCTCGGAGGCGAGCCGCACCACGTGCCCGCCGGTGCCGGGGGCGCAGTAGACGGCGAAGCCGCTGCCCATGTTGAGCGTCGAATACGCCGCCTCCGGCGACATCTCGGTCTCCTCGACCATGAACCTCAGCACCTCGGGCACGGCGGGGAGATCGGTGATGCGGTAGGTGAGATTGCGCTTCGGACGCATCAGCTTGAGCAGGCCGTGTCCGGTGATGTGGCTCAGGTAGTGGACCTCGACCTCGTGGCTCAGGAGGGTGCGCACGAGCGCCGCGTAGATCAGGCTCCGGTCGAGCAGCGCCTCGCCGAACGGCCGCCCGCTGGGGAGCGGGGTGGCGTAGCCCTCCGGGAGGGCCGCCGCGATCATTCTCGCCAGCGAGGAGCCGTTGGCGTGCAGCCCGCTGGAGGCGACGAGCACGATCTCATCTCCGGGCGCGAGATCGCCGCCCAGGATCGGCCGGCTGGGCGGCGGCACGACTCCGACCGCGCTGCCCGCCAGCTCGATGTCCTCGGGCGAGACCAGGCCGGGGAGGGAGGGCGACTCGCCACCGCCCCAGGTAGCGCCGGCGTCGAGGCAGCCCGCGCGCCAGCCGGCGAGCAGCGCCCCGCGGCGCTCGGCGTCGTCGTACCAGTCCGAGGAGCCGGTGGCGAAGTAGGCGTTGACCACCAGCGGGAGCGCGCCGACGCAACACAGGTCGTTGACGATCGCCGCCACCGTGTCGTAGGCGACGTCGTCGAACCGGCTCGAGCCAAGGTCGCGCTCGACCTGGCGCGCGATCATCGACTTGGTCCCGAGACCCTCGAGCACGAACGCGAGCACCTGCCCGGCGAGCTCGAACACGAAGGCCGGCTCGCCGCGGGACTCGTCGAGCGCGCGCCCCCCGTGGCCGGCGAGCTGCCCCGACGTGGCCAGGGCAGCGGTAAGCGCGTCTCGCTTGCCGGCGTCGAGCGCCTCGTAATCGACGCCGGCGGCGCCGTAGGCCGACCTCGGCTCGGTCATCGACAGCGCACGATATCGACGCTCAGGACGTCATACGTTCGAGCCGGGCGACCAACGCCGGTCCGGGCTGACCGCTCTCGCCGGCCGCCGTGCGGCGGACATCGCCGTTGCTCACGGTCTGGCACCCGCGCAGGCCAACGCTGATCGTCACGCCGCGTCCGCGCGGATAGGCGAGCAGCGCAATGATCTCCGAGCCGTCATCGACCGGGCATGCGTACGTGCCGGCACCGGACGGAAGGCGATCGAACTGGCGCACGAGGCCGGCGACGGTGGCGCCGCCGGCGATGAGCGTCGAATGCGTCAGTCGGCGGGGACGGGGGGCGTTCAGACCGTCGTAGCGGCACAGGCGGATGGCGCGCGCGCCGGCGGGCGCCAGCCGAGCACGCGCCGGGGCCCAGGGGTTGGCCGCGATCCGCGCCGGTGCCGTGGCCGCGCATGACGGCGGGCGCACCGTAGCCTCGGACCTCGAGAAGCCCGCCGGAGCCGCGCTGGCGGCGCCGCACGCCGCCAGGCCGATTGCGAGCGCCGCCAGGACGCCCACCCGCCGCGCGATCGTCTCCCTCATGTGCTGAGCGTAAGCGTACGCCACCTGAGCCATGCGGTTGCGCTCCTGAGCACCGGGTAGACGATCCGAGAGCGAACGAAAGAGGTGGGAGAGGATGGCCAACGATTTCCAGGACTCCATCCAGGAGCTCGTGACCCGCGCCGCCGAGAAGGGATCGAAGGGCCTGCAGAGCGCCACGCGCTCGGGTGGGCCGCTCTCGGGTGCGAGTGGACTGCTCGCCGGCGCGGGAGTGGCGGCGCTCGCGCCACTGGCCGCGAAGGGGATCGGCAAGGCCGTCCGGTCGGTCGGCTCGGACGGCCTCGACCAATTCGTCGACGGCCTCACCGACAAGCTCGGGCAGGACGGCGGCGGCGCCGGCGCGCTGACCGGCGCGCTGAAGAGCGCGCTGCCGTTCGGCGGTGACGGCGGCAGCGGCGGTGGCGGTGGCGGCGGTGGGAGCAGCGACACCGTTCCCGGCGTGGGCAAGGGCCGGCGCATGCCGATCCAGCAGGGCGTCGACATCGGGGCCCCGATCGAGACCGTCTACAACCAGTGGACGCAGTTCGAGCTGTGGCCCAGCTTCATGCACCGCGTGACCGACGTCACCCAGAAGGACGACTGCATGGTGACCTTCTCGACCAAGATCTGGGGCAAGAAGAAGGAGTTCGTGGCCCGGATCGAGACCCAGCGGCCGAACGAGCGGATCAAGTGGAAGGTGGAGCAGGGCATCACCCACACCGGCGTCGTCACCTTCCACGAGGTCGGGCCGCGCCTGACCCGCGTGCTCGTGAACCTCGACGTCGACCCGGGCGGGATGCTCGAGAAGGCGGCCCGCGGGCTGCGCTACGTCAAGCGCGCGGTGCGCGCCGACCTGCACCGCTTCAAGGCGTTCGTCGAGGTCCAGGAGGTCGAGACCGGCGCCTGGCGCGGCGTGATCGAGCACGGCAAGGTCGTGGAGGATCACGACTCCGGCTACGACAAGGGACGCGAGTACTCGAAGTTCGAGGACGTGTTCAAGGGACCGCGGGCGAAGAAGCCGACCGCGGCCGGCGAGCAGTCGCAGGACTCGAAGCCGTCCCGCTCCCGCTCGCGCTCGAGCTTTACTCGGGTTCCCGCTCGAGCTCTGGTTCCCGCTCGAGCTCGGGTTCCGGCTCGGGCTCGGGCTCGGGCTCGGGCTCGCGCAGCCGAAGCTCGACGAACGGCAGCTCACGCGGGCGTGGGCGGAGCACGAACCACGGCGAGGGACGGTCGCGCTCGCGCCAGCGGAGCTAACGGAGCCGGCCGATGGCGATCGACACCCGTCGTGTGATCCTGGCCGCGGTGGAGGCGGCGCTCGACGACGTCATGTCCGCCGCGCCCACGCGCAAGAAGCGCAAGAAGCTGCCGGGGGGCCGCGCCTTCCTGCTCGGCGCCGGCGTGGTCACGGCGGCGCGCCTGGCCAAGAGCCCGAGGGCGCGCCAGCTCGTCGAATCGGCCCAGGAGAAGCTGACCGACTACGTCGAAGACTAGGGCACCGTCCGGCAATCAGGGCGCCGTCCGACCCGGCAGCCTCGAGGGCGCCGTCCGACCCGGCAGCCTCGAGGCGCGTCGACCTGGCAGCCGCGAGCGCCCTCCTCCAGTGCAGAGGCGCGGCCACCGGCGCGTTCGGCCGATCTCGCCGCTCATCGATCGGGCCGTGTGCCGAGCGCGTCCGGCACGGCCTGGCGCAGCTCCTCGAGCCAGGTGGTGCTCGGGCTGTCGCTCGGCGCGCGCCAGTCGCCCCGGGGCGAGAGCGAGCCGCCCGAGCCGACCTTGGGCGCGTTGGGGATCGCCGAGCGCTTGAACTGGGCGGTGCGGAAGAAGCGGTCGAGGAACACCTCGAGCCAGTGCTTGATGTCCGACAGCGAGTACTCGTTGCGCCGCTCCGGCGGGATCAGATCGGGCCAGACCCCCTTCTCCCGGTCGCGCCAGGCATGGTGGGCGAGGAAGGCGACCTTGCTCGGCGAGTAGCCGTAGCGGAGCACGTAGTAGAGGAAGAAGTCCTGGAGCTCGTAGGGGCCGACCTTGCTCTCGCTGCCCTGGCCCGGCACGTCTGAGTCATCGCCGGGGATCAGCTCGGGCGAGATCTCGGTGTCGATCACGGACTGCAGCACCTCGCCGGCCTCGGCGCTGAACTGCTCGGTGTCGATCGCCCAGCGCAGCAGGAACTGGATCAGGGTCTTGGGCACCGACGCGTTGACGTTGTAGTGCGACATCTGGTCGCCGACGCCGTAGGTGGCCCATCCCAGCGCCAACTCGGACAGGTCGCCCGTACCGACGACCAGACCCCCGTGGTAGTTGGCCAGGCGGAACAGGTGCGACGTGCGCTCGCCCGCCTGCACGTTCTCGTAGGTGATGTCGTAGACCTTCTCGCCGTTCGCCGCGGGATGGTCGAGGTCGTGCAGCATCTGCGTGGCGGAGGGGCGGATGTCGATCTCCTCCGCGCTCACCTCGAGGGCCTCCATCAACGCTCGCGCGTTACGGAGCGTCAGCTGGCTGGTGGCGAAGCCGGGCATCGTGTAGGCGAGCACGTTCGATCGCGGCAGCCCGAGCCGGTCCATCGCTCGCGCGCACACGATCAGCGCGTGGGTCGAATCGAGCCCGCCCGAGATACCGATCACGACCTTCTCGATCCCGGTGGAGCGCAGGCGCGTCTCCAGACCGCGCACCTGGATGTTGTAGACCTCCTCGCAGCGCTCGATCCGCCGCGAGGGCTCCGCGGGGACGAACGGGAAGCGCGCGACCTCGCGCTCGAGCGCGACGTCCGCGCCCGTGATCCCAAGCTCGAACTCGACGCGGCGCACGCTTTGCAGCACCTCGCGCTGGTCGTGGATCGAGTCGCCGAAGCTGGTGATCGCGGTGCGCTCGCAGATGATCCGGTCGAGGTCGATGTCGGCGAAGATGATCTGCTCGCCCAGCGCGAAGCGCTCCGCCTCGGCCAGCACGTTCCCGTTCTCGCAGATCATTGCCTGGCCATCCCAGGCGAGGTCGGTCGTCGACTCGCCCATGCCGGCGGCGGTGAAGATGTAGCCGGTCATCGTCCGCGCCGACTGGGACTGGGTCAGCAGCCGCCGGAAGTCGGCCTTGCCGACCGTGATGTTGCTGGCCGAGAGGTTCGCGATGATCGTGGCGCCGGCCAGCGCGCCGTAGGCGCTGGGCGGGATCGGGACCCACAGGTCCTCGCAGATCTCGACGTGCACGTCGAAGCCGGGGAGGTCGCCGGCCGTGAACAGAAGATCCGCTCCGAACGGCACGGTCTGGCCGAGCAGCTCGATCTCCGGGCGCACGACGTCGCGGGCGGCCCGGAACTGGCGCTTCTCGTAGTACTCGCGGTACTGCGGCAGGTAGCTCTTGGGAACCACGCCCAGGATCCGGCCGCGGTGGATGACCACGCCGGTGTTGAACAGCCCCCCCTGGGCCGCCAGCGGCGCCCCGACCGCGATCACGGCACCGAGGTCCCCGGTCGCGACCAGGATCTCCTCGATCGCGCGCAGGACGGCCGTCTGGAGGGCCTGCTGGCGAAACAGGTCCTCGTTGGAGTAGGCCGAGAGGCCCAGCTCGGGAAAGACGATCAAGGCCGCGCCGGCCTCGGCCGCTCGCCGCGCCAGCTCGATCGTGTGCTCGGCGTTGAACGCGGGGTCGGCGATCCCGACCTGGGGCACCGCGGCGGCGACGCGAACGAACCCGTGCCGGTAGAGCGAGTCGAAGGACGTTTCCGGAAGTCGGTGCGTTGAGCTCATGGGTGGCGTACTGGATACTCCCCCGCTGGGTATCAGGGAATCATGGCGGGTGAACCAGAGAGCGTTTCGCAGGCAGAATCCCTGCCGGAGCTGGCCGATGGCCTGAGCGCTCGGGCGGAAGCCCGGGGCGAGCAGTGCGTGTCGCTCTCTGACCTGAGCGAGCTCGTCCAGCAGGTCGACCTCGGCGACGACGACGCCCAGACGCTCCAGGAGATGCTCGAGGCACGCGGGATCGAGGTGAGCGACGACTGCGGCCGGACCGAGGTCGAGCAGACGAGCTACTCCAATGGCGATCTGGCCCAGCACACGACCGACGCGATGGCCCTGTTCCTCCAGGAGGTCCGGCGCTATCCGCTGCTGACCCGAGCGGAGGAGGTGTCGCTGGCCAAGCGCATCGAGCGGGGCGACATGGAGGCCAAGGAGCAGCTGATCAACTCGAACCTGCGGCTGGTGATCGCCAACGCGCGCAAGTACCAGGGCCACGAGCTGCCGCTGCTCGACCTGATCCAGGAGGGCATCTTCGGCCTGATCCGCGCCAGCGAGAAGTTCGACTGGCGGCGGGGCTACAAGTTCTCGACCTACGCCACCTTCTGGATCCGCCAGGCGATCCAGCGCGCGCTGGACAACCGGGCGCGGACGATCCGGATCCCCGTGCACCTGGGCCAGCGTGAGCGCAAGCTCGCCCGCGCGCACTCGGAGCTCGCGGCGCAGCTGGGCCGCGATCCCACCGACGAGGAGATCGCCGCGGCGGCCGAGCTGACTCTGGATGAGGTCATGGAGGCACGCGAGGCGGCGCGGGTGGTGACGAGCCTCGACCGGCCCGTGGGCGAGGAGGAGGAGACGGCGCTCGGCGCGCTCCTGCCCAGCGGCGAGCGCGGGCCCGACGAGGAAGTCGACATCCTGCTCCGCGAGGACGCGCTGCGCCGCGCGCTCGAGCGCCTGCCCGAGCGCGAACGCGAGGTCGTCAAGCTCCGCTACGGCCTGGACGGAAACCCCGAGCCGGCGCCGCTCAGCGAGACCGGCCGGCGCCTGGGGCTCTCACAGGACGCGGTGCGCAAGCTCGAGCGCCGGGCGCTCTCGGAGCTGGCGGCGAGCCGCGAGCTCGATGGGCTGAGCCCGGCGGCGTGAACCGCGGGCCGCTCGCCGGGCTGCTGGCGGCGCTGGTCTGCCTGACCGGCGCGGGCGGCGCGGGCGCGACCGTGACGCTGCCTCTGCCCGTGCCCCTGCTCGGGAGCGCCCCCGCGGCCGCGCCCGATCCGTACTGCACGGGGTCCTACGGCGGCCTTCCCGCGCGGGCGGGCGCACCGATCCGCTTCGGCGTCGACCCGGGGCTGGCGGGCAGCGCCGGGAGCGTCCAGCTGCCGACCGTGCCCGACGATCCGGCGCGCGACCTGGCCGCGGTCGAGGCGCTGCACCCGTCCGGACGCATCCTGGTCGTGCGGCTGAACCGCCTGATGTGGTCGGACGGAGCGAGCGGGATCGCCGCCTTTCAGCGCTCGGTCGCGATGTACACGCGGGCGGGCTTCGAAGTCGAGCTCCAGGTCCGCTACCACCCGGCGAGCGGGCAGGCGGGGAACATCGCGGCGTGGACGCGCTACGTCCGCCACGTGGTCGACGTGTTCGGGCGCAACCGGCGGGTCGTGGCGATGACGATCACCAACGAGGTCAACCTCACGTTCTCGCCCAACACGTCCGACGGGTACTACGCGGGCGCGCAGGACGCGCTGATCGAGGGGATCGAGGCGGCCTCGGCCGAGGCGAACCGGCGCCACTTCCGCCAGCTGCGCTTCGGCTTCACCTATGCCTACCGGTTCTCGCCCGCCGGCGACGCCGCGTTCTTCTCCTATCTGGGCGCGCACGGCGGCCGCGCCTTCCGCCGGGCGCTCGGCTTCGTCGGGCTCGACTTCTATCCCGGGTCGATCTACCCGCCGGCGATGGCCCCGGGCGACAGCTACCGGGCTGAGCTCGCCCAGGCCGCCGGCGTCGTTCGCGACTGCCTGGCGCCGAAGGCCGGGATCGGCGCCCGCACGCCGATCTGGATCACCGAGAACGGGGTCCCGACCGGTGGGGCGGCCTCCGAGGCCCAGCAGGCGGCGGCGCTCCAGCAGCTCGTGCAGGCGGCGCGCGACTACTCGGGCACGTACGGGATCACCGACTACCGGTGGTTCAACCTGCGCGACTCGACCGACTCGCCGCCGGCCACGCTCGTCGGCGCCACGTTCTCCTCCGACGGGCTGCTGCGCGCCGACTACAGCCGCAAGCCGTCGTTCGAGGTATACCGGGGGCTGATCGCGGCGCTCGGCCGGCGCTGAGGAGGGTCTAGGCGACCGCCGTCGCGGGCCGGAACCGGTCGGCGGTCCGCTCCGCCGTGCCCTCGGCCCACGAGCTCGTCGTGACGAAGCCGAGCACGAGGACGATCGCGCCCAGCACGGCCACGACCCACCAGCCGGGATGGGTGGCGGCGGCGAAGCTCGAGCCGATCGCGCCGGTGATGGTGCCGCCGGCGATCGCGCCGATCACGGCGACGCCCAGCGTCATCCCAACCTGACGGCTGGTAGAGGCCACGGCGGCGGCCACGCCGGCCTGCGAGGACGGCATGCCGGACACCGCGGTGTTGCTGATCGGCGGGTTGACCATCCCGGAGCCGAGCCCGAACACGAAGTAGGAGGCGAGCAGATACACGGTCGAGGTATGGGGGGTCAGGCGCGTGAGCATCAGCGCGCCGACGAGCAGCGCCAGGCCGGCCACGACGAGCGACGGCCGCGCGCCGCGCGCGCCGACGATGCGCCCCGACAGCGGCGCGGCGACGAAGATCATCGCCGCCATCGGCAGCATGTACAGGCCCGCGTGCAGCGGCGAGAGGTGCCGGACCTCCTGGAGGTAGAGCGTGTTCAGGAACAGGAACCCGCCGGTGGCGGCGAAGGCACAGACCGCGATCGCGGTGGCGCCGGAGAAGGGCGCGCTGCAGAAGAAGCGCATCTCGAGCAGCGGCTCGCGACGCCGCAGCTCGTAGGGCACGAGCGCGCCGAAGGACGCCACCGCCACAGCGAACAGGACGATGATCGGCACCGAGGTCCAGCCGGAGCGCGGGCCCTGGATGATCGCGTAGGTGAGCGTGCCCAGGCCGGCGATCACGAGCGCCTGCCCGAGCGGATCGACCCGGCGCGCACGCTCGGCGCGGGACTCGGGCACGAACAGCGCGGTGAGCACGATCGCCACGATCGCCGACGGGGACGTTGACGATGAACACGGCGCGCCAGCTCACCGCGTCGACGAGGGCGCCGCCGACCACCGGGCCGAGGGCCATGCTCAGGCCGAACGTGGCGCCCCACACGCCGATGGCCATCGCGCGCTCGCGCGGATCCTCGAACACGTTGCGCACGATCGACAGCGCCACCGGGTTCATCATCGAGCCGCCGATCGCCTGGAGGACGCGCGAGCCGACGAGCAGCCCGAGGTTGGGGGCGAGCGCACACAGCAGCGAGCCGAGCGAGAACACGACCAGGCCGACCTGGAAGGTCCGCCGCCGGCCGACGCGGTCGGCGGTCGAGCCCGCCAGCATGAGCAGGCTCGCGAGCACGAGCGTGTAGGCGTCGATCGTCCATTGCAGCCCGGACACCGAGGCGTGCAGCTCACGCCGGATCGAGGGCAGCGCGACGTTGACGATCGTCGTGTCGAGCCCGACGATCAGCAGGCTCATCGAGCAGATCGTGAGCACCAGGAAGCGCCGCTGCCGGCTCAGCTCGCCCGCCTGAGAATGATTGCTCACGCAACTGAGGTTAGCCTCGGCCGCCCACCGCAAACCCGGCCGGCGGCCGATGCGTCGGCGTAACTCGGTAGCATTGCCGACCTGCCCGGGGGGGTAAGCACTTGAATACATCAGACACCGCCCAATCAGAGGGGCCGTCGGCGTTCGCGCAAGCTGCGGAGCTCGAGTTTCGCAGCGTCTCGAAGCAGTACCCAGGCCAGCGGCAGCCTGCCATCAAGGAGCTGAGCTTCCAGGTCGGTGCCGGCGAGGTGTGCGTCCTCGTCGGTCCGTCGGGCTCCGGCAAGACCACCGCCATGCGGCTGATCAACCGCATGATTGCGCTCACATCCGGAGACATCCTGCTCGGCGGGCGCAGCGTCCTGCAGCGCGAGCCGACCGAGCTGCGCCGCGAGATCGGCTATGTGATCCAGCAGATCGGGTTGTTCCCGCACCTCACCGTCGCCGACAACATCGCCACCGTGCCGCGGCTGCTCGGCTGGGACAAGCGCCGCACGCAGGCGCGCGACCAGCGAGCTGCTCGAGCTGATCGGCATGGATCCGGAAGAGATCGGCCCCCGCTACCCGGCCCAGCTCTCGGGTGGGCAGCGCCAGCGGGTCGGGGTGGCGCGCGCGATCGCCGCCGACCCGCCGCTGATGCTCATGGACGAGCCGTTCGGTGCGATCGATCCGATCAACCGCACCCGTCTCCAGGACGAGTTCCTGCGCCTCCAGGCGCAGGTGCGCAAGACGATCGTGTTCGTCACCCACGACATCGACGAGGCGATCAAGATGGGCGATCGCATCGCGATCCTGCGCCAGGGCGGCGCGCTCGCGCAGTACGACACGCCCGAGCGCCTCCTGACTGCGCCGGCCGACGACTTCGTGGCCGAGTTCGTGGGCGCGGACCGGGCGCTCAAGCGCCTCGGCCTGTCCACCCTGGCCGACGTCGAGCTCGTCCGCGAGAACGGGCTGCGCGCCGGTGAGGACCGCGTCGATCTGCGCACGACGGTGCGCGACGCTCTGTCCCAGCTCATCGCCCACGGCGGGCAGCCGCTCACGGTGGTCGGCGAGGACGGCAAGGTGGCGGGGCTCGTCACCCTCGAGCTGCTCGGCGGCGTCCTCGCCAACGGCCAGCTCTCGGAGCGGGCAGGCCACGAGTGAGCCTCGTCCTCGCCGCCGGCGGTCCCGTCATCCCCAGCTTCGGGGGCAGCTCGTCGTTCAGCTGCGAGCGCAAGAACGGCCTCTTCTGCACGCACTGGTTCACGCAGAACTGGAGCAGCCTCCTGTGGCCCGCGCTGCGCCAGCACGTCGTCCTGACCCTGATCGCGGTGGGGATCGGCTTCGTGATCGCGACGACGCTCGCCCTCACGGCCTACCGCCAGGGGTGGGTCGAGCGGCCGGTGATCATCGTCACCTCGATCCTGTACACGATTCCCTCGCTCGCTCTGTTCGAGCTGCTCGACGGAGTTCCCGCGCTCGGGCTCAGCCGCACGACGGCCGAGGTGGCGCTCGTCTCCTACACGCTGCTGATCCTCTTCCGCAACACGCTCACGGGTCTGCGCGAGGTGCCCGCCGAGGTTCGCGAGGCCGCGGCCGGGATGGGCATGGGCCCAACCGCGTCGCTGCTGCGCGTCGAGCTCCCGCTCGCGCTGCCGGCGATCATCGCCGGCCTGCGGATCGCCACCGTGACGGTGATCTCGCTGGCCACGGTGGCCGCGCTCGTTGACAACGAGGGCCTTGGCGTCCCAATCCTCGACGCGGTGGCCAAGAACGTGTTCAAGACTGAGCTGATCGCCGCCGGTGGGCTGGCGGTGCTGCTCGCGCTGCTGGCCGACGCGCTGCTCGTTGGCCTCCAGCGGATCCTGACCCCGTGGGCGCGCGCCTGAGCCATGCACAACTTCATCCAGGCCTTTCACTTCATCGGCAACGACGGCCAGCTGGCCGGGGTGCCGGGCGTGCCCACGCTCGTGCACCTGTCGGTCGAGACGCTCAAGGTGGCGGCGATCGGGATCGTGATCTCGCTCGTGATCGCGATTCCGATCGGCGTGTGGCTCGGCCACATCCATCGCTTCTCGTTCCTGGCCATCAACCTCGGCAACGTGTGGCGCGCGCTGCCAAGCCTTGCCGTGCTGGCGATCGGCGCGGCGCTCCTCGGTATCGGACTCAAGAACGTCGAGCTCGCGCTCGTCGTGCTCGCCATCCCGCCGATGATCACCAACGCCTATGTGGCGATCGACGGCGTCGACCGCGAGACCGTGGACGCCGCGCGCGGGATGGGGCTGACCGAGTGGCAGATCGTGCGCCAGGTCGAGCTGCCGATGGGGGTGCCTCTCATCTTCGCCGGCGTACGAACCGCGTCGCTGTTCGTGATCTCGACCACCACGATCGCCTCGCTGACCGGCTACAGCGGGACGCTGGGCGACATCATCAACAACGAGGCCAGCTATCGACTGCCCGGAGTGATCGGGGCCGCCTATCTGATCGCGGCGCTCGCGCTCGTGATCGAGGTGCTGCTGGCCGGCGTCCAACGGGCGCTCACGCCGCGCGGGATCAAGCTCGCCCGCGGCAGGGAAGCGACACCCGGCATCGCCCCGCTCGTCACCGAAGCGGCTTAACCGAACGCCAATGTCAACGAACCAGGAGAAAACATGACGCAACCCTTACGTCATTGGAAGACCGTCGTCTTAGCGCTCGCGCTCGCCCTCGCGGTGGCCGCATGCGGCAGCTCGAAGTCGAGCACGACCGCCGCCTCGAGCAGCGCATCGAGCTCGGCATCGTCCTCGTCGGGGGCGAGCGCGAGCGGCCCCGGAAAGGGCAAGCCGCCGATCGTGATGGGCGACAAGAACTTCGACGAGGAGTACCTGCTCGGCGCGCTCTATCAGCAGGCGCTCGAGGCCAAGGGCTACACGGTCACCCTGAAGGGCAACATCGGCAGCTCGGAGATCATCTGGAAGGCGCTCCAGAACGGCCAGATCCAGATGTACCCCGAGTACACCGGGACGCTGCTGACGGCGATCGCGGGCGACAACAAGCCGCCCAACAGCGCCCAGCAGACCTACAGCCTCGCCAGCGCGTACGTCCAGAAGAACGGGTTCACGCTGCTCGACCAGACGCCGTTCTACGACGCCGACGGCCTGGCCGCAACCAACGCCTACGCCAAGCAGAACAACCTGCACACGATCGCCGATCTCAAGAAGCTCGGCAAGGTGAGCTACGGCGCGCCGGCCGAGAACCGCACCCGCTTCGACGGGCTGGTCGGACTCGCAGCAGGTCTACGGCCTCACCGACCTGCAGTTCGTGCCGCTGGCCGAGGGCCTCAACTACAAGGCGCTCGACTCCGGACAGGTCAAGATCGCGACGATCTTCACCACCGACCCGCAGCTCCAGGGCGGCAAGTACACCGTGCTGACCGACAGCAAGAAGCTGTTCGGCTTCCAGAACGTCGCGCCGGTGGTCAAGGCGAGCCTGGTCCAGAGCCGAGGGCCCCGCGTTCGCCCAGACGATCAACAAGGTCAGCTCGCTGCTGACGCTGCCGGCGATCATCAAGATGAACGCCGCCGTCCAGCTCGACCAGCAGTCGCCGGCCACGGTCGCGCACGAGTTCCTGGCCGCCAACGGGCTGGCCTGAGCATCGCCGCCGGCGCGCCCCTCGGAGCTGAGGGGCGCGCCGGCACATCGCTCCTGCCTGACCTGTCAGAGTGGCGCCCGGAAGCGGCCGTCTGACAACGATGGGCGACACAGAGACCGGCACCACCAAGTCTGAGCCGACTGGCGTCTCCGTCCTCGGCGAGCCGGTCAAGCGGCCGTTCGTGCGGCGCTTGCGGGGAGGACACGGTCGGCGAGCCGGCAAGCACGCCGACGAGGGCCACGACCTCGGCGTCCTCGGCGGCCTGGCCGCGCTCAGCCTCGACGCGCTCTCGAGCGTCGCCTACGGCCCGGAGGCGATGGCGCTCGTCCTCGTCGCGGCGGGCGTGGGCGCGCTCAAGGACGTCGTGCCGCTGACCGCGGTGATCACCGCGATGCTCGTGCTGCTGGTGATCTCCTACACGCAGGTGATCGCGGCCCACCCCGACGGCGGCGGCGCCTACGCGGTGGCCAAGCGCAACCTCGGCAAGTGGCCGAGCCTGTTGGCGGCCGCCTCGCTGGTGGTCGACTACGTGCTCACGGTGGCGGTCAGCCTGGCCGCGGGCGCGGCCAGCCTGGGCAGCGTGTTCCCGGCGCTCTCGCACCACCTGCTGCTCGTCTGCCTGATCGCGCTGGCAGTGCTCGCGGCGGTGAACATGTTCGGGATCACCGAGTCGGCCAAGCTCCTGATGCTGCCCGCGGCAGTGTTCCTGATCAGCATGTTCGCGATGATCGCGATCGGGGCGTTCCACTTCGACACGCACGTGCACATCGGCACGCCGGCGAAGTTCCCGGTGACGACGGCGCTAGGCATCGTGCTGCTGCTCAAGGCGTTCGCGGCCGGATGCTCGGCGGTCACCGGGGTCGAAGCGATCGCCAACGGCACCCCGGCCTTCCGCGAGCCGAGGACCAAGCACGCGCAGCGCACCGAGGTCTCGCTGGGCGTGATGCTCGCGGTGATGCTGGTCGGGATCGCGCTGCTCATCCACGGCAACGACATCCGGCCGCGCGGCGGGGTCACGATGCTGGCCCAGGTGACCGCCGGCTCGTTCGGCAAGACGTGGGCGTTCTACGTCTCGAACGTCGCCGTGACGGCGGTCCTCGGGCTCGCCGCCAACACGAGCTTCGGCGGGCTTCCGGTGCTGATGAGCCTGCTGGCGCGCGATCACCGCATGCCCCATGTCTTCTACCTCCGGGCCGAGAAGCCGGTCTACCGGATCGGGATCGCCGCGCTCGCGATAGCGGCCGCGGCGCTGCTGGTCGCGGTGAACGCCGACACCCAGCGGCTGATCCCGCTGTACGCGATCGGCGTGTTCATCGGCTTCACGATCAGCCAGATCGGCCTCGTCCGGTTCTGGCGGCGCGAGCGACCACCCAAATGGCAGGTGCGGGTGGTGCTCAACGGCACGGGCGCGGTGATGACCGCGGTCGCCGTGTTCGTGTTCCTGATCTCGAAGTTCCTCGAGGGCGCCTGGGTGGTGACGATCGCCGTTCCGCTGCTGATCCTGCTGTTCGCCAACACCGAGTCCTATTACGGCAAGGTGGCCAAGGAGCTGCGGCTGGGCAAGACGCCACCGCTCGCCCCACCGGCGCGAAAGCATCGTCGTCGTCCCGGCCTCGACCGTGAACCTCCTGACCGAGCACGCGCTCAGCGCGGCGTTGTCCCTCGGGCAGACGGTCGTCGCCGTCGCCGTGGCCGGTGACGAGGAGGAGTGCGCGGAGATCAAGCGCAGCTGGGATGAGTGGAAGTCGGGCGTGCCGATCGAGGTCCTGCTCGACCCGCACCGCTCGCTGATCCGCTCGGTGCTGCGCTACGTGAAGGCGATCGAGGACGAGGACGCGACGATCACCGTGCTGATCCCCGAGATCCTGCCGCGCAAGCGCCGCCACGAGATCCTCCACAACCAGCGCGGCCGGCTGCTCGGAGCGGTTCTCAAGGCACGCACCGACGTGGTCATCGCGACGCTGCCGTTTCATATTCACGACTGATGAGCCGATCGTGCGAGGCCTCGCCGCTGCGCGGCCGGAGCACGACGATCTCGCCCCGGGCGTGCTCGAGCAGCCACGCGACGTCGTCGGCGTCGAAGCCGGGCTGCCCGTGGGTGGCCGCGGCGATCACGATCCGGTCGAAGTGCTCGGTCTCGATCGCCTGCCTCAGCGCGTGCCGGTAGCTTCGCCCCCGCTCGATGCGGGAGTCGACCGGAACGCGCGCCTCGTTCGCGGCCTGCTCGATCGCCTCCTGGAGCGGGATGCACACGCCGGACTGGCGCGGGAGCGCCGTCTCGAGCGGGAGCGTGAGGGGCACGCGGGCGAGGAAGACGGGGACCAGCGTCGCGCCCTCGGCGATCGACAGGCGAAGCGCCGCGTCGAGCGCGGGCTTGGAGAGCGCGCCGGCGATGAACGGGAACAGGATCCGGCGGGTCCGGCCTGCTTCCCCGCGTCGCACCCCCACGGGGGCGCGCGGGCCGCGCTGCCGGCGGGTGCCGAGCGCCGCGAGCGCGACGGCGAGCACCGCCACGAGCGCGATCAGCGCCGGCGTCATGGCGCGCGCCGGCTCCGGTCGGCGACGATCCGCAGGTCGACGCCGGGTAGCGCGTCGATCAAGCGAAACGGCAGCGCCGGCTCGGTCAGGCGCCGCCACGCCGGACGCGGCTTGGGCGTTCCCATCAGCACGTAGGTGGTCCCGCGCTCGCGAGCCACCCGCTGGGTCACGCGCGCCACGTCGTCGCCGGACTCGATCAGCAGATGTGCCCCGAGCACGCTGGCCAGCCGCCGGAGCGCGCCGATCTGGTCCTGCTCCTCCGCGGTCGGCTCGTGGTCGGCCACCCACAGCACGTCGAGCTCGGCCCCGAGCCGCTGCGCCGAGCGCCACGCGCGCCTGACCACCCGCTGCGACTGCGGCTTCGGTGTCACGAGCGCGAGCAGCCGCTCGCCGATCGCCTGCGGTGCGGCGGTGTCGATCAGGCGCTCCTGACGGGCCCGCGGAACCGGCTCGGACACCGGGAGGCGCTTGGCCTCGACCTCCTCGGCCACCTGGCGCAGCGCCACCTCGCGCAGGGCCGAGAGGTTCTCCACCTTGAAGAAGTTGTCGACCGCCGTCTGCACGCGCTCGGCCGGGTACACCTTGCCCGCCAGCAGACGCTCGATCAGCGACTGCGGGGTGATGTCGACGAGCACGATGTCGTCGGCGGCGCCGAGGACGGAGTCGGGCACGGTCTCGCGCACGCGCACGCCCGTGAGCTCGGCCACCTGGTCGTTGAGGCTTTCGAGGTGCTGGACGTTGACGGTCGAGAACACGTCGATCCCCGCGCCGAGCACGTCCTCGATGTCCTCGTAGCGCTTCTCGTGCTCGACGCCCCTGGCGTTCGTGTGCGCCAGCTCGTCGATCAGCGCGAGCTCGGGGGCGCGGCGCAGGATCGCGGGCAGGTCCATCTCCTCGAGCACCGTGTCGCGGTAGGGGAGCCGGCGGCGGGGAATCGTCTCGAGCCCGTCGGCCTGCGCCACCGTCTCCGCGCGCCCGTGGGGCTCGAGGTAGCCGATCACCACGTCGTGCCCGGCCTCCGCCACGGCCTGGCCCTCGCGGAGCATCTGGTAGGTCTTGCCGACGCCGGCCGCCATGCCCAGGAAGATCTTGTAGTGGCCTCGCGCCACACCACTATGCCCCGAGGAGGTTGTGCACGATCAGGTCGATCAGCTTGATGCCGAGGAACGGAGCGATGATCCCACCCAGGCCGTAGATCCACAGGTTGCGCCGCAGCAGCGCGCTCGCTCCGATCGGGCGGTAGCGCACGCCTCGCAGGGCCAGTGGGATCAGCATCGGGATCACGAGCGCGTTGAACACGATCGCCGAGATCACGGCCGAGCGGGGAGTGCCGAGGCCCATGATGTTGAGCACGTGCAGCGGCCCCTTACCGCCCTTCGACGTGGCGTACGCGTACAGGAAGATCGCCGGCAGGATCGCGAAGTACTTGGCCACATCGTTGGCGATCGAGAACGTGGTGAGCGCGCCGCGGGTGATCAGGAGCTGCTTGCCGACCTCGACGATCTCGATGAGCTTCGTCGGGTTGGAGTCGAGATCGACCATGTTGCCCGCCTCGCGGGCGGCCTGGGTCCCGGTGTTCATGGCCACGCCGACGTCGGCCTGGGCGAGCGCGGGCGCGTCGTTGGTGCCGTCGCCGGTCATCGCCACCATCCGGCCCTGCGCCTGCTGCTCCTTGATCAGCGCGAGCTTGGCCTCGGGCGTGGCCTCGGCCAGGAAGTCGTCCACTCCGGATTCCTCGGCGATCTTGGCCGCCGTGAGACGGTTGTCGCCGGTGATCATGACCGTGCGGATCCCCATCGCGCGCAGATGGTCGAAGCGCTCGCGCATCCCCTCCTTGATCGTGTCCTTGAGGTAGATCACGCCCATCACCTGCGAGTCGCGCGCCACCGCGAGCGGCGTCCCGCCCTCGCGGCCGATCCGGTCGAGCACGGGTTGGAGCTCGGCCGGCGGCCGGCCGCCTTCGGCGCGCACGAACGAGATCACCGCGTCGCCCGCGCCCTTGCGCAGGCGGCTGCCGTCGAGGTCGACGCCGCTCATCCGCGTCTGGGCGGTGAAGGGCACGAACTCGGCCCGGAGCGCGGCCATGTCGTGCTCGCGTATTCCGTACTGCTTGGCCAGGACCACGATCGAGCGACCCTCGGGCGTCTCGTCGGCGAGCGAGGCGAGCTGCGAGACCTCCGCGAGCTCGCCCTCGGACACCCCCGGCATGGGGATGAACTCCGACGCCAGGCGATTGCCGATCGTGATCGTCCCCGTCTTGTCGAGCAGCAGGACATCCACGTCGCCCGAGGCCTCGACCGCGCGGCCGGAGAGCGCGAGCACGTTGCGGCGCACGAGCCGGTCCATGCCGGCAATCCCGATGGCCGAGAGCAGCGCGCCGATCGTAGTCGGGATCAGCGCCACCAGCAGCGAGATCAGCGTCGTCTCGGAGATCGAGGTGTGGGCGAACAGCCCGAACGGCCGCAGCGTCGCCACCACGATCATGAAGATCAGGGTCAGCCCGGCGAGCAGGATGTTCAGCGCGATCTCGTTCGGCGTCTTTCGCCGCGCCGCCCCCTCGACGAGCGAGATCATCCGGTCGAGGAACGAGTGGCCGGGCTCCTGGGTGATCTCGACCACGATTCGGTCCGAGAGCACCCGCGTGCCGCCGGTGACCGCGCTGCGGTCGCCCCCCGACTCGCGGATGACCGGTGCCGACTCGCCCGTGATCGCGGACTCGTCCACCGACGCGATTCCCTCGATCACCGTCCCGTCGCCGGGAATCAGCTCGCCCGCCTGCACGACGACCACGTCGCCCCTGACCAGCTCCGAGGCGCGCTTCGTGGTGCCGTCCTCGAGCGTGGCCACCGTCTCCTGGCGCATCGAGCGCAGCGTGTTGGCCTGCGCGCGACCTCGCCCTTCGGCGAACGCCTCGGCCATGTTCGCGAACACGACGGTCAGCCACAGCCAGATCGCGATCGTGATCGTGTACCAGGCGGGCTCGTGACGCGCCCCCGAGCGAGCCGCCGCCGAAGACCTGGATGAACCAGATGACGGTGGTGATCGCGGCCCCGAGCTCGACCACGAACATCACCGGGTTGCGGATCTGCACGCGCGGGTCGAGCTTCAGGCAGCTGTCGACCAGCGCGCGTAGCACGATGTCGCGCCGGAACAGCGAGATCGCCCGGCGCTCGTGCGGAGCGCTCGGCGCGGGCGTGGTCGCGGTCGCAGCCGCGGTCGTCGAGCGCCATCACTCGCCTCCTGTCAGCCGGTCGAGGGCCAGGTTGATCTCGAGCACGTTCACTCCCGGCTCGCCCGAGAATCCGAACCCCCGCCCGTGTGTGTACGTCGAGATCAGGTCCATGACCTTGACCATGGGAAGGTGGCGGAGCGCCGCGATCCGGTGCGCCTGGACGTCGGCGTTGGCCACCGAGATATCGGGGTCGACCCCGGAGGCGGAGGAGTCGGCGGCGTCGACCGGCACCCGGGCCGCGGTCAACCCGGGGTCGTAGGGCCGCTCGAGCTTGAGGTAGGCCTCGATATTCGAGGCGATCTGCTTCTCGGTGGCTACGCTGTTCGGGCCCAGATTCGAGAACGCGGTGGAGGAGGCGTTGTCAGCCGGGGTGGTGGCGGACGGGCGCGTCTGGAAGTAACGCGGGTTCTCGCCGAAGCTCTGTCCGATGAGCTTCGAGCCGACGAGCTTGCCGTGGACGTACACCTTCTGACCGTTGGCGTTGCCGGGGAAGGTGAGCTGGCTCACCCCAGTGATCACCAGTGGGTACACGATCCCGAGCAGAACGGTGAGGACGACGATGCCGATGGCTGATGTGACTATTTCGCGCTTCATCTCAGTAGAGGTGGTGGGTGAGTCCCTGGACGATCGGGCCGAGCAACAGCGCCGGGAAGAAGGTGAGCGCGCCGACGAGCACGATCACGCCGATCAGCAGCACCGCGAAGGTGACGTTGTCGGTGCGCATCGTTCCGAGGCCGGCCGGGCTGACCCGCTTGCCGGCCAGCGTGCCCGCCACCGCGAGCGCGAACAGGATCGGCGCGTAGCGCGCGAACATCATGTCGAAGCCGCCCAGGAGGTCGGCGAACTTGATCCCGTGGGCTCCGAGGTTGCCCGCGTTGGGTTGGACGTAGCCGCCGTAGCCGGCGAGCGCCGAGCCGTTGTTGTTGGCCTGTGAGAGGTACGCGTAGAAGGTCTCCGAGAAGCCCTGGGGCCCGCTGGCGGCGGCCGAGATCGAGGCGCGTCCGGCGTGGCTGGCCGTGGCCAGCGCGGTGCAGAGGAGCGCCGCCAGCGGCGTGAACAGCAAACCGAGCGCGGTCAGCTTGATCTCTCGCGCCTCGATCTTCTTGCCCAGGTACTCGGGCGTGCGGCCGACCATCAGGCCGCCGATGAACACGGCCAGCAGCACGTACAGGAGGATCGAGTACAGCCCCGTGCCGACGCCTCCGAAGATCACCTCGCTGGCCGACAGGTTGGCGAACGGAACCGCGCCGCCGATCCCGGTGAAGGATTCGATCGCACTGTTGACGGCGCCGCACGAGGTGACGGTGGTGACGACGTCGAACAGCGCCGAGCCGGCGATCCCGAACCGCTGCTCCTTGCCTTCCAGGTTGCCGCCGCTCGAGCCGTGGATCGCTCCCGTGTGCAAGCCGGCGAGGTGCTGCGCAGGCGAGCCGTGGGCCTCGGCCACGTAGGCGACGATCACCGCGCCCAGGAACATGAACATCACGGTTCCGTAGATCGTGTAGCCGTGGCGGCGATTACCGGTCATCCGCCCGTACATGAAGATCAGCGCGGCCGGGATGACCAGCACGGCCAGCATCTCGACCAGGTTGGTGAACCCGCTCGGGTTCTCGAACGGGTGAGCGGAGTTGGTGTTGAAGAACCCGCCCCCGTTGGTCCCGAGAAGCTTGATCGCCTCCTGGGAGGCGACCGGTCCCATGGCGATCGTCTGCGCCACCCCCGTCGTCCCGTGGAAGCTCACGTAGTGCGAGAGGTTCTGGATCTCGCCTCCGAACACGAACACGATCGCGAGCACGAACGAGATCGGCGTCAGCACCCAAAGCACCGTCCGCACCAGGTCGAACCAGAAGTTCCCCAAGCTCTTACCGGAGCGCCCGACGAGCCCCCGGATCAGCGCCACCGCCACCGCGATCCCGACGCCGGCGGACAGGAAGTTCTGCACCGTGAGTCCGGCCATCTGGCTGAAGTAGCTCATCGTCGTCTCGCCGGCGTAGTACTGCCAGTTCGTGTTCGTGACGAACGACGAGGTGGTGTTGAACGTCACGTCCCACGTGGCGGAGTGGAAGTGCTGCGGGTTGAGCCCCGTCCAGTTCCACAGCGTCTGGGTGCGCAGGATCAGGTACAGCAGCAGCCAACCCGCCAGGGAAAAGACGATCAGGCTCTTGGCGTACGCCTTCCAGTCCTGCTCGCGCGCGGGATCGACGCGCATGATTCGGTAGAGCAGGCGCTCGGGGGTCAAGAACAGCGGGTCGAGGAACGTCCGCCCGCCTCCGTACACGGCCGCCATATAGCGCCCCAGCCCCGTCGCCAGCACGGTCAGGATCACCGCGAAGACGAAGATCGTGACCCAGCCGAGGAAGGTCATCCCTCAGAACCTCTCGCCGCGCAGCAGCGCGTAGAGGAGGTACAGGCACACCAGGGCCGAGACGATCAGGCCGAACACGTCGGCGGCGCTCATATCCGCTCGATTCCGAGGACCATCGCGAGCAGCAGGGCGAACGTCGCGACGGCGAGGACGATGGCCAGCACATCCATGGGAACATCCTCGGTCGCCCGGCGTGAAGAGGGCGTACAGAAACCGGCGCGCGCCGTGAAGATGCCGTGAAGATGGGTCGGCCCGACCGGGCCGCGCCAGGCTCTAGGCTACGTATCGAATGTCAAGGCAGCGCCAGCTCCACGGGTCGTCCACCCGGGCCATGTCGGTTGTCATCCTGCTGATCGGCGTCGCTCTGATCGTGCGCACGGTGACTGCCGGCGGAGGGCCGGCCGCCACCGGGGTGCTGCTGGGGGTGCTGTTCATCCTGGCTGGAGCGGGGCGCCTATACCTCCAGCTCCGGGGGTAGGGTCGCCCGTCGAAGACTGAGTGACTGAGCGGCCCCTCAGCTACCGCGCGTTGTTCGCGGTCGTCTACACGACCTCGATCAGCTCCGTCTACTTCGCGCTCGGCGTGGTCGCGCACCGGGCCGGCGGCCTGACGCCCGCGGTGTTCCTGGCCGCCGGGATCTTCTTCCAGCTCTCGGCCATGACCTACGCCGAGGGATCCGGGCTGCACCCGGAGCGGGGCGGATCGGCGGTGTTCGCGCGCTACGCGTTCAACGAGCTCGTCGAGCTTCGTCGCCGGGTGGGCGATCGTGCTCGACTACACGATCCTGATCGCGGTCACGGCGCTGACCGTTCCGAGCTACCTGGCAGCCTTTGGCGCGCCGCTGGGCCGCGGCGCGCTGGAGCTCGCGATCGCGCTGGGCGTGATCGCGTTCGTGGCCGCCGACAACTTCACCGGCGTGAGCGCGCGAAGGGTCCGCCGCCGGGTCGTGGTCACGTTCCTGGATCTGGCCGTTCAGGCCGCGGTGATCGTCCTCGGGCTGGTGCTCGTCTTCCACGGCTCCCATCTCACCCGGAGCATCCACCTCGGCAGCGCGCCCAGCGCCTCTGACGTGGCCTACGCCCTGACCATCGCCGTGATCGCCTTCACCGGCCTGGAGGCCGCCTCGAGTATCGCCGGCGAGGTCCGGGCCACGCCCGCGCAGATGCGGCGGATGGTCGGCCCGGGATCCGCGGTCGTCGTGCTCATCTACGTCGGTATCAGCCTCGTCGCCGTGGCGGCGCTGCCCGTCCATCACGGCCTGACCGCCCTCGGCACGAGCCACGTGAAGGCGCCCCTGCTCGGCGTCGTCGAGTCCTTCCGTCCGCACTGGATCGCCGACGTCCTGAAGTACGTGGTCGCCGTCGCGGGCGCCCTCGGCCTGACCGCGGCCGCGGGCGCGGGGATGCTCGGCGTCTCGCGCGTGGGGTACTCGATGGCGACCAACCGGCAGATCCCGAGCGCCGTCGGCCGCCTGCATCCGCGCTTCGGGACGCCGTTCCTGATCATCGCCGGGGCGGCCGTGGCGGCGGGCGCGCTCGTGATCCCGCGCCGGCTCGAGCTGCTGGTCGGGATCTACGCCTTCGGCGCGCTGCTGGCGTTCACGATCGCGCACGTGTCGGTGATCGCGCTGCGCTACCGCGAGCCCGACCGGCCGCGCGACTACGCGGTGCCCATGTCGGTGAGGTTCCGCGGCGGGCGGCTCCCGCTCCCGGCGGTGCTCGGGGCGCTGCTCGCCGGGGCGGGCTGGATCGCCCTGCTCGTCTACCACGCCGGCGCCCGCTGGGTCGGGCTCGCCTGGCTCCTCGCCGGGCTCGTGCTGTACGTGACCTACCGCAAGGCCGAGCAGAAGCCGCTGCTCAAGCGGGTGACGATCCCCGACCGGGCGCTACGTCACGAGGCGCTCGAGCCCGACTTCGGCTCGATCCTGGTCCCGATCTTCGGCAACAAGCTCGACGACGACATCGTCCAGACGGCCGGACGGCTCGCAGGCGAGACGCACGACGACCTCGACGAGGAGGGGGCCGTGATCGAGGCGGTCTGGGTGTTCGAGATCCCCCTGTCGCTGCCGCTCGAGGCGCCGCTGCCCGACGCCCAGGTCAAGCGCGCCCGCGAGGCACTCGCGCGCGCCAAGGTGGTGGGGGAGGAGTACGAGGGCGTCGAGGTGGCGACCGCGATCGTCCGCGCTCGCCGGGCCGGCGAGGCGATCGTGCGCGAGGCCCGCCGCCGCGGGGTCGAGGCGATCGTGCTCGGAGCCGAGGAGCCCTCACGGGTCCGCGGCGGAGCCCTGTTCGGCGGCGCCGGCGGGCCGCTCGAGAACTACCTGGGCGAGATCACCAAGTACGTGATCCGCAAGGCGCCCTGCCGCGTGATCCTCACCGCGCCGGCCGCGAGTCGCGGCCAGGGGCTCGACGCCGATGAGCTCCGGTGCCGGAGCCTGAGGAGACGCAAGCCGCGGCCGACGCGGAACAGGAGCCCGCGCCGGTGGTGGCGCGCGCCGGCGCTGCGCCGCGGCAGGCGGCCGACGGCGAGCCGGCGCAGGCTCCGGGGCGTCCGTCCGCCGCCGCATCAAGCTGGCGACTGCGCGCCGGCGGTCCGATAGCTGATGGCCGAGCGGCGCCTCGAGGGGCTCCAGCGCGTGCTGGGGGTCTACCCGCTGGCCTCGAGCGCCTACGGCAACGTCGGCTCCTCGATCTACTACGCGCTCGGCCTGGTGGCGTCCCTGGCGCTCGGCCTCACGCCGCTGGTCTTCATCATCTCCGGCTTCATCTTCTTCCTCACCGCCTCGACGTACGCCGAGGCCACGGCGATGTTCCCCGAGGCCGGGGGCTCCTCGAGCTTCGCGCGCCATGCCTTCAACGAGTTCTGGTCCTTCTTTGCCGCGTGGGGCCAGATGCTCAACTACATGCTGACCGTCGCCACCTCGGCCTTCTTCGTTCCGCACTACATCGGTGGCCTGTTCTACGCCGGGCTGGAGCATCCTCCGGGCGACGTGCTCGGGGGGATCGTCGTGATCATCGTGCTCGCCGCGATCAACGTGCGCGGCGTGCAGGAGTCCGTGAGGGTGAACCTGATCCTGGCCGTGATCGACTTCTGCACGCAGGTGCTGATCGTCGGCGTCGGCCTGGTGCTGGTGTTCTCGCCCCACACGCTGCTCAGCAACGTGCACTTCGGGCTGGCACCCCGCTGGGGCGACTTCCTGGTGGCGATCCCGCTCTGCATGCTCGCCTACACCGGCATCGAGACGATCTCGAACATGTCCGAGGAGGCCAAGGACCCGGGGCGCACGGTGCCGCGCGCGATCAACCGGGTCGTGATCGCCGTGTTCGCGATCTACGCGCTGCTGCCGGCGATCGCGCTGTCGGCGCTGCCCGTGGTCCGGCATGGACACTCGTACGTGACGCTCCTCGGAGTCGACCAGCAGCACGGCGGCTACGCCGGCGACCCCGTGCTCGGCGTCGTGCGCGCGCTCCACCTGGGGCCGCTCCAGCATGCCGCCGAGATCTACGTGGGGCTGCTGGCGGCCACGATCCTGTTCATCGCCACCAACGCCGGGATCCTCGGTGTCTCCCGGCTGACCTACTCGATGGGGATCCACCGCCAGGTGCCCGACCGGCTGCGGCGGCTGCACCCGCGGTTCGGGACGCCCTGGGTCGGGATCCTGATCTTCAGCGCGATCGCCGCGCTGACGCTGATTCCCGGCCAGGCCGAGTTCCTGGGCAACCTGTACGCGTTCGGCGCGATGCTGTCGTTCACGATCGCCCACCTGGCGGTGACGCGGATGCGCGTCTCGCTGCGGAACGTCAACCGCCCCTATCGACCTCCGGGAAACCTCCGTCTGCGGGGCCACGACGTGCCGCTGTTCGCGGTTGTGGGCGGCGCCAGCACGTTCGCCTCGCTGTGTGTCCTGGCCGCGCTTCACGTCAGCGTCGCGATCACCGGGGTCGGTTGGCTGCTGCTGGGGATGATCGTGTATCCCCTCTACCGCCACCGCCACGGGCTCGATCTGGTCACTACCACGAAGGTCGCCATTCCCCGTCCCGCGACGGAGACCGAGGCCGAGTACCAATCCGTGCTCGTGGCCTTCGATGAGCACGGCTACGTCCCCGAGGTGATGGCCACGGCCGCCAGGCTGGCCGGCCGGCGCCGCCGCGGGATACACGTGATGGTCACGATCGCGGTTCCGGCGAGCGTTCCGATCGATGCTGCAGATGGTCGAGCAGGAGGCGGCGGCCCAGTCGATCATCGAGCAGGCCAAGGTACAGGCCGGCCGCCGCGTATCGGGTCACTGGGAGAAGGTGCGGGCGGGGCAGACCGGCCGGCGCATCGTCGACGAGGCGCGGACGATGAAGGCGGCGGCCATCGTGATGCCGATCCCGCAGCAGGGGGGAACCGGACTGGGCCGGGCCGTGGAGACGGTCCTGCGCGAGCGGCCCACCCGCGTGATCCTCGAGACCTCGCCCGCATCCGGGCCCCAGCGGGCCCCCGTTGCCGCGTAGCCTTAGCTGCATGCGGCGGTTCAGCGATCGGCGGCCACCGCGGGTGCGCCTGCGGCGCGCGGCTCTGGCGTCACTGGAGGTGATCGCCGCCGTGACGGCCGCCACGGGTGGGGTGGCACTGCTCCAATCGAGCGCACCGGCGGCCGGGCTGGGGATCCTCTACCTGCTCGCCGTCATGGCCGTCGCGGTCAGGCGCGGCCAGGGTCCCGCGCTCCTCACCGCGGTTCTCAGCGTGCTCGTCCTCAACTACCTGTTCATCGCGCCGCGCCACCGCTTCTCGATCGCCCACTCCCAGGACGTGGTCGAGCTCACCGTGCTGCTGATCGCGGCCGTGGTGGTGGGGAGGCTGGCCGCGACCGGCCGCGAGAAGGCAGCCGAGGCGGAGAGCCGTGCGCGGCTGGCCGCGGCGCGGGAGCGCGAGGCCACGCTGATCGCCCAGGCCGCATCCGCCGTGCTCGCCGGTGAGAACGTCAACGTCCAGCTTGAGAACATCGGCAAGCGGATCGCGCTCGCCACCGGCGCCGGCAACGCGCGGGTGGTGCTCGAGCCGGTGCCCTCGCCCGGCGCGGGCGAGATCGCGGTGCACCTCCCGGCGCGCTCGCGACGGGCCTGGCTGTACGTGGCCGGCGACGGCGCGTGGCCGCAGGCGGACATCGAGCGGGTGGCCGAGCCGCTCGGAAAGCTGATCGACGTGGCGGTCGAGCGCGAGCAGGTCGCCGAGCGCTCGGCCGAGGCGGAGGCGGCGCGGCGCACCGAGGTCGCCCGCACCGCGCTCCTGCACGCGATCTCGCACGATCTGCGCTCGCCGCTGACGGCGATCACGACCGCGGCGTCGGCACTCCGCGCGCCGATGATCACCGGCTTGGAGCGCTCGGAGCTGATCGACGTGATCGACGTGGAAGGGACTCGCCTGGCGCGGCTCGTGGGCGACCTGCTCGACCTCTCGAAGATCGAGGCAGGCGCGGTCTCCCCGCAGCCGGACTGGTGCGATCTGCACGACGTGGTGAGCACCGCGGCGGCGCAGCTCGAGAATGACCATCCGGTCGACTTCTCGCTGCCGCCCGAGCTCCCGCTGATCCGGGCCGACGCGGCCCAGCTCGAGCGCGTGTTCGCCAACCTGATCGACAACGCGGCCAAGTTCTCGCCGCCGGGGGCGCCGATCGAGATCACCGGTGCGGCCGGCGCGGGGCGGATCACCGTTCGCGTGACCGACCACGGGCGGGGGATCCCCAAACGCCACCGCACCCGGATCTTCGAGCCGTTCTTCCGGGGGGGCGAGCGCGGCGCCGGGGGCTCGGGCCTCGGCCTGGCGATCTGCCGAGGGTTCGTGGAGGCCAACGGCGGGCGCATCGCGCTCCAGGCCGGCCGCAACTCGGGCACCTCGTTCGTGGTCAGCTTCCCGCTCACCCAGCAGCCGGTGGCCGTGGAGTGAGCGCGGCGGCCCGGATCCTCGTCGTCGACGACGAGCCCCACATCGTCCGCGGGCTGAAGATCATCCTCCGCACGGCCGGCTACGCGGTCGAGGCCGCCGAGACCAAGGCCGAGGCGCTCGCCTCGCTGGCCGCCCGGCCGCCCGACGCGGTCGTCCTCGATCTCGTGCTCCCGGACGGGCAGGGCGTGGACGTGTGCCGCGAGGTGCGGCGCTGGAGCGGCCTGCCGATCGTGGTCCTCTCCGCCGTGGGCGACGAGCGCGAGAAGGTCCGCGCGCTCGACGCCGGCGCCGACGACTACGTGACCAAGCCGTTCGGCACCGACGAGCTGCTGGCGCGGCTGCGGGCCGTGCTGCGCCGCTCGGTCGACGCCGGCGGGAGCAGCACGCTGACGGTCGGCGAGCTCGAGATCGACTTCGCCGACCGCCGCGTGTGGCGCGCCGGGCGCGAGGTGCACCTGACGCGGATCGAGTTCGACCTCGTGCGGGTGCTCGCCCAGAACCACGGCCGGCTGGTGACGCATCGCACGCTGCTGCGCGAGGTGTGGGGACCCGAGTACGACGACGCCACGCACTATCTGCGCGTCCACGTCGCGCACATCCGCGCCAAGCTCGAGAGCGACCCGGCTCGCCCCCGGTACCTGCTGACCGAGCCGGGCGTGGGTTACCGGCTGGGCGATCCGAGCGCGCGTTAGCGGATTCTCTACGGCCGGGGGGCGTGATTTAGCGGCTTCTTAACGCCGTCCGACTTAGCCTGCAAAGTCGGGGAATGGCGCGCATCGAGACCCACGGACTTCGCCGCAGCGTCGGCGTCGGCGGACTGTTCGCCACCGCCTACGGCAACGTCGGCTCCTCGATCTACTACGCGCTCGGGCTGGTGGCGTTCTACGCCCTCGGCCTGACGCCGATCGTGTTCATGCTCGCCGGCGGGCTGTTCGCGCTGACCGCGAAGACGTACGCCGAGGGCGCCGTCGATGTTCCCCGAGGCGGGCGGCTCCTCGTCGTTCGCCCGCCACGCCTTCAACGAGCTCGTGTCGTTCTTCGCCGGCTGGGCGCTGAGCCTCGACTACATCCTCACGATCGCGATCTCGGCCTTCTTCGTTCCCCACTACCTGGGCGCGTTCTGGCCTGCCCTGACGCACCCGCCGGGGGACGTGATCGGCGGCCTGATCGTGGTCGCGCTGCTGGCGTGGCTGAACATCCGCGGCATCGGCGAGTCGGCCAAGCTCAACTTCGTCCTGGCCGTCTCCGACCTGCTCACGCAGGTCCTGATCATCCTGATCGGAGCGGTGTTCGTCCTGAACCCGTCGCTCCTCGTGAACCAGGTGCACCTGGGCACCGTCCCCACCTATAGCCACCTGATCTTCGCCCTGTCGCTGGCGATGCTCGCCTACACGGGGATCGAGACGGTGTCGAACATGGCCGAGGAGGCGCGGGACCCGGGTCGGGACGTGCCGAAGGCGGTGAACCTGATCCTGTTCGCCGTGCTCGGCGTGTACGCGGGCATGACCGTGGTGGCGCTGTCCGCGCTGCCGGTGCTCGGCCACGGCAAGAACGCCTACACGCTCCTGGGCCTGCCCCCGCCGCACGGCTTCCAGAACGACCCCGTGCTCGGGCATCATCGAGCACCTCGGGATCAGCGCCACGCTAACCCACGTGCTCCGCTACTACGTCGGGATCCTGGCGGCGACGATCCTGTTCATCGCCACCAACGCCGGGCTGATCGGGATCTCGCGGCTGTCCTGGTCGCTGGCCGAGCACCGTCAGCTCCCGGGGATCTTCGCCCAGCTGCACCGCCGCCACCGGACGCCGTGGTTCACGATCCTGGTGTTCTCCGTGATCGCGGGGATCCTGCTCATCCCCGGGCAGACGGACTTTCTGGGCAATCTGTACTCGTTCGGGGCAATGCTGTCGTTCACCACCGCGCACGCGGCGGTGATCGCGATGCGCTTCAAGGAGCCCGAGCGCGAGCGGCCCTACCGGATGCCCTGGAACGTGCGGGTGCGGGGCCGGGACTTGCCGCTGACGGCAGTGCTCGGCGGGATCGGGACGTTCGCAGCCTGGATATCGGTGATGGCGCTCCACGTCGACGCCCGCTACGTGGGAACCGGCTGGATGGTGGTGGGGATGAGTCGGATACGTGATCTACCGCCGGCGCCAGGGCATGGACCTGACCAGCCACCACAAGATCGCCCATCGGCAGCGGCCGGCGTTCTTCGTCGAGCTCGAGTACCGCTCGGCGATCGTCCCCATCTTCGGCACCGACGTCGACGCCCGGGCGCTGCGTACGGCAGCCAAGCTCGTGGGCGAGGGGGCGCTGGTCGAGGCCGTGTACGTGCTCCGAGTTCCCAACCAGCTCTCGCTCGACGCCGGTCTGGAGGAGGAGGAGCAGCTCGGGTTGAGCGTGCTCGAAAGCGCCCGGGTGGCCGGGCGCAAGTCGGGTGTGAAGGTGCAGACGCGGCTGATCCGGACCCGCAACCCGGGCGCCGCGCTGGTCGACGAGGCCGAGCGCAGCAAGGCCGAGATCCTCTACCTGGCGACCACGCACGCGCCACCGTCCGAGCGCGCGCTCGGGCCGATCGCCAGCTATCTGCTCGCCCATCGTCCGTGCCGGGTCGTGATCGAGACCCCGCCGGCCACAGACGGCGCGGCGCCGGCTACGGATGCCCCGCGCAACGGCCCCACGGACGCCGCGCGCCGCAGGCGCGCGGCCCCCGTTCACCCCGAGAACCGGTAGCCCACGCCCGGATCCGTGCGGATGAAGCGCGGCCCGTCGTCGGGCTCGATCTTGCGCCGCAGGTTGGCGATGTGGGCGCGCAGCACGGGCGTGTCCTCGGAGTAGCCCGCGCCCCAAACCGAGCTCAGCAGCTCCCGATGGGTCAACAGCCGCCCGCGGTTGCGCGCGAGCTGGCGCAGCAGGTCGAACTCGGTCGGGGTCAGGTGGACCTCGCGCCCCTGGACCGCCACCACCCGGCGGGCGAGGTCGATCTCCAGTCCACCGGCGCTGATCACGGCGTCCTCGGGTCCGGGCGCCGTGCGGCGCAGGTTGGCCTCCAGGCGGGCCACCAGCTCGCGCGGGCCGAACGGCTTGGTCACGTAGTCGTCGGCGCCCGCAGCCAGGGCGCGCACCTTCGCGTCCTCATCGCCCACCGCCGACAGGACGATGATCGGCATCTCGCTCCATTCCCGCAGGCGCCGGCACACGTCAACGCCATCGCCGTCCGGCAGCACCAGGTCGACGATTGCCGCGGCCGGACGTTGGACCGCGGCCACGTCGAGCGCCTCCTCCGCCGTGCTCGCCGGCAGTGCCTCGAAGCCGGCGTCGCGCAGGATCACGCGCAACGCCCGGAGGATCTGGGTCTCGTCGTCGCACACGAGCACGCGTGGCGCGGCGCTCACGGCGCGCTCCAGCCGCCACACTCCCGAGTGTGCGGATCGAGACCGAACGGCTCGTGCTGCGGCCGATGGGAATGGACGACCTCGACGCGCTCGTGGCGCTTCAGGCGGCGCCAGAGGTCGTGCGCTTCTTCGACCCCTACACGCGGGCGCGGGGCCTCGAACGCCTCCAGGAGGACGAGCGCCAGTGGCGCGAGCGCGGTCACGGGCTTCTGGCGGTAACCGATCGGAGCAACGGGCAGTTCCTCGGGCGAGTGGGACTCAGACATCGGCCCGAGTGGGATGAGGTTGCGGTCGGCTGGGTGCTGCGACCCGACTTCTGGGGGCGCGGCCTCGCCACCGAGGCAGCGCGGGCGTGCGTGGCCTGGGGGTTCGACGCGCTCGATGTCCCATACCTGATCGCGCTGATCGAGCCCGCCAACGCACGGTCGATTCGCGTGGCCGAGCGCCTTGGGATGAGCCCGGCGCGCCGGGAATTCCAGTTCGGCCGTGACATGGTCGTCTACCTGGTGGGGCGTGAGGGTGAACACGGCCCTTACGCCGGGACCGGCGCCACGGCCGCCGGCTCGATCGGCAGCGAGACCACGAAGCTCGTCCCCTGCCCGGGCAGCGACTCGACCGAGATCGTCCCTCCGTTGCCCTCGACGAACCCCTTGGCGATGGCCAGCCCCAGGCCCGACCCCGTCCACGGCTCGATCCCCGGCGTCGAGCCCCGGTAGAAGGGCTCGAAGATCCGGGCTCGCTCGGCCGGGTCGATTCCCGGCCCCTGGTCGACCACGCGGGCCACGACGCGATCGGCGACCCGGCGCACGTGGACCGACACGGGGCGCCCGGCGGAGTAGCGCCGCGCGTTCTCGAGCAGGTTGGCGAACGCGCGCTCGAGCTGCGCGGCGTCGGCACGCACGTCGGGGACATCGGCGTCGATCGTGAGGCGGACCTCGCCGGTGACCGGCCGGCGCCCATGCGCTGCTCGCGGGCGGACAGGAGCACCTCCTCGAGCGACACCCAGTCCCGCCGGGGCTCGGCCTTGCCCGCCTGAAGCTTCGAGAGGTCGAGCAGCTTCTCGACGAGCGCGGCGAGCCGGGTGCCCTCCTCGACCACGGCCTCGCTCAGCTCGGAGCGGTCCTGCGCCGTGATCCTGGCGTTTCCGAGGGCATGGCCGGCGGCCACGATCGCCGTCAGCGGCGTGCGCAGGTCGTGCGAGACGGCACGCAGCAGCGCCGTCTTGACGTCGTCGCTGCGCCGCAGCGCCTCGGTCTCGACCGCCTCGGCCTGCATCGCGTCGCGGCGCAGGGCGATTGCGACAAGCGCGCCCAGGACCGGCGCGACCTGCGTGCGCAGGCGCTCGGCGGTGTCGCCCGAGAGCCGGCGCGGAGCGAGCAGGGTCGCCACCTGGAGCCCCCCGCCGTCGCGCAGGGCGAACGCCCGTCGCCGCTCGTCGCCGTCGCAGGCACCGAGCTCGATCGCGGCCGAGGGCATGGCGAGCGCCTGGGCGATCCGCCGCGCCGTGGCGCCCAGCGCCTCGCGCGTCTCGGCGCCCGCGAGCAGCTCCCCGGCCAGGCCGGCGGCGAGATCGGCCTCGCGTCGCCGGCGCTCGGCCTCGAGTGCGCGGCCCCGGGCGATCTCGGCCATCGTGCTGGCCACCGCGGCCACGATCGTGAACGCCGCCAGCGCCACCCAGTTGCGGCTGTCGGCGATCGTGAAGCGGCCGACCGGGGGGAGGTGGAAGAAGTTGAACGCGGCGGCGCTCAGCAGCGCGCTGACGACGCCGAGGCCGAGGCCCCAATACGCGGACACGAGCAGCACCGCCGGCAGGTAGACGACGCTCAGCGAGACGACCGGAGCGACGAGCTTGAGCGGGTAGATGGCCGCCCGTCGCAGCCGCCACCGCGACAGCGGTTACGGCCAGGCCCGCGGCGACGCCGGGGCGCTCGCCCCGGAGCGGTCCAGCCGCGGCTCGGCCAAGCATGGGCCTGAGCTTACGTCAGCGCTCAGGTCCCGTAGGACGGGGGTGGGGTGGAGGCCCCGCGGGCGCCGGCGATCTGCGCCAGCAGCGCGCTTGGGCTGGTGCCGCGGAGGATGCGCAGGCGCGGCAGGCGGTAGGGATCGCTGCCCGGCGCAGCCCAGCCCGGGACGACCGTGGTCGAGCCGACGAAGCCGGCGTCCTTGACCGCCGCGATCACGGTTGCGTTGTAGTCGCCCGACGGGTAGCAGAACCAGTTGACCGGGACGCCATAGCGCTGCTGGAGCATCCGCCGGGCGACGGCGACCTGGTAGTGGAGCTCGGTCGCGTCGAGGGTGACCAGGTCGGCGTGGCTGATGCCCTGGGTGTCGAGCTCCCAGCCGGCGGCGATCAGTCCTCGGACCTGCGCGTCGGTGAGCCCGCCCTGCGACGGCGGCAGGCCGGTCAGCTGGATGTTCTCGTCGGCCACCCAGTGGAGGCGCTCGAGGATCGGGAGGGCGTTGGTGTACTGCGAGCGGTAGCCGTTGTCGAACGTGAGCACGACCGGCTTGCCCGGCGGGAGGGGGACGCCGCGCGTCCAGTAGGCGCGGAGCTGGTCGAGCGTCACCGGGTGCCAGCCCGCCGCCTTCAGCCCCTCCATCTGCGCCGCGAACTCGTCCGGGTCCACGTACAGCCCGGGGTAAGGCGCTCCGGCCGGCGGTGGCGCGATCACGTGGTACATCAGCACCGGCACGGACGCGGTCCCCGGGGTCCCGGTGGCGGTTCCGGTCACCGTCGACCCGTGCGAGGCGGGGGCGGCGGCGGTTGGCGCCTTGACCGTGTGGTGCGCGGGCGCTCGGCGGGCGATCGCCGGGTGCGGTGTGCCGCCACCTCCACCCGAGGAGGCCAGCGCGATTCCCGCCGCGGCCGCCAGCACGACCACGAACGCGCCCAGGGCCGCGATGCGCCGGCGCTGCTGCCGGCGCCGGCGTTCACGGGCGCGCGCTGCCCGGCGCGCCTCGATGCCCTCGAAGCTCATGGCCCGGAACGGTATAGCGCGCTCCGGCATTCATCTGTTTCGCGGAAGGAGTCCGACCGGCACCGGCGAAACGCATCCCATGCTGCTCAAACGCCGTGTCCCCAGGATCGACAGCCGACCGCCCGAGCCCGCCAAGGGGTTCGAGCACCTCGACCAGCGGGCCATCGCCGTGGTTCGCTGGCTCAATGCCAACCGCATCGACTACGTGCTGACCGGGCCGGTCGCCGAGGCGATCCGTGGCCGCACGCGCGCCCGCGGTCCGGTGGCGGTCGTGCTCGCGCCGTACGGCCGGAACTTCGAGCGCCTGGAGCGGGCGCTGTGGTCCGCGCACGCCCGCGTCCGTGTGGACGGTGAGGAGACTGACACCGTGCCCGCCAAGCTGACGGCCGAGAAGCTGGCCCGAGGCCAGCGCTGGACGCTGCGCTGCGGCGCCCACGACCTCGACATCGAGGGCCGGCCCGAGGGCGCGCCCGACTACCAGGAGCTGCTCTACGAGGCAGCGCGCTACGAGATGGCCGACGGGGTCAGCGCCGAGGTCGCCGCGCCCGAGGACATCGAGCGCTACCGCTACATCGGGCGCACCGGCATCGCGCCCGAGATGCGGATCAGCCGCCAGGCGCCGGTCGAGCAGCGCTCTTAGCCGCGCCTTAGCCCCCGCTCATTAACCTGGAGCGCGTGCTCCTTCGCGCGCGAAACGCCTTCGTCGGCGCCGGCATCGGCATCGTGCTGCTCATCCTGACGTGGCTGCTCGCGTTCCACGTCGGCCCGTTCAAGACGGCCGACCAGGCGATCTTCAAGGGGTTCTACAACCTCCACGACCACGGCGTGATCCCGCGGATCGCCAACCACGTGGCGGACCTGTGCGACCCCAGGCCATTCTTCTTCCTCGCCGCGATTCCCGTGACGGTGGCGCTGCGGCGCCGTCGGTGGCGCCTTGCGTTGACGATCGGCGTGATCCTGCTCGCCGCCAGCTGCACGACCGAGCTGCTCAAGTCCGTCCTGGCGACGCCGCACCCGACCGCGCTGCTCGGTGGCGAGAATCCGGTCACCGGCTCGACGTGGCCCAGCGGGCATGCAACGGCGGCCATGTCGCTGGCCTTGACCTGCGTACTCGCCGTGCCGCAGCGGCTGCGGCCGAGCGTCGCTGCGCTGGGCGCGGTGTTCGCGATCGCCGTCTGCTACTCGTTCCTGGCGCTCGGCTGGCACTACCCGAGTGACGTGATCGGGGGGTACCTCGTTGCCGCGTCGTGGACGCTCGTGGGCGTCGGCGCGCTGCTGTTGAGCGAACCCCGCGCCCGGCGGCGGGCGAGCGAAGACGGCGCCGAGCCGGTCTCGGTTCAGGCAGCGCTGGCGCCAGTCGCGGTCACGCTCCTCGCCGCGGCTGGGCTGGCCTGCCTGATCGTGCTGGTCCGTCCGCACGAGGTCGTCAACTATGCACAGGCTCACACGGTGTTCGTGGTGGGCGCTGCGGCGATCGGCGCGGCGGCGGTGGCCCTGGCCACCGGGGTGATGCTGGTGGTCAGCGGTAGCGTCCGGGCTCCCACAGCGGCTCGTCGCCACCGTTGGCCGCCCGGCTGAGAATGAAGAGCAGGTCCGAGAGCCGGTTGAGGTAGCGGACGACCTCGGGGCCCAGCTCCTCGCCGGCGGCGATGGTCAGCCGCTCGGCGCGCCGGCACACGGTCCGGCAGACGTGCAGCTGCGCGGCTGCGGCGGTGCCGCCGGGGAGCACGAAGGACCTGAGCGGCGAGAGCGTCGCGTTGACCTCGTCGCAGCGCTGCTCGAGCCACTCCGTCTGCTCGGGCAGGACGCGCAGGCGCTCTTTGCCGGGGTCCTCGGGGGCTGCGATGTCCGCGCCGACGTCGAACAGGTCGTTCTGGATCCGGCGCAGCCAGTCGGCGTGGTCGGACGGCATGCCGGGGATCGTGAGCGCCAGCCCGATGTGGGCGTTCAGCTCATCGACGGTTCCGTAGGCCTCGATCCGCGGGTGGGTCTTGGGCACGCGGCTCATGTCCCCGAGATGCGTCTCGCCGCCGTCGCCCAGGCGGGTGTAGATGCGGGTCAGGTTGACTGTCACTGGTGCTTACTGAGTCTAGGGGGTGAATACGAGCGCGCCACGGGCTATTGATGGCATGAACGCGCCTCGCACCCGAACCCTTCTCGCCAATCGTCGCCTCAGCGGGGAGACGCTCGGCGCGCAGGGGTCGGAAAGCGACCCCTCCGCGCCGAGGTCCGTGGCCCTGCTCGGTGATCGGCGGGTAAGGGTCGCTCTCGACGCTGCGATCGACGACCGGATCCGCGCGGTCGCCGAGCAGCAGCGGGCTCGTGTGTCACGCGAGCAGCTGCTGGCCGCCGGGGTCGACCCGTGTGCGATAAAGCGGCGCGTTCGCCGTGGCCGCCTCGAGCAAATCCACCGGGGGTGTATGGCCTGCCGCACACCGGCGAGCTGCCGCTCGCCACCGAAGCCGCCGCGCTGCTCGCCTGCGGCGCGGGCGCGGTCCTCAGCCATCACAGCGCCGCGACGCTGTGGCAGCTTCGTCCCGGCGTCGCGCGACCAGTCCACGTCACGATCCCCGGCCACCGCGGGCGCCCGGCGCCGGAGGGAGTGGCTGGTCCACCGCAGCGTGAGCATCTCCGCGGCCGACGTCCGCGTCTTCGGAGGGCTCCCCGTCACCTCCCCGGCGCGGACCCTGCTCGACGTCGCTCCCGCGCTCACCGACCGCGACGTCGAGCGATTGCTCGACGAGGGCCTGTTCGTGCGCCGGATCGTCACGGTGGCGCAGGTCGCCGACGTGCTCGCCCGCGCCGGCAACCATCCCGGGCGGGCCAGGCTCGCGCGGGTGGCGGCCGCTCACACCTCGTCCAGCCGGACCGATTCGCCACCCGAGGAGCGGCTGCTCACGCTGATTCGCGCTGCCGGCCTGCCAGAGCCGCAGCTCCAGGTCCATGTGCTCGGCTACCGGCTCGATTTCCTCTGGCCCGACCTTCGCCTCGCGGTCGAGGTGGACGCGTACGGCACCCACGGCGCTCGCGCCCGGTTCGAGTCCGACCGGCGACGCGACGCCAGACTGCTCACCGAGAAGGGCATCAGCGTGCTCCGCGTGACCCAGGCCGCGATCGAGCACCGACCGTTCGAAGCGCTCGGCCTGGTGGCGCGGGCGATCGGCCAGCGCGAAGCTTTGCTGCGAGCAGCCTGACCCCGTCGCCGCGCGGTAGGATCCACCCGTTCAAGGTCGGTGGTCATGGGAAGCCGGTGAGACGCCGGCGCGGACCCGCCACTGTGATCGGGGACGCCAGCCGCACGAGAGCCACTGGTTGACGAGGTCAGCCGGGAAGGCGCGGCCGGTAGGCCCGTAAGCCAGGAGACCAGCCGCCGACCGTCAAGCCGATACGCCCTCGCGGAAAGGGGTGGCCCTCATGCATCGCAGACGCACCTTCGCCCTCGGCGGAGCGACCCTCGCTCTCGCCCTGACACCGGCCGCGGCGCTCGCCGCCGCAGGCGGCTCCCGAACCACCGTCACCGTTCGAGTCGAAGGACTGAACCGAACCCTGCTCGCGCCGACCACGGTGAGGGCACCCGCCGGCGGCTCGATCACCAAGGGCGGCACGCCGAAGGGAAAGTGCTCGGCCAAGTCAGCCGCCGGCGCGCTCGACGTCGCCACCCGCCACCGCTGGAACGCCATCTACACGAGCCAGGGCACCGAGGTGACCTCGATCCTCGGCGAGACCCACACCTTCTCCACGAAGGACTACTGGAGCATCTGGGTCGGCGACGGGTACGCCCAGCACGGCCTGTGCGGGATCGCCCTGCATCGCGGAGAGCAGATCCTGTTCGCCGCCGTGCCGGACACGTTCAACGGCTCGCTGCTGACCCTCTCGGCCCCGTCGCGAGACACGATCGGCAACCCTTTCACCGTCACCGTGTTCTCGGTGAAGCCGAACGGCAAGCGGGCGCCGGTGGCGCACGCTCGGGTGCGCGGCCGCGGAGTCAGCGCCACGACCGACGCCCACGGCCATGCCGTCATCGATCCGACGAAGGCGCAGACGCTCGTGCTCCAGGCGAGCGACCGCCGGGACATCAGGTCGGCGCCCACGTCCGTGACGGTGAGCTGATGCGAGCGTGACCGGCGCGGCCCGCACCCTGGGGGCAGCCCTGGCCGCCGCCATGATGCTCCTGCTCGCGGGGTGCGGGCTCGGCGCCGGTCACGGCACATCGAACGTCACGGTGACCGTCACGAGCGGCTTCGGGAGCCGGCCGGTGGGGACGGTCACCAAGTCGAGCGTGCCCGGATCGGAGACCGTGATGCGGATGCTCGAGCGCTCGTTTCGCGTGACCACGCGCTACGGCGGCGGATTCGTCGAATCGATCGACGGGCAGTCGGGCAGCTCGGCCCACTCCGACTGGTTCTATTACGTGAACGGGATCGAAGCCCCGCTGGGCGCGGCCGCCACGGCCGTGCACCGAGGGGACGACATCTGGTGGGATCTCCACGACTGGAGCGTCACCGACTCGATCCCGGCCGTGGTCGGCTCGTTCCCCGAGCCCTTCATCCACGGCGAGGGCGGTAAGCGCTTCCCCACCGTGCTCGAGTGCGCGCCGACCGTCGCGCGGGCCTGCACCCAAGTGGGCGACCAGCTCGACCGGGCGAGCGTGCCCGTCTCGATGCAGCTGCTCGGCGCCGCCACCGGAACCGATATCGCCACGATCCTCGTCGGCCCGTGGTCGACCTTGCGCCCGACGCTCGTCGCGCGGGTGATCGACGCCGGTCCGGGCGCGAGCGGCGTCTACGCCCGGTTCGGCTCCGCCGGCGGGAGTGCGCTCGAGCTGCTCGACCCGAAGGGCCGCGTCGTGCGCACCCTCGGACCCGGGACCGGGCTGATCGCCGCCACCAACGAGCCGGGCGCCGGGCCCACGTGGGTGGTCACCGGCACCGACACGGCGGGGGTCGCGGCGGCCGCCGCAGCGCTCACTCCGGCTCGGCTGCGCGACCACTTCGCGCTCGCCGTGGACGGCGCCACCGACCTGCCGCTGCCGCTCCGGGGGTCGAGTTGAGCTATCGACGGCGTGCCAGCCCGCTGCACGCTGCCCGTGCCGGGGCCGGGTGCGCCTACTGCCTGGCATTCGCGGCCGCGGCGCTGATCCTCTCGAACCCTGTGGCCCTCGGCGCGCTCGCGCTCGCGCTGATCGGCGCCGGGGCCGGCGCCGGCCTCGGGCGTGAGCTTCGGCGGGCCGCGCTGCTCGCGCTGCCGCTCGCGGTCACGATCGCGCTCATCAACGCCCTGGTCACACGCGACGGGCTGACCGTGATCGCCCGGCTCGGGAACCTGCCGCTGCTCGGCCACACCGACATCACGCTGGAGGCGAGCGCCTACGGCGGGATCCTCGGCCTGAAGGCGTTCGTGCTGATCCTGTCAGGCGCGCTCTACACCGCCGGCGTCGATCCCGACGAGGTGCTCCGGCTGCTGCGGCGGGTCTCGTTTCACTCCGCGCTGACCGCGACCCTGGCCACCCGGATGGTTCCGGTCCTGCTGCGTGACTCCCGGCGCCTGGCCGACGCGCAGCGCTGCCGTCCCGGGCCGCGCCCTTCGCGTCCCGCGCTGATGCGCGCCACCACCGCCGGCGTGCTCGACCGAGCGCTGGACGTCGCCGCCGCGCTCGAGGTCCGCGGGTACGGCGCCGCCCGACGGCCGCCGCGCCGGCGCCGGCCCTGGTCGCGCCACGACCTGGGCTTCGCCGCCGCCGCGCTCGGCATCGTCGCGGTGGCGATCGCGCTGCGGGTCGGCGGGGCTCGCGCCGTTCGACGCCTATCCGTCGCTGCACGCGGCGGTGCGGCCGGGCGGCGCGGTCGCGTGCGCGGCGCTCGTCGCGGTGGCGCTGGCGCCGTTCGCGGACCGCAGGGGGGTCGAGACGTGGACGCGGTGATCGACGTTCGCGAGCTCACCTACAGCTACGCCGGGGGGGAGAGCCCCGCGCTCGACGGGGTGAGCCTCGAGGTGGGCGCCGGGGAGCTGGTCGTCGTGGCCGGGGCGTCGGGGTCCGGCAAGTCGACGTTGTTGCGGGCGATCAGTGGACTCGTGCCGCACTTCCACGGCGGCGAGTTCGGCGGGCCGGGTGCTCGTCGCCGGGATGGACACCCGCGAGCACGGTCCGGGCGCGCTGGCCGGCGCCGTGGGCACGCTGTTCCAGGACCCCGAGACCCAGGTCGTGATGGGGACCCCGCGCGCTGAGCTGGCGTTCCCGCTCGAGAACCGGGGCGAGCCGGCGGGGGCGGTGGCGCGCGGGGTGGAGGAGGCGGCGCTTGCCCTCGGCATCGCCCACCTGCTCGACCGCCCCACGAGCGAGCTCTCGGGCGGCGAGCTCCAGCGCGTCTCGCTCGGCGCAGCGCTCGCCGGCCGTCCCGCCGTCGTCGTGCTCGACGAGCCCACCTCGCAGCTCGATCCGGTGGCCGGCGACGAGCTGATCGGGCTCCTGCGCCGCCTGAACGAGGACTCCGACACGACGATCCTGCTCGCCGAGCACCGGCTCGAGCGATGCCTTGCCGCCGCCGACCGCGTGATCGCGCTCAAGGACGGCCGGGTGGCGTGCGACGCATCGCCCGAGGAGTTCCTGGCCTGGGCCGCCGGCGCCGGGCCGGAGCTCCAGACGCCGGGCGCCCGGCTCCTGGGGCTGCTCGGGCTGCCGCCGGCGCCCGGGGTCAAGCGCGCCCGGGCGGGGCTCCGGGCCCGCGGGCTGCTGCCCGCCCGCCATCCCGACTCGAGCCTGGCCGGCCAGCCAGCCAGGGCGCGGAAGCGAGGAGGCGCGGCGGAGGAACCCGTGCTCAGCTTCGAGCGTGTCTGGCACGAGCTCCGCGACGGCCCGGCGATCCTCCGCGGCGTCACGCTCAGCCTCGCCGCCGGCGAGCGCGTGGCGCTGATGGGGCGAAACGGAGCCGGCAAGTCGACGCTGCTGCGCCACGCCGCCGGCCTGGCCAAGCCCACCCGCGGGCGGGTTCGCGCCACCGGCCGGGTCGCCCTGCTCCTCCAGCACCCGGGCGACTACCTGGTGCACGACACGGTGGCGCGGGAGGCCTCGGCGCAGGCGCTCGCGCTCGTCGGGCTCGACGGCCTGCGCGACCGCCACCCGCGCGACCTCTCGGGGGGCGAGCGCCAGCGGCTGGCGCTCGCGGTGGTGCTCGATCCCGCCGCGGCCGCGCCCGCCGCGGCCGTCTGCCTCGACGAGCCCACCCGCGGGATGGACCGAGCGCACGGGCACGAGCTGGCGGCGCTGCTGCGCGGCCTCGGCGCCGGGGTGATGGTGGCCACGCACGACCCCGAGTTCGCGGCCGCGTTCGCCGAGCGGGTGGTGCTGCTGGCCGACGGTGCGCCCGTCGCCGACGGACCGGTGGACGAGGTCCTGGCCGGCGGGACTTACTTCGCCACCGAGACGGCGCGGATCCTCGGTGGCGCCGGCGGGGCGCTCACCCCCGAACAGGGCGCGGCGGCCGTCAGCCGAGCTCGAGATGAGCGCGGTATGAGCTGGCAGCTCGCCGCCTTCACGGTCCTCGGGCTCGGCGCTGGCTGCGGGCTTCGCCTGGTATGAGCGCACGCGTCCGGACGCCCGGGTGGTGGCGCTGGTGGCGACCCTGGCGGCGCTGGCCGCCCTCGGCCGGATCGCCTTCGCCGCCCTGCCCAACGTCAAGCCGAGCACCGACATCGTGCTCATCTCCGGCTACGCGCTCGGGGGCGCTCCCGGGTTCGTGGTCGGGGCCCTCACCGGGCTCGTGTCGAACTTCTTCTTCGGACAGGGGCCGTGGACGCCGTGGCAGATGGCGGCCTGGGGCGCCGCGGGCCTGATCGGCGCCGGCCTCGCCACGGTGACCGGCCGGCGGATCGGCCGCTGGCCGCTGGCGATCGTGTGCGCGATCGTGGGTTACGCCTTCACGGCCTTCCAGGACTTCGGCGACTGGGTCACCTACAGCGACCACAGCCTGGCGCAGCTCGGCGTGTACGTCGGCCGGGGGACCGGCTTCGACCTCGTGCACGCGGCGGCATGCCTGGTCTTCGCGCTCGCGTTCGGGCCCGCGCTGGCGCGCTCGCTCGAGCGCTTCACGATCCGGCTCGACGTCGTCTGGCGCTCGCCGGCGGTGCCGGTGGCGCTGGCCGCGGTGGCGCTCGGAGCGCTCGCCGCCGCTCCCGTGACCCGGGCCGCCGCCACGCCCGGTGACTACCTGCGCGCGGCGCAGAATGCCGACGGCGGCTTCGGGCCGGCGCCGGGGCAGTCCTCCTCGGCGCTCTACTCGGGCTGGGCGGCGCTGGGCCTTGCCGCGCTCGGGATCGACCCCGCGGGCGCGAGCCACGGCGGCCCCAGCCTGCTCGCCTACGTGAGCGCCAACCCGGGCGGATCCGACCCGGGCTCGCTCGAGCGCACGATCCTCGCCGTCCGCTCCGGCGGCGCGCCGGCGCCGTCAGCGCTCCTGAGCGGCCTCGAGCGCGCGGTCGGGGCCGACGGCTCCGTGTCGGACCAGGTCAACCTGACGGCGTTCGGGGTGCTGGCCCTCCGCGCGGCGGGAGCGCCGCTCCCGCCGGCGACGCTCGGCTGGCTGCTGCGCCAGCAGGACCGGGACGGCGGCTTCAGCTTCGCCACCGCCGGCGGGGGCAGCGACGTCGACGACACGGCGGCCGCGCTCGAGGCGCTCGGCGCCGCGGGCGCCGGGCGCGGCTCCGCTGCCGCGCGCGCCGCGGCCTACATCCGCAGCCGGCAGAACCGCGACGGCGGCTTCCCCACCGAGGGAGCGACCGGCTCCAACGCCCAGTCGACGGCGTGGGCGATCCAGGGCCTGATCGCCGCCGGCGTCGACCCGGCGTCAGTGCGCCGCGCCGGGCGGAGCCGACCCGCTGCAGTACCTCGATTCGCTGATCGCGCCCGACGGCCACGTCCGCTACGCGCGCGGTCAGGATCAGACGCCGGTGTGGGTCACGGCCGAGGCGGCGATGGCCCTGGCCGGCAAGCCGCTGCCGTTGGTCGGAGCCCCCGCGGCGGGGCGGCCGTCGAGCCGGCACGCCGCGCCCTCACGAGCGCACGGCCACCGGACGGCCGGCGGGGGGACCCGGGGCGCAGGCCGCCCATCCGCCGCCCGCCGCCGCAGCGCCGGGGCGGCTCCGGGCGCCGCCCTGCAGGCGCTCGCGGGCGACGCCGGAGTGGCCACGGCGCTGCTGCTCGCGCCGCTCGAAAGCTGAGAAATCGACTAGCCTCCCCGCCCCCGTGAAGATCGGAGTCCCCAAGGAGACCGTGGAGCGCGAGCGGCGCGTGGCGCTCGTGCCCGAGGTCGTGCGCAAGCTCGTCGGCCAGGAGCACACGGTGGTCGTCGAGCGCGGCGCCGGCGCGGGCGCGCTGCTCCCGGACGCCCTTTACGAGGAGGCGGGAGCCGAGATGGCGCAGGACCCCGGGGCGGTCTACGACTGCGACGTGGTCGTGAAGGTGGCGCCGCCGACGCCCGACGAGGTCGGCCGGCTCAAGCCCGACGCGGTCCTGGTCGGCTTCCTGGCACCGCTGACCAACGGAGACGGGGTGCGCGCGATCGCCGGCTCGGGCGCGACGGCATTCGCGATGGAGGCGATCCCGCGCATCAGCCGCGCGCAATCGATGGACGCGCTGAGCTCGCAGGCCAACATCGGCGGCTACAAGGCGGTGCTGATCGCGGCGACCGAGATCGGCCGCTTCTTCCCGATGCTGATGACCGCCGCAGGCACGATCCGTCCGGCCACCGTGCTCGTCCTCGGCGCCGGCGTCGCGGGGCTGCAGGCGATCGCCACGGCGCGGCGGCTGGGCGCTGTGGTGCAGGGCTTCGACGTGCGCGCGGCGGTCAAGGAGCAGGTCGAGTCGCTGGGAGCGCACTTCCTCGAGTTCGACCTGGGCGGCGACCTCGAGGGCACCGGCGGGTACGCCAAGGAGCTCACGCCCGAGCAGCAGGCGCGCCAGCAGGAGCTGATGGCCGAGGCGATCGGCAAGGTCGATGTGGTCATCACTACGGCGGCGGTTCCCGGCCGCCGCGCCCCGATCCTGGTCACCGAGGATGCGATCCGCCGGATGAAGCCGGGCTCGGTGATCGTCGATCTCGCGGCCGAATCAGGGGGCAACGTCGAGCTCACCGAGCCCGGCGAGACCGTCACCCGCCACGACGTGAAGATCCTGGCCCCGCTCAACGTGCCGAGCACGATGGCCGAGCACGCCTCGCAGCTCTACGCGCGCAACATCGAGTCGCTGCTCGGGCTGATGATCAAGGAAGGGCAATTGGAGCTCGACTTCGAGGACGAGGTCATTGCCGGGGCGTGCATCACGCGGGGCGGGGAGATCGTTCACGAGGGCGCCAAGCAGGCCGCCGGCGCCCCTGCCTAACTCATAGGAGCCGCTTCTCAGATGGACAGTCTGGTCATCGACATTGCCGTGCTGGTACTCGCCGGGTTCGTCGGCTACACCGTGATCTCGAAGGTGCCCAACACGCTGCACACGCCGCTGATGTCGGGCACGAACGCGATCCACGGCATCGTCGTGCTCGGCGGCCTGCTGCTGATGGCCGAGTCGAGCGGGGTGCTCGAGAAGATCCTGCTCGTGATCGCCGTCGCCTTCGGGACGATCAACGTGATCGGCGGCTTCCTGGTCACCGACCGGATGCTCGGCATGTTCAAGGCCAAGGACCCGCCGAAGACCGACGACGCCGCAGGCTCGGACGGCGCGGGATCCGAGTGACCATGCTCGCCACCGTCTTCCTCCAGAGCACCAACTTCATCGACGCGGCCTACATCGTCGCGTTCGCTCTGCTGATCTACGGCATGACCGGGCTCACCGGGCCGCGCACAGCGGTGCCGGGCAACAAGATCGCCGCGGTCGGCATGGCGATCGCGGTGGTGGCCACGCTGCTGCGCAAGGGCGAGTTCCACGGCTCCTCGACCGTCTGGCTGATCATCCTCGGCCTCGTGATCGGGACCGCGATCGGCATTCCCGCCGCGCTCAAGGTGCGGATGACCGCGATGCCCCAGATGGTCGCGATCTTCAACGGGGTGGGCGGTGGCGCGGTGGCGTTGATCGCGTGGGTCGAGTACCGCCACGGGTTCTCGCCCGGGGCCCACCGCGCGCTGTGGCCACTGCGCTCGGAGATCTTCGAGCTGTTCGGCGCGATCGTCGGCTCGCTCTCGTTCTGGGGCTCGAACATCGCGTTCGGCAAGCTCCAGGAGATCCTCCCCGGGCGTCCGATCAAGCTCCCGGGCGTCACCCAGTCTGTGCTCAACCTGCTGTTGCTGCTGATCGCGGTGGCCAGCGCGGTGATCCTGTGCGCGGGCACGCACTCGCAGGCGCTGTTCATCCTCGGCATCCTGGTCTGCTCGGCGATCCTCGGCAACATGGTCGTGCTGCCGATCGGCGGCGCCGACATGCCGGTGGTGATCTCGCTGCTGAATGCGTTCACCGGCCTGTCGGCGGCGGCCACCGGCGTGGCCCTGTCCAACCCGGTGATGATCGTGGCCGGCATGATCGTCGGCGCGTCGGGAACGATCCTGACCAACCTGATGGCCAAGGCCATGAACCGATCGGTGCCGGCGATCGTGGCGGGCGGGTTCGGGGGCGCGGTCGCGGCGCCGGCCGGCGGCGCGGCCGACGGCGGCGGGACGGTCCGCTCAACCAGCGCTCAGGACGTGGCGATCCAGCTCTCCTACGCGCGCCAGGTGGTGATCGCGCCCGGGTACGGGATGGCGGTGGCGCAGGCCCAGCACGCAGTGCGCGAGCTCGAGCGGGCGCTCGAGTCCAAGGGAGTGGAGGTCAAGTTCGCGATCCATCCGGTGGCGGGGCGGATGCCCGGCCACATGAACGTGCTCCTGGCCGAGGCGGACGTTCCCTACGACCTGCTCAGGGAGATGGACGAGATCAACCCCGAGTTCTCGCGCACGGACGTGACGCTCGTGATCGGCGCCAACGACGTCACCAACCCGGCGGCCAAGAACGAGCCCGGCTCGCCGATCTACGGCATGCCGATCCTCGAGGTCGACAGGTCCGGATCGGTCATCGTGCTCAAGCGCTCGATGGCCAGCGGCTTCGCCGGGATCGACAACCCGCTGTTCTACGACCCCAAGACGGCGCTGCTGTTCGGCGACGCCAAGCGGTCCGTGAGCGAGATCACAAGCGAAGTGCAAGCCCTGTAGTTAGAGTCGCGCCTGAAAACCGAGTGACCTGAGGAACCATGGACGAGAAACGCTTGAAGGAAATCCCGATCTTCTCGAGCATCTCCGACGAGGAGGCCCACCGGCTGGCGGCGTTCGCCACCGAGACCAGCATCGCCGAGGGACAGATGCTGATGAAGCAGGGCGACTACTCGGTCGAGCTGATCGCGATCGAGGAGGGCAAGGCCGACGTCATCCAGGACGGCAACAAGGTGGCGACGCTCGGCAAGGGCGACCTGATCGGCGAGATGGGCCTGCTGGAGCGCCGGCAGCGCAACGCCGATGTGATCGCGGCCACGCCGATGCGCGTGATCAAGCTCACCCACTGGGAGATCCGGCGCATGTCCGAGGAGACGATCGACCGGATCAAGGAGATCGTCGAGAAGCGCCGGCAGGACGGGGTCGCGGACCCCGCCTACTCGGCTGAATAGGCTCCGGGCCGCGCGGGCACCCTTACCGGCGTGTCCGTGAGCAGGAGGGTGCGCCGGTGCGCCGCGGTGGCGGTCCTGGCGTTCGCGTGCCCGGCCGGGGTCGCGTCCGCAAAGCAGGCCGTGGCCGTGGGGAGCGGCGGCGCCGTCGCCTCCGAGACGCCGGCGGCGACGCAGGCCGGCCTTCAGGTGCTGCGCGAGGGCGGGACCGCGGCCGACGCCGCGGTGGCGGTCGCCTCGACGCTCGGCGTCACCGACCCGTTCGTGGCCGGGATCGGCGGGGGTGGCTACTTCGTCTACTACGACGCCGCCACCCACCGCGTGTACACGATCGACGGGCGGGAGACCGCGCCCGCCGCCGACGGCCAGAACCTGTTCATCGACCCCCAGACGGGCAAGCCGCTGCCGTTCCCGACCGCGGTGACGAGCGGGCTGTCGGTCGGCGTGCCGGGCACGCTGATGACCTGGCAGCAGGCGCTCTCGCACTTCGGCCATTTCAGCCTCGCCTTCGACCTCGCGCCGGCCGAGCGGGTGGCGCGCCGCGGCTTCCCGGTCGAGCGCCACACTGCGCGAGGAGGATCGCGAGAACGCCTTCCGCTTCGCCGACTTCAGCTCCACGCGCGCCCTGTTCCTACCGGGCGGCCGGCTACCGGCGGTCGGCTCGATCATGCGCAACCCGGCGCTGGCGCGGACCTACGCGCTGATCGGCCGGCGCGGTGTCGGCGCCTTCTACGGTGGCGCGATCGGCGCGGACGTCGTACGGACCGTGCATCACCTGCCACTGGCGCCGGGGACGGCGCTCGTGCCGCGACCCGGCGCGATGACGCTCGCGGACCTGCGGCGCTACCGCGCGCTGCTCCGCGCCCCCACGCACGTCCGCTACCGCGGCTACGACGTGTACTCGATGGCGCCGTCCTCGAGCGGGGGGACGACGGTCGGCGAGTCACTGAACATCCTCTGCGAACTTCGACCTGGCGCGCGAGACCCGCGTGCAGGCGCTACATCACTTCCTCGAGTCGACGCGGCTGGCGTTCGCGGATCGCAACCGGTGGATCGGCGATCCCGCGTACGTGAACGTGCCCCTGGCCCAGCTGCTCTCGGCGGGCTTTGCGCGCCAGCGGGCCTGCCTGATCGACCCGGCGCATGCACTCACGAGCCCGGTGGCGCCGGGCGATCCGTTCGCCGGCCGGGCGGGTGCACCCCGAAGCAGCCGACGGCGGCCGCGCCACCCAGCGACGGCGCGAGCACCAATCACTTCGTGATCGCCGACGCCCGCGGCGACGTCGTCTCCTACACGAACACGATCGAGGAGCTCGGCGGCAGCGGGATCGTCGTGCCCGGCCGCGGCTTCCTGCTCAACAACGAGCTCACCGACTTCGACTTCGCTCCATTGCAGGCCGGAGTGCCGGACCCGAATCTGCCCGCAGGCGGCAAGCGCCCCCGCTCGAGCATGGCGCCGACGATCGTGCTCCGCCACGGACGCCCGTTCCTGGCCGTCGGCGCCGCCGGCGGGGCCACGATCATCACCACCGTGCTCCAGATCCTCATCGACCGGATCGACTTCCGGTTCTCGCTCCCGGCGGCGATCGACGCGCCCCGCGCCTCGCAGCGCAACGGCGCCACGACGCAGGCCGAGCCGGCGTTCCTGGCCGAGCCGACGACGCCGGGCCTCGAGCAGCTCGGCCAGTCGTTCGCGATCAGCGACACCTCGCCGCTCAATCCCGACATCCAGATCGCGCCCACGATCGGCACCGCCTCGGGGCTCGAGTTCCTCGGGCGCGGACAGGTGCTGGCCGCGGCAGAGGCCGTGCGCCGCGGCGGCGGCGACGCCGGCGTGCTCCGCCCGGATCGCTGAGCGCGGCCAGTCGCGCGATGCTTGCCCGGGAGCGCGCGATCGAGACCCTGGCGGGTGAGCAGTTCGACGTGCTGGTGATCGGCGGCGGCGTCACCGGCGCCGGCGTCGCGCTCGATGCCGCCTCGCGCGGGTACAGCGTCGCGCTCGTGGAGAAGTCCGATTTCGCCGCGGGGACGAGCAGCCGGTCCTCGAAGCTCGTCCACGGCGGGCTGCGCTACCTCCAGAACTTCGACCTCGGGCTCGTCCGAGAGGCGCTGCTCGAGCGCCAGCTGATGGTCAGGCTGGCGCCGCACCTGGTGCGGCCGCTACCGATCCTGGTCCCGGCGTTCGACGGGGCGCGCCTGGACCGCCTGGTTGGGATCGGGCTGAACATGTACGACGTGATGGCGACGCCGAGGCTGCGCGGACGGCGGGGGACGCGGCGGACGGCGGTGACACGGCCACGGGCGGCGGAGGAGGACGGCGCCGAAAGCGACTGGAGCCCGGCGCGCCACCGGGTGGTCGCGGGCGAGGCCGTGGTCGAGCTGCTGCCGGCGCTGGGCGCGCGGCGTCCCACCGCGGGCTATCTGTTCTACGACTGCCAGACCGACGACGTCCGGCTCGTGCTCACGATCCTGGGCGAGGCCGAGCGCTTCGGGGCAATCCTGGCCAACCGGGTCGAGGTGGTGGAGCTCGAGGCCTCCGGCGCACGCGTGCGCGAGGCCGAGACCGGCTCGGAGTTCGTCGTCCGCGCCGAGAACGTGGTCAACGCCACCGGGGTGTGGGCCGACCGGATCCGGCCCGAGGAGCTCCACTCCGAGGCCGAGGTACCGACCATCGCCCCGAGCCGGGGGACCCACCTGACGCTGTCCCCGGCGCAGCTGCCGCTGCGCGCCGGCGCGATCGTCCCGGCCGGGGAGGGGCGCTCGATCTTCGCGCTGCCGTGGCTCGGGCGTAGCCTGATCGGCACCACCGACAACAACTACGACGGCGACATCGACCACGTGCGCCCGGCGGCGGAGGACGTCGACTACCTGCTGGAGGCCGTCAACCGGTTCTTCGGGAGCTCGCTGGGGACGGATGACCTGACCGGGGCGTTCGCCGGGGTGCGGCCACTGATCTCCTCCGGGGACACGCGCAAGTCGGTCGACATCTCGCGCAAGGCCGAGCTGTATGAGACCTCGAGCGGGCTGATCACGATCACCGGCGGCAAGCTGACCACGTGGCGGCGGATGGCCAAGCTGGCCGTCGACCGCCTGGTCGAGCGCGACGGGCGCGAGGCTCCGTGCCGCACCCACGAGATCCCGCTCGGGGAGCCGGCCGAGCCGGCATCGCTGCCCCGAGTCGACGGGGTGGCGGACGCCGCCTACGAGGGCTTGGCGGCGCGCTACGGCCACGCGGCAGAGAACGTGCTCGCGGTGGCCGCCGCCGACCCGGCGCTCGCGGAGCCGATCGTCCCCGGGCTGCCCGACCTGCTCGCCGAGGCGCCGTTCTCGGCTCGCTGCGAGCAGGCGCGCTCGATCGGCGACGTGCTGCTGCGGCGCACGCGCCTGGGGATCCTGGCCGCGCGCGAGGTCCTCGGCGAGGAGGTGCTGGCGCGGGTGGCCGGCGCGCTCGGCGCCGAGCTCGGCTGGGATGAGGCGCGGACGGCGGCCGAGGCACAGCGCTTCCGCGAGGAGGCGCAGCTGGAGGGGATCGCGCTGGAGCCGGTGCGATGAGGCTGAAGACGGCCCGCGGCGATCTGGAGCTGGGGAGGCGGCCGGTGCTGATGGGCGTGGTCAACGCCACCCCGGATTCGTTCTCCGACGGCGGGACGCTACGCCACTCACCGGGGCGCGGGTGGACCTGGCGCGGAAGCTCATGGCCGAGGGAGCGCAGATCATCGATGTCGGCGGCGAATCGGGCGTGACCAACCGCCCGCCGGTCCCGGCCGAGGAGGAGATCGCGCGGGTTGTGCCGGTGATCGAGCGGGTGGCGGAGCTGGGAGTGCTCGTTTCCGTCGACACGCGCAAGCCGGCGGTGGCGCGCGCCGCCGTGGCCGCCGGCGCCGCGATCGTCAACGACTTCAGCGGCCTGCACGATCCTGGCCTGGCCGATGTGTGCGCGGCCACGGGGGCGGCGCTCGTGGTGGCGCACAACCGGGCGGCGCCCAAGCAGAAGCTGCTCGATCGCGGTCTGGACGGGAGGGTGGTGGAGGACGCTCTGGAGTTCCTGCGCGAGCAAACCGCGGTGGCTCTCGGGCGGGGTGTGGACATCGAGTCAGCTACTGCTCGACCCGGGGCCGGACCTGGGCAAGACGCCGGCGCAGACGATCGAGCTGCTCCGCGAGCTCGACCGCTTCCATTCGCTGGGCCGGCCGTTGCTGCTGGCGGTCTCGCGCAAGGACTTCGTCGGCGCGATCACGCGCCGGCCGCCGCGCGAACGGCTGGGGGGGACGCTGGCCGCGCTCGGGCTCGGGGTCGACGCCGGCGCTCATGTGCTGCGCGTCCACGACGTGGCCGCGGCGGCCGATTTCCTCGCTGTGCGGGCCGTTCTGCGCGGCGAGCGCGATCTCGACTCGGGCGTTCGGCTGGACGACGATCTCCGCTGGGAGCAGGCGGCCCGCTAGGCTGGGGGTGCTTCGCCGGCCGCTGGCTCAACGCGGCCGGAGCCCACCGATCCAATCCCAGAAGGAGGCATCCATGTCCATCCTGGACCGCTCCGCCCTAGAGGAAAGCCCACTCGCCGATCTTCACGCGATCGCCTCAGAGCTGTCGATCGACGGCTACCGCCGCCTGCGAAAGCCAGAGCTGATCAACCTCATCCTCGAGCGCCAGGGTGGTGGCGGCGAGGCGCCGCCGGCCGACGACTCCGCCGTGAGCGGCGCCACCGAAGCCGAGGAAGAGGAGCACGAGCCGGCGGATAGCGCCGAGCTGACCGGCGTCGTGGCCGAGGAGATCCACGCCCGTGAGACCGGCGCCACCGCGGCGCGACGGCGACGCGGCCGGCGAGGAGGCCGCGGGCGCAGCGGCGGACGCGACGAGAGCGACGGCGGAGGCGAGCGCGGCGGTGACGACGAGGACCGCGACGACGATGACGCCGAGGAAGAGCGGGGGCGCGAGGAGACGCGCTCGGCGGGCGAGGAGGTCGTCGAGGGCGTCGTCGAGCTGCTGGCGAACGGCTCGGGCTTCATGCGCGTCGCGCCGCCCGATCCCTCCGAGGACGACGTCTACATCTCGGCGGCCCAGGTCAAGCGCTGCGAGCTCGTGCCCGGCGATCGGATCTCGGGGCCGCGCCGCGCGCCTCGGCGCTCCGAGCGGTTCGCCTCGCTGGTCCGGGTCGACACGATCAACGGCCGGCCCGCCTCCGAGGTGGCCGACAGCGCGCGCTTCGAGGACCTCGCCGCCGGCTTCCCCGAGGAGCGCTTCCGGCTCGGCTCCGAGGACCCGACGATCAAGGCGATCGAGTTCCTGACGCCGTTCGGGCGCGGATCGCGCGTCGTCATCAGCGGCACGCCCCAGGCGGGCAAGACCGAGGCACTGCGCCGGCTCGCGAGGACGCTTCACGGCCAGGAGGAGGTGTCGCTGCTGCTCGTCCTCGCCGGCGTGCGCCCCGAGGAGGTCGCTGAGTGGAGCGAGCTCGAACCGGCCGCCACCGTGACCATGGCCGGCTCCTCCGACGCGCAGGGCCAGGCGGTAGAGCGGATCGTCGATCAGGGCCGCCGGATGGCCGCCCGGGGCGGCCACGCCGTCGTGCTCATCGACACCCTCGACGGGCTGACGCCGAGCGCGGCGCGCAAGGCGCTGGCGGCGGCGCGGCGGATCGTCGACGGCGGCTCGCTCACGGTGATCGCCACCGCGGCGTTGCCGCTTGGCGGAGAGACCACCGTGATCTCTCTGGACTCCCGCCTCACCGCCACCGGGCGCTTCCCGGCGATCGACCTGGCGACGAGCTGGACGATGCACCCGGAGAAGCTGGTTGGCGACGCCGGCGCGGAGGCGATCGCGCGGACGCGCGCCGAGGCGCTCGGCGACTGAGACGTGAGCGCGGATAACGACGGCCTCGGCGCCGTCACTCCGCCGAGGTCGACGTTTGCCGCGCATGGCGCGGACAAGTGCGACCTCGGCGGGGTCTTCCGCTCGAGGCGTCTTCCATCTCGACCCAACGCTACCGTTGAAAATCGCCCCGATGACGGACACCACGACCGAGCTCGACGCCCTCCTGTCCGGCCTCAACGGACCGCAGCGCGACGCCGTGACCCACGGCGACGGGCCGCTGCTGATCATCGCCGGCGCCGGCTCGGGCAAGACGCGGGTGCTGACTCACCGGATCGCCTACCTGGTGGGCGCGGGAGCGGCCAAGCCGAACGAGATCCTGGCCATCACGTTCACCAACAAGGCCGCGGCGGAGATGCGCGAGCGCGTCGAGCTGCTCGTCGGGCGGCGCGTCCGCGCCATGTGGGTGATGACCTTCCACGCGGCCTGCGCGCGGATGCTGCGCGCCCACGCAGACAAGCTCGGCTACACCCGCCAGTTCACGATCTACGACCAGGCCGACTCGCGGCGGCTGGTCAAGCGCTGCCTGGACGATCTCGGCGTCGATCCCAAGCGCTTCACCCCGGCCGCCGTCCAGAGCCAGATCTCCGACGCCAAGAACCGCCTGCGCGACGCCGACGCCTACGGTCACATGGTCGGCTCCTACTTCGAGCAGACGGTGGCGGACGCGTTCCGCTCCTACGAGCGCGAGCTGCACCGCATGAACGCGATGGACTTCGACGACCTGCTCGTCCGCGCGGTCAACGTGCTCGAGCTGTTCGAGGAGGTGCGCGAGCGCTACGCCACCGAGTTCCGCCACGTGCTCGTCGACGAGTACCAGGACACCAACCACGCTCAGTACCGCTGGCTCCAGCTGCTCGCCGGCAAGCACCGCAACCTGGCCGTGGTGGGTGACCCGGACCAGTCGATCTACCAGTTCCGCGGCGCGGACATCAGGAACATCCTCGAGTTCGAGGACGACTTCGGCGACGCGCAGGTGGTGCGCCTGGAGCAGAACTACCGCTCCACCCAGACGATCCTCGACGCGGCGAACGCGGTGATCGCCAACAACCGGGGGCGCAAGTCGAAGCTGCTGTGGACCGACATCGGGCAGGGGGACCCGATCAAGGTTCGCGAGCTCGAGGACGAGCACGCGGAGGCGCGGTTCGTCACGGGCGAGGTCGAGCGGCTGGTGGACGACGGCACCTCGCGGGCGGAGATCGCCATCTTCTACCGGACCAACGCCCAGTCGCGGGTGCTCCAGGACACGCTCGTGCGGGCGGAGGTCCCCTACCAGGTGATCGGCGGCACCAAGTTCTACGAGCGGGCCGAGATCAAGGACGCGATCGCGTATCTGACCGTGCTGCTGAACCCGCAGGACGTGGGCGCGTTCACGCGGGTCGTCAACTCGCCGCGGCGGGGGATCGGTGCCACCTCGCTCTCGCGGGTGCTCGCCTTCGCCAACACGCTGGGGACGGCGATATGGGACGTGGCCTCCGAGCCCGAGCAGGTGCCGGGGCTGGGCGCGGCCGCGGTCAAGGCGTTCAAGCGGTTCATGGGCACCATGCACGTGCTGCGCGAGCGCGCCGAGTCCGGCGCGCCGGTGGCGGAGGTGCTGCGGGAGATCCTGGGCGAGACGGGCTACCTCGAGGCGCTCGAGGCTGAGCGCACGGTCGAGGCCCAGGGGCGCCTCGAGAACCTCGAGGAGCTCGTGAACGTGGCCGTCGAGTTCGACGCCGGCGCCGGCGTGGAGGCTCCGGAGGGAGAGACGCGCGGGCTCGGCGACTTCCTCCAGCAGATCGCGCTGATCTCCGACGCCGACGACCGCAGCGACGGCGAGGGCCTCGTGACGCTGATGACGCTCCACAACGCCAAGGGCCTCGAGTACCCGATCGTGTTCATCATCGGCTGCGAGGAGGGCGTGTTCCCGCACTCGCGAGCGCTCGACGAGGGCGGCCTCGAGGAGGAGCGCCGGCTCTGCTACGTGGGCATCACCCGGGCCGAGCGCGACCTCTACCTGACCTACGCGCGCACGCGCACCGTGTTCGGTGCCCGCCACTTCGGCGGTCCGAGCCGCTTCCTTTCCGAGATCCCGCGCGAGCTCACCGACCAGGCCTCCCAGCAGCCGCGGGGGCTGGCCGCCGTGCGCGCCCGCGCCACCTCGTGGGCCTCGGGCGGCTCGTGGTCGCAGCCGGACGCGCCCCCTCCGGCGGCGTTCCGGATGGGCGACGACGTCGTCCATCCCACCTTCGGTGAGGGCGTGGTGACCGGGCTCGAGGCGGGCGGGATCGTCGTCATCCGCTTCAGTAAGGACCGCTCCGAGCGCAAGCTCGTCGCCGACCTCGCGCCGATCACCAAGCGCTGAGTTCGCTCTGCGCACGAGGAAGCCGCTAGCTGCGGGGAAATCGTCGGCTCGGACGCGCGGTTCGGCCCATCTTGGACATACTTGTTCGCCAGGGCGCACGGATCGCCGCCCGTAGGCCGCGACGCCTGCGACGAGGAGAGTGAGATGACCGTGGACAGCCTGTCGGCGCTGGATGAGTGCTTGCTCCGACTGGAGACGCCCGCCACCCGCATGCACATGGGATGGACGCTCGTGCTCGAGGGCGAGCCGCCCGACCCTGCCCGCGCTGCGGCGGCATGTGGCCGGCCGGCTCGACCGCCTGCCCCGGTTTCGCCGCCGCGTGGTGAGCTCGCGGTTGCGCCTCCACGATCCGCTGTGGGTCGACGACGACGGCTTCGACGTGGCGCGCCACGTGCTCGCCGCGGCCTCGCCGGCCGGCGGCGGCACGGCCGAGCTGCGCGCGCTCGCCGGCGAGCTGCTCTCCGAGCCGCTCGACCGAGGCCGCCCCCTGTGGCGGGTGCACCTGGTCACCGGGCTGCGCGGGGCCCGCTTCGCGATCGTCGGCCAGATCCATCCCGCGCTGGCGGGGGGCCTCGGCGCGGACGCGCCAGCTGCGCTGCTGCTCGACCGGGGCCCGACGAGCCTCGCAGTGCTGGCGCGCCGGTTCGAGCCCGAGCCCACCCCGGGCATGCTCGACCGGGTCGCGGCCGGCGCCGGCGAGCGCCTGCGCCTGGTGCGCTCGGCGGGCGAGCTCGCGCTCCGCGGCGCGATCAACCCGGCGCTGCTCGGCGAGGGCATAGGCGCGATCAGCCGTCTCGGAGGATCGCTCGCGACGCTGGGCACGCGCGCGCCCGCCACCTCGCTGAACCGGCCGGTCGGAACGCGCCGGGCGGTGGCCTTCACCCGCCTGCCGCTGCCTGTGGCCCGCGACCTGGGCCGCCGTCAGGAGGTCGCGGTGGCCGATGTCGTGCTCGCCACCGCGGCGCTGGCCCTCGGGCGCCACCTCCGCCGCGCCGACGAGTGCCATCCCTGGCTGCGCGCGCTCGTCCCGGGCGCCGGCGGCGGCGGGGAGTTCGTCGAGCTGCCCGTGGGGGAGCGCGACCCGGTGGCGGTACTGCAGGAGCTCGCGCGTCAGACGCGCCGCCGCGATCGAGGTGCGTCGAGCGAGTCGCTCGATTCGGTGCTGCGGGCCTCACGGCTCGTGCCGGCCGAGGCTCGGGACGTGCTGGCGTGGCTGCTCACCCGCCCGCAGGCGTTCAACGTCGTGCTCTCGAGCATGGCGGGCCCTCCCGAGCCGCTCTACCTGCTCGGCCGGCGTGTGCAGGCCATGTATCCCGCCGTTCCGCTCGTCCGGGGCCACGGCCTCTCGGTGGGCGTCTTCTCCTACTGCGGCACGCTGCACGTCGGCCTGTATGCCGACCCTGAGCTCGTGCCGGAGCCGGTGACGGTGGCGCGCGACTTCGCGAGCGCGTTCGACTCGCTGCGCGCGGCGCTCGATCCGCGCGCGCCGCGGCCCCGGCGACGCGGACGGAACGCCCGGCCGCGCCTGCGGCGTGCGGGCGCACCGGTATAACCCCCGTGTGCGCCGGATCGGCCATGGCGAGCTTCTGAGCGCGGCCAGCGCGGTCGGGCTGGGCGTCGCGATGTTCGCGCTTGAAGTGGTTCGGGGTCGACGGGATCCCGGGGCGGACACGCTCGCTCGCCTGGGCGGAGAACGCCTGGCAGGCGATGACGCTCGTGCGCTGGGCGATGGCGATCACGATCGTCCTCGCGCTCGCCGCGCCGGTGCTGCACGTGACCCAGCGCGCGCACGGGGCCAAGACGAGCACCAGCCTCGTCGTCCTCGGCCTGGCCTCGCTTACCTCGCTGCTCTTGATCTACCGGGTCCTGATCGACCTGCCCTCATCGAGCCAGGTCGTCGACCAGAAGCTGGGGGCGTTCGTGGGCGTGGCGTGCGCGCTGGGGTCGCGCTCGGCGGCTACGAGTCGGTGCGCGCGGATCGGGCGGCGCGGGGTGCGCCGGCGGCGCACCGGGTTCGTCGTGTGGACGTCAGCCCGCACGGGTAGGGATTCCGATCGTGGAGCACGGCGTTACACGCGATGACCGGATCGTCGGCGGACTCGCGCTGCTCCTCCTGATCGTCGTGCTCGCCTTCCCCTGGTACTCGGTGACCAGCTTCGCCGACCGGGGCCTGTTCGCGGAGCCGACGAACCGCCCCGCGATCCAGGCGCCCTACTCGTGGGCGGGGATCCTCGCCGCGATCGCGCTCGTGTGGCTGCTCGTCGATCTGGGCATGCAGCGCTTCCTGCCCGACAAGAAGATCCCGACGATCCGCGACGGGCGCACCATGCGCCTCGTGCTGGCCGCCGCGGCGATCGTGTTCCTCGTCGTCAAGCTCCTGCTCCACGCGGGAAACCTCGGCTGGGGGTTCATCGTGGCCGCGATCCTGGCCGTCGGGCTCGTGTTCACGGCGCTCCAGGTGAGCCGCGGAGCATCGGCCATCCCCGGCCGCTGATGGACCTCAGGCTGGACCGGCTCCGCGCGGGGGAGGTGCTCGCCGCGGCCGCCGCGGTCGCGCTGCTCGTGCTGATGCTGGCCGTCACTTGGTATCGGGCGCACGCGCGACGCGCACGCTGACCGGATGGCAGGCGCTGACGCATCCGCGCTGGGCTGATGGCCGTGACGATCGTGACGGCACTGGCTCTGGCCTTCCTCCAGGTCATCTGCGGCGGGCGCCTGCGCTACCGGTGCGCTGAGCATGATCGTCACCGTGCTGGGGCTGCGGAAACGCGATCTGGATGATCTTCCGCGTGATCATCCTGGCGCCCCCGGGCATGTACGCGGTGGCGTGCTCGGCCCGTGCCGCCTGCGTCATCCTCGTCGGCGCCTTCCTGTCGCTGCGCAAGGAAGGGATCGCGCCGCCGAGGACGAACCGCAGGAGATCCCGCTCGTGCATCTCGCCTCGGTCCAGGGAACGGCGCCGACCCCGGACTAAACTCTCCGGGGCCGATGCTCGACCGCACCCAAGTCCTGCACGTGGCGCGTCTGGCGCGTCTGGAGCTGAGCGAGGAGGAGGTCGAGCGGATGGCGAGCGAGCTCTCGAAGGTGCTCGACCACATCGAGAAGATCTCCGAGCTCGATCTCCGCGACGTGCCGCCCACCTCGCACGTGGTCGATGTCGTCAACGTGCTCCGCGCCGACGAGCCGACGCCGTCGCTGCCGCACGAAGTCGCCCTGTCCTGCGCCCCGGAGCCGGCCGACGACGGCGGGTTCGCGGTACCCAGCCCGGGCGCCGGATGAGCGACGTGCTCGAGCTGAGCGCCGCCGCGGCGGCGGAGCGCGTGCGCGCGCGGGAGCTCGATCCGCGCGAGCTGTTCGAGGCCTACCGCGCCCGAGCCGAGGCGGATGAGCTGAACGCGTTCACGTGGGTGGCGCCGGAGGCGCCCGAGCACGAGGACGGGCCGCTGGGCGGGGTCCCGCTGGCGGTCAAGGACCTGTTCTGCACCGAGGGCATCCCCAGCCAGTCGGGATCGCGCATCCTCGAGGGCTACCGGCCGCCCTACACCGCCACCGTGGTCGCGCAGCTCACCGGCGCCGGCGCGCCGCTGCTCGGCAAGACCAACCAGGACGAGTTCGCGATGGGCTCCTCGAACGAGAACTCCGGCTACGGGCCGGTGCTCAACCCGTGGGACCGCGGCCGGGTACCGGGCGGCTCGTCCGGGGGAAGCGCGGCGGCGGTGGCAGCCGGCATCGCGCCGTGGGCGATCGGCACCGACACCGGCGGCTCGATCCGCCAGCCGGCGGCGCTGTGCGGGATCGTCGGGCTCAAGCCGACCTACGGCGCGTGCTCGCGCTACGGGATGATCGCCTTCGCCTCCTCGCTCGACCAGGCCGGCCCGCTCACCCGCGACGTCACCGACGCGGCGCTGCTGTTCGCGCACATGATCGGGCGCGACCCGCGCGACTCGACCTCGCTCGAGTTCCCCGGGAGGATCGAGATGCCGCGCGCGGAGGATCTGCGCGGGATCCGGCTGGGCGTCCCGGAGGAGCTGGCCGGCTCCGAGGGCGGCGTCGCGCCCGGCGTGCAGGAGAGCTTCGAGGCCGCGCTCGCGGTGGCCGAATCGCTCGGCGCCGCCGTCGAGCCCTGCCACCTTCCCCACGCGCCGCACGCGCTGTCGGCCTACTACCTGATCGCGCCCGCCGAGGCCTCGGCCAACCTGGCCCGCTTCGACGGGGTGCGCTACGGGCTGCGCGTGAACGGCTCCTCGGAGCTGATCGACATGTACACCCGCACCCGCGCCGCCGGCTTCGGCGCCGAGGTCAAGCGGCGGATCATGCTCGGCACCTACGCTCTCTCGAGCGGCTACTACGACGCCTACTACGGGACGGCCCAGAAGGTGCGGACGAAGATCGCCGAGGACTTCCGCGAGGTGTTCGAGCGCTTCGACTTCGTCGTCACTCCGACGAGCCCGTGGACGGCGTTCGAGCTCGGCGCCAAGACCGACGACCCGCTTGCCATGTACCTGAACGACTTCTGCACCGTGCCGATGTCGCTCGCCGGCATTCCGGCCATCTCGATCCCCTCCGGCCTGAGCGACGGCCTCCCGGTCGGCTTCCAGCTCGCCGGGCCCGCGTTCAGCGAAAGCCGCCTGCTCGACGCCGCGTACGCACTCGAGCTGGCGCTCGGCTTCGACGGTCGGGAGGCGCGCGCGTGAGCGACTACGAGCCGGTCATCGGCCTCGAGATCCACGTCCAGCTGAAGACTCGGACGAAGATGTTCTGCGGCTGCGAGCTGTCCTTCGGCGACCCGCCCAACATCCACACGTGCCCCACGTGTCTCGGCCTGCCGGGGGCGCTGCCCGTGGTCAACGAGCGCGCGATCCACTTCGGGATCATGATCGGGCTGGCCCTCGGCTGCGAGATCGCCGAGCGCTCGCTGTTTCACCGCAAGAACTACTTCTATCCCGACCTCCCCAAGGGCTACCAGGTCTCCCAGTACGACGTCCCGCTGTGCCGCGGCGGGCGCCTCGGCGACGTGCGCATCCATCGCGTCCACCTCGAGGAGGACGCGGCCAAGCTCACGCACCTGGGCGAGAGCGGCCGGATCCACGGCTCAGACCGCAGCTCGGTCGACTTCAACCGGGGCGGCACGCCGCTGGTCGAGATCGTCACCGAGCCCGACATCCACGCGCCCGAGCAGGCGCGCGAGTGGCTCAACCTGCTGCGCACGACGCTGCGCCAGCTCGGCGTCTCCGACGTCAACATGGAGGAGGGGTCGCTGCGCTGCGACGGCAACGTGTCCGTCCGGCCGGTGGGCACGCACGAGCTCGGGACCAAGACCGAGCTCAAGAACATGAACTCGTTTCGCTTCCTCGAGCGCGGGCTGCGGGCCGAGATCCGCCGTCAGGTCAAGCTGCTCGGCGACGGCTACGACGTGATCCAGGAGACCATGCACTACGACCCGGTCTCCGACCGGCTGACCCCGCTGCGCTCCAAGGAGGAGGCGCACGACTATCGCTACTTCCCCGAGCCCGACCTGGTGCCGCTGCACGCCACCGAGGAGATGCTGGCCGCCGCGCGCGCCGAGCTGCCCGCGGAGCTGCCGGCCGAGCGGGCGGCGCGGTTCGAGCGCGAGCTCGGGCTGCAACCGGGGCGGGCGCAGGAGTTCGCGTTCCGGGCCGAGCTCGGCGACTACTTCGAGCGGGCCCTGGCGTCGGACGGCGACGGGCTCGATCCCGTGGAGCTGTCGAACTGGATCCCGCAGCTCGTGGAGCGGATCGGCCCGAACGCCGACCCGTCCCAGAGCAAGGTCGCACCCGAGAGCCTCGCCGCGCTGGCGACGATGGTGAAGGCGAGGGAGGTGAGCCGGGACGCGGCGCGCGAGGTGCTCACGCGACTCGCGGCCGAAGGCGGGGACCCGCGGGCGATCGTCGAGCGCGAGGGCCTCGGCGCGCTGAGCGGCGAGGACGGCGGGCTGGGCGAGATCGTCGAGCGGGCGATCGCCTCCGATCCCGAGGCGGCGGAGAAGGTCCGGGCGGGCAACATGAAGGCGCTCGGCCCGCTCGTCGGGTTCGTGATGCGCGAGACCAAGGGCCGCGCCGACGGTGGCGAGGTACGGCGCTTGATCCTCGAGCGGCTCAAGTAGGATCTGGCCCAGCACCGATACCAGGAGGCCGACGATGTCCCGACTCATTCGGATGGACCAGACCGGGCACACGACGCTCGCCGAGTGGACCGCCGAGGACCCGGTGAGTGTGGAGGCGGCGGTCGCCGCGTTCCGGGCGCAGCTCGAGCAGGGGTACTTCGCCGTCGTCTCCCGTGGCGAGGGCCACGCCGAGCAGGTGCGCGAGTTGCCGCTCGACGCCCCGGTCGTGATCCTGCGCCGCCCGATCGCCGGGGGGTAGCTTGGAGGCCGGCGCGCTCCCCGAGCTGGCGCGGGTCCCCTGGCGCCGGCGCGTCGACGAGCGCACGCTACGGGTCTCCGGGCGCCGCTGGACGATCTCGATCCTGGCCCAGACGCTCCCGTTCCTGGTGGTGGCGGGGTTGCTGGTGGCGAGCAAGCCGATCCTGTTTCCGATCGGGCTGGTGGCGCTCCTCTACGCCTGGATCCTCCCCGAGCTCTATGCCGCAAGAGGGGCCGGCGTGCTCCGCCGGCGCCCCGGGCGCGACGCCGAGGCGGAGAGGGTGGCGCTGGGTCTGCTCGGTGACCTGCTCGACCACCCGGCTCGGGAGCTCCAGCGCCGCACCGGCCTGGCGATGGAGCGCGGCGCCTTCGGCGTGTGGCTCGTGGGCGAGGCGGGAGCGGTGCTCCTCCGTCCGCGCGCGCGCCGGGTGTACTGCTACTGCGTCCGCGTACCCGATCCGGAGCTGCCGGCGGGGGACCGGATCGCCCACCTCCTGCTGGCCCTCCGCACGGACGAGGCGGGGTTTGCCACTGTGGCCAACGTCGCCTTCTCCGGGGCACGGTGGCGACTGCGCCGGAGGCTGCCCCTCCCGGCGCGTGAAGCGCTCCGCGCGGCCGCATCGTCCTGAGGATCTTTGTACCCAGGGCCAATGTGCGCTTTAGGCGCGCAGCCGATCATGATGCCCATGACCCGTCCAATCGCAGCCTCCAAGGTCCTCCTCGTCGCCGACCGCCGCGCCGAGGCCGGCGAGCCCGGGACCGCCAATGTCCGCCGCTACCGCCTGGCCCGGCTTCGCTTCGACAGCCGGCCCGCCGGCTCGGACGCGCGCTTCGAGCACCTCAAGCGCACCTTCGATTAATCGGAAATCCTTACGGGGCGCCCGGGCGCGAGCGGTACGCTTCGCGCTATGAACACCCAAGTTGAGCCCACCCGCTCTCGTCCGCCGATCGTTCGGCGGGCGGCTGGCGGGCTGGTGCTGATCCTCGCCGCGGTGATCGCGGTCAAGCTCGTGGTCGGCTTCGTCACGGCGATCTTCTTGACGCTCGTCACGGTGGCGGTCGTCGTCGCCGTGCTCTGGGCGATCAAGCAGCTCGTCTGGTAGGCCGTGGACGGCCTGGGCTACCTCGTCATCGCATTCTTCTTCGGCCTCGCGGGAGGGGTCGTAGGAAGAATCAAGGGGAGCTCGTTCTTCATCTGGTTCCTGATCTCGGCCTGCGTGCCGTTCCTGGGACTGCTCACCGCGATCTGCTACCGCTGGGAGGACCGCGAGCTCCGGCGGCAATGCCCGGGGTGCGGGAAGGTCGTCAAGCTCCACGACGCGCTCTGCACGAGCTGTGGCTACGAGCTCGAGTTCCCGGAATTGGCGATTGCCCCGGAGGCCTCGCTGCGGCGGTAGGGCCGGCCCGAGGGCCGCTGTTACACTCGATTTCCCTCTGTGCGCGGACGGGCCGTGCACACCTAAATCGCTGGAAGGAGCGCAAATGCGCGCAGTCGACGCCCTCATGGAATGCCTAAAGGCCGAGGGCGTGGACGTCGTATTCGGACTCCCCGGTGGGGCCAACCTACCGACCTACGACGCCTTCTACGACGCCGGCATCCGCCACATCCTCGTCCGCCACGAGGCCGGCGGCGGCCACGCGGCCGAGGGCTACGCGAAGGCCACGGGCAAGGTCGGCGTGTCGATCGGCACGAGCGGCCCCGGCGCCACGAACCTGGTCACGCCGATCTGCGACGCGATGATGGACTCGGTGCCGGTGGTGTTTCTCACCGGCCAGGTCCGGACCGAGCTGCTCGGGACCGACGGCTTCCAGGAGGCGGACACGATCGGCATCACGATGCCGATCGTCAAGCACAGCTTCATGATCCAGCATCCGCTGGAGATCCCTCGCTCGATCCACGAGGCGTTCCACATCGCGCGGACCGGGCGGCCCGGGCCGGTGGTCGTCGACATCCCGCAGGATCTCAGCCGGGCGGACATTCCCTACGAGCCGGTGACCGACGTTCACCTGCCCGGCTACCAACCGACGACCGACGGCAACCAGAAGCAGATCCGCCTGGCCGCCAAGGCGCTGTGCAATTCGCGCCGGCCGGTGATCTACGCCGGTGGCGGGGTGGTCAGCGCGGAGGCCGCCCCCGAGCTCACCGAGCTGGCGACGAGCGACCGGTTCCCGGTGACGTGCACGGTCATGGGCCTGGGCGCCTTCCCGGGAACGCACGACCAGTGGCTCGGGATGCTCGGCATGCACGGCACCCGCGCGGCCAACTACGCGATGGACGAGGCGGATCTGATCGTGGCCATCGGCGCCCGCTTCGATGACCGGATCACGGGCAAGCTCTCGGAGTTCGCGCCGCGGGCCAAGTTCATCCACATCGACATCGACCCGGCCGAGATCTCCAAGAATGTCCCGGCGCACATCCCGATCGTGGGCGACGCCAAGAACATCCTCCCCCGGCTGACCGCCGAGTACCGGGCGCTCGAGCCCGATCCGGGCCGCCTGGAGGAGTGGTGGCAGCGGATCCGGACCTGGCAGGAGCGCCACCCGCTCGGCTACCAGGACTCGACCGACTCCGAGATCAAGCCGCAGTACATGGTCCAAGCCCTGTACGAAGCCACCGGCGGCGACGCGATCGTCACCAGCGACGTTGGCCAGCATCAGATGTGGACCGCGCAGTACTTCCAGTTCCCACAGCCTCGGCGCTGGATCAACTCGGGCGGCCTGGGGACGATGGGCTTCGGTCTGCCGGCGGCGATGGGCGCCAAGGTCGGCTGCCCGGACAAGACGGTGGTCTGCATCGCCGGCGACGGCTCGGTGCAGATGAACATGCAGGAGCTCGCGACGTGCTCGGAGGAGGGCATCGCGATCAAGGTGTTCATCATGAACAACGGCTACCTGGGCATGGTCCGCCAGTGGCAGGAGCTGTTCTGGGACAAGCGCTACAGCCAGGTCGAAATGGGCCAGTGGCCTGACTTCGTCAAGCTCGCCGACGCCTACGGGGCGACCGGGATCCGCCTCGAGGACAAGAAGACGCTGGTCGAGGACATGCGGGCCGCGATCGCCACCGACGGCCCGGTCCTCGTCGATGTCCGGGTCACCCGCGAGGAGAACACCTACCCGATGATCCCCGCCGGGCAGCCGGCGCGGAACATGGTTGGTTAAGAGAGGCGTGATGCCGAACAACACCATCGAGAACGCGGGTCAGGATGACCCGCGGAGGAGACCATCGTGGGTGAACCGGGAACCAAGGAAATCCTGTCGCTCGACCAGCTCGAGGCGGTCAGCGGCCTGCGCACCGGGCGCAAGCACATCCTCTCGATCCTGGTCGAGAACAAGCCGGGCGTTCTGACCCGGATAGCGGGACTGTTCGCGCGGCGCGGGTTCAACATCGACACGCTGGCGGTGGGGCCGACCGACGACGAGCGGATCAGCCGCATCACGCTCACGCTCGACGGTGCGGTCCATCCGATCGACCAGGTGACCAAGCAGCTGCACAAGCTCGTCAACGTGCTCAAGATCCGCGATCTCGAGCCGGCGGAGACGCTGGCCCGGGAGCTCGCGCTGTTCAAGATCGCCACCGACGGCGCCAGCCGGGCCGAGGTCATGCAGATATGCGAGATCTTCCGGGCCAAGGTCGTCGACGTCACCAAGCGCTCGCTGGTCGTCGAGGTCACCGGGACCTACGAGAAGGTCGAGGCGTTCGAACGGCTGGTCCGGCCGTTCGGGCTGATCGAGATGGCTCGCACGGGCGAGATCGCGATCTCGCGGGGCCGCAGCGAGACGTAGTCTTCGCGCCGTGACCGCGCTCGCTCAGGCCGACCGGTGGCTCGACGCCCGGGCGGCCGCGAGGCTGGCGCGGCGGGTGGACGCCGCGCTGCGCCGGGCGCGGGCGACGGGCGCGCCGGCGCTCGTGAGCGTGAGTGCGCGCGTGGACCCGGGGGTCGACCCGACGGCCGTGGTCGCGGCGGCGCGGCGGCCAGGCGAGTCCTGGTTCGTGCTCGAGCAGCCCGATCGCGACGGCTCGGCTCTGGCCGCGCTCGGCGCCGTGCGCGTGCTGGAGGCGCAGCGGCCCCGAGCGCTTCGGCGAGGTGGCGCGCCGGTGGCGGGCGCTCGCCGCGGAGCGCGTACAGCGACCCCCCGGACGGCCCGGCCGGGGGCGGCTTGGCGGCGGTCGGGGGCTTCGGCTTCGCGCCCGACGGCGGCAGCTCCCCCGAGTGGGAGGGCTTCGCCGCCGGCTCGCTCCTCGTCCCCGAGGTGTCGGTGGCGCGGCGAGCCGGGCAGGTGGCGCTGACCGTGAACGTGGATGTGGCGCCGGACGACACCGCGGCCGACGTGCTGGCTCGGGTGCAGCGGCGCCTCGGCGAGCTGCGGCCGGGCGCGGCGCTCCCGCTGCTCGATCCCGATCCCGCCGGCGCGTACAAGGTCAACAGCCCGATGCCGCCGGCGCACTACGAGGAGGCGGTGGCGCGGGGCGTACAGCGGATCCGGGCCAGCGAGCTCGAGAAGATCGTGCTCGCCCGCGAGGTCGAGGTGCGTGCCCCGGTCGACCATGATCCGGGGGCGATCCTGGGGCTGCTGCGCGAGGCGTTCCCGTCGTGCTACGTGTTCGCGGTCGGCCGGGGGGAGGCGCACGTTCCTGGCCGCCAGCCCCGAGCTGCTGATCCGCCGCGAGGGCCAGCGGGCGAGCACGGTGGCGCTGGCCGGGTCGGCGCGCCGGAGCGCCGATCCCGCCGTCGACGACCACCTCGGCGAGCAGCTCCTGCAGAGTGAGAAGGATCGCGAGGAGAACGCGATCGTGGCCCGGCGGATCGCCCGGGCGCTGCGGCCGCTGTCGGTGTGGGTGACCGCGGCCCCCGAGCCGGGCTTGGTGCGCGTGGCCAACATCCAGCACCTGGGGACCCCGATCCGGGCCCAGCTCGCGGGATCGCACGGCGCGGTCGAGCTGGCGGGCGCCTTGCACCCCACGCCGGCGGTGGGGGGCGAGCCGGGCGCCGTCGCAGCCCGGCTGATCCCGGCCCTCGAGGGCTTCGACCGCGGCTGGTACGCGGGCACGGTCGGCTGGACCGACGCGGTCGGGGACGGCGAGTTCTGCGTCGCGCTGCGCTGCGCGCTCCTGCGCGGCCCGCTGGCCCGGCTCTACGCCGGGTGCGGGATCGTGCGCGACTCCGACCCCGCCAGTGAGCTGGCGGAGTCGGAGGTCAAGCTGAGCGCGCTGCTTCCGTTGCTGGCGGGCTGATTACCAGCCGTACTCGCTGCCGGTGATGATCGGGGCCATGATCGGCGAGCCCGGTTGGACAATCCGGACATCTCTGACTAAAGTCAGAGAATGGTGCGCGCCCGCGGAGGTCGAGCAGGTCCGGCGCTTCAACCGGCTGGTGGCGCAGCGCGTGGGAGCGCTGAGTGACCGCTTCCTGTCTCGCGACCGGCCGATGGCCGAGGCGCGCCTGCTGTGGGAGATCGGCGCCGGGCAGGACTGCGAGGTCCGCGAGCTCAGGACGCGCCTGGGGCTCGACTCCGGCCACGCCAGCCGGCTGCTGCGCGCGCTCGAGGCGGATCGGCTCGTCGAGGTCGTACAGAGCGCGGCCGACCGGCGCGTTCGCCGCGCGCGGCTGACCCGCCGCGGGCTCGGCGAATGGGCCGAGCTCGACCGTCGCAGCGACCAGCTCGCGGCGTCGTTCCTGGCACCGCTCAGCGACCGCCAGCGGGCCCGGCTGCTGAGCGCCATGGCCGATGTGGAGCGGCTGCTGACCGCGGCGACGGTCGAGATCAGGCACGTCGACCCGACGCACCCGGACGCGCAGCTCTGCCTGCGCCGCTACTTCGCTGAGCTCGACCGGCGCTCGGAGGGCGGACTCGATCCGAGCCAGGCCCTTCCGGTTGAGCCCGAGGCGGTCCGCCCGCCGGCGGGGGAGATGCTGATCGCCTATCTCCGGGCCGACGCGATCGGATGCGGCGCGGTCAAGCACCGCCCGGGCGCGCCGGCGGAGGTCAAGCGGATGTGGGTGAGCGAGGGCGCCCGCGGGCTCGGCCTCGGCCGGCGGCTGCTCGGCGAGCTCGAGGCGCAGGCGGCGCGTAGCGGCGCCTCGCTCGTCCGCCTCGATACGAACCGGGCGTTGACCGAGGCGATCGCGTTGTACCGTTCGAGCGGGTACGTGGAGGTGCCGCCGTTCAACGCCGAGCCGTTCGCTCATCACTGGTTCGAGAAGCACTTGTAGGCCTCGCCGTGCTCGGCGTGGTGACGGTGCCGGCACGCCATGCCGCGGCGGCGCCGGCGCGCCGGCTCGCGCCCCGCGGGACGAGCCTGGTGCAGCGCCTGTCGCCGGCGCAGCTCGCGGGGCAGCGGATCGTCTATGCCTACGCCGGGGCGACGCCACCGGCGAGCCTGCTGCGAGCGGTCCGCGCCGGCGAGGCGGCCGGCGTGATCTTCTTCGCCCCGAACGTGGCGCGCTTGCGCACCGCCGTCGCCGAGCTGCAGCGCGCCGCCGCCGCCAGTCCCGTGCACGCGCCGCTGCTGCTGATGACCGATCAAGAGGGCGGCGCGGTCAGGCGGCTGCCCGGTCCGCCCGAGCTCTCCGAGAAGCAGATCGGCGAGCGCGCCGGCGGGGTGGCGCTGGCCCGTGAGGCCGGCGCCGGCGCGGCCCGGACGCTCGCCGGCGCCGGGCTGAACGTCAACCTCGCGCCGGTGCTCGACGTCTACCGGCAGGCCGGGAACTTCATCGACGCCTACGGGCGCTCCTACTCGTCGAACGCGCGCGTGGTCGCGTCGCTGGGAGCGGCCTTCGTCGCCGCCCAGCAACGCGGCGGGGTGGCCGCCACCGGCAAGCACTTCCCGGGGCTCGGGGCGGCGGGCGCGACGCAGAACACCGACCTCGCGCCGGTCGTCCTCCACGTCTCGGCGACACGCCTGCGCGCGGTCGACGAGGCGCCCTACCGGAGCGCGATCGCCGCCGGCCTGCGGCTGGTGATGACCTCGTGGGCGGTCTATCCGGCGCTCGACGCCCGTCTGCCCGCCGGGCTCTCGCCCACGGTGATCGGAGGCGAGCTGCGCGGAAGGTTGCGCTTCCGGGGCGTGACGATCACCGACGCGATCGCCGCGGGGTCGTTGCGCCCGTTCGGCGGCCCGGGCGCGCGCGGCGTGCTGGCCGCCCGCGCCGGGGCCGATTTGATCCTGTGCGCGGCCACCGACCCGGCCGAGAACAGCCCGGCGCTGGGGTTCGCGGTCCGGAGCGCGCTCGCGGCGGCGATCCACGATGGGCGGCTCAGCCGGGGCGGCGCGGAGCAGGCGGTGGCGCGGGTGCTGGCGCTCCGGGCGCGTCCCTAGCCGCCGCCGCGCAGCAGCTTGGGGGCGCTCGTCACGAGCCGGGGCAAATCGCCCCGGGAGCGGCTGAGGGCCTCGCCCAGCGCGGCGGCGCCGCCGCTTTCGATCGTCTCCCCGTGCCCGACGAGCAGCATCGCCGGCCGGAAGCGCTCGAGCTGGGAGCGCGGGGGAGTCAGGCGCAGCATCGGGTGGACGCCGGCGCGCCGGCCGAGCGCGAACGCCGGAGCCGTGCCGATCGCCTCGGCCACGATCAGCGCTCGCTCGGCCTCCCACCACAGCGCCACCTCCCGCCAACCCCAGCGCGAGATCACGGGCACGACCTCGAAGGGCGTCCCCGGCGCACTCCGCGGCAGTCGGAGCAGCGGGACGCCGAGGCGCGAGGCGAGTGGCTCGCAGTCGCGGTTGTGCCGGTCGAGCAGCTGGATCACGCCTGCCGGCTCCCCGAGCTCGGCGGCGGCCTCGAGCGCGGCCTCGTCCTCGTAGGGATCGATCAGCCACACCCGGCCCTCGCTGGCCACCGCGTGCGCCGTGCGGAGCATCGTGCCCGGCTCGGTCCAGCTGATCCCGATCGCGTGGCGCTGGAGCGTCATCCGGTCGCGCACTCGGCGTTGACGTAGCCCGAGCGGAACGGACTCGTCTCTCCGGTGCGCTCGTCGTAGGTGTGGCGCCAGACGCAGCCGGTGTCGTTGGCGAGCAGGTGGATCGAGACCGAGGTCTCGGCGGAGGTGGTGCGCACCCGGTGGACGTCGTCGCGCGGGGGCAGCAGCCGGTAGAAGTCCCCGGGCCCGAGCGGCCGCCGGCGCAGAGCCTCGAGCCGGCCCTCCCCGGGGCGATAGAACTCCTCGTCCTGGCTGCCACGGTAGATGCCGACGAGGCCCCACGCCAGGTGGTCGTGAACCGGCGTCATCGCGCCGGGGGGCACGACCAGGCTGAACAGCGACAGCGAGCGATCGGCGCGCGCGGAACACCAGCCACTGGCCGATCCCGCCGCCCATCCCGCTCTCCGGCGCGGGCTCCTGGTAGGCGCGCGGGAGCCACTCGTGGTCGGCCAGGAGCTCCTCGAACACGGGGCTGATCAGCTCGGTCGCGTTCGCCGGCGAGCGCGCGCCGTGGATGCGGTCGCGGACGTCCGCGATGAAGGCGCGGACCCGGGGGGTGTCGAGGCGGTACTCGTCGGCCTCGAGCGGGGGGAGGGCGGCGTGGAAGTCGCACATGACGCGAAGCCTCTCAGAGCGCGGCCGCCACCGCCTCGGCGACGCGCCGGTGGAGGGCGAGGTTCTCCTCGCGGTCGGTCCTGACCTCGATGATCGTGGTGCGGGTCTCGGTGAGCGCGCCCTCCACGGCGAGGCGCAGGTGCTCCGCGGTCTCGGCGCGGACGTGGTGGCAGTGGTAGAGCGCCGCCGCCTGGGCGAAGTCGAGGCCGTGCGGGGTTGCGATGTGCTCCTCGAACGCGTCGCCCTCGCCCGCCACCGGCAGGAAGTGGAAGATGCCGCCGCCGTCGTTGTTGAGCAGCACGATCGTGAGCGCCAGGCCGAGCCGGCGCGCCGCGAGCAGGCCGCCGATGTCGTGGGCGAGGGCGACGTCACCGATGAGCAGCACGACCGGGCCGGCACCGGCCGCGGCCGCGCCGAACGCGGACGAGACGGTCCCGTCGATCCCATTGGCCCCCCGGTTGGACAGCACGCGCGGGGCGAGCTCCCGCGCCGGGGCGAACAGCTCGATGTCGCGGATCGGCATCGAGGAGGCGACGAACAGAGTGGCCTCGGGGGGGAGCCATTCGACCAGGCTGCGGGCGACCAGCGGCTCCGACAGGCCGTCGCCGAGGGCGTCGGAGATGGCGCTTGCGGCGGCGTCGTCGGCGGCGCGCCAGCGCGCGAGCCAGTCCGGGTCGACGGCGGTCTCCGGCCCCCAGGTCTCCAATGTGCGTGCCGGATCGCCGAGATCGAGGCCTGTGAGCGTCGCTCCCGGGATCCTGCCAGCTCGCGTAGGGGTCGAGCGCCAGCTGCTCGGCGGCTGCGAGTGAGGCCAGCCACGCCCGGAGCGGCTTCGACGTCGGGAGATCGCCGACGCGCATGATCAGCTGCGGCTCCGGAGGGGCCGCGAACCGATCGTCGCGCAGCAGCACGTCGTAGTGGGCGATCGCCGCAGGGCCGTGGCGCGCGCCCGACAGGGGGTCGGCGAGCAGGGGGTATCCGACGCGCACGGCGAACTCGGCGATCGCGGCGGGGAGCCTCGGGTCGCGCTCGATCCGTCCGGCCACGATCACGCCCCGGGGCGGGAGCTCGGGGAGGATGGCGGGCGGCGCCGGCTCGGCGGGGGAGCGCATCACCCGGGGCCGGTCGCCCGGGCGCCCGGTCAGATCCGGCGGAAGCGGCTGCTCGCCGAGCACCAGCGGCTCGCGCAGCGGGAGGTTCAGGTGCACGGGGCCGGCGCGGCCGTCGAGCGAGGTCCAGTAGGCGCGGCAGGCGAGTGCGCGAATCCAGTGCAGGCGCTCGGGCGAGGCATCGTGGACGCCGACCTCGAAGAACCACTTGACGGCGTTGCCGTAGAGCTTCACCTGGTCGATCGTCTGCCCGGCGCCGACCTCGCGCAGCTCGGGCGGTCGGTCGGCGGTGAGCACGATCAGCGGGACGCGGGCGTGGTAGGCCTCGATCACGGCCGGCGCGAAGTTCGCGGCCGCGGTGCCGCTCGTGCAGGTGAGCGCCACCGGCCGGCCCGAGGCCTTGGCGGCCCCGAGCGCGAAGAAGGCGCCGCAGCGCTCATCCAGGTGCGACCAGCAGCGGACCCGGGGCTCGCGAGCCAGGCTGAGGACGATCGGGGTGTTGCGGGATCCCGGGGAGGTCACGGCGTGCTCGAGCCCGCACCGGGCCAGCTCGTCGCAGAAGGCGCGCAGCAGCTGGTAGGTGTCGGTTGCCGTCATGATTGGGGCCGGGATGGCGCCGGCGATCGTTCTTCTCCACGGGTTCACGAACACCGGGGCGAGCTGGGAGCCCGTGGTCGCGGCGCTCGGCGAACGCTACCGAGCGATCGCGCCCGACATCCGCGGCCATGGGTCGGCCGGCGACGCCCGGCCGGTGTCGCTGGAGGCCGTGGTTGAGGACGTCTCCTCGCTCGTGCCCGGAGAGTTCGAGCTGGTCGGGGTACTCGATGGGCGGGCGGATCGCGCTGCACGCGGCGCTCGCTCTGCGCGAGCGGGTCACGAGGTTGGTGCTGGTCAGCGCCAGCCCGGGATTGGAGTCGCCCCGGGAGCGGGACACGCGCCGGCGGGTCGACGAGCAGCTGGCCGACGGGATCGAGGGGATGGACATCGAGCAGTTCGCCGAGCGCTGGGCGCGCACGCCGGTGCTGGCCGACCAGCCGCCGCACGTGGCGGCGGCCGCGAAAGCCGACCGGCTGCGCAACGCGCCGCCGGCGCTCGCGGCGGCGCTGCGCGGCCTCGGGACGGGGGCGCTGCCGCCGCTGTGGGACCGGCTCGGCGAGCTGACGATGCCGGTGATGCTGATCGTCGGCGGCGCGCGACGAGCGCTTTCAGGCGATCGCGATGCGGATGGCGCAGCGGATGCCGCAGGCGGAGGTGGCGATCGTCGCCGGCGCCGGGCATGCCGTGCATCTCGAGAACCCCGAGGAGGTCGCGCGGCTGATCGCGCTGTGAAGGGGCGGGGGCGGCGAGGGGGGTCGATAACGGGACTATTTCGGCCGTTTTAGACCCAGGCCGGGGGAGGAGGGGGCGGTGATGACCCCGTCGCGGGCCGGAAGCGGATCACCGAGGCCGTCGAACATCGAGAGTGTGGCGAGGCCGCAGGGGCGGTCGGGCTTGATCGCGGCGGCCGCATGGAGGGCGGCAGCGATCCCGAGCGGGCCGTCGAGCGTCGAGGCCAGGTAGACCTCGTAGCCGGCGGCGCGCGCGCGGCGGGCGGCGGCGATGAGCCCTGTGATTCCGCCGCACCGCGCGACCTTCAGGCAGACCGCGTCGGCGGCGCGGCGGTCGAGCGCATCGAAGGCGCTCTCGTCGAGCGCCACCGCTACCGGCGAGCGGAGCGCGTCGAGGTCGTCCCAGCGCACGGGCTCCTCGCACAGCTCGATCCCCGCCGGCGCCAGCACCCGCAGCGCCGCCTCTGCCTCCTCGACGCTCCAGGCGCCGTTGGCGTCGATGCGGATGGCCATGTCCGGGCCGGCGGTGGCGCGGACAGCGGCGATCCGGCCGGCATCGTCGCCCACGCCGACCTTGACCTTCACGCAGCGAAAGCCGGCGGCGCGGGCGGCGCCGGCCTCGGCGGCCGCGCCGGCGCGATCGGTGGCGCCGATCGTGTAGTTGACCTCGACCGACGGCGCGCTCGAGGCGCCCAGCAGTCGCCACACCGGCTTATCGGCGCGACGGCCTTCGAGGTCCCAGAGGGCCAGGTCGATCGCGGCGAGCGCCTGGGGGAGGGTGGTCAGCTCGGCGCACTGCGCGAGCGTGCCCTCACGGTCGAGCGGATCCCGGCGGGCCTCCAGCACCCCCCGGCAGTCCTCCAGCGCGGCCCGCACCTCCGCCACGCCCACCCCGCTCCCCCCATACCCGGGGAGCGGCGCCGCCTCCCCACAGCCGATCATGCCGTCCGGACCGGACAGCTCCAGGATCACCAGCTCGCGCTCGGACACCGATCCCCACGCGGCGACGAACGGCCTGCGCAGCCGCACGCTCACCGTGGAGACGCGGACGTTCAACGGCTCAGCAGCAGACCGGCCGAGAGAAGTGCGCAGAAGGTCAACTGGAGCAGGCCGGTCCGCGCCAGCGCGCCGTTCAGTGACGGGCCGTCGGTGTGGTTGCGCACGGTGCGCGTGATCGCGGCGGCGAGCGGCAGCGTCAGCCAGGACAGGAACAGCCACGGCTTGAGCGGGCCGAAGATCCAGCTCACCGGCGCCAGCACGTACGCGAGGTAGAGGATCACGGCGAACATCACGCGCGTCCGCCGGCGCCCCAGCCGCACCGCGAGCGTGCGCTTGCCGGCGCGGCGATCGGACTCGACGTCCCGGAAGTTGTTGACCACGAGGATCCCGGCGGCGATCAGCCCAACGGGCACGGCGAGCGCGAACGCCTCCCACGTGAGGTGCTTGACCTGGACGAAATACGACCCGGCCACGGCCACGATCCCGAAGAACAGGAACACGAACACCTCGCCCAGCCCCTCGTAGCCGTAGGGTCGTGGCCCACCGGTGTAGAGCACGCCGGCCAGGATCGAGGCCGCTCCCACGAGCAGCAGCTGCCAGCCGGCGACGACGATCAGGTAGACGCCGAACAGCACCGCCACCGCGAACGACACGTACGTCGCCACGAGCACGCGGCGGGGCGGGACGAGACCGCCGGCAGTCACCCGCACCGGCCCCAGCCGGTCCTCGGCGTCCGCTCCGCGGCGCGCGTCGGAGTAGTCGTTGGACAGGTTGGTCCCGACCTGGATGAACACGGCGCCGAGCAGCGCGGCCACGAAGCGCAGCGGATGGAACACGTGAGCCCACCCCGCCAGCGCCGTGCCGACGAGCACGGGCGCCACCGCGGCCGGAAGCGTGCGCACGCGCGCCGCCATCAGCCAGATCCGCACGCCGCTCGGGGCGGTGGCGAGCGCCATCACGCGCGGCGGGGGAACTTGGAGAAGTCGGGCTTTCGCTTCTCCAGGTAGGCGTTGCGCCCCTCCTGCGCCTCCTCGCTCATGTAGAAGAGGAGGTTCGCGTCGTGCGCGAGCTGCTGGATCCCGGCCAGGCCGTCCTCGTCGGCGTTGAAGCTGGCCTTGAGCAGCCGCAGGGCGAAGGGGGAGAGGGCGAGCATCTCGCGGCACCACTGAACCGTCTCCTCCTCCAGGCGCTCGAGCGGCACGACGGCGTTGATCAAGCCCATGTCGAGTGCCTGCCGGGCGTCGTACTGGCGGCACAGGAACCAGATCTCCTTGGCCTTCTTGGGCCCGACGAGCCGCGAGAGCACGGTGGCGCCGAAGCCGCCGTCGAACGAGCCCACCTTCGGACCTGTCTGGCCGAAGCGGGCGTTCTCGGCGGCGATCGTCAGGTCGCAGACGACGTGGAGCACGTGGCCGCCGCCGACCGCGTAGCCCGCGACCATCGCCACCACCGGCTTGGGCATGCGGCGGATCTGGATGTGCAGGTCGGTGACCTCGAAGCGCCCCACCGCCTCGTGCCGGCCGGCGGCGTCGGGATCCGCGCCGGTGACGTAGCCGCCCCGTGAGCCGCGGACACGCTGGTCGCCTCCCGAGCAGAAGGCGTCGGGCCCCTCGCCGGTCAGGATCACGACGCCGACGCTCAGGTCCTCGCGGGCGCGGGTGAAGGCCTCCGAGAGCTCGAGCACGGTCTCGGGGCGGAAGGCGTTTCGCACGTCCGGCCGGTTGATCGTGATCTTGGCGATGCCGGCGTCCTCGCCGGTGGCGAGCTCGTAGCGGATGTCGGTGTATTCGCCCGCGGGCTCCCAGGTCACTGACACGGCGGCGAGACTACCGTTTCCGGGATGCACTCCTGGGTTCAGAGCGCGGCGGCGCGGCGGCCGGAGCGGGTGGCGGTCGAGGCGCCGGAAGGGATCGCTGACCTACGCCGAGCTCGCCGAGGCGAGCGCCCAGGCGGCGGTGGCGCTGGAGGGGCGGGCGCGCCACGCGATCGCCCTCCCGCCAGGCCGCGACTTCGTGATCGCGCTCCACGCCTGCCTGATCGCGGGCGCGGCAGCGGTGCCGATCGACCTTCGCCTCACCGAGTCCGAGCGGGCTCAGCGCGCCGCCGCGGCGCATACGTCCAATTCGGAGGAGCCTCGCGGGCATCACGCCGAGGCGGCGATCCTCCACACCTCCGGCACGACCGCGGCGCCCAAGCCCGTCCCGCTCACCACCGGCAACTTCCTGGCCAGCGCGCTGGGCTCTGCGGTGGCGCTCGGCCTCGACCCCGACGAGCGATGGCTGTGCCCGATGCCGCTGACCCACGTCGGCGGGCTGTCGATCCCAATCCGCAGCTCCATCTACGCCACCACCGCGGTCCTCCACGGCCGCTTCGACACGGGCGCGGTCCTGAACGAGCTGATGGACCCGGGCCGGCGGATCACGCTCGTGTCGCTCGTGCCGACCATGCTCGCGCGGCTGATCGACGCCGGCCTGAGGCGGCCGCCCACACTGCGCTGGGCCCTGCTCGGTGGCGGGCCGATCGCGCCGGCCCTCCTCGCCCGCGCCCGCGAAGCCGGCGTCCCGGTGGCGCCCACGTACGGGATGACCGAGGCGTGCTCGCAGATCGCCACCTTCGGCTGGCCGCTCCCGGGCGTGGAGCTCCGGCTCGGCGACGACGGCGAGCTCCACGTGCGCGGGCCGATCGTCTCGCCCACCGCCCACGACGAGGACGGCTGGTTGCACACCGGCGACCTGGCCAAGCTCGACGAACGCGGGCGGCTCACGATCGCGGGGCGGGGGAGCGACACGATCATCACCGGCGGCGAGAACGTCGCTCCCACCGAGGTCGAGGACGTGCTGCTCGAGCATCCCGCCGTCGCGGATGCCGCGGTGCACGCGAGACCGGACCCCGAGTGGGGAGAGCGCGTGGTTGCCACCGTGGTCGTCCGCAACGGCGTCAGCACCCAGGAGCTCCAGGCGCATTGCGCGCACAGGCTCGCCCGCTTCAAGGTGCCCAAGGAGATCGCGTTCGCCGAGCAACTGCCGCGCACGGCCTCCGGGAAGCTGCTCCGGCGAGAACTATGATCGCCCGGTGTCATCCGTCCGGGCGGAAAACCAGCTGACGATCGAGCAGCTCGCGGCCGAGTCGGGGATGACGGTGCGCAACATCCGCGCCCACCAGGCGCGCGGCCTGCTCTCGCCGCCCGAGGTCCGCCAGCGGGTCGGCTACTACGGCTCCGAGCACCTATCTCAGCTGCGGCTGATCCGCCAGCTCCAGGACGACGGCTTCAACCTGAACGGGATCAAGCGGCTGCTCGAAGACACGCAGGGCACGGCCGAGCGGCTGATCCGCTTCAAGCAGGCCCTCACCGGCGCGGCCGCCGGCGAGGCGCCGGAGACGCTGACGATCGCGGAGCTGGGCCGCCGCTTCCGCGTCACCCCCGAGGAGGCGCCGACGATCCTCGAGAAGGCGGTCGAGCTCGGCGTGCTGGTCCCGGTCGGCGAGGACCAGTACGAGGTCCCGAGTCCGTCGCTGCTCGCGATCGCCGAAGAGGTGGTCAGGCGCGGGATCTCGCCGCACAGCGCGCTCGCCGTGCTCGAGGACATCGAGCGCCACTGCGACTCCGTCTCGCGCTCGTTCGTCGAGCTATTCCTGGGCGAGGTGTGGAAGCCGTTCGCGCAGGCGGACATGCCGGCAGAGGGCTGGCCCGAGATCGAGGAGGCGGTGCAGCGCCTGGCGCCGATCGCCTCCGAGGCGGTGATGGCGATCTTCCAGCAGCGGCTCGGCACGCAGATCGAGGGGGCGTTCGAGGAGATTGCCCGGCGGCTCTCGGAGCGCAAGGCCTGAGATGGCGGCTGATCCGGACGCTCAGCGCGCTGCGATGGCCGAGCGGTGGGCGCGCGGCGCCGAGGGCTGGGCGCGGCGCGCCGACCGCGTGCGCGAGCACGGGATGCCCCTGTCGGTGTGGATGGTCGATCACCTGGAGCTGCAGCCCGGACAGCGGGTGCTCGAGCTGGCGGCAGGCCCCGGCGACACCGGGTTCCTGGCGGCGGAGCTGATCGCCCCCGGCGGCACGCTGATCTCGAGCGACGCGTTCGAGCCGATGCTCGACATCGCGCGTCGCCGCGCCCGGGAGCTCGGGATCGAGAACGTCGAGTTCAAGCAGCTTCAGCTCGAATGGATCGACCTGCCGACGGCGAGCGTCGACGCGGTCCTGTGCCGCTGGGGCGTGATGCTCATCGTCGACCCGGATGCGGCTCTGCGGGAGATCCGCCGGGTCCTGAGACCGGGCGGCCGCGCGGCGATCGCGGTGTGGGACAGCGCCGAGTCGAACCCGTGGGCCACGATCACCGACGAGGCCCTGAGCGACGTGGGCCAGGCCGAGCCGCCGCGCGACCCGGACGCTCCCGGGATGTTCAGGCTGTCGGCCGAGGGCCGGCTGGAGTCGATGCTCGAGGACGCCGGCTTCGTCGAGGTGCAGGTCGAGCCGGTCGAGCTGCCCCGTAGCTACAGCGGGTTGGGCGACTACATAGAGGAGGAACGCACGCTGTCAGTCGCCTGGGCCGAGGCCTTCGCGCGGCTCTCGACGCAGGAGCGTGAGGAGCTCGAGCGCGCCATCGAGCGGCGCGTCGCGCCCTACACCCGCCCCGACGGATCGTTCACGCTTCCCGGCCGTTCGCTGGCGGCGGTCGCCGGCGCCTGAACGCACTTCAAACCGGTGCAAGCAAACGTGCATGCTGAAAAGAGGGTTGCAGGCATTCCGTGCGACGGCGTACTCGTAAACACTGCGGCGCATGCGAGTCCGACTTTTCCTCTTCATCTCTCTGGCGGCGATGCTGATCGCGCCCGCCACCGCGTCCGCGTACTTCAGCCACGTGATCGCGTCCGGCGAGTCGCTGAGCTCGATCGCCGCCGCAGACGGTTTGAGCGTTTCTGAGCTCGCCGCGGCCAATGGCCTGCCAGCCGGCGCGCAGCTCGTCGCCGGCGAGACGATCCAGATCCCGCCCCAGCAGACTGGGAGCGTCGTCCAGAGCGCGTCCACCTCGAGCGCCACCGTCTGCGACGGCGACGACGACTCCGACGACGTCGGCTGCGGCACGAGCGCCGCGGCGGGCTCGACCGGCGGGAGCGGGGGCGGGTCCTACGTCGTCCAGCCGGGCGACACCCTGTCCTCGATCGCGGCCCGGGCCGGCGTGAGCGTGGCCAGTCTCGCGGCGGCCAACGGACTCGATCCGGCCGGCGTGCTCGTCTCCGGCACGGCGCTGACCCTGTCGGGATCGCCGAGCACGACCGTCGCCGTGTCCACACCCACCGGCAGCGCAGCCGGCGGCGGCTCCTACGTGGTGCGGCCCGGCGACACGCTGTCGGCGATCGCGGCGCGCGCCGGCGTGAGCGTCAACAGCCTGGCGGCGAGCAACGGCCTCAACCTGAGCGAGCCGCTCCTCGTCGGCGCGACGATCCACCTCTCGGGGAGCCCGAGCACCGCTTCGGCGGCGATCTCGCAGCCGGTGGGCAACGTGGCCCAGGGGAGCGTGACCGACCCGCCGTACCCGACGCCCGAGGTACTGAGCGCCTCGCAGATCGGCCAGGTGGCGGCCAGCAACGGCGTCTCGCCCTCGCTCGCCGATGCCATCGCCTGGCAGGAGAGCGGTTTCAACAACGACCTGGTCTCGAGCGCGGACGCCCGCGGGATCATGCAGATCCTGCCGGGGACGTGGCAGTGGATCCAGGATTCGCTGAACCCGGGGCCGCCGCTGGCACCGGCCTCGGCGGTCGACAATGTGCGCGGCGGCGTGCTCCTGCTCCGCTCGCTGCTCAACTCGACGGGCGGCGACCCGGGCCTGGCGGCGGCCGGCTACTACCAGGGCCTGCCCTCGGTGCAGCGCAACGGGGTGTACCCCTCGACGCAGCAGTACATGAACAGCGTGCTCGCGCTTCGGCAGAGGTTCGGCGGCGGGTAGCGGGCGCGAAGAGGCGTACCGCGAGGCCTCCGCCTCCGGCGGCAACCGCTGCCGCAGGCCCGCCACCGGTGCTAAGGCGGAGGTTCACCTCTCGGAATCAGGGCAAGGATGCCCGGATTCACGTCAACAATCCCGGGCCGCCCGCCCCTCGCTAGCCTCAAACCAATGTTCTACGACGACGACGCTGACCTCTCGCGGCTCGAGGGCAAGACCGTGGCGATCATCGGCTACGGCTCGCAGGGCCACGCCCATTCGCTGAACCTGAAGGACTCCGGCGCGACGGTCGTCGTCGGCCTGCGCCCCGAGTCGAGCAGCGTGGCCAAGGCCCGCGAGCACGGCCTGAACGTGCTCGACCCCGCAGACGCCGCCAGCGAAGGTGACGTCGTGATGATGCTCGTCCCCGACGAGCTCCACCACGACGTGTGGGAGAGCAGCGTCAAGGACGGGATCGCGCCCGGGAACCTGCTGATGTTCGGTCACGGGTTCTCGATCCACTACGGCGAGGTGGCCCCTCCGCCCGACGTCGATGTGGCGCTGGTCGCGCCGAAGGGACCGGGCCACCTGGTCCGCCGCCAGTTCCTCGAAGGCTCCGGCGTCCCGGGTCTCGTCGCCGTCCATCAGGACGCGAGCGGAGAGGCCCTGAACCTGGCCCTGGCCTACGCCAAGGGGATCGGCTGCACGCGCGGTGGCGTGATCGAGACGACGTTCAAGGACGAGACCGAGACGGACCTGTTCGGCGAGCAGGCGGTCCTGTGCGGCGGCGTCACCGAGCTCGTGCGCGCCGGCTACGAGACGCTGACCCAGGCCGGCTACGACCCTCGCCTGGCGTACTTCGAATGCCTGCACGAGCTCAAGCTGATCGTCGATTTGATGTACGAGAAGGGAATCGCGGGGATGCGCTACTCGATCTCCAACACGGCCGAGTACGGCGACCTGACCCGCGGCCAGCGGGTCATCAGCGATGCCACTCGCGAGGCGATGAAGCAGATCCTGACCGACATCCAGTCCGGCGACTTCGCGCGTGAGTGGATCGCCGAGAACCGCGCCGGCCAGGAGAACTTCAAGCGGATGCGCGAGGAGCAGTCGCGCCACCAGGTCGAGGTCGTGGGCCGTGAGCTGCGCTCGCAGATGGACTGGATCGACACCGAGTTCAAGGAGTAGCGCCGTGGCGGAAACCATCCTGCGCATCCCGGAGGAGCTCAAGCCGGCCGACGGCCGGTTCGGCTCCGGACCCTCGCGAATCCGGCCCGAGCAGCTCGAGCACCTGGCCAGCGCCGGCGCGGCGGTGATGGGCACCTCCCACCGCCAGAAGCCGGTCAAGCAGCTCGTGGCCCAGGTCCGCCAGGGCGTGCGCGAGCTGTTCTCCGTGCCCGACGGCTACGAGGTCGTGCTCGGCAACGGCGGCACCACCGCCTTCTGGGACGCCGCCGCCTGCTGTCTCGTCCATGAGCGCGCGCTGCACCTGACCTTCGGAGAGTTCTCCTCCAAGTTCGCCGCGGTGACGCGTGAGGCGCCGTTCCTCGAGGATCCGATCGTGATCGCCGCCGACCCCGGCGACGCTCCCGACCCGGCGGCTGACCCGGCGGCCGACGTCACGGCCTGGGCGCACAACGAGACCTCGACGGGCGTGATGATGGCGGTCACGAGGCCGCCCGGAAGCGACGCGCTGGTGCTGATCGACGCCACCTCGGCCGCGGCCGGGCTCCCGGTGGACGTCTCGCAGTGCGACGTCTACTACTTCGCCCCGCAGAAGGGCTTTGCCTCCGACGGAGGGCTGTGGCTGGCGCTGCTCAGCCCGGCGGCGCTCGAGCGGATCCAGCGGATCGACACCGAGCGCAGCGGGGGCCGCTGGATTCCCGAGTCGCTGTCGCTCGCCACCGCGGTCGAGAACTCGGTCAAGGAGCAGACGTACAACACTCCGGCGATAGCCACGCTGTTCCTGCTCGCCGACCAGCTCGACTGGATGCTCGAGCAGGGCGGCCTGGACGCGATGGTCGCGCGCACGCGCGAATCGTCGGGTCACCTCTACGGCTGGGCTGACGCTCACGCCCACGCGACACCGTTCGTGACCGACCCGGCCAAGCGCTCGCTCGTCGTGGGCACGGTCGACTTCGATGAGGACGTCGATGCGGCGGCGCTCGCAGCGACGCTCCGGGCCAACGGGATCGTCGACGTCGAGCCGTATCGCAAGCTGGGGCGCAACCAGCTCCGGATCGCCATGTACCCGGCCACCGACCCGAGCGAGCTGCGGGCGCTGACGGCCTGCATCGACTGGGTCCTGGAGCACTCGTGATGCCCGCCCCACGCGTGCTCGTGGCCGAGAACATCGGTTCCTCGGGCATCGACCTGCTGCGCGCGCATTTCGAGGTCGACGTGGCTGACGGCTGGTCGCGCGAGGACCTCGGGGAGCGCATCGGTGACTACGAGGGGATTCTGATCCGCTCGGCCACCAAGCTCGACGCCGACCTCCTCTCGCGCGCCACTCGCCTGCGCGCCGTCGGCCGGGCCGGCGTGGGGGTCGACAACGTCGACGTGCCCGCGGCGACCAAGCGCGGGATCGTGGTCGCCAACGCGCCGCAGTCGAACGTGATCACGGCCGCCGAGCACACGATGGCGCTGCTGCTGGCGCTGGCGCGCAACGTCCCGCAGGCACACGCCTCGCTGACCAGCGGCAAGTGGGAGCGCTCCAAGTTCTCGGGCGTCGAGCTCAGCGAGAAGACGCTCGGGATCCTCGGCTTCGGCCGGATCGGCCAGCTCGTCGCGCACCGCGCGCTCGGCTTCGGCATGCACGTGATCGCCTACGACCCGTATGTGGCCGCCGACCGCTACCGCGAGCTCGGCGTCGAGCAGGCGCACGGTCCCGACGACGTGTACGCGTCCGCCGACTTCATCACCCTGCACCTTCCGAAGACGCCGGAGACCGAGGGCTGGCTGAACGCCGAGGCACTGGCCAAGTGCAAGGACGGCGTTCGGATCCTCAACGTCGCCCGCGGCCCGCTCGTCGTGGACGAGGACCTGAAGGCGGCGCTCGACGAGGGCAAGGTCGGCGGTGCGGCGCTCGACGTGTTCCGCTCAGAGCCGATCACCGACCATCCGCTGTTCGGTTACAAGAACGTGATCGTCACGCCCCACCTCGGCGCCTCGACGGCCGAGGCAACCGACCGGGCCGGCTTCCAGGCCGCCGAGCAGGTGGTGGCCGCGCTCACCGGCGGCGTGGTCACGAGCGCGGTCAACGTGCCCGCGATCCCATCCGAGGACATGGAGGTGCTCGGACCGTTCGTGTCGCTCTGCCGCGCGCTCGGGCGGATCGCGATCTCGGTCGCCGCGGGCTCTTCGGTCGATCGCGTTGAGAGCGAGTTCCTCGGCGGCATCGCCGAGCGCGACACGCGCCTGCTCTCGATCGCGGTCCTGCTGGGCGTGCTGGAGGACCACGTCGAGGAGGAGGTCAACGCCGTCAACGCGCCGGCGATCGCCGAGGAGCGGGGCATCGAGCTGGTGGAAACCAAGCGCTCGGTCGCCCAGGACTACACCGATCTGGTGCGGGTGACGGTGACGGGCGGCGAGGACAGCGTACGCGTCGTGGGCACGCTGATCGGACGGCGCAACCGCCCGCACCTGCTCGAGGTGTGGGGCCAGCGGTTCGCGATCCAGCTCGAGGATCACATCACCGTGTTCCGCTACCGCGACGTGCCCGGGATGATCGGGCGCGTCGGCACGTGCTTCGGCCAGCACGGGATCAACATCGTCTCGGCCGCGGTCGGGCACCAGCCGCTGTCGGCGGCGGATCAGGACGATGGGCTGGCGGTGATGGCGATCGCGACGGATGCCGCCGCGCCCCAGGATCTGATCGACGAGCTCGTGGCCTCGGAGGGATTCGAGGCCGGGCACACCGTCTCGCTCTAGCGATCTTCGACCACGCGCACGGCGAGAGCGCCGGCGAGCGTGGCGAGCTGGCGCTCGGTGTACAGGAGCGGGGCGCTCGCCAGCGCGCGTCCGGCGCGGTCGGCGAACTCGATGCGCGCCGAACCGGCGGGGGCGACGTGGATCGAGTCGATCGCCGTCCGGGGAGCCGACCAGACGACGCGCTCATCTCGGCCCTCGAGCTCGGTGCGCGTGAGCGCGAGCCATGACTGGGGCGCACGGGCAAGCCGGTGCAACACGCGCAGGACTGGGATCGCGATCAGCCACCAGGCCACGCCGTGTACCAGGACCGCGTAGAGCACCGCCAAGGGGATCACGTATACGACCCACCCGAGGAAGTACATGCCGACGCGCCGCTCGGGCCGGATCACCAGGAGCGCGTCAGGTGAAGGAGCGAGTGCGCTCGCCGCGCCCGCGAGGTCGCGCGACGCGGGACGGCTGCTCAGCCGCATCGGCTTTCCGCCGCGCGTGCCGGGCGCGGTCCCGCGCGGGAGCGCCTTGTCGGAGTCCCACCATCGCGCCATGGCTCAGATGATCGCGCGTTGCTACGCTGTCTGGCGCATGTCGCAGCACCTCGCTCTCCGACTTCTCCTCCTCCCCCTTCGGGGGGAATAGCGCGCCGGCGGCCGCACGTAGCCGCGAGACCAGCACCGAGGAGAACCGAGTTTCGAGAGGAGCGACATGAGTGAGGACCCAAGCCGAGTAGTGATCTTCGATACGACGTTGCGCGACGGCGAGCAGTCGCCGGGCATCTCGCTGAACACGCAGGAGAAGCTCGAGATCGCGCAGCAGCTTGCGCGTCTTGGCGTGGACGTGATCGAGGCGGGCTTCCCGATCACCTCGCCCGGCGACTTCGAGGCCGTGCAGGAGATCGCGCGGACGGTCGACGGACCGGTCATCGCCGGCCTCGCGCGCACGCACGTGGCCGACATCGACGCCGCCTGGAACGCAGTGCGCGACGCCGAGCGCCCGCGCATCCACACGTTCATCTCCACCTCGGACATCCACATCCGCCACCAGCTTCAGTCGACACGTGAGGACGTGCTCGGCCAGGCCCGCGCCGCGGTGGCGCACGCCAAGCAGTACCTCGACGACGTGGAGTTCTCGCCGATGGATGCGACCCGCGCCGACATCGAGTTCACCGCCGAGGTGTGCTCGGTGGCGATCGAGGAGGGCGCGAGCACGATCAACATCCCCGACACGGTCGGCTACACCATGCCCGACGAGTACACGGCGTACCTGAAGCGCCTGTACGAGCTGATCCCGGGGCTGCGCGATGTCGTGCTTTCGGTTCACTGCCACGACGACCTGGGGCTGGCGGTGGCGAACTCGTTCGCCGGCCTCCTCGCCGGCGCGCGCCAGGTCGAGTGCGCGGTCAACGGCATCGGCGAGCGCGCGGGGAACGCGTCGCTCGAGGAGATCGTGATGCTGCTGCACACCCGCGCCTCCGACGTGAGGCTGCACACCGGGGTCGTGACCCGGGAGATCGCGCGCACCTCCCGCCTGGTCTCGCGCCTGACCGGCTATCCCGTGCAGCCAAACAAGGCGATCGTCGGCCGCAATGCCTTCGCGCACGAGTCGGGCATCCATCAGGACGGGGTGCTCAAGGAGCGCACGACCTACGAGATCATGGACGCCACCACCGTCGGGCTGGACGCTAACGCGATCGTGCTGGGCAAGCACTCAGGGCGGCACGCGCTGCAGCAGGCGCTGTCCGAGCTGGGGATCGAGCTGTCCGGAAGCGCGCTCAACACCGCGTTCAAGCGCTTCAAGGCGATTGCGGACAAGAAGAAGCAGGTCACCGCGATGGACCTCGAGGCGCTCGTCACCGACGAATTGCGCGAGGAGCTCGCCGGCTACCAGTTCCAGTGGTTCGACGTGGAGGCGTCCTCGCGCCGGCCGCCGCATGCGACGGTCGGGATCCTCGGCCCCGACGGCACAGAGCTCACGGGCTCGTTCACCGGCGACGGTCCCGTGGATGCGATCTTCCGCGCCGTCAACGCGGCCTCCGGCGTAGATGCGCGGCTGCGCGAGTTCCGCGTGGACGCGGTGACCGGCGGCCAGGACGCGCTCGGCGAGACCTCGGTCGTGCTCGAGGTCGCCGGCGTCACCGGCGCCGGCCAGGGCGTCTCCACCGACATCCTCGAGGCGGCGGGCCGCGCGTACGTGCGCGCACTCTCGAACGCGGTACGCCGGCGGGAGCTCGCCTCAGCGGCGCGAGAGCTCGAGGGCGCCGTCCCCGCCCCCTAGCTCCAGCCCCTGCCGGTAGCCGGCGGCGAGCACGCGGCCGTGAGGCTCGCGCTCCATGAAGTTGGTGCCCATCGCTGCCGCACATTCGACGTTCGGCCCCACCATCTGGACGGCGACCCCGCGCCGGCGGAGCACGAGCGCCTCGATCGAGACCGCCGAGCGCGACACGCGCCGCATCACCGCGAGCGCGCCGCCGGAGCCCGGCAGGCTCGCCGTGGGGTTCAGGCACAGGACGTGGGTGTCGCGCCCGGCCGGCGCTGCGTCGAGGTTGGTTGGGCTCCAGACGCCGCCGTCGACGTACTCGCGGCCGTCGATCTCGAACGGCGCGAACAGCCACGGGACGGTGCAGGAGGCGGTTACGGCTTGGGCGACGCTGGCGCCGGGTGCGCCGGGGCTGCCGAACACCACCCGCCGCCCGCTGCGGCGGTCGACGGCGGCGACACGCAGGCGGCCGTCGAAGCGCGCTCCGAGGCGCTCGACGTGGCGCAGGACGCCGTCGAGCTTCTGCTGGGGACGAGGCAGCCGGCCGAGCACCAGCGCCCGCATCACCGCGCCGCCGGGGGCGGCGACGCCCAGGGCCAGCGGGGCAAGGCTCGCGCCCGCGGCCAGCGCGACCGAGCCGGCGCGGCGGGCGGCGACGAGCGCCGCTGCGGCCAGGCCCTCGGCGGGGCGGGGAGCCGCCGGCTCGACCGCGGTGCCGGTTCCCGCGCGGGGGCGCCGCGGGGACTGACCGGCGGCCAGGTGGGCGGCGACGATCGCGCCGGCGGAGGTGCCGACGAAGTGCTCGCAGTCGCGCAGGTCAAAGCCGGTGGCGTCCTCGACGCCGGCGAGGACGCCCATCATCCATGCCTCGCCCAGGACGCCGCCGCCGCCGAGCACGAGGACGTCGGGACGGGTGATCACGAGCGTCAGGCTATCGCCGAGACCGCATCCGGCCTCCGGCCGCGCGTCGCTCCGCTCCTGGGTTACAAGAGACCGCTTCGCTCGCGCGGCGGTCTCCACCACTGGGCATCCAGTCCGGCGCCTCGTACGTGATAACGTACGATCGTATGCAGACGGTCGTCGGCGCCCGCGCATCCGTGCGCTGCGCGAGGCGATGGACCTGTCGCTGCGCGACCTGGCCGAGCGCTCCGGCGTGAGCGCGCCGATGCTCTCGCAGGTCGAGCGGGGCGAGACCAGCCCCACGCTTCAGGTCGCCGAGCGGATCGCCGGCGGGCTCGAGCTGCGCCTCTCCCAGCTGCTGCGACTGGACGAGGACGGCGCCGTGAGCGTCGTGCGCCGGGGCGAGCGCCGTCGCGGGACGGGCCCGGGGGCACAGCTACGAGATCCTCACGCCCCCGCTGCCCGGCCAGCGCGCCGAGCTCTCGTGCCATGTATTGGCCGCCGGCGCGGTCACGGGGGGACCTGGCGATCCGCCGATGCACGAGCCGGGCAGCCGCGAGAGCGCCCTGGTCGAATCCGGGCAGGTCGTCCTTCACTGCGACGGCGCGCCACATGTCCTGGCCGAGGGCGACTGCGTGACCTTCGACGCCGATCTTCCCCACCACTTCCACAACCCCGGACCCGATCAGGCCGTGCTCCTCGCCGTGGTGAGCGCCGGCCTGCGCAGGAGCTAGACCCATGCCGAAGACACTGTTCGAGAAGATCTGGGACGCCCACGAGGTCGGGGGGGTGGGATCCGATCTGATCTACATCGACCTGCACCTCGTCCACGAGGTGACGAGCCCGCAGGCCTTCGATGGGCTGCGCCTGGCGGGCCGCAGCGTCCGCCGGCCCGACCGGACGCTGGCCACCGCCGACCACAACGTGCCCACCGACGGCACGCCGGTGGCGGCCCGGATCCGCGACGAGCTGAGCCGCGTCCAGGTGCAGACGCTCGAGCGCAACTGCGAGGAGTTCGGAGTCCCGCTCTACTCGCTGGGCTCCGAGCGCCAGGGGATCGTCCACATAATCGGCCCCGAGCTCGGGGTCACCCAGCCCGGGATGACGATCGTGTGCGGCGACTCGCACACCGCCACCCACGGCGCCTTCGGGGCGCTCGCCTTCGGGATCGGCACGAGCGAGGTCGAGCACGTGCTGGCCACGCAGTGCCTGGTGCAGTCGAAGCCGCGCTCGATGCTGATCCGCTACGAGGGCTCACTCGGGTTCGGGGTCACGGCCAAGGACCTGATCCTGGCCACGATCGGGCAGATCGGGGTCGACGGGGCCGTCGGCCACGTGGTCGAGTACGCCGGACCGGCGATCGAGGCGCTCTCGATGGAGGGCCGGATGACGGTCTGCAACATGACGATCGAGGGCGGGGGCCGCGCCGGCATGATCGCGCCCGACGAGACGACGTTCGAATGGGTGATCGGTCGCCCGGGGGCCCCGAAGGAGATCCCCGGCCAGTGGCGGGAGCTGAGCACCGATCCGCGGCGCCGAGTTCGACCGCGAGGTCGTGGTCGACGCCTCCGCGGTCAGCCCGATGGTCACCTGGGGCACGACGCCCGGGATGGTGGTGCAGGTCACCGACAGCATTCCCGACGCCGACTCAGAGCAGGACGAGCATGCACTCGAGTACATGGGCCTCGAGCCGGGCACGCCGATCCAGGAGATAAAGCTCGACCGCGTGTTCATCGGCTCGTGCACGAACGCGCGGATCGGGGACCTGCGCGCCGCCGCGGAGGTGATCGACGGCCGCAAGGTGGCCGACGGCGTCTACGCGATGGTCGTGCCCGGCTCGCAGCAGGTCAAGGTCCAGGCCGAGCGCGAAGGCCTCGACGAGCGCTTCAAGCGCGCGGGGTTCGACTGGCGCGAGGCGGGTTGCTCGATGTGCCTGGGCATGAACCCCGACATCGCGGCGCCCGGAGAGCGGGTGGCTTCGACATCCAACCGCAACTTCGAGGGCCGGCAGGGACGGGGCGCGCGCTCGCACCTCGTCTCGCCGCAGATGGCGGCCGCGGCGGCGATCGCGGGGCACTTCGTCGACATCCGGGAGTGGAAATGAGAGCGATCGAGACGATCACCGGCCAGGTATCGGTGCTGAACCGCGACGACGTCGACACCGACCAGATCATCCCCAAGCAGTTCCTCAAGCGGGTCGAGCGCACGGGCTTCGGGGAGTTCCTGTTCTACGACTGGGCCAAGCGCCCGGACTGGAACCTGCCGAGCAACCCGATCCTGGTCGCGGGGCGCAACTTCGGCTGCGGCTCGAGCCGCGAGCACGCCCCGTGGGCGCTCGAGGACTACGGCTTCCAGGCGATCATCGCGCCGAGCTTCGCCGACATCTTCCGCTCCAACTGCACGAAGATCGGGCTGCTCCCGGTGCAGCTGCCCTCCGAGGTGTGCGCGTCGATCGCCGAGTCGGGGCAGGCGCAGGTCGACCTGGCCGCACAGGAGGTCCGGTGGCCGGGCGGGACGGCTCACTTCGAGATCAACCCCGAGACCAAGCACCGGCTCCTCAACGGCTTGGACGACATCGGGCTGACGCTGGGCGAGGAGGAGGCGATCGTCGCCTACGAGCGCGAGCGCGAGCGTCCCGGTCCGGTCACGACCGGCCTATGAGCGCGCGCGACTGGGATGCCGGCACCTACGATCGGATCTCCGATGCGCAGTTCCGCTGGGCGCTCGAGCAGCTCGAGCGCCTGCCGCTGGCCGGCGATGAGACGGTGCTCGATGCGGGCTGCGGATCCGGCCGGGTGACGGCCGTGCTGCTCGAGCGCCTCCCGCGCGGCGCCGTGTATGGCGTCGATGCCTCCGAGGCGATGGTCGAGCACGCACGCGCAGCGCTCGGGGAGCGCGCGACGGTGCTGCGCCAGGACCTCGTCGAGCTCGAGCTGCCGGAGCCGGTCGACGCCGTCTTCTCGAACGCCACCTTCCACTGGATCCACGACCACGACGCGCTGTTCGCCGCGCTTCATCGGGCGATGAAGCCCGGAGCCCGCCTGGTGGCGCAGTGCGGCGGGCGCGGCAACATCGACGCCTTCCGCCGGACCGCCGACGCGGTCGCGGGCGAGCCTCCGTTCGCCAGCCACTTCCGCGACTGGAGCGAGCCGTGGAACTACGCCGATGCGGACGAGACGGCGGCGCGGCTACAGGAGGCGGGCTTCGCGGAGGTGCGGACGTGGCTCGAGCCCAAGCGGGTCGAGCCGTCGAGGGCATTCATCGAAACGGTCTGCCTGCTCCCGCATCTGAAGAAGCTGCCCGAGGAGATCGCCACCGAGTTCGTCGATCAGGTCCTGGAGCGGGCAGGCGACCCGGTCGTGCTCGAGTACGTGCGGCTGAATATGACCGCACGGCGGCCGTAGCCGCCCAGCTGCGGCTTCCGGGCGTGCCCCGGGTAACGTCATGTTTGATGTCTCAAGCTCCAGAGCAGGCGCCGGACGCACCGCGGATCCCCGACGACATCGGCGCGGGCGCCGAGCCGACCGGTCCGATCAGCCGCCGGAAGGTCATCCTGGGGTCGATCTTCACGCTCGTCACGCTCGTCGGCCTGTACTTCTTCATCCCTAAGCTGGCCGGCTTCAAGCGGACATGGGGACAGCTCAAGCACGGCGACCCGGTGCTCCTGGCGATCGCGATGTTGCTGGAGCTGGTGTCGCTGGGCGGCTACTCGCTCCTGTTCGGAACCGTGTTCGGGCGCGGGAACGATCGCATCAACTGGCGGGCCAGCCTGGAGATCCCGCTGGCCGGGATCGCCGCGATCAGGCTGCTGGCGGCCGCCGGCGCCGGCGGGGTGGCCCTGACCGTGTGGGCGCTGCGGCGCGCCCGGATGGACGCGGGAGTGATCGCGTGCCGGATGATCGCCAGCTACGTCGTCCAGTACGCGGTGTACCTCGGGGCGCTGGTGGTCTGCGGTTTCGGCCTGCGCTGGGGCCTGTTCGCCGGTGAGGCTCCGTTCGCCCTGACCGTCCTGCCGGCTGCTCTGAGCGCGATCGGGATCGTCCTGATCGTCGCCATGGGCCTCGTGCCGGCGGACTTCGAGCGCCGCCTGCGCCAGCTCGCGCAGCGTTCCGGTCGCATCGGGCGGCTGGCCGCCCGGGTCGCGACGCGCTCCGGCCGCGCTCGGCTCAGGCGTCCGCACGGCCGAGAGCCTGATCAAGGAGCGACGCGTCGGGCTGCTCGGCGCGCTCATCTACTGGGGCTTCGACATCGCCGTGCTCGACCTGTCGTTCCGGTCCTTCGGCCACGGCGTGCCCGTGGCAGTCGTCGTCATGGGCTACTTCCTCGGGACGCTCGGCAGCCTGCTGCCGCTCGCCGGCGGCGTGGGCGGCGTGGAAGGCGGGATGTTCGGCGCCTTCGTCGCCTTCGGTGTGCCGGCGGGCAGCGCGCTGATCGGCACCCTGGCGTATCGCGCGATCTCGTTCTGGATCCCGACCCTGCCGGGCGTTCTGGGGTACGTCGCCCTGCGCAAGACGGTGCGCGGCTGGCAGGCGGAGGACGGCGAGCTCGAGAGCGACGCCACCCCGGCGGCGACCTGATGGCCGCCGACAGCGCGGCCGGGCGCGCGGCCGATGGCTTCGTGCGGCTGCTCCGGTGGTTCGGCCGGCTCCTGCGGGGCGAGCTGGTCAAGCGCGTAGGGGGGCCGGCGCGGGCGCGGGTGCTCGTAGTGTTCGCGGCCGTCCTCGCCCTGAATGGCGCCGACGCCGCCACCGTGGGCGCGATCGCCCCGCAGCTCGAGCACGCGCTGCACATCGACAACACGCAAATCGCCCTGCTCACGTCGATCTCGCTGTTGATCGGGGCGATCTTCACGATCCCGGTCGGGATGCTCGTCGACCGGATCAGGCGGATCCCCCTGCTCGCGGCGAGCATCGTCCTGTGGAGCGCGGCGTCGCTGGTCAGCGCGTTCTCCAGCAACTACTCGACGCTGCTGCTCACGCGGCTCGCGCTCGGCGCGGTCACGGCCAGCGCCGGCCCGGCGATCGCCTCACTCACCGGCGATTACTTTCCCTCGAGCGAGCGCGGCCGGGTGTGGGCGTACATCCTGGCCGGAGAGACGGTAGGGGCGGCGATCGGGTTCATCGTCAGCGGCAGCGTCGCCAGCCTGATCGACTGGAGGGCGGCCTTCATCCTCCTCGCGATCCCGGGCTTCTTCCTGGCCAGGACGCTGTGGCGGACCGTGCCCGAGCCGTTGCGGGGCGGCCAGAGCCGGCTGGCGGTGGGCGCCGTGAGCCTCGATGTGGCACCTGCGCCCGGCGCGGAGGGGCAGGACGCCTTCGGCGAGGAGCCGCCCGCCACCGAGGATGCCGAGGCCGCCTACGAGGCGGTGCGCGCGCGCGGCGTAGAGCCGGATCCCGACCTGGTCCTGACCGAGGATCCGGAGACCATGCCGCTTGGGCGCGCGGTCCGCTACATCCTGCGGATCCCGAGCAACGTGATGCTGATCATCGGGTCCTCGCTCGGCTACTTCTACTTTGCCGGCCTGTCGGCGTTCGCCACCCTATTCGTGCGCGGGCACTACCACGCCAGCCAGGCCTCGGCCGAGTTGGTGCTGGCGCTGCTCGTTGTCGGTGCGCTGATCGGCACGCTCCTGAGCGGGCGAATCACCGACCTGATGGTGCGCAACGGCATGCTCGAGGCGCGGGTCTGGGTACCGGCGGTCTGCTTCGTCGGGGCGACCGTCCTGCTCATCCCGGGCCTGCTCGGCACCCATGTGTTCCCGTCTGTGTGGTTCGACATGGCCGGCGCTGGGCTGCTGGCCGCGGCCAACCCGCCGCTCGACGCGGCGCGGCTGGACATCATGCCTCCCGGCCTGTGGGGGCGGGCCGAGAGCGTCCGCACGGTCCTGCGCTCACTGGTCCAGGCGCTGGCCACGCTCGTGTTCGGCGAGCTCTCGCAGCTCGTGGCGGGCATCTTCCCCGCCCAGACGCCGGTCGGCACGCACACCGGCGATCGTGAATCCGAGCACGGCCCGCGGGCTCGAGATCACATTCCTGATCCTGCTCGCGACGCTCGTGGCGGCCGGGGTGTTCCTGGCCCGCTCGCGACACACCTACGCGCGCGACGTGGCCACCGCTGCGGCCGCTCACGGGGCCGCCGGCGCGGCCTGACCGGTAGCGTCCGCCGCCATGCCCGCGAAGATCGTGACCCTCCCCGGGGACGGGATCGGGCCCGAGATCATGGCCCCTGCGCTCGAGGTGCTGCGCGCCGTGAGCGGCGACTCGGCGTTCGAGTTCGAGGAGCATCTGTTCGGTGGCGCCTCGATCGACGCTCACGGCACCGCGCTGACCGACGAGACGCTGGCCGCCTGCCGAGCCGCCGACGCGGTCCTGCTGGCCGCCGTGGGCGGACCCAAGTGGGACACGACCGACCCGGCCAAGCCCCGTCCCGAGCAGGGCCTGCTCGGGCTGCGCAAGGGCCTCGGGCTGTTCGCCAACCTGCGCCCGGTGCGGCCCGTGCCGGCGCTGTATGAGGCCAGCCCGCTGAAGCTCGAGGTGATCGAGCGGGTGGATCTGCTCGTGGTGCGGGAGCTGACCGGCGGGATCTACTTCGGCGAGAAGACGCGCTCCGCGGACCGCGCGTCCGACGACTGCGTGTACACGCGGGAGGAGATCGAGCGGATCGCCCGCGTGGCCTTCCGCTCGGCGCGCTCGCGCGTGACGAGCGTCGACAAGGCCAACGTGCTCGAGACGAGCCGGCTGTGGCGGGAGGTCGTGCGGGAGCTGCACGGCCGCGAGTTCCCGAACATCGAGCTCGAGCACCTGCTGGTCGACAACGCGGCGATGCGGCTGGTCGCGGCCCCCCGCCACTTCGAGGTGATCCTGACCGAGAACATGTTCGGCGACATCCTCAGCGACGAGGCGGCGATGCTCACGGGGTCGATCGGGATGCTGCCGAGCGCGTCGCTGGGCGAGCCGGGCGCGACCGGGGCTGTTCGAGCCCGTCCATGGCTCGGCGCCCGACATCGCCGGCACCGGGGCGGCCAATCCGCTCGCCATGTTCCTGTCGGCGGCGCTCATGCTGCGTCACGGACTCGACATGGAGGCCGAGGCGGCGGCGGTAGAATCGGCGGTCGACCGCGCGCTGGCCGACGGGCTGCGCACGGCCGACCTGGGGGGTAGCGCCGGCACGGCCGAGGCCACCCAGGCCGTCCTGAAACACCTGCAGTAAGGAGCAGTCGTGGAGCAAGCCGAGGTGATCTGGCACAACGGAGAGCTGGTCCCCTGGGAGGACGCCAAGGTCCACGTACTGACCCACGGCCTGCATTACGGCACGGGCGTGTTCGAGGGCATCCGTTGCTACGCCACCGACCGCGGACCCGGGATCTTCCGCCACCGCGACCATCTCGACCGGCTGTTCAAGTCGGCCGAGCTCTACTACATGCCGATCCCGTACTCCCTCGAGGAGCTGCGCGCGGCGACCCACGAGCTGATCACGGCCAACGAGCTGCGCGAGTGCTACATCCGGCCGATCGCGTTCCGCGGCTACGGCCAGATGGGGCTCTACCCGCTCGACGCTCCGGTCGAGGTCTCGATCGCGGTGTGGCCGTGGGGCGCCTACCTCGGCGAGGAGGGCAAGCGACTCGGCGTGCGGGCCAAGGTGGCGAGCTGGCGGCGGATCCCGCACGATGCGCTGATCCCGCACGCCAAGGCGAGCGGCCAGTATCTGAACAGCGTGCTGGCCAAGATCGAGGCCTCGAAGGCCGGCTACGAGGAGGCGATCCTGCTCGACTCGCACGGCTTCGTGTGCGAGGGGTCGGGCGAGAACATCTACGCCGTCCGCGACGGGCGGATCTTCACGCCACCGCAGACCGCCGGCATCCTCGACGGGATCAACCGCAAGTCGATCATCCGGATCGCCGGCGACCTCGGCTACGAGGTGGTCGAGCGCGACCTGGCGCGAGCGGAGCTCTACCTCGCCGACGAGGTGTTCCTGACCGGGACGGCGGCTGAGCTCGTGCCCGTGCGGGAGATCGACGACCACGCGATCGGCGCCGGCCAGCCCGGCCCGGTCACCGTCGAGCTCCAGCGTGTGTTCGACGACGCGCTGCACGGCCGCGACCCGCGCTACGCGGAGTGGCTCGACCTCGTCGAGGTGCCCACCCGGGCGGTCTAGCCCGGGCGCCCGAGGGGCGTCCCATGACCAAGATCCAGCTCTACGACACGACGCTGCGCGACGGCATGCAGGGCGAGGGCATGTCGCTCTCGGCCGAGGAGAAGCTGCGGGTCGCCCACCGGCTCGACGAGCTCGGCATCGACCTGATCGAGGCCGGCTTCCCCAGCTCGAACCCAAAGGAGCTCGAGCTGTTCTCGCTGCTGGCGCGAGGAGACGTTCGCGCACGCGGAGATCTGCGCCTTCGGCATGACCCGCCGCCGCGGCGTGGCTGCGTCCGACGATGCTGCGCTGCGGGTGCTGGCCGACTGCTTCGCGCCGGTGTGCACGCTCGTGGGCAAGACGTGGAGCCTGCACCTGACCAAGGTGGTCAAGGTCGACCCGGAGGAGAACCTGCGGATGATCGCCGAGTCGGTGGCGTTCCTCGTCGGGTGCGGGAAGCGCGTGGTCTACGACGCCGAGCACTTCTTCGACGGCTACGCCGACGATCCGGCCTACGCCCTGCGCTGCCTGCGCGCAGCGGCCGAGGCCGGCGCGGAGACGGTCGTGTGCTGCGACACCAACGGGGGGACGCTCCCGGGGGTGGTGGCCGGGGCGATGGCGGACGTGGTGGCGGCGCTGGCCGCGGACGGCGTCCGGGTCGGGATCCACTGCCACGACGACGCCGGGTGCGGAGTCGCCTGCTCGCTCGCGGCGGTGCAGGCCGGCGCGACGCATGTGCAGGGCACGATGAACGGCTACGGCGAGCGGTGCGGCAACGCCAACCTCGTCACCACCATCGCCAACCTCCAGCTCAAGCTCGGATACCGATGCCTGAGCGACGCCCAGATCGCGGCGCTCACCCCGGCCGCGCACTTCCTCGACGAGCTCCTCAACTTCACGCCTGACCCCGACCAGCCCTACGTGGGCCGCAACGCCTTCGCTCACAAGGGTGGCATGCACGTGGCCGGGGTGAACGTCGATCCGAGCACGTTCGAGCACATCGACCCGCTGGTCGTGGGCAACGACCGCGAGCTGCTGGTCTCGGAGCTATCCGGGCGCGGAACCGTGCAGGCACGCGCTCGCGAGGCCGGGATCACGCTCGATGACGCCGAGGCGGCGCGCGTGGTCGATCGGGTCAAGGAGCTCGAGCACCAGGGCTACCACTACGAGGCGGCCGACGGATCCTTCGAGCTCCTGCTGCGCAAGGAGACGGGCGAGTACGAGCCGCTGTTCATCTTGGAGTCCTGGCGCGTGATCGTCGAGAAGCGTGCCGACGGCCGGGTCGAGACCGAGGCGACGATAAAGATCTGGACCCCGCCGGGCCCCGACGGCGAGCGCTACGTACGGACGGCGGAGGGCAACGGACCGGTCCACGCGCTGGACCGGGCGCTGCGCGACGCGCTCGTCGAGATCCACCCGCACCTTCGCGACATCGACCTGGTCAACTTCAAGGTCCGGATCCTCGACGAGACCAAGGGGACGGGCGCCGTCACCCGGGTGCTCCTCGACGCCTCCGACCACGATGCCGTCTGGGGCTCGATCGGCGTGTCCGAGAACATCATCGAGGCCTCGTGGGAGGCGCTCGTGGACTCACTGGAGTACGGGATGCAGGTCGGCCGCGCGCGGGTCCTCCGCGGCGCTCCGGGCCACGCCGCGCCGGCGCCGGGATCGTGAGCGCGCTCGTCCCGCTCGCCCGCCCGGTCATCGGCGCGCGCGAGGAAGAGCTCGTGCTCGAGGTCCTGCGCTCCGGGCAGCTGTCGCTGGGGCCGATGCTCGCCCGGTTCGAGCAGGCGTTCGCGGCGCGCCTGGGCGCCGGGTCCGGGAGCGCGGTGTCGAGCGGGACGGCCGGCCTGCACCTGGCCCTGCGCGCGGTCGGCGTGCGCGACGGCGACGAGGTGATCACGACGCCGTTCTCGTTCGTGGCCACGGCCAACGTCGCCGTGTATGAGCGCGCGCGGCCGGTGTTCGCCGACATCGACCCGGTGACCCTGAACCTCGACCCGGCCGCGGCCGCGGCCGCGCTCACCGAGCGTACGGCGGCGATCCTGCCCGTGCACGTGTTCGGCTATCCCGCCGACATGGCGGCGTTCGAACGCCTGGGCGCCGCCGATCGTCGAGGACGCGTGCGAGGCGCTCGGCGCCGTCGATTCCGAGGGCGTCACGGTCGGGGCGCGGGGCCACCCGGCCGTGTTCGGGTTCTACGCCAACAAGCAGCTGACCACGGGCGAGGGCGGCATGGTGACCGTCGCCGACCCGGCGCTCAAGGAGCGCATCGACTCAGAGCGCAACCAGGGCCGGGCACCCGACATGTCCTGGCTCGACCACGACCGGCTCGGCTTCAACTACCGGCTCTCGGATGTGGCCTGCGCGCTCGGGCTGGCGCAGCTCGAGCACCTCGAGGAGATGCTTGCCGGGCGTGCGCGCGCGGCAGGGTGGTACGGCGAGGCGCTGGCCGGGATCGAGGGGCTGTCGCTGCCGTGCCCGGACGTCGGAGCGGCGCGGCGAGGGTGGTTCGTGTATGTCGTGCAGCTCCCGCGCGAGGTCGATCGCGACGAGACCGTGCGGGCACTCGGCGAGCGCGGGATCCCGAGCAAGCCGTACTTCCCGGCCGTCCACCTGATGAGCTTCTACCGCGAGCGCTTCGGCCATCGCGAGGGTGAGTTCCCGGTGTGTGAGGACGTCGCCGCGCGCTCGATCGCGCTGCCGTTCTTCCCGGAGATGACCCAGGGGCAGGTGGAGCAGGTCACCGCGGCGCTGCGGTCGGTCCTCGGCGCGCGCCTCCCCGTGAGCTGATTTCCGCTGCGGGCCGTGATAGCGTCCCGCGACACATAACGAGCCGAGTCTCCGAGCCATCCGTGGCCGGGGAGCGGGGGATCCACAGCGACCGATAGGTCGCAGGGGCGAATCGCCGGCGTCCGTCCGGCGTAGCGCGCATGCGCGAGCCCGTCAGCTAACTCCGCAGGCTCTGGTCGGATCAGAAGGAGGGCTTTTGAACGGCGACCGCGATCTCGCGCGCAATGACCTGTGGCATGAGTCGATCGAGCGCTCGCGCGAGCGCCGCGTGGCGCTGCGGCGCCGGCGCGGCCGTGGGCGCGGCGGGCTCGTGCCCGTTGCCGGCGCGCTCCTCGTGCTCGTGGCGGTCATCGCTGCTCTGGTGGGGTCGGGAGGGGGCTCGCGGGCGGCGACTCGCCCGCGGATCCTCAGCGCGCAGGGTGGTCCCACCTACGCCAACCTGGTGCCGGCCGTCTCCAGGGCGCTGCTGTCGGGCGCTCATCAGCCGGACCAGCTGCCGAGTTGCCGTCCGCAGGTCGGGCTGAGCGACTACTTCAACCCGCTGGCCGCCGCCCGGGTGACCCCCGAGCGCGTCGATCAGGGCGTCGACTACGCGGGATCGGGCGGCCTCGGGGCGATCGGTGCCGCCCGGATCACCTACGTGGGGACGAGCGGGACCGGGTGGCCGGGCGCGTTCATCGAGTACCGGCTGCTCGACGGCACCGACGCCGGGTGCTACGTCTACTACGCAGAGGGAGTAGAGCCGGCTCCCGGGCTGCGGAGCGGGCAGATCGTGGGCCCCGGCCAGCCTGTGGCCAGCATCATTCCCGGCTGGTCGACCGGGATCGAGCTCGGCTGGGGCGCCGGCGTCAAGACCGTTACCTACGCCGCGGCGGAGCATCAATGGAGCGCGCGCAGCGACGCCGACAGCATCGCCACGGCCGCGGGGAAGAGCTTCTCCGGGCTGGTTGCCGCGCTCGGGGGACCGGCCGGCAGGCTCGAAGGCTGACGTTTGCATCCTCGCCCGCGGGCGGGCATGATGTCGCGCCACATTGGTCGCCCGGGGAGGAGGGTCTGTGGTGCAACGCGCTGCGCGTCGGCGCACTCGTGGCGGTGGCCGCGCTCGTGCTCGCGGTGGCGCCCGGGGCCCGCGCCGACTTCCCCTACCTGCCGAAGTCCGGTGGTGACCCGCACAACCCGCTGACGTGGAGGCTCCCGCCGGGCGAGACGCCGAGCAACTTCGGAGATGACTGGCGGCTCGCGGCCACGCCCGAGCAGAGCCTCACCAGCGACACGCTGGTCAACCCCAAGCCGCAGGAGCTGTGCGGCGTGCGCGGCGCGAGCGTCGTCGACGACAACGCGGCGTTCCCGGCCCTGACCGGCTCGTGCATCCCGGCCGGGACACCGGTGCGGACCGCGTTCGAGGAGACGCTGGGGCGGCCCGACGTGGTGGTCGCGGTGCTCGACTCCGGCATCGAGTGGAACAACCCGGGCGCGATGGTGGCCCTGCGCGACAAGGTGTGGCTCAACCAGGGCGAGCTGCCGGCGCCGCGCCACGACTTGAGCACGTCGCTCGTCCCGGGGGTCGATTGTGCGTCCTACCGCGCGGCCACGGGGGGCGATTACAACCCGCACGGCGACTATGACGTCAACGGCGACGGCGTGTTCAACGTCGTCGACTACGCGTGCGACTCGCGCGTGGCGGCGGTCGTGAGCGGCGGCAGCCCGCGCCACGCGCTCCGCCATGGCCCGCCCGGCGTGCTGACGCCCGAGGACCTGATCCTCGCCTTCAGCGACGGGCGCGACCACGACCACAACGGCTTCGCCAACGACATCGCCGGGTGGAACTTCCTCGACGACAACAACGACCCGTTCGATGACGTCCAGTACGGCCATGGCACCGGCGAGGCCCAGGACTCGAACGGCGAAGCGAACACCAACCAGGAGCTCGGCACCTGCCCCGACTGCATGGTGATGCCGCTGCGCGTGGGCGAATCCTTCATCGCCGACGCGAACCGGTTCGCGCAGGCCGTCCTGTACGCCACCGACGAGAACGCCTACGTCGTGCAGGAGGCGCTGGGAACGCTCAACGAGTCCTACTTCGCGCGGCAGGCGATCGAGTACGCATATCAGCACGGGACGGCCGTGATCGCCTCGGCCGCCGACGAAGCGGCCGAGCACCACAACCAGCCCGGCTCGCTGCCGGACACGATCGTCGTCAACTCGGTAACGAAGTACGTGCCAGACGTGACGTCGGTCCCGCCTTCCTATCTCCAGCTCAACGGCTGCACGAACTTCGGCACGCGCGTGACGCTGTCGGTGCCGAGCACCTCGTGCTCCTCGGAGGCGACGGGTAAGAGCGCGGGCGTGGCCGGCCTGATCTACAGCGCCGCGCTGAACGCGATCGCCACGGGCGCTCTGAAGCCCGCCGGCGACTGCCGGCGGGTGAACGGCTCGCCGTGCCCGATCACGGCCAACGAGGTGCGCCAGCTGATGGCGTCGGGCAACATCGCCGGCGACGCGGTGCCCGGCGGTTCGCCGAGCACGGGCGTCGCCCCGGCCGACGCGGGCTCGGGCGGTCAGGCGGACGACGTGAACTTCGCGACGCAACCGGAGACCAGCTGCGTTCCCGTCGCGCTGCCCACGTGCACCGACCCGAACCTCAACACGATCTTCTCGCCTCTGGTCGAGGGCGGCGTCGATGGTCCCGCCCCGGACACCCGCCGCTACCACGCCCGGCGCGGGTTCGACGAGTTCTACGGGTACGGCCGCCTGAACGCATACAAGGCGGTGTCGGCGGCCTTGAACGGGACGATCCCGCCCGAGGCCGACATCACCTCGCCGGACTGGTTCCAGCAGCTCGATCCGCGCGTCGGGCGCGATACCGGTCGGGGGTTACGTGTACGCGCGCGGCGCCGCGTACACGTGCTCACTGCAGGTGGCGCCCGGCGCGAACCCCAACAACGGCATGGTGAGCGACGCGCCTCCCGGCGACTTCGCACCGGCGGGCTCGGGATGGTGCGACGGGACGACCGTCCACACCGGGGCGTTCTCGGGCACGGTCGGCACCATCGGGGTGGCGGGGCTCCGGGCGCGATTCCCCCCCACGAACGTCGGTGCCTTCAACGGCAACGAGAACGGCGGCGGGATCCAGACCGCGGACGGTCGCCCCAACACCCAGCCCTACGCGTTCACCGTCCGTGTGGTGGTGAGCGTGGCCGCGTCCGGGTCGCGGCCGGCGATGACCGGTGAGGACCGCCGCCAGCTCTACCTGCACCGCGATCAGGACATGCTGCCGGGCTTCCCGCGCGAGCTGCGCACCGACGGCGACTCGAGCCCGCTGCTGATCGACCTCGCCGGCGATGATCGCAACCAGCTCGTGCTCGCGACCTCCGACGGGCAGGTACACGCTTTCCGGCCGAACGGCAGCGAGCTGCCCGGCTGGCCCGTCCACACGCTGCGGCTGGCGCTTCACGCCGGCGAGAGCGCCTACCGAAGCGTCGGTACCGGCCACTATTGCGCCGTGCTCGGGGCTCTGGCGGGCGGCGATCTGTTCCACGACGGGCGGATCGAGATCGTCGCCGATGACAACTGCGGCAACGTCTACGCGTGGGATTCGCGCGGACGGCTGGTGTTCCTGGAGCACTCGAACCCCGCGTTCTCGGGTGCGCCGCTGACTCCGTTCCACACAGTGCGGGCGGGGCCGCGCGACCGGACCGAACGCGGGTTCCTTGCCTCGCCCGTGCTCGGGCGGCTGTCGAAGGGACCAGGGCTCGACATCGTGGTCGCCGGCGACGATCGCCATGTGTATGCGTGGCGGCCGAGCGAGCGGCGTCTGGGCGGCAGCGCGCTCCCCGGGTTCCCCGTGCTCGTGGCCGATCCGGACAAGCTGAGCGCGGTCGACCCGCTGACGAACCGGCTGACGTTCAGCCCTGTGCGCGCGTCGAGGAACCCCGGAATCGATGAGGATCAGGGCAAGATCGTCGACACGCCGGCGATCGCCGAGGTGGGCGGCAAGCCCGAGATCTTCGTCGGGACCAACGAGGAGTACGCCGTGAACACCGGGGACGAGGGCCCGATCAACGCCGGCGCGCTGACCAACGCCTCGCTCGGCGTGCTCGGCGCCACCGGCCTGCTCCCGTTCGCCAATGGCCGCGTGTACGCGATCAAGGCGACGGGCGGCCGGATGACCTGCTCGGGTGGGACGTGCCACTCGAGCGCGTTCGAGCCCGGATGGCCCAAGAAGGTGGGGATCATCGACCGGGGGCTGCTGCCCGACGTGGGGGAGGGGGTCGACGGGTCGCCCGTGGTGGCGCCGCTGACGTGTCCCAACGGCGGCCACGGGATGAAGATCGGCGTGACGCCGGACGCGGGCCCGTCGTACGTGTTCAACCCGAACGGGAGCTCCTGCTACGGGACCGACCCGACCGGCCGCGACAACACGCTCGAGACGGACTTCAGCGCCGGCAACGGCCAGTACGACCATCCCGCGTTCTCGGCCGTCGGCTACGGCGCGTTCGGCACGCTCGACGGGCGGAGCATCGACTACTTCATGCCCGAGGCCGGTCTGCTGCGCACCCTGGATGTGGCGCTGCCGGACTACCAGGGCGGTCAGGACTTCGTGGCCTCGTGGAACGTGGCGAGCGGCCAGCAGCGCCCGGGGTTCCCCGGCGAGGTCAACGACCTGCAGTTCCTCACCGGTCCGGTGGTGGGGGCGATCACGACCGGGCCGGCGCAGGAGGTGCTCGGCGGCACCTCGTCGCTCGACCTGTACGCGTTCGGGGCCAACGGCCTGCCGGCGAGCTCGGCCTGGCCCAAGCTGACCGGCGACTGGATCATCGCCACGCCGACGCTCGGCTCGTTCGGGACGCTCGACTACTCGCCCGGGGCCCGCAAGGACGTCGTCACGATCACCCGCAGCGGAACGCTGTCGGTCTACTCGACGCCGGCGTCCGCGTGCTCGCCCAGCTCCTCGCCACGCTTCCACCACGACAACTGGAACTCCGGCGACTACGTCGTCGACGCCGTCGACCCCGGGGTGCCCATGCGTGTGCGGCGCTCGGGATCCGTGCGTGAGCTTCGTGGCACCGGGAGGCGATCTCATGTGCGGGCGGGCCACGCGGTACCAGCTCGTGACCTCCAACCACCCGATCACCCCGGAGAACTTCGCCGCCGCGCGCGCGTTGACGGGCGCGCCGGCGCCGGCCGTGGCCGGCGTGCTGCAGAAGTTCGGGCTGCCGCCGGGAGTCGGGCGCTACGTGGCGATCCGCGCCGTCGACGAGGCGGGCAACGTCGGGCTGCCGGCGGTCATCGGGACCGGGCGCCCCGGTGGCTCGGGGGCGCCGGGGGGCGCGTCCCGGCCGCCGTTTACGGGCTGACGCCTGCGGGTGGCCCGGCGCGCGTCAGGGTCGCCCGGCGTGCGGGACCTCGACGGTGGTGGTCAGCAGCACCGCCTCGCGCGCGGCGGCGCGCGCCTCCTCGTAGAAGTCCGGCGCTGCGCACGCGATGAGCGTACGACCATCCTCGCCACCGAGCCCACAGGCGAAGACTCCCAGGCCCTCAGGCATCGCGACCTCCTCGACGATCCGGCCGCCGGGGGCGACGCGGCACAGGTTCCCGCCGAGAGCGTTGGCCGCCCACACGTGGCCCTCGGCGTCGAGCGAACAGCCGTCTGGAGCGAAGCTGACCGCGCCGAGCATCGTCTCGGCATCGGCCGGTTCGGGCGCCGGCTCGACCTGGGCCCACACGCGGCGGTCCGCCAGTGACCCGTCGGGCTGTATGTCGAACGCGGTCAGCCGGGCGGCGAACGTCTCGGCGACGATCAGCGTCCCGTCGTCGGTGATCATCATCCCGTTCGGAAACCAGAGGTCCTCCGCCGCGACGGAGACGGAGCCGTCGGGGTCGATGCGCGCGAGGCCGGCCGTTGCCGGTTGCCCGCCGCCCATCAGGTCAAAGCCGAAGTTGCCCACGAAGGCTCGGCCCCCGGAGTCGACGATCAGGTCGTTGAGGTGACCGCTCGGCCAGCTCGGAGAGCTCGGCGTGGGTGTCGACGTTGCCCTCTGCACTGCGACGTAGCACCCGGCCGTCCTTCATCGAGACCACGAGCAGCTGGCCGTCCGGCAGCCACCCCAGCCCGGATGGCTGGGCTTGGACCTCGAGCACGACCTGCTCGCGTCCGTCCTGATCGTAGGTGTAGACCGCGTGACGGTAGAAGTCCGAGACCCACCACCGGTTCTCATGCCAGCGAGGACATTCGAAGTAGCTGCCGCCCTCGAACAGCGTTCTCAGCGTTCGCTTGCTGCTCATGCTCAGCCTCAGGCGGCGACGGCCGAACGCGCGGCGGCCATGAACCTCTCCAGCTCGCGACGGATATCCGGCCCGCAGGGCTGGTAGACGAGCTCGGTCACACCCGCGTCCGCGAGCTCACCGAGCCGACCGGCGACCTGATCGGCGCTTCCGCTGACGGTCGCCTGCTCGAGCATGGCGTGCCCGCCCGCCTCCCACGCCGCCGCGTCGGCCGCGTTGAGGCCAACGCAGTGCTGCTCGTGGACGGCGAGGTGCCGCTCATCGGGATTGGCGCGCTGGATCACCGCCTCCCACTCGCTTCCGCCGGGTAGCTCGGACAGCGGCGAGCCGAACTCGAAAGCGCCGTGGTAGGCCAGCGCGAGCCCGGGGCCGCCCGCCTCACGAACTCGCTCAGAGCCAGGATCCTCGCCGTCGTCGAGCACCGTTCCCCAGAACAGAAACGACACCGACTCGAACTCCTTCGCGAACTCCGGCACCGACATGGTGGCGAACAACCCGTCGGACAGCTCGCGCGCGACCGATCCGCCCTTGGGTCCGAGCGCGCTGATCAGAACCGGGACCTCGACCGGCCTTGGCGCCGCGTGGCCGGGGGGATGGAGCATGCGCATCCGAGCGCCCTCCCACTCCACCGTCTCACCCCGCAGCAGACCGCGGTAGGCGCGAATGTAGGAATCCATGTAGGCCCACTTGATCGCGCGATAGCCCATCGCGCGCCGTCCCGTGAACCCTGTGCCAAAGGCGACCGCCACGCGATCCGGCGCCAGCGTGGCCAGCGCGGCGGTAGCCGCGGCGTTCACCATCGGGTGGCGCAGGCTCGGCACCAGGACGCCCGGGCCCAAGCCGATGCGCTCCGTACGTTGCGCCGCCAGCGCGAGCATCATCCACACATCGGGACTCTGCTGCGGCGTGTCATACAGCCAGGCTCGGTCATACCCGAGCTCCTCAGCCAACGCGACGTGCTCAGGCGAATCCAACGTCGTGGGAGACGCAAACGAGATCTTCACGGGCATCCTTTCTGTGACGCCACGACACCCTCTCGTCTCCAGGTTTCCCCGCCCCGGTCTGTGATAACCGGCTCCGTTCGTAGTATGCCGTGGTCGTGTCGCGCTTCGCCGAGCCCCAGCACGCGGACTTCCGCGCCCTCAACGACTCGATCGGCTTCGACTGGCGCCTCGGGCCCTACGATGTCGAGCAGTCGCGCGCGCACGCGACGATGCTCGCCGCCCAGGGGATCATCAGCGAGGAGGAGCGCGATCAGCTCCTGGCCGCGCTCGAGAAGGTGGCGGGCGAGCTCCGCGACGGGACGTTCCCGTTCGCCGAGGGCGACGAGGACATCCACATGGCGATCGAGCGTCGCGTCACCGAGATCGCCGGCGCCGTGGGAGGGAAGCTGCACACCGCGCGTTCGCGCAACGATCAGGTGGCGACCGACATGGCGCTGTACGTGCGCGCCCATGCATTCCGGGCGGTCGACGCCATCGAGGCGGTGGCCAGGAGGCTGACCGAGCTGGCCGAGGCCCATCTCGATTGGCCGATGCCCGGCTACACCCACCTCCAGCGCGCCCAGCCGGTGTACCTGAGCCATCACCTGCTCGCGTACTTCTGGATGCTGGTCCGCGACCGCGAGCGGATGTACGGCGTGGTCGCCGCGACCGCCGCGCTGCCGCTGGGTGCCGGAGCGCTCGCGGGTGTGAACTTCGCCACCGACCGCGGGCTGGTGGCGCGCGAGCTCGGGTTCGTGGCCGTGGCCGAGAACTCGATCGACGCCGTCTCGAACCGTGACTTCGTCCTCGACTACCTGGCCGCCGCCGCCACCTGCGCCACGCACCTGTCGCGGCTCGGGTCGGAGATCGTGCTCTGGTCGAGCGAGGAGTTCGGCTTCTGCGAGGTCGCAGACGCGTGGGCCTCGGGCTCGTCGATCATGCCGCAGAAGAAGAACCCGGACGCGGCCGAGCTGTTGCGCGGGAAGGCACCGCGACTGGCGGCCCACCTGGTGGCGTTGCACGGCGTGATGCACGGGCTGCCCTTGACCTACAACAAGGACCTTCAGGAAGACAAGGAGCACCTGTTCGACGCCACCGACTCGCTCGAGCTCTCGCTCGTCGCCGCGCGGGGAATGCTCGACGGGATCGCCTTCCGGCGCGCGCGGATGCGCGACGCGGCCTCCGACGAGTTCCTGGCCGCGACCGACGTGGCCGATCTGCTCGTGCGCCGGGGGATGCCGTTCCGCGAGGCCCACGGCGTGGTGGCCGGGTTGGTTCGGGTGGCGGTCGAGGAGGGAAAGCAGCTGTCGGAGCTCACCCGCGAGCAGCTGGCGGCACACTCGCCGCTGCTCGACGAGGAGTTCTACGCCGTGCTGCGCGACGGCGCCTGGCTCGAGTCGAAGGTTTCCGAGGGCGGCACGAGCCTCCAGCGGGTGCGCGAGCAGCTCGAGCGGGCGCGCGCGGCTCTGTCCTCGTGAGGCGGGTCTGGTATGAGCGACCCGTCTTGGAGGTCGCGCAGGACCTGATCGGCTGCGTGCTCGCCCACGGCGAGTGCGCCGGCGTGATCGTCGAGACCGAGGCCTACCACGACTCCGAGCCGGCGTGCCACGCCTTTGTCGGGCTTACCGAACGGACCCGAGTGCTGTTCGGGCCGCCCGGCCGGGCCTACGTGTATCGCTCCTACGGGATCCACGCCTGCCTGAATGCGGTATGCGAGCCGGAAGGCGTGGGCGCGGCGGTCCTGATCCGGGCACTCGAGCCGGTCGAGGGTGTGGAGCTGATGCAGTCGCGGCGGGGGATCGAGCGCCTCGAGGGGCTCTGCTCCGGCCCTGGCAAGCTCACCCAGGCGCTCGGGGTGGATCTTTCGGAGAACGGGGGCGATCTGCGTGCCGGTCCGGTCGTCATCTCGGCGCGCTCGGCGGCGTGGCGAGACGTCGCCGTCCTCAGCGATCGGCGCATCGGGATCACCAAGGCCGTCGAGCTCCCGTGGCGCTTCTGTGCCGCCGGCAGCCGCTTCCTCTCACGCCCCGTGGGGGCCGGGGGCCGCCCCGGAAGGCGCCGGCGCCGGGCCGTCAGCGGAGCCTGATCGATCCCTGGCGCCGGCTAATGGCCGCCGGGCGACGCGCCACCGGATCCGCCGGTGCCTCCGCCGCCGGTGCCTCCGCCGGTTCCGCCGCCACCACCGGTGCCGCCGCGCCACCGCCCCCGCCGGTGCCGCCGCCAGTCCCGCCGCCACCGCCGGTGCCGCCGCCACCGCCGGTGCCGCCGCCCGCCGCCGCCGGCGCCTCCGCCGGCGCCGCCACCGCCGTTTCCGGTGCCACCCGTGCCGCCGGCTCCGCCGCCGCCGGTACCGCCGGTGCCGCCGCCGGTTCCGCCGCCACCGGTGCCTGCCGCCGTCGTCGGCGTGGCCGGAGTGGTGGAGGGCGTGCTTGCCGCGCCCGAGCTCCCCGACGTCCCCGAGCTGCTGCTCGATCCGGAGCCGGTCGTGTCCGTGCTGCTCGAAGTGGTGGTCGTCTGGTTCTGCTTCTGCGGTGACTCGCTGGCCAGGATCTGGAGCGCCTGAACCATGAAGCTGTGCCAGATGATCGCGGGATAGGTCCCGCCCTCGACCGGCTGGCCGTTGTAGAGCGTGCTCATCGGGACGAGCTTGTTGGGGAAGCCCACCCATACGGCGACGGTGAGCTGTGGCGTCCAGCCGACGAACCACGCGTCGGCGTAGTTGGTCGTGGTCCCGGTCTTGCCGACGACGTCGACGCCCTGGATCGCGGCCTGGGTACCGGTGCCGTTCTGGACCACGCCGGCGAGCAGGTCGTGGATCGTGCTCGCCACGCTGCCCGGCAGCACGCGCTGATAGACGGGCTGATCGGTGACGACGGCGGTGCGGCACTCGTGGGGCGGGCACTGGATCTCGGCGATCCCGGTCGGGCCCTCGTCAGGAGCGCCGAGGGCGGGATTGAAGACCCGGTTGCCGCCGGTGGCGAAAGTCTCGTAGGCGTGGGCCATGTCGAGCGGGCTGACGCCGACCTTCAGACCGCCCAGGATCATCGCGTAGTTGGTGGAAATCGGAGAGCGGATCCCGAGCGTGTGGGCCATCCGCGCGATCCGCTTCGTTCCCACGTTGATCCCGACCTGCGCGAAGACGGAGTTGTCGGAGATCGCGGTGGCCTCGGCCAGCGTGATCGGACCCGAGTAGGTGTTGCCGAAGTTGTGGACGATGAAGTGCTCCTTGCCGCCGCTGTTCGGGACGATGAAGTCCTGCGGCGCGGAGTCGATGATCGAGTCCGGCGAGTAGCCGGACTGGAGCGCGACGGCGAGGGTGAATGGCTTGAACGAGGAGCCCGGCTGCCGGTAACCCTCGGTCGCCAGGTTGAACGGCGAGTGCGCGAAATCCTCTCGGCCATCGACGATCGGGCCGCCGACCATCGCCCGGACCTCGCCGGTCTTGTTGTCGATCGCGACCATGGATGCGCTCGGGAGCCCCTGGCCGGTGGGCAGCTCCGAGGAGATCGCTTCGTCGGCGGCGCGCTGGAGCTGGAGGTCGAGCGTCGTGCGGATCTTCAGCCCGCCGTAGTAGGTGCGGTACTCGGCGACGTTCGGCGAGACGCCGCTGGCGCGTTCCACCGCGCCGAGCAGCTGCGGGCGTAGCCAGCTCGTGAAGTACGGCGCCGCTCCCGGCTCTGACGGCTGCTGGATGTCGCTCGCCGTCGGCAGCGGGGTGGCGCGAGCAGTGTCGTATTCCGCGCGGGTCAGGTAACGCTGCTGGAACATGTCGCGCAGGACGAGATCGCGCCGCCCGGTCGCCGCCTGAGGATGGGCGAGGGGGTCGAAGGCGGTGGGGTTCGCGACCATGCCCGCCAGCAGCGCCGACTCCGCCGGGGTCAGGAGCGAGGCGCACTTCGGTTGCGGGGCCGCCGGTGTGCTGTCGCCGCAGCTGCTGCCCGGTGAGCCGGTGGCGCTCGCGCCCGAATCGAAGCCGTGCACCTTGCCGAAGTACACGCGCGCCGCGGACTCCACGCCGTAGGCGCCGTTGCCGAAGTAGATCGTGTTCAGGTACTCGGTCAGGATCTTCCGCGGGCTCCACCGGCGGGTCAGGTGGTAGGCGATCGCCGCCTCGCGCAGCTTCTCCAGGACCGTCCGGTTGTTCTCCGCCTGGAGCGCGTTCTTCACGAATTGCTGCGAGATCGTCGAGCCGCCCTGCACGGGCCCGCCGGATACGTCGGATACGAACGCGCGCGCGATACCCCGCAGATCGACGCCGGGATCGCTCCAGAAGCGCTTGTCCTCGACGGACACGATCGCGCGGCGCATCCACGGAGAGACCTGCTGATAGCTGTCGATCACCGGCTGGTTGGGCGGCTCCAGCACCCCGATCGGCCGCCAGTGGTCGTCGTAGAGGAACGAGTTCGTCGTCAGCTTGTACTGCTGGCGGTTCTCGATCTGCGGTATGTCCGACGCGACCGCCATGAGCACGCCGTAGACGGTCGAGATCGCGGCCAGCACGCCGAGTCCGAGCAGCACGGCGAGCAGGCGGAGCTTGCGCACCCGCGGCTTGGCGCGCCCGCCGCGGTCGCCTCGGCCGCGCCGGCGCCGGCGCGGCGGTTCGAGTGGGATGGGGGCCCCCGGGCCCTCGCCCTGTGTCGGGATCTCTACGTCGGTCATACGATCCAACGTGCATCGACGGCGCCCAGCGGGCAGCTCTACGCCGGCACGCCCAAAGCGGGACCGCATCCAGGCGGCATCGGACGAAGGGTCCCGTGCGGCGCGAGAGTCTAGCATTGGCTCAGATGGATTCCGAGCGCTCGACGCCGGCGGGGGCCGCCGCCTGGTTGACCCGGAACACGGTGGATTGCCTGCCCGAGGGGGCGCTCGAGGCACGTCTCGCGAAGGGCCGGCCGCTGCGGGTCAAGCTCGGGATCGACCCCACGGCGCCCGACATCCACCTCGGCTTCACCGTCGTGCTCAAGAAGCTGCGTGAGTTCCAGGACCTCGGTCACACGGTCGTGCTGATCGTCGGCGACTACACGGCGCGGGTGGGCGATCCAAGCGGTCGCTCCGCCACGCGACCGATGCTCGATCCGAGCGAGATCGACGCCTTCGCGCGAACCTTCCAGCGCCAGGCCTCGAAGGTGCTGAGCTCGGACGGACTCGAGGTGCGCTTCAACAGCGAGTGGCTCGATATGCCGGTGGAGAAGCTGTTCGGGCTGCTCCGCCACGCCACGGTGGCGCAGATGCTCGAGCGCGACGACTTCGCCAAGCGCTTCGCGGCGCAGGAGCCGATCTCCGTGCTCGAGCTGCTGTACCCGATGCTCCAGGGCTACGACTCGTTCGCCGTGCGCGCTGACGTCGAGCTTGGCGGGACCGACCAGAAGTTCAACCTGCTGCTCGGCCGCGACATACAGCGCGCCTACGGTCAGCCTGAGCAGGTCGTTTTGACGATGCCGCTCCTCACCGGACTAGACGGCGAGCGCAAGATGTCCAAGTCGTTTGGCAACTACGTCGGCGTGACCGAGGCGCCGGAAGAGATCTACGGCAAGACGATGAGCATCCCCGACTCGTCGATCGGCTCCTGGTACGAGCTCCTGCTCGGGAGCTCGACGCCCGAGGGGCTGGGGCCGCGGGACGCCAAGCGCGCTCTGGCGCGGGCGCTCGCGGCGCGCTACCACGGCGACGAAGCAGCGGCGGGCGCGGAGCAGCACTTCGACCGCGTGATCGTCCGTGGAGAGGCTCCGGAGGAGATGGCGACGGTCCGGTGGCCCGCCGACCAGGATCTCGTGCACCTGCCCGCGCTGCTCGCCTCGGCGTTCGGGATCTCTACCTCCGAAGCGCGCCGCAACCTCGCCCAGGGCGGCGTGCGCGTGGATGGGGAGCGGCTCGCCAACGGATCGCTCGATGTGCCGGCCGGCGAGCTGGACGGGAAGGTGCTCCAGCTCGGCAAGCGCCGCTTCGCGCGCGTCCAGGTGAGCTAGCGGTGGCGGTCCACGCCGGGCTGCTGCGGCTGGAGACTCCGGGCAACGGGCACATCGTCGACATCACTCCCGGAGTGAGCAGCGTGGTACGGACCTCGGGCGTGGACCGGGGGCTGGTGAGCGTGTTCGCCACCGGCTCGACCGTGGGCGTGACCACGATGGAGTACGAGCCGGGCGGCGTGAGTGACCTCCAAGCGCTGCTCGACCGGCTGATCCCCGCTCGTGGCGATTACGAGCACAACGTGCGCAACAGGGACACCAATGCCCATGCGCATCTCCGCGCGGCGGTCATCGGGCCGTCTGAGTCGGTGCCGCTCGTGGACGGTCAGCTCGCGCTCGGCACTTGGCAGCAGCTCGTGCTGATCGACTTCGATGACCGGCCGCGCCACCGGATGGTCACCGTGCAGGTGCTCTCGTGACGCGGCTGGGCGACCCCGATCACCGCCACCCCTTTGCTCGCCCGTCCTAGGTGCCCGCGGGGACCCCATCGGATCGGTGCGCACCGATCTATGTCCACCCGGGGGCTGGGTGACCCGTCGCGCTACAGCGCCACCGGGCGGCGCGTCAGTTCGGCGAGCTCGCCCGGGTGCTGCGATGACTCGGCCCGGGACTCGGCCCGCCACGCCTTCCAGTAGGCCCGTATCCGGCGCGCGAACGCCTTCGGCTTCTCGGCGTACACGCGCTCGCCGACGAGGATCGCCTGCGCCTGGAGCTGGCCCCGGCGGTGGTCGAGCAGGGCGATCACCGCGTCGACGTCGACTGGGAGTTCCGGGCCGGCGCTCATCAGCCTTTCTCGGAGCACCGCCAGGTCGTGGTCATCGCCCAGCAGGTCCGATAGGACGTGGGCGTCCTTTGCATGGCCCTTGATCGTGCGGGGAGCGATCGGCCCGAGCAGCCGCAGGTGGTACCAGTGGTCCTTGGCGCGCTTACGCCACTCGTGAAGCCGCTCGGTCGTTGGATCGCCCTTCGCCCGAATGAACGCCCGCCGGCCGCGCGTATAGCTGTGAAGCAGGCCGTCGTCGATCGCCTTCCAGGCGCCGTGCTTGATCTTCCACTGCGCGGTCCGCGTGCGCGCCGCCTTCAGCTCATCGGCGACTTCGCCCGTGCGGCCCGACTCCATCAGCGATCGGCGCGGACCCTGCCCGAGGTCGTCGAGATGACGGCGGATCGTTGTGAAGGTCCTCTCCGGGAGCTGTCCGGCGTAGCGCTCGGACAGGCTCTCGAGCGCCTCGATCATGACCTCGGCGTCCCGGGCGGCCGACAACCGCCGGCCCGCGTCACGGAACCCGGCATTCTCGCGCCGGCGGGCGGAGGATTTCATCGAGCCTCGGGCCAGCCGCAGCAGCGAGCGCTCCTTCTTCAACGCCTTGCGCGCGGCGTGAACGGCCTCCACGGGATCGGCCTTGATGCCGTCGGTGAGCTCGGTGATGGCGCGGTCCAGCTGCTGGGCGGCGATCCGCCGAACGCCCTGATCTGCCGCCTCTCCGTTCGAAAATCGAAACGCCATCGCGCCGTCTCCCGTCGCGTTGTTTGGGGTCCTGAATCCAGGCGCTACCCCAGCTTCCAAACCAGGAATCCGGTCCGCTGACGGGGCCATCCGCGGCGGCCTTCTTGCAGTCGCGATCCACCGCGCGTGCGGCTCTGTTCCGCCACCGGCGAGCATCCGCTCCGCCGCCGGCTCGCGACTCGGCGCCCGCGCGCTCGTTCGGCTACGATCCCGGCCGAGGAGGAGCCGCTCGTCGCACGAGTTGGCGCTTCCCAGCTGGGCAGGCCGCGCGCTATACTCAGCTGTCCGCTCGGGGTCGAGTCTCGATCCCGGCGCGCCGATAGGAGGGAGCACCCCTCCCGAAGAGGTGCGACGGTCTTTGAAAACTCAACAGCATGCGCACCTCTCGACCGACCCCTCGGTCGAGGAGTGTGTCCAGGTTCGACACCGTCGCTCGATATGGCCCGCTTGCCGGGTCGGCTTCGATCGGCGGTTCCAGGATTAACCCCGTCTTGCGTCCCGGAGCCCGTGGTGTACATGAGCTCCCTCGTGTGGACGCGAGGGTCTGATCCCACCAGGGACAGGCCCGGGTCCGCCCACCATCCGGTGGGTCGTGTCCGCTCATGGCGGGCCGGACCTGACGACTCTTTGTGAACGGCGGTCGGTCCCTGATCGGTCGTCGGGTAGTTCTTCACGGAGAGTTTGATCCTGGCTCAGGACGAACGCTGGCGGCGTGCCTAACACATGCAAGTGGAGCGACGAACCGGGCTTCGGCCCGGGGCAAAGCCGCGAACGGGTGAGTAACACGTGGGTAACCTGCCCCGATGATTGGGACAACCCGAGGAAACTCGGGCTAATACCGAATGTGCCCTCCGGCCATAAGGCCACTGGGGAAAGGAAGCTTCGGCCTCCGCATCGGGATGGGCCCGCGGCCCATTAGCTTGTTGGTGAGGTAAAGGCTTACCAAGGCTACGATGGGTAGCTGGTCTGAGAGGACGATCAGCCACACTGGGACTGAGACACGGCCCAGACTCCTACGGGAGGCAGCAGTGGGGAATCTTGCGCAATGCGCGAAAGCGTGACGCAGCAACGCCGCGTGGGGGAAGAAGGCCTTCGGGTTGTAAACCCCTTTCAGTTGGGACGAAGCTTCGCCGGTGAATAGCCGGCTGGAGTGACGGTACCTTCAGAAGAAGCCCCGGCTAACTACGTGCCAGCAGCCGCGGTAATACGTAGGGGGCAAGCGTTGTCCGGAATCATTGGGCGTAAAGAGCGTGTAGGCGGCTCGGTAAGTCCGCTCTGAAAGCCCGGGGCTCAACCCCGGGAGGCGGGCGGATACTGTCGAGCTAGAGTCCGGAAGAGGCGAGTGGAATTCCTGGTGTAGCGGTGAAATGCGCAGATATCAGGAGGAACACCAATGGCGAAGGCAGCTCGCTGGGACGGTACTGACGCTGAGACGCGAAAGCGTGGGGAGCAAACAGGATTAGATACCCTGGTAGTCCACGCCGTAAACGATGGGCACTAGGTGTGGGGGGTGTCGACTCCCTCCGTGCCGACGCTAACGCATTAAGTGCCCCGCCTGGGGAGTACGGCCGCAAGGCTAAAACTCAAAGGAATTGACGGGGGCCCGCACAAGCAGCGGAGCATGTGGTTTAATTCGACGCAACGCGAAGAACCTTACCTGGGCTTGACATGTTCCTGACAGCCGTGGAAACACGGTCTCCCTTCGGGGCAGGATCACAGGTGGTGCATGGCTGTCGTCAGCTCGTGTCGTGAGATGTTGGGTTAAGTCCCGCAACGAGCGCAACCCCCGTCGCATGTTGCCAGCATTTAGTTGGGGACTCATGCGAGACTGCCGGTGACAAACCGGAGGAAGGTGGGGATGACGTCAAGTCATCATGCCCCTTATGTCCAGGGCTACACACGTGCTACATTGGCGCGTACAGAGGGTTGCAAGACCGCGAGGTGGAGCGAATCCCTTAAAGCGCGTCTCGGTTCGGATTGCAGGCTGAAACTCGCCTGCATGAAGGCGGAGTTGCTAGTAATCGCGGATCAGCACTGCCGCGGTGAATACGTTCCCGGGCCTTGTACACACCGCCCGTCACACCATGGGAGTGAGCAACACCCGAAGCCGGTGGCCTAACCCTTTTGGGAGGGAGCCGTCGAAGGTGGGGCTCGCGACTGGGGTGAAGTCGTAACAAGGTAGCCGTAGCGGAAGCTGCGGCTGGATCACCTCCTTTCTAGGGAGCCCTTTTCTCAAACTATTAGGGCACTAGAACGTCGACCGGGCCTGGCAGGCCGCACGGGGCGCATGGCGCGCCGAGGCGGCTCG